>JBOEGF010000001.1:0-236526 GCA_050633305.1 Nannocystales bacterium
CTGTCCATCCACTGCTGCATCGTGGCCGCCGCGGTGCTGTTCCCAGCCGCGATGTTCTCCCCGGCGGTGCTGTACTGGTATCCCGCTTCGACCATCCGCTGAAAGGGAGACTCTCCCGAGGGATTGGTGTGGTCGAAGAAGTTGCGGTCGACCATGTCTTGGCTGTGAACCCGGGCGGCGCACCGCAGGGCCGGGTTCGCGGTCACGGGACCGGCCGGACCAAACGAACCCGCGCTGCCGCAGTTGGCTCCCTCGGCCCGGCGCTGGTTGACGATCGCGAGAATCTCGTTCTCGAGTTCGGTCCAAGCAGGGGTCCAGTCGGCAACACCGTTGCAGTAGGCGTTGTCCGGAACTTCGTCGCTCGGGGGTGGGGGGTCCTCGCCTGTGTCGTCGCCCGTGTCGTCGCCCGCTGAATCGTCACCGCTGGGGTCGTCCGGCGGGTCCGCGGAATCGTCACCGCTGGGCCCGGTGTCGGAGTCTCCCCCCGAGGAGGTTCCAGGTTCCGGTTCGCCTGCGCTGTCACTGTCCCCGCCTTCGTCGACGTTCCCGTCATCGTCGCCCGGCTCATCGTCGACCGCCTCCTCATCCCCGTCCCACGGGGTGCCTTCGATCTCCGGCGGTCCCTCGTAACAGCCTGGAAGCGCAAGCATCAGAGCGAGCACAGTCGAGGCGGAGGTCCAGCGCAGCGATGCCATGCTGGCAGTATGCGGGCTTCGCTCCTTCGCGGGAAGGTCAATCGAGGTCGTCGCACGAGCGACTGTCGTGGGCGTGAGCGCGATGACGGGGGATGCAGTCCTTCGTCACTTCGTGCCCATCTCGGGGCCGCGGAGGCCAGATTACGGACGCGGCTTCGCGAGCACAATCGCCCATCGCAGACCGGTGAGCGGGTCGTCAGGGTCGAAGGGGAGGGCGGCGCCGACACCCACCTCGGTGTACGAGGATGCCGACAGCGCCGCGCAACTGCCCTCGCGAGGAATCCAAACGGTGTCGAGGATGTCCTCGGGAGTCATGTCCGTCGAGACGATGACTTCGTCGGCGGTCGCGAACGGGTACTGCGCCGCAGTCAGACGGCCCCAAGGCGTGGTGTCGTCCGAACCTTGGTGGTCGACGAAGCCTTGTTCTGCCATGTCGAGGGCGTGCAGTCGTGCAGCACAACGCAGTGCTCCGTTCATCCTCAGCGTTGGTGCTGGGGGAAAAGAACCGCGAGGGCCGCAGTGCTGCCCCTGTGCGCGACGGGCATCGAGGGCCTCGAGCATCTGTTGTTCGAGCTCGATGAGCTGGGGATTCCACGCTCGGATCGGGTCGCACAGTTCAAGCTCGGGCAGCGCCGCGCGAGTCGAGTCCGACGCCGTGTTGGGCTGCGGATCATCGCAGGAGACCAGGGCGAGGGTGAGGGCCGGCGCCAAGGCGAATGGGGTCCGGGCTGTCATGAGCGACGCCGAGTCGTCGGAGTTGCGAACGCAGCGATGCTCATCACACCCGCGCGCCCGAGCTTCCGCCACGACATGCCTTACGCTACCACGTGCGGCCGGCTCAGCAGGCTGCGTTCGCTGCACCTGGAGAGCCCAGGTCGCCATCTCCGTAGGGGACTGTCGCCTCACACCACTGCCCTGGGTCGTCGTTGCTCGGGCCCGCGCCTGGGGTGAGCTGGGCCGAAGCCCCGGCGCCAAAGGGCCAGCTGTTGCTGTAGATGAGCTCGTCGATCACGGCCCCGCCGCATCGAAGTCCGATCTCGTCGTCCCCGTTGGCGAGACTGATTTCGTTGCCGTAGGCGTAGTCCAACGTCACTCCACCGTTCGCTGCTTCCGCGCGACCGAGGACCGCGAACCCACCGGGTTCGATCTGGACGCTCCCCGCGATGGTGTGGCTGTCGCTGCCCTGATCGTAGAGTTCGCAGCCGTCGAGTTCGAGGGTGACCGCCGAGGTGTTGTGGAACTCGAGCCACTCGCCTTGCTCGTCGCTCACGATGTCGGGGTTGGGCTGGAGTTCGTTGAAGACGACCTCGCCGGGCATCGGGGCCGCCGCTCCGGTGCACACGCCTGCGACACAGATCTCCGGGGCGGTGCAGGGGTCGGGGACGCAGGGGTCGGCCCCGGTGCTCTCGGCCGCGGTGGGGTCGGTCGTGGGGGCGCCGGTGCTCGAGACAGCGTCTGTCGTCACGCCCTCGGATGATTCGGCCGAGCTGGTCGTCCCAGGCGAACCCGATGAGCTTCCGGTCGTGGTCTCGCCTCCTGTCTCAGGAGGAAAGGTGCCGGTTCCGCCAGCCGAGACTGCGGTGAACGGAGAGTCGACGTCGGTGTCGCATCCGAAAGGGCCCATCGCGCCGAGCAGTCCGACGAGCATCACCACGCAGGTTCGCCTCCGCATGCAGGTCAAGCCGACCACAGGGAGCAGCTCGATGCAAACGTGGCAACGCCGCACAGAACGAGCGATGCGCGCGCTCGTGGCCCCGGTGCGCAGAGGCGCTCTGACACCGGATCTCGAGCGGCCGAGGCGTGGAGGGCGACAGCAGCGCCGGCAGCCAACGCGCTCGCGGTACCATCGCAGGGATGCGACTGAAGCCATGTTCCTCCTGCGAGCGACTCCTTCGTGCCGGCGATGCGTGTCCCTTCTGCGGAGAGACTGGCGTCCCGGCGACGTTCGCACCCACCGCCGCGGCGATGCTCCTGAGCCTTCCGCTGCTTGTGGCCTCCGGGTGCACGCGTCCCGCGGAGAGCATCTATGGCGGCCCGGAGATGCTGGAGCCTGAGCCTGCGCCTTCGGCCACCGACTCCACGACGCCCGAGCCGGAGAAGCCCGTCGAGGCGGACCCTCCAGAGCCCAGCGAGCCTCAAGGCGAGATTTACGGCTCCCCGCAGACGATGGATTCCAACGCCGATGAGCCGAAGCTCGCGCCCGGCCCGGAGTCCGGGGGAAATCCATCCGACCCGGACGACTCCGACGAGGCCGACCCCAAGGAGGGCTCTCGGCCTGATGAACCCATCTACGGCGGCCCCGAAATGATGGATCCGCAGCCCGGCCCGATTCCGAAGAAAGAGTAGGGGCCCCACCAGCTTCGCTCAGATCGCGTTCGCGGCCCTCAGCGCGGCGAGCTTCTCAGGCGGGTACCCCAGCCGGTCCTCGTACACTTCGGCGTTGTGTTGGCCCAGCTCGGGTCCGAGCCAACGGCTTCCCGCCGGGGTCCTCGACAACTTCGGAACGACGGCGGGGACTTTGAGCATGTCCCCCGAAGGCAGGGGGAACTCGGGCATCATCTCGCGCGCTTGCACGTGGGGGTCGGCGGCGATGTCGGCGATCGTGTTGATCGGTCCGCTCGGGACTTCGGCGGCCCGCAGTCCTTCCAACGCGTCGGCGCAGCTGCGCGGGCGGGTCCACGCTTCGATGGCATCGTCGAGCTCTCCCGCACGGTCGCTGCGCCCGTCGTTGGTGGCGAGCTGGAGGTCCTGTGCCAGGTCGTCGCGGCCAATGAGTCGCATCAGGGCGCCGAACAACCGCTCGCTGTTGGCCCCGATCACGATGCGTCCGTCACTGCACGCATACGTGTTGCTTGGGACGATACCGGGGAGGGCACCACCGGTCGGTTGCCGGACCACGCCTTTGCGGTCGTACTCCGGGAGCAAGCTCTCCATCATGTTGAACATCGACTCGTACAGCGCGACATCGATCACCTGGCCCTTGCCCGAACCCCCGACGTCACGTTCGTAGATCGCAGCGAGGGTCGCGTAGGCGGCATGCAGCCCGGCGTTGGTGTCTCCGAGGCTGACACCACCGCGGACCGGCGGGCGCCCGGGCTCGGCGGTGAGGTGACGAAATCCGGCGAACGCTTCGGCGATGTTCGCGAACCCCGGCCTCGCCGCGTAGGGTCCATCCTGCCCGTAGCCGGAGATTCGCACCATCACCACCCGGGGATCGATGGCGTGCAGAGCCTCGGGCCCAAGTCCCCAAGCTTCCATGCGGCCAGGTCTGAAGTTCTCGATCACCACGTCGACACCCGAGCGGATCAGGTCGCGCACAATCTCTTGGCCCGCCTCCTGTCGGAGGTCCGCGGTCACGCTGTACTTGTCGCGGGCCAAGGAGCGCCACCACAGCGAGGTGCCGTCGTCGTCGAGGACTCGCCAGCTGCGGATCGCGTCGCCCGTGCCCGGAGGCTCGACCTTGATGACGTTCGCGCCGAATCCGGCCAGCATGAATCCACAGAACGGGCCCGCGAGAAGCTGCCCAAGCTCCAACACGGTGAGGCCTTCGAGAGGACGCGCGCTGCTCATCGCGTCGCAGGGTCTCAGACCCGACCCGTTCGTGCTCACCACCGGGTGTTCGACGTCGACGTGCAGACCGTGAGTGAAGCGGTACACTAGGGTGCGGAAGGATGAGAGTCTGGAGTTACTGACAGCGGCGCTGACAGCGACGGCTGCCTCGTGGGCGGTCGTACGGGGGGCACAGAACGTGTTTCGCCGTCGCGCGGTCGGTGCCCGATTGGCCCAGCTCGAGGTCACGCTACCCCTTGAGGTCGATCACCTCCCGCCGCGCTTGCAGGGGCTGGTCCGCGGTGCCCGGGCCACCCGGCGGGTCCTCGAAACCCCGCTGTCTAGGCTGCTCAGCGCGGGGTCTTGGCGCTTCGCCGACTTCGACATGGCCGTGACCGAGGCCCGGCGCACGCTTTGGGACTGGATGTGCGGTCTGCAAGGACTTGGCGCGGCGGACTACGCCCTGCTGCGCGAGCTTCGGCTCGACCCCAGACCGCTGCGTGGCCTGCTGTACGCCCCGGGGGTGTTCGAGCGCGGGGAGGACGTGTTTGCCACCGCCCTCCCGGCTCCCAACGTCGAACACGTCGTGGAGAGCTTGTGTTCCGCAATCGAACACCTTCGCCGCTTCGAGGTCGCGCTGCTGTCGTATCGGCCTGACCCGTACCGGTAGCCCCGGTCTGGAGTCTGCTTGGAGCCGGCCCGGTACCGGCCCCGTATCGGTCGCCCCCGGGCTCGGCTACATTGCCGCGGCCATGCAGGTGGTCGTCATTCCCAAGAGCGGTGGTTACGAGCAGCTGATGCTTCACGAGCGTCCCTCGCCCGCGCTCGCTTCGGGGCAGGTCCGGATCGACGTGGAGGCGATCGGGGTCAACTACGCGGACTGCATCGTCCGGATGGGCTTGTACAAATCGGCGAAGGAATTCGTCGGGTGGCCGGTCACACCGGGGTTCGAGGTCGCCGGGGTGGTGCGCGAAGTCGCCCCGGACATCGAGGACGTGGAAGTCGGGGACGAGGTCATGGCCGTGACGCGCTTCGGCGGATACACCTCGGAGCTCTGCGTCCCGCGAGGCCAGGTGTTTCCTCGTCCCAAGGGATTCGATGGTGCAGAGTCGGCGGCGTTCAGCGCAGTCCACCTGACCGCGGACTACGCGATGGCCGAGTTGGCCTCGGTCCGACCCGGGAACCCGATCTTGGTGCACTCGGCCGCTGGTGGCGTCGGAGGAGTGCTCGTGCAGCTCGGTCGTCACCGGGGCTGCCATGTCGTGGGGGTGGTCGGGGCGTCACACAAGGTCGACCTCGTGCGCGAGCTTGGGGCGGACGCGGTCATCGACAAGTCGCGCGAAGACCTCTGGCCAGCCGCGCAGGCCCACGCTCCAACCGGCTACCTCGCGGTGTTCGATGCCAACGGCGTTGCGACCCTGCGCCAGAGCTACGAACACACCGCCCCAACCGGTCGCGTCGTGGTCTACGGCTTCGCGACGATGCTCCCCCGGGCAGGCCAGCGCATGAACTACTTGAAACTGGCCTGGGACTGGTTGAGGACCCCGCGGTTCAACCCGCTGGACCTCACAACCCGCAACCGTAGCGTGATGGGCTTCAACCTCAGCTACATGTTCGAGCAGACCCACATCCTGGAGCAGTCCATGGCGCGTCTGCTCGAGCTGGCCGATGCCGGGGTGCTGCGCCCGCCCCCGGTGGCCCGATACCCCCTGAGCAGGGTCGCACAGGCACATCGGGACCTTGAGTCGGGACAAACGGTCGGCAAGCTGGTGCTCATCCCCGATGCGCGCTACGAAGCGGGTTCCGCATGAGTGACGATCGCATCGAGCCCCAGTCCTTCGAGATCGACGACGAAGGCGACGGCAAGACGCTGGCCGCGGTCGTCCGGGGTCAAATGCCTGGCCGCAGCTGGAACCAGGTCCGAGGAATCATCAGCCGCGGCCATGTCCGCACCGATGGTGTCGTCACGACCGACCACGCAGCGCGGGTGACGTGCGGGCAGAACATCGACGTCACGGTCCGGACCGAGAAGGCCAAGACACACGTCATCGAGCTGCTGCATGTCGACCGTGATGTGGTGGTGGTGGACAAGCCTGCAGGGCTGATCTCCGTACCGTACGCGGGCGAGCGCGACACCCTGCTGCATCTCGCGACCACGGCGTTGCGCCGACGCACGCGCAAGCCCACACCGATGTTACGGGTCGTCCAGCGACTCGATATCGACACCACGGGCGTTCTCGTATTCGCGCGCACCAAGAGTGCCGAGCGACATCTTCAGCAGCAGTTTCGGGTGCACTCCGTCGACCGTCGTTACCGCGCCCTTGTGCTGGGCCGAGCCGAAGACGCGACGATCTCGACGTCGATCGTTCGCAACCGCGGCGACGGGCTGCGAGGACGCGCGCGTCGTGGGTCTCCGACCGGACAGGCGGCAAAGGAAGCCACCACGCATGTGCAAGTGCTCGATGTGCTCGATGTGCCGTCCGAACTCGTCGTGGGCGGCGGCTCGCTGCAGGTCAGCTACGTCGAGTGTCGCCTCGAAACAGGCCGCCAACATCAAATCCGGATCCACCTTTCGGAGTCCGGTCATCCGCTCGTCGGGGAGAAGGTCTACATCCGCGACTACCAGGGGCCGATGGTTCGAGGCTTCAGTGACGGGCAGGGTCGGCCCCTGCTGCACGCCCAGCGTTTGGGGTTCGAGCATCCGTCGAATGCGGGGACCCAGGCCTATGTACGCCCCCTTACAAGCGACTTCGTCGAGCTGCTCGATCAGCTCGATCGGGCGGCGCCCCAGGCCGATCTCCCGCCCGAGGTGGAGTAGCGGGTGGCGCGCAGCCTCGGGCCGCGCAGTCCCCGGGGGACAGGGTGGCCCGGCCCGCGGGCCTGCGTTCCGAGAGAGCGGCCAGTCGATCGCCGTTTCCAAACAAGTTGACCAACGTTCTGAACGTATGGTACCGCTGTTTTTGCGTTCAGTGTGAGCGCACCTTGGCGTTCAATGCTACGACCAAGACCAAGCTCCTCCCGCGCTTCGGCACTCCTTCAATCTGCAGGCGACGGTACATCTCCTGCTACGTCTGGCGCGGGGGGAGTGTTGCCTTCGGGCAACCCGCCCGATTCTGGTGACGCTTCTGTCGGGGGCCCTCGTGGTGACGCTGGTGCAGCGTTCGGCGACGGGCCCAAATCTGTTGGTGGTTCTGGCGGTGGGTCTGGCGGTGAATCCAAGAGTGGATCCAACGCTGACGACAGCACCATCGAACGTGTCCTGGAGAAGCTGCAGAGGCTTCCAGAGGTCGATGTTGTCGCGATTCATCGCGAATCGGCCCGAGCCGGTGCGTTCGGAACGTGGCCGCAGCAACTCGATCCAAGGCTGATCGCAGCACTGAAGTCGCACGGCCTCGAGCGTCCGTACACGCACCAGTCTCGTGCTATCGAGGCGGCGCTTGCGGGTCGAGACGTCGTGCTCAGCACGTCGACCGCCTCGGGCAAGTCTCTCGCGTACCAGGTCCCGATCCTTCAGTCGGTGTTGTCCGACCCCAAGGCGAGGGCTCTGATGATGTTCCCCACCAAGGCGCTGGGTCGAGACCAGGTCGAGGCTCTCCGCACGATGGCCTCGGGCATCGATGGCGCGCCGGTGGGCGTTGCGGTCTACGACGGAGACACGCCGCCGGACGAGCGCCGGGCTGCGCGTCGCAAGGCGCACGTCATCGCGACAAACCCCGACATGCTGCACCGCGGCATGCTTCCACATCACGAGGGGTGGGCCAGCGTGCTTGCGGGGTTGCGGACCATCGTCCTGGACGAGCTGCACACCTACCGCGGCGTGTTCGGTGCGCACGTCGCCAACGTGTTGCGACGGCTATTGCGACTGTGCGCCCACTACGGGTCCTCGCCCACGTTTGTCGCCAGCTCCGCCACGATCGCCAACCCCGATGAGCTGTTCATGCGGTTGACCGGTCGCCCTGCGTCGCAGCCCCCCGAGTTGCTCGATGCCTCGGGCGCCCCGTCGGGCACGCGCACGATCATCGTGCTCAACCCCAAGGTCGTCGATCCCCTCACCGGAGTGCGACGTGACGCGGTCAAAGTGACCCGCGCAGTCTCGACGGTGTTGCGCGAGGCGTCAGTACCCACGCTGGTGTTTTGTCGGACGCGGAAGGCGGTCGAGCTGCTCACGCGCTACATGCAAGACGACGCTCGGGCGGATCGTCGGGCCGGCAAGGCGGGCAAAGGGTCGTCTCCCGATGCGATTCGGGGGTATCGAGGGGGCTACTTGCCGGATCGCAGACGTGAGGTCGAGTCCGCACTCCGTACGGGGGAGGCCACGCTCGTGGCGGCCACTAACGCGCTCGAACTCGGAATCGACATCGGCGGCATCGATGCCGTGGTGCTCTCTGGGTATCCCGGCACTCGTGCTGCCACCGTGCAGCGTTTGGGGCGAGCGGGTCGCCGTCAGAGTCCGGCGCTGGGCGTGGTCTGCCTCAACTCGTCGCCGCTCGACCAGTTCGTGGCTGCGGATGCCTCGTTTCTGTGGGGCAAACCGCCCGAGCATGCGCGGGTCGACCCTGACAACCCCGACGTACTGCTTCCGCATCTACGGTGTGCCGCACACGAACAAGCCTTCGTCGGAAGCGACCTGGCCAACGCTTGGTCCGGCCTCCCCGGCGAGGACCTTCGCGACGGTCTCGAGTACCTGGTCGAACACGGTGCTCTGGTGCGTGCCGGACAGGAAGACACCGCGGTTTACACGGCGCAAGGGGGCGAGGACCCGAGCGCGTCCGTCGAGATCCGCGGTCCGATCGAGGAGAACTTCACGGTCATCGACCAGCCCACCGGCGATGTCTTGGCCGAGGTCGACTTCGAAGACGCTCCGCTCTACCTCCACCCCGGCGCGATCTACACCGTCGAAGGCCGAACCCACGAGGTCGTCGACCTCCAGTGGGAGCCCCGCAAGGCCTACGTCCGCCACGTCGAGGCCGACTACTACACCGAGGCCATTTCCAACATGAACGTCCGGGTCATCGATCCCGAGGTTCCGGAGGTTCCAGCACCCGGTGCGGCTGGTTCTGCCGCGGGCACGGCGGTGGTCCCGGCTCCGCGGGCAGGGCAGGGCTTGGCCCACTTGATGCGGCAGGTCCCCGGATTCAAGAAGATCCGCTTCGGCACCCACGAAAACATCGGCTTCGGCCCCATTGCGCTGCCCGACCTCGAGCTGCACACGGTCGCAGCCTACTGGGCTGTTCCCGACCCTCCGGTTGTGGAGGGCCCGCACGGTGATGACACCCCCGGGGCTCACGACCCGGTTCAACGAGCGGCGACAGCTCTAGCGGTCGCGCACGCGTTGCGGCACGTTGCAGCGATGGTGCTGATGTGTGACACCGGGGACCTTGGCCATGTGCTCACAGCTGGACATCCTGGAAGTTGGGGGCCGGTGATCAAGCTCAGCCGCAAGCCTTCACCCGACGCGGTCCTGCACGCTGCATCGCAGCCGTACATCGTGCTCTACGATCGCAACCCGGGCGGCGCAGGCTTGGCCAGTGCTGCGCATGATCTCGGGCTGTCGCTGTTGGAGCGAGCGCAATCGGTGGTGTCCTCGTGCGGGTGCGAACAGGGCTGCCCCACCTGCATGGGCGCAAGCTCGGACGAAGCGTGGGAGGTCTCGCGCGGGCAGGTCGTGTCGGTGTTCGAGGCGATGAGAGCTCGACTGACGGGTGCTGGTGCCGGTCTCGACTCCCGCCGGGTCGATGGAGCTTCGGCGTCATGAGGTTGCGCGATCGTCTGGGCGCCCGGGGGCCGTCGAAACCGGGTCTTGGATCGGGTGCAGCGGGCTCACGGGTGGGCGGCGGCCAAGGTTGGGAGCAAACGCGATGGACGGCTCCGGTCGAGACACCGCTGATGGGCGCTCTGGGAGCCCACGCCGTGCCGCGGGGCATGGAGACGCTCTCCGTGCCCGATGCTGCCTCGGTCGCTGCTGCTGTACGCGCACTCGAGGGCCCCGCCGCGGAGGCGGTCCATGCCTCGCGCCCGGTGGTTGTCCTGGACATCGAGACCAGTGGACTGGGGGCGTCGCTTGTCCCCTACATGGCGGCGCTTGCATGGCACGAGCGGGGCAGGATGCACCTCATGCAGTGGACGCTGCACTCGCCGGGGGCTGAGCGCGTGTTCTTGAACGACGTGTTTTCGTGTCTCGATCGGGTGCTACAGCCCGGGACGCGGTTGCTTTCGTACAACGGCAAGTCGTTCGATCTGCCACGCTTGCGTACCCGCGCGCAGCGTCTCGCGTTGGGCGATCGGGCAAGTCGGGGACAGGTGCCCTCACTCGGCGCGGCGCACCTGGACCTGGTGCTTGCGACGCGGAGGGTCTTCAAGACCGCGCTCCCCAACTGCCGGCTGGGGACCATCGAGTCCGAGGTGTTGGGGCATCGCCGTCGCGGGGACATGAGCGGCATGGAAATCGCGGAGCTGTGGGAGCGCATGGTTGCGACCCCCGGTCTGGCCGAAGCATTGTCCGACCCGGATTCGGTGGACACATCGGCGCAGGACGCCCTCGACCCATTCCTGCGAGATGACCTCGCGGCCGCACAGCTTCACAACCGCGGAGACGTGTTCGGCCTGTGCTCGGTCGCGACCGCGGTCGCCAAGCGGCTCGAGCAGCCGGCCTCCCTGTCCGAGGCCATGGGGGCTGCGACCCACCTTCGGCAGATCGAGGCTCCAGACGCGGCGACCGAAGTCCTTCTGTCCCATCTGGATGCCTCCGGTCCGCCCCCCGGCCGAGGACAAGGCCGAGGACAAGGCACCAAGCAGGTCTGGGTCGACGCGGCCCTGTTGCTGGCCGATCTTCATCGGACCGCTGATCGGCATGAGGACGCTGCGGGGCTGTGGCGCCGGGTCTGCGAGGCATCGGTGGGCCATGTCCGTGCTCACGAGGCGCTCGCCAAGCACCTGGAGCACCGGGTGCGTCGTCCCGACCTCGCGCTCGAGGTCGCGAGAGCCTCGTTGGCGCCGTGTCCGCGTCGTCTGGCTCGGCTCGAGAAGAAGACAGCCGCTCTGTAGCGTTGCGAGTGCTTGCCTCGCTGGTCGTCGAGCAGATCCTGCGCGGCAGGTCATTTGCCGAGCCGGCGCGTTACATCCCCCGCGAGGCTGCTGTCCGACTGCTGCGATCACGCGCAGAGGGGACAGGACGCCCGTAGCATCGTCATGTCCTCGGGCGTCTTCCGTCTCCTCCCTGCCGTCGTGGCCAGTTTGGGCTTCGCCAGCCTCTGCGGCGCCTGCAAGCCGGCACTGCTTTCAGCTCCGGCGGCACCCGCTGGCGTGGCACTCGCCCCAGCCGTCACCCCCGACCCGGGCGTCCAGGAGGCGATACCCAACCTCGTGTCGCTCGAGGTCGCGCTCGCGAATCGCTATGTGATGCCGGAGGTTCCCAGCGAGGTGTTCGCACGGCTGACTGTGCGCAGTGGCGCGCTTTCGGGGCAGCCGCGGCCTCCGGCGAACATCGCCCTGGTGGTCGATACCTCAGCGTCCATGAGAGGAAAGGCCATCGGTCGAGCCCGTGAGGCTGCCAAGGCGCTGGTTCAGGACCTCGAGGCCGGGGACCGGGTCAGCGTGGTTGCGTTCCACTCCCGCGGGGACGTGCTGCTGGAATCGGTCGAAATCCATGGTTCGAATCGTCGGGAGGTGCTCGAGGCGCTTGAAGGCCTCGATGCCACCGGCACAACGGCCTTGGCCGAAGGTCTTTCCCTCGGGATGCAGCAGCTGCAACGGGAACGCCGAAGTGATGTGGTCTCGCGGATGGTGTTGCTCAGTGACGGGGTTCCCAATGACAACGCCGCGGCTCGGCAGGCGGGGGCAACCTTGGCCTCGGCTTCGGTGAGCTTGACCGCGCTGGGGCTTGGCGTCGACTTCGATGAGGTGCTCCTCGCAGACCTCGCCTCGGGGTCCGGCGGGCGGTATCACTACGTCGACGATGGGCAGCATCTCGCGAAGATCTTCAGGGAGGAGATCCTGGACATCGAGCAGCTCGTCGCCCAGGGAGCCACCCTCGACCTGCGGGCAGGACCCGGTGTGTCGATCCTCGAGGTGATGGGGCGAACACGGGGGCAGTTCGGGATGCGGACGGCGTCCGTGGCGGTTGGAGACCTGGAGGAGAACGATACGACCGAAGTGGTCGTGCGGCTTGGCGTCTCTGCGCACCGCGACGGAGCGAGCGTTGAGCTGTTGGATGCATCCCTGCGCTACTCCGACGCCACGGCTGGGGCGGGCACGCTCGAAGACAACGTCTTTGTCGCCGCCGAGGTCACCGGGGACGAAGAGCGGCGTCGGGCCGGCCGAGATGAAGAGACCGAGTTGGTCGTCGTTCGGGCGATGACCGCATCGGCGGCATTGGAGGCTGTTGCGCTCGCGCGTGCGGGCCAGGTCACACGCGCCGACGTGCTGATCGAGACCTCTGAGAAGAGGGCCCGCACCCTCGCGGTTTCACAGAGGGACCCCGGCCTCACGGCCCTCGCCGACGATCTTGTCAAGATCCGAGGGACGCTCCCGAGTCTCGCCCCCAAGCCGGCGAGCAGCGCCAGCGGCGGCCCCGGAGTCGGCTCGCGGGCGCCGCGGAAGCCGAAGGTCTCCGTGCCGATGAAGGGTTCCGCGCGGGGGGGCCTGGTGGAGGCGCAAGGCATGAGAGGGGCTCACAGTCGGGCGTTCGAGGCCCTTCACTAGCCCTCGTCGGAGTCTGCCCACAGGCGGGTGTAAGCCGTCGTGGCGTCGCGCGTTGGGGGCGTGGTGGCATGCGGGTCTCGCGGCGTTTGTGCAATCGGGCAGGAGGGCGAGGCCGCTTCCGGAGCAAGGTGGACGTGATACCGTCGAGCGCGAACGTGAGGGACTCTCTTGGATCTTCGGTGAGTTCCGTGGCCCTTCCGCCGCGGACTCGGACCATCTTGGGTGGTCGATGGTCGGCGGGCCTCTCGAGCCTCGCGCTCGTCGCTTCCGTGGGACCGGGGTGCATGACCCTGACACCACAGCTGCCGCCCACCGACTTCGCGGAACTCGAGAAGATCGAGGATCGCGACGAGCGAGAACAGCAGTACGCCGAGCAGCAAATCTATACGGAGCACATGCCGCAAGGCACCCGGTTCACGAAAGGGACCGACCCGAGCACGCCGCGGAGCTGGCAGTCGCTCGATGTGGTGCTGCACTCCGACGCCAGCTCGGCTGCGGCGCTTCCCACTCGCCAGCTTCGGAGGAGCCGGCTGTTCGCGGCGCTCACGGTTGCGGCGGGAATCCTGACGATCGCGGGTGCAGCTGCATCGGCACGGGAGGGCCTCAATCTGGGCGATATCGATCCCGCGGGCGGCGTGCTGCTGGGCGGCGGCCTGGCCACGGTTGGATTCGCGATCACCTCCGGCGTCTTCTTCGGCAAGAGCCGACAGGGGTACGAGCGTGCCGTGGACGTCTACAACGACAGCTTGGGGATGCGGCTTGGGTTGCTGGACGGCGAGGGGAACTACCTGCCGCCCCGCGGCGCGCTGGTGGACGCGGATGGCAACGTCGTCCTCGATCCCGGGGTCGACGAGAGGCCGGTCACCATCCCGACCCCCGTAGAGTCGGCTCCAGTGCCGGCAGCTCAACCGCCGGTCGCGGAGCCTGCCGCTGTAGCTCCCGCAGAGCCCGCTGAAGATCCGGCTGCCGACACCACTGCCGCGCCCACACCCGAAGCCGAGTTGGGGACGGAAGCCCCCGCTGAGCCCACACCCGAAGTGCCCGCGGCTGAGGCGGCCCCGGCGGATCCTGGCTCCGAACCCACGGTCGCGACTCCGGAGCCCGGGCCGAGCACGGCAGCTCTGCAGCTTCAGCCCCGAATCTGAGTCGTTCGGACGCGATCCCGACGTCTGAGGACCTTCGTCATCCCCGCGTCTTTGGGCCGCGGGGCCTGGCCACTGTGGCCTCACGCATGCTAGGTCTGCTGCGCATGAAGCTGGTCTTGCCTCTAGCGCTCGGTTTGGGCGCTCTCGCGTGCGGCGACCCGACGGGGCCCACCACGCCGATCGATGGGAAGCAGATCTACGACCAGTACTGCGCACGGTGCCATGGCGTCGATGGGGCAGGCGTCGAAGAACAGCCTGCAGCGTTGGGGCGACTCAACAACCTGCCGTTGATGTCGTCGAAGAACGATCAGCAGATCATGGGTGTCATTCGGGCAGGCAAGCCGCCCAACATGCCTGGCTTCGCGGGTGAGTTCACCGAAGCCAAACTCATGGTGTTGACGGCCTACGTTCGCTCGCTGTCCCTGCCGGGCGTGGGTGCCACCCCCACTGAAGCCAAGCCGGCGGCGCCCGAGTGAGCTCGCAGCCCGGGCCTGAGCTCGTCTGGCCCGGCAAGTACGCCGAGGACGGCTCGCTCTTTGAGCCCGAACGCTCCGGTGCGGTCGCGAAAACGGTGCAGCAGATCGGTCGTGGATCCGAACCCGATCGCGTTTTGCACGGCGACAACCTCGATGCGCTCGACGCTCTGGTCCAGACCCATGCGCAGCAGGTCGACCTCATCTACATCGATCCGCCGTTCTCCACCGGGGGACAGTTCCAGGTCGCGACCCGGGTAGGAAAAGGAGAGTCCCGCAAGGCACCACCGGAGATCCGCGCGCCTGCGTACAGCGACCGCTTTGATGGGGGCCCGACCGGTTTCCTTCAGATGATGGCGCCCCGCCTCCGCCGGATGCACGCCTTGCTCGCGCCGCACGGGAGCTTCTACTTGCACGTCGATCCGACGATCGGGCACATGGCCAAGCTCCTGCTCGACGAGGTCTTCGGGCCCGAATGCTTCCAGCGCGAGATCGTTTGGCGCATCGGATGGATCTCGGGGTTCAAGTCCAAGGCCAAGAACTGGATTCGCAACCACGACCTCATCTACTTCTACGTGAAGGACCCCCAGACCTTCACGTTCAACAAGATGTACGTGCCGTACCCGGACGGCTACGTCCGGCGTGACGGGAAGCGACCCACCGGCAAGGGCGTCCCGATCGACGATGTGTGGAACGCAAACACGTCCGAGTTCGCCCTGCGAGGCAAGGACTCGCTCGACTCGATCCAGATCAAGAGCTTCTCGGGCGAGAAGTGCGGCTACGCCACGCAGAAGAACGAGAGCCTGGCACGGCGGGTGATCGAGGCGTCTTCCAACCCCGGCGACCTCGTCCTCGACGCGTTTTGCGGGTCGGGTACGCTTGGGGTGGCAGCGCGAGGCTTGGGTCGACGTTTTGTCGGCATCGACTGCTCGGCATCGGCGGTGCATATCGCGACCAAGCGGCTGTTGGACGTCGACGTTGAAGACGCTCCGCCGGTTCGCGTCGAGCGGGTTGTTCAGCCCGATCGCAGTGAGCGGTTCGCCGCGCGGGTCCGCGACCACCTGGGTATCGAGGGGGACACCCTGGATGGGACGAGGGTGGTCATCGCTGGGTACGACGAGGCGGTCACGTCCGAGCGTATCGAGGCGTGGGCGCAAGGAGTCGGGGATGCGTTGGTCGTCGTCGGGCGTCGCTTCGACCTCCCCTTGCGCGGGGTTGAGGTCTCAGGCGTCGACCTCACCGTGCTGCGGGTCTCCGAGGACCTGTGGAACGACGCGGTCGCGGCCGCCCGCGGTGCCGCCGTCCATGAGCTCCCGACCGTCGGGCTCGACGTGATGCGTGAGGGGGACACCTGGTCGCTGGTACTCGACGACTACGGGGTGCCGCACCCTCAGCGTCTGGACCCGGAACTCGTCGCAGCGGTGCAGGATCCGCTCGACTTCGTCGACGCTTGGTCGATTACGTGGAACGCGTCGCCTTTGCTCGCACTGCAAACCGACGTTGCGTACGCACGGTCCCACCAGCGCCGGACGTTGCCGAACCGGTCGGAGCCTCAGCCGCTGCCCACCGCTGCGCAGTCGATCCGTGTGCGCCTCGTCGATGTGCTGTTTCAACACAGCACGATCTCGGCCAAGGTCGTGCCGTGCCCCGAGGCAGGGGTTCGACTCGAAGACGTTCGCCTACGGTGAGGTGGCGCCGATGGTGTGGCGTACCCCGCCCACCTCGAGGACCGCCGCGTCGTGCTCGTCGAAATGAATCCACTCCGAGAGCTGCATACTGGCCGCGTTGGTGAAACGCACGGCGATCGGTCGCCCGCTGTGTGCGGCCGGAACGGACGCCCGGAGGCCCAGCTCGGGCTCCTCCCAGAGGGTTTCGGCGGTCAAGGGCAGCGTCCGACCGTCGTCGAGCCGTAGCTGGACGTGGCTGTCACACAGCGACACCGCGGTCGCCCGCAGAGGGCAGTCCTCGACCGTCACGTAGCACCACTGAGCGCCCAGATGGACGATCGGCTCGCCCTCCGCCGTGACGTCGAGCCCGGCGCGCAGGGCCGATTCGACCCGTGCGTGGGTGACGTCGGCCCCATCGAACCGAAAACGCCCCGTGCGGCTGAGGACGAGCGGAACCCCGCGGCGTAGCCGCTCCAGCATCTGTGGATCAATGCCCGGGACATCGCTCATCGGGGCAGTGTAGCGCCCCGCGTTGCTCCGGGCGCGCAGGTCGTGATAGGGCGACCTCGTGAGCGTCGTCGTGCTCGACAAGGTGTCGCTGGGCTTCGGCAAGAAGCAGTTGGTGGAGGACCTCGATCTGCGGATTGCGCCGGGCGATCGTATCGGGCTGATCGGTCCGAACGGGTCGGGGAAGTCCAGCATCATGCGGATGTTCGCCGGGGAGATGGCGCCCGACGGCGGCTCCGTGCGGCTGCAGAAGAACGCCCGCGTCGGGTACCTGTCCCAGGACCTCGACGAGACCAGCGACCTCACGGTCTTGCAGACGGTGTTGGGCGGGGTGCCTGGCCGTCCTGCCCTCGAAGAGGCGGTCACCTCGGCCGAGACGGCGATGGCTGCGGCGCAAGCGTCGGGCGACGAGACGGCGATGATGGACGTGTCGGCCGACCTCGCCGAGGCCCACGAACGTCTCGCCAATTTCGACCTGCACTATGCCGAGCACGAGGCGCACCGGATCCTCGCAGGCCTCGGGTTCGAGTCCGAAGAGCATGCGCGCCCGATGTCGGAGCTCTCCGGGGGCTGGCGGATGCGGGCGGTGCTCGCCTCGCTGTTGTTCTCGCGTCCCGACGTGTTGCTGCTCGATGAGCCGACCAACCACCTCGACCTGCCGACGGTCGCGTGGTTCGGAGGCTTTCTTCGCCAGTACTCCGGGGCGTTCGTCCTGATCTGCCACGACCGGGACTTCCTGGCCGATCAGGCCGGCCGCATCGTCAGTCTCGAGCCCGAAGGTGTTCGTCAGTTTCGCGGCCCCTACGACCAGTACGTCAAGCACCGCGCGGAGGAAGAGATCGTGCTCGAAAACCAGGCCCGCAACCTGGCGCGCGAGCGGGAGAAGACCGAGCAGTTCATCGAACGGTTTCGAGCTCAGGCCAACAAGGCGAAGGCGGTGCAGAGCCGCGTCAAGGCGCTCGCGAAGATGGACGAGGTCCAGACCTTCGTCCGCCGAAAGGTCATGGGGTTCTCGTTCCCGCCGTGTCCTCGCAGCGGGGATGTCTCGCTGAAGGTGAACAAACTTGACCAGGGCTTTGGCGAACGCAAGGTCCTCGATGGTGTGGACCTCACCGTCATGCGCGGGGAGAAGATCGGCATCATCGGCGTGAACGGGGCCGGCAAGACGACGCTCTTGCGCACGATCGCCGGGGAGATCGAAGCCAAGGGAGGCTCGATCGAGCTCGGTCACAACGTGAAGCTCGGCTACTACGCCCAGCACCATGCCGACGTGCTCACCGGCTCCGAGACCGTGCTCGAGACCGTCTCGCAGCGCAACACGGGCGCGTCCGAGACCGCGGTGCGGAACATGCTGGGCTCGTTCCTCTTCAGTGATGAAGATGTGGACAAGCCGATCAAGGTCCTCTCGGGTGGGGAGCGGGCTCGGGTCGCGTTGGCGCGCCTGCTCATCGCGCCGGGCAACCTGGTGATGATGGACGAGCCAACCAACCACCTCGACCTCGAGTCGAGCGAGAGCCTGGCGAAGTCGCTCTCGACGTACGACGGCACGCTGATCTTCGTCAGTCACAACCGAAGCTTCGTGCGCCAGCTTGCGACCAAGATCTGGAATGTCGAGAGCGGCAAGGTCGAGCTCTACCCGGGCACCCTCGACGAGTACATCGAGCGAACCGGGGGCGAGAAGCCCGATGCGAAGAAGCCCACCGCATCGGCCGAGCTTGGTGTGGAGCCCGGCAAGGGCAACAACCCGGCCAGCGGGACAAAGGGCGATGCTGCCGCTCCCGGGGAATCTCGGGCAGCCAAGAAGGCCCGCAAGCGCGAGGAAGCCCAGCGGCGGTCCAACGCCGGCAAGAAGCTGGGGCCGATCAAAAAGCGGGTCGCGGAGCTCGAAGCCAAGATCGAGGTCCTCGAGACCGACCAGCGAGCACGAAACCTCGCTCTCGCGGATCCGGCGACGTACAACGACGCGACCAAGCGCAACGAGCTGCTCACGGCCTATCAGCGAGACGAGGATGCGCTCGCAGAGGTCAACGAGCAGTGGGAGATGGCGACGGTTCAGCTCGAAGAGCTCGAGGCCGAGTCCGCAGACTGACCCCCCCGCTTGGACCCTTCGTGGCGTTGGGACCCCGCCTGGACCTGAGCGCCAGCGGCCTCTCGTCACGCGTGCACCGGGCTCGGGACGCAGTGCCGGGACACCTGGGGGTCTCGCCAGCCCGTCGGGCCCAAAGAAAAGGGCCGCCGTGTGAACGACGGCCCCTGCGACGCCTTCGCGTCGGCGCTCCTACTTCAGGCGTGAGAGCTGTTTCTTGGCGTCGCTGGCATAGGCACCCTCGGGCGCCAAGGCCAGGTAGCGCTCGTACGCGGCGGCGGCGGCCGGCTTGTCCTTGGCGTTCTGCTTGAGCACGCCGATCGTCAGCCAGCAATCCGCGGTCTGAGGTCCGACCGTCGTGCACCGCGTGGCGGTCTCGAGAGATGTCTCGAACTCGCCGAGTTCGAGCTGCACCTGGGCCATCAGCAGCAGTGCGTCTGCGCTGTTGGGGTGCGTCGCCAGGATGCCCTCGAGCTTCTCCTTGGCCAAGCCGAGACGTTTCTTGCCGGCCTTGGTCCAAAGCGCGCGAGCCTCGTCGAGGATCACGATGGATTCGGGAGGCAGGGGCGTTGACGCCCCTACAGGGGCGGCTGGAGGAAGGCCCGCGGGCGGCGCGACAGGGGCGTTGGGGTCGACCGGTGCTGCGTTGGGGTCGACCGGTGCCGCGTTGGGGTCGACCGGTGCGTTGGGGTCGACCGGTGCCGCGTTGGGGTCGACCGGTGCTGCGTTGGGATCGGCCGCGGGGGGAACCGCACCCACGGCTGCAGGCGTGGCTCCGACGGCCGCGGGCTGCTGCCCTTCGGGCACGACGGGCTGACCCTGTCCGGGTGTGGGAACGACGCTGCCCTGGGCGACTTGGCCGTCGTCGCCGGGTTTAGCCTCGCCGTCCTCGCCGTTGTTGGCTTCTTCGCCCGCGGG
This sequence comes from Nannocystales bacterium, assembly GCA_050633305.1. Taxonomy (GTDB): domain Bacteria; phylum Myxococcota_A; class Polyangia; order Nannocystales; family Nannocystaceae; genus CAJXVA01. Next base: position 19,741 of record JBOEGF010000001.1, read on the forward strand.
GTCTTCCTCGAGGGTCTCGGACGGGAAAATTCGGTCCCAGAAAAGGCCGCCGCCGACCAGCAGGATGAAGGCCGCGCCGATCGCGACCGGCTTCCACGGGATCGGACGTCCGGCCCCGACATCCCCAAAGTCCCCATCAAAGTCGTCGTCGTCGTCGTCGTCGTCGTCGTCGTCGCCGAAGTCGTCGTCGCCGAACCCGAACCCGTCCAGGGGCCCTGTCCCGGGGAGGGCGTCATCGTCGGCGAAGCCGTCGTCCGAGCGTTTTGCCTTCTTCGAAGAACGAGCCGGTGGATCGGCGAAGTCGTCGTCGAGGTCGTCGTCGTCGAGGTCGTCGTCGTCGTCGAGGTTGTCGAAGTCGTCCCCGAGCATCGCCGCGACATCAGGCGGGGGCTGTGGCTTGGGCTCGGCGGTTGCGATGTCACGCGCTCCGGCGTGCATCGTGACCGCGGCTTCGATGGGGTCATCGTCGGCGAGGACCTCGGACTGGAGGCCGTCGGACTCGCGAAGCATCGCTTCTCGGACCGCTGCAGCGCTCTCCTTGATTCGCCTCATGCGCTCCGCGACGTCGTCGATGGTGTGCTCGACGGGTGGGGGGGCTGGGGTTGCGACGAGCTCGACCGTGGGCGCCGCGGCTCGTGGAGCCTCCTCGACGGGCGTCGCTTGCAGGGGCGGAGCTGCTTCGGCGGTCTGCGGTTCGGGGGGTTCGGGTTGCGGCTCCGGCTCGTGAGTCTCGTCGGAGGATGCCCCGTCCTCCCGTGCCATCCATGCTGGTGCTGACCAGGTCTGCGTCGCGCGTCGGCGAGGCCTGTGCAGGGATCCGTCGGTCGTGGTCGCGGAGGGATCGAGCGACCCACGGTCGAGCGCCGGCGAAGCAGCCTCGATCGCCGGGCCATGCTCGGTCGCCGGCGCAGCCACAGGCTCCGAACGCGCGGGAGACGCGGTTGCGGCCGTGGCCGGTTGAGCCCAGTCAGGACGCTTTGTAGGGTCGAGCCACTCCCCGCAAAAACGGCACTTCGCGGCCGCGTCCTGAATCATCTCCGCACAATAAGGGCAGGCCTTCACAGCTCGCAGAAGGTAGCACAATAGGCGCGAAACCCCGCTTGGCGGGATGGGTCCACACGGCCCCGCCCCTGGTCATGCGTGCCGCCCCGATGCTGCTGAACTGTGTGACAGGGGCGGTTGGCCAATGGTGGGCGGCCAGGATATAGCGGCTCGGTGAACGGACGCTCTGCGCACGAACCGAGCGAAGGTGGCCCGGTGCGGTCCGGCTCGGCGCTGTCGGCTCGATTGAGCCGTCCGCCCCCGCGATTGGAGCTGGCTGAGCTGCCCACGCCCGTGGAGCGCGCGCCTTGGCTCGACACGACCCGGGCCAAGGTTTGGATCAAGCGGGACGACCTCAGCAGCCCGATCTACGGCGGAGGCAAGGTCCGCAAGCTGGAGTGGATTCTTGCCAACGCTCCCTTCGACACCGACGCCCCGATCTTGAGTCTCGGCGGCATCGGTAGTCACCACCTATTGTCGCTGGCGTTGTTCCTGCGGACCCAAGGACGGACCCTGCATGGCCTCACGTTCACGCAGGCGAAGACCGCCCACGTGAAGAAAAACCTGGCCGTGTTGCTGTCCTGCGGGGCGCGGCTGTGGAACGTGCCGACGCGGGCTGAGCTACCCAGAGCGTGGCTGGCCTATCACCTCTGGGATCGCCCCGAGCGCAAGGGGGTTTCGATGTCGGCGGGGGCCAGCACACCGCTGGGGTGTTTCGGCTTCGTCGACGCAGCATTCGAAGTCGCGGCCCAGGTGGGCGCGGGTCTGTTGGCCAAGCCGGATGTGCTGTACGTGACCGCGGGCTCCGCGGGGACGGCAGCCGGGCTCGCACTCGGGTTTGCGCTGGTCGGGATGCCCCTGCACATGCACTTGGTCTCGTCCGTCGAGCCCTGGGCGTTCAACCCGTTGATGATGGAGCTCAAGATGCGCGGCGCTCTCAAGGCGCTTCGTCGTGCGGGGCTCGAGGTCGCGGGGAGCCCTCGTTCGCTGCTCCGCGCTGCGGGCGTGACCTACCAGGTCGACTATGACGAGGTCGGCGCCGGGTACGGAGAGCCGACTCAGGCGGGGCTCGATGCGGTCGCGGTCGCACAAGCCCACGGGATCGGCCTCGAACCGACCTACACCGCCAAGTGTGTTGCGGCGTTGCTCCGGACCGAGGCGCACGACCGTGGGCGGCCCCACAACGTGTTGTTTTGGCACACCCACGCGGGCAACGACCTCACCTCGCAGATCGAGCCGGGTTGGGAAACGCGCAGCCCGGTATCCTTCGACGGCATCGACTGACTTGCCGCGCGCAGTCGGAAAGCCGATAGTCCGCGACTGTGGCGGAAACGGTGCACGAGCCGCTGTCCGACGGACGGCGCCTGGCTTGGTTGACCCTGCCGACCGACGGCGATGGTCGCTTCGGCGCCGTCCAGCTCGATGGGCTGGAGAACGCGCTCGACGCTGCGTTGGGCGACAGCGAGGTGGCGGCGGTCGTCCTACGGAGCGGGGAGGCCGGTTTCTGCGGCGGACTTGCTCTCGAAGCGTTTGCCCAGCCAGGTGACCGGCGCTCGGTTGCGGCGACCGCCAAACGACTCCACCGCCTGCAGGCGAGGATGGCGGGCGGCCGTGTCCCCTGTATCGCTGCGGTCGCGGGAGCCTGTCTCGACGTGGGCCTCGACCTTGCGCTCGCGTGTGGCCACCGGATCGCAGCCGACCATCCCGATGTCCGGATGGGACTTCCGCAGATCGAGTTGGGCCTGTTGCCGATCGGCGATGCGCTCGCCCGGCTTCCAGGCGTCGTCGGGTTCGAAGCTTCGCTCGATCTGTTGCTCGAGGGCGAGACGATCGGTGCGGCCCATGCTCGTCGGTTGGGACTCGTGGACGCCGTCGTCCATCCTGCGGGGCTCGAAGCGGCGGCACGCGAGGCCGCGCGGAGTGCTGCTGCTGCAGGTGCGCCGCCCAAGAACCGCCGTGCGTGGCGACCTGTGTTGCCCGGAGCAGCGCTTCGCAACCGACGCTCCCTGCAGCGCTGGCAGGAGACGCGGCCCCATGACGACGCACTGGGGGGGGCACGGCTGTCCGCGCTCGAACTCTTGGGCCGCGGCCGCATTCAGGACACGGCCGAGCTGACGACCATCTTCAGCGAAGCGGCGGTCTCCGATGCCACCGCCACTCGGCTGCATACGTGGCGATGCGCCCGGGCGCTCGAGCGATGGACTCCGCAGGCGGATGTGGCTGTGCCCACGCTGACCCGTCTGGGGATCGTTGGCGGCGGCGCTGTCGGGGCTGATCTGGCTGTCGTGGCAGCCCGGGCTGGGGTTTCGGTCCGCATCCGCGAGAAGTCTCCGCCCGCGCTCGGACGAGCGTTGGCACGGGTCGAGGCCAAGGTCGCCGGCGATCGGGACCATGAACGGCGGACCCGGGCCCGGGCGCGGCTGAGCGGCGGCCTGGAGCTCGACGGCTTTTCCACGATGGACCTGGTGCTGGAGTCGGTGCCCGAGGAAGTGGCGGTCAAGCGTCGGGTGTTCGCCGAACTCGAAGATCGCGTTCGGCCACAGACCATCCTCGCGACCCACCCTCGTGCGACGCCGGTCTCGGAGATCGGGGCTCGAATGCAGCACCCGGAGCGCCTCGTCGGTATCCGGGTGTTCCGCCCGCTGTCGCGCCGCCCGCTGTGTGAGATCATCGCGACGCCCCAGACCTCCGCTCGGGCCCTCGCGGCGGCGGTGGGCTTCGCACGTCGAATCAACAAGACGCCGGTCGTCGTTCAGGATGGCCCGGGGTTCTTCACCACACGCGTGCTCGCGGCATACCTGTCTCATGCCGGGGAGTTGGTCGCGGACGGGTTCTCGATCGACGACATCGATCGCGGTTGCCGTCGCGCAGGGTGGCCGGTTGGACCACTGCAGTTGCTCGACTTCGTCGGGCTGTCCACCGCTGTCCGCGTGGGCCACGTGTTGACCGCGGCTCTGGGGGATCGGTTCGACGTGCCCATGCCTCTGGAGGCGATGGCTGCGACCGGACGCGCGTTCTACCGTCCCTCGCGTACGGGACCAGACAAGGAGCCCGACCCGCGCGTGCACGACTTCCTCGGGGTGACGACATCCCGCGTCGGCGATGCCGATGAACTTGGCGAGCGGCTCACGTTGGTGGCGGCGATCGAGGCGGTCCGCTGTCTGCAAGACGGGGTGTTGGCGCGTCCTTCCGACGGGGACGTCGCCGCCGTGCTTGGCCTGGGCTACCCCGCCACCCGCGGGGGCCCGTTTCGCCACTTGGCGGCACGCGGGTTGGCGGCGGCTCGAAGCCGACTCTCGGCGCTCGAAGATCGCTTCGGCAGTCGCTATCGTGCGCCCCAGCTGCTCGTCGAACTCGCCGAGCGGGGCAGCGACTTTTCAGCCATGGAGGACGCCTCGTCATGATGGGAGGACGCATTGCGGTCGTGGACGCGGTCCGCACGCCGTGGAGCCCACGCGGAGGCGGCCTGTCGGGCATGTCGGCCGCAGCACTGGGGGCGGTCGTCGTCCGGGACCTGTTACTACGCGCCGCAGTACTGCCCGAGGTTGTCGACCTGGTCGTGGTCGGCTCGGCCCGCAGCGGAGTCTCCGGCTCGCTCGGAGCCGAGGTTGCGTTCCACGCCGGGGTCGATGCGGTCGCACCGAGTGTGTCCATGGGCTCGGTCTCGGGCGAACGCGCCATCGCGGAAGCGTCCCGAGCCATCCTCGTCGGCGACATCGATACCGCCGTCGCGGTGGGTGTTGAGACGCCCAGCGACCTGCAGGTGGGCCTGTCCGCGCCGCTGCGCGAGGCGGTGATGGGAACCAGGCGAGGGGAGACCGCCGGGGACAAGCTGCGTGCATGGGCGGGGGTGAAAGCCACCGACCTCCGACCGACCGCCGCGGTTCTGCGAGATCCGATCTCAGAGCAACCGCTCGCGGCGGCGGCCGAATCCGTCGCGCTGCGATTCGGACTCGATCGCGCCGCGCAGGATGCCTACGCCGTCCGCTCCCATGCTCGAGCGTTCCGGCGGGTCCGCGAAGGCGCTGCGGAGGTCGTTCCTGTGCCAGCCCCCGCGGGCGCGGGGGTGATGGTCGTGGAGCATGACGAGGGTCCTCGGGCCGAAGTCACCGCGCAGAGTTTGGCCCGCCGCGCCTCGTTGGCGAAGGCAGGCGCCGCGCTCTCCGTGCCTGCATCCATCGCCACCGTCACCGGCGGAAACCTCTCCGTGCCCGCCGATGGTGCCGCCGCGGTGCTGCTCACCCGGCCGGACCTGGCCCGCAGTCGAGGCTGGCCCATCCTCGGGGAGATTGACGGTGCCCGATTCGCCGCCGCCAACCCGTTCACCTCCCCGAGATTCGGCGGATCGCAGGCCCTCGACCGGCTGCTCGAAGAGAAGAACGAGCGGCTTGCAGACTTCGCCGTCGTTGAAGCGTCCGAGTCTGCCGCTGCGTTTGCCCTCGCGTTGCTCGCATCGCAACCCGAGCTCGACCCCGATGTCCTCAATCGGTGGGGCGGCTCGATCGCGCTGGGCCGCTGTAGTGGGGCGTGCGGCGTGCGTCTGTTGGGAACCGCGGTGCGCCGAATGGCGGCGGCGGGCGTGGACAAGTCGCTGGTGGTCGGAAGCGGCGCCGCGGGTCACGGCGCTGCGCTTCTGATTCGGCGCTGACGCGTCAGCCTGCGGATTCGGCGAGGATCTTGGAGCCGAGCTGACGGGCGAGTGCGCCGTCGATCTCGTCCTTGTGGTCCTTCATCAGCGCACCCATGAGCTTGCCCATCTCCTTGGGGCCCGAGATGCCCACCTTTGCGATCACGTCGCGGACGAGCGCTTCGGTGGCAGCTTCGTCGAGCTTCTTCGGCAAGAACTGCTCGCAGAACGCCAGCTCAAAGCGTGTCTCTTCCATGGCATCGGCAGCGCGGTCGCCAGCCTTGTCGAGCTCGACCATCGTCTTGCCCAATTGCTTTGCGTAGGCGGCGATCGTCTCCTGCCACAGGGCGTCGTCTTCTTCCCGATCGGCACCCGACTTCACAACGTTCAGAACCTTCGCGCGGAGCATGGCGATCACGTTCTTCGTGGGCTCGTCGCGGTCACGTCGAGCCTGCTTGAACTTCTCTTGGATCTTCTCGCGGACGGACATTCGGCGAAGACTACTACGACCAGGACAGACGGACGTCTCTGCGTCCATCTCGCCCCAACCTACCTCCCACGGTCGGTGTCGCGAGTCTCGCGGATGCGGGCGTAGGCTTCGCTGCGGGCCCCTCGGTGCGCCTCGAGCAGCTCGGTGGAGACGGCCCCACGTTGCAATGCGCGAAGAAACCGTCGGTGCGCGCCTTGGCTCATCGGGTCGCCCCGGCCGAGCGCTGCGATGGTCGTCTCGATCGTGGCCGGGAGCGCGGTCCGGGCTACGAGGTGGGTCAGGGCGCCGGCTTCGGCCAGCGCGTCCGCATGGACACGTTCGCCCAACAACAGGAGCCGCCGAAGGATGGCTTGGCCCAGGACAGCGTGCAGCCGCTGCAGGCCTGCCGCGTGATAGACGACGCCCAGCTTTGCCGCGGGGATTGCGAACCATGCGTCGTCGCAGGCGATGCGGAGGTCACAGGCGCAGGCCAGCTCTAGGCCGGCCCCGATTGCGAAGCCGTTGATCGCCGCGATGAAGGTCGCGTCCGCGGACTCGATCGCAGCGGTCGCCTCGGCCAGCGGGTGGTCGGGCGGCGGGCCGTCGGCGCTGGGTTGCAACGCGGTCAGGTCGAACCCGGCACAGAACGCGCTGTCGCCAGCGCCACGCAGGACGACGGTCTCTCCGCGAAGTGTCGCGGACCGTCGCGAGATCCAGCGAAGGGCTTCGGGTCCAATCGCGTTGCGACGCTCGGGTTTGTCGAGGGTCCACCACAGTGCGCCGTCCCGGCTCTCCTCGTGCAGGCCGACCGGGCTCACTGCGGGTCAGCCCTCACGCCTGCAGGGCCCTTCCGGGTGCCGGCGGGCCCTTTGCCCCCGGTCGGAGGTTTACCGTCCACGGTGAAGGTGGGCATGGCGGAACCGTTGGGATCGATCTCGCCGTTGAGGGAGGCCTTCTGCAGGTCGTCCAGCGTGCGGGCGAGCGGCGAGTCGGGGTTTTGCATCGCCTTTCGGCGCAGCGCGTACGCACGCTTCCGCCGGAGCTCGGGCGTGAGCTCCGCGGGGTCGAGCGCGATGAGCCGCTTGTCTTCCTCGCTCAGCGGGGGAGGCTTGGGTTTGGAGTCGTCCGCCTTGGAGTCCGTGGCCTTGGACTCCGCGGATTGACCCGCATCGGCATCTGGGGGTGATGCCTTCGGACACGCTGTGAGCAGGCCGGCCATCGTCGCGATCACGAGCACGCGCATGGGCCCCACGGTACCAGTCTCAGGCGACGCTGGCTGAGCCCTTGCGGAGCGCCCGGACGAGCGCGAGCGGGATGGCGAGGGTGAGTACGAGCTGGAGCACGCCGAGGACGGGGCTGGCCTCAAACAAGACGAACGGATGCGGGGTGTACCCGTGGTCGGCCGCTGCGGTGACCGCGGCGCAGACCATCTCGAAGCAAATGGCGCTGTAGCAGATCATGGCGAACAGGCTGCCCAGGATGTTGGTGGGGAGTGCGACGAGCCGAACCGCCAACAAGGCCAGCACGACCAGGGCCCAGAGCAGGTGGAATGCTCCCATGGGCACCAAGGGGACGGCTCCGGGTCCGAACACGAGGACCAGCAGTCCGGCGTGCATGCCGACGAACGCCGCGAACTCGACCATGATGCCGCGAAGCGGAAGCGTTCGAAGCGTTGAGGGCCCGTCGCCGACTGGCACCCGGCCCGCGACGATGAGCTGCCATGCGAAGGCAACGAGGCCGAGGGAGACGAAGTACGCGGGGATCGCATCGTTCGCGTCGAACTCCGGGACCACGGCGAGTGCGAGAACCATGGACACGGCAGCTGCGAGCAGCCCTTCCGTGCGAGTGAGCGAGGGCTGCGTCCGTCCCTCGATGCGCCGGGTCAGCGCCCGGCTCATGACGTAGGCGAGGACGGAGAGGCCGACGACCGACACCGAGATGATGACGAGTGCGTGTTGGGTTTCGGCGACGGACAGCCGCGCGTGTGGGACGAACAGCTCGCGCAGCCCATGCACGAGGCCGACCGGAGGCATCATGGCAATCAGACCGACCATGTCGTCTTCGAGGCCCATGCCGATACCGGTGGAGAAGAGCATCAACATGCACAGCGCGCCTGTGAGCAGTGTTGCGACGATTCCGGACGACCAACGACGCCCCAGTCCGAACCCGATCAGCTGCGTGAACAACACCAAGAACAGCGACGCCGCTGGGAGCAGCAGCAGGAATGGAACGAGGTTCTCGGTGTGACCGGCGGACAAGCCGGCGAGCAACATCACCAGAAACGACGGAGCGGCCAGGACCGATGCCAGTGCCACGCCCGCCGCGGTAAAGCCTGTGACGATGTCGACGGGGCGCAACCGCGTGCCGAGTACGGGCTGCAATGTGTTTTCGTGGACCTCCTGGGCGACGGTCGCTCCGGAGGCCAACGGCGCCACGATCAGCATGAGCAGGACGACGAATCCTCCTGCGACTGCGCCGGTCAGTCGTACGCCGTCCGCGAAACTCAGCGGCGAGGTGTACAGCTCGACGTTGGGCACGAGTTGCTGGTCGATGATCGCCCGCACGCGCTGGCGCTCGGCGGGCGCGTGCCAATCGAACTGCCAGTCGCGGGCTTCTTGGCCGTATTGCCACGTCGCGTCGTCGACGCTGTAGCGCGTGGAGGGGTGCCTCTCGAGGAGGGCTCGAATGTCGGCTTCGAGGCCAACGTACTGCGGCGGCGCAGGCGTGGTGAGTGCGGTGTGCAGCGTCGCGTAGCCTTGCTCTCGGGCGTCGGCGAGGCGGGAGTAGCCCGACGCAGTGGCGTGGCCCGCGAGCGTGCGCGCCCGTTCGGCGGTGAGCATTTCGTAGACGTACCCGTCGCGCACGGTCAACGTGAACTCGGCTCTCTCCCGCTCCCCGCTCCATTGCTCGAGGTCCAACTGCCGGCGCACGTCTTGCTCAAACCCGCCGCTTCCAAAGGAGAGCCATGCGCCCACGAGTACGCTGAGCACACCCAGAAGGAGGGACACCGCCATGTACCGACGGAGCCGGTGGCCGCGAAACATCCGGGTCACGAAGGGAAGGCTGGCGTCGCGAAGCTGGTCGAGGCGCGCGCGAGTGGACGAGGTGGTGGGGATGGGCATGGCGGACCTCAGTTGACCTGGTCTTCGGAGAGGCGGTTGTAGACGTCTTCGAGGCGGCTGCGGACGCGGCTGCAGGTCACGACCCGCACCCCTGCGCCGCAGAGCTCGGCGAGCATGTCGGCGACCGCTGCGTCGTCGCCTTGGACTTGGAGCGACAGCGCGGTGAGGCCGTCGGCCTCGGCCTCACCCTCGATGAGCACTCGCCGTCGGGCGAGAATCTCCCGCGCTTGCGAGAGCCCGCTGAGGATGCGGAGTTCGTAGACGAGCCGGCTGACCTCGTAGCGCTCGATGATGTTGTTGACCTCGCCGCTGACGACGATCGTGCCCTGCTGCAGGATTGCGACTTGGTCGCAGAGGTCGTCGAGCTCGCGGAGGATGTGCGAGGAGATGATCACCGTGACGCCGCGGTCGCGAATCTGTCCGACGATGGTGCGGAGGTCGCTGCGGCCGCGCGGGTCGAGCCCATCGGCGGGCTCGTCGAGGATGAGCAGCGACGGGTCATGCAGCAGGCAGCGCGCAACGAGCAGCCGCTGCCGCATTCCCTTGGACAGTGCCTTACACAGCGCGTCGGCTTTGTTGCCGAGGCTGAAGGTGGCCAGGACCTCATCGACCTTGGAGCGCAGCGAGGGTCCGCGCAGCCCGAAACACTGACCGAAGAAGGTCAGGTACTCGGCCGCGGTCATGTCCTTGTACAGAGGGTTGCCATCGCCGAGGAATCCGATCTGGCTGCGCAGCGCCTGATGGCTGGCAGCATCGGTGGCCACCTCGCCGTCGTAGGCGATCGTGCCTCCCGTCGGCTCCATGACGGTGGCGACCATACGCAGCGCAGTCGACTTTCCGGCGCCGTTGGGCCCGATCAGGCCCAGGATCGATCCACTGGGGATCGTCAAATCTACGTCGCGCACCGCATAGGTGCTGCCGTCATAGGTCTTGCTGATCGCGTTGAGTTCGACGCGCATGCCGATTACGAACGTTCCATGGGACGAACTGATTGCATCACAGATGCATTCGGGCCGGCAGAGGTCGAACTGGGCCTTTCAACGGCGCGTCTATCGTCCCAGGCGTGGAGCTGGCTCACGTCTCGCACTCGGCTACTCTGTAAAAAGCGGGTGGGCGACAACATTTTCAGAGTGGGCAAAGGCGGTGGGCGTGGTGAAGAGTAGGTTTTGTAAGTTTTTGACGGCGAGTGGGCTTGCGGCTGCGATGGCGCTGCCGCTCGGGTGCGCCAGTCGGCCCAAAGCGTACGCGGAAGTGTCTGTGGTCTCCGCGGCCCGCAGTCGCTCCTCGTCCAACGAAGTGCTGGTGCAGCACGCCGAGGCCGCCGTGGCGGTTGTCGAGACCCCATCGGGGCGCGGTTTGGGATTCGTTGTCGACCCACGCGGCTATCTCGTCACGAACCGTCACGTGGTCGAGGACGCCAGCCATGTCGAATCGGTGTCGTTCCCTGCGCATGACCCGCCCATGACGTACCACTCCGTGGAGGTCGTCTATACCGATCCCGAGCGCGACCTCGCGCTGATCCGCGTGCACACGGACGACGAGCTACCCAGGCTCCCGCTCGCGACCCGGAAGCCACTCCCGCTCGCGCGCTACCTCGGTCCCGGCGATCCGGTCGTGCTCGTCGAATACGATCACCCCACCGAAGATGATCGCGTTCCGGACCTTTCGACGGCGCACTTCGTGTCACACAACGCCGCCGTGACGACGCTCGGCGCGGTCAATCCGGCGGCAGGCCCTGGCGAGTTTCTCGGCATCGATGCCGACGTCAAGCGAGGGCAAAGCGGCGGCCCCGTGCTCGACCGACACGGCCGCGTCGTCGGTGTGGTCACCTGGACATGGCGTGACCGGGTGGGCGGCTTCGCGATCCCGGTTGCGGACGTCCTGGACATGCTCGGGGAGCGGCCCGCACTGGATTCGGCCGATCAGCATCGGGACCGAATCGCCACGCGCTCGCGCGAGTTCCTCTCGGCGCTGGGTCGAGGCGACGTGGACGATGCCCGGCGCATTACCTCGCCGTCCCATGCGCGCCAGGTTCGGTCTGACGCCGTCGAAAAAATTACGGCGCAACTCGACCGCGACGGAGCGCCGGTCATCCAAGGGTTCTTCGCCGCGGTCGAGTCACTCGTCGGCGAGGAAGAGGCGTTCTCGATGTTGCGCGACGCGGTCGCTCGCACCGCGACCCCCGAGTTTCGTGAAGCGCTCGCGCTCCCCGACGACCTCGAGGATGCGCAGATCGTCAGCTTCTTCTTCGAGCTCGGACAGGCCTATTTGATCGCACGTGTCGCGGGCGACATGTCTCCGGACGAAGCCCTACGCCGCGCGTTGGTGCGATTGGACACTGTCGACGCGGCGCGCACGTTCGCAATCGCCGACGTGTTGACCGAGTTGGCAGGCAGCGCGGTGGAGATTCAGAAGGTCGAGGTCGTGCCTGGTGCGTACTCCCCGACTGCGGTGGTCTCCCTAGCCCGGACGCCCGGAGCCGATGAAGTGGGTCGTGGCCGGCAGCTGACGCTCCACATGAAGCTGGAGTGGGGCGACTGGTACGTCACCTCGGTCGGTCCCACGCCACTGTCGGACCGCGTTGACTGACGCCGCCGGGCCAATTGCCAGACCTGCGGCAAGCTCTACTGGGCGTTACGGCGCCGCGGCGCGCGACGGCGGTCGGGCGGGGCCTTGTCGCCTTTGCGGACCCGGACCATGGAGCCGGGCGCATCCGCGTGCTCGTACACGTTGATCCACCCGTTGGGCAGCACCGGATCGAGGGCGTCGAACACACGCTTGGCGTCCTTGGGGGCGAGGTTGATGCACCCGTGACTGACGCGGTTCCCGAATCGGTTGTGCCAGTAGGCACCGTGCAGGGCGAAACGACCGTCGAAGTACATGGCCCAAGGGACAGCTTCGACGTGATACGCGTCGTCGTCCCCTGCGCGCGAGCGCATGTCGGTGAGCGCCAGCTTGCTCTCCATCCGGTACAGGCCCAACGGGGTGGGGTTCTTGCCGGTGCCCGAGGAGATGACGGTCGTGAAGATGGGCGTGGTTCCCCGCATCAACACCAGCGTCTGTTGCGTGACCTCGACATCGACCCACAGGGCGGTGTCCGCGATGCCCTTGGGCGGGGCTGCGGGGATGAAGCGGCGGATCGCCCGTGCTTCGACCCACCCACTTCCGTCGTGGAGTGGATAAAACACCGTGCCCCGCTTTCGGACAGAGGCGTCGTCCACAACCACCGTGGTTTGAAACGCGAGGGCACCCGATGTCTTGGCGTCGGGGTGAGGGGTGCTCAGCTTCGACGCTTTGGGCCAGGCGACGACCCAGGCCAACGTTCCCTCTGTGGGCAGGGGATCGTTGAGGAGGTCGCGGCCTTCGAAAGCGCTCGGCTTGAACCGTCGCACGTCGGCCTCTTTCACGACGCGTCGTGTGTCGTCCTCAAGTACCCGCTCGCCGTTGGCCCACCGCCTTCGCACGAAGGCGTAGTCATGATCTGCGGCGAGTTCTCCAACGGGCGCATCGCCTCGGCGCAGCGCGGCGCGGGACCGCCAGAGTGGAGCCGCGTTTTCGCCCTTGCGTCGTTTGGCATATCGAAACGGCGTCAGTCCGTTTCCCCCGATGCGCGGCAGCGGGAACGGCTCGGGCCCATCGACGACCGTGCTGCGGCCCAGGCACACGTATGCAGCGACGCCGACTCGGGCCCATCCCGCCTTGCATTCCGGATCCCCTTCGACGAACTCGAGCACGTGAAACGTTTCGCCCCGTGCAATCTTGCCGCGGAAGGCTGCGGAAAAATCCGCCGCGTCGTAGAGCATCGTCGCCCGCTGTGCCTTGCGGAGCTCAAGCGTTGGGACCGGCTCTGGCGCGCGCGGCTGGGGCTCCTGCTTCGTTGTGCTCGGCGGTGCCGGGGAGGCAGGATCCTCGGATGGGGGGGGCGCATCGGCAGGCGTTGGCTCCGCTTCTGACTGCACGAGTGCCGGCACATCCGGCAACACGTCCGGCGCCGGCGAGGGCGCCGGGTCGCGGTCACAAGCACTGGCCCACAACAAGGCCAAGCACGCGTAGGTGCGCGATGCTGGCATGCGATCGCGTATGCCATACTCGGCCGCGTTCATGGCGACGAATTTCCGCGGCACAGACGACTACATCGTTTCCGAAGAGTTGGCCCGATCGGTCGATGTGGCGATGCACTTGGGACGGCCTCTCCTGCTCAAGGGAGAGCCTGGTACCGGCAAGACCCTTCTGGCGGTCAACCTCGCGAAGGCCATGAACATGGCGCTCGAGCGTTGGCAGGTCAAGTCCACGACCAAGGCCGCCGAGGGGCTGTACGTCTACGACACGGTCCGTCGCTTGCACGACAGCCGCTTTGGGGACGGCGAAGTTTCCGACATCCGCCAGTACATCGACATGGGCCCACTGGGGCGCGCGTTCAAGAGCGAGACGAAGAACGTGGTGCTCATCGATGAGGTCGACAAGGCGGACCTCGAGTTCCCCAACGACCTCCTGCACGAGATCGATACGATGAGCTTCACGATCCCCGAGACCGGGGAGACCGTGACGGCCAAGCATCGGCCTGTGGTCATCATCACCAGCAACAACGAGAAGGAGCTGCCCGACGCGTTCCTTCGCCGCTGCGTGTTCCACTTCATCGAGTTCCCGCAACGCGAGCTGATGGAGCGGATCGTGGCGGTCCACCATCCGGACGTCGAAGAGAAGCTCCTCGCAAACGCGCTGGAGGCGTTCTACCGGTTGCGCGCGGTCGATGGGCTGCGCAAGCCTCCATCGACGAGCGAGCTGATCGACTGGATCAGCGCGCTTCGACACGGTGGCATCAGCGAGGCGAAGTTGCTCGGGGCAGGGTTGCCGTTCTTGGGCACACTGCTCAAGAAGGAGCAAGACGTCGACATGCTGTCCCGTCGTCGGGGCCGGGCGTAGCCGACCTGGGAGCCGCGATGTTCCTCGACTTCTTCTACAACCTTCGTACCGCAGGGGTACCGGTCAGTGCCCACAACTGGCTGGCGCTCATGCGAGCCATCGCCGACGGGTTGCACGAGAACTCGCTCGACGGCTTTTACCAGGTCGCCCGTTGTCTACTTGTCCCCACCGAGACGCACTACGACGCGTTCGACCAGGCGTTCGGGGTCACGTTTCGTGGGGTGGAGGCTGACCTCTCCGCGCTCGTTGAGAATCTCGACGAGTGGCTCAAGGACCCGAAACAGCTCGCCTACCTCGACCCGAAGCTGCGGGCCGAGCTCGAGGCGATGGACATGGACACGTTGCGACGCGAGCTGCTCGAACGGCTGGAGCAGCAGAAGAAGCGACACGAGGGGGGGAACCGCTGGGTCGGAACTGGCGGAACATCACCGTTTGGGCAAGGGGGAGCGAACCCCGCTGGCATTCGTATCGGCGGGAAGGGGGGCTCCCGTAGCGCGCTGGCGGTGGCGGACTCGCGTCGCTTTCGGGCGTATCGCAAGGACTTGGTGTTGGACACCCGTCAGATCGCCGCTGCGCTCCGCAAGCTCCGGACGATGGGTCGCAACAGCGTCGACGACGAACTCGACCTGGACGAGACGGTCAACGCCACCGCGCGCAATTGCGGTGACCTCGAAATCGTGATGCGCCCGCCTCGGAAGAACGACGTGCGGGTGTTGTTGATGATGGACGTCGGCGGAAGCATGGATCCGTTCGCACGTTTGGTGGGTCGCTTGTTCTCGGCCGCCCACAACACGGGCGGGTTCCGAGAGCTGAAGCCCTACTACTTTCACAACTGCGTCTACGCCCAAGTCTACGAAGACGCGGCGTTTACCAAGCCGGTGCAGACCGATGAGCTCCTCCGCAAGTACGACGCGAGCTGGCGGATCATCATGGTCGGGGACGCGTACATGCACCCGGGCGAGCTGATGATGAGCACGTCCAACTGGTGGGATGGTCGCGGCGGCCCGGTGGGCATCACGTGGCTTGCCCGATTGGCCGACCGGTTTTCGCATGCGGCGTGGCTCAACCCGGAGCCCCCACACGTTTGGGACGCCCCCACGATCTCGGAGATTCGCAACGTCTTCGACATGTTTCCGCTGACGCTCGCGGGGCTCTCCGACATGGTGCAGGCGCTGCGTCATCCGCCGCATCCGGCACGTCGGCACCGCGTTCACACCATTGCGCGCGGGTAGCGGGTCGCACGCAGACGTGATATCGCCACAGGCATGCGACGCCTGCTTTGGACCTCGTCTTTGTGCGCTGTGGCGCTCTCGTTGGCCGGCTGTCCCTCTGAGGAGGAGCCCGCCAAAGACGACAAGAAAGAGACCAAAAAGGAAAAGAAGGAGGAGGGCGAGCAGGATGATGCTGGTTCGCTGATGGTGGCTGAGGGCGATGGCGGGGTCGATGGTCCGGTGCCGCCCGAGGTCTCGATGGTGTTCTTCTCGGTCGAGGGCGCCCTGTATCCGCTGGCCTGCTTCGACAAAGACGCCAAGGCGATCAAGACGGGTTCGGCTTGCCTGAAGATGGTCAAGCCCGGTGACGCCGTCCGGGTCGCCTCGCACGACTCGCAGTACAACAAGAAAGCCGGCGAACCCGTCGAGCCACAGTGTCTTGCCGGTTCGGGCAAGAAGGTCGCGATCGGCGTGGAGGGCATCACCGAAGGTGCGGACTTCCTCTACGGAACCTGGCCGCCCGCGGGCATCAAGGTGATCAAGGAGGTCTCCGAGGACTCGACCGGCCCCGGCGCGGTGCAGATCGGAGATGAGGAAGCCTCGAAGCTCAAGGCGGCGATCTCGGCCGCTGGCGGCAAGGTCGGCGACGAGCTCAAGGTGCACCAAGTCGCGGAGATTCAGGGGCGGACGGCCAAGGATAAGGTCTACTCGGTCTACGTGCCGGACCCGAAGGTCCTCGAGCAATACAAGTGGAGTGGGGCGTTCCTCGCCGAGGGCGGGAATCTCGACAACCTCACGCTCATCGCGAAGTCGAAGAGCAAGAAGGACGTCTTCGAAGTCCGCGGCTCGATGGACCTCGACGGAGACAAAGTGAACGAACTCTGGATGCGGATTGTCTTCGCGGAAGGTTCGGGCGACCAGATCTTCACGCTCAATGGAGGCAAGGTCAGCGGCGTCGGCAAGTGGAGCTGCGGCGCGGTCCGCTGAGCACACGCCGTTCACGAAGAAACCCCGCCGTGACCACCAGGTCCGGGCGGGGTTTCGGTCGTTTTTGACGACTGTCTCGGGACCCGGCGTCCACCTGAAGTGAACGCCAACACCGTGGCCGCCTTCACTTCGACTCAGCGGGCCTTCGGCACCAAGCCCTGACGTTTTGCGCCCTTGGGCGGAGCCTTGGCGGTGGCCATTTGCGACACGACGGCCTCCAGGCCCTCGGGCGTGCAGGTGGACTCGTTCCATGCCAATCGGCGGACGTTGGGCCACGCGGGGTCTCCGGCAACCCAGGCGTAGCTAATGCCACTGTACGTGAGCGTGTACGCGCCGGGCGTGTTCTTCATCTGCTTGACCTCGATGTCCGCTCCGAAGCGGAGCTTGAGCCGGTTCGCCTCGGTGTCGGCTGCCTCCTTGGGCGAGGGGGCATCGACGAACGAAGCGCGGAACCACACCGGCTTCCCCGATTCGCCGTCGTGGAAGTAGTAGCCGCAGCTGCGCTGGAACGACTCCCCAAGATACAGAGGTTTGCCGCAAGACTTGGCGGCGGCCTCGGCATCGAAACCAGCCTCGTTCAAGCAACAGTGCGGCTCGGGGAGTTTCGGGGCGTACAGTCGACAGAAGCCATTCGACTCATCGGGTTTTCCCGATCCCTTGCCCTTGATGTCTTCTACGCTCGTCTGCGGGAGAGCGTCGGCGGCGTAGAGGTCGTCGCCGATCTTCACGACACGGGGGTCGGACTCGTCGACCTGGGGTTGTGCCTTGGGTGCCGGTGCCGGGCTGGTGTCTTTGACCTCGGCGGGGCAGCCGAGCGTAGCCACCAGGCCCGCTCCGAGAAATCCCAGGGAGGCGATGCGTACGCGCATGGGGGGCGGTTTACCGTCTCGGGCGGCGTCTCGCCAAGGCCACCGGGACGCAAATCCACCAGGCCCATGCGCTGCCGCCGGGACCGCCGGGACTGCGACAACCGCAGCCGTCGTCAGCGGGCACCGGGTCTGGAGGCGGGTCCTCGCCGACCTCGACGGTGAAATCGACGCGGCTCTCGTTGCCGGCCTCGTCGGCGACGACCACGTGGAAGTCCCAGGTGCCGATCGGGAGGTCGGTCACGGAGAAGCCGGGGTCGACGCGGATGCTTTCGTTGTCGGGTCGTGCGTCCTCACCGAGCCACGCCCACACCGAGTATGCCTGCGGGTGTTGGTCGTCGCTGGTCTCGAACACGACATCGAAGTTGGCCGGAGCCTGGAAGTATTGCCCGTCCGAGGGCTCGAGCAGCTCGACCACCGGCGCCTCGATGTCGACGTAGGCCGGACCGAACAAGCGCGTGAGCCGGGCGGCGGCGTTCTGGCGGTTGGAGTCGCCGCACTGCGCCATGTTGAGCTCGGGACACGCGGCTTGGCCGGGGTTGAGTTCGGTGTCCTCCACCATGCCGTCGCACTCGTCACGGAAGTACGTCGGAGCGTTGTCCCCGCTGGGGAACATGACCGAGCCTTCGAAGTCGATGTGGTCGAGACCCCAGGAGTGCGCTGCCTCGTGCAGTGAAGTTGTGGCGCCGCCATTGACCCATTCATTGAGGTCGCCGTCGAGGTGAGCGAAGGCGATCTGGTTGGGAACGTCGTCGTCGCAGTCCCCCGCTGGCGCGCTGCCGAGTGCTCCGTACTCCGACTCGGTGCCGCCGTACACGACCATCGTGTAGTTCCCGCTTTCAGGACGCTGTGCGGTGACACGCACGCCGAACTCGGCCACGTCGCTGCGCATGGCCTGGAGCACTCCGACCTGGGTTTGCACGGTCCCCGAGAACGGAGGGAACGGCGCTTCGTAGTTGTACCAACTGCAATCACGGCGCGAGTCCGACGGGTTGCACTCTTCGAGCTGCACGCCGCCAAAGTTCACAAACAGCGTCGTGTTTTCGCCCAGGGCGTGCGGAGCAGGTGGAGTGGTGAACTCGTCAAGGGCAGGGCGAGGAGGCAGGGGGGCGTCGAGCCTGTGGGACGGCGCGGCGACCGTGGGTCCCGCAGCGAGCCACAGCACGAACCCGAGCACGAGGGAGCCGCTCAACGACGGCGCCTCCATCCTGCGAGCAGGAGCGTGGTCCACACAAGGCTCGAAGGTCCTCGCCCAGAGCCCTGTTTGCGGACTGAGCAGGTGGTCGCGCCTTCGGGAGAGCCACCATCGGCGTCTTGGTCTGGAACCTCGCTGCCCTCAGGGAGGATCGTGAAGCGGACCGTATCCTCGCTGGCGTTGCCGCCCTCATCCGTGAGCACGACCCGTAGCTCGTAGTCCCCGGGCTCGGGGTTGGTGATCGCCAGCTCGAGGTCGCCTTCGAGTCCGACGTCGGTGCGCCGGTCACCGACCGACTGCCCGTTGTTGAAGACGTCGATGTCGTAGAACTGCGGGTGCAGTTCATCTTCGATCGCCCCGCGCAGGATGAACGTGGTGGGGAGGACGAATGTGGACCCGTCGGGTGGGTACACCAGCTCGAAATCGGGAGGCTCCACGTCGGGCACGTGAGGGCCGAACAGGAGCAGCATCTCGCGATAGCTGTTTTGAAAGCCGGCATCGCAGAACTGCGTATGGATCTGGTTGCAGCTGCCAGGGGTGGGCTCGAGTGAGGTGTTGGCGACGATCGGTAAGCACGCATCGACGAAGCTCTGGGTCAGACCCGCCGCCTTGAACGGGTTCATGACGTCGACCTCCGAGTCGACGTGTTCGAGTCCCCAGGTGTGTGCCGCCTCTTGCAGAATCACGGTGGATCCCGTGTTCGAAGCTGTGAACGCCTGGGTGAAGCTTGTGTCGCCCAGGTTGAGATCCTCGCAGTCGATGTAGGGGGCGACACCTGCGAAGTCCTGCTCTCCGAGGTCGCCGTAGATCACCATCGTGTAGTCAACATCCTCCGGTGGACGTTGCGTGACGACGCGGACACCGAAGTCGGCCACCGTCTTGCGAGTGGCTTGGAGGATCGACATGCGCTGGGTGACGTTGCCGGCATACGGGCCGACGTAGCCGTCAAAGGTCTCCGCCAGAGAACTGCAGTCGTAGTGCGGGTCGTTTCCGCAGCCACGCTGGAGAACCGCGCCCTCGAAGTTGATGTAGAGCAGCTCAGGCGTCGTCTGCCGCGGAGAGGCTCCAACGGGCGTCGGCGCGGCACCGAGCGGTGGCGTACCCGTGGGACCGACGAGGACGGTGGAGAGCCACAGCATCGAGGTTCCTCCGAGCATGAGGCCAAGGCTAGCAGGCTGGCGTCATGTTCGGGACCAGCATGTGCACCCCAGCGTCAGCGGTGACGGCGCAACTGAGCTGCGTCCTCGAGGGGGCAGGGCTCCGTCAGTCTCGACGCCGGAACGCAACGAGCCCGAGCAGGGAGACCGCCGCCCATCCAACACCGGAGGTGGGGTTCTCGACCGCGCAACCTCCTCCGTCGCCATTGGCACCCGCACCTGCGCCGTCGGTCTCGACGCCGCTGTCGTCGCCACCGTCGTCGTCGCTGCCCCCCTCACCAGCCTCGCCGCCGCCGGCTTCTCCTTCGCCACCCCCGCCACCTCCGGAGGATTCAGCACCTCCGTCCGTGCCACCGCTTCCTCCACTCCCGCTGCCCGTGGGGGGGTCGCCGATGACCGTGAACGTGACAGAGTCCGATGCCGGGTTGTCGTCCTCGTCCTCGGCGGTGATCGTGATCGTGTACTCCCCGCTCTCGAGCCCCTGAATGGGAAAATCGAGCTCGGACGGTCCCGCGTAGGCCCCGTCGCTTTCCACGGGAGCTTCGAGAGTCCCGCCGTCGATCGTGAGCGTCGCATTGATGATGACCGGCGACTGGTTGTCCTCGAAAGACACCCTGAGGTTCACCTCGCCCTCGAGCATGTCCCCCTCCGCCGGCTCGAGGATCTGAACGGTGGGCGCTGTGGTATCGGGGATGCTGGGGCCGAACAATGCGAGCAACTCGCGGTAGCTGTTTTGAGAGTTGCTACTGCAGAAGTTGGTGTGCATTTGGTTGCAGTTCGCGCCTGTGGGGGAGGTCGAGCCGTCGTCGTTGAGGGTCACGATGGTGAGGCACTCGTCCTTGAAGATCTTGTTTTGCCCCTCCGTGGTTGGGTAGAGCAGGTCGCCTTGGTCATCGATGTGTTCCAGACCCCAGGTATGCGCGAGCTCTTGCAGAATGATCTCGGACATGCCGTCGGAGTTGCCGGACGCTTCGAGGGTGAAGGAGACCTCACCGCCCCGGTTGTCGAAACAGTCGATACTCGGTGCGACGCCTGCGAAGCCAGGATTGTCCAACCCTACCCAGTCGCCCACCATCTCCATGTCGTAGTCGCCGCTGCCAGGGCGGGTGTCGGTGACGGTGATGCCAAAGTCGTTGAGCCGGGTGCGGACGATCTGGATGATCGAAGCTCGTTGGGCGGCGTCACCCGTGTAGGCCAGGACGGTGCCGAAGAAGAGGTTCGAGCAGTTGTTCTGGGGCCCGGAGTTGCAGGCGTTCATGTTTGCGCCGTCGAAGTTGACGAACAGAATCTTGTCGCCGAGCGCCATCGTGTGATCCGGGCCATCCAGCGCATCGGAGCCGGGGAGCTGCTGCGGAAAGGTGCCGGGCGAGGGCTGCATCGGGAGCGCCCCGTCGGCTGTGTCAGTCGGGTCCGGGGCGAAGTCGCTGCCCGGCGGAGTTGCGAGAAGCAGGAGCGTGGGCAATGACAGGATGGAACCGACAAACAACATCACAAACCTCCGAGAATGCGACCGTTCGTCGCATGCCCGGAGCGTAAGACACCTGCGTGCAGCCCGGGGGGTGGAATCGCGGAAAAAACAGGGGCTGATTGATTTGTACCCAGGCGCGCACGAAAAACGCCGACCCCAGGATGGGGCCGGCGTTCGGAGTCGGTCAGCGCGTCGCCCTAGTGGAGCCAGCGGCGGCCCTGCTCGTCGTCCTCGACCACGTTGCTGTCGGCGTCGTCCGAGCCGGAGCGATCCCGCTCTCGGAGGACAGCGGCGAGGATGAGGCCGAGCCCAGCAGCCCATAGCAACACCAGGAACGCCGTCAGGTACGGACTCGCGCCCATGCCGAGCAAGAACGGGTTGGCCGCGGCACGGGTCACTGCGACGTGGTTGACCTCCATGCCGTAGATGGCGCCTGCAGCGATGAGCTGAAGGATGACCACCGACGCGCCCATCATCAGAGAACGATGGCGCCCGTGGCGGCGGCGGCTGGTCCACAGCAACGTGGCGACGATCGTCTGCCCGATCATCAGACCGTGGGCGAGGGTCGCCCACATGACCTCGGACTGCTCGCTCGCGAGGCCGGTCCGCTCGAGGACCAGCTGATACGCGATGGCGAGGGCGCCCGCGGTCAGCATCACGAACAGCTGGAACCGCAAGAACCCGCGCCGTGCCTCGGAGACGCTCGCGACCGAAGAGGCCCGAGCGGGTCGGACGAGACTGGTGACGAGCAGCCAGCCGAGCACGGGTACGAGGAAGCCGACGGCGACGAAGGTGATGAGGTTGACGTCGTCGTAGGTCTGGACGTGGACGCGCTCGCTCAAGTCGAGGACGGCCAGGGCGCTGCAGCCGACCGAGGCCAGCGCCAGCAAGGCGCCTTCGAACGGACGGAACAAGGGTGCCCAGGGCTGCTCGACGCGGCGTCGCCAGCTCATCAGGCACATCAGGCCAAACAACGCCTGGATGACCAGCGCGTAGCCGGCGATCGTGGGGCCGAGGTCCGAGCTTCCACCGGTCGCAGCGTCGGCTGCGAATGGCATGCCCGACAGGCCGAGGCCCGAGGCGATCGTCAGGGGCAGCGGGCCGAGCAGGAACCCGGTCGCTGCCATGTCGCCCACGACCATCGTCGCGCCGACGAGGCCTGGTCCGAGCAAGCCCAGCGCCAGCAGTCCGCCGACGACCATCGCGTTGACCCGCTGGCCGAGCGCATCGCCCAGGCCGATCGCGGTGAGGTGAGTTGCTGCGGCCAGGGTCAGCAGAGCACCGACGGGCATGACGAGCGCGCCAGGTCCCACGGTGAGCAGCAGCATCGGCAGGGCGAAGGTCAGAAGGCCCGCGCCCGCGATGAGGGCGAATACGTTGGGCCCAACGGTCATCGCAAGGGCTAGGTCACCCGCGCTCATCCCCGTCATACGAAGGACGGGCAGCGTGCCGGCTTCTCGCTCTCGCGCGGTGGTGGTCGCGGTGACGACGGGACCGACCACGACCAGCATGATGCCGGAGAGGAGGAACAGAACCGTTCCGATGATCTGCCACTGCTGCGACCCCGACAACGGCGAGCGGTAGCGTTCGGTGGCCTTCGTGATGCGCCCCGTCGCGTAGGGGTCGGTCCAGGCGCCGTGCCATGACTCGTGCCCGGGCTGAAAGACCAGCTCCCGAAGTTCGTCTGCGTGCACGACCGCGGCCGTGGCGAGCGTGTCGTCGACCGTGCGCAGACCGGAGGCCGCAGCGGCATGGTGCACGCTACTGCTCATCAGGTCGGCGCCCTGCTCGGCGTCAAAGAGGTCCCAGCCTTGAAGGGCGGAGGCCGGCGGTCGGACCGCGAGCCATGCGGCGAGTTCGAGGCCTTCTGAGAAACTCTCGGCATCGCCACCCTCGGGGAGAACGGAGGCGGTGAGTTCGGAGCGGCTGACCCGCTTGGCGGCTTCCTGTTCCCGCTGCTCGTTCTTGGGCACGTCCCGAGCCAGCAGCCGCTGGAGGTTGTCGCTGAGTTCGGCGAGCGTGACGCGCTCGAGTTCGAGCTGCTTGCGAAGCGCGGTCCGCATGTCGGGAGCGGCGCCGCCCTGACGCCACTTGTCGGACGCGGTGGTGCAGCCCAACCATCCGGTTTCGTCGAAGTCTGTGGTTTGGCACTCCTCCATGACCTGCAGCGGCCACAGGATTCGGGCGCGTCGGATCTCGACGGACGCCACCTGCGCGGGACGGAGATCGACGACCGACTGGAGCAGCGCGACCTTCAAGGCGACGGTGTCTCCTTGGAGCACACCCGTGGACTTGGAGGACTTGGCCGCCTCGACCAGCGCCGTGGCTTCTTCGAGCCGATCCTGGGCGAGGTCCACACGCTCGACGAGCTCGCTCAGCACGGCGCGACGCATCATCTGGGCGTGGGCAAACTCGCGGTCGACTTTGGCCTGCGCCCGATCGTCGTAGCTACACGACGGCTGGTCGACGTCTCCGCAGACGGCGAAGGGCGCCTCGAGCCCCAAGTCGACGCGAAGCTGGTGCGCTTCGGAGCTGTCGATACGTCCCAGCGCCGAGACGCCAAGCCACGTGAGGCCAAACAGGACCGAGACCGCCACGACCGCGCTGGTAAGGCGCGCGCGAAGGTCTCGACGAAGGAAAGGACGCAGTCGTTGCGTCAGCTGCAGTGGAAGGCGCATCACGCACTCCTTGTGGCGGTGGGAGAGGAAGCGGAGCCGGAACACCGGTCCACGGAAACAGGCACAGACACCAGGCCGGCGGACGATCCGCGGACAGGGCATACGACACCAGGCTCTTTGTATTGTTCCATAAAAGTAGGCCCGGTGCTGGGCGAATGGTCGCCCGAGTTGGTCCGCTTCTCGGCGAACCCGACGAACCCAACACAAGCTGGGGCGCCGCGAGCGTGACAACGGTCGAGCTCGCGTGAAGATTTCCCCCAGGGGAAAAAACTCCGTCGCACTGGGGACAACGCCGATTCGCAGCGCGGCATATCGCGCCGTCGCTCCCGCAGATAGACTCCTGCGCCATGGAAGCGCTCACCCAGCTTGAGAGCCTCGACCTCGACTCCACCCGCCACGAAGCGGTGAAGCGTTGGCTGACCGAAGACCGCTTCGAAGCCGACCGAGCCGACCTGCAAGCGTTGGTGAGTGGGGCGTCGAGCGGTGACGCCGATGCTCGCGCCCGACTGCTCGATGCCTTCGATGGACCGCTGCCGATCGGGACCGGCGGACGTCGAGGCGAGGTTGGACCTGGGACGAACCGGATGAACGCGGCCGTCATGCGGGAGACGGCCGAAGGGCTCGCCAATGCGATGCGGGCCGAGGGGGTGCCAATGGAGGCGGCGGTCGTGTTTGACACCCGTCGAGACTCGAAGCTGTTTGCGCGGGCCGTCTCCGACCAACTCGCCGCCTGTGGCGTGAACGTGTTGCTCGTCAACGAGCCGCGGCCGACGCCGTTGCTGTCGCATATCGTGCGTGCACGTGGGTGCGGTGCCGGGGTTGTGATCTCTGCGAGCCACAACCCGCCTGGGGACAACGGCATCAAGATCTACGGACCGGATGGTGCGCAGGTTCTCGGCAAACGCGACAAGGCGCTGATGACGGCGATCATGGCGGCGATGGCTGCGCCGCTGACACCCATCGATGTGCCCGTCGGCCGGGTCACGGTGCTCGACGGAGATCGTGTGGCCGAAGTCGACGATCCGTATCTCGAATACGTGCGTGCCCAGGCGACGGTCGGAGACCTCTCCGATGCCGCACTTCGGGTCGTCTACTCACCGCTACACGGGGTGGGGGAATCGTCCGTGGTGCCCGTACTGGGGTCGATGGGCGTCGACGTCCACACCGTACTCGCCCAACAGCCCGACGGCGGGGAGTTCGGCACGGTGGCGTCGGCGAACCCCGAGTCGCCCGCCGCGTTGGATCTCGGCAAGGCACTGGCGGACGAGGTCGATGCTGATCTCGTGATCGCGAACGACCCGGATGCGGACCGCGTCGGGGCACTCGCGAAAGACGGCGGCGCCTGGACGTTCATCGACGGCAACAGGCTCGCGGTGATCATGCTCGACCACGTGTTGCGCCATGTGACCCCCACACCCCGGAGTTGGGTCCTGACCACGCTTTGCACCTCGCCGCTCATCGGATCGCTGGCACGCGAGCGCGGTGTGGAAGCGGTCGATGACCTGCTCGTGGGCTTCAAGCACCACGCGGGCATGATGGAGGAGCAGCCGAGCAGGCACTTGGAGTTCGCGACCGAAGAAGCCCACGGCTATCTGCGCGGGGACGACGTGCACGACAAGGATGGCGCTGTCGCTTCGGTGATGCTGGCGGAGGCCGAAGCGGTCGCGAAGCGAAAAGGGCAAACCGTCTTCGATCAGCTTCGCGAGGTGTGGTCGCGGTTGGGCTATCACAAGGAGACGACTGCCAACATCTACGCGCTGGGTGCGGTGGGGCGTGAGGCGATCGCCGGGCTCGTGGCGGCGTGGCGCAAGGACCCTCCGACGCAGTTCGGTGGACTGGCGGTGACGTCCGTCGAGGACCGGACCCACGCACGCGGAACCGGCAGCGTGACCCGAGACTTGCTCGGCAACGTTTTGGTGTTCGAACTCGCGGCACAGGGGGCTGCGGCATGTCGGCTGGTCGTCCGGCCCAGCGGGACGGAGCCCAAGGCCAAGCTCTACGCGTTGGCGCGCAGCACCGAGCCGACGCCCATCGGCGCGCTCGAGGCCGTGCAAACCGAGATCGACGCCATCGTCCAGGCCGTCTTGGTGGATGCGCAGGCTCGGGCGGAGACGATCATGAAGCCGATTCTCGAAGGCAACGCTGCGGGGTGAGCCGGCGCGCATGGCTGGGGCTGCTCGCCACCGCGGCGCTCCTCGGGGTCGCCTTGTGGACACTCCGCCCTACGATCCGTGGCGGGTCCACCGGCTTCTCGTTGGCGGATGATGACGCGGGCGAGGGCAGTCTGGGGTCCCGCGGCGGCGGTGGGGTGCGTGCGGCGGAGGTCGACCTCGATGCGTCCCATGTCGTGCGGGGGGAGGTTGTCGATGCCGATGGTCGACCGCTGACAGAAGGAGCCCTGTTGCTGCGTTGTCTGCAGGGGGACGCCGTGCGGGTGCTCGGAACCGTCAAGGTCGATGAGGAAGGGCAGTTTGAAGGCCCTGGCTGCCGAGGACAGGTCTGCGCGACGCTGCAGCACGCCTCGCAGTCGCCGGCCGAACCTTGGGTTTTACGTCCTGGAAGTCGATCCGTGTTGCGGACCGAGGGGCTCGAGCGGTTGTGGGGGGAGGTCGTGACACCCACTGGAGACTCGGTCGAGGCCGCGCGGATCGTGTTCTTGCCCGCCGGACCGGCGGACGAACGCGACCCGCTGGCGCTGTTGCCGTTGGTCACACGCAGCACGACGAGCGACGCGGATGGGCGGTTCAGCGTCGCCTGGATTCAGCGCGCTCCGTGTGGGCCGTGCGAGGAGGCCACGGGCGGCTGTGCCGAGCTCCCGGACTTCGTCGAGGGCCTGGAGGTTCTTGCCACAGCGCCCGGGTTCGCGGCTGGCCGGGCCGCGTTCGACCGGGACAGCGTGAGCGACCCGGATGCACCGCTGCGCGTCGTCCTCACGAAGGCGGAGGATCTCCTCACCGGACAACTCCTCGACAGTCAGGGGAACGCGTACGCGCGGGCGTATGTCCTGGCCCAATCCGTGGATCGGCCTCGTGAGCAACGACGGGCGGAGGTCGATGCGGAGGGCAACTTCGAGATGGACGGGCTTGGGCCTGGCTCCCATCGAGTACGGGCGCTCCAAGACGGCGTCGAGTTGGCGACCGGCGAGGCTGACGCGGGGGCAGATGTGGAGCTCGCAGGTACGGTCGAGGCTCGGGGGCCGGACCTCGAAGTCTCCGTTCTCCTTGAAAATGGGCGGTTCGCGGTCGGCGCGACCGTGGATGGGGGGCCATTTCATGGAGAGAAGACCGACATGAAGGGCAAGGTGCGTGCGGAGTCTGTCTTGCCCGGCACGATGGCCCTGCGGGTGCGACAGGGCGGGCGCAGCCAGCGTACGCGCGTGGAGATCCCGGGCGCGGACGAGGCCGGGACTGCACACCCGCATCGCGTGGAGATTCGTCTTGGAGAAGAGCCGGCGCACCCGGGGCCGCGGCCCGGGCTATGATGCGGCTCGCGTGCCGAGCAGTTCACCCCACGCTGCCGACGAGACCGTGTCGGACCGATTGGGTCGCGTTGATCTCCCCGAAGGCTACCCAGAGGTCTTCGGCAAGTACGTTCTCGTGCGGCCGATGGCACGAGGCGGAATGGGAGAGCTTTTCATCGCCGCCTCTGGTGAGACCGGTGGGTTCGAGAAGCTCTGCGTCGTCAAGAAGGTGCTCCATAGCCTCGAGGACGGCGCGGTCCACCGACGGTTCTTGGATGAGGCCAAGGTCGTGGTGCGGCTCAACCACGCCAACCTCGTGCAGGTGTTCGACGCCGGCAAAGTCAACGAGGAGTACTACCTCGCGATGGAGCTGGTGGAGGGCAAGGACCTTCGTGCGGTCTGGAACCGTTGCGCCCAGCTCCACCGTCGCATCCCGGTCGACATCGCGATCTTCGTCGTCCGCGAGGTGCTTCGCGGTCTGCACTATGTGCACGACGCGATGGGGCTCGATCTCGTTCACCGCGACATCTCCCCGCCCAACGTCTTGGTTGGCTACCGCGGCGACGTCAAGCTCACCGACTTCGGGCTCGCCAAGAGCTCGATCAAACGGGAGATGACAAGCCCCGGGGTTGTCTTCGGCCGCTACAGCTATCTCTCGCCGGAACAGGCCAAGGGCCTCCCCGCAGATCGCCGGACCGACATCTATGCCTGCGCCATCGTGCTGTGGGAGCTGCTGACCGGGCGGCAGTTGTTCCCGTCCGGGGGCCGCTCGCACACGGAGGCGTTGGACGCGGTTCGCAATCCCAAAGCGGAAGCCCCGTCGTCCTTGGTGCCCGGCATCCCCGACGGGCTCGACGAGATTGTGCTTCGCGGTCTGACGCGCGACCGCGAGGACCGCTACCAAGCCGCTGGCGATTTCCGAGCCGCGCTGTCGGACATTCTCGCGAAGAACTTCCCGGCCGCGGATGCAGACCGCGTGGCCGAGTTCATGCGCGACATCTTTGCCCGCGAGGCGAAGATGGAGCAGCGGGACTACCTCGAGCTGTCGTCCCATGACTTCTCCGATCTTCGCGCGCAGGGCGAGGAGAGTGAGCTGATCAGCATCAGCGACGTGGTCGCGAGCCTGCACCAAAAGCCGCGCTCCACCATGGAACTCGGCGAATCGGACATCGTTGAACTCGAGGGGCGGGGTGGTCGTCGCTGGGACGAACGACCCGATGCGGCGTCCCTGGCCGAGGCTGCGGGGACATGGGTCGGCCGTGTCATTTCGCAGCGCTATCGCGTCGAGTCTCTGATCGGCGTCGGCGGCATGGGAGCGGTCTTCCGGGTCAAACACCTCGTGTTGGGCAAGACCTTCGCGCTCAAGGTGTTGCACAGCCACTACACGCGGGATGCCGACGTCATCACCCGCTTCATGCGGGAGGCCCGAGCTGCGTCGCAGACCGGCCACCCACACATCATCGACGTGCTCGATGTCGGCACCAACGACGAAGGCGACGTCTACTTCGTGATGGAGCTGCTCGAGGGGCAAAACCTCGGGGAAGCGATCAAGCGCGAGGGGCCGTTGGCCGTCCGCCGAGCGGTGCACATCGCTCGTCAGGTGTGCCAGGCGCTCTCTGCCGCCCACGCGGCGGGCATCATCCACCGCGACCTCAAGTCCGAGAACATCATCCTCACCCCCCGGGGCAAGGATCCGGACTTCGTGAAGGTGCTCGACTTCGGCATCTGCAAACAGATGGACGGGGAGTCGGAGACGACCTCTCCGGGGCTCATCATGGGTTCGCCCGACTACATGGCCCCCGAGCAAGGGGCGGGACTCGATGCGACCATTGCCAGCGACATCTATGCGCTAGGGTGCATTCTGTTCGAGATGTTGACCGGCCGGATGCCGTTCCAGGGGCGGAACGCGGTCGATGTGCTCATGCAAAAGGGCGCTCGGGAGGCCGACACGGTCACCGTGTATCGACCCGAGGTCCCCAACCCGGTCGCCTCGGCGATCGGGCGCTGCCTCAAGCGCCAACCCGGCGATCGACCTCCTTCGATGCGTTCGCTCGAGTACGAGTTGACGCGCGCCATTGACGGGCGTGCTTCGGCGGTCGCGAACGTTCTGGGGATGGAGGCGAGTGATGAGCGTCCCGACGATGCTGGCGCGAGCCTGAGCATGAACCGGGCTGCAATCGCGACCATGGGCGAGGGCGTCTACGGACGCGACTACGAGCAACAGGACTTCACGCAGATCGCTCCCCCGCCTCGCGACCCGGCTGCGCTGACGAACTCACAACCCGTGGTGCCTCCGCCGGGCACCCCCCAGGCTGCGCTTTCGGCCAGCTCTGATCCCGTTGAGGTGGCCCCTGCGGAGTCGCGCTCCCCGGTTCGTGGCATCTTGCTCGTCGCGCTCGGAGGAGCGTTGGCGTTGGGTGTGCTCGCGGTTGCGATGCCCGGTGGGCTGGGACGGCTCTTCGGGGACGGATCCGGCGACCGGAAGGGAGATGACCGTGGCACGCAGGAACCCACGGCATCGAAGAAAGCAGACCCGGCCGTGGTGCCAGCTCCGACCCCACCGCAGCGGCCCGCCGCCGTTGCGCCCGCCAAGACCGACGTCGGCACCGCCGGAGGGCAGGCCGAAGACACGGCGGCGGCACAACCCGGTGGCGAAGAGGTGCCGCCCGGTGAGCCGAGCGACGTCCCCGCGGAGGTCCCCGCAGGAGAGCCTCCTGTGGCGCCGGCTGCCCCGGTCGCGGACGATGACGACGAGGACCCGCAGGCTATTGTTGCGCTGGCCGAGGCGGCGCTCGAGGCCCAGCGCTGGACGACGCCCTCGAAAGACAGCCTCGCCTCCCACCTGTCCCGCCTCCAACTCCTCGCGCCCGGGGACGAGTCCCTCGCGCGGCTTAGGAAGGCGGCGGCCGAGACCCTGCTTCCCGAGGGAGACAAAGCGCTCAAGAAGAAGCGCTGGGCGGATGCGGTTGTCGCCTACCGCAACCTTCGCTCGATCTGGCCAGACCACGCGGAGGCTCGCGAGGGCCTGCTCCAGGCGTTGGCCGGCCAGGCTCGGGTGTTGCGAAAGCTCGACGACCACGAAGGCGGTTTGGCCTCGGCGGACGAGTGGCTCAACGTGCAGCCCAACAGCTTCGATGCCTTGATGCTTCGCGGCGACATGCTCTACGCGCTATCGCGGTGGGCCGAGGCGAAGGAAGCCTATCGTCTGGCCCGGAAAGAGAAGCCGCGCTCGAAGGCCGCCAAGGAGAAGTTCTTCAAGGCGTCCCGGCGAGCGCGTAAGGCCAAGTAGCCTTGAGGGTCGGCTCGTCGCTCTAGCCGCCCCGGAAGAACAGGAGACTCACCAGCAAGAAGCACGGCATGAGGACGAGGCCGGACCACTTCATGTAGCCGAAGAAGCTGGGCATCTCGATCTTCTGCTCCTCTGCGATCGCCTTGACCATGAAGTTGGGGCCGTTGCCGATGTACGTGTTTGCGCCCATGAACACCGCACCCACCGAGATCGCCTGCAGGACGATGACCGGAATGCGGATGACATCGCTGACCAACTCGCCACTAAGCTGGCCGTGTTCCACCATGCCTTTGGCGGTCTCGAAGAACACGACGTAGGTCGGGGCGTTGTCGAGCACGCTCGACAGCAGGCCCGTGATCCAGAAGAACTTCGCCGGGGTGTCGACGCCAAGCTCTCCGCCGCGGGCCGAGAGCAGCATCTGCGCCGGAATCATCGTGAGGAAGATGCCGATGAACAGGGCCGCGACCTCGAGGATCGGGAACCACGAGAACCGGTTCTTCTCTCGAATGTCGGCCTTGGTCATGAACTTTGATGCGACAGCGCAGCCGATCATGGCGGCTTCCCGGAGGAACAGCCCGTACTCCGGCTTGATCAGCGCGACGCACAAGACGATGCCGAGCAGCCAGACCACATTGGAGGTGCCCTCGATGCTCAGGGGTTCGACGGTGTTCGCGTCAAAGGCCTTGACCTTGTCGCTCTCCCGTTTCCAGAAGTGGCGGTCCAGCAGATAGAACGAGGTCAGGAGGATGACGCAGACCACCGCCATCTCTCGCCACAGGTTGAGCGTCCACAGGAAGGGGACCCCGCGCAGGTAGCCGAGGAACAGCGGCGGGTCGCCGATCGGGAGCAGGGAGCCACCGATGTTGGAGACCAGGAAGATGAAGAAAATGACGATGTGAACTTTGTAGCGGCGCTCGTGGTTGGTACGCAGCAGCGGCCGGATCAACAGCATCGAAGCACCGGTCGTTCCGATGATCGAGGCGATCGATGTGCCGAACAGCAGGAACTTGAAGTTGGTCCCTGGCGTCGCCCGGAGATCGCCTTTGAGCAAGATGCCGCCCGAGACGTAGAAGAGCGTCCCCAGCAGGACGATGAAGCTGACGTACTCCTCGATGACGTGCCACAGCGCTGTGTAGTTGTGGCTGATGAACGTCACCCAGATGAGCGGGTAGGCGGCGAGCACCGCCCCGACCTTCAGCTTGTTCTCGTTCTTGTGCCACCAGTGCTCCAGCCGGGTCAGCGGAAGCACCGCGATCGACAACAGCATGATCACGAAGAACGAGAGCATCCACAGCGGTGGGAGCTCTCCGCCGCCTCCGCCCGACGCGAGTGCCGGCGCCGGCGCGAGGCCTGCGGTGAGAGCCAGCGCGGGGGCCAGGAGCCGACGAGTGAAGTTCGGTCGATGGGCAAGCGACGAGCGGCTGAGCATGGGGTCCTCCGAGACCGTCTGATGCCTACCAGAGCGTAGACACGTCGATGGTAGTCCTTCGTGTAGCTCCGCCGCCACCCCGGGAGGCGTCCCTTTTTTGGTGCATACTGCCGTGTGTCCGCGTCTTCGACGGAAGCTTCGGCCCTCGAGCATCTCGAATGGAGTCGTCTCGCGCAGCGGGTATTCGATTCCCTTGCCTCGGTCGCCGCGACCCATCGCTTGGCCGAGGACGACGACGAGCAGTCGGTGATCGATGCCGCTGTGCTGCCGCGTCATCAGGACGTGGGGGCCGTACGGCGTTCGTTCGACGAGCTTCGGGGGCTTGAGGTGACCCTCGAAGCTGCCCGCGAGTGTCCCGACGTGCCGCACCGGATCGGTCCGCTGCTGTCGGTCGTGCTCGACGTCGTTCCGCTCTTGGAGCGGGCCCAGCGATCGTCTCCGCTGGATGTTGAGGAGCTGTGCATGGTCGCCGACCTGGTGGTGGCGGCGGACGACATCGCAGCCGTGTTTCGGGCCGCGACCTCTCGGCTCGACGACACCATCGAGGCTCAGGAGGGCGACCGCGACAAGGTAGCGGCGCTGCAGGCCCGTTTGGGTCCTCTGGCCCCTCCGGGAACGCTACGGCCCGAGCTCGACCGGTCCCTCGAGCGGGGGTCCGAGCCCCGACTCTCCGACGCCGCCAGTCCCCAGTTGGGCGGGCTCCGTCGGAAGGTGCACGGCACGAGGCAGGGCTTGACGACCGCTGCAGACCGGCTCGTCCGCAAGCCGGAGATCGCTCGCGCGCTTGCAGACTCCTACTGGACCGACCGCGAGGGGCGCGTGGTCCTGCCGGTCCGCACGGATGCGTTCTCCCGGGCCGGGTCCCACGGGACCGTGTCCGGGATCATCCACGGTTCGTCGAAGACCGGGGCGACGCTCTTCGTCGAGCCTCAAGCGCTCGTCGAAGCGGGAAATGCGTGGCGTGAAGCCACCGTGGCCGTCCGGGCGGAAGAACGACGCATTCTCGCAGAGCTCTCCGGTCGAGTGGGGGAGGCCTCTGAGGCCCTGGCGGCTAGCCTGGAACAGCTGGTTTGGCTCGACCAACTCCACGCGCGACTGGAGGTCTCGCGGATCCTTGGCGGGCTCGAGCCGGACGTGTTCGAGCCTGAGGCGGGTCGACGGCTCGAGGTCGAGGCCGCCCGACACCCCGTGATGAGTCTGGCGGAGTTGGATGTCGTTCCCAACGACCTGCACGTCGACCACGGCGGTGCGCTGATCATCTCGGGACCCAATGCGGGCGGGAAGACGGTGGCGCTCAAGACGTTGGGGCTGTGCGTGCTGATGGCGCAGGCTGGGCTCCGCATTCCAACGTCGTCGCCCGCGTCGGTCCCGCTGTTTCGGAATGTGGTCACGGACGTGGGAGATGACCAGTCGATCGTCGGGGGTCTGTCGACGTTCTCGGCACACATGGGACACGTCCGTGATGCCCTCGAGCATGCGGCAGCAGACGGGCCAGGGACCCTGGTCCTGCTCGACGAAGTGGCAGTCGGGACCGACCCCGAGCAAGGGGCCGCGCTCGCGGAAGCCCTGCTGCGGGAACTGGTCGAGCGTGGGGCGACCTTGGTGATCACGACGCACTACGAACGTCTCAAGCTGCTCGCCTCCGAGGACTCCACCCGTTTCTCGAATGCGGCTGTCGGGTTCGACTTCGACGCGATGCGTCCGACGTTCACGGTTCGCATGGGGGCGCCCGGGGCGAGTTCGGCGCTGACGGTCGCTCGGCGGCTTGGCCTGCCCGACGTGGTGCTGGATCGTGCGCGCGCGATGCTCGACGACAGCCGGCTCCAAGTCGACGCTCTGTTGCGCGACGTCGAAGCCCACCGGGAACGGCTTGCTTCGGAGCTTCGCGAGGTGGGACGGGAACGACGAGCCCTCGATGCGCAGCGGGCCAGCCTCGAGCAACGGGAACGCCGCGAAGAGGAGACCGCGGCCAGCAAACGTGCCAAGGCCCACGCCGCTGCGACCTCAGAGCTACGCAGTCTGGAGAACGAGATCAAGCGTCGCCGAAAGGCGTTGCGGAAGTCGGAGACCAGCCGGGACAAAGGTGGGGTCTCTGATGGGGAGACGCGGGAGTTCGCACGCGACGCCAAGGAGTCCGTTCGACGCGGAAAGCTCCCCGTTGAAGCTCCCAAGGCCGAGGCCGTGGCGTCGATCTCGGTCGGGGACCGAGTTTTCGTTGCCGCGTTGGGGCTGGAGGGACAGGTGCTCGACGTCAAAGGCGACAAGGTTCGGGTTCAACTGCCGCTGGCCAAGGTGACGGTTCGCCGAGACGAGTTGGGCCGGGGCACGAAGAAGGCGAAGAGCAAGCCGAAGCCGGCCAAGGTGTCGCTGCCACGCAGCAGCGGCGTCGCCAAGTACTTTGGGACCGATGCCATGAGGGTTGAAGCGCGGCACGACAACGTGATCGACGTGCGCGGCAACCGAGCGGATGAAGCGGTCGTCATGCTGGAGGTGTTCTGCGACCGCGCCATCGCCGAGGACGTCGACGTGGTGATCGTGAGGCACGGGTATGGGACGGGAGCGCTGCGAAAAGCGGTGCGGGAGCACTTGGCCTACCTGCCCCACATCAAGCAGCACCGCAGTGGCCTGCGCGACGAAGGGGGCGAGGCTGTGACCGTGGTATGGATCAATCCGTGAGTCGTCGTCGCTCCGCGGTCTTTACGTTGGGGTGGGTCGCGTTGGGGTGGGTCGCTTTGGTCGGGTCTGCAGCGCAGGCCAACCCAAGCGAAGGCGCGACACGCTCGATCTCACGAGACGCGGAGCGGCCGTACACGGCGGTTGCGGGGGAAGGAGACGGTTCGTCCACCGTCGTAAACCCGGCGAACCTCGGCTACCTCAACGCGGTCAACGGCGTGTTGGATCTTGGCTGGACCGTTCAGAACGCCCGCCGGCGCGGCAGCGGTGTGGGGGCGTTCGTGGGCATTCCGCTGCCCTCCGCACGCCGGTCCCGCCGACTCACCTTGCGAGGTCCGCTGTTCGCGCTCGGGTTCGGGTACCAGTACCTCTCGCCGCTGCAGCCAGACGCACAAGTCAGCGAGGCCGAGTTTCCGAGCCAGTCCGACAACCCCTACAGCAAGGTCACCGTCGCGGCGTCTTTGCCGATGATGCGCTGGGCCCCGGGTCTTTCGATCGGTCTGGGGTATTCGCGCCTCGTTTCGGTGGGGAACTTTCACGCGAACGCGAACTTCCTCGACCTTGGAATCTCGTATCACGCGTCTCGTTTTTTGGCGCTCGGGTTGGTCGCGCACACGGTCAACGTTCCGCGTACCGGGCCAGAGACGGCGTTCGAGATCGATGTTGTCGAAGACGTCGATGGTACGGACCAGCCCCGGGCCTCTGTTTCGAGCAATCGCTACGCGCAGCCGCTTGTTCTCGAGCCCGAGGTCGCAGTGCGCCCGTTGGGGACCCCCCAGGTGGAGGTCGCTGGCGCCGTTCGATGGTCGCCCGTCCTGCCCGACGACGGTCCCGCGCGTTTCAAGACCTTTGCGGCCGAGCCAAGGGTTCGCGCGTCGATACAGTTCGGGCCCGTCAAGGTCTTCGCGCAGGCCGATGTGATGCGATATCTGCCGCCAACGAACGACGCCGTCGATCCGCGGGCGGCCGCTCGCATCACGGCGGGCCTCGAGTTCGTCGACGGCAATTTCGGAGTTGCCGCTGGGCTGCTGA
Organism: Nannocystales bacterium; assembly: GCA_050633305.1. Lineage (GTDB taxonomy): Bacteria > Myxococcota_A > Polyangia > Nannocystales > Nannocystaceae > CAJXVA01. Next base: position 55,368 of record JBOEGF010000001.1, read on the forward strand.
CCTCGGCCTCGGGGCGCCAGCCTTTCTCCGTCGATGGTGGTGTGGCGCGCATCCGGCTCTCGGCGGAGCGATACGACGGCCTCGACGCGGCGCCCAGACGGGTGACGCGGCTGCAGCTGAGTCGTTACCGCGGAGAGCGTGGGCTGTGGGCGGTCGTGCAGGAACTGCAGCGAGCAGGCGAGCAGGGGGGCATGGTGCTGGTGGAGACGCGCGGTGCCAGATTCGGGTGGGCCCAGGCCGAGGAGTTGCGGGAAGCGATGCGACGGGCCCGCCTGAACGGCGCGCGCGTTCTGGCGTATGTCGAAGGCGGGGGGCTGCGAAGCTATTTCATGGCGTCGGCCGCTGAGACGATCATCGCGCACCCCAACACCGACCTGTCCATCGTGGGCATGAGGGTGGAGACGTTCTTCTTCGCGGATCTGTTGGCGAAACTGGGCGCGAAAGCCGAGTTCGTTCGCATCGCCGAATACAAGTCTGTACCCGAAACGTACGAGCGCACCGGACCGACGCCGCCGAGCGATCGGCAGCGCCGCCTGATGCACACAGACGTGTGGAACCACGTGCTCCGGGTCATCGCCCAGGACCGCGGTCAGGACCCCCGGTCGGTCAAGCGCTGGATCGACGACGCGCCGCTTCGGCCCGAACGGGCGCAGCGCGATGGCGTGGTCGATCGACTGGCGTTCCCCGACGAACTCGACAGCACACTGGAGAACCTGTTGGGGCGCAGGGTGCGAATCGCTGCACCACCGCAGCAGTCGTTCCACAAGCACGACTATGGGCCTCGCGCGCGGGTCGCCGTGCTGGTCATCGAAGGTGACATCTCGGACTCGAAGAGCTTCGAGGTGCCCTATCTCAAGCGGAAGGTCGCGGGCTCGATCACGTTGACGAAAGAGATCGAGCGGCTGCGGGAGGACAAGAACGTCAAGGCCGTGGTCGTCCGGTGCAACACGCCCGGCGGATCGGTCAAGGCGTCCGATGACATCGCCCGCGAGCTCGACCTGACCGACGCGGTGAAGCCGGTCATCATCTCGATGAGCGACGCGTGTGCCAGCGGCGGCTACTACATCGCAACCGGCGGCCGCTTCATCTTTGCGGATGCCACGACCAAGACCGGAAGCATCGGCATCTTCTATCCCAAACTCGATGTCTCGGGGACGCTCGACAAGCTTGGAATCGAGGTCGATCGCGTCAACTACGGCCGGCATGCCGCGATGCGATCCTGGCTGAAGCCGTACACCGACGAGGAGCGCGGGGCGGTCTTGCAGTCGCTGCAGGACGGCTACGCGTTGTTCACCCGCCGGGTGGGGAAGGCACGACAGATGTCGCTGTCGCGGGTCAATGACGTCGCACGCGGCCGGGTGTGGTCGGGTGTCCGTGCCCAGCGGGTCGGGCTGGTCGACCGCTACGGCGGGTTGACCGACGCAATCGACCGGGCGCTGGCCATCACGTCCCTCGACCCCGCGACCGTCGACGTGGCGTTTTACCCGGAGGAACCAAACAGCGTCGAGAACCTGCGGCGCGTGTTCTCGTTCGAGCTTCCCCTGATACGCTCTGGAGGGACTGCGTTCTCCGAGATGGCGGAGTCGGGCGGATTTGGGTTGTCGGGCACGTTTGTGTCGGCGCTGCGTCGCCTGCCCGTTGGACTGTGGCTCGCGGATGGTCCAGCCCCCTTGGCGATCGACGACTCCATCATGGTCATCGACGACTGAGCAGCGGGGCGACTCAACTGTCGCCGAGGAGTTGCCGGATACGCAGTGCGTGTTCGGTCGGGCTCTCGCGTAGCAGATTCCCGAGCGTGGCGGAGTCGGAGGGGTCGGGCCGCGGCTGTGACTGGACGATGCGGGCGAGGGCCTCCGCTCGTACGGAGGCGGGGAACTCGTCGTTGTCGGCGACCGAACGCCAGGTGGCAGTCGCTGCCTCCGGATCGTCCAGGAACGCGGCAGCCGAGAGCGCGAGTCGAGTCCGGGCGACCCACTTGGGAGAGGCCGCGGCTTCGAAGGAGGCCTTGGCTCGTTGGAACTGAAGCTTGGCCGCCTCGCGCTCGCCCCGGTCCAGCGCCAGCCAGCCGAGCGAGACACGGGCCCGGCCACGCCGGCTGTCGTCGGACGCCTTTGTGCCCGAAGACGCCGCCAGTGCGGTCTCGAACTGGGTCGCCGCGTGCTCGGCTTGTCCTTGCAGGGCGAGCAGCGTTCCCAGATTGAGCGCAGCTTCAGCGACGTCACGTGACACCCGGTGGGCATCTCCGTCGGCCGGGACCGCGCCGCGGATTCGAAGGGTCTCGCGGGCGTGGGCCTCGGCCTCCTTCAGTTTGCCTTGGGCGAGCGCCGTCGCTCGCATGCTGCCGTACACATCTCCGACGTCGGGGTGGTCGGGACCCAGACGCGCGCGCCAGTTCTCGAGCACGATGACGTACAAGGCTTCCGCTTCCTCGTAGCGGTCTTGTGCGCGGTACAGGCCCCCGAGGTTGTGGAGGACGTGCGCGGTGGTTGGATTGTCCGGGCCGAAGGCGTTTTCGAAGATCGAGCGAGAGCGAAGCAACGCGCGCTCCGCCTCGTGGAGCTTGCCCTGGTTCTGCAGGACGCCTGCGAGGTTCGCCAATCCATAGCCGATGCTCTGATGCGTGGGGGGAACGAGTGACTCCCGCAATGCGAGCGAGCGCCGATGCAATGCGACGGATTCGTCGTACCTGCCCTTGTCCTCGGTGAGGACTGCGAGGGTATCGAGCCGCCGGGCTTCGTCGAGCGTGTTGGTTTTGCCGAGGCGCTCGATCAAGATGCCGGCGAACTCTGACCACCGAATCCCGGCGTCCGTCCTGCCTTGCTGCACGCCTTCAGCAAACGCCAGGGCCCCTGCGGCGTGGGCCGCGAGGTCGTCGTCCCCACACAGCGAGGCCTCCCGAAACGAGGCCGCCCAGTGACCCACCGCGGCTTCGTACCGACCGAGCTTCTCCTCGAAAACAGCGACGCGATACAGCGCCACGGCGATGACCGGTTGGTGCTCGGTGCCCTGCGCTGCTTCGAGCGACGCTTCGCTGCGCCGCAGGCCCTCCTCGTAGTGGCCGAGGTGCTCATGCACGAGGGTCTGCGAGAGCTCTCGGTCGATCTGTCGGACAGCGGTTCGAGCCTCGGGGTCCTCTGGCAGCGGTGGCATCCGCTTGAGGCGGGGGAGGTCGCTGCAGCGTTCGAGGTCCATCAGACCCTCCGCCGTGTTGCGTGACCGAGTGATGGTGATGTCGTCGGCGTCGCTGAACGTGTCGATGAGTGCGCCCAGGGTGTCGAGGCCGTCGTCGAGGCAGTCGAGCCTTCGCTCGAGCATCGGAGGGAGGGGCTCCTCGAGGGCGGCACGGCAGACCTCGCCACGCTCTTGAGACCATGATGCCGCAAAGGTGTCGAACACCGACTCCACGCTGGCCTCGATACCCATCGCATCGTCGATCGTGGTCCGGCGATAGGCCGCTCGAAGTCTGGCGCGGGCATCGGGCGTCCAGACCTGCTCGACCTGGCTCGCATCGTGGTCGCAGGTGGCCTCCGCCGCGAGCCGCTCTTGCGACTGCTGCCACTGGGCGCCTGCAGTGAGACTCCCCGCGACGGCGAGCGTCGCGACCCCGATCCACCACCGTCGCCTGACTCGCTGTGGGTCTCCGGCCTTGAGAGCATCCGCGAGCGCTCGCATGCTCGGCCAGCGAGCGTGAGGATCGGGCGAGAGCCCTCGCTCGACAATCCGGCGAAGCCAGGTGGGGACGGGTCGCCCGGAGGGGGGGGTGGGGGGCTCGCGAATCTGGCCCTCGGTCACCGCGACCACCAGCGAGACCCAGCTTCCGCCGGAGAAGGGGCGCTCCCCGTAAAGCGTCTCCCACAGAGTGACGCAGAAGGCGAACTGGTCGCTTTGCGCCGTGGCGTCATCGCCATTGAGCTGCTCGCAGGCCATGTATGCCGGGGTGCCCAGTCGCGCGCCGGTCTGGGTGAGCTGCAGTCGTTCGACGGCGATGTCGGATTCGACGAGCTGCTGTTCTTTTCTGCGGAGTGACTCGGGCGCGTCTTGGTCGGGGCGGGCGAGTCCGAAGTCCGTGACCTTCGGCCGATCGGCTCCGTCGATCAGGATGTTGTCCGGCTTGACGTCGCGGTGGACCAGCGAGGCGTCGTGAACCGCGATGAGCCCCGACGCGATCTCGACAAACATCGCCGTGACCTCGGCCCAGGACCGTACTTGGGCCTTCCGCCACTGCCCGAGCGTGGTGCCCTCGACGAGTTCCATCGAGACATAGACCTCTTCCTCGATGGTACCCACGTCGTAGACGGCGACGACGTTGGGGTGGGAGACGCGGGCCAGCGCTCGCCCTTCGGAGACCAACCGGAGCCGAGCGACGCTGGCGGTCTCGTCCTGTCCCGCCGACCGCAGGACCTTGAGCGCGACTTTGCGGTCGAGCTTCGGGTCATACGCGGCATACACCACGCCCATGCCGCCCAGGCCAAGCTGGTCGAGCACGATGTAGTGCGAGACTCGACTCCCCGGGGCCCGGACGACGTCGCGTGGCCGTCCGGTGGTGGCCGCCCAGTTGTCGGACCGGGTCGCAGGGGTCAGCGATGCCATCTCCGAATCGGAGCGGTGGTCGCTGTCCGGTGACCCTGCCATCCTATGAGCATAGCAAAGCCCCGCGCATCCATCGGACGGGCGGGGCCGGTTCGTGTGCGACCTGAAATCGCGCTGAGACCGTAGGCCGGTCGGCCTACTTGAAGTTGGCCGCTGCGAAGTCCCAGTTCACGAGGCTGTCGAGGTAAGCCGCGATGAACTTGGGGCGCGCATTTCGGTAGTCGACGTAGTAGGCGTGCTCCCACACGTCGAGGGTCAAGATCGGGGTCTTGCCGTCGGTCATGGGGTTGCCGGCGTTGGTGGTCGAGGTGACGGAGAGCTTGCCGCCGTCGTTGACGAGCCAAGCCCAGCCGGAGCCGAACTGGCCAGCTGCGGTTTTGGCGAACGCTTCTTTGAACGCGTCGAAGCTGCCGAAGTCGCGGTTGATCGCGTCGGCGAGGTCGCCGCTGGGAGCGCCGCCTCCGTTGGGCTTCATCGAGTTCCAGAAGAAGGTGTGGTTCCAGACCTGTGCGGCCTGGTTGAACAGTCCGCCCTCGGTGGACTTGATCAGCTCTTCGAGGCTCTTGTTCGCCTCGGGCTTGCCGTCGGTCAGAGCGTTGAGCTTGTTGACGTAGGCCTGGTGGTGCTTGCCGTGGTGGTAGTCGAACGTCTCGGCGCTGATGTGCGGTGCGAGAGCGTCTTTGGCGTAGGGGAGATTGGGCAGTTCGAAGCTCACGTTTGACTCCTTGCGGTCCCGCGTGCAGCGGGGAGGCCCGGACCATGTCATGCGCGTTCGAGGACTGTCAAACCCCGAATATAACGACGTTTTTTCGGTGCTCCTCAACTCGGCGGCCCCAACGCTGCAACGGCGTGCGCGGCTCGTGCCGCGCGATGCCGAGCCCAGCGTGCTATCAAGCTCTTTGTACGAAGGCGTGGACTGAGATTGACTCGGCCGCGACCTCCCGGACAAGCGAGACAAACAGATGACTCAAGAGACGGCTTCGGCCCCGTACGGACAGCCACGCCCCGCAACCCCACCTGCTCCAGATGCTTCCAATGGTGCTCCGGCCACCCCGGCACGGAAGCCGATGACTGTGCCCAAGGTCCGGGGGCGCAAAGGCAAGGAGCCGTTGGTCATGGTCACGGCATACGACGCTACGTTCGCGCGAATGCTCGATGAAGGCGGCGCGGATCTGCTGCTCGTGGGCGACTCCTTGGGCATGGTTGTCCAGGGGAATGACGACACGCTGTCGGTGACGGTCGACGACATCGTCTATCACTGCCGGGCGGTCGCTCGAGGCACCCACTACGCGCACATCGTCGGGGACATGCCGTTCCTGAGCTACAACGTCACCCCTGAGGAGGCTGTCCGCAACGCGGGACGGATCCTTGCTGAAGGCCGAGCACATTCGGTCAAGCTCGAGGGAGGCCGGGCAGTGGTCCCGGTCATCGAGCGACTCGTGGCGGCCGGTATCCCGGTCATGGCCCACGTCGGTCTCACCCCACAGTCGGTCCACGCGATGGGCGGCTTCCGGGTTCAAGGGCGCGATGAGGAGAGTGCCGAGCGGATTCTGGACGAGGCGAAAGCTGTCGCTGAGGCAGGTGCGTACGCACTGGTGCTCGAGGGAATCCCGGCGGAACTTGCCAGCCGGATCACCGCGGCGATCGACATCCCGACGATCGGGATCGGGGCGGGCGTCGGCTGCGACGGCCAGGTACTGGTCTGCTACGACATGCTGGGGCTCACCCCGGACCTGCGCCCCAAGTTCGTTCGTCGGTTCGACGAACTGTTCGACCGTGGCAAGGCCGCGATGGAGCAGTACGCCTCCGCGGTCCGCAGCGGGGAGTTCCCCGGGCCCGAGCACACATTTGGCCCCGCCAAAGGTCCCCGCGCGGTCGCGTCGGGTTCCTGAGGACTGGCGCTCCGCGGTCCACATGCCCCTGAGGTTGCCTTGGGGGTCGGCCCCTGGAGGCGGCCGCCATGGGGCCTGGTAAGCTGGCGGTATGCCGCTTTCCCCGGAACAAGAATGGACGCTGCTCGCGTGCGGTCTGATGGCGCACGCGGACGGCATCCTGGACGCCGAGGAGTGGGACCAGGTTCTGTGGATGCTGGATGAGCGTATCGATGCCGAGGACGCCAAGGCCTGGGTCGCTCGCCTCCGGGATGCCGATGCGCTACGCAGTCATGCGAAGCTCACCCCGGTCCCACCGCCGTTCCTGACCGAAGACATCTTGTCGAAGGCTTGGCGCATGGCGTTGACCGACGGTCGGGGGAGCGACCGGGAGGTGGTCGTACACGACGAGCTCGTCGGGATGCTGGGTGCGGATGCCACCGAGACCGCCCAGTTGCGACAGACCTGGACCGAGAAGGCAGCGGCGCGTGCCGAACTCATCGCTGGGTTTGCCGCGATCATCGCTCGGGCAGATGGGGACGTCACGCAAGCCGAGCGAACCAGCTTCGAGACGCTGTTGGCCCGACTTCCCCTCGCCGAAGGGACTCGGGGCGCGATGACCAACCTGCTCGATGAACCGCCGGAGATGATGATGTTGGTCGGGGGCTTTGCTGCGCTCCCGCCCGAGGAGCGCCGGATCGCCATGCTCGACCTGGTGCCGGTGGTCAAGGCGGATGACCACGACGAGGGGCCCAAGGCGTTTGTCGAGCTAGCCGAAGCCATCGCGGTCGACCCGGCCGAAGCTCAGCGCATGCTCGAGCGATGAGCGGGGGACACGACCGAATCGGCCCCACGGCGCACTACACCGCGTACGTGTGGCGGGTCGCTGGGTTCGAGCGCGCAGAGTTGTTCTCGACCTGGCAGGGCGCGGCTCTGTACTGGGGCTTCTTTGCGGCAGGCGAGTGGACGAGCCGGCTCTCGGCGAGCACGCCTTCGATGCGTGTCTACCTCGAGTATCGGCATCGACTCATCGACGCGGTGGTGAAGCAGCATCGCCCCGACGTGGTGGTGGAGCTTGGTTCGGGGCTGACCCGGCGCGCGGTCTCCTGGGTTCTGGATGACGGGATTCGTGGCCTGGAATTCGACTTGCCTGACATGGCTGCGCGCAAGCGTGCCGCTGTGTCCTCGGCTCCGGCTCAGGTTCGACGCGCCCTCGAGGGGCGACACCGGGTCGAGGCGGCCAACGTGGTCGAGCCCGGGTTCGCGAAGACGCTTCTCGACGCGTTGCATGATGCCAAGCGGCCCGTGGTGGTCGCTGAGGGGTTGCTCAGCTATCTCGCCGGGCACGAGCGCGCGCAGCTGTACGCGTCCGTCGCGGGTGCACTCGGTCCCGACGGTTTGTTCGTCAGCGACCTCCACACACGCGCAGGACAGGCGTCGGTGGGCACGGCGGCCTCCGTTCTGCGGACCGCGATTCGGGCGGTCACTCGCCGCCGCAACGCACTCGACCCGTACGAGGACGAAGCCGATGTCCGGCGGGTGATGGAGAGCGCAGGCTTGGCGCGCGTGTCGTTTGTCGACCCGCGCGAGCACTACGCTGCCCAGCCGCAGCTTCGTCGCCTGCACTCGCCAACCCATGTCGTGACGGCCGGCGCGGCGTAGCCGTAGGCGTTGGTGGCCGGGTTCGTACGCTAGGACGCGTGCAGTTGCACGATACGGTTGTGCGCCACGAAGCCGGCTCGGCGGATCGCGGTTTGGGCGGCTGCGTTGGTGACCTCGGTCGAGCAGATCGAGCGAACCCCTCGGTGCTCGTTGGTACGAACGAGATCGCGCAAGACCTGGGTCGCCAAGCCTTGCCCACGGTGCTTCTGGCCAACGATGACGCCGAGGTCGGCGTAGCCGGGTTGCAGTCCTGCGAAGCCGCGGCTCTCGCCCAGTCCCACGAGGACATCTTGGATGCGCAATGCGAACAGCTCCTGTCGTGAGATCAAGCCCTCGTAGTACCCGTGAAGCCACGCTTTGGGCGCGCCGATGGCTTCGGAGGCGAAGTCGACGGCCTCGCCGAGTTCGGTGGCGCCCAGCCGAATCAGGCCCAATGGCGGACTCGCGGGGGGCGGGCCGTGGTGTTGATACAGGAGCGCATTGACCTCGACGCGCGGGAAGTGATCCATGCACAGCGAGAGGTACTCGGGTTCGGCTGTGCTGGCGAACGCCCCGCGCACTTCGTCCTGCGAGGCGACGGTCTTGAAGAGTTCGATTGCTCGGGGTCGGAGCGCCTCGTCGACGTGGAACTGGAGCAGGAATCCGTCGTCGTTGAGGCAGTAGTAGCCGGCGAGCACCTCGTTGAGGACAAGACCGACGTGCGCGGCTGCGGGGGCGAGCCCGCACAACCACATTCCGTCCAACGGCGCTGTCGCTCGTTCGACGTAGCGGCGGCGTAGCGGCGCGAGCGGATCCAGGGAGGGAATCGGGCGGAATTCGACGGTCATCGCAGTTGGGGTCGTCGCAGTTGGGGTCATCGCAGTGGACTCGCAGGAGTCGGCGCTGCGCCGGTCATGAGCGCCGTTGCGACGGTGAGGACGTGAGACTTGAGGCCGGCGAGTGGGTAGGGGTCGTAGATGAACAGCGCGTGCAGGGCGATGCCATCGAGCAGGGCCAAGAGCACACGGGCCTTGCTTTTGGCTTGGGCCACGCCGGCCCGTCGGAACCATCGCTGCACGAGGCCAAGGAGTTGCTGCGCACGTTCCCGAAGCGGCTGGGCGACGCTCTGGCGAAGCTCAGGGGCGATCAACAGGGTCAACTGCAGCCTCAGGAATCGCCGCTGAGACCGGAGGAACCCGAAAAACTCGTCCACGAAGGTCTCGAGCGACTGGGCGATGGGCTGCTCGGTGTCCAGGACACTGCCCACCTCCGTCATCTTTTCCGTCGCGTCGACAATGAGCGCAACGAGCAGCTCCTCCTTACTCGAGAAGTAGTTGTAGACCAGGCCCTTGGATACGCCTGCCTCGGCGGTGATCTGCTCGACACTGGTCGCGAAGTATCCCTGAGACTCGAACAACGTCACCGCAGCGTCGAAGAGCTTCTGTTTTCCTCGTTGAGGTCTCATCGTCTTGCTATTTAACTGACTACGCGGTCAGTTAAATAGCCGCGGACAGCTGGCTGTCAAGGTGAAGGGAACAAGAAAGACCTGCGCCCGAAATGGAAAGAGGACCCGAGCGCGTGCGCAGGGGTCCTCTCTTGGCCGGTCGGCCTGTTGGTCAGACGGGCTACTCCGGCGGGGGCATCACGTACGGCATCACGGCGTGGACCTTGCCCTGCTCCAGGTAGAGCAGCGACAGCGGGAGCTGGGCGAGCGCGTCGTGCAGGATGCTGGGCAACATGCCGGAGATCGACGCCTGTTCGCGAGCAGCCTTGCGGCGTGCCTGGGCTTTGCGAACGGGGCCGGAGCCCGTGAAGGGGTCACCCACGTTGTCGAGAATGAGGTCCAGGAGCTTGGGCGAGCGCGGCAGAACCCGCATCGCGAGCTGCTTGCGCGGCTTGATGCCGGCCTTGGACCGCACCTCGTTGACCGCGTCCTCCAGGCCGCCCTCGCGGTCTGCGAGCTTGAGTTCGATCGCCGCTTTTCCGCCGTAGACGTGCCCTCGACCGAGCTCGTTGACCTTGTCTTGGGTCATGCCCCGCGCTTCTGCAACACGGGAGGTGAACAGGTCGTAGACCCGCCCGATGCTGTCCTCGACCTTTTTACGCTGCGCGTCGGTGTACGGCCGGTACAGCGAGCCCATCCCGGGGTTGTTGCCTTGCTTGAAGGTGCTCACCGAGATGCCGAGCTTCTCGAGCAGCCCGGAGAGGTCGAAGTGAATGGTGATCACGCCGATGGACCCTGTGATCGTCATGGGGTCGACGAAGACGGTATCGGTGCCCATCGCGACGTAGTAGCCACCGCTGGCCGCGACGTTGCTCATCGAGACGACGATGGGTGGACTGTCTTTCGGGGCCGCCTCGAAGGCCTCTTGGGTTCTCGCCACCTCGCGCCAGATGATGTCGGAGGCCAGCGCCGAGCCGCCGGGGGAGTCGACCCGCAGGACGATGCCTTTGCACGCGTTGTCGGCTCGCACCGTCCGGAGCGTCTTGGCAATGGTGTCGCCGCCTGCGAACTGTGTGCCGATGATTGGGATTGCCCGGCTGGGGCCATCGACGATCGCGCCCTCGACGAGGACCACTGCGATGTACGGCTCGCGTCCCCATGCCGTGTCCTGCGGCGTCGCGTTGTCCACGGTGTCGATCTCAACCGGGGCTCCGATGTCGTCGCTGATCTCGTCCTCCAGTTCGTCGCGGAAGGCGATCGCGTCCACCAGCTTGCGTTCGATCGCTTGGGTCGGGCCATACGGAGCGTTGTCGAAGGCCTGACGGACTTCGGAGACGCTCAGACCCCGCGCCGAAGCGATGTCGAACAGGACCTGTTTGTAGATGCCAGACTGGAGCGCCTCACGCTGCTCGCGGTCGGGGGCGCTCGGCCCGGTTTCGCTGAATCGTTCTCCGGCGCTCTTGTATTCGCGGATCTTGATGACCTCGGCTTTGACGCCAACCTTGTCGAGCGCACCGCGGAAGTAGAGGCTGTCCGAGGACATGCCGTGCGTGTCGAGGGCGCCCGCGGGGTGGATGAACACCGACTCTGCGACGCTGGCCATGTAGTAGTCGCCCAGTCCGGCGTTCTCGACGTATGCGAAGACATGACCGCCCGCGTTTCGAACGTCGATGATCGCGTCTCGGACCTCGTGCCGGGCGGCCCAGCCCCCACTCGTGTTCCGCGCGTCGAGCAGGAGGATGGTTCGTGGTCCGGCCTTTTCCGCGCGCTCGAGACGATCGAGCATGGAGATGAGCGAACGTTGACCACCGAGCTTGCCCAGGTCGATGCGTTCGACGCGGACAAGACGAGGCCAGAAGACGCGCCCGCGGCGTCTGGAGTGCAGGCGTGCGTGGTAGCCGACCCCGTCGACACCATCGGAGGCTCCGACGTGGACGCCCGAACCGATGCTGGCGAAGTCCCACGAAGCTTCGAGGGAGACCGAGCCACGCAAGCCCTTGGTTGTTCTCAGCGGGACGAAGCTGGCTTCGTCGAGCTGGGTCAGGCGAACCTGCTCCACCTCGCCGCGCAGTCCCCAGCCCTGCCATCGCAACGAGAGACGGCCGCGAGGAAGCAGGCCGTCGGTGCCGACGCGCGACGTGCGTTCACCCGGCGCCGCCGTCAGGACCTGTTGGCGAACCCCGCCCGCCAGCTCGACCAGGTTGGTGCCCAGCGGTCGCACCGAGAGCTCTCCGACCACCGAAAGCTCCGGAGGAAGGGTGTCGCTCTCAATGTTGACGGGGCTCAGGCGTGCGGAGGCGCCTAGGGAGGCGTAGTTGGTGACCCGGGTCATCAGGCCGATGTCGAGGTCGGGCCGCTGCAGCCACTGCCCCTGCGTGCGCAGACCGGCGACGCCGACCCCGAGCGCGGCAAACTCACCCATGCCCAAGGAGAGTCCCCAGCTGAGCTTGGTGGCCGTGGGGTTCGCGTCGGCGTCGAAGTCTGTGACCCCGTCTCCGAGGCCAGGTTCCAGGAGCTGCGCGCCGAAGCCCATCGCAAATCCGAACCCGAGGTTGAACGCCGCAAACGCGCCGAACCCTTGGCCTCGCATGTAGCGGTCGGTGGTCTGGTAGCCCAGCAAGGTGAGGTCGAAGCCTCGGACCGCCGAGAGCATCGCCGGGTTGAGCTCGAGGCTGCTGGCGTCGCCCTCGGAGGAGTAGTCCTCATAGACTCGCTCGACACCGTCGGTGGTGGCGCGGTCGAGGACCTCGGGAGGGGCGGCGGAGGTCGTGGTGGCGAGCGCGGAGCTCAGCGAGAGGGCGAGCGCCCCGGTACCCAGTGTGCGGATCGTCTTCACTGCAGTTCGTCCTCGGAAATGATGTCTACAAGTGCCAGCACGTGCCGAACCTCGAGCAGTCGCAGCGTCTCGTCCCAGGGGACCGCGATGCCGCGCTGCTTCTCGAAGAGGACGTTGGCCCCCAACGGGATGCCGCTGACGTTCTTGCCGAGGTCGAGACGGAGCTCGTCGTCGTCATCGTCGTCGTCGTCGAGGTCGTCCCCAAGGTTGTCGGCCTTGGGCATGGTTCGCGCGACCTCGAGCACCTCGCCCAGCAAGGCGGCGGCGTGGTCTTCCTTGACGCCCTGCGGCAGGAACAGTCCGGATTCTGCGCGGTCTGGTCCCTTGAGAATACGGACGAGCACGCGCGGACCCACCGGCTGAACGTGGCGGCGGACACGAGCCGGCGCTTCGTTGTCGGGCGGGTCGGATTCGGGTGGCTGGGAGGAATCGTGTTCGGCCACGGCGGTCTTGCGGCGTTTGTACCACCACCGCAAAGCGCAGCGCCGCTGAGGCGAGCGCGCCGGTGGCCTACAGGGCCAGCAACGAGTGGCCGGTGGTGCCGCTGATGGTGGCGCGGACGAGGTCCCCGGGTTCCCCGGCGCCCAGCGGGAGCAGCACCTTGTGGTACGTCGGCGCGCAGGCCAGCGTCTTGTCCCCGCGCTTGGATGTGCCCAAGATCAACGCGTCGACGGTGTTGCCGACCTGCGCATTGTGAGACGCGTGGGTGTGCTCCTCCTGCAGGTTGATGACATCGCGGAGGCGAGCGCCCTTGACCTCAGGAGGCACGTCGTCGACGAGCTTGCGCGAGGCGTACGTGATGCCCCGGTCGCTGTACTTGAACATGAACGCCGAGTCGAACCGGACCTCGCGCATCGCGGAGAGGGTCTGCGCGTGATCGTCGTCGGTCTCGCCGCAGAAGCCGACCATGAGATCCGTCGAGAGCGCGAGATGGGGAACGGCTTCACGCAGCGCACCCACGAGGTCGATGAACTGCTGCCTGGAGTAGCCCCGTCTCATGCGCTCCAGCATGTTGTCCGAGCCCGACTGCAAAGGAAGGTGCACTTGGGGGCAGACCTTCGGTTCGGTGGCCATCACCTCGATGACCCGGGGCGAGAAGTCCACCGGGTAGGGACTGGTGAACCGAATCCGCTCGATGCCGTCGATCTGGGCGACGGTTCGAAGCAGGGCCGCAAAGTCGACGTCTTCGAAGACGTAGGAGTTGACGGTCTGCCCGAGCAGGACGACCTCTTTGTACCCGCGTTCCGCGAGCACCCGTGCGTGCCGAAGGACCTCGCGGGGGGAGACGCCGCGTTCTCGTCCGCGCGTGTAGGGCACGACGCAAAACGTGCAGAACTTGTCGCAGCCGCGCTGAATCGTCACGAACCCACTGACGCCGTCGTCCTCGGCGTGGGGGTCGAGTTCGTCGTAGACCTCTTCTTTGTCGAGCTTGACGTCCACGACGGACTCGCCGCCGCGCGCACGGTCGACGAGCTCCGCGATCGAACGGTAGCTGTCGGGGCCGGCGACGAGCGAGATGTAGGGGGCGCGAGCTGCGACCTTGTCCTTGAGGTGCTCGGCCATGCAGCCCGTGATGCCGATGACGAGGCCCGGATTGTCGGCGCGGTGCTTGAGCAGCTGGCTGGTCCGACCCCATACGCGGTCCTCCGCCTTTTCCCGGATGGCACACGTGTTGATGAGGATGACGTCGGCCTCAGAGGGATCTTGCACCGCCCGATAGCCGCCTCGCCCCAGTTGGCCTGAGATGAGCGCGGAGTCGGCTGCGTTCATCTGGCACCCAAACGTCTCCAGGTAGACCGCAGGCGCGCTGGGGTCGACCTTCGTCGGTTCTGGGGGGTTGGGAGCGCCAGGGCGCCGAAGCTGGACCAGGTCGGCCATACGAGACAGCGGACATGCTTACGTCACGCTGGACCGACCCGCTAGTGCGTTGCTTGCGCGTCACACGTGGGCCATCCTTCCCCGTCCCGACGATTCATGCTTAGAATCCCGGGCTCGCGCGGCACCTCTCGCCGCGTCTCGTACCGAAAGGGCACCACTCATGCGCTCCTTGTATCCGCTTTCCGTGAGTTTCCTGGTTGCCGCACTTGCGGGGGCCTGCACCGACCCTCCCAAGCCTGCGAAGGCCTCCAAAGAGGACCTGGCCAAGATCGAGAAGGAGGGTGGTGACAAGGCCACCGACACCGTGCTCGGCGCCATCCCCAAAGGCCCCATCGCGAAGGTTGGAGCCGTCGAAATCCCCAATGACGCGTTTGCGTCGATCTACGACCTCAAGGTCAAGAAGTACACGGACCGCGGACGGGACATCCCCAGCTCGGCCGACCGCCGCTACCGCAAGTCCATCGCCGAGCGGCTCATCTATCACGAGGTCCTCGCTCAAGAAGCCAAGACGCTCGCAGTCGAGTTCGACAAGACCGCGCTCGATGCTCGCGAGAGCCAGCAGCGGCGGGGCATCCGCGACTGGGAGAAACACCTCAGTCGTCGTGGGGAGACCGAGACGTCCCTTCGGGACATGTACGTCGCCGAACTCCGAGAGAAAGCCATCCTCGGTAAGAAGGGGCTGCTCGAGGTCAAGCCCGAAGAGATCGAGGCGGACTATGAGAAGATCAAGGACAACTGGAAGTCCGACAAGCCTCGTGTTCGCGCCTCGCACATCTTGATCCCCGTGGGGCCCAAGAAGGAACGGCGCCCGCACGGAAAGTCGGAGGAGCCCGAGGCTTCCGACGAGGACCGCGCCAAGTGGGACGCTGAAGCCAAGGCCAAGGCGGAGGAGCTCCACAAGGCCGTCCTCGCCGAGGGGGCGGACTTCGCCGGAATCGCCACCGAGAAGTCGACCGGGCCGAGTGCGGCCAAGGGCGGCGACATCGGAATCTTCACCGCGGATCGCATGGCGGAGGAGTTCTCCGCGACGGCCTTCGCCATGAAGGTCGGCGACATCTCGAAGCCGGTGAAGACCAAGTTCGGCTACCACATCATCAAGCTGACCGGATCCTGGGGCCCAGGCGCGCTGCCCCTAGAGGCGCTCGAAGACCAGATCGTCAATCGCCTCGAACAGCGCAAGCTGCACCAGGGGCGCCGCGAGCTCAAAGAAGAGCTCCTTGGAAAATACGAGGTC
The DNA here is from genome assembly GCA_050633305.1 of Nannocystales bacterium. Taxonomy (GTDB): domain Bacteria; phylum Myxococcota_A; class Polyangia; order Nannocystales; family Nannocystaceae; genus CAJXVA01. Next base: position 70,862 of record JBOEGF010000001.1, read on the forward strand.
GTCGACAACATCAAGCCGACGCTCGGCCCCGAGCCAGAGCGCAAACGATCCAAGTCGCCCCGTGGTCACGGTGATGGACACGGGCACGGTGGCAAGAGGAAGTTCGGTGGAAAGGCGGCTGCGGCCAAGGGCGACATCAAGGGCATGAAGAAGGACGGAGCTGCACCGAAAGCGGCACTCAAGAAGGACGATGTCGCCATCAAGCCCGCGCCGTCCGACAAAAAAACTCCCGCACCCGAGGGCAAGGAGCCCGCCAAGGACGAAGCGGCCAAGGGCGGCTGAACACCTCGCGAGTTGAGTTTGAAGGCCGCGCCGAGCAATCGGACGCGGCCTTTTTCTGGGCGTGGCGTGGCCCTCGTTCGGGTTGCTCCGTCCGATTGTGGGCCGGATGCACTTTGTTCTCACGGCTTCGGTTCGCGACCGTGACTGCTGAATACGGACCGGGCGCCAGGAGGCTGCCGAGCGCCGTTGGCAGCCGCATGCGCCTACTGACCTTCGATATCGAGGACTGGTTCCACATCCTCGAACACGAGCCGACCGCGGATCCCCGGACCTGGCCCCGGTTCGAGTCTCGGGTACGCCGTGGGACCGAACGGATCCTCGAGGCGCTCGCGCGGCACCAGCAACGCGCCACGTTCTTCTGTCTGGGGTGGGTGGCCGAGCGCTGCCCCGCGGTGGTGCGGGCGATCGATGAGGCGGGTCATGAGATCGGGACGCATTCGTATGCGCACCAGATGGTCCACCAGTTGACGCCCGCTGCGTTTGAGGCCGACCTGGCGCGTTCGATCGGTATTCTCTGTGAGCTGACCGGAAAACCGGTGACGTCGTACCGGGCTCCGGGGTTCTCGATCACGGCACAGACCCCGTGGGCGTTCGAGTCGCTGCTTCGAGCCGGGATCGAAACGGACGCGTCGCTGTTTCCGACGTGGCGGATGCACGGTGGGTTTCGCGGTGCGATGCGTCGACCGGGCTGGATCGAAACTCCGTCGGGACGCCTGCGCGAGTTTCCGATGTCGTTGTCCTCGGTCGCCGAGCTACCGGTCGCAGGCGGCGGATACTTCCGCTTGTTTCCGTCGCGGCTCGTTCACGCGCTGATACGGCGAGAGCCGTATGTGATGACGTACTTCCACCCCCGGGACTTCGACGCAGGGCAACCGACCATCCCGGGGCTGAGCGCGCTCCGATGCCTCCGCAGCTACGTCGGGGTCTCGGGCGGGTTCGCGAAGTTCGAACGCATGCTGCGAGCGTTCCGGTTCGTCGACCTCGCGGAGGCGACGGCGCGGGTCGACTGGGCACACGCACCCACGATGCGGCCTGTGCCCGGACATGATGGCGGCACGACCTGGGAACTCGTGCCGTCCGCTGCCAACGCGTCGACGGTCACACGGTTCGCAAAGAGTGCCTGAGAGATGCGGACATGTTCCGAGACCGCGGCGCCGTCGCTGGCGTCCGCGGCCCACGATGAACGTACGCGCCTAGAGGAACGTGCCGCCGACGTGCAGTCCGAAGATCATCTGGTGCACGGGAGCGATGTCGCGGCTGCCGGTATCGAGGCAGGTGGTGGTGTTCCCCTCTTCTCGACAGGTCTTGCCATGGGCGTTGAGCAGGAGGTCCATCTTCGCGCCCACAAACACGCGCCGGGTCACGAAGATATCGATGGTCGGCTCAATCTTGAACGAGAAGCCTTGCGAGTAATCGCGGTCCCCGTTGTCGAGCACGAAGACCTGGCGCGAGAACCCCGGACCCATCCCCAGACCGAAGTCGAAGCGCCATGCGGCGAGCGTGGGTCGGAAGATGCCGTAGATGCTGTTTTGATAGGCACGCTTGTAGGTGCTGCTATCGCGCCCCTCGATTTCGTACGAGGTGTCGAAGAACCCGAGGTTGTACGAGGCGCCCAGGAATGCCCATCGGTTGAAGCGATAGCCCAGCTCGGCCCCGAGCCCGACCGAGGGCCGCGTCTCGCCGTCGACGGTGACCCCCCCTTCGCTGACACTGTCGCGGGCACACTCGGCTTTGCCGGGGATACACGCTGCGCCGCCCAACATCACGCCCCACTGACCGCCTTTGCGCGTGATCCGGGGCTTGGCGTCCGCGGTTTGAGCCAGCGTCATGCCGCCGAGGACGACGGCAGCGGCGAGGGGCAGGCGGGCGGAACGGAGCAAGGTGGAGGTCTTCATGACGGTGAGCAGCCGGGCGGTGTGGGCCAGGTCAGGACGGGGTGGCACACACGAACATTCATCCGCGGCGCGCCCTCGAGCGCACCACGGGGGGGCTCCAGGGTCCAAGAAACCGGCGAGCGCTGCCTGGCGCAGAGTCCGGAAACGGTGCCGTGAGGGCAGGGCGTGGGCATGCGAGCCCCGCGCCAGTGGCGGTTGCGCACGGCCCGGCTGATGGGCCGGACGAGCTGTGGCATCCTAGTGGACGATGGTGGAGCGCTTGTGGCTGTTGTTTTTCGTGTTTGCGCTACCCGCGTGCACGAATTCCGGGGTGTTCACCTGCTTCGACGACGGCTCCTGCGCCAAGGGTAGTCTCACGGGCCGGTGTGAAGCCAACGGCTACTGCAGCTTCCCGGACGAGACGTGTGTCTCGGGCCGGAGATACGGGGCGCTTGCGCCCGGCGGCCTCGCGGACCGCTGCTTGTCTCCGGAGGCGGCTGGCGAGACCGATTCGGACAGCGCAGGTGAGGGCACTCCGGAGCCCGCGGTTTGCGGGGATGGCGTGCGTGAGCAGGACGAGGCCTGCGACGGGACTGAGCTTGGGGACAGCACCTGTGCGAGCGAGGGCTTCGCGAGCGGTCCGTTGCGCTGCAACCCGGACTGCACGCTCGACGTCGGGCTGTGCACGCAATGCGGCGATGGTGCGATCGATGCGGGCGAAGAGTGTGACGGGGCGAGTTTCGCCGACGCGAGCAGCTGCGCCGACGTCGGTCTCGGTGAACCCACGGAGCCGCTGGGCTGCACGGACGATTGCCGCATCGAGTTCTCGGAATGCTCCGCCTGCGGCGACGGCATGGTCACCCCTCCGGAGGTCTGCGACGGCGATGATATCGGCGAGCAAACATGTGCCGGCCTCGGCTTCGAAGGCGGCACGGTGTCGTGCCTCGAGGGGTGTGTCGTCGACACGTCGGGCTGCACGGCGTGTGGAAACGGAATGCGTGAGGGGACGGAGCCGTGCGACAGCCCTGACCTTGGGGACGCGGACTGCCAGTCGTTGGACTTCGACGGTGGAGCGCTGGGCTGCAACGCCGACTGCTCGTTCGACACCACCAACTGTTCGACCTGCGGAGACGGGATGGTGACCGGCGCTGAAGAGTGCGACGGCGAGAATGTCGGCGGCGCAACATGCCAGGGCGAGGGAATGGCCGAGGGGGAGATCGCCTGCAACGCGGATTGCACGTTGGACACCTCCGACTGCAGCACCTGCGACAACGGGGTCCAGGAGGGCTCGGAGATCTGTGACACCACCCCCCCCGCGGGCGTCTCGTGTGACTCGCTTGGCTTCGATGGGGGCACGCTCGTGTGCACCGCGGAATGTGTCTACGACATCGAGGGATGCGTCGGCTCAGGCTGCGGAGACGGTGCTCCGTGTGCCGCCGGTGAGGTGGAGCAGGAGTCTTGTGGCCTGTGCGGGAGCCGTTCTCGCACCTGCACGCCGGACTGTATCTGGGGGGCGTGGAGCAGCTGTACCGGAGAGGGCACGTGTCCCGCCGGCGACGTTGCGGAGGAGAGCTGTGGCGACTGCGGAACCCGAACCCGCACGTGCAACGCTTCGTGTGGCTGGAACAGCTGGGGCACGTGCACCGGCCAAGGTGTCTGCAGTCCCGCCGACGACCAGCAGCAGAGCTGCGGAAACTGTGGAACGCAGACGCGAACGTGCAGCGGAAGTTGCGGGTGGAACGCTTGGACGGCCTGCGCCGGCGAGGGCGTGTGCGCCTCGGGTGCCAACGAGGAGGAAGGCTGTGGCAACTGCGGGACCCGGACCCGGACCTGCAACGGCAGCTGTGGGTGGGGGTCGTGGGGGTCGTGCGGCGGTGAGGGCGTCTGTGCGGCTGGCGAAGTCGAGGAGGAGGCCTGCGGCAACTGTGGCACCCGGACCCGCACCTGCTCGGCCGGCTGCGGCTGGGGGTCGTGGAGTGCCTGCACCGGAGCGGGGACCTGCTCACCGGGCGCGACCCAGACGGACAACAACTGTGCGAACTGCGGAGGAGGCTCAAGGACCCGCACGTGCTCGGCGAGTTGCGAGTGGGGCTCGTACGGCTCGTGTGTAGGGGGTACGCAGTGCTCTGGCGGGCAGATTTGTGTTTGCGAGGGGTTCTGTGGGTCGATGGGCAACCAGTGTCCCTAACCGGGGGAGGGTGAACTCCCACAGTGCCCGGGGTCGCTACAGCGCACGAAGTGACTCGGGCTTGAGCCGCCGCTCGTCGCGGTCCGCGATGACCTTGTCCAAGGCATCGAGGACAGCCGCCTTGTCTCGCGGCAGGGTGCAGCGGACGGGGAGATAGTTCGAGGCGTGGTTGGCGGAGAACCGGCACTCGCTGAGTTCGACGCCCGCGACGATCTCTCGGAGCTCCTCGAGCATCCGGAACTTGCTGGGAAGACGGAACGAGCCCGCGGCCTCCATCTCCGCAAGGGGCGTCCCGGGGACCACGGTCGTCGTGAGCGCGCCGACGTAGGTCGGATCCATCTCGGAGAGCGTCGCGGCGGTGTTGCGCGCGTGCTGCTTGCTGAGGTCTTCGCCGCCCACGCCGAGCAGCACCATCACGGAGTGCGCGATGCCGGCATCACGAAGCTTGGCCGCCGAGGTGATCGACTCTTCGCGGGTCCCACCCTTGTCGATGCGTTCGAGCACCGCTTCGTCGCCGCTTTCCATGCCGTGATAGACGATGCCCAACCCCGCTTCGCGTAGCGTGGTGAGCTCGGCGACCGACTTGCGCCCGATGCTCCGGGTATCGCCGTAGGTTCCGACGCGCTCGACCCACGGGAGCTTGGTGCGGATGGCCTCGAGGATGGGCAGCAGCTTCTTCGTCGGCAGGATCAGCGCGTCCCCATCGCACAGGAACACGCGGCGAAACTGTGGACCGGTCTGCTTGCAGAGCTCTGCGGCCTCGTCGATGTCCGCGAGAACCGTGTCGACAGGCTTGGGTCGGAACTGCTTGTCCCGATACATGTCGCAGTAGACGCAGCGGTTGTGGCTGCAGCCGATCGTGACCTGCACCAGGAAACTGTTGGCCTCGCTGGGCGGGCGGAAGATGCGGCCGACGTAGTCCATGCGTGACAGCGTCGATCGCTTTGCCCCGACTCGCAAGGCTTTCGCGAACCGGGTCGTCCCTCTAGTAGTGGTAGATGAGTTCGTATGCGGTGCAGGCGTCCTCGGCTTGGTCGACCCGCATGAAGACCTGCATGTTGTCCTCGAGCACGCCCGAGCAGTTGGCGTCGCCCAGGACCACCCCTGCAGGGGCACAGCACCCCGGGCGTCCCAAGGGAGAGGTCGCAGCCTCGGTCTCGGCCGGACACTCGAACTCCGTGTCTTCGATGCCGCCTTCGCACTCGGCAAACTTGCACAGCCGCAGCCCACCGCTGGCCTTCACGAATCGAGCGGGGTCGACGTTGGACAGGATGTCGTCGTCCCCGGTGTAGCGATACCAATCCACGTCATCGGGGCCGTCGAGTGTCCCGAAAACTGAGCCTCCGTCGCCGTCGTCGTCGCTGATCTCACCGAGAAGGGTGGGGGTCGCCTCCTCGTCGTTCGGTTCGAGCAGGTCGCTCTCGCAGGCTGAGGGGGGCGCGCACAGGCCGTCGGTGCAGGCGAGCCCGTCGGTGCAGGTTTCGCCGTCGCACGCACAGCCGAGGGTGCCGAGGGGGCATCCGGTGCTTTCGCTCGAGCTCTCTGCGGCGTCGGTGGTGTCCGCCGAGGAGCCGGTCGAGGTCGACGACGCGGTGCCAGTGCCACCGGTGGGGGCCGAATCCGACGCACTGATCGCGGTCGTGCTCGGCGGCGTGCCGCTCGAGCTGTCATCACCAGTCGACGTGCCGCCGGAGCTGCCCGGGTTGACGCCCCCCGGAGCGTCGGTGTCGCCGCACGCAGAGAGGACCAACGCAAACGCAAGCAAACCAAAGCACCGCATCGAGACCGACCCTACCAGCCCCGCGGAGCAGCGGCGAGGCGGCTGGGGCGGGGTTTCAGGGACGCATGCGGAGGTGCGCTACTCGCCAGCGTCGATCACCAGGACGCCCGCACCGGATTCGAAGGCGACGTCAAAGCAGACTCCACGCGTCGGGAGTTCACCAGGCGAGAGGGACAGCTCCCCCTCGATACCGATCTTGCGCTGGGCCATGTTCACGATGAGGCCTGCGAAATCCGCGAGCAGGACGGGAGCCAGCTGGTGGGCCCAAGAAGCCGTGGCCGCTCTTCCCCGAGAGCCCAGCCCCGTGGCGACGCCGTGTGCGACCGAGACGCCCAGCGATAGCCCCTTACCTCCTCTGGCTGAGGCCGTGGCGTGGACGTCGAGCCCGTCGTTGTCCCAGGTCCGGGGCGAGCTGAAGCGCATCGTGGAGCCGATCGTGCGTCGGGCCACCCGTGGAATGAGGTCCGCCGTCATGCGGGCAAGCGGGGATGCAGCCGTGGGCAGGCTCGGGGCAGGCCAGTGGTTCTCGCGGTCATAGACGCGCAGATGTTCTTCGAGCGCAGTGGAGGTCACCGCGCCGACCTCGACCAGCGCGTCGCCAAAACGCAGGTTTTCGACCGCTTGTTCGGCGCACAAGGATTCGAGCTGGTCCCCGCCGAGCCCCATCGAAGCGGCGAGTTCGAAGAAACGCTCGTCGACCTGACGCTGGGCATCGAGAATGCTCTGGACTTGGTCGTCGGAGAGCAGACCTTCACCGACGGCGATCTCGCCCACCGGGCTGTTGACCAGGCGCATCAGCTCGAGCGCCTCGGAGACGTCCACCGCTCGGATGACGCCCTCCTCCACGAGGTACTGGCCGAAAAGGCGCGGAAGGCGACGCCGCGTGAGCGGGACGGCGAGTTGCACAGGGCGGGCCGTTTCGAACTCTGATTGCTGCTCCATGGTGTCGCTTAGGGCCATCGTCCAGCCTCTGGGACCCTTGAAAGCGCGGCGCGCCCGCATCGCTGTTTCGTGGTCGAGCCGCGTCCATCAACACCGGAGGATGGCGGCCACAAAGAATGGATTCTACACTGCGCGCGATGGACCCCGCCGTCTACGCCACTGCGAAAGCCGTCCACATCGTCGGCTTCATCAGCTGGTTCGCCGGGTTGTTCTACATCGTACGGCTGTTCATCTATCACGCCGAGGCGAGCGAGCGTCCACAGGCCGAGCGGGAGATTCTGCTGCCGCAGCTCGAACTGATGGCGGGTCGTCTGTGGAAGATCATCACCGTCCCTGCGTCGTTTCTCACCTTCGGCGGTGGCATCACGATGGTGGTCGGGGGTTGGCCGTTCGCATCATGGCTGCATTGGAAGTTTCTGTGGCTGGCGCTTCTGGTCGCGTACCACGTGAGCTGCGGAGTCATCCGCAAGCGGCAGCTCGCGCGCGACTTCGGTTGGAGCTCGAACCGCCTGCGGATGTTCAACGAACTCGCGACCATGCTGATGGTTGCCATCGTGTTCACAGCGGTGTTCAAGGTCGCGATGACAGCTGCGTACGGGGTGGCGGGCTTGCTGGGCCTTGGGCTGTCGTTGATGTTTGGGCTGCGGGCGTATCGCAAACTCCGAGAACGCACGGCCTCGACGCCGACGCCGCCCGAGTCGACTCCCGAGACCCGCCCGCAGGCGTAGCGGTCACAGCGCAGCTCTGGCACCATGGCGGCGGGATGTTGATGCAACGATGCCTTGGTGTGGTGGCCGTGCTCGCGATCGCGGCGTGTGATTCTGGCGCTTCGGCGGGGGAGACCGACGGGGGAACCGAAGGAGCGTCATCCTCTGCGACGACCGGAGCCGATACCAGCGGAGTCCCGACGACGAACCCTGGAAATGGCGATGCGAGCGCGAGCGGCACGACGGACGCTTCGAGCACCTCTTCGGGCGACTCCTCCGGCGGTTCCACGGGGGCCACCGGCCTCCCCGACGGGCAGGGATGCTGCGACCCGCATCAGCAAGAAGGGTGTGAGGAGGCTGCGGTCGAAGAGTGCGTGTGCGCGGCTCTTCCTCAGTGCTGCGTGTTCTCTTGGGACGAGGAGTGTGCCGACCTCGCACAGGCGCGGTGCGAAGCAACATGCGAGTCGGACGAGTCGGGTTCGACGGGGGCGGAGTCCGGGTCGGAGACCGGCTCGGACACCTCGGTGGGAGCGTGCGAGGAGCCGGTCGTCCTCGAGCTGGGGGCGGACGTGGCCGCGCTCACCGGCAACTGGGTTCCCAGCGAGTCCGAGGTCGGGGAAGGCGACATCGCAGTGCTGATGGGCGGAACCAACGGCGCAGTCACCTGGGACATCGACGTACCCTGCGACGACACTTGGTTCATCTGGGTTCGCTACTGGGAGCAAGGCAGCGACGACTCCTACTTCGTGACCGTGGACGGTGCACCAGAGGTGCCGGCGATCTTCGAAGGCGACTGCGGCAACGGGGGGCAGGGGTACAGCTGGCGACTTCTCAACGAACGTGCCGACGCTCCCTGCGTCTATACCCAAGACCCCTGGGCGCCGCAGTGGGAGACCGGAAACCACGAGGTTGCGTTCTCGTATCGCGAGTCGATCGCGATCGCCCGGATCGTGGTGACCAACGATCCCGAATACGCTCCGTAGCCTTCGTAGGCTGCCTCAGCAAAGCAACACGGCGGCCGTTCGCCCGCGGGGGGCCCATGGCATTCTGCTACCGTCGCGAGCCATGGGTGAACGGTCGGGTTTGTGGCGATGCGGCGCGCTCCTGCTGGTCGCGACGGGGTGTTCGGGGTCCGAGGAGACCGACACCGACGCGGTTTCGGTGACCTCGAGTTCAGATGCCTCGGGCACAACGCAGGGGTCGGGGAGCGGACCAGGGACGACAGTCGGCACGTCGGGACAGGACACGGAGAGCACGGGTTCTGACCCATCCTCGGATGAGACGGGTACCCCGCCAACTTCGGGTGTTGGGGCGCGCCTGTTCAACGTTGCGATGGATCGACCCGACCCGCGGTGGGAGGCGCTCCCCGACGCGTTGTCGACCGTGCAGCTGAGCGGCACGTATACGCTCGAGGCGACGGTTCCGGTGGGCGTTGCCAGCGTGCGCCTCACATTGGATGGGGGCGATTCGGTGCTCGATGTCGAGGCACCGTTCCGGTGGACCGAGGACGCGCAGGGCAACGCGGCAGCGATGGAACTAGCCCCCGGGGAGTACAGCTTGCGGGTGGAGGGGTTCAGTTCGGACGAGGCTTCGGGGGCCCCCGCGTACAGTGGCGACATCGCGTTCGAGTTGACGACGCGGGGCACCAACGAGAGCCCTGGTGCTCACGCCGTGCACCGGATCTGGCAGACGGCGGACGGGACGTTCGTCACCCGCGACGCGAAGGGGAACTTCATCGACGCGGACGGAACGGTGGTGTTCCCCGCGGCGTCGGTGAGTGAGGTCGAGCAGGGCGGCGAGGGACAGCGGCACGTGCTCATCGACGGTTCTGCCGACGCGATCGTATTCGCCTTCATGGTGGCGCTTCCCGATGGCTTCGATGCCGAGGTCCCCTACCCGCTGGTCGTCTTCCTGCACCATGGCTGGGGGGTCTACCGGGGGACCGACAACGACGGGCTTCCGCTCGATGCTCCGTTGTTCGCCGGCCCTCGTTCGCTGATTGCAGAGTCCGACGAGCACGCACGTTTTCCGGCGGTCGTGCTCATCCCCCAGATGCGCGGGGTCGAGACCGTCGAGGGCATCACGCACGAATGGGCGGCGTTCTCCAGCATCACCGACGGGACGTCAAACTCGGGGCCGGAGCTGTCGAACAACTTCGTGCCGGTTCTCGAGGTGATCGATCGCCTCGAGACGGGGGAACTCTCGGTGGACGCTCAGCGGCCACGCGTCGACCCTCACCGGGTCTATGTCGCTGGGCACTCGATGGGCGGCCTGGGCTCGTGGGATGTGCTGGCCCGAATGCCGGATCGTTGGGCGGCTGGGGTCCCGATGGCGGGCTATGCCGACCACGCGCGAGCGGTCGAGTTGAGCGACACGCCGATCTGGGCGTTCCACCACGAGAACGACTGCTACAACCCCGCCAGTGGCACGCAGGCCATGCTCGGGTTGGTCACGGAGACCCACGGCGGCACGCGCATGCGCTATACGTTGCAGAGGTTCGATACGGGGGGTGCCTGCGATCAGGCGCACTTCCAGACGCCGAACTACGCATGGAATGAGGAGCCCGGGCTCTTCGAGTGGATGTTCGGCCAGGTCAACGACCGCCTCTGATGCCCACACGAACAAGGCCGCCACCGGAGTGTCCGGGAGCGGCCTTGTTGTGAGGGGGAGTTGATGGCGGCTGCCTATTGCAGAACCTTGAACTCGATCCGGCGGTTCTTGCTCCGGCCCTTCGAGGTCTTGTTGCTCTCGCGTGGAGTGGTCTCACCCGCGCCGCGCGTCTCGAGCCGGTCGGAGCCGATGCCATGGTCGATGAAGTACTGCTTCACCGATTCTGCGCGGCGCTGCGACAGCTCCTGGTTGGACTCTTCGCTGCCGCGGTCGTCGGTGTGGCCGCTGACTTCCATGCGAACGTGGGGGAACTTCTTGAGCACCTCGACCGCGTTGTCGAGCTTGGGCAGGGAACGCTTCTTGATGGTCGCCTTGCCCGTGTCGAAGTAGATGCCTTCGATGACGCCGGTGAACTTCGCCAGCTCCTTGGGAATCTCGTCGACGCATCCGTCGTCGTCCTCGAAGCCGTTGATGTTCTCCGGGACGTCGATGCACTTGTCATCGGGGTCGAGGATGCCGTCGCCGTCGGTGTCTGGGATTGGGCAGCCTTTGTAGGCATCGACGCCGGCGACATCGACACATTCGTCGTCAGGGTCGAGGATGCCGTCGCCGTCGGTGTCGGGGACCGGGCAGCCTTCAAACTCGGTCACACCTGGCTCTTCGACGCACTTGTCGTCGGGGTCGAGGATGCCGTCGCCGTCGGTGTCGGGGATCGGACAGCCTTCGTACTCGGTCACGCCGGGCACGTCGACGCACTTGTCGTCAGGGTCGAGGATGCCGTCGCCGTCGGTGTCCAGAATCGGCGCCGGGGCGGGTTCGGCCTTCTTGCGACCCAGGGCCAACGAAACTCCGAACAGAATGTCGACGCTGTGTACGACGCCGGACTGAAGCCCACGGCGTGCGGTGATGTTGTCACGTGCCTCCAGGCGCAGTGTGGTCTGTCGGTCGAGGAAGAACTTGAGGCCGCCGCCGAAGTGCGCGGCAGCATCGAGGTCGGTGCCGACCGCGGAACGGCGGCTGGCGACGCCCAGCCCGCCCGCACCTGCGAGAAGGAACGGGGTGATGCTGCGGGGGATCAGGTTGGCGACGAGGTGCCCGCGAAGTGCGAACAGCGTGGCCTGCTGCCCATCCGGCACCTCGTTGGGCATCACGGCACCCTCGAACTCGAGTCCGAGGAAGCGGCTGGGGTAGTACGCCAGACGGCCACCGACCTCGGCCGAGACATCCTTGAACGGTTTGTAGCCCTGGTCGTCGACGGTGGGGTCGAGCGTGGCTTGAAACAACTCCAGCCGAGGGTGGGGCAGGAAGACGCCCCCGAACACGCCGACCTCCACCATGTTCCGTTCCGGCCCCCAGCGGCGGATCCAGGGCAGCTCACCACGGTCCTTCGGAGGCTCAGCCTCAGGGGCCGCGGCCGCGCCTGCTGCGTCCGCTCCGTCCAGGCTGACCGACGCATCGGCATCGGCATCGGGAGCGGCAAGCGCGTGAGCGGGAACGAGAGCGAATCCGAGGGAGGGGAGAATAGCGAGCAGGCGCATCGTCATGGTCCGTTGGCGGGTTGCAGTCCCGGCCTCGGAGTAACGCAAAGCAGGAATCGAACCAAGTTTCCGCGGCGGCCTAACTGCATGAAATGACCGGACCCCGGGGCTGTTCGCGGCACCTAGGACCGGGTCGGGGGGCCCGCGAGGACGGTGCACACGTCCAAGGAGGCCCCAGGAGGGTCAATCTGCCCCGGGCGTGATGGGGGCGGGGTCGGAGTCGGTCGATCTCGTGCGGTCGAGGAAGCGATCGATCGACGCCGCGATGAGGTCCGCGTGCCCGAACAGGCTTCCGTGGGTGCCCTCGCGGAGCACGACAAGCTCGGCCTGAGGTGCGTGCGCCTTCATCGGCCGTCCGACGGTGGATGCGGGCGCAAAGCTGTCCCGCTCTCCTGTGATGATGAGCAGAGGGGGTTGGAGGTTTGCGAGGCGCGGCCGAAGGTCGAGGGCGCCAGCGCTGAGGAGCATTTCGCGGACGGTGGGGGCGTCCACCCGGCTGAGGTGCGTGGTGACCTTGTGCAGGTCGGCGCGGGATGTCTCCGGGCCGAATAGACCCATCAACCGGCCCGTGGCGTACGTCGCGGGCGAGCGTGCCGCCAGGTTGAGCGCGCCGTGGAGCAGGTGCACGGATCGGCCTGGCAAGCGTTCCAGCAACGCGGCTGCCGTTCTGCCGCCGACCCCCCACAGGGCGGTGTCGAACAAGCCTCCGGCCGGGCCCAGCAGACTCACCACGGCGTCGAAGCGTTGTGGGGACTCGAGCCCCGCGAGCAGGGCGACCTGCGAGCCCATGGAAAAGCCCACGACGCTCGCCCGCTCGACCTCCAGAGTGTCGAGCAAGTCCACACAAACGTCGGCCAGCGCAGGCAGGTGCGCGGAGGGGGGGCTGCCCGCGGGACTCGAGGTGCCGTGCCCGGGGTAGTCCCACTGAATCAGCCGTCGGTCGGGCCAGCGCTGCACGGCGCCGTCCCAAAAGTCGTGCGTCGTCGTGACGCCGTTGCACAGCAGCATCCACGGGCCACGCTCTCCGAGCACTCGGAAGTTGATCCGCGTGCCGTCATTGCGCTGAAGCTGTCCTTCGCGAGTCGCTGTCGCCACCGTCCACGAGGCTATCAGTCGATGCGCTCCACCCGGGCCCGGCCCCTCGTGGCATCCCGAATGTTGACTCGAAGCGCTTCCTCGCGATCGACTGCCACCTCAACGTGGCGGCGCACGTCGCTGCCGTACTCGGCCGACAGTTCGGTCGCACCGCCCTCGGTCAGGGCCCGCTCCACGTCGCCGGCCTCCGCATACCCGTGCACGACACGCAGGACGAGTTTGGGGACGTAGGGCTCGGTCAGCCCTGCGTCGAGGGCGGCAGCCGCGGCCGACCCGTAGGCGCGCACCAACCCACCAACGCCGAGCTTCGTGCCGCCGTAGTAGCGGGTCACGATCACCGCGACGTTGAGCAAGTTGCGACCTTGGAGCTGGGCGAGGATCGGTCGGCCGGCGGAACCCCCGGGTTCCCCATCGTCGTTGGCGCGCTCGAGGCTTGGAGTGGCAAGGCGCCAGGCCGAACAGTGGTGCGTTGCATCGGGCATCTCGGCCCGGAGTTCACCGAGCGCTGCTTTGGCCCCTTGCTCGTCTGTGATCGGAATGGCGGTCGCGATGAAGCGGGAGCCCTTGGTGGGCTCGGGTTCGACCCGGATGCGCTGGAGGAGCTGCATCGGGCATTGTTCGTCCTGCGCCACGCTTGCGGACGATACGACGTCACCCGCCGCTGAGGGATGCGCAGCCGCTGCCGATCTCGATCTTCCTCGTTCCGTCTGCGACGGTGAAGCTCGAGACTCCGTTTTGACTGTCGTCGACGATCCAGAACATGTCTCCGGGCATGAAGCTATGGCTGGTCGACGTGTTGCTGGACAGGCTCGAGTAGGTGCCGCTGCCGAACTTGGGCTTGTCCCCGAAGAAGATCTTCACGGTCTCCGAGCAGGTGTTGCGCAGGGTGACGCTGACCGGTTTGGGAGGAGCGGGTGCCGACTCGGCGGGGTCTGGGGTGCTCGGGGCCGAGGCGAACTCGGTCTGCGGGGCGGGTGCCTCGCCTGCGCTCGGGGCTGGTGCAGAGCCTGCGGGTGCCGCGCTACTGGTCATGCTGGACCACAGCGAGCACGCTCCGACGCTCGGGACGAGGGCGACAAGGGCGAGCATGCGGACGGACGCGAGCCGGACGGTCATGGTCGTCGGTAGAGCAACGCTCGTGCCATCTCGAGAACATCCTGGTGTTGGGTCGCTTGGCCGCGCCGGGGGTGCCAATCTGGGAAGACGGCTCCGGTTTGCGGGCACAATTGGGGTGGCGGCGGCCGCTGCTGCGGGTAGGCTCGCTCCCATGGCCGAAGCCAAAGGCTACGACGACCTGATCACCGAGGAGCAGGTGGAGCAGATCATGAGCGAGGAGGGCGGCGCCGTGGTGCTCGACTTCTGGTCTCAGACCTGCGGCCCCTGCCTCGCCATGGCAGACGACTTCGCTCATGTCTCGCAGCAGTTCGAGGAAGGGGAAGTCCGCTTCTGCAAAGTGGACGTGACCGAGTACGGCAACCTCGCCGTCCCATTCAAAGTGCGCTCCGTTCCGACGATCCTCTTCGTCAACAACGGAAAGATCCTCGATGCAGTCGTGGGCAAGTTGAGCGCGGAGCAGCTGGGGGCGAAGGCGGAGTGGTTGTTGGGCAAGTCCCAACGTAAAGGCTTGCTCTCGAAGATCTTCGGCTAGGCCGCCGAGGGCTGCACGGATGCTGGCGGGTCGACGCCCAGTGGCTGGTACCGTGCTCGCGTGAGCAAGCCGTTCTCCACCCCGTTGTCGCGCAAGCTCGGACTCACCTATCCGCTGGTCGCCGCACCGATGTTCATCATCTCCAACAAGGAGATGATCGTCGCAGCTGCGGAGGCGGGGATCCTCGGCACGATGCCGAGCCTCAACGCCCGGACTCCCGAGGCGTTCGAGGCCGATCTCAAGTGGATCCGGAGCAAGACGGACAAGTCGTTCGGCATCAACGTCACGATTGGATTGACCGACCCCGAGCGACTGCAGCAGGACGTGGAGCTGTGCTTTGAGTACGAGGTCCCGGTTCTACTCACCAGCTACGGCAACCCCACCGAGATTGTCAAACAAGCCCACGCACGCGGCGTGACGGTCTTTCACGACGTCATCGGGCTTCGACACGCTCAGAAAGCGGAGCAGGCGGGTGTGGACGGCATCATCGCGGTCAGCCAAGGCGCAGGCGGTCACGCGGGCCAGGTGAACCCATACGTCCTGATCCCCTACCTGCGGCGCAGCGTCGACGTCCCGATCATCTCGGCGGGCTGCATCAGTGGCGGAGACCAAGTCGCGGCAGCGCTCGCGTTGGGTGCAGAGCTGGCGTACATGGGGACGCGTTTCATCGCGTCGGCGGAGTGCGGTGCACCGCAGGCCTACAAGGACATGGTCGTCGACGCGACACACAACGACGTCGTCTACACGGACCAGGTGTCAGGGGTTCATGCCAACTTCCTCAAGCAAACGTTGCCCGAGGACGGGACACCGACCCGGGGGCCCGACGCCGCTAAACGCTGGAAGGACATCTGGAGCGCCGGGCAGGGCGTGTCGTTGATTCAGGAGGTCGCGCCGATCGAGGACATCGTGCAGGCGATCGTCCGCGAGTATCACGACGCGATCGGCCGGCTGCAGTAGCGCTCGCCCGTCTTCGGCCTCGAAGGACGCCCCTTAGTGGGTGACGACCGAGCCGCGGTGTTGCGCACCCTCGGCGTCGAGGCAGGTCACGTCGATTCGCTTGAGTCCGGTGGGGATGCCGAGGACCTTCTTGGCCACCAATCGGGATCCGGTCAGCTCGCACCCGTCAATGACGCCCTCCTTGGTCTTGACCGAAGCGGTCGCCCGGGTTTGGCCGTCTTCGAGATCGACCGCGAAGACGTACGCCTTCTTGCGCCCCTGCTTGATCCGAATGTCCCAACCCGCGTCGCGCTCTTTGTAGTCGATGTCGATGTGGCGTCGGACGCCCTTGCCGAACGGACTGCGGGCGTTGGCGTCGGAGGTGTCGAGCCACCACATGCGCACGGCAGCGAGGGAATCTGGCTCGCCCTCGGAGACCCAGGCATCGATCGCGATCTCGTACTTGTCGTTGGGGTGGAAGTCTTGGTCGATCCGTAGCACCGAGTGGTGCGCGAAACCGGCCGGAGCGAGATCGGCAGCCGCCATCCGGTGGTAGGGGACCACGCCGGAGGCGTTCACCACAGCGGGAGCGGCAGCAAGGACGAGAGCGGAGAGAGCGAGGAGCGTCTTTCGGGTGGTCATGGTCGTAGCGCCTTCTGCCAGGTGGGAGTGCAGTTCGCGTTCCAATCGATCGCGCGGAAGCTTGGACGTTGCCGAACGCCCAAGTACGCATCGCCCGGGCACCTACTCAGACGAGCTTGACCCCTGTGGTGTTGCAAGTCGCCATCATCAGGCTGTGGCAATGTCCCCACAGCTCTGGCGCAAAACGACGCTGAACCCTCGTGAGATGCGCAGGATTCGCAGAACCTGGCTCAGCGACGAGGTGCCGGCAAGGTTTGCGCGACCAGTTCCCGTGCGCGTATTCGCGCCTGTCGCAACGATTCGGGGTCCCCGGCCATCGCCTTGGCATGCGCGTCTTTGAACGAGATCGTGTTCGGGCTCAGCGGCACGTCGTAGGTCGCCCGCTTGTCCCGCAGGTCGGTTGACTCGTGGACCCGCATCACCAGAGCACACTCGGGCAGGAAAACCGTCGTGCATCGCTCACCCTCACCCACTGCGATGGGCGTGCCGCTGACGATCTTGTATCCGCCTGCGCGCGCCTCGAGCGTCAGCGCCGAAGCGGTGGAGCCGATGTCGAACGCGTCACGGGCGACGACGGTCCCGGCGTGGGTCCCGAGCAAGACACTGTCGCGGATCTCACCACTGTGAACTCGGGCGTCGATCAGCACGCTCCCGGTCACCGTGACGTCCGCGCCGAGCTGGGTATCGCCAACGACGCGGTTTCCTTGTGCGTCGGGAAACTCGGGGATCTCGGCCAAGGCGCGGGCGATGGTCCCACCGGGTGTGTCGTCGCGCAGGGCACCGAAGAAGGACGCCATGCTGTGGTGCTGACCGATGTCTCCCCAATACTGGTCGCCGAAGTCCATCGCCATCAGCTTCACGGGGCGTCCGTGGCGTTGCTCGAACGTTTGCAGCGCACCCACGAGTCGCTCGATGACGCTGGGCATGCGCTCGGCGAGCTGGGCCATGGCAGGGGCGCTGCTGCAGGCGGCTTGCCACGCGGCGGACCGCTGTTGTTCGGGGAGCGCGGCGATGGTCAGCGCGGTGAACAGCTGTGGGTCGAGATCGGGCCGGTCGCCTCGCTGCGCCTCCTCGTCGTGGACGTCGGCGTGGAACGTCTCGAGAAGGACATCGGCGAATGCGCCGGAGATCGCGATGGAGCCCAGGTTCACGCCTCCGATGAGTGCATCACCGCGACGTTGCAGAATGCCGCTGTCGGCGAGCTGCGCCATCTGTGAAAGTGGGCGGCGGGGGATGAAGGCGGTCACCCGTCCGTCGGCATCGACACCCACCCAGTCCTTGTTTGCGGCCGTGTCCTCGGTGATCGGCTGCATCGAGACGAAGCGGACAATGTCGGCGGCGTCGAATCGGGGATCGGAGCCCGCGAGGTCGAGGGTGGGGATCTGGACCTCGTCGCCCCATTTGACGACCATGCCCTCGAAGCCGCTGCGGCGCAGGTACGCCTCGACCGGTGCGAAGGTCCGCATGGCCAGCTCGACCAGCGATGCCCGCCTGCGGGTGGGCCCGACGCGGGCGAACGAGTCGATGGCGGGTTTTTGGCCGCATTCCGCTTCGGTGATCGGGGTGGCTCGGGTGCCGCTTCCAAACACGAATGCGATGAGGGCTCCTTGGCCGGCGACGTACCGCGGCCGGGCCCGCTCCCACAGCAGGAGCAGGCCGAACGCTTGGTTGACCGGGAGGTCCTCGAAGAAGGCGTGGGCGTGTGCAGCACCGAAGTCTGGACGCATGGCGTCGAGTTGCCCTTGCCAAAACGACTGGGCGGGCGCGGAACCACACACCGCGCCGACCAGCGCCGCGGGGGCCTCGGGGAGCTCGCCTGCGAACAGCTGCTGCCCCAGCGCCACGTTGTGCAGGACGGCGTCGCAGAATCGCGTTTCGTCGGCGCCTGCGAGCAGACGCCCCAACAGCCCTCCATCGGCCAGACCGAGGCGGACGATGGCATCGGCCCGCGCCGCGGTGTCCGCTTGTGCGTAGATCCGCAGTTGCGGAGCATTTCCGGAGGGCCGCACGTGGGCGACATCGCCGGATTCGAACGTGATGCGAATGCCGTCGAGCATGTCGATGGCGCGGATCGGCGTGAACCCGTCGTCGGTTGTGAAGTGCCGCTGAAGCCGCGCCCACAACCGGGTCAGCACGGGGAGGTCGGTGGCGAGCAGCGCCACAGAGTGGCCCTCGATCCCGACCCCAACGAAGCCGTCGGAGCTTGTGCTGGCACCGCGAAGCTCGGCGCGGGGCATGGCGTACCGTCGCTTCAAGGCGGCGGATCGCGCGGGTTCGATCGCGTCGAGCAGGCCGGCGCGGCTGTGGCGGGAGGGAAGCGTGTCGACTTCTGCCAACAGGGAACTGCCCCGCTGCTTGGCCTCGGCGGCGATCCGAAGCGCGACCACGATGGGGAGCGCGGCATCACGGGTGGGGAGCGGGGCGAGCGTGCCTTGCTCGGTCGCGATCGGCGAAGCGTGGAGAAAGCCGCCGTTGGCTTCCCAGCCGACCACGCACTGTCCGGCCATGTCGTTCATCGCCGCGATGACCCATGGCGAGCCGATGCGGGTGCGTTGCACGCCCACCCGATCGCCGAAGACGGGCTCGACCATGTCGGTTGCGCTCACGGGAACCGCGACCGCATCGGCGCCCAGCGCCCGAGCGACGAGCACGCCCAGGACGTCTCCGCCGATGAAGCTGACGCGGCCGTCCGCCCCGACGGCCGCCACGAGGGGGCGGTCGCTGTCCCCGTCGGTCGAGATGACCGCGTCGATGACCGCACCGTGGGGTCCCTTGGCATTCGCCTCGTCGGCGAGCCGTTGGAGTGTCGCCAAGCCATCCTCACCCAGGGCTTCGGTGTCGATCGGAACGAACGACGAGGCTCGACCGCAGGGCAAGACCTCCGCGCCGAGTGCTCGAAGGATATCGGCGATGAGTTCTCGTCCGACCGCGGAGTGCTCGTACAGCGCGACGCGCAGCCCCTGCAAGACGTTGTGCGGGAACGCGTCGGTGTAGCGGGCGAGGTAGCGGGCGCGTCCTTGGTCCGTCGGGTCCTCGAGCAGAACCGACGCACCCGGCTTGAACCATCCGTCGTCGTCAAAGTGCGACAGCTCGGGCGGGCGCGCGTATTCCAACTGCCGAGCGCGGGCGACCGCAGCGAGGATCTCGGCCTCGTCGCTCTTGAGCACCTCTCCGCTCGGCGTGTTGAACTTGATGCCGTTGCGGTCGAAGGGGATGTGACTGCCCGTGACCATGATGCTCGGGCTGTTGTGGACGAGCCCTTCGAGCGTGAGCGCGGGTGTCGGCAGGGGGCCGAGGTTGAGGACCTGCATGCCCGCATCGCGAACCGCCTGGGCGACCGCTCGCATGATGCTGCGCTCAGGGCTGTTGGTGGAGGGACGGAGGTCTCCTCCCAATGGGACGGTGGTGCCCGGGACCGCGACGCCGCGGGCAAGCATCACCCCGAGGAAGCCCGCCGTGTTGACGTAGGCTTCGAGGTCGGTGATGTCCTCCACTTTCCCGCGGAGGCCAGACGTGCCGAAGCGGAGCGGGGTGGGGGTGCGGCCGCGGAAAGACGGGATCGGACGCGCGTCGTTGGGCACGTGGGCACGGTACATCGTAAAGGCGGTGCGAGCAGTGCCGTGAAGTGTTCCACCGTGCGGCAGCGCCAGACACTGGCCACCGGTCCATGACACATCGAGTCCGTCTACATCGGCGCTGGAGTCAGCCCCGGAGACCGCCAGGTACAACTCGGGTCCATCGACCGAGCACGAGAACGGCTGCCCCGGCGCAAGCTCGACGCGTTCGAGGCCAAACTCTGCGGTTGGAACGGGGTAGGTGGCCGCCCCGGAGTCTCCGCGCGGAATCGGATCGAGGAGGACCGGCGGCCCGGAGTCGAATCGCACCACTTCGAGGAGGGTCTGGGGATCGATGTGTTTTTGGGTGAGGCCCGCTCGGATGACGTTGTCCGAGTTCGCCATCAACTCGACGGCGGCGCCGCCGAGGTAGGCGTGAGGCACGCCGGCTGGCAAGAACAGTGCTTGTCCTGGCTGGAGCCGCAATCGATGCAGAAGGACAACGAAAGGGAGTCCGCGGTCCGGCGTCTCGCCGCCGGTGGCCTCATGGACGCGGAGCACCCATCGTTCGTCGGAATCCGGTGCGGGGTCGGAGCCCGCGAGGCGATCCAGCCACGCCTGCAGCGCGGACGTCACGGTGGTGTCGTCGGTGTCGTAGTAGCGGGCGAGCGCGTGGTGCAATGCATCGGGCGAGTCGTCCGCGGGTGTGAGCACCGATGCCAGCTCTGGCGCGCGAGCGAGGGCCGCAGCGCGCTGGGGTGCGGGGCGGAACCCACACAACGCGTCAAATGGGGTGAGCGCAACCACCAGCTCCGGCTTGTGATGGGGATCTTTGAATCTCCGCTCTCGGGCATCGAGGGGGATGCCAGCGGCCTCTTCTTCGGCGAAGCCTCGTGCGGCCCGGGCTGCGTTGGGGTGGACTTGGATGGAGAGGGGACGTGCGGCGCTGAGCAACTTCAACAGGAATGGAAGCTGGCCGTGGGCTGCGTTGACTCGGGGTCCGAGGACGGAGCCCGGATCCGCCGCGATCCACTGGTCGTAGCCAACGTCCTCCCCGACGAGTCCCGAGGGGGCGACTGGGTGCGCGCCGAACCACGCCTCCGCGCACGGCTCCCCGGTGGCTTCGCGGCCCAGGAGGGTGGGGATGAAGGTCCGGTCGCCCCAGGCGTAGGACCGCAGGCTCGGCACGAGGACCCGCGGGGCGCCGGTTGGGGACGTGCTCACGAGGCGGATGATACGTCAGCGGTCCGCGTCACGCCTCGCTGTGACGCGGAGTCCGTGTGACGAAACCGCATCCGCGGGGCGTCAGCGCTGTCGGCCCTGTCGGTAGCTCTCGAGCATGAGCAGCCCGAAGAAGGGAAGGTCGTCGCGGAGGTAACGGGCTGTCAGCCGTTTGGGCTCCTGGGCCATGCGGTGGAGCCACTCGAGCCCCGTCTGCTGCATCCAGCCCGGCGCACGCGGCGTTTCGTTGCACAGGAAGCTAAACGTGATCCCGATGCCGATGAACCAGGCCTTGGGGTAACGGGCACGCAGGGCCGCGATGGCGTGCTCCTGCTTGGGAGATCCGAAGCCGACCAGAATGATGTCGGGTTCTGCGCTGGCCTGGTCGATCTGCTCGGCGATCGCGTCTGTCTCCGCCGGGGTGATCGGGGAGGAGATGAACGGCGCCTGCGTCCCGACGATTCGAAGTCCGGGCATGTCGCGCTCGGTCGCCTCGCGGGCCCGCTGTGCGACATCGCCTTTGCCTCCCAACAGGTAGACCGTTCGTCCGGTCTGAGCTGCCCGCTGAAGCAGGTCCACCGTCATGCTCGAGCCCGCGACCCGCTCCGGCAGCGGTTCGTGCCGGAGCTGGCTGGCCCAGACCAAGGGCATGCCGTCGGCCACGATGAGGTCCGCCTGGTCGTAGAGATCCCGCGAGGCCGGGTCCAGAACGTAGCGACGCAAGATGTCGAGATTGGCGGTCACGATCCAACCACCGCGGCCAGCATCGAGCTCGCCGAAGAGGTGGTCGAGAAGACCCTCGGTGTCGATGTCGGCGATCGGCATGCCGAACATGTCGAGCAAGCGCGGGGACTCGGCGGACGGGGCACTCACAGGCGGTCAGTGTCGACGCCCGCGGCTCGCTGCGCAAGCCTCGAGCGGGTGTCTGTGCTCGGGGTCGGAGTGTGGCAGTGTGAGGCATGGAACTCGGGGCGTTTTCTGTCAGCCTGACTGTCCAAGACCTCGACGTGTCGAAGGCGTTCTACGAAAAACTGGGGTTCGAGGTGACCGGGGGGAACGCAGAGCAGGGGTGGCTGATCCTGCTCAACGGCACGACGACGATCGGGCTGTTTCACGGGATGTTCGACCGCAACCTGCTGACCTTCAACCCCGGCTGGAACAAGGACAAGACGCCCAAGGACGCCTTTGAAGATGTGCGAGCGCTGCACGCCTCACTGAAGGCGGCCGGGCTGGAGGTCTCTGCGGAGGCGGGGTTGGACGGAACCGGGCCGGGGAGCTTCATGGTGGTCGATCCCGACGGCAACCCTGTGCTGATCGACCAGCACGTCCCGAAGCCCGGCCAGTAGCCACCGCTCCGCAGGGCCGGTCGTGTCGGTGCTTTCGCCGTGCAGGTTCCGGGGCCTGTGTCGTGGCGATGGAACCATATCGAGCCGCGGCGCCGGAGCGGGGTTCAGCATCGGGAAGGCATCCACGTGGGGCTGGATTAGAGAGTACCTGAGCCCGTCATGCGCCTGGTCACCAACCCAGGGACGAATCTGTCTCCGAATGTCGTCGCCGAGCACGGCATCGCGGTCTTGCCGCAACACATCATCGTGGACGACGTGCACCACGACACGCGGGCCGGGGTCGATCTCGCGACGATCGATGCGTGGGTCAGAGACGCGAGGGTCCACCCCTATGTTCTGGGGACCTCGGCCGCACAGACCGCGGGGCATCTGAGTCGGCTGGGCGCGGAGGATCCCGAGTTGCTCGTGGTCACGGCGTCGCGAACCCTGATCCAGTCGTACGCCGGGTGCGTCTCCGCGGCGAAGACCCTGCAGCGGTACCCCAAGTGGGCACACCTCAAGATCCGGGCGGTCGACAGCGGTTCGGCGGACGTTGCGACGGGGATGGCGACCCTCTACGCCGCCCGGGCGAGCGCGGCTGGATTCGGCCTCGAGCAGGTCGCGTTGATGACCGAGAAGTTTGCCGCCGCGACGCAGGCGGCGTTCGTGGTCCAAGAGCTCGACTACTTGGTCAAGGGAGGCCGGGCGAGCTTCTTGAAAGCCTGGACGGCGAAGTTCTTGGGCATCCGTCCGATCCTCGGCCTGTCCGAAGGCGTCATCGCACCCGTCGGTCGGTTTCGCGCTTCGTCCGACCCCACCGAGGCCCTCTTCAATTGGACGCTCAAGTCGCTCGGTGCGTCCGCGGGCCATCGTCTGTCCATCGGGGTTTCCCACGGCGGGTGCCCTGAACTCGCCGTGAGTCTCGCCGATAAACTCGGGCGGGAGCTCAATGTCCGCGAGCGGCTCGTTCGGCCCCTGGCCGCCGGTGTGTACCTGCATGGCGGACCCGGATGCATCATCGTGGCATTCACGGACTTGAACCAACTCGACTGGGTTCCCTGAGTCGAGCCCGTGTTGTCTGCCGCGTGCTACTGCGCATTCACGAAGCGCTCGACGACGAGGTCGATGAACGCACGTGCCGATGCCTTCATCAGCTGCCGCTGCGGGTAGACCACGCTCAACTGAGAGTTCCCTCCGAGCGTTCGGGGGAGGACATGGATCAGCTCGCCACTGCCTAGCGCTGCCTCGCAGACGAAGCGTGGCAAGAGCGCGACGCCGAGTCCGAGGCGGGCGGCCCGAAAACGTAGCGAGTGTTCGTTGGCCGCCAACCCGCCGTGAACCCTGACCTTCCCCCCGTCGCGCAGGGGCCAGTGGGTCTCGGGGCGAAGCCCTCGCTCGAAGCCCACGAGACACCGGTGCTTGGTCAGATCGGCGAGACGGCGAAGCCGGCCTGACCTCTCCAGGTATGCCGGCGAGGCCACCGCGACTTGCTCCGTTGTCCTGAGTCGACGCATGGTCAGACCGAGATCGAGCGCCGCTCCGGCCCTGAGCGCCACATCGATGTTGCGCGCAAGCATGTCCTCGTGGGCAAGGGAGGTGATGACCTCGAGTTCGACTTCTGGGTATCTCTGCATGAACTCGATGAGGATGTCACCGAACACGGTCTCTCGGCTCAGTCCTTGAACCGGGGGGGTCGAGACTCGGAGCAGCCCGCGTGGCCGATCGTCGGCCCGCCGCACCACGCCGGCAGCTGCCTTGGCGGCCTCCCACGCCGACCGAGCGTGAGGGAAGAACGCCTCTCCGGCGTCCGTCAGGTGCAGGCGCCGCGTGGTCCGTTGAACCAGCCGAATTTCGAGTTTGTCCTCCAAACGCTGGAGCCGCCCGCTGATCGTGGCCCGCGGCAAACCCAGCTCACGCGCTGCGCCGCTGACCGACCCGGTGATGACGACCTGTACAAAGGCCGCCAACTCGCTGGTTTCAGGGGTCTCCAAGCTCTGTTCACTCCTCGCTCAACTCACCTCGGCCTATCTGTACGTTATTCCGTCATCTGACGACGATTATCCCTCATTCCGCCATCGAGCGCCAATGCCTACATTTGCGTCTTGATGCACGAACGCACCGAATCCTCCGTCGTCCCGACCCGAAGAGGCAAGCTCGTCGCGTACTGGGCAACCACGGGTTTGCTCAGTCTGGCGTTGGTCGGGAGCGGGATCGCCAAGCTCACCTTGATGCCCGCACTCGTCGAGAGCATGGAACACCTCGGCTTCCCCACGCATCTGCTGAGGATGCTCGGGTTCTGGATGTTGCCCGGTGCGGCCGCACTGCTCGTTCCCCGGATGCCGCGCCTCAAAGAGTGGGCCTACGCAGGGGTGGTGTTTCAGATGACCGGGGCCGCGGCGGCACACCTCCTGGTCGGCGATACGATCGGACAGGCGTTCCCCCCGATCTTCCTGACGATGCTGGCGGTCGCGTCCTACCTGCTTCGCCCAGGTGACCGACGCGGGGCGTGACGGTTGTGGAGACTCGATGCCGTCCTCATTCGGAACCCCGCGCACGAGTCGATTGCAGCTGCATGGAGGCGGCCGGGCGGAAATGCTCGATGCCGAGCCCGACGAGCAGGAGACACGGTTGTTCCGAGGCGGTCGAGTCGCAGCCGAAGAAGGCATACTGGAGGTCGACAAGGTCGACGGATGCCGAGGACAGAGGAGGTCAGCTGCCGGGCGGTCGCCCAGTACATTCGCATCCTGCGAGATCGCGGCAAGTCGGTGGACGGTTTGTGCGATGGACTCGATCTCGCGCTGGTCGATGCGGAGGACTCGAAAACGTGGGTCCCGTGGCCGACGTTCGTCACCCTGCTCGAGCGGGTGGCGCAGCGCGTTGAAGCACCTGACCCGTGGGCGGTACTGTTGTCGGAGTCGATCCGCCGCACTGCCGCGTGGCCGATGTTGCGTCTCGCTCTGGGTCCGGCTTCGTTACTGCGGCTGCTCACCTCCTATCTTGGGCCGAGGATGTATCCCCTGCTCTCGGCCGAACTCACCGGTCGGGGAAATCGGCGGGTGGTGAGCTTGTCGATCGACAAGCAACACCGGGGGTCCGAGGGCTTCTTTCGTGCCGCGGGAAAAACGTACGAGTACATTCCGCGGGTACTGGGACTCGCCGACGCCCAGGTCCACGCGGTCATCACCCCCCACAACGCCGAGTTCGAGGTCATTTTTCCGGAATCGATGAGCCTCGTGAAGCGCATCGGTACCGCGTTTCGGTTGCTCTTTGGCGCGGACGAACTGGTCACGAAACTTGGCGAACAGCAGAGCGAGCTGCGTCAGAGCCACACCGAACTTGTCGCGGCCCATGCTGCGTTGCAGTCTCGGGAGCGAGATCTCACCGCTGAGGTGGAGGAGCGCCGCCGTGCCGAGCAGCGTCTACGCCAGGCCAACGACCAGTTGCAGCAGGCTCAGAAGTTGGAGGTCGTGGGTCGAATGTCGGGCGGCATCGCGCATGACTTCAACAACGTGCTCATGGCTGTCATTGGGTGCGCCGACTTGCTCCGCGACCAGGCTGAGGACCAGGCCGAGAGGACCGAGCTCCTCGATGAACTCGAAGGCGCGGTGCAGCGTGCCTCCATGCTGACCTCGCAGTTGCTGGGATTCAGTCGCGGACAGCTCGTCAAGCCCCAGCGCTTGTCCGTCAACGAGGTGTTGCAGGCTCAGCTGTTGATCATGCAACGCGTGGTCAGCGGTGTGGAACTCGTGGCCGAGCTTGGCGAGGGGTTGGGGACAGTGTTGATGGATCCCGTGCAGTTGCAGCAGGTGTTTCTCAACCTGGTCGTCAACGCCCGGGATGCGCTTCCTGATGGAGGACGCGTGGGGCTTCGGACCGCATCGATCGAGTCCGGTGTCCGGATCACGGTGCAAGACAATGGTTCGGGCATCGATCCGGAATTGTTGCCGCGTATCTTCGAGCCGTTCGTCACCACCAAAGGGGCACGCGGCACGGGTCTGGGACTGGCGACGGTTCGTGCAGTGGTCGAGCAGGCCGGAGGTCGTATCGATGTTCGGAGCGAACTGGGCTTGGGGACGACCTTCGATGTGGAACTTCCGGCGGTCGAGGGGGCACCGCAGCCGCTGCTCTCCTCGGACTTGGAGGGGGCCAAGGCCGCCGCGGGCACGGAGACGGTGCTTCTGGTCGAGGACGATGCTGCATTGCGTCGGGTTCTGTTCTCGACTCTCGATCGCGCGGGGTACCGGACCTTCAGCGCCGCGAGCCTTCGCGAGGCCGTCCGGGTGATGGATGGGCTTCGGGAGCCCTTGGACCTGGTGGTGTCGGACTTCATGCTGGCAGCCGAGCGAGGGCCGGAGGTCATCGCCGAGGCGTTGCGGAGGTGGCCGGATGCCAAGGCTATTCTGATCTCGGGGTTCGTTGATCCCGGGTACGCGGATGATGCCGCGGAGCACGCGTTCCTTCGCAAGCCTTTCGCACCCTCCGCACTTCTCACCCTGGCTCGCAGACTCCTGGACGCCAACGCCGGTTGAGCGCCTCCTCGTGGTCTCTCGGCTTCCCTACGACGCGGACGTGCCCGCATCGATGAGGTCCTTCATGACCGCGTCGACGCGTCGGTGATGAGCGATTCGCACCTCGAGTGACGCGTCGCCAGCGAGATCGATGGCGCGGGCGAGGGCGGTGGCAATCCATGTCGGGTCGTTGCCGAACGCACCTCCGCCGAGGAACGTCAGCCAGACGACGCCGCTGCATGTTCCTTCGGCAACCCCCGCTCGAGCGGCGAGCAGGGTCGCCTCGTAGGCCGCGTCGAGCACCGATGTCGCAAGGGGAGCCCACAAGTGGCGGGGAGACCGGTCGTAGCCGCAAGACAGGGCCGAGCAGAATGCCTGCGAGACGTGAGTCTGGGTGTTGGGCTCGGTGAACCTCGACGAGAATGTCACCTGGGCTCCGGTTTGCACGCCGATCCGCATACGTTCGATGAACGCGTCACGTCCGGCCGCCTTCAGTGCAGCCGCGCTGGCCTGGAGCCGTTCGGTATCGGAGAAGGCGTAGCCGTTGGTGACCGTGGCAAACGCCTCGTCGGGCCCGAGCAGTGCAAGCGCATCGGAGAGGTTGTTGAGTTGGCGGTTGGCCCGTTGACCGACGTCCTGTTCAACCGGGACGAAGTAGTTCCGGTAGACCGTGGCTGCCGCGGCGGCGAGCGAGCACGCCGGACCCTGGGTCGGGTCCGACGCATACGCGGTGATGCCGTCTTCGGGGGTCTCGCGAGGGTCGGCGAACTCCAGGCAGTTGAGCTGAGAGGCGACCTGGAACATCGCATCGCGGTTCTCCTGCGCCGCGTGAAGTTCGAGGATGTCGCCGATCTCGACGTGACGGACGGTTGGGCGTCCCTGAGGCGGACCGACGCGGGAACGGAGCTCCGCGATGCTCGGCGTTTCAAAGTGGCCCGCATCGAACGCTCGCCCGTTCACGCTCGAGGTGAGCGTGGTGCCTTCGAGCGAGAAACGAGCCTGCGTCGAGGCCCAGTCATCTTCGACGAAACCGAACAGCCCCTCAAACCAGTCCATACGCCCTAGAATGCCACGGAGCATGCTCTGGGCTACAGGGGCGTCGCTCACCCTCCTTTGCTGATCCGGGGGTTGAAGAAGTGAGCGTTTCGCAGCAGGTCAGGATCGTTGTCCAACAGCTCTGCATCGGATCGGATCGCGTCCTCCGGGCACTCTGGGACGCAAGCTCCACAGCCGACGCACTGCGCGGGGTCGATGTACATCTGCACACTGGGGAACCGCGTCGCACGGTCGCTCGGGGCGACGGCACGGAGTTGCCCGAGCGGGACCGGTCCGGCGATGCAGTCCACAGGGCACACGTCGACGCATCCTGTGTCGCAGACGCCCGCGCATGATTGGGTGATGACGAAGCTCATGTCGGCCTAAAGAGCAGGACTCGGTCCGTGGAGAAAATTGTCTGATTTCAAGCGTCTAGTCTTCTCTAGTCCTTCTTTGAACTGAAATAAAGCTAGAGGATACTGATATTTCAGTGGCAGTGTTGAGCCATCGTGACGCCGATGGCCTTTCGTTCGTTGTCCTCCGTCCGCTGGGAGACGCCCTCGGAGGAAGAGTTCGCGTTGAGTCTCGGAGCGAGCTTGCGTTCCTGGGCACGTCCCGAGGAGGTTGAGGTTTTCGTATCCGGACCGACGGCAACGCGGGTGCGCTGGGGTGCGGGCGAGCCGACGACGAGCGTCGTGGCGTCCCATGCTGAGTACGAGGGCGCGGCACAGGAGCGGGTCGACCTCCGTCCGCCGTGTCGTCATGGGAGCGGGTACGTCGTGTTGTGGACGGAGCGCGGGAGCGTCGGCACGGAGGCTCGGGCCGAACTGGAAGCTGCATTGGGGGTCCTCTTCGACGCTCGCGTGTTGCTTCAACGGGTTGCCCGTCTGTCTCGCGCGGCGCACTCGGAGAACCGGCATTTGCGTCACAGCCTCCGCGATCGTTGGCCTGTCGATGACACGATGCGGAGCGAGGCCATGCAACGGTGCCTCGAACGCGCCGATGCGGTTGCGCCGTACGACACACCGGTGCTGGTTCGGGGACCCTCGGGCGCGGGAAAGGAGGTCATCGCCCGCCGCGTGCATGCCCGCTCGCGCCGGAGCGCGCGTCCGTTCGTCAAGCTCAACTGTGGCGCAATCCCAGAGGGGCTTGCCGAGAGTGAACTGTTCGGTCACGAGCGGGGAGCGTTCACTGGAGCGACGACACGTCGCCGCGGTGTCTTCGAGCGAGCCGCCGGCGGCTCGTTGCTGCTTGATGAGGTCGGGGAGCTTTCGCCCCCGGTTCAGGTGAAGTTGCTTCGTGTGCTGCAGGAAGGGACGTTCGTTCCGGTCGGCGGAGAGCGCGAACTTCGATCCGATGCTCGGGTCCTGGCGGCGACACATCAGGATCTCGCGGCACGCGTGGCGGAGGGGACGTTTCGAGAGGACCTGTTCTACCGACTTGCTGTGTTCGAGGTCTTGGTTCCGGGACTGCAGGAGCGGTCCGAGGACCTGCCGGGGCTGGTGCGCCAGATCCTCGAGCGGGTCGCCGCGAGGATGGGGCGGACCGTGCCGCGGGTTCCCCGGGCCGTGATGGCCCAGCTTCTCGAACATGACTGGCCCGGGAACGTGCGCGAGCTCGAGAACGTGCTGGAAGGGGCGCTCGTCATGAGTCGCGGGGCGGCCCTGGATGTTCCGCTGCTGCTGCGTCGAAGCGAGCGGGCGAGGACGCGAGAGGTGGCGCCCTTGGAGGCGACGATCCGTCGGGCGATCGAGGCTGCGTTGCACGCGTCGGGCGGCAAACTCTACGGGGCGGGCGGAGCGGCGGAGTCGTTGGAACTCAACCCGGGGACCTTGCAGAGCAAGATGCGGAAACTCGGGATTGACCGGCTTCGGTTCGTCCGAGAATAGGCCGATGTCGGACTCGGAGGCGGTCGAGGCGTGCCCACCCCGACGTTGGGCAAGGTGTCCGGTCGCGCCTGGCTCCCCTGGGAGCGTCGTCCAGGACGTTCGCGAGGCTGGCCTGGCAGCGGCGTGATGAGAGGTTGGTACGCTCGCGGCGATGGCCGAAGTGCTTGCTCGTGCCGCCGACGCCGTGTGGTCCTACCCGGTCGTCGGCCTGTGCTTGATCTCGGCGGTCTTCTTCACGGTCTCGCTCCGGCTCGTGCAGCTGCGGGCATTCCCGCATGCGATCGCGCTGTTGCTGGGTCGCTATGATCGTGACGACGAAACCGGGAGCATCTCCCACTTTCAAGCTCTGGCGGCCGCGCTGTCTGGAACGATCGGAATCGGCAACATCGCCGGCGTCGCGATCGCGATCGCGGTCGGGGGCCCGGGCGCGGTGCTGTGGATGTGGATCATGGGTGTGCTCGGCATGGCGACGAAGTTCGTCGAGTGCACCCTCGGCACGGCGTATCGCCAGGTCGATCCGGGGACTGGCGAGGCGCGTGGCGGCCCGATGTACTACATCCTTGCGGGGCTCGGTCCGCGCTGGCGGCCGATGGCACTGTTCTACGCGGCGACGATCGCCCTTGCTGGCCTGGGCTTCACTTGCATGTTCCAGAGCAACCAGGCCGCTGAGGCGTTGTCGACGAGCTTTGCGATCCCCACGTATCTGACCGGTGTCGCGCTGTCCGTCTTGACCGGCGCGGTCATCGTGGGTGGAATCCGAAGCATCGGTCGTTGGGCGGCTCGGGTCGTGCCCGCGCTGTGCTTGGTCTACGTCGGCGGGGCGGTCTTCATCTGCCTCTCACAGATCGAGCTGATGCCTGCGGTCCTGGGAATCATCATTCGCGACGGACTCAGCGGTGACGCCGCTGCTGGCGGAGCGCTGGGCGCGATGGTGATGTGGGGTGTCCGCCGGGCCATCTTTTCAAACGAGGCGGGACTTGGGTCGGCAGCGATCGCTCACGCGGCGGTCAAGACCGACGAACCGGTGCGGGAGGGCGTGGTGGCGTCACTGGGCCCGTTTATCGACACCGTCGTCGTCTCGGGTGCGACCGCGTTTGTCATCGTTCTGGCTGGCAACTACGGAGCCTTCAAAGACGAGGGCGTGGGGCGACTCGAGGCGGTCGAGACGGCCGCGGCATGGCATTCCGTCGCGCTCGAGGAGACTCCAGATGACACGGCACCGCTGGGGCACCGGCTCGATGGGCTTGGGGTTCACGCGCTCGAGGGCGCTGCCACGGCGCAGGATGCATTGGTTTTCGCCTTGCCCGTCGACGCGCTCGAGCACGATGGCATTCGGGTTGGCGCCGCGGTCGGGGGTGGGGCGCTCGACGCCACCTTGTACTCGGGCCCGAAGGCGCTGGGGCGCCTCGAACTGATCCCTCGTCCCGCGACCGCGCAGCTGGCCTGGGGGGCGCAGACGCTGGCATTCGATGCGGAACTGCGAGAGTCGGCGAAGGGAAAAACACTGCGCTTGGTGGTCTCCCCGGCCGCGGGCGCCGCACGGCATCGGTCTTTCGTCGCAACGCCGAGTCTCGTTCACGAGAGAAACGGGATCACACTGAGCGCGGCATCGTTTGATCGCTTCATCCCCGGGTTTGGCTCGGTCTTCATCTCCGTCGCTGGCTTCCTGTTCGCCCTGTCGACGATGATCGCGTGGTCCTACTACGGCGAGGTCGCGAGCATGTGGGTGCTCGGGCCACGAGCCGTGACCCCCTACCGCGTGGTGTTCGTGTTGTTGGCCTTCGTGGGGGCGGTTCGAAAGCTGGCGGTGGTGATCAGCATCTCCGACATCCTCGTCGGTTTACTCGTCATCCCCAACGTGATCGCGCTGCTGGTGCTCTCTCCGCGGGTGGTGAAGTGGACCCGGGCCTACTTCACCAGGCTCGAGAGCGGAGAGTTTGAGGACGAGGGCGGCGCGTAGGGCAGCCGGCTACTGCGCCTTCGCGTCGCTGCGCATCGATAGGGCGATGCGTTTTCGGTCCAGGTCGACCTGCGTCACGGTGACCCGGACCTTTTGGCGCACGCGGACGACTTCGTTCGGGTCTTTCACGAAGCGGTCGGCGAGTTGCGAGACGTGGACCAGGCCGTCGGTATGGACGCCGATGTCGACGAAAGCACCGAAGCTGGTCACGTTGGTGACGATGCCCGGCAGGACCACGCCCGGGGTCAGGTCCTTGATGTCGTGGACGTCGGCGAAGCGGAACACCTCGAAGTCGGGGCGGGGGTCTCGGCCGGGTTTTCCGAGCTCGTCCACGATGTCGTGCAGCGTGGGTGCTCCAACCTCCTCGCTCACGTAGCGGTCGACCTCGATCGCTGCACGCCGCTTCGGGTCCTGGAGTAGATCCAGCACCCTACAGTTTTGGTCTTTGGCAATCCGCTCGACCAGGTCATAGCGTTCGGGGTGAACCGCGCTGCCATCGAGGGGGTGTGACGCATCGCGGACTCGCAGAAAACCCGCTGCCTGTTGAAACGCCCGGGAGCCCAGGCGGGGGACGGCGGTGAGCGACGCGCGGTCGCGAAAAGGCCCGTTCGCAGCCCGATACTTGACGATTGCCGATGCGAGCTTCGAGCCCAGGCCGGCCACGTGGGCCAGCAGTTGGGGGCTGGCGGTATTGAGTTCGACACCCACCGAGTTGACGGCGCTCTCGATCGTGTCGGACAGACTGGCCGCCAAGGCGCGGGGTTCGACGTCGTGCTGGTACTGGCCGACGCCGATCGACTTCGGGTCGAGCTTGACGAGCTCGGCCAGTGGGTCTTGCAGCCGCCGTCCGATCGAGACCGCACCGCGAACGGTGAGATCGAGATCGGGGAACTCCTCCCGGGCGACCTCGCTGGCGCTGTAGATCGATGCGCCACTCTCGTCCACGGCGATGGCGATGATGTCCAGCCCGAGCGCTTCCACGAAGGCTTCCGTCTCGCGGCCAGCGGTTCCGTTGCCGATCGCGATCGCTTCGACGGAGTACCGCTCGCAAGCCTCGCGAAGGGTCGCCCCGGCGGCTTCACTTCGTGGCCCGCCTGTATGCGGGAAGATCGTCATGTTGTGCAGCAACGCGCCATATGGGCCCAGCACTGCGCATTTGCAGCCGCTGCGAAAGCCCGGATCGATCGCCAGCACGGGCTTGGGACCAAGCGGAGCTGCCATCAGAATCTCCCGTAGGTTGGTGGCAAACACGTCGATGGCCTCGCGGTCCGCCCGGAGCTTGGTTGCGGCGATGGCTTCCTTTTCGAGGGACGGTTGGATCAGGCGTTTGTAGGCATCGGTCACCGCGAGCCCACGCTGCTTGCTCGCGAAACTGTGGCCAGCAGCGAATCGGCGTCGAAGCCGACGGAGCGCCTCTTCCTCTGGCGGTCGCGCGGTGACCGTCAAGAACCCCTCCGCCTTGCCGCGTAGAATCGCGAGCACTCGATGGGAAGGGGCACGGTGCAGAGCCTCTCCCCAATCGAAGTAGTCGCGGTACTTGGCCGCATCCTTTTGCTTGGACTTGATGACCCGGGCGGCGAGTTGGGCCCGGCTCGTGAACAGTGCGCGGAGCTCGCCCCGGGCCGGCGCGTCCTCGCTGATCCGTTCCGCGAGGATGTCCCGAGCGCCCGCGAATGCAGCCTCGACATCCGGGACCCCGCGCTTGGCATCGACGAATGGCCGAGCGTCGATACGACCGCCCCCCTCGGCTGAGAGGGCGTCGGCCAGCGGCTCCAGCCCGCGTTCCCGTGCGGCACTGGCCCGAGTTTTCCGGCGCGGACGGCAGGGAAGGTAGAGGTCCTCGAGGTCGGACCGGGTCTGCGCGCTGGCGATACTGCGTGCGAGCGCAGCGCTGAGAAGACCACGCTCCTTCAGCGATGTGACGATCGCCTCTCGACGCTTGTCGAGTTCGGCGAGGGCTGCGAGTTGATCGCGGATCGCCGCAAGGGCCACCTCGTCTAGGGACCCCGTCGCCTCCTTGCGATACCGGGCGATGAACGGAACCGTGGCTCCCTGGACGAGGAAGTCGGCGACGGCCTGGACTTGCTTGATGCGCAGCGAGAGCGCAGAGGCGACCTGTTCGACCTGGGCGGCGGTTGGGGCGTCCACGCGCGCACCTTACCCCGTGCTGAGGCTGGGGTCGGACGACAATGTGTGGTCGGAAAGCTCGGCGTCCTCCGGCTTGTGGGTGACGCGAAGGCGGCTAGGATGCCTCTTCGCACCGACGTGTTGCGGACACCAACAGCGGCGTGGATTCGAGGCTGCGGAAGGCGATGTGCGGAGTGCCGCGGTCGTCGGTCGAAAGAGACACGGAGTCCCCCCAACGAGGGCTGTCGCCGACCTGTTCAACGTCCCATGCGCCCGGTTGCCCGTGCGCGTAGAGCACCGCCTCGGGCCCCGCGAATGCGAGTTGTAGCTCGCCGCCCCCGGTCAGTCCCAAGCCGAGCCTTGGCTGCATGGCCACGTGGTCGATGGCCGCCTCGGCGACCAGGTCGACCTCCCACGTTTTCCCGTTTCGGCCGGGGGGGATGCTCAATGATCCTGACTGGGTACTCCTCCTGCTCTCCTAGCCTTCCCGAGCGAACTCCGTCATCCCCTGGAGACCCCAGTCGGTGTGCGACGAAGCGCTCTGTCGAGGCATCGCTCTGACCGACCGGCCCCTGACCGTGATGGTTCCAGGTTGACCGGCTGACGAGGGGCTGAGGGGACCCGGGTTGGGCCGGTCGTTGTGCCTGGTCAACACGTCCCGGCCCAGGTTTCGGGGAGTGTCCCTCGCCGGGCCGTGCCCGTATTGGGTGTTGATTCCGCCGCAGTCGGCAGAAGGATCAAGGAGTCCTACACGGCTACCGGTGTGGCTCGTGGACCGAACCCCGCGTGGATCCTCAGCCGACGACCGAAGTCATGCCCAACGTACGACCGTCCACCCCGTTTGGGGCTGCGTCCCTCGCGACTGCCGCTGTCCTTGTTTCGTTGAGCGCCCCCAGCAGGGCGTCCGCGGCCGTGGAACCGGCCGCGGACGGAGTCGAGTCCGCCGCCGAAACCCCGTCGGGCGACGCCCCCACGGACAGCGGCGACGAGACGCCAGCACAAGCGCCCGCCGATCGGTGGATCGACCGGTGGCCGCCGGAGCGGAATATGGTCGAGATCGGGGTCTTCGCGGGAATCGCCCTGCCGTCTCCACGGCTCGAGTTGTTCGAGCCGGACCTGACGCTGCCCGAGCAGGGCTTCAAGACGCTACGCAGTGTCTCGCCCGAGTTCGGCGGGCGCATCGGGTTCTATCCTCTGCGATTTCTCGGCGCGGAACTCGAAGGCGCGGTGGTCCCTGCCCGCACCGACGTGGACGGCGACCGCGCGACACTGTGGGCCTTTCGCGGTCATGCCATTGCGCAGCTTCCTCGATGGAGTGTGACGCCATTCGTCCTTGCGGGTCCCTCAGCGCTCGGCGTGGCCAGTGGTCGGAACGCCCTGGGGCGAGATGTTGACCTCGGGTTTCATTTCGGCGCTGGGGTCAAGGCGTTCATCACCCGCCGGATCGCTCTGCGGTTTGATCTTCGAGACACGCTGACCGCCAAACGCGGAATCTCCGATGGGGTCGGGCATACCGTCGAGCTGCTCGCTGGGGTTAGCGTGACGCTCAACCGCAGGAAGCGACGCGCCGCATCAGACCGCGACGGTGACGGAATCCTCGACGCCGACGATGCGTGTATCGACGTTCCGGGTGTACCCCAGCGACAGGGCTGTCCTGTCGGGGATCGTGACGGCGACGGGGTGCTCGATCCCGACGATGCTTGCATCACGATTCCAGGGATCGCGGAGTACGACGGGTGTCCGATTCCCGACACTGATGAAGATGGGATCCTCGACCCCCAAGACGCCTGCGTCGAGGAGCCTGAGACCGCCAACGGATTCGAAGACAAGGACGGTTGCCCGGACGCGCTGCCTGACGAGATTCGGGACTTCACCGGGGTGATCGAGGGCATCTACTTCGACACCAACAAGGACACCATCAAGCCGCGCTCGCGCGCCAAACTCGACCACGCGGCCGAGGTCCTGACGAACTTCCCCTCGGTCAGCGTCGAGATCTCCGGACACACCGACGACCGCGGGGACGACGAGTACAACCGGGAACTCTCGACCCGGCGCGCGGAGTCTGTCCGCGATTACCTCGTGGAGCACGGGGTCGCCAATGACCGTCTGCGGACTCGGGGTGTGGGCGAGGCCGAGCCTCGAGAGGACAACACCACCAGCCGCGGTCGAGCGAAGAACCGCCGCATCGAATTCAAACTCATCTCTCAGTAGGCCATCGACCATGAACCACGCAAAAACCATCTCGACGATTCTCCCTTTGTGCTTGGCCAGCTTGGGTGCTTGTGCCGACCCGTGCTTCGATGACGGGCTCGGCCAGAAACACGGTGACGCGACCGCTTGTGCGGCGCTCGCTTCGGCGAGTGCGACGGAGACCAACGGCAACGAGACCGCGGGGGGCGATTGCGACAACGGAGTTCAGGACGGCGACGAGACGGATGTGGACTGCGGCGGCTCGTGCATGGCGGGCTGCGGGATGGGGGAGGGCTGCGTCGAAAACGGGGACTGCGAGTCCAACGACTGTGATGCCGATGCCGGCTCGTGTGGGGCCGGAGACTCCGGTGGAGGCTCCGGTGGAGGTGGAACCGCAGCGGACGGGACCGCGGGCGGAGGGTCGTGCGACGACGGCATGCAGAACCAAGACGAGACGGATGTGGACTGCGGGGGGTCATGCGGCGCGACCTGTGAGGGCGGCGAGGTCTGCTCGGACGGTGGCGACTGTGTCAGTGATGCTTGTGGCGACGACGGCACCTGCGAGGACGGGACACTGTGGTGCTCAGACACCGATGGCGACGGCTTTGGCGACCCCGACGTGTGTACGACGGTTCCCGACGGTGAGACGCCGCCCGATGGGACCGTGGACAACGACGACGACTGCGACGACAACAACGCGTCCACCTTTCCGGGCGCCGCGCCCAATGATGACGCCGTGGCTTGCATGAAAGACGAGGACGGCGACGACTGGGGAGACACCGATGTTCCCGATGGAGTACAGCCGGGTGCGGACTGTGACGACGGTGAGCAGAGCATTCCACCCGGTTGCATGTCGGTCGACGTGTCGGCGAATCCGGGCAACATCCTCTCCGGAGGCAGCTCTTCATTGCTCGCCGAGCCGATGTTGGGCGATGGCGATTACACCTTCGATTGGTCCCCGGCCGCCTCGTTGGACAACACAGGCATCGCAGGCCCCCAGGCCACGCCCGCAACTTCAACGACCTACCAGGTCGATGTCACCGACGGCCAAGGTGAGCAGGCGGCCGGTTTGGTCACCGTGCACGTCACCGATACCGCGGTCCCATTGGCGCAATGCCAGCCGCTCGATGCTGCCGCCCTCGGCGTCGACCTCGGCAACCACCCGACGCCGTTGTGGGCGTACACCAACGACGACACCCAGGCGTGCGAGACCGCCAACGGAGACCCCGCCGCGCTCGTCTGCGACATCGTCCTCGATGATGCGAGCTTCACCAGCCGCTTCGAGGTCCAAAGCAACGACGACGATGACCAGCTCGGATTCGTGTGGGGCTACCAGGACGCGGGGCACTTCTATCTGTTCACCTGGCGTGCCGAGGACCAGACGTGGAGCAACTGTGGCGACACGTTTGCCCCCGAGGGCATGGTGGTCAAGCGCATCGACGCCGGCTTGCCCCTGGCATGCGAGGACCTCCTCGGCGTCGCGGACACTCCCAACTCGACCACGCTGCTCGACCCCGACGACCTCTCCGACCAAGGTTGGAACTACAACGAGGAGTACGTCTTCGAGCTCAGCCACGCCCCGCAGGACTTCACGATGACCGTGCGGCGGGCCGCCGATGACTCCGTCGTTGCGCAAGCAACCGTCGTCGACGATACGTACCCGTCCGGCCGGTTCGGGCCGTATACGTTCTCGCAAGAAGGCAGCTGCTTCTGGGAGCTGCACACGTCCGCGAACTAAGGGCGAAGCGGCAAACGAAGATAGAGGCGGAAGCTCGGACGCCCGCGACGGTTCAGGGGGCGAACGCCGAACCTGTCCTCGTGCGACACAAACAAAGAAGCCGCCCGGTTGGGGGCGGCTTCAAAGCGGGCTATGGGATTCGAACCCACGGCTTCGACCTTGGGAAGGTCGCGCTCTACCAACTGAGCTAAGCCCGCGCGGGTCCGCACCATCGCAGAGGTTCGCCGATGCTCGCAAGCGCTCCTGCGAAAGCGTGTCTGGGGCCCAGTTTGGGCCACTTCTGTGAGCGGGGCGCAGGGATCGCACCGGGCGGGGAGGTGCGGAACCGTCGTTCGTTGTGGGGGGCGGTGGGGTCCGGTCATGCCTGGGGGACGCCGGTTCGCTTCCTCGGCTGGGGCCCGTCGGACCCGCGACGTGTCTCAAAGGTGCCCCTGCATGCGCGGTGCCGCGCAGCAACCTGTCCGCGTTGCGTCGGGTCGGGCGAGGTATGTGTCCGCCATGGACAGGCGCTCGCGCATCAGGATCAGGCGCGCTCCGGCCGCGCGGCACGGCGTGGGCTCTCGATCTGACCCGTGGCGAGGCGCGAAAGTGGGGTGTGGGCTGGAGCCCCCATTGGGGGGCACGGCAAAAAATCAGCGAATTCCCCCTCTGAATGGCCGCCTAGAGGCGATACTGGCTGGGCGTGAGGTTCTTAGGTGGAAGCTCGACCGCCTCACAGCGAGACGTCGACCGATTACGAGGACGGAGCCTTTCCGGCGTCCTGGTACTGCTGATCATCGGAACCCTGACCCAGGGGGTCACCTACGTGATGGACCGTCGGGCAGAGGCCACCGAAGAGGCACTCAGCCAGGCGGGCGGACTGGGTGCGGCCGCGGCCGATGTCGAGGCGACCGCGCGCCGGTTGGAGCGCTCCCCGAGTGCTCCGGGAAGCCGCGATGTGCTTGACCAGAGCGTCGCGACGCTCAAAGCCGAAGCGGTAGGGCTCCCCGACTCGGTGCTCGACCCTCGGGCTGATGTGTCCGGCTGGGGACGCGTTGTGTTGGCGCTGGAGTCCGTGACTGCCGAAGCCGGTGCGATCGGTGCGGACACGGTGGTGGAGGTTCGGGCAGCACAACGCCTGCGCGCCCGTGCGGTGGCGCTTCGTGACGAAGCGGACGCCGTCCGCACGCAGGTCGAACTCGATGCTCAGCAGAGCCGCGAGCGGCTTCGATGGCTTTCGTGGAGTACGTGGGCGGTGCTCGTCGGGTCGATCATCGGTGTCTCGCGATGGGTCTTCTCAGCGGCCCTCGCTCAGCTCGACCGCGATGGCGAAGACCTGGCAGAGGCGGAACGAGCGGTGCTCGACGCGGCGGACGGTGAACGTGCCCGCTTGGGACAGGAGCTGCACGACGGACTGTGTCAGCAACTGGGCGGGTTGCGGTTGCTGGCGACCGCGGCACAGCGCGGGTCGTCCGAGCCTGCCACCCGGGAGTCGCTTGCGACGCTCGAAGGTCAGGCTGGCAAGGCTCTCGAGATGGCGCGGGCACTCTCGCATGGTCTGTACCCCGGCGACGTTCGGGCGGAAAACCTCGCGGGCGCGCTGGAGCGACTCGGGACCGAAATCGCCGAGCTGGGCGGATTCGACTTCTCCTTCGAGGGACCCTCCACGCTGCCGCCGACGATCTCCGATGCGGATGCGATGCAGCTGTACCGGATCGCCCAAGAGGCGCTGTCCAACGCGGCTCGCCACGGCAACCCCGGCGGCCTTCGGGTTTCGCTGCTCGCCGACCCGCTGACACTGCGGGTGGAGGATGATGGCGTGGGCCTGTCCTCGACCCACGATGGCACCACGACCGCGGGTGTTGGGCTGAGCAGCATGCACGCTCGGGCTCGAGCCATGGATGCCCGGATCAAGTTTTTCTCGACGCCTCAGGAGGGCACTCGGATCGTGGTGACGCGCTCCGAGGGGACGATCGAGTTCGATGCCCTTGCAGAGATTCCCGTGACGCCGCTGACCCCCTGGACGAGACCATGACCGAAGCTCAAAAGAAGACCATCCTCATCGTTGACGACCACCCCGTGTTTCGCCACGGCCTCAGTGCCTTGGTGCGAGCCCAGCCTGACTTGGAGGTCGTGGGCGAGGCGACCTCGCTGGACGACGCGAAAGACAAGCTGACCGCCGTCAAGCCGGACGCCGTCGTCGTTGACCTCGCGCTGGGAGACTCCAGCGGTCTCGAGTTGGTGAGGCACATCGCCGCCAACAGTCTCGAGGTCCCCTCGTTGGTGGTCTCGATGCATGATGAGGCTCTGTTCGCCGACCGAGCATTGCGGACGGGAGCTGCGGGGTACCTGATGAAGAGCTCCAGCCCCGACGTCTTGTTGGACGGCATCCGGAAGGTGAGCTCCGGCGAGCAGGTGGTGAGCGAAAAACTCAGCGCCGCATGGACCAAGGGCGGGGCCGACCCGGTCGGCAAGGGCGAGGATCCGCTCGCGCGCCTGTCGACCCGGGAGATGGAGGTCTTCGAGTTGATGGGCCGCGGACTTCGGACCCGCGAAATCTCGACGCAGCTGTCGATCAGCGTGAAGACGGTGGAGAC
Organism: Nannocystales bacterium; assembly: GCA_050633305.1. Classification (GTDB taxonomy): domain Bacteria; phylum Myxococcota_A; class Polyangia; order Nannocystales; family Nannocystaceae; genus CAJXVA01. The sequence continues at coordinate 111,227 of JBOEGF010000001.1, forward strand.
CCATCAGAGCAACACGAAGCAAAAACTTGGTCTCACCAACGCGACCCAGCTGCTCCGTGCTGCGCTTGCGTGGCAGAACGGTATTCGTCTTGACCCGGCCCATCCGGGCAACGCGGAGCGTGTCAGCAACGCGTGAGCGCCGACAAGGCTGCGCTTCGATCGTCTCAGCGGGGGCGGTCACTGGGCCCCGAGCAACGGGCGCAACAAAGTGAGCGGCTGCGGACGCGGCTGTGTTCCCTCGACATCATCGTCGAGACGAACACCGTCGCGTTGTTCGTTGGGGTCGCCCACGAGCCGGAGATGCGTGGCGTGTTTGAAGCGCTTGCGCCTCGCCGCCGATGGCTTCCCAGGGTCGTCGGGCCACACGCGCTGCAGTGGTGCGAAGTGTCCGACTGGGCAGCGCTGCGACCCGGTCGTTTTGGCATCCCCGAGCCCGCGAGCGAGGGCGTTGCGAGCTTGCCCGCGGAGGTGGAGGTGGTGCTCGTGCCGGGCCTCGCATTCGACGCACGAGGGGGTCGACTCGGCTGGGGCCGGGGTTACTACGACCGCACCCTCGCCTTGGCCCCAGGCGCGTGCCGCGTGGGCGTGTGCTTGGAGGGAGGCCTCGTCGACGCCGTACCGATGGAGGCCCACGATCTGCGCATGCACGCCGTCGTAACGCCTTGCGCGGTGTACCTTTGAGGAAACGCACGGATCCGTACGCGGTAACCTCCGGCCTGTGTACCCGTTGGGTTCAGTGGTGACTTCGAACGTCTTGTCCTCCCGCGCCGCGCTGGCTGCTGGCTTTGTTTCGCTGGTGCTCTGGGGCTGTGACGGCGACGCCGAGCCCGCGGCACAAGGGGCGAGACCCTCCGGCGCACCGGCGGTCGCATCCGAGGTCGATCCCGATGCGCCTCGCTTCGAGGTTCATGTCGAGGCGCCGTCCAAGGCGGCTGCGGGCAAGGAGACGCTGGCCAAGGTTCATGTCGAGCCGCAGAAGCCCTGGCACATCAACACCGACTTCCCGGTCGCGCTACGCATCAAGGCCCCTAACGGCGTGACGGTCGAGGTACCCAAGCAGCGCAAAGATGATGCCGAGCGTTTCGACGACGACGGCCTGGTGTTTGCGTTGCCGTTCACGCCGACGACGGATGGCTCGAAGAGGTTCGCTGGCGAGGTCGACTTCGCGGTTTGTGGTGGTGCTGCCTGCGCTCCCGAGACCGTGCCGGTCGACTTCACCATCGAAGTCGGTTGTGACAGCGGCGCACTCTGTTAGCGGTCGGCAAGTCTTCCGCCCGCCGGTGTCACCGCACTCGGTTTGTGCGGGGTTTTGTCGGATACTGCGGCGGTGTTTGGGTTTGGGTTCGGAACGCTCGCAACCGCTGCTCTACTGCTTCAGCCCGGATCGCTGGGCGTAGAGCCACCCCCGGTCCTCCCAATCGTCGGCGGGGACGAAGCGGGGTCTTGCGAGTTTCCGTTTGCCGTCGCCATCTTGGAAGATGACGAGACGCCGGTGATGTGCACCGGGACGCTTGTGAACCCCAGCGTGGTCACGCTCGCAGCCCACTGCGTGAATCCGGAGCGTCCCATCGTCGGGGTCGGGTTCGGCGAGCAGGGCCAGGGCGAGACGGGACCGCAGCGTGTCGTCGGGGTGGAGGACTGCGTGGGGCACCCGCAGTACTTCGAGGAGGGCTTTCCGGACATCGCATACTGCACCCTCGCGGAGCCGGTGTTGGACGTGGAGATCATGCCGATCTTGGCGGGATGCGAACTTGAGCTGCTCGAGGTGGGCGCCGAGGTGACGATCGTGGGGTTTGGTGCGTCGTTTGGGACGTACGTTGCAGGGGAGCTCGAAGCCGAGGGCGTCGGTCCCAAGCGCTACACGACGCAGACGATCGAGACGATCGATGCGGCTGAAGACGAGGTCGACATGGTCGGCCCGGATGGCTCCGATTCGGCCTGTTTTGGTGACTCCGGCGGGCCCGCGTTGATCGAGCTACCCGACGGGACCTGGCGCGTGTTTGGTGCTGCGTCCAGGCTCTACGATCCGGGCGGTTTCCCGGGACCCGAGCTGCCCGGGAACTTCTGCGGGGTCGGCGTGACCTACGGCCTGCTCACGACGCAGCTCGACTGGCTGCAGGCCGAGTCTGGATACGACCTGACCCCATGCCACGACGCGTCGGGTGACTGGGCTCCAGGAGCGGACTGTGGCGGTTTCCCGATGGACCCCGAGTTGGGGGTAGGAACCTGGAAGAACGGCTGTGTCGGCGGTGCGGTCGGCGGTGGGGAGCCGCTGTGCGAGGACGCGGTCGGGACGTCGAGCACCGGAGGCGACCCGACCGAGGGTGATGATTCCACCACCGGGGATGACTCCACCACGACGGCCTCGGAGGGAACCGTGACTGGGGAGCCGTCGAGCAGCGGCGTGGGTGCGGGGACCGGAGGCGGCACCGGGGATGGGACGATGGGCACCACTGCAGGCGAGCCCCCCGGTGATAGCGGTGCAACCTCGCCGACCTTGCCCGGAACCACGACCGCCGGGGAGTCCTCGAGCGGCGAAGCCCGGGCGGACGGTGAGGGCTCCGGCTGTGGCTGTACGCAGGGTGGGGGACCCGCTGGCGCCCTGTGGCTGGGCGTGGGCCTACTCGGGCTCCGCCGTCGGCGCTGAAGCGTCCTGGACCGCATCGACGACCATCTGTGCGAGCGTAGCCAACGACGCCTCGCCTTCTTCGGCGGTCGCCTTGGCTGGTGCGCCGCAGTAGGCCTGCTCCAGGCCGCACTCGGCGAAGTTCTTGGCCCCCGCGGCGATTTTCTCGTGCAAGGGAAGCTCGAGCGAGGGCAGGGCGACTGCCGCCGCGGTATCGACGAGCTCTGGCTCAATCGCGAGGATCAAGCTGGTCTCGTATTGACCGGCGTGACAGGAGCCGCTCTGAAACTCGGCGGTGAGTTTCTGTGCCTGCTTGCGGCGGGTCTTGTCGACGAACAGGAGCGCCGTTCCGGTCTGGGCTTCGTAGTCCTTGGCGACGGCACGAAGCGTTTGGATGTGGCCCGGCTCGAGGTGTGCGTTGGTGAGCACCACGTGGTCGAACCCAAGGCGATGGGCGGACAAGCACGCTTGCAACACCAGCGGGCCGATCACGTCGGCACCGATGCTGGTCGTCCCGGCAAACCCTTCGGCCCAGTCGGTCACGCCGTAGTGCAGCGGCGGATAGTGGACCGCGAGGTAGCCACGCTGGGCCAAGGCGGTGGCGGCTCGTTCTGCGATGGCCGTCGAGATGAGCGTGTCCGTACCCAGGGGCAGGTGCGGGCCATGAGCCTCGACGCTGCCCGCCGGGATGATAGCGACCGAGCGCTCGGCCTCCCCGAGGGCCTTGGCGACCTGCGGATACCGCATGCCGAACAGTGCGTGAGCTGAGCCGGTCATAGCGTCTCCTGCTGGGCGAGGTCCCGAAGCGCGCCGCGCTTGATCTTGCCGGTGTCCGTTCGAGGAAGCTCAGGAAGAAACCGCACCATCCGCGGGGCCTTGAACGGTGCGAGATGCTCCCGGCAGTACGTGATGATGGCGGCCTCGAGGTCCTTGGTCGGGCCGTGTCCTTCGGCAAGCTCGATGTACGCCATCGTCTTCTCGAGTCCTTCGGCGTTCCGAACACCGACGACGCCGGCCTCGAACACCGCGTCGTGTCCAAGCAGGGCGTTCTCGACCTCGACCGGCGATACGTAGACGCCCGAGCACTTGAGCATGTCGTCCCCGCGGCCGCAGTACCAAAAGTACCCGTCTTCATCGACGTAGAACTTGTCCCCGCCTTTGACCTCATCACCCCAAAACGTCTCGCGACTCTTGTCGCGCATTCGCCAGTAGCCCTGGCCTGCGGAGGGGCCCTTGATCACCAGCGTTCCAATCTCGCCCTTGGGAACCTCGTTCCCATCGTCGTCGATCAGCCGGTAGCTGTAGCCCTCGACCAGCTTGCCGAGACTGCCTTCCTTCACGTCGCCGGGGCGGTTCGTGATGTAGACGTGGAACATCTCGGCCGAGCCGATACCGTCGTAGATCTCGACGCCGAAGCGCTCTTTCCAGTCGCGGTAGACGCGGGGAGGCAACGCTTCGCCCGCGGAGACGAGCGAGCGCACCGAGCTGAGATCGAAGCGTTCTGGCTTGGGCACCGCCATGAGCTTGGCGATGTTGGTCGGAACCGTGACGAACTGGGTGACCTCGTACTTCTGCGCCAGTTCGAAATAGCGCTGGGGCTCGACGCGATCAGGCGTGAGCACGATGCGGCCACCGACGGAAAAGGGGAACAACATGTTGCTGGCCAGCGCATAGCCGAAGAAGAGCTTAGGCGCCGCCATCGTGATGTCTTCTCGGGTTAGACCGAGCGTGCGCTGGGCATAGGCGATCGTGTTCCACACGAAGTCGTGGTGCATGTGCACGACACACTTCGGGTTGCCCGTGGAGCCCGAGGAACTCAGCCACGTGGAGAAGTCGTCTCGATAGGTCGGCTCGGTCGTGGCCTCGGGGCTCTGGCGCTCAAGTGCGTCTCGGTAGTCGATCGTATCTTCGGGCGCTTTCGAGCCACTTCGGTCGAGCACGATGAAGTGTTTGGTGTAGGGCGCCTTGGCGGCAGCGGGTGCGACCTCCGGCCAGATCTCCGCGTCGACGATGACCGCCTTGGGCCGGGCGTACTCAAAGTAGTACTCGAAGTCTTTAGTGCGCAGCCAGGTGTTGGTGGGAACCGCGACACACCCCGCACGAAGGATGCCGAAGTACGACTCGACGAACTCCGGGGTATCGAGCAGGAGCAGTTGCACCCGGTCCTCGATGGTCAGGCCCAGCTCGCGCAGAAGGTTGGCCACCCGGCAGCTGCCCTCATGCACCCCGGCGTAGGTCACCTCGCGGTCCGTCGAGGCGTCGATGATCGCCACGTCGTCCCCGCGTCCTTCTTCGAGTCGATCGTCGAGGAAGAACGTGACCATGTTGAGGCGATCGGGAATGTCGATCGGCGCGTCCATGCGCGCAGGCTCCCACGCCGCATCGCGCGGGCTCAAGGCGTCTGTGGACGCGCCGCCTCACGTTCCAACGAACGCAGCCGCGCCGCTGTCCACTGGGTTGGTCGCTCAAGGCCCAGGGCCGTGTACAGGGTATTCAAGGCCCGGTAGCGTTCGACTGGATCGATGGGGCGCAGATACAGCAGCTTGCGAAGGCACTGTGGGCACAGGTGTAGTGGCGTCGCGTCGAGTTCGGCGAGGTCCGCCATCCCGTTCATGACGCAGCGGTGCTCGGTGCAGTGCTCGAGGCCGAAGGTGTGCCCGACCTCGTGCACCAGCAGGGTGAACGCGCGTTGGGGGATCCGCTCCTGGATATCCTCCTCGCGCGCGAGGCCGGAGACGACGGGGTCGATCCGCGCGAAGCTCACCACCGCCTGGCCGCCGCGATGTTGACCGAAACCGTAGCCCCAGCCCTGGGCGTCGTCGAAGAAAACGTCCTGCACCATCAGCGTCGTCATCGAATACGCGTCCTCGGGTACCAGCTGAGCCGTGGCTTCGAACAAATGCTGCGCCCGAAACTGCTCGTGGCCGCGCCGGATGCGGTCGGGCTCGAGGAGGGCTTCGATCTCGACTGCAGGCAAGACCTCTGCTGGCAGCCCAAAATAGGCGGTGAGCAGAGCCGCCATCTGCGACGTGGACGGTGTGCGAACGATATATGTGACCTCGGCGTCGACCACGAACGCGGTCCCCATCTCGCCCAGCGGCAGCAGGTACAGGTGCTCCGTCTGCGGCGTTGGCCGCCGCGGCACGGTCCCGAGAAAATCGAGGTAGCTCTGGCCCGGCTCGTCGAATCGCGCTCTCCAACCGGTCGGCCCTGCAGCAGGCAGGGGCTCGAAAGCCCCCGGGTCGTCGAACAAGGGGTCTGAGATTCCGACCGGCGGTCGGGGAGGGTCTTGAGCGGGTCGTGCAGGCGCGGGGTCGGCGGCACAGCCCGACAGGCACACGGACCCCACAACAAGAAAACGCCGCATGTCCGATCTGGACACGCGGCGGCGTGGAGTGTTCCGAGCGCGGCCGCTTAGCGAGCCTTGCTGCTCTTGAGCATTTGCTGCATCCCGGGAATCTCCCCCAGGTTGGGCATCAAGATGATCTCGATGCGGCGGTTCTGCTCTTTGCCCTGGTCGGTTTCGTTGGAGGCGATGGGGTCAAACTCGCCAAAACCAGCGGCGCCGATGCGTGTGCCTGGGTAGCCGTCTTCGATCATCTCGGTCACCATCGAGACCGCGCGGGCCGTCGAGAGTTCCCAGTTGTTCTTGTAGCGAGCCGTTCGGATCGGAACGTTGTCGGTGTGGCCAGCCACGAGGAACTCGCGGTCGCCGACCTTGGCCAGCGCTGGGACGATCTGGGCGACTGCAGTCTTGCCTTCTTCGCGAAGACGCGCCTTGCCGCTGTCGAACAGGATCGCGTTCGAGAGCTTGACGGTCATCCGGCCCTTTCGGAACACGACCTCGATCGTGCCTGCGTCGACCAGAGCCTTGAGCTCGGCGAACAGGTCCTTGTAGACCTGAAGCTCTTGCTCGCGCTTGGCCTTGTCGGCACGCAGATCAGCGAGCTCCTTGGCGGTCAGGCCCTGTTTCTTGGCCAGGTCTTCGATCTGCTCGTTGAGCGATGCGAGTTCGGACTCGAGTTCGGCGACCCGGGCTTCGAAGGCCTGGTTCTCCTCGGTGAGCTTTTGGTTCTTGTTCTGCTCGCCGGCGAGATCGGACTCGGTTTGAGCGAGGGTCGCGTTCGTCGCGTCGAGCTCCGCTTGGAGCTTCTTGGCCTTGCAGCCAGGGGCGGCGACGGCGAGTAGTGTGAGGGCGAACAGTGCGCGTCTCATGGGGCCGGCGGAGCCTATCAAAGCCAAGGCTTGGTGAGGGCCCGAGGCTTGGCGAGGGCCTGTGTTCGCTTCGGATTCGGTGTCGGGCGTACGCCGCGGCAAATGCACGAGACCCGCGTCCTCTGCGTTGGCGACCGCCAAGGGTCGCGCCGCCGAGCCTGACAGCCTTGCTCGACCGAGGTTCTGCGCGCTTTGCGCGGTCTGCTCGGAGCCCGAAACCCGCGAAAATGCAGGAAGTTTGACTCTTCTGGGCACGCCGGTAGGATGCCGTGCGACCGTAGGAGTAAAATCCTTCAAGTCGCCGGAATTGCGAAGGAAAATGGCGGCTCGAAAGAAACCCTCCCGGACGAAGCGCGGATCCGAGCAGGCCTCCAAGGCGGCGAGTAGCGGGTTGCTCCCCAGACCCTGGGGGGAGTTCCTCGGAATTGCGCTTCTCGCGGGCGGGGTGCTCATGTTCGGCGGCCTGGTTTCCTACCAAACCGGGTCGGGCACGCTGATGGGGCCCGTCGGACACATCGTCGCCACCGGGGTCTACGCCAGCTTTGGCATGGCGGCGTACCTGATCACGCTCGGCGTGTTCGGCATGGGGATCAAGGCTCTGCGCGGAGAGGGCATGGAGATCACGCTCGGGGAGGGCGTGGGGTTCTCGGTCGCGACGCTGGCGGGCTGCGTGCTGCTGCACGTGATGTTCCCGGCCTACCGCGTCCACGGCTACACCGCCGGCGGGTTGGCGGGCGAGCTGGCCGGAGAGGTCAGTCTCGGGATGCTGGCGCATGCGGGCACCTACCTGCTCGCGCTCACGCTGTTGTGCGTCGGCCTGATCGCGTCCACGCCGCTGTCGACCGCGCACCTGGTGACCGGGGGCCACGCGGTTGTGGGGGCGCTGCGTCGAGTTGGCAGTTACCTGCACGCAGGAATCACAGACCTGATCGAAACGCAGCGCGACCCGGGACCGGTCGAAGATGAACTCGACGAAGAACTCGCAGCCCTCGACGAGGAGCTGGGCGAAGACTGGGAGGACGAAGAGGACGAAGACGACGAGTTCGAAGACGAAGAACTCGAGGACGAAGAGCTCGAGGACGAAGAGCCCGTCGAGGTTCCCGCGCCCAAGTCCAAGAACCGGCGCCGCGGAGCTCGCAAGGCGAAGGCCAAATCGGAGGCCAAGCCCGAGCCGGAGGAGGAGACCGTCGCGGTCGGCGAAGAGATCGAGACCGACTTGAAGGTTCCCGGGTCGAAGCGTGGAGGCAACCGACGTCGGACCAAGGCGGCCCAACGTGCTGCGCCCGAGTCGGAGCCCGCACAGGAGGCGCTGCCGGAGGAAGAGCCGGAGATCGTGGTGCGCACGGAATCGTCGGATTCCGATGCGCCCGAGTCTGCTCCGAAGGCTGCGGCGAACGGAAAGAAGGCGCCTCCGCGTCCCGAGGAACTCGCCGAGCAGCAAGCATCCCAGCAGAAGCCGATCGACGCGTTCAAGTCGAAGCCGGCACCCGCTCCGAAGAAGGCCTCCAAGTCGCCTCCAGGTGCAGGGTCCATCGTGCGGCTCACCTCCGGACCTTTCCTGTTGCCGCCCGCCGAGCTTTTCGCGGCCGCCGAGGAGACGGCCCACAGCGACTTCGACCGAAAGTTCGTGCTCCAGCAGGCGCAACGGCTGGTCAGCACGTTGGGCGAGTTCAAGATCCGAGGCAAAGTCACCAAGATCCACCCCGGACCGGTGATCACGCGCTACGAGTTCAAGCCCGAAGCCGGCGTGAAGCTCTCCAAGATCGAGAGCCTCGAGAACGATCTGGCGATGGCGCTGGAAGCGATTCGCATTCGCATCCTGGCGCCGATCCCCGGCAAGGCATCGGTTGGATTCGAGGTGCCGAACAAGACCCGCGAGACCGTCTACATCAAGGAAATGCTGGAGCCCGAGGACTTCGGCCACAAGATGAAGCTCCCGCTTGCGCTGGGCAAGGACATCACCGGTAACATCGAGGTCATCGACCTCGCCAAGGCCCCGCACTTGCTCGTTGCGGGAGCGACCGGCTCGGGCAAGTCGGTGGGGGTCAACTCCATGATCTGCTCGCTGCTGTACACGCAGACGCCCGAGGACGTCCGCATGCTGATGATCGACCCCAAGATGTTGGAGCTGTCGATCTACGAGGGCATCCCCCATCTGCTGCTGCCGGTGGTGACCGACCCCGAGAAGGCTTCGCTCGCCCTCCGCTGGGCCGTGCAGGAGATGGAACGCCGCTACACGTGCCTCTCGGAGGCGCAGGTGCGGGACATCTCCGGCTACAACAAGAAACTCCCGGAGCTCCAGGCGGCTTGGGAGAAAGAAATGCGGCTGGCGGAGGTTGCCGAGGAGGAGATGCGTCGCGTTGCGAAGGAGCAGGGCGAGGACATGGCCAACGGCACTGCGCTGTCCGGCATCAGCTTCGACCAGAATGGCCCGAAGGAAACTCGTGGTGGCGCCGAGGCGCCCGAGTACCCCGAGAAAATGCCGTTCATCGTCGTCATCATCGACGAGTTCGCCGATCTGATGATGGTCGCCAGCAAAGAGGTCGAGCAGAGTGTCGCTCGCATTGCTGCCAAGGCTCGCGCTGCAGGAATCCACTTGATCGTCGCTACCCAGCGACCTTCGGTCGACGTCATCACCGGAACGATCAAGAACAACTTCCCCTCGAGGATCGCGTTCCAAGTGACCTCCGACATCGACTCGCGAACGATCATCGATGGCAAGGGCGCCAAGCAGCTGCTCGGCATGGGCGACATGCTGCACATGGACCGCGGCAAGCAGCCCAACCGTGTGCACGGGTGTTTCGTCAGCGAAGACGAGATTCTCAAGGTCGTCGACTTCGTCAAGAAGCAGGCCCGGCCCGTCTACAACATGGATGTGGTGCGCAAGCCCGACGAGGCTGAGGGCCCCGCGGATGAGAACCTCGATTCGCTCTATGATCGCGCGGTCGAGGTCGTTGCCGAAGCGCAGAAGGTCAGCACCAGCATGGTGCAGCGCCGTCTGGGCGTCGGGTACAACCGGGCCGCGAAGATCGTCGATGCGATGGAGGAGCGGGGCGTGATCGGACCCAGCCGCGGCACTACGCCGCGGGAGGTCTTCGTGTCGCCGAGCTGAGCCGTTCGAAGTCCGCGTTTGTCTATTCGCGGGTGATCAGCACCCGACGGTCGATGCTCACCGGCGCGTGCCAAGTGGATGTTCCGTCTGGCCATTCCACGCTGACGCCGTCGACGCGCGTCTCCTCGCCGAGTCCGAAGTGACAGGCGTGATCGCTGCCCCCGCCCAGCGAGGGGCGGTTGCTGTGGAAGCAGGTCCGAGCACGGCCTCCCGCTTCCAGGGTGACGATCGCGCCGAGGGCATCGCGGTTGGCCCCCTGTTGCTCGAGTTCGACCTGAAGCCAGTGATGGCCTGAGGCCGGCGCGCGAGCGTTTCGGTAGACACGAAGGGCCTCGCCCCATGCGGTCGTGACGATGTCGAGGCCGCCATCCCCATCGAAGTCCACCAGCGCCGAGGACTTGCCATGGCCCGGGTCGAGAATGCCGGAACTCCATGTGCGCTCGGTGAACCGCTGCGTTCCGTCGTTCTCGAACACCGCGTCGACGATCGCCTGGGTGCCCTTGATTCGGCCGCCAGTGGCGTAGAAGTCGAGGTCGCCGTCGTTGTCGAGGTCGGGAAGGTGCACGGCCCACGTGGTCGAGCCATGCCCCCACGGCTGCTTGGCCCGCTCGACCGTGTCGACCGCGTCGCTCCACGTTCCGTCGCCATCGCTGAGCAGCAGGTGGTTGGCGCCGATGTTGGAGAAGGCGAGGTCGACGAAGCCGTCGTCGTTGAGGTCACCGAACGCGAGCCCCATTCCGTTGACGCCGGACAGGGCCAAGCCTGTGGTCGCGCCCACCTCGGTGAACCGCCACCCGCCGCCCTCGCCAGGCCCATCGTTGCGCCAGTGGGCATTGGGCATGCCGATGTTGCCGCCGACGTCGTCGTTGATCACGATGAGATCGAGGTCACCGTCTCGGTCGGTGTCGATCCAGCTGGCGGAGAACCCAACCGAATCCAGCACCGGAGATGTCAGCCACTGGGTCCGTTCGACGAACACGCCTTCGACGTTTTCGAACAGGTGGTCCTGCGCTCGGACTTCGGAGTCGGACTGGGGAAAGCAGAATGCGTGGTTGACCTCATAGAGGTCGAGGTCGCCATCGCCATCGTAGTCGCCGAAGGCCACGCCCATGGTGCGTTGGCTGTCCACGACCAGGCCCAGGGGGGCGGCGACCTCTTCGAACCGCGCTTCGCCAGACTCGGAGAGTCGGTTGAGGAACAGACGGTTCTCACCACGCCGACCGACGTACAGGTCCGCGTCTCCGTCGCCCTCGACGTCGACGAATGTGGCCATCGCAACCGAATCGACGCCGTCGAGGCCGACGAGGGGCGTCACGTCCTCGAACTGGAGTTCGTCGCCCGAGCCAGCGGCTCGGTACAGACGACCCTGCGCGCCCACGTTCCCCAGAAAGACGTCCATTGTGCCGTCGCTGTCGTAGTCCCCCCACGCCAACCCGGTGTGGCTCTCAGCGCACTCCGGCGGGCTCCCATCTGCGTTGTGGATCACGTCCAGGCCGACAGCCTCTGCGACGTCCTCCAACCATGGGGCCCGAACTTCGACCTCCCAGGTGTCGGCGAACTCTGGCGCGTCATCGAACGCGGCGCGCAACGCTGTCGGTCCGAGCGGGGCATCGCCAGGGACATGGAAGAGCCCGGTGGGCAGGTCCGTCATCAGGAACCGCTCCGGCTCCAGCACGGCGTCCCCGAGGGAGATCGTCAGCCTGTTGAGCGGCTCGTTCGTCGTGACGTAGACGAGCGCGCCCGGGGTGACGGCCTCTGGAGCGTCGAGGATCCTGGGCGTTGTGCCATCGGTCGGGAAGCCAGACTCGTCGGTCCCATCCGTGGGGCCGCCGGTTCCCGTGGGGCCGTCGGTTCCCGTGGGACCGGATCCCGCCGGCGGATCGACACAGCCGCCGGGTCCCAGCACCAGCAGGGCCGACCAGCACCATGCTCGTGTGGACCTCACGGAGTCCAGGATACGTCGTATTGGACGGGAGGCCCGCCGGCGTCGGTGACGATGATCGCTTCGTCCGATCCGTCGCCGTCGAGGTCACCCATGGCCAGGAGCCGGGATGCGCCCCCCACGAACGGCGAGTGGGAGAAACAGGTCACACCCCATTCCACGTCGCCGGGCATGACCGCCAGCCCGCCTTCTCCGACGGCGAGGGCCTCGTCGAAGCCGTTGCCGTCGAGGTCGCCGATCCCGAGCGTGTTGTAGTCGAAGTAGATGGCCCGTAGCGCGGGCGTCTCGCCGCCGATGGAGACTTCGAGCAGTGTCCAATCGACGTAGTTGCTCGACCACAACACGTCGGATCGTTCCGAGTCGACGAGCGATCCGACAACCATCGAGCGAGTGCCGGCGCGTGGGAGTTGCCCAATCGAGTCGAGAACCTGTGAGCTTGGGGTGTACAGAGCTGCGGAGACCCCAGACGAGCCCTCCCATACAACTCCGTCGGCACCGTCGCCGAGGGCGAACGCTTCGATCGATGCGTTGGGGTCGGCAGGGATCCGCGTCGGTGTGAGCTCGAGCGTGCGATCCGAAGAGCCCGCAACGACCGACACCGCACCGGCGGCGTCGAGCAGGGCCAACGAGGGAAGTCCCTCGACGTTCTGGAGCGCATGCACGGCGGTGAATGGCTGCTGAGTCGGGAGGCTGACGGTCTGTGGGGTCTCGGTTCCAAAACCGTAGTGCACGCTCAGACCCGCGTCGTCGATCAGAATCAAGTCGGTTGATCCGTCAGCGTCGAGGTCGGCAGAAGCCGCGCCTCGGACCGCGCCTTCGCTGGGCAGCTCGACAGCTTCGCCACCGGAAGGGAGGAGCCAGCCCCCGGTGTCTGTTCCCGCGACGAGGTCTTCCCCTGGAGACTGAGGATCGACGTCGACGAAGGACAACGCTTCGATGGGGTTCCCGGTCGGGATCTGCAGAGGGGTTCCGACCAACGTCGCTGGGGTGCCGCAGTCCGAGAGGCTCTGCACGGGATCACAGCCGTCGTAGCCTTGGCACAGCTCACCGGAGCCGCAGTCCTCATCGTCGTAGCAGTCGTACCCCGGGGAACAGTGGCCGTAGACGCAGTAGCAGCCGTAGTCGTAGCAGTCGTACTCCTCGATGCACTGACCGTCTGGCCCGCAGTAGAAGCCGCTGGGACAATCGTCCGGTGAGTCGCAGCCGCCCTGTGTGGGGCCGGTGGGATCGGTGTCCGTGGGCGTGGACGGGTCGATGATGGTGTCGCTCGAGCCCTCGGTCTCAGCGCCGTCGGTGTCGCCCTCGAGTGCGACGGCTGGGCCGCATGCCGCAGCGCTTAGCCCGAGCGCTGCGACGAAAGAGGTCGTTCCCAGGTTCCACAGTTGTGTATTGAGTTCTTGCATCGCCAAGCCAATCGCCGGCCACCACGCCGACGGGGCTGGCGAACTGCAAGGCGCGCGCCACGAGCGAACCTGCGGGATCATAGGGGGTGGGTTACCGGACACCGTGACAGCGGTGTCGGAGGCGGTGGCGCAAATGTCGGGGCGCGGAGTCTGCGCGGTGCCTAACTTAGCTCTCCGTCACGGTTTCCACGACGGAGACGAGGGAAGCAAAGACGACGACGATCATGGCGATGCTCATGGGGCGGGGGGCGGCTAGGGCAACTGCACGCACCGGGTCCTATTCCCCGGAGGGCACGATGGGTTGGCAAAGATCGAACGGGAACAATCCGCGTTGATCATCGGTACACTCCGGACGCTTCGCCATGGCTGGATCCCTCGCCTGCATTCTCTCCTACGGACTCACCTGCACCCCGGCCACGGTCGAGATCGCGGAGCCGCCGCCTCCTACGCCCCTCGAGCCGGCCGCTGAAGCCGATCCCGAACCCGAACCGGCGTCCGACACGGGCAAACCACCCAAGGGCGAGGCGTCCAGGCGGCTGGTCCAGGTCCAGAGCTTCTACGACGGCACGTCCAACCTTCAGGCCTCGTTCACCCAGACGTACAGCAACAGCGTCTACGGTACGAAGAAGGTCTCCAAGGGCGTCTTGAAGGCCGTAAAGCCAGGCAAGATGGTGTGGGATTACGCTGCCGCGGACACCCCGGACATCTACGTCGATGGCAGCCGGGTCTGGTCGGTGGAGCGCGATACCAAGCAGGTCGCGACCCGGGACATCGGAAAATCCGACATCGCCGGCGTCGAGAAATTCCTCTTTGGCGGCAAACAGCTGACCGAGGACTTCAGGGTCAAAATCGCCGAGGCCAAGTTTCAGAAGCGCTACGCTTCGAAGGCGGGGCAGACGGCGATTCGGATGCAGCCGAAGAAGAAAAACCCGCACTACAAAGAGATCATCTTGGTGGTCGATGACGCGACAGGGCGGGTGCAAGCGTTTGCGCTGTGGAACCAGGACGGGAGCACAAACCTGTTCCAGCTGGCCAAAATCGTGCGCAACGGCGGCCTCACGGCGAAAGACGTCAAGTTCGTGAAGCCCGCCGGTTACACGCTCATCGAAGGCTGAGACCGTCTGTTTGGCCGTGTGTGATTCCGCCGTGTCTCGGTGGCACTCAGGCGCATTGAACACTCCAGGCCGGTGCTGCTACCTTTCGCGGCATCGTGGGGTGGGCGTTCGGTTGGTCCGGCGCGCGCGCGCGCATTTCCTGAACACTGAGGTTGTCGACATCATGATGGATCAAACTCTGAAATTGCTTGGCCTGGGTCTTTGCGCGGCGGTTGCCGCTGGTTGCCCCGCCGATGACACGGACGCAGCAGACGGTACGGACTCCGCTGCCGCCTCCACCGGGGAAACGGGCGGCCCCACGACGGACACGCCGACGTCGACGACGGACACACCGACGACCACCGACACGCCGTCCACAGGCCAGCCGTCGACCACCGACACGCCGACCACATCGGACCCGGACACCACCGACACGGAGGGAGGCGCGTGCCCGGGAGTTCCGGAGTCCGGAGCGGCCGCGGATGAAGCCTGCAGTGCCAACGACGAGTGTGAGTCCGGGGTCTGCCTGTTGTTCCAAGACGTCCCGGCTGACGACGACGCCGTTTGTGGCGCGGTGATGGAAGACTGCAGCACCCGCGTCACGGGTACGGTCTACGACTTCCTCACCCGTGAAAGCCTGCGTGGCGAAGAAGTTCGCGTCGTGAAGGCGCTCGACGCCCTGACGATGCCCGCAACGGCCGAGCCCGTGGCCAGCGGCACCGCCAACGACGACGGTGAGGTCGACTTCGTCTCCGACGGCCCGATCTCCTCGCCGATCGCGATCATCGCGACCGTCGGTGGCACCGCCGATTACTTCCTCACGGCGACCGGCGTGGCTGGGGACGATGGCGGCTACGCACCGGGCACCGGGCTGCATGAGTTCTTCGCCGTTCCCAACGCCTCGCTCGACGCCTGGAACGACTCGCTCGACGGCGTTGCTGACGACAAGCTTCTTCCCGTCGGAGTCGCTGGCGGCATCGTCGGGTTCGTCCGCGACGCCAACGGCGATCCGGTCGCAGGGGCGACCGTGTCACCGGAGACGGACGGCTCCGGGGCGGCGATCTACTACCCGCAGGCTGACGACTCGGTCAGCGAGATGATGACGGACGAAACCGGTCTGTTCATCGCGGTTGGTGGTGCAGCCACTGGCGAGGACTTCGTCGCGACGGCCGACGGCCTCTCGGGAAGCGGCACCGCAGGCACCGCCGCCAACGTGGTGTTCTCGCTGGTCCTCACGCTCCAGTAGGGTCTCCTCGGACCCTCGTCCGAGCCCCGCGCGCCTTCTGGCGTTGCGGGGCTTCGTCGATTCCGGCGCAGCCGGCCGCCCCCGCCACCTACATCCTGCGCGAAGACTCACATTCGCGGCACTCCCGCGTCTGTGGTAACGGAGATACAACACTGTCACCCCAGGCTGACCGGTCGGTCAGTCAGTCGGTCGGTTGCCCGGAAAAGTTTGCCATGACCACACGCACGTCTGTCCTCACGCTCTCCCTGCTTGCTCTCCCGATGGCCCTCGCGGGCTGTCCCTCCGACGACGTCGGTGGTGCAGAGACGGAATCCGACGCCGACGGTGCGACCTCCACCGCGTCCAGCACTGCGGGAACCGACCCGACCACCGGTACCAGTGCTGCCGAGTCCGGGAGCACCAGCGCAGTCGACACGAGCACCGGTGAAGACGTCGAGCTTCCCGAGGGCTGCGACTACTTTGTGTCCGCCGACTCGGCCACCGTCCAAGAGGACATGCTCACCGCACTGGTCGACGTCGAGCCCATGCAGGTCGTCTGCGTCAGCGAAGGAACGTTCACGTTCACGCGCCAACTGACGATGCCGACTGACGATGTGACGCTCCGCGGCGCCGGTCAGGACACGACGATCTTCGACTTCAGCGGTCAGAAGTCTGGCGGCAACGGAATCCTCATCGAGGGGGACCGCAACACCATCGAGGCACTGACCGTCGTCGAGACTCCTGGGGATGGAATCCGTGCCAACGATGTCGACGGCGTCGTGTTCCGCAATGTCACCGTGGGTTGGGCTGCGGAAGCTGACCCGACCAACGGCGCGTACGCGCTGTATCCGGTGCAGTCGGAGAATGTCGTCATCGACGGCTGTGTCGTCTACGGCGCGGCTGATGCTGGGGTCTACCTCGGCCAGTCGGGCAAGGCGTTGATCGAGAACTCCGAGGCCTACGGCAACGTCATCGGCATCGAGGTGGAGAACTCGACCGACGTGGTCGTGCGCAACAACAACGCACACGACAACACCAACGGCATTCTCATCATCACGCTTCCGGGGCTCGACATCCTCGACGGCAAGCGAGCCAACGTTCACGGAAATACGATCGTCAACAACAACACGGTCAACTTCGGCGACCCCGGAACGACGGTCGGGATCCTGCCTCCGGGTGCTGGGGTCCTCCTGGTCGCGACGGACACCAACGAGATCTGGGACAACACGATCACGGGCAACGACAGCTTTGGCGTCGCGGTGATCGGGTTCTTGCCGTCCTTGTTCGACGACCCCAACGACCCTGAGTTCGACATCTACTCCGAGGGGAACTACGTCCACGACAACGTCATCTCCGACAACGCAACCGCTCCCGACCAGCTCGTCCTGGTCCTCAATGGCAACCAGACGCCGGGCCCCGAAGTGATCGCCGGAGGCTGCTTCAACCCGGACCTGGACCAGTCGGACCCTGCGCTCGCCAACTGCCTGACTGTGGACGCCGGGCAGTTCTTCATGGCCGACGGTTGTCAGCAGCAGGGGGGCACCAACACGGACCTTGCCCCGTTCACCTGCACGCAGCCAGCCCTCCCGACCGAATCTCCGGTCGACTGAAAGGACTTCGCCCATGCGAACTCGCCACGGATTGTTGTTCCTCGCATCGCTCAGTCTCCTCGCCTCGTGCGGGGACGACGGCGGTGGGGGGGCGGACACGGAGGGGTCATCTCAAGGGGCGACAGGCTCCGAAGACGCGACCGGGTCCTCGGGGACGACCGCGTCTGCAGACACGGACACAGACACGGAAGGGGAGGTCCCTGCCGACCCGGTCAATCTCGACATCGATGAGTATCCGTTCGAGACGCTGTCGGAGTACAACTTCTTCCGAGGCGAGCTGGGTGACCTCGTGCCCAACGATGGGGTCATCTCCTATACAGTTGCGGCTCCGCTGTGGGCGGATGCGGCCGAGAAGGGGCGCTACTTCGTCATTCCCGAGGGCTCGAGCATCGGGTTCACCGAGCAGAACGAGTGGGATTTCCCGACGGGGTCGGTGTTCATCAAGAACTTCTACTTCGACCAGGACCGCGGAGAGGCCGAGGACCTTCGGGTCGTGGAGACCCGGCTGTTGGTGCTCGAAGAGGACGGCAACTGGCAGAGCTACGGGTACATCTGGAACGACGAACAGACCGAGGCCGACCAGACGAAGGCCGGCGCCGATGTGTACATCGACTACCTCGATGAGTCTGGGGACCCCCAGTCACAGCTGTACTTGGTGCCGGACCAGAACGTCTGCGAGAGCTGCCACCAGCGAGACGACCAGACGCTCATCCTGGGCCCGACGACCCGGCAGATGAACACCACGTGGCCCATCGGCGGCGAAGGGGACGTCAACCAGATCGACTGGTTGGTGGACAACGGGTTCTTCGGTGGTGATGTGCCCTCGGCGGCAGACCTCCCCGCGCTCGCCCATCCGGCCGGTGATGCGTCGGTCGACGCGAGAGCTCGCGCATACCTGCACGGCAACTGTGCGCACTGCCATCGTCCAGGCGGCGCGGGCGGGTCCAGCGGATTGAAGTTTGCGGTCTGGGTGGAGGACCCCGCGGAATATGGGGTGTGCAAGCTTCCGGCCGCCGCGGGTCCAGGCGCAGGCGGTCGCAGCTACGACATCTTCCCCGGCAGCCCCGAGATGAGCATCCTGCCGTTCCGCATGGCCAGCGAGGATCCGGAGGTCAAGATGCCGGAGTTGCCCAGCTTGTTGGCGGACGACTTTGGGGTCCAGCTCATCGAAGAGTGGATCACGCAGATGCCTGGCGACCCCTGCGAGTAAGGCGTCCGAATCGGCTACGCCCAAGTCGGTTGGGCGGTCACAGCCCCGTGAGCGCGCGAAGCAAGCGTGCCTCGGGGCTGAGTCGTGGAACACCATCGGGGTGGGGCTCCGCGAGCTGCTCGGCGAGGGTCGCAACCGCGACCGGCGGGGGATGTGCGGCCATCGCGGCCGCGGTGGCCGGGACGCCGAACTTCGCCCCGATTGCGGCAAGGTGTGGCCGGGATGCTTCTGGTAGCAGCAGCCGCAAGCGTTCCGCGATGGCTCGAACCGTGGCCGGTGCGTGGTCGGTGAACTCGACGTCTGCGCCGTGAGCCCAGGCTTCGGCGACCTCGAAGGAAACCTGTCCGGATTGGACCATCGCCTGCGCGTGTGCGATGGGCAGCACCATGGCCCCCGGCGGCATCCTCGGGTCGAGGCCGGGAGCGGAGGCGATCCAGATCGCCGGAAGGCGTTGCACCCAGACAGGGATCACGCCGCCGCCTCCCGCCGCTTGCCAGCCTTGCGTAGCGCCTGACCCACGGGGCCACGGTCGAGTCGAGCCCGCCCGAGTCGGTTGGCGTCGCCGAACCGTACAATGTGGTCGATGGCACGTTGCGCGGGAGGTAGTCCCACCCACGCATCCCGCCAGACCTGTCGCCACGCCTTGAGCGTGCTCGCGACTGGGTCCGCTTCGGCATTGGAGATGGGCGAGGCCCCAAGGCTGCCGCCGCTGTCGTACCCGATCTCGTGGACGGACAGCCCATCTCCCGCCGAGGCGAGTTTGGACTCCGACGTGTTGTGCTGGAGCAGATGCCATGCGGCGTGGGTCAGGACCGCTTCAAGGTGAAGGGGCCGCGCCGCTCCGGACATGGTGAGGATGTGTGGGCCGGGAAGGGCCGCGAGCGGGACCGGCCCTTGGGGGCGCAGCAGGAGCTGACGGACCCCAGTGCGCGACACGAGAACCGCCGTGCCGAAGTCCGATGTGATCACCGCACCGCAGCGCTTGATCAACGCCGCGGTGTGCCGTAGCGGCCAGCGCGCAACGTCGGCCCCGGTTCGGTCCGAAATGCGCTCGACCAACTCTTCCTCGCCCTTCGGGGCGACCAACATCACCGGTCGGCCGGTGGTGTGCGCGAAGGAGGACACCAGCGCCTCCCAACCGAATCCTAGCCACGTCTCTGAGGCTCGAGTGGGGGCGACGAGGACCGGGGTCGGACCGTCCCCACAGCCGTGCTCGACCAAGGTGTCTGCGACCGGATCCGGGCCGATCAGGCCCGCCTCATCTGTGCGCGCGAGCGAGCCTGCAGACCACACATCCTGGAGAGCGAACACGTTGAGGGTTGGGTCGATGCCCCACGTCGCGAGGTACTCGAACGCGGGGTGGGAGGCCCGCCATTGACCGGTCTCGTCGACGAACGGGCCGACGACGCAGTGCGGGTTCAAGGTGAACAGGGGCGCGAGGTGGCCGGCGAGTCCGCCGTACGTCAGGTTCAGGACGACATCGAAGGGCTGACCCGCCACAATGCCCGCGATCGCACCTTTGAGCGCGATCGCAGCGGCGAGCGGATGGCGTTGAGAACGGGTGCGCAGGCCGGAGAGGGGCAGGTCGTGCACCGCCGAAGCTCCGGGAAGAAGGGCGCATGCGTCGTGGGTGAGGTCCCAACCAACGACCTCCACGCGCTCGACATCTCGTCTTGCTCCCCACGCGGCGGTGATGCGCGCCGCGTTCCATACGTCGGTCTCCGTTCCGAGCGAGAGCACCATCACTCGCTTGTGCCGACTCTTCACCCTTCGTTTGTGCCGCGTGCCACGGTGACTGCAAGGGGGGAGGGGCTGACGCTGCGGCCCATCGTGGGTCCGTCTGCGAAGCGGGGGTCCGCCACGGACTGGGTGTGCGGCAAGCCCGTGGTACGGTCGGCGCTCGATGGTTGGCCTAAGGTGGAGTCTAGGGGCCGTTGCGGCGCTTCTGGTGGGGTGTAGCGACGATGGAACCGTGGCCGCAGGGGGATCGTCCGGCGGAGCCGCGTCCACGACCCCCGGTTCAGCGTCCGCCGATTCGAGCAACGACTCCGCGGGTCCTGGCGGGGGGCTGACAGACTCCGCGGGCGGGTCGACCGACGGCGGATCGACTGGGGGCGGGATCGACCCGGCGGGTTCCGGGGGGACCGACGACGCGGAGACGGGCGAACCCCCCGAGCTGCCGTGGCAACCGAAACCGGGAACGAGCTGGCAGTGGCAACTCGTCGACGACATCGACACTTCGCTCGACGTCGAGGTGTACGACATCGATCTCTTCGACACGCCGCAGTCCACGGTCGAGGCCCTTCAGGCGGATGGCCGTGTTGTGATCTGCTACTTCAGCGCGGGCAGCTACGAGGAGTGGCGCGACGACGCGGGCGACCTTCCGCCCGCGGCGATTGGAGACCCTCTCGATGGCTGGCCTGGCGAGGCTTGGCTCGACCACAGGGACGCCGGGGTGCGAGCGGTGATGTCCGCGCGACTCGACCTTGCCGTCTCCAAGGGCTGCGATGCCGTCGAGCCTGACAATGTCGATGGGTACACGAACCCAACGGGCTTCGACCTCACCGCGGACGACCAACTCGACTACAACCGATGGCTCGCGACGCAGGCACACGAGCGTAGCTTGTCGATCGGGCTCAAGAATGATGTCGACCAAGTCGAGGCGTTGGTCGACGATTTCGATTGGGCGCTCAACGAGGAGTGCGTCACCTACGAGGAGTGCGAGACCGCGTCGCCGTTCATCGAACAGGGCAAGGCGGTCTTCCACGTCGAGTACGTCGATGACACCGCCGATGGACCCGCGCTGCTCGATACCGTGTGTCCGCAAACCTCGGGGCTGGGCTTCTCCACGTTGATCAAGGAGTGGGACCTGACGGTGTGGCGTCTGGCGTGCCCGTGACGAACGTGGGCGAGCACGCGCCTCACCGCTCGTTGTAGGGGAGCTCGGGGCAGCGCAGGCAGGCGTTCGTGCTGGGCACGTCGACCAGCCCCGGCCGCTCCGCGGGACGCAGGGTCACCGGGACCACTGCGGTTTGCCATCGCCCAGCGCGATAGGCATGCAACGTGGCGGCCGAGGTCTCGCCAAGGCGGAGAACGGCGAATCCGGGGCGAGGCGTGTACCGGTCCGGGACGAGGGCGACCGAGCTGTTGAACCGGAGTCGTCGCCAGGTGCGACGCACGTCGGGGGCCGAAGCTGCACCGGAGACGACCTGGAAGACCGCGTGCGGGAGGAACACACGGTCCCCGCGAATCGTCCCGTCCGTGATGTCGTGGGAGGCGTAGCTCGCTCGGTCGTGGCCGGCGATCGCCCCAACGAAGACCCCGGCAGCAAGCGCGCGGCCGACCGGTGGTGCGAGCATGTGGACCGAGGAATCAGGAGCCCCGCCACCATCGCCGTGAAACCCCGCCGCTTCGACCGGATAGGTCGCGACCAGGATTCTGGGCGGCCCCGGGTTGTCCTGCAGGGCCGTCATGAGTGTATCGAGGCTACGCAGATCCTCATCGCGTTCCGCCGGACGAGCGCCAGCGATCCACGGGGTGAGGTCCACAAAAACAAGCTGGGCGGTGAGCTCCGATGCATCGTCGGAAGCTGGTGTGGTCTCGGGCAGGTCGGTGCAGGTGCCGTCGTTGCAGGTCGAGGCGATACGCGTTGCCCCCGAGCGGAGGAGATCCACGACGTAGTGGACACCGGGCTGAGCGGCAGGGTGCTGCGCGTCGGTGCGGAGTGCCTCTCGCGCCCCGCAGCGATACGCGGTCTCGCCGGGCAGAGAAAACGCGGCGCCCCCGGACTGGGTGTGGTTGCGCACGACGCTCGCGAGTTCGTCGATGCCGGCCCGGTTCCAGGTCGAGGAGCGCGCGTCACACTCGAGTCTGCCGCGGCGGTTGAGCAAGTTGTCGCCCAGCCACAGGACGACGGGGCTCCGACCCGCTGCCCGCTCTGCCTCGAGGGTCTCGGAGACGCCGCGTGCGACCGCGGCTGGCGTGCGTCCGGGCGCGCCGGGATCGCCGACAATGACCAGACTCAAGCCGCCCGCGACCACTTGTGGGCTGACGTCGGCCCGCTCCCACTGGTGGGCGCGGTGCGTGAGGCAACCCGAGGTCCACACCAGGGCTGCACACGCGAGCTGGGCGAGTGTTCGCCTCACCCGGCGAGGCTACCGTTTCCTGCAGAAAAACGCCCGCGGCAGGGTTCTCCTCACGGGCGAGTGCCTTGCGGCGGCTCGCCTCGATCGTCGACCATGCAGCCATGTCGGGACCGTCGCGATCTAGCGCCCCTGACGCCCTGCTTCTGCGGACCTCGATCAACGGGGATGCAGTGCAGTTGGCGATCGAACCTCATCACACCCTGCTCGAGGTGCTGCGTTATCAGCTCGACCTCATCGGCAGCAAACAAGGCTGCGACAAGGGGGACTGCGGCGCTTGCACAGTCCAGATCGATGGCAAGCCCGCGCTGGCCTGCCTCACCCTGGGCGTCCATGCCGAAGGGCGGGAGGTCTCGACGGTGGAGGGGCTGGGGGACGCGCACGGCGGTTGTCATCCGTTGCAGGACGCGTTCGACCGCCACGATGCCGCGCAGTGTGGATTCTGCACGCCTGGGATCCTGCTGAGTGCGGAGGCGCTCCTGCGGGAGCGGGGCCGGCCGGTCTCCCGACTCGAAGTCCGAGAGGCGCTGGCGGGAAACCTGTGCCGGTGCACCGGATACACCAAGATCCTCGACGCGGTCGTCGACGCGTCCGAGGTGATGCACGGGCAGGGGACCGACACGGCCTCGCCAAGCGCAAAGAAGGAAGCAGCCCAGTGAGCGAGAACGAAGACATTCCCGTGGGCGAGGACGGCGGACAGCCCCACACCCAGGTGGGCGGCGTACACCGCAAGGTGGACGCGATGGAGCGGATGCGGGGGATCACCCGCTACACCGATGACCTCAAGCTGCCGCGGATGCTGCACGCCAAGATCAAGCGCAGCCCGCACCCGCACGCGAAGATCCTATCGATCGACTCGTCCGCCGCGCTTGCGATGCCCGGCGTACACGCGGTCATCACCGGCAAGGACCTGCCCGAGCCCTACGGCATCATCCCATGGACGCCTGACGAGACGGCGCTGTGTGTCGAGAAGGCGCTGCACGTCGGAGACGGAGTCGCGTGTGTCGCGGCCGACGACGAGGACACGGCCATCGAGGCGCTCGAGAAGATCGTCGTGAACTACGAAGTGCTCGAGCCGCTGTTCGACCCCGAGCAGGCACTCGAGGCCCGCGACAACCCGATCAACCCGTACTCGCAAAAGGGAAACCTCTCCAAGAAGGTCCTTCTGGAGTTCGGGGACGTGGAGGCCACGCTCGAGCAGTCCGAGTTGGTGGTCGAGGCCGACTATTTCTTTGAGGGCACCACACACGCGGCGATCGAGCCTCACTGCGCGGTCGCCCACGTCGAGGCCAACGGCATCCTCACGGTCTGGTCCGCGACCCAGGTTTCGCACTACCTGCACCGGGAGTTGGCCAAGGTCTTGGGGATGCCCGCCAACCGCATCCGCGTGATCCAGCCTCCTCTGGGTGGCGCCTTCGGGGGCAAGAGCGAACCGTTCGACCTGGAGTTCTGCGTCGCCAAACTCGCCGTGATGACGGGGCGTCCGGTCAAGCTGCTCTACACCCGCGAAGAGGTCTTCTACAGCCATCGCGGCCGTCACCCGATGAAGATGAAGTACCGCACGGGCTTCACGAAAGACGGCAAGATCACCGGAGTCGACGCCAAGACGGTTCTCGATGGCGGCGCGTACTCCAGCTTCGGATTGGTCACGACGTACTACTCCGGGCAGCTGCTGTGTGCGCCCTACGGCTTTGACGCCTACCGTTTCCATTCGAAGCGCGCGTACACGAACAAGCCCGCGTGCGGTCCCAAGCGAGGGCACGGCAGCGTCCAGCCTCGGTTCGCGATCGAATGCCAGATCGACAAGGCTGCTGAGCAGCTGGGTCTCGATCCGATCGACATGCGGCTACGCAACGACATCGGCGCGGACGCGGAGACGGTCAACGGCTTCAAGGTCGGCAGCAACGGGTTCTCCGAGTGCTTGCGACGGGTTCGCTCCAGCAGCGTTTGGGACTCCAAGCGCAAGGAGTTGCCCTACGGGCGTGGAATCGGCGTCGCGGGCAGCACGTACATCTCGGGGACCAACTACCCGATCTATCCCAACGACATGCCCCAGGCGGCCGTGCAGATCACGCTCGACCGTTCGGGGCGCGCGCGCATCTTCTCGGGTGCCAACGACATCGGCCAGGGAAGCAACACCATGTTGGCCGTCATCGCGGGCAACGAGTTGGGACTCCCGCTCGACGACATCCGCGTGCTCTCGGCCGACACGGACCTGTGCCCCGTCGACTTGGGGGCCTACAGCTCACGGATCACCCTGATGGTCGGCAACGCGTGTGTCGAGGCTGCGCGGAAGCTGCGGCGGTTGGTGTGTGAAGCCGTGGGCAAGCGTTGGGAAATCCCCCGCAAGCAGGTGACGCTGGCCCAAGGACAAGCGATCGACCGTGAGGACCCCGAGCGCAACGTCACGCTGGCGGAGGCGTTCGTCTGGGCGGAGTCCGACAACGGCCTGCTCGCGGCGACGGGTTCGTACAACACGCCCAAGGACCGGCACGGTGACTATCGTGGCGGCACGATCGGAGCCTCGCCTGCGTACAGCTTCACCGCCCACATCGCGGAGGTCGAGGTCGACCCGAGGACGGGCGTCGTCGATGTGAAGACGATCTGGGTCGCGCACGACTGCGGACGCGCGCTGAGCCGAAAGATCGTGGAGGGCCAGATGGAAGGCTCCGCGTACATGGGCTTCGCCGAGGCGATCATGGAACAGCATGTCGTCGACCCCGGCCACAATGGTGTGCACCCGGGACCGAGCCTGCTCGACTACCGGATCCCGACCTTCCTCGACACGCCCGAGTTGGAGGCGCTCATCGTCGAGTCGCCGGATGCTCAAGGACCCTACGGGGCCAAGGAAGCGGGGGAAGGCCCGCTGCACCCCAGCATTCCCGCGATCGCCAACGCCATCTACGACGCGGTGGGCGTCCGCATGGACAGCCTTCCGTTCACCCCGCCTCGCGTGCTCGCGGGGCTCCAGGCTCGCGCGGAACAAGAGCGCGCGGGTGACCACTCGCCTCACAAGCCGGATACCGACGGCGCCCGGAGGATTGCCTGATGCTTCGTTTGCCGCGATTTGGGGTGCAGAGCCCCGAGACCCTGGAAGACGCCGTGACTGCCCTGTCCGAGCCTGGTGCTCGCTTGGTGGCCGGCGGAACCGACATCCTTCCCAACCTCAAACACCGCCTCGACCAGCCTCCCGTGTTGGTGAGCTTGTCCCGAGTTCGCAGCTTGCGCGAGATTTCCGAGCGAGACGGGATGCTTGTCATCGGCGCAGGGGTGACGCTGACCGAGCTGTCCGAGCATCCGCGGGTGCAGGAACTCTTCGGCAGTCTCGCGTACGCGGCCGGGGTCATCGCGAGCCCGTTGATCCGCAACATGGGCACGCTCGGCGGCAACGTCAACCTCGACACGCGCTGCCGCTACGTCAACCAGACCCACTTCTGGAGGACTGCGATTGGTGGATGCCTCAAGGCCAAGGGCGAGGTCTGCCACGTCGTTCCCAAGGGGCGGATCTGCGTCGCCGCGATGAGCAGCGACCTGGTTCCGGTGCTGGGAAGCCTGAACGCGACGTTGGTGAACCAGGGGCCGCAGGGACCGCGCGAGCTCCCGCTGCTCGAGTACTACGGTGCAGACGGGACCAAGCACATCAAGCGTCTCGAGGGAGAAGTGACCCGCGAAGTGCGGGTGCCTGTGCCAACCGGTGCGACGCGGGCGAGGTATGCGAAGTGGACGGTTCGCAAGAGCATCGACTTCCCACTGGTGTCGGTCGCGGTGCGTTTCGATCTCGGATCCGACTCCGCCGACGCGGAGGTCACTGGGGTGTCGGTCGTCGTGGGTGTGTTGGGGAGCAAACCACGCGCGCTGACCCGGCTCGATGACGTCGTGGGCATGCGGTTGTCCGATCCCGCAGTCGCGGAACTGGTCGCAGAGCGTGCCTACGCTCAGTGCAAGCCACTCGAGAACGTCCCGTACGACGCGCCTTATCGGCGTCAGATGGTCCGGGTGCACACGCAGCGCGCCGTCGAGGCGATGGTCGCCGAGGGCTGAGAGCAGCGGGTCGGGGAGGACGGGCAGCGACAGGGCAGTCGCCGCCTCAGTCCTCACCCAGCGTCAGCTTGGCATCCAGCCCATACGGTGCCAGTTCGTCAGCCACGTACGCCGACTCCGGCCGCGGCTCCAACACGGTCTTCCAGGATTGCTTGGCATCGGCCAGCACCACGCGCTCGAACCCGAGTTCGGTCAGTTCGTCCTTGAGCGTTTGGGTGACGATCGTCTTCGCAAGGGCTTCGTCGATGCCCCCGCTTCCCACCCGGATGCGTTGGTGGTTGTCGCCGGTCAGGGCGATCGACACGTTGATGTCGTGCGCATCCCGGAGGCGTTTCTTCAGGGGTTGCTCGAATGCCTCGCGACCTGCGACGCGGTCGCGATGGACGTTGTACGCCGTCGCCCAGCGAACCTGTTTTCGGCATCCCTCCAGCTTGCGCGCGACCGCCTTCACCCGTGCAGATTGGGCGTCCGCAGGAATGCTGGCGACGCCGGCCCAGGCCTGACCCACGGCTTTGGCGTCCTTGCAGTTCTTCTGGCTCTCGTAGACCGTGCGCGCCGAACGAAGGCGCTTTCGGATCGCGGTTTGACGCTCCGCCTTGGGGCTCGGCAGAGGCTGGAGTGACTCGAGCGCCGAGCCTCGGGCCGGTGCCGGTTCCACTTCGGGAGCGGCTTCGGCCCCGTTGGGCGGAGCGAGGGCGGGGTCGGCCTCAAGTCCGCCTGCATCGGCCTCGTCCGCGGGGGTTGGGGAGGCGGAGACCGCCGCAGGCACAGCGGCGCTCGGCGAGGCGTCCGAGGCCTCCGTGGACCCCTGGGCAACCTGCTGCAGTGTCCCCATCGCGGCGCAGGCGAGGAATGCCGTCGCGGCGACGCCCGCCATCATGACCGAGCCGGTCCGCGAACGAATGGCCATGCGTCGGGAATTGATGACGATGAGCGACACGCCGAATACGGCGGTGCTGCCAAGCATGCCAACGCCCCAGGGGTCCTGGCTGGGAATCCAAGCCATCGGCACGCTCAGCTGCTGCAGTACGTGTTGACTTCAGCGACCAAGGCTTCCTCGGTCTTGCGGATGTCGTTCCCCTTCGTCGAAACAGCCTGGAACTTCGCGGGGTCGGTGGTCGCAGCCTTGGTTTCGGCCCCCAGCGTCTTGGCGTCGCCCAGGAGTGTTTCGTATCGCTTGGCGAAGGCCGAGACCTTCTCGTCACCCAGTTCGAGTGCCTTGACCTCATCGATGGCACCTTGGACCACTGCTTCGTACTCTTCGACGACGGCTGGGTTGGTCGCGATTTCGGCGAACTTTCCCGTGGCCGCGGTCATCTTCGGGGTGTGGGAGTTGATCGTATCGATCAGCGAGTTGCACTGCTTGACCTTGTCGCAGCCAGGGAGGGCGACGGTGCAAAGCAGGGTGAAGAGGGCGGCGCTTCGAAGCTGCATGGGTCGGACACAGGGTACGACGATCCGCGAGCCCTGTGGAGGGCTCAGTCCGAGACGATCTCGTAGCAGGCGAACGCTGCGCTCTCGTTCGCGGGCAGGGAGGTCCCCAGCGTGGCCCCAACGGCCGGAGTCCCTCGGTACTCCATGATGTATGTGCCGCTGGTCAGCGGTCGCGTGAAGTCGACGGCGTTGGTATCCCCGATGAACACGCGGTCGTCGGTTTCGACATCGCGGAGAAAGAGGGTGCCGATGCCCTCGGCGGTCTTCGGCCTGGATCCTTCGATGCCAACACTCCCAACCATGGTCGTGACGGGAACGTCGATGTTGAGCGCATCGCCACCGGTGACCTCGACCCCGGCGGAGAGAACGGCGCCTTGGTTGACGGGGAGCAGGGTGTCGCTGAACTCGTTGGAGTAGACGATGTCGTACGTTCCCGGAACGAGACGCGCGGCGTAGTTGCCCTCGCGCGTGTTGCCCAGGAGAACGGAATCTCCGGACTCTGGGTCGCGCAGGAACAGCCGGCCGTCGTCGTAGGCAGAGTCCGGCGCAGGGACGCCGTCGATGGTCATCGTGCCGACGACTTCGACCACGCCAATGTCGATGTCGAGTTCCTGATCGTCGCTCACGGTCACCGGTTTTCCCAGCTGAGCATGAGTATTGACGGGCATGGTCTGACTGGCGGTTTCCTGGGAGTAGTACACGCTGTACGTACCGTCGAGAATACGGCGCTCGTAGGTGCCGAAGCGAGTGTTGCCCAAGACGACCGGATCCCCGCTGGGCCCCTCCAAGGTGACGATCCCGTCGTCAAAGTCGGCGGAGGGGGGGGCTGACGTGTTCACGGAAAACTCGCCACGAACGACGGAAGTCTGAAGGTCGAGCGAGATGTCGTTGTCGCCGCTGACGATGTCGAGCGTCTGCACCACGACGTTCTGATTGACCGGGGTGAGCGCTCCGAACTCCCGCGCGGAATAGACGACCTCGTATCTGCCCGGAAGGATGGTGAGCTCGTACGACTCGTCGTTGCTATCACCGAGACGGAAGGTATCGCCGGTCGTGGTGTCTCGCAGCTCGAGCTGGCCGTAGTCGAGACCGCTGCCGACAAACTGGCCGTCCACGCGGACGGACCCGTGGAGGCGTGCGACGGGGATGACGATGTCTCGGACCGCATCGGCGGGATCGAAGACCTCCAGGTCCTGGACAAATCCATCGGCGTTGATCGGCGCTTCGCCATCCGACTCCCGGTATTCGTAGTGGATCTCGTAGGCGCCCGGAACAACAAGGGTGTCGTATGTGTCGTCCTTGGTCGTCCCCAGCAGGATGCGGTCGTCTGTTCTCGGGTCGACGAGCCACAGTTGGCCGTAGTTGAGTCCTGGGGACGCCGGGGCGCTGCCCTCGGGGAACGAGATCGCGCCACGAACCACGAGCGGCGCGACGTCGACGTCGACGATCGCGTTGTCCTCTCGGACCTCGATCTGTTTGAGGACGGCTGAGCGGTTGAGGGGGAAGTCGTCTCCCTCGCGGAATTCGTAGAGGACGTCGTAGACCCCCGGGACCATGAGGAGTGTTGCCGACGCGTTGGTACGCCCGACGGTGACGAGATCCCCGGACGCGCGGTTGCGCAGGGTGATTCGACCGAAGTGGAGGCCCGAGCTCGGGGCGTCCTGGCCGTTGAGGGTGAAGTTGAACTGCGCCCTCACGGCGGGGACGTTCGCGGGGAGCATGCCCGCTTGCACGGGTTCGCACGGGAGGCAGTCGAGCCCGGTGGAAGCGAACCCCGAGTCGCACACGCAAACCGGTCCTTCCGCGTCCAGTTCGCAATAGCCAGCGCCGCTGCACCCGAGTGCATCACAGGTGTCTTCCGATGTGCCGGAGTCCTCTCCGCCTGTGCTCCCGCCGCTGCCGGTGGGGTCACCCGAGGTGTCGGGGGAGGTGGGGCCGTCGGTATCGCCGCCCCCTTCGTCTGTGTCATCGGCATCCGAACCGTCGTCGGTGTCTACGCCGTTTCCCGTGGAATCGGTTGCTGTCTCGGAGTCGCCTGAGGCGAGGTCGAGGCCACACCCTGGGCCGCTCGCAACCGCGCCGAGTACCCCGATCATCCACAGCACCGAGTAGCCACGACGCAAGCAAACCATGGCGCCAGCGTACCACGGGGCCTCTCTTGCGCCAGCGTCGCCCAGCCAATGCCGCCTTCGTCTAGCCGTGTCCGGACGACCTAGGGCGTTGCAAGTATGATCGCGATGCCACCCTGTGGACCGGCGCTGCCCGTGACCACATCGACGGCGCCATCCAGGTTGAAATCCCCCGTTGCGACGGCGGTAGGATCCGACATCGCGGGGAAGGCCTCCTGCGGTCCCAGTCCATCCTCGGCGTCTCCGCGCAACACTCCAACCGCGTTGCCGGCTTGGAGCGCGACAATCATGTCAGGGGTCCCGTCGCCGTCGATGTCGGCCGCATGAGCATCGCGCGGGTTCGCTGCGATTTGCACGAGGGTCCGGTCTCCCAGGGCACCCGTGCCTCCGCCCGGCCAGAATCCGGCTGTCGCGGCATCTTGGTGAATCGCCGCGAGGTCGAGGGCGCCATCTCCATTGAAATCGGCGAGGAGTACGTCTCGGGGACCCGCCTGAGCGGCGTACGAGACCGGCGCATCAAAGGCGTCGCCGAGGCTGAGATAGGTGCTGATGTTCCCGCTTCCGAAGTTTGCGACCGCGAGGTCGTGACCGCCCGAGGCGTTGAGGTCGGCTGCCGCGAGGCCAAGGGGCGAAGTCCCTGCGGCGAATGACGCCGCCAGCGAAAAGGTGCCGTCGCCATTCGAGAGCGCGACACGGATGTCACCGTCGACTTCGTGGGCGACCGCGAGGTCGTCGTTGCCGTCGTCGTCGAAGTCGCCCACCGCAAGTGCGCGGGGCCCGGCGCCGGAGATGAAGTCGGGCCCGATGTCGAAATCGCGGTCTTCGGTCGCAAAGAAGACACCGACGCGGTCTGCGATCGGCTCGGCGACGAGCAGGTCGGGCGTGTCGTTTTCGTCGAGGTTGCCGACTGCCAGGGCGAGAACACTGGTCCCGCCGAGCACCTCGAGCACCTCTTCGAAACCTCCCTCCCCATCTCCGAAACGGACGCTCAAGCCATCGTCGTGTCCCGCGGCGATATCGAGCCGGCCATCTCCGTCGAAATCGGCGACTGCGAGGGCGGCGGTCGAACGGCCAGCTTCGAGGACCTGATGTGGACCGAAGCACAGCTCGCCAGCGACAACAACGCCGTCGTCGCAGGTCGCGTCCGCCGTGTCGGTCCCCGTCGGGACTCCAGTGGTCGACTCCGTAAGCGTCGTCTCGGTGCTCTCCGTCGTGGAACCCGTTGTGCTCACCGCTTCTGTGCTCGACCCTGTGGGTGTTCCTACACTTTCACCCCCGGTTGTAGAAGCTGCGGTCGAGCCCGAGCCCGAACTCGAGCCCCCGTCGCCGGACCCTCCGTCGTTGCGACACCCTGCACAGAGTGCGGCAACCAGCAGCAAGTTCAATGTCCCGCGATCCCAAGCCATATCCGAAACAGTACCCAACCCTACGCAGGGCGCAAAGCCACGGAGGTTGTTGGGTTCTCGATGGCGTGACTGCTATCGTCTGCGAGTCCGCATGGTCATGATCCCACGCCGATCGCCGAAACGCTCCGCCGCCGCGCGGGCCCTGCTGGGTCCGGGACTGGCAGGTTTGATGTTTTCTGGCTGCTTCTTGGGGGACGCCGCCGATGGGCTGCCCTGCGAGCAAGATGAGGACTGTGGCATCGGGGTGTCCTGCCTCGCGGACTCGAGCGACTCGAACGTCAAGTGTTGCGGTGGCTCGTGCCTGGCTCCGGGCTCGGGTACAGGGGTGGTACCGACGACGAGCTCCGAAGTCGGAACGTCCTCGGGCACGACGGCAAGCGAAACAACCGGCGTTGACGACCTTTGCGGGAACGGAGTGTTCGACGAGGACATGGGCGAGTTGTGCGACGCTTCGGCCCCCGATGGACCACCGTGCGGCGCAGGTTGCTCCTTATGCGGGAACGACAACCTCGACGCCGGCGAGGGCTGCGACAACGCCGGGAACCCCAATTGCGGGATGGACTGCCAGTACGTCTCGCTGTGCGGGAATGGGTCGCTCGACGCCGGGGAGGTCTGCGATGTCTGGGGTCTTCCACCGGGCGAGGAATGCGATTCCTGTACGGAGTGGACCGCCTTTCGTTGGGTCGCGGACGGGTCCCCCGCGGGGTTCTGCGAGAATGAGGACGACGACTGTACGCGCTGGGCACGGGATGAGTTCACCGGCGTGTGGGGCAGTGGCGAGTACTTCCACAACGGAGATGCATGGGCCGGCCCCGCGGTGTGGCCGGAAGCGATCCTGCGAAGTGGGAGGATCCCGTTCCCGTCCCTGGAGGCGGGCGATGTCGTTCGTGTCGAGCTCGGCCACGCACACTCGTTGAATTTCGAGGAACCAGGCAACGGAGCCGACCGTTTCGTTGACTACGTCGAGCTTGCGTTGGAGCCTGCCGCGGAGGACGCCGACGACTTCTGGGACTTCCCACTGGGCGACGTTCTGATCGCGTGTGTGGACGGGAAGAACGACACGATCATCGGTGCGGGGTGCACCACCGCGACGGAAGAGGACTACTGCGAGCCGGGGCTCCGGCGCGGAGCCGGTGTGCTTTCCGCGGAAGGCGGCGTTCCCACGTACACGTACTCCGTCCCCGAGGGAGGAAGCGATGCTGGGGCGCGTAGGCTCCGGTTCGGTCTGCGCTACGACTGCGTGAACCTGGCGAACGGGAATCTAGAGCGACCGCCGGCCGACGCGTGGACGATCTCCTCGGTCACGGTGACTGTCTCCAAGCGGTGAAGCACTGGGCCCCGAAAACGAAGTCCGACTGCGGCGAGCGTTGTCGGCGGACAGCGGCTAAAAGCGGCCGCCGACGCTCATCCCCGCCGTTCCTCGGCCGCCCCAGGGCGTAACCGCCATGGTCCCCGCGCTGCGCTTCTTGAGCCCAATCCCCAGCAGCACGGCCCCGGTCACGAGGAAAACGCCGCCCGCGGCCCCGCCCACATACGCGAGGGTGTTCCCCAGCCGCCCGCGGTCGAACTGCTCTCGGCGGTCCTCGAGGGAAACATCGTCGCCGAGCTCGTTGGCGGAGCTGCCCATCGACAGGCCTCCGGCCATCAATCCAAGGCCGACCACTCCGACCCCTGCGGTCACGGCACCGGCGATGATGAGCGGCTTGGCTCGTGGGTCCGGCTTGAACGTCGGCTCGATGTCGGGATGCTCGGGCTGCGGTTCGGTGGGTGCCACCTCGGACCCTGACTCAGCTTCTTCGATCCGCTGGCGAAGCTCGGCCATCCGTTTGTCGATCTTATCGAGTTCGACCTGCGCCTCGTCCTCGTCGCCGTACAAGGCGGGCACGCTCCGCGCGTAGGTCTCCATCAGTACGGCGGCCTGGCGCAGGTGTGTGATGTCGGTATCGATATCGTAGGCCTTCTCTTGCGCCGCGGCGATGTTGTAGATGAGTGCGGCCTTGATCGCGGCGTTCTCGGGAACGTCCTGGATCAGCCCGTACGCTTCTTCCCACAGGTCGATGGCTTCGAGGTAGTTGGCCGTTTCGAAGCTGCTGCGGCCACGCTTGTAGAGGACCTCGGCCTCTCGAAGAGCACCCGAGTCCTCCGGTGCGGCCACATCCGGATCGACTCCGTCGGGGGCTGCTGGTTGCGCGAGGGCCACGGTGGGCACAGCCAGGCTCACGACACAGCACAGCGCAATCGGACGTAGCAACGGCATCACCAAGGAGATCGTAGCCGAGTGCGCACGGTTTCACCACGGGCTGCTACGGTCGGCCGGTGCGACGATGGGGACACTTGTTCTTGGCCGCCGGAATGCTTGCAGCGGTCGCGAGCTGCGATGGCCTCGACGCGGATGGGGCGACGGACGGGGCCACCGGGGTGGTGGCGACACCGGGGACGGTCCTGTTGCTCGTCGATGTGAACCCCGAGCCCTTCTGCAACACGGTCGGCGTCACCGGGGTCCAGCTCGTCGCCCGGCGCATCGGGTGTGAGGCGGCTCCGCCAGCGCCGTGCACCCTCCCCGCGGAACCCGAGACCATCGAGGGGGATATGTTCACCTGTCCCAACACCGATCCCTCGACACTCTTGGGCGTTGAGGTGGGGCAGGGGGGACGGTACGTGGTTCAGACCGTGACCGAGTTCACGACCGGCGAATCTGAGGTTCGGTGCAACGCCCAGGGCGGGGATCCCGAGATCGTGGTGTTGGCGTCCGAGGTCGAGGCGGGTGCCCTGCGGATGCTCGATGACGCCGACGTCCCGTGTCCGTAATCGTCCCTGCGGGTCTCGGGCGTTTGGGCGTTGGCAACCGCGGCAATCCAAACTAGCGTGCCGGCCATGGGTTACGACCCCCAAGCGATCGAAGCACGTTGGCAGGCCAGCTGGGACGAACACCAGACGTTCCGCGCCGAGGTCGACCTCGAGAAGCCGAAGTTCTACGTGCTGGACATGTTCCCGTATCCCTCGGGCGACGGGCTGCACGTCGGACACGTCGAGGGGTACACGGCCACCGACATCGTGGCCCGCTACAAGCGGATGCGGGGATTCAATGTGTTGCACCCGATGGGGTGGGATGCATTCGGGCTTCCGGCGGAGCGACACGCGATGAAGTCGGGCCGCCATCCGGCCGACGTCATCGAAGAGACGAGCGGCAACTTCCGCAACCAGCTCAAGCGGCTTGGCTTCTCGTACGACTGGTCGCGCGAGATCAACACGACCGATCCGGCCTACTACAAGTGGACGCAGTGGATCTTCCTGCAGATGTGGAAGCACTACTACGACCACGAGGCGAAGACGGCCAAGCCGATCGAGGCGCTTCCGATCCCCGAGGAGGTCAAGGCTCAAGGTGATACCGCCGTGGCGGCGTACCAAGACAGCCGCCGACTCGCGTACCTCAACGAGGCACCCGTCAACTGGTGTCCGGCGCTGCGCATCGTGTTGGCCAACGAGGAGGTCGCCGAGCACGTCGAGTCTGGCTATGAGGTCGTCCGTCGGCCCATGAAACAGTGGATGCTGCGCATCACCGAGTACGCCGAGCGCTTGCTCGAGGATCTGGAAGGCCTCGATTGGCCACCCCACGTGCTCGAGATCCAGCGCAACTGGGTCGGCCGGTCCGAAGGCGCTCGGGTCAGCTTTGGCGTGGAAGGACACGCCGACGCTGCCATCGAGGTGTTTACGACGCGTCCGGACACGCTGTACGGGGCGACGTACATGGTGCTTGCACCGGAGCACCCCCTGGTGGCGGCGATCACGGCCGAAACGCGGCAGGCGGAGGTGCAGGCCTACGTCAAGCAGACGAGCCTCCGTACGGAGCGCGATCGTCAAGCCGCCTCGGCGGAGGGCCTCAAGACCGGGGTGGATACCGGGG
Organism: Nannocystales bacterium; assembly: GCA_050633305.1. Lineage (GTDB taxonomy): Bacteria > Myxococcota_A > Polyangia > Nannocystales > Nannocystaceae > CAJXVA01. The sequence continues at coordinate 146,720 of JBOEGF010000001.1, forward strand.
CGCGTGCGGTCCATCCCCTCACCGGCGAGACCATCCCCGTGTTCATCGCGGACTACGTGCTGATGGGCTACGGCACGGGTGCCATCATGGCCGTGCCGGCGCATGACGAGCGCGACCACGCGTTCGCCAAGGCCAAGAACCTGCCCATCGTGCAGGTGGTCGCGCCGCTACGCGGGGACGCCGTCGATGTGCAGGAAGCCGCGTTCGTTGGGCTGGGCAAGGCCGTCAACTCGCCGTCCATCGACGGACTTCCGACCGCCGAAGCCAAGGCCAAGATGATCGCGCACCTGGTCGAGCAAGACATTGGCGTCGGCACCGTCAACTACAAGCTGCGCGACTGGCTGTTCAGCCGTCAGCGGTACTGGGGCGAGCCGTTCCCCTTGGCCTACGATTCACAGGGGACAGTCACGCCGATCGCCGAGTCTGAGCTTCCGGTCGAGCTTCCCAAGGTCCCCGACTACGACCCGTCCGAAGACGGCGAGGCCCCGCTGGCACGTGCGGAGGCGTGGCGGGAGCTGCCCGATGGCCTGCGGCGCGAGGTCAACACGATGCCGCAGTGGGCGGGCAGTTGCTGGTACTACCTGCGCTTCGCCGACCCCCAGAACGCGGACGTACCGTGGGCGGAGGACATTGAGCGCTACTGGCTGCCCGTCGACCTCTACGTCGGTGGTGTCGAGCACGCGGCGACGCACCTGCTGTACTCCCGGTTCTGGCACAAGGTGCTCTTCGACTTGGGGAAGGTCCACACCCGCGAGCCGTTCAAGCGGCTGTTCAACCAGGGGATGATCCTCGGGGCGACCTTCGTGCCGCCGGACAAGCGGCGCGACGAAGACGGGAAGAAGGTCGCGTTCCTGCCCGACCAAGTCGACACGTCCGAAGATGCCCAGGGCAACGACGTCTACTCGGTCAAGGAGACCGGGGAGAAGGTGGAGATCCACTGGGACAAGATGTCGAAGTCCAAGGGCAACGTCGTGAACCCGGATGAGGTCGTCGCGCAGTACGGCGCCGATGCAATCCGGGTCTACGAGATGTTCATGGGTCCGCTTGAGCAGAGCGCGCCGTGGCAAACCACCGGGCTGGCGGGGACGCACCGGTTCCTGCAGCGGGTGCATCGGCTCATCTGGGACGAGGACGGCAACGTTCGCGACCTGCCCGCGGGCGAGGGGTCGCCGCGTCAGCGAAAGCTGTTGCACAAGACCATCGCGGAGGTGACCGAGCGGACCGACAGGATGGGCTTCAACACCGCGATCGCCTCCATGATGGTGTTTGTGCGCGATGTGCAAACCGCGGACGAGCCGATCGGCGCCTCCGCTGCGGAGCAGTTCTCCTTGCTCCTGGCGCCCTACGCCCCGCACCTCGCGGAGGAGATCTGGAGCGCGCTCGGCCACGGCGAGACGTTGTCCTACGAGCCCTGGCCGGCCGCCGACGAGGCGCTGTTGGTCGACGACAGCTTCATGCTCGTGCTCCAGGTTGGCGGCAAGCGCCGCGGCGAGCTGCAGGCGCCCAAGTCGGCCTCGAAAGCCGAGCTGGAGGCGCTCGCCCGGGATTCGGACGTGGTCAAGAAGTGGTTGGGCGACAAGGAGCCCAAGCGGGTGATCGTCGTCCCGGGGCGGTTGGTCAACTTCGTTGTCTGATCCGACGGGCATCGCCCGTCAGTCCTGCCCTCGTCCTCCCTGCGACACCGGTGTTCGCGCAGTCTCCGTTTGCGGGGTAGGACCGGGGGTTGGGGCCCTCTCGTCTGGATGTATGCGTTCGTGGTAGCGTGGGGCATCGGTCGGCGGGCGCTCATTGGCCCGTCTGGGCTCGTCTCCGGGGGGAGCGGGCTCCGGCACACCGCCGCTACCGAATGGATCACGAGGGAACGAACTGTCATGAATCGACTTGAGACTCTGGCTTGTGTAGGCGCGCTTCTGTTCGCGGCGACATCTTGTGGCGACGATGCGGGCGGTGACGACGAGTCCGGCTCGACGCTTCCAACCACGTTGACGATGACCCCCACGGGAGGCGCGACCGACAGTATGAGCGGACCCGAGGACGACTCCGGGGACGAGACGGGTGAAAAACTCGACGTCGGTGGTGGCGGGAGCGGTCCTGGCGGTGGGTGCGGCGGAAGTGACCTTGGCTGCACCGACAAGATCGACCTGCTGTTCGTGATCGACAACAGCGGCACGATGGCGGTTGAGCAGGAGAACCTGGCGCGGAACTTCCCGCTCCTGGTTCAGCAGCTCGAGAGCCTCACGGACTCGATGGGCAACCCGGTCAACCCGGACGTCCAGATCATGGTCACGAACACCGACTTCGGGAACCCGTTGTGCACGGCGTTCGAGCCCGAGGGCTACGACCCCTCCCGGGGGGCTCCGGTCACGACTCCGTGCACGGATCGCATCGGGGACTTTACCGGTCTGGGGAACAGCCCGGACATGGTGCCCGAGGCCTGCACCAGCAGCTGTATCTCGGGTGCTGCACCCGAAGGGGACCCGTTCGTGGCGTTCAGCAACGGCATGGACAACATCCCCGACTCGATCCTCGAGGCGGACATCAACGGGGACGGCACCCCGGACAGTCCGGTCGCGCAGGCGCTCGGCTGCCTCGGGCCTCAGGGCATCAACGGCTGTGGATATGAGTCTCCCCTGGAGAACATGCTGCAGGCGCTCAACCCGGGCGCGGAGTGGAACCAAGGTTCGAAGCCGTTCCTTCGCCCGGATGCGCTGTTGGCTGTCGCGATCATCACCGACGAGGCCGACTGCTCGGTGCAGAACTACGACATCATGACCGACGCGACCTATCAGGAGATCGAGCCAGGGTCGGGCATGCCCGAGTCCTCGTCGGCGATCTGCTGGAACGCGGGGGTGAGTTGTCAGGGCCCCGACGCGAACGGCGTGTACTCGGACTGCGTTGCTTCGGACACGGAGGGCACGCTGCAGCCGATCTCACGCTACACGGACTACTTGATCAACACGCTGCGCATGCAGGGGCAGAAGGAGGTCGTCATGTTGGGAATCCTCGGTGTGCCCGAGGTGACCGACCACAACTCCGAAGCTCCGTTCGAGCCCATCGCGGGTGGGGTCTTGGATCTGGAGTACCGCAACTGGCGGGACGGCGAGTACACGGGCATCCCCGGCGGTGGCGACATCCTTCCCGATGAGTTCGCGACGGGAACGACCGCAGCCGACAAGCAGTTCGACTTCGGTGTGGGTCCAGGTTGCACAGGTGGGAGCGTAGCCACCAGCTTCACCGGTCAGGCGATTCCTCCGGTGCGCATCAAAGAAGTTTGCGAGTCCCTCAACATCGAGAACGCCGACGGGTCCATCGATGTGCGCTGCTGTATCGAGTCGATCTGCGACGACGACTTCTCGGCCGCGATTCAGTGCCTGGCAGGCATCATCGGCGAGTCGCTCGTCGTTCCGGGTTGAGCGATCGCGCCTCGAGTCCGGGAAGCCTCCGCGTTCGCGCGGGGGCTTTTTGCGTTTGCTCGTCCCAACAAGCGTGCGATCGCAGCGCGATCCAACTCACGGCTCGTTCGTCTTCGGCGCACGCCAGGTATTGCGACCAGAGTGCGCGTTTGACAGACTCGGGCCTCGTCGAGCACTGCGGGGGGTAGTTCTCGGGGTCGGCCTCACGGTCAGCAGTAGCGGAGCAATCATGATGAAGCACAAGACACTCGGCGTTTTCGCCTCGGCGATGATGATCAGCCTCGCGGCATGCGAGGAGGCGCGCCAGGAGGACGCCGGCGAAACAGACGCCGTCGCTTCCGCGACGGACAACAACACCAGCGGCCCGGCCACCGGCGCCGACACCAGTGGGTCCGCCTCGACGGGCGAGGAGAAGCTCGACATCGGCAACGCGACGACCGGGATGTTGCCTGGGTGTGTCGGCGACGGCACATGCAACGAGATCGACCTTCTGTTCGTCGTCGACAACAGCGGCACCATGGGGGAGGAGCAGCTCAACCTTGCGGCCAACTTCCCGCTGCTGGTCGAGAAGCTCGAGAACATCGAGGACAGCGAAGGCAACCGCGTCAACCCGAGCGTCAACATCATGGTGACGACCTCGGACATGGGGCACCCGCTGTGTACGCCCTTCCAAAAGGCCGACTACACGCCGCGTCAGGGCGCTCCGGTCTACGAGGGCTGCAACGCGCGGATCAACCGCTTCACGGGTCTCGAGATGGAGGACCCCACGGTCATCACCGAGGCATGCACGCAGAACTGCCCCGCAGATGTGGCACCCGGCCAGCCGTTCATCCACTTTGACGTGGCGGGCAGCAACGTCCCCAACGACGACGTGGGCGCTGCACTGAGCTGTATTGGACCGCAGGGCATCGACGGGTGTGGCTACGAGGCCCCACTGGAGTCGATGCTGCAGGCGATCAACCAGGACGCGTGCTGGAACAACCCGGACCAAGAACGCTGCGACGAGAGCGAGGAGTGGGGATCCCTCAACCGAGGCTTCCTCCGTGAAAACGCCGTGCTCGCGGTCGTGATCATCACCGACGAGTCCGACTGCTCGGTCACGCCCCCCGGTGGCTTCAGCTACTTCACTTCGGACGACTCCTACTGGGCCGTCAACCCGGAGACCGAAGGCAGACAAGCCAGCTCGGCGGTGTGCTGGAACGCCGGGGTGCAGTGTGAAGACGCCGACGACGACGGGGTCTACGAGTCGTGTTCCGCCGACTCCAGCGCGGGCGCGCTCCACTCGGTCGATCGCTACGTCTCGTACCTCAGCTGGCTCCGGGAAGAGCGTGACAAAGAGGTCATCATGCTCGGGATTCTCGGTGTTCCGCCGGTCACGGCCCACAACAAGGAGGCTCCGTTCGAGCCGATCGAAGGCGGTCTCCTGGACTTGGAGTACCGCGACTGGGTCGATGGTGAATTCGATGGCACGCCGGCCGGCGGCGACATCCTGCCCGACGAGTGGGCCAACGGGGTGACCGCCGATACCAAGCGCTTCCAGTTTGGGAACGTGGGCCCGGGCTGCACGGGGACCGACGCGGACGGCAATTTCACCGGGCAGGCGATTCCGCCCGTTCGAGTCCGCGAAGTCTGTGAGAGCCTCAACTACACGGACGAGGACGGCGAGCAGATCCGCTGCTGCGTCGAGTCGATCTGCTCGACCGACTTCTCGCCCGCGATCGAGTGCCTCACCGGCATCATCCAGGACACCATCGGCCCCGCTGGCTGAGCGTTCTCGACGACGGTACGAAGAAGGCCGCCTGTCCCTTGGGACTTGGCGGCCTTTGTCGTGGTGGGCGCTCCTGGGGCCCGCAGTGGGCCTCGAGAAGGGGCTTGGGCTGAGCTCAGCCTTGCTTGCGCAGGTAGCCGCCGCCGTTGCGGGTGATCTTGACCCGTCGCTTGGTCGCGCTGCCTTCGATGTGGATGTAGCCCTTCGTCCGGAGATGTCGGACGATGATCCGGAGCTGGTCCGACGTGAGTTCGGTGGCAGACACCAGCTCGGACTCCTTCAGGGGTCCCTGCGAAGAGAGCGAGCGCAGGACTCGTAGGTCGCCATCGGGTACATCCGCGCGTCGCCGGATGACTTTGGGGCCCGCGTCGAGCTCCATGGCGGGGATGCCGTCCGCGTCGACCTTGGGGGAGGGCTTCGCGGCCTTCTTTGCAGCAGCCTTGGGTTTCTTCTTGGCCGCCTCGATCAGCTCGCGGACGGTGAAGAGCTCCAGGACCGGGGCGATGGCAGGGTTTCCACGAGCGGCCTGGACCAGCTCTCCCAGCGTTGCGTGGTCGGGCAAGGAGTCGATGACCTTGCGCAGCACCTCTCGAAGAGATTCTGCCCACGCATCGTCGGCCGCGGGCTCCTCCCCGTCGGCAGGGGCGGATTCGTCCGTCAGAGTGTCCCCACCGTCCTCGGGTGGGCTTTCGGCAGCCGGATCGGCGGTGGCGGCCTCGGCGAACGTTTCTTCCGCTTCCGCCGTGGATGTACTTGCTCGTGATCGACCCATGGTCTTGTCGGCCTCTCGTCTTGTCCCTTGCACAACCCCAACGAGGGAGCGCGCAGCAGGCTGGCGAGCCCGCGTGCTGAGGCTCCTATGGCGAGACTCTCAGCGCGCGGCTTGCTCCGCCGAGGCGGAACAGATCGCGTCAGCATGTTGCTTGGGGCCTGCGCGACTGTCAAGCGAGGGCGCTGCGCACTTGACAGGGATCTCCGAGGACGAGAGGAACGGGTCGTGACGGTGCACCGAGTCGAGATTCGATCGACGCAGCGGGCGGGCGACGCCCTGGCTGCGCAGACACGAGCGCGGCTTCAGAGCTGGCTCGAGGTGGAACCGAGCAGCGTGCAGACCCGCCGCGTCTACCACCTGGACCTCGGGCTCTCGCAGGCCGAGGCCGAGCGTGTCTGTGCTGTGTTGTCGGACCCGGTCGGTGAGGTTGGCTCGCTGGGCCTGCTCGACGACGAGGGGGCTGATGTCTGGGCCTCGGTATCCTTCAAACCCGGCGTGACCGATACGGTCGGCGCGAGCGTCAAACGAGCCGTCGAGGACTGTGTCGGCCGGCCTCTGCAAGGCCACGCATACGCCTCGATGCTCTACCTGTTTTGGGGCGTGGACTCGAAGACGGTGGAGGTCGCCGCGCGCAAGGTGTTGTGCAACCCGGTCATCGAAACCGCGACCGTATCCGCGGGCGCTCGCGAGTTGGACCTGTCGATTCCCAAAGCGGGGAGTGATGCCGCACCTGCGGTCGCTGACGTTCAGCTCCGTGAGGCGGACGACGACACGCTCATGGCGATCTCGCGCGAGGGCATGCTCGCGCTGAGCCTGGCGGAGATGCAGGCGATCGCCGCGCACTTTCGCGGCCAGGGTCGCGAGCCGACGGACGCCGAACTCGAGTGTCTGGCGCAAACGTGGAGCGAGCACTGCAAGCACAAGATCTTCGCGTCCCCGATCGACTTCATCGAAGAAGACGGGTCGTGCACACGCATCGAAGAGGGTCTGTTTCGGCACTACATCCGCGGCGCCACGGAGACCATCGCGGCAGTGCGCCGCGAGCAGTGCGTGGACGGTGAGGCCGGCGAGTTCCTGGTCTCGGTGTTCCACGACAATGCGGGGGTCGTGCGGTTCAGCGAGGACGACCACCTCGTCTACAAAGTGGAAACCCACAACTCCCCGTCGGCTCTGGACCCCTATGGCGGCTCGATGACCGGCATTGTGGGCGTCAACCGGGATAGCTTTGGCACGGGGCGGGGCGCGGACCTCCTCACCAACGTGTGGGGTTATTGCTTCGCCCGGCCGGACTACGATGGGTCCATCCCCAGTGGGCTGATGCATCCTCGGCGGATCCGCGACGGTGTGCACCGGGGGGTCATCGACGGGGGCAACCAGTCGGGGGTCCCCTACAGCCGCGGGTTCGAGTTGTTCGACGACCGCTACTTGGGCAAGCCGTTGGTCTACTGCGGCACCGTTGCCGTGATGCCGGCTGTCTCGGCCGGCATTCCCACCCACGAAAAACCGGTTCAGGTCGGGGACGCCATCCTGATGGTCGGTGGTCGCATCGGAAAGGACGGGATCCATGGCGCCACGTTCAGCTCCGCGCAGCTCGACGAGAACGCACCCGTGCAGGCGGTTCAGATTGGAGATCCGATCACCCAACGCATGATGTTCGACATGCTGGCAGAGGCTCGAGACGCTGGCCTCATGTCGGGCATGACCGACAACGGAGCAGGGGGCCTTTCGAGTTCGATCGGAGAGATGGCCGAGTTCACAGGCGGGGCACGCATCGACCTGGAGAAGGCACCGCTGAAGTACCCGGGGCTGGCTCCGTGGGAGATCCTGATCTCCGAGGCCCAGGAGCGCATGTCGATCGCCGTTCCGCCCGAGCATCTCGAGGCATTCCTCGCACTCGCCAACCGCCGGGAGGTGGAGGCCACCGTGTTGGGGGAGTTCACCAACGACGGCCGGTTCTGTGTGACCTACGGGGAGACCTCCGTGGTCGACTTGGACCTTGAGTTCCTTCACGAGGGATGGCCCAAGGAAGTGCTCAAGGCGGGTCTCGACGCGGTTGCAGTGCAGCAGGTCGACACCTTGCCCGCCGGGTGGCGCGACCAGGCGAGCGTGGTGCAGCGCCTCGATGACCTGCTCGCTTCCCACGAATTTGCCAGCGGGGAGGACCTGGGACGCGGTTATGACCATGAGGTGAAAGGGCTGTCCGTGGTGAAACCCTGGATCGGTCGTCATCGTGATGTCGCATCGACTGCGACGGTCATGCGGGCGCGCCATGGTCGGCCCGAGGGGGTCGTGTTGGGGGAGGGCATCGCTCCGTTCTTCTCGCAGGATGACGCCGAGGCCATGGCCAAAGCATGTGTCGACGAAGGCGTACGCCGAGTGCTCTGCGCGGGCGCTCGGCTCGACCGCATGGCGGCGCTCGACAACTTCTGTTGGCCCGACCCTGTCCTCAGCGAAAAGACGCCCGATGGAGAGCACAAGCTCGCGCAGCTGGTGATGTGTTGCCGAGGTCTTCGGGACGCGTGTGAGGCGTACGGCGTGCCGCTGATCAGCGGAAAAGACTCGATGAAGAACGACGCGGTCCTCGATGGCGTCAAGATCTCAATCCCACCCACACTGCTCGTCAGCGTGATGGGTCAGATGCCCGACGTTCGCGACTCGCTGACGCTCCAACCTCGGGCGGAAGGGGATGTGGTCTGGTTGTTGGGGATGACTCACGCCGAACTCGGAGGCAGCGCCGCCGAACGCCTGGGGGGATGCTTCGGTGGCCCGGTTCCGCAGAGCGAAGTCGAATCCTTCGCACAGAGCTACGCGGCGTTCGCTTCGATCCGCGATGCTGGCCTCGTTCGCAGCGCAGACGTGTGTGCACGCGGCGGCCTCGGACTTGCACTGGCTCGGGCGGTGCTCGCCAGCGATCACGGCCTGCGCGTGAAGCTCCCCCGGCTCGAGTCCTTGGGGGCCTACGGATGGCTCTTCTCCGAGTCGACCGGCCGCATCCTGTTCACGACGACGCCCGAAGATGCTCAAGCGGTCGAGAAGGCCCTTGGAGCGCATGGGTTGCTGTGTTTGGGCGATGTCGGGCCTCGGGGCTCGGTGCTGCGGGTTTCGTATGGTGACGACGTCGTCATCGACCGCTCCGTGGCCGAGTTGCGGCATCACTACCGTCAGGCGGAGTGACGGGTAGACTGCCGCCCATGCGTGCGCGGCATGTTCGCAACTCCCTGCTCGGATTCTCTTTGCTGCTTGGATGCGCGAAGGCTCCTCAGTCCGAGCCGGTCCCGCAGGCGGCCGAGGCCGGGACGCCTGCTCCTGCCCCCGTCGCGCCCCGAGCTCGCCCGGTGCCGACCGTGCCGAGCCCGGCGATCGAGCTGCCCTCCACCTACGAGGAGCCGCCCGGGGATGTTGTCGACATCGTGGATGCTCCCACGACCCCGCGCATCACGGTGAGCCCCAGCGGGGACCGCGTCTTGCTGGCGAGCTACGACGCGTTGCCCGCCATCGAAGACATCGCAGCGCCGTTCGAGCGCCTGGCGGGACTGCGGGTGGACGCGCAACGATCCGCCGAGCGTCGGATCCGGATGTACGAAGGGCTCCAACTCGTCGACGTCGCCTCGGGCGAAACCCGGCGCGTCGAGCTGCCCGAGGGGATTCGAATGGGCCCGCCAAGCTGGTCGCCCGACGGGAAGCACATCGCATTCACGCGTTGGGACGATGATGGCTTGCGACTGTGGGTGGTGGACACCTCGACCGCGACCGCAGCCCAACTCGCCGATGTTCGCATCAACGACATCCTGACCCAGGGGTTCGCCTGGCTGCCCGGTGGCGGCGGTCTCCTGCTGTTGACGGTCCCGGCGGATGCGGGGGCTCCTCCACAACGACCGCGCCGTCCCGTGGGGCCGAGCGTGTCCGACACCGCGGGCGAGAAGGCGACCAACCGGACCTATCAAGACCTGCTGCTCAATCCCTACGACGAGGCTCTGTTCGAACACGCGGTCACCGTTCAGTTGATGGAGATCGAACTCGGAGGCGCCACGCCACGCGCCGTCGGGTCCCCCAGCATGATCGCCTCGGTCGATGCCGCCCCCAGCGGGGACTACCTCCTCGTCGAGCACCTGCGTCGGCCCTTCTCGTACGCGGTGCCCTACTACCGCTTCCCGCTGAGAACCGAGGTCTGGGACCGCAGCGCGAAGGTCGTGCGGACCGTCGCCGATCTGGAGTTGGCCGAGGAAATCCCGATCGGTGGTGTCCGAAAAGGTCCTCGCCGCGTGCAATGGCATCCGCAGAAGCCCGACACGCTCGTCTGGGTCGAGGCCCTCGATGACGGGGACCCGAAGGTCGAAGCCGAGCACCGCGACCGGCTGATGCAGCACGCGGCTCCCTTTGCTGATGTGCCGAAGATCCTGGTCAAGGTCGAGCATCGGCTCTCGCAGATGTCGTGGACCGAGACGCCCGAGCAGCTCTTGGTCACCGACTACGATCGAGATCGGCGCTGGACCCGAACCATCGTGCACGACGCGGCCGGCCAGCGAACGCTCGTCGATCGGTCGGTCCGCGATGCGTACGCGGACCCTGGACGCCCCGTGTACGCCCTGCGCCCCGACGGCACGTATGTCATCCCGGTCGAGGATGGGAGCATCTCGATGTCCGGCAACGGAGCGACCCCTGCGGGCTATCGGCCGTTCTTGCAGCGAATGTCGCTGGAAGACGGGAAGACGACACGGGTCTTCGAGTCTGGGGAGGGGGAGTACGCCTCGTTCGTGGAGTTCTCTGCGAGTGGTGACCTGTTGGTCTGGCGAGAGTCCAAGACCTCGCCCCCGAACCTGTACACGCAGGACAGCAGTGGAGACCGTCGATCGCTCACCAAGTTCGCCGACCCGCACCCCCAGCTCACCGGGATCGACAAGCAGATCCTCAAGTACAAGCGCAAGGACGGGGTCGAGCTGTCCGGCACGCTGTACCTTCCTCCGGGGTACCAAGAAGGAGAGCGGCTCCCGCTCGTGGTGTGGGCGTACCCGATTGAGTTCAACGACAAGGACACGGCTGGCCAGGTTCGCGCGTCCGACAACCGCTTCACGCGGCTACGCAGCACGTCCCCGCTGATGTTCCTCACCCAGGGATACGCGGTGCTCGATGGCGCCGCGATGCCCGTGGTCGGTGACCCAGAGACGATGAACGACAGCTTCTTGGAGCAGATCAACGACTCCGCGGCAGCTGCAATCGACGCCGTCGTTGAGCTGGGCGTCGCGGACCGCGGTCGTGTTGGCGTCGCGGGACACAGCTACGGCGCGTTCATGACTGCAAACCTGCTGGCGAACAGCGACCTGTTCCGAGCTGGCATTGCACGCTCCGGCGCCTACAACCGGACGTTGACCCCGTTCGGCTTTCAAAGTGAGCGCCGAACGCTGTGGGAGGCTCCGCAGGCGTACATGAAGGTCTCTCCACTGTTCTCGGCCCATCGCCTCAACGAGCCGATTCTTCTCATTCACGGGGAGGACGACGCCAACAGCGGGACCTACCCGCTTCAGTCCAAGCGCCTGTTCCACGCACTCAAAGGAAACGGCGGCACGGCGCGATTGGTGATGCTGCCGCACGAGTCACACGGCTACAGATCGCGGGAGTCGGTGCTGCACGTTCTCGCGGAGTCGTTCCGCTGGTTCGACACCCATGTGAAGAACGCGGAGCCTCCCAAGGAGGTCGCGCCCGCGGGCTGAGACCTCTCACGCCGCGCGCCAGTCGAGAGTCAGCCGGCGAATCAGGCGGAGTGTCGGGCAGCACCCACGACGGCGCGTGCGAGTTGGCCATCCTCGGTCCTCGAAAACGCCCGGTTCTCGAGCCAGGATGTGATGTCTTGCTGGGCGGGGTGCTCGGGGTGGACCTGGTTGTAGAGGTAGTTGAGGCCGCGGGTTCGCGCTTCCTGCTCGAGGCGTTCGAGGATGAAGCTGCCGACACCCCGGCCCTGCGCTTCCGGTTCGACCACCAGGAGAATCTCTGCGTCACCCCAGTTGACGTCCATCCGGCCGTATCCGACGCAGCGGCCTTCGTGCTCCACCCGCCACCAGTCGTCGGGCAGCACGTCCCCCGCGGTGTGGGACGCCAGCTTGGAGGGGAGCGTACCCGTCCGGGCGCCCCCGACGATGCGAGCCTTGTCGGCGTCCCAGTGTGCGACTGACTCGTGGATCCAATGAAGATTTTGTGAGGAATCGCCCATGGGGTGCCTGTGCGCGTGAGGATACCCGCGATATTCAACGGTGCAAGCTGCGTCTTAGCCTTCGACGGCTGAGAATCCGCTGAGCTGGCGCGCGTTGAGCGGCACGACGTAGCTCGATGTCGGCGTTGGGGGCGTGTCGGCGTTGTTGTCGCAGGCCACCATGGGCTCGGCGTCGGGCTGGGGCCCGCAGTTGCCGTCCGCGCACGCATCCCCGCGGTCTTGCGTGACGGTCGGCTGGGTCAGTCCTCGGGAGAACTCGGTGTCCTCGAACTCGACCGCATCCTCAGGCGCACCCGAGGTGAAGTTGAAGCCGGAGACCGAGTCGACGGTCAGCTGGAGCGTGATCTGGAACGTCGCGCCCTGGTCGGTGTGCCAGGTGTCCGAACCCGCATCGTAGAAGCGCGGGTCGCAAGACTCCGTAGGGGGTTCGTGCACGAAGTACGTCACCTCGGCGACCTCCACGCCGTCGACGATCTGCGGTTCGTCGCCACTGTTGTCGACCACACCGCGGATGACGATGCGCGGTGCTCGAATCGGCCGGGCATTCGCCGAGAACAGACGGGTTTCCTCGATCTCGCTCGCGCCGGGGTAGGGCGTGAACCGTCGGGTGCGCTCGATATCACTGAGGGCCAGTCGCACGTAGTCGGGGTCGCTTCCCACCTCGTGGACCGCCATCTTGGGGGCGCCGCCGGGAATGCTGAACCCCTTGCCGGGCTCGGCGCGGTGGTTGTCGGTGAGCAGGTACAAGCTCGAGTGGAACTCGTTGCTGCCATCTTGCGGGTTGATGGCGCTGTCGTTGTGCGCGCCGCTGATGAGCGCGACGAGGAACTGGTCTTCGCCCTCCGGCGGCAACCCGCCCGCGGCGTTGGCTTGGTCGTCGATCCGGTCGTTGGCGGAGACGGCCGGGGCGAAGACGAATGGCTCGCCCGGGTTGCCCGCGGAGACGGAACATTGCGTACCCGACCCCGTGCACGCGGGGAACTGGGCGACTGGTTTCGCGGTGTCTCCCCAGATGTCTTCGCTGTCCGCCTCGTGGTTGCTCGTTCGTCCCAGGTCCCACCGGAAGAGCCGTCCGGAGGGGTCGGTCACGTAGGTCTCCTGTGCCTCAGCCCAGAAGCGGCTGAGACAGTGGGTGCCGACGGCTGCGTCCGACACGAGTCCGAACGCGTCGCCGAACGTCGCAACGTCGGGGTTGCCGACTTCCGCCCGCTCGAGCAACTGGCCGGTCAAGGCATCGATGCGCAGCAGGACGCGTCCTTGCGTATCTCCTTCGCCGTATCCGGACCCGACGATGAGGAACGGGTCGGGCTCGTTGGACATGTCGTCGTCGGGGACGTGGAAGGTCAGCGAAGGGCGGGCCCACGTCTGTCCGAGCAACGGCTCGTAGGTTCCGGTCAGGCTGGCGTCGTTCGTGGACCACAGCACCTCGAGCGGACCTCGGCTGGACACCGGGGACATGTGGCTCACATCCAGCGCCACGTAGTCGGAGCCGCCGGGCCCAAAGCCGAACACGGCGAGGTGACGCCATCGGTGGTCGTCGTCATCGGCCGACGAGTCGTCGTAGACCCAGCCCGTGTTCACGCTGGTGGAGATACCGTACAGGTGCTCGTCGAGCGCCTCGGGTTGCCCCACCGACGCCGCGCCGATGGATGCTTGTTCGCCGACTCGGGTCAGCAGACCGTGCGGGATGAACCCCCACAGCTCATTCCCGCTGTTGTACTGGAAGGCGTGCAGCATGCCGAGGTCGTCTCCGATCAGCACGGCCTCCTGGTACTCGTAGTGCGGCCCTCCAGTGGGGAGAATCGAGTCCCAGGACTCTCGTGCGAAGCCTTCGAGTGACTTCGGAAGGGAGCCTGCATCGGTCTCGGAGAGTCGTCGGCCGCCACAGTGCGGGTCCCGGATCGCCACCGATGGGACGGTCGAGGTTCGTAGGGCGGGGACACGGCGGACCAGGGTTGGGGTCGACGACGCGAGCCCGGGGAGCTTCCATCCGTCCGGCCAGTCTCGGCCGAGGATGAACGCGACGACCTCGTTGGCTTGCGCGGTGAGTCCGACCCCGGAGATGACGCCCAAGGACGCAAGCTCATCGCGGAACGTCGGTGTCGCCAGGCCTTCCTCGTCTGAGATTTTGATCAGGTTGCCCGAAGAGGTCGTCGTGAAGACCCTGCGTTGGAGCCACTCGGTCTCGGAGAGGCACTCTCCGGCGTCCCAGGCGTGTGACTGAGGGCAGGGGCCGAACGTATGCTCGACCTCGTCGTCGGTCCATTCGGGGGTTGGGGTCTGGCATTGCGGGAGCAGCTCGCCATCGGCGTCTCGGTGCTCACACAGCTCGCGCTGGACCCGTCCTCTCCAGCCCGGCCACGCGGTCGAGGCGGTGAGCGATGTCTGCAGCGGGTCGCCTTGCCCGGGGATTCCGTCGGCGCCGACGCCAAACTCGTTCGCGACCGTTCCGGGCCCCGAGGGCAGCTCGACGTCGAGCTCGGCGGTCACGATCGAGGTGAGGACTTCGGCGAGCTCTGCGGTCGAGTTGGCCAAGTACGCGCACGTGGCGGGGTTGTCCGGGTTCCTGCACGTGTCCCAGTCCGCGTGTGGAGCGTCGTTGCACGGGGTACTGCAACTGCCTCCATCGCAGGCGCCCGCAGCCGCACACGCCATGTTGTTGATCTCGCCTGTGTTCTGGAAGAAGCCCACGACATAGGTCGCGACGCCAAGCTCGTTGCGGAGGTCTGCGAGGCGCCGATACAACACCGGGCCGCCCTGGTTGGATGGGCTGGGGACACCATCGGTGATGAGCACCGCGGTCGTCGGCGCACAGAGTCCTCCAGAGTCCTCCTCGGTTACGAATCTCAAGTAGCTGGCGACGGAACGGTGCCCTCCTTCGGTGTTGGTCCGAGGGTACGCACCGCCAACCTCTCCGACGACCGAGGCCCAAGGGGTGCCGCCGGCCGCGTCAACGCCACCGTCGGTCAGCGGTGCGGTCTTGGCGAGGACGGCCTCTGTCGCGGCCTCTTCGCTGAGTGGACCCCACTCTTGCTCGTCGATGTCCGTGTCCGACAGGTCGAGGTAGAACGGTGCGTACAGCTTTGCTTCGTTGATGGAGTTGTCTTGGCCAACAACACCGCCCGCGTTGAGCCCGTTGTCCGAGGGCCACATCGAGTAGCCCGCGTAGTGCGTGAATCCGTCGACGTAGGGCCAGTAGTAGAAGTCCTGGTTCCACACGTTGTTCATCCGCGCGGCATCGCTGGAGCCGTAGTCCCCGTACGTCTCATCCAAGACCCGTTGATCAGGGTCGGTCTCGGCGTTGAGCTGGGCCCGGATGCCCATGAACTGCGGGAACCACTGCACTCCACGGAAGGCGTTGTTGTTGTGGTTGGGGGTGGAGCCGATCAGCGGCGAGGGAGGAATCTCGCCGTCTTGGTCATCGGCGACGATCGGTGAGTTGATCCCGAGGTCGTCCCAGCGCAGGTACGGGTAGGGGCGTTGCTCGTTGCCTTGGCACAGGCGCCAGGTCCCGTTGACCCCAGGGAACTTCCAGATCTGTGCCCATTCGAAGTAGCCGTACCAGGTGACCCACGTGAACCGTCGGTTGTCGGCACATCGTGCGGGCGTCCAGGTCGGCGAGTCGTACTGGTCGAAGGTCATCAGCGCGAATGAGGCGGTCTCGCTGGTGTCGGAAATGACGCTGTTGATCACCCGCCGCGCCGCAGAGATTCGGCTCTCCCGGCTGTCGGTTTGTGTCTCGCAGTCGCCCCAGCTGCACTGTTCGTCGGCGGCCTGGGAGCGCCAGCTCATGGAGCCCGAGGTATCGACCACGAACAGAATCCGCGGTTGCACGTCGCCGTTCCCCAGCCCGCGAAGGACGTAGTAGGGGTCGAGTCTGGCCTGTGTGTCCTGCGCACCCCCGACCATGATCAGCACGGCCAGGACCATCAACCCCAGCCCATGTAGGCCCCATCCCCACTGCGTTCGCTTCTTCATTCTCGCTGACCCCGCCGCGCTGCAGCCGGCCTTGGGGACTGACTAAGCAAGAGGTGTGCCGCGAGATACCGAAAAAGGACGCAGTAAACATGGTTCGCCCAGAACGGCCCGGCAGTGCAGCCGGGATGTGGAGAATTCCCAGCCTCACGGCATCTATGCGGGCGCTGCGACCGCAATCCGACTTTGGGGCCCGTTGTGCTGGGGTATCCCCTGTTCTCCTACGGGCGCGGAGATCCTGGGCCGTTGTGGGTCTGTCGCACGGTCGTCCCGCTCTGAGACACCGCCGTGACATGGCGTCTCGAATCGAGCCCTGGGGAGACACGTGAGACGATCGTCGCGGAGTTGTGCCGATTGGCGGTCGCGACGAGGCGGCGCGCGGATGCGGGGACGGCCCCTAGCCCTCGACGGGGCTGAAGCCGCCGATCTGCCGCGCGTTGAGCGGGACGACGTAGCTCGACGTCGACACAGGCGGCTGGTCGTCGTTGTTGTCACACGCGACGTTGGGCTTGGGGTCGGGCTGCGGCCCGCAGTTGCCGTCCTCGCATGCGCCCCCACTCGACTGCTCGACCCCGGTCATCGAAAGACCGCGTTCGAAGCTTGGGTTCGTGAACTCGACGCTGTCTTCGCTCGCGCCGTTTTCGAAGTTGAAGCCGCTGCTGCTTTCGACGCTGAGCTGGAACGAGATCTCAAACGTGGCGCCTTGGTCGACGTGCCAGGTCTGCGTGGCGGGCTCGTAGAAGCGAGGGTCGCAGCTCTCGATCGGAGGCTCGTGGACGAAGTACGTGACCTCGACGACCTCAACTCCGTCGACGACGGTCGGCGTCTCACCCGAGGCGTCCACGACCCCACGTGTCACGATTCGAGGAGAGCGGATGGGCCGCGTGTTCGGTGCGAAGTTCCTCGTCTCCGAGACCTCGGCGGCGCCGGGGTAGGGGACGAATCGACGCTCTCGGCTGATGTCGCTGAGCGCGAGTCTCATGTACCCGGGGTAGTCTCCGATGTCCTCGAGCGTCATCTTCGGGGCCCCCGAGGGGATCGCGAACCCTTCCACCGCATCACCCCGGTGGTCGTCAGCCAACAGATACAGACTCGAGTGAAACCGGTTGCTGTCGTCGGTCGGGTTGACTGCGCTGTCGGTGTGGGAGCCGCTGACGAGCGCGACGAGGAACTGGTCGGTGCCCTGTGAGGGCTCGCCCGACCCCGCGCTGCTCTCGTCGTCGATCCTGTCGTTGGCGGTGACCGCGGGGGCGAACACGAAGGGGTCGCCCTCGTTGCCGGGGGAGATCGTGCAGCTGTCTCCGATGCCTACGCAAGCGCGGAACTGGGCGACCGGTGTTGCTGTACTGCCCCACGTACCGCCGCTGTCGGCCTCGTGTGCGGTGTCTCGTCCGATGTCCCAGCGGAACAAGCGACCCGATGGGTCTGCGATGTAGGTCTCTTGGGCCTCTCCCCAGAAGCGGCTGAGGCAATGTGTTGCAACCGCCGCGTCGCCGACGAGTCCGAATGCGTCGTCGAAGGCATCGGCATCCGGGGCGCCAACATCGACGTGCTCGATCAGCTCTCCCGTTGTCGCTTCGATCCGGAGCAAGTACCGCCCCGCTTGCCCGCCCACCTCGTCGCCATAGCCGGACCCGACCACGAGGAAGCTCTCCGGCTCGTTGGCCATATCGTCTGCGGGAACATGGAAACTCAGCGAGGGACGGGACCAGGTCTCGCCCAGGAGCGGATCGTAGGTGGCCGCGTGGTCATCGTCGTCGGTGGTCCAGAGCACCTCGATCGGCTGTGCCGGGGACTGTGGGGACATGTGACTCACATCCAGTGCGACGTAGTCATGTCCTCCGGGGCCATACCCGAAGACCGCGAGATGGCGCCATTTGTGGTCCGCCTCGTCGGCGTCCGAGTCGTCGTAGACCCACCCGACGTTGACCGTCGAGGAGATCCCATAGATGTGCTCGTCGAGGGCTTCTGGTTGACCTGCGGCTGCCGCTCCGAAGTCGGCCTGTTGCGCTACCGTTTGAAGCATGGACCGTGGCAGGTAGCCCCAGATCTCGTTGCCGCTGTTGTACTGGAACGCGTGCAGCATCCCCATGTCGTCGCCGATGAGGACGGCCTCTTGGTACTCGTAGTGCCCCGCGCCACCGCCGTAGCGGGTGTCCCAGGCCTCCCGGGCGAAGTCCTCGAGGCTTTGGGGGAGGGCGCCCGCGTCTTCCTCGGAGAGTCTGCGACCACCGCAGTGCGGGTCGCGGATGGCCACGGAGGGCACGCTCGAGGTTCGCAACGGGGGAATGCGCCGGACCAGAGTTGGTGTCGATGACGCGACGCCGGGCAGTTTCCATCCATCAGGCCAGTCTCGTCCGCCGATGAACGCCGCAATGGCGTTGGCTTTCTCCTGCTCATCCGGGGCGGCGATGATGCCTTCTTCCTCTAGGAGAGCTCGGAAGGCGGACTCCGCGACGCCATCCTCGTCGTAGATCCGAAGAAGCTGGCCCGTCGCGGTGGTGGTGTAGATGCTGCGCGAGTTCCAGTCCGTGTCGCGCAGACACTCGCCCGCGTCCCATGTATGGGACTGCGGGCACGGCCCGAACGTCTCCTCGACCTCGTCGACCGACCACTCGGGGGAGGGAAGTTGACACTGGGTCAGAAGCTCATCGCCTTCGTCACGGTGCTCGCACAGCGACCGTCGGACCGAGCCTCTCCAGCCTGGCCACGTCGTACTGGCTTGGAGGGAGGTCTGCAGGGCCTCTCCTTGGCCCGCCACACCCGCCGCGCCGACGCCAAACTCGTTCGCGGTGGCCCCGGAGCCCGAGCTGAGGTCGACCTCGAGGGCGGCTGTGACGATCCCGGTGAGCACGGCAGCAAGCTCGTCGGACGAGTTGGCCAGATAGGCACATTCCCCCGCAGGGTTGTCCGGGTTGGCGCAGGTGTCCCAGGCCGAAGCCGGGTCGTCGTCGCACGGAGAGGCACAGCTTGCGCCGTCGCAGGCCCCCGCGGCCGAGCACGCCATGTTGTTGATCTCGCCGGTGCTCTGAAAGAACCCGACGACGTACGTCTGCACGCCGAGGTCTCGTCGTAGCGCGGCGAGCCGGCCGTACAGGGTCGAGCCCCCCTGGTTGGAGGGACTCGGGACTCCGTCCGTGAGAAGGACCGCCGCGGTCGGTGCACATACGCCTCCCGCGCTCTGGGCGGTGACGAAGCTGAGGTAGCTCGCGACAGATTGATGGCTTCCCTCGGTGTTCGCGAGAGGGAAGGCGTCGGTGACCTCTCCGACGACCGATGCCCAGGGGGTCCCGCCTGCCGCATCGATGCCGCCCTCGATGAGGGGCGCCGTCTTGTCCAGCACCGCGAGTGATGCCTCGTCGACCGTGGCGGGTCCCCAGTTCGCTTCGGCGACGCTCGACTCGGAGAGGTCGAGGTAGAACGGCGCGTAGAGCTTGGCCTCATTGACCGAGTTGTTCTGCCCGATGACGCCACCGGCATTGAGCCCATTGTCGTACGGCCACAGCACATAGCCCGCGTACTGTGGGAACCCGTCGACGTAGGGCCAGTAGTAGAAATCGTGCCCCCACACGTTGGTGTTGCGGTTGATGTCGTCGGACCCGTAGTCACCGTAGGTCTCATCGAGTACCCGCCGGTCGGGGTCGGTCTCGGCGTTGAGCTGGGCGCGGACGCCCATGAAGCGCGGGAACCACTGCACCTGCCGATCCGCGTTGCTGCTGTCGTTCGCGTTGGTCCCGATCAACGGTGAGTCGGGGAGCTCACCGCTTTGGTTGTTGGCGTTGACGGTCGCAAACCTGCCGAGGTCATCCCATCGAAGGTAGGGGTAGGGGCGCTGCTCGCTCCCCTGGCACAGGCGCCAAGCCCCGTTGATGCCGGGATACGTCCAAATGCTGCTCCACCAGAAGTAGCCGTAGTCGGTGACCCACGCAAAGCGGTGATCGTCGGCGCACTTCGTCGGGGTCCACGTCGGCGGGTCGTACTGGTCAAACGACATCAAGGCGAAGGAGGCCGTGTCTCCGGTCGCCGAGATGACGTTGTTGATGGTCCGCCGCGCCGCCGAGATCCGACTCTCGCGGGTGTCGGTCTGGGTTTCGCAGTCGCCCCAGCTGCACTGTTGGTCGACTGCGGTCGCGCGCCAACTCATCGAGCCAGACGTATCGACGACGAAGAGGATCCGCGGTCGTACATCTCCGGAGCCGAGCCCACGCAGGACGTAGTAGGGGTCCAGGCGCGCTTGCGAGTCGCGTGCCCCCGAGGCGAGCACCAGCACTGCCAAGGCGAGCAGACCTGCGACGTGCAGGAACTGAGAGAAGCGAGCGTACCGAGCGTGCATTCGTCCGGCCCCACAGGGAGCAAGCCGCGTGCCGGTTGGGCACCGCTCGGTGTGCCGGTTGGGGCCGTGTTCGAAGGCCCATGCGGCCCGCTACGGGTCGCGGTTGCTGCGTGGTGGTCCGGGCATGAAAAAGCCAGCGCCACGGAAGCGGCGCTGGCTGGTCAGGACTGACGCCAACCGTCAGAACGAGATGTCGGCGGAGATGTTGAACAGCTGGAGGAACTGCGTGTACACCCCGTCGGCACTGGGCTGACGTGTCGGCGCCGGGAAGCGGTTGAGCGCGCTCTTCCCCTTGGTGCTGGTTCGCAGGTAGATCAGCTCCGTCGCGGTGAAGGCCATCGCGAGGTGCTTGATGATCTGCCAGCGCACGCCGGCCGAGATCGAGAACTTGTTCATGTCCATCAGTGCCGGGTCGAGCGTCTCGAGCGGCACCGCGCTGCTGTCGTAGCCCGCCCCGAGGTAGCCCTCGAGCTCAGGGATGAACCAGTACGAGCCACCGATACGAACACCGCCTGCGTCCTTCCAGAAGCGCGGCAAGTGCTGGACGACGCCCGCTGCGGGGTTGTCTTCTTCTCCAGTGCCTGCGCCGTAGCTCTCGGGGTCGTCGAGGGCGTTTTCCCCGTCGCCGAAGTCACAGGTGTGCTCGTTCTTCGACGACACGTTGATCAAGCACTGTCGATCGGACACGGACCAACGCGTGTAGTCGCCGAAGATCCGCAGCTCGTACTTGTCGGTGGGTCGGATCCGGAATCCGAGTCGGAAGATGTCCGGGAGGCTCTGCGTGAACTCGACGTCCGACTGATCGGGCTGGCTCGTTGCCAACGCGTTTTGCAGCTTGCCCTTGAGGGTCATGCCGCCGGTGATGTTGGGCTGCGAGGTGTACGACGCTCCGATGAAGTACTTGCCCTGCTTGAGCACGTCGTAGACGAGGCCGATTCCGAAACCACCTTGCCAGCCGTTGACGTCCACGAGGCTACGGCCCTCCTTGAGGGAGGTGTTGCCATCAGCATCGCGGGCGACCGTACCGTCGGAGTTGACGGTGACGAGGTCGTCGGTGCCGTCTGCGTTGCGGGCCCGCAGCGTGGTGACGTTGGAGCGGATCGCGGACCCGCTCAGACCGATCGACAGACCGATCTTGCGGATGTTGAACGCCAGCGCGCCCGTGATGTACATCGAGCGGATCGAGCCATCGATCGAGTACCAGCGCTGTTGGCCATCGACCGCGCCCGGGTACTCGTCGTTGCCGTTGTAGACGCTGTTCTTGTCCCACACCGCCGACCCGCCGAAGGGGAAGGAGACGGAGAGTCCGCCGTAGATGAAGTCGGTACCGAAGTCCGAGGACACCCCAAGGAACGGAGACGCGATGGCGTTGAACAACGAGGCTTTGCCATCGTTGGCGCCCGGAGCAAGCCCGAGTGTCTCCTGGTTGTTCTGCACCGGGTTCCCCCCGGCTGCCACGTCGTCGGGGCCGGCTGCGGGCCGTTCGTATCCGGCCCAGCGCAGCGCGATTGTGCCATCGACGAAGATGTGCGTGCCCTTGGACAGGGCAATGCCGGCCGGGTTGTAGTAGATGGCCGTGGGGTTGTCGGTCGTCGGGTGACCGTGCTCGCCCCCGAATCGGGCGGCAGCGATGCCTGATGCGTTGGCATCACCGACGCCGGCAGCAGCGAAACAACCGACGAGGGCTGCTGCCCAGACGCCTGTGCTCCACTTCCCGGCGTTGCGGGCAGCGGTGCGTGAGGGCCTGGTCGCGGGCTGGGCCGCCGTGGCATCGGGTTTGCGGGTGCGTTGCGAAACCTTGGCTGTGCGTTGCTTCACCATCGGGAACTCCTGAATCCAAGCACCTGGCCCGGGGAGGGGAGGGACTGATCCGGCTTGTGCCGATCAGTGGTCGCACTCTACACTCTCGTCACGGAAATGGGGCGCCGCTTTTGGCTCCCGGTGCCGCCAAGGACGGAAGTCTTCTCATGGCCTCTCGATCTCCAGCCGCTCGACGTTCGATCACCACCGCGCTCCCGCTCCCGTTCAACCTGCCCCGAAGGCTCGCGACGCTCGCGACCCTCGGCGGCGCAGCGCTGAGCTTGCTTGGCTGCCCGAGTCCCGAAGCCGAGGGTCGATACGACGAGTTCGCCGACAAGACCCAGGACATCCGGGACGACGCCGCCTCGGTGAAAATGGACGTGGCAGGAACGCTGGTCGACGTCACGGGCACATTCCACTTCTCGCTGACCGCGACTCCGGTCGCGCCTACGACCCCGTTCCAGTTTGTCGCGACGACGACGTACACCCCTGCCGAGGCCGGCGGTGGGCAGCTCGACATTGCGTTGCAGCCTCTGTCGCTTGAGATCGGTGCCACCAACACGCCGCGGGAGTTCACGGGGGAGCCGGTCCTGCTCTCGTTCCCAGTCGACGACGCTGGGGCGTTCGACGCTGATTTGGGGGAGATCAATCTGATCGGAGACGCGAACCCGGTCACCGGAAGTGACATCGTCGCCACGATGCAGCTCCAGGGTGCGATTCAAGACGAAGACGTGTACTGCGGCAACGTCGGAGGCATGGTCACGGTGCCGGCCAACATCGACCTCACCGGTTCTACATTCGCGGCCATTCGCATCAATCCCGAAGACGCGATGACGCCCGACCTGCTCCCCGACCCTCCGGTCGGAGCATGTCCGGAAGGCGGCGGTTCGAGCGACACCGACGGTGGCTCGGGCGGCGACACCGACACCGCGACGGGCGGCTGAGCTGATGACCCCCGCAACGTTCGATCCCGAACGGCCGGCGCCCGTCTGGACGGCTCCTCTTGGCACGATCGAAGGGGCGTCCGACGTTGGTGTCCTCGTGTTCACCGGCTATGGTCTCAATTGCGAGGATGAGACATCCGCGGGTTTCGAGATGCTCGGAGCCCGCACCAGCGTCCGGCACTTCTCCGATGTGATCGACGATCCGGCGGCGTTCGAACGCGTCCGCATCGTCGTGTTCGGGGGTGGCTTCTCGTTCGGCGATCACATCGCATCGGGCCGGGTGTTTGCGAACCGCGTCAAAGCCAGGTTGGGCGATCGACTCGCCCGGTTCGTCGACGACGGCGGCTTGGTGCTCGGCATCTGCAACGGGTTCCAGACCATCGTCAAGCTTGGCCTGGTCCCCGGACTCGAGCGACGCGTGGGGGATCCTCTGGCCGCTCAACAGGCGACCGTGGTTCACAATGATCGCCTCGGATATCGCAACGCGTGGGTCCGGCTCGCGGTCGACCCAGACTCGCCGTGTGTCTTCACCCGAGGCGCGACGAAGGCGTTGCTCGAGGTTCCGAGCCGACACGGCGAGGGCAAGGTCTTGCTCGACCCGGAGTTCGAAGCCGAGGTTCTCGCGAAGGGGCTCGTCCCGGTTCGATACGCCGATGCATCGGGCGCGCCCACGCAACGGTGGCCGGACAACCCGAATGGGTCGCCGGGTGCCGTCGCAGGACTCTGCGATCCGACGGGCCGGATCTTCGGACTGATGCCTCACCCTGAGGCGTACCTCTACCCGGAGAACCACCCCAACTGGATCGCACAACGGGACCAGGGGTGCCTGCCGACGCACGGTGCGGGGCTCGGGATCCTTGCCGGCGGCGTCCGAGCCGCTCTTGCGCCGACCACCTCCTGAACCCGTTCCAAGCGCGTCGTGCCGCCAGCGGCGGGCACTGGCCCACGGATGTGCGAGAGTATCGGGCATGACGGGGGACTCGCGGACGGATCTCGAGGCGCTTCGGCGCAGTGGAAGCGGGAAAATCCTCGCGCTCGGCGTACTGCTCTTGGCGGCCCTGGGTGCCGCTTCGTGGTTCCTTTTCTTCCGAGCCGAAGGCATCGGCGCCCCCGAGCGGGCCGACAAAGTCCTCGTGGTCCGGGCCGGCAACATCGCCGGGTACAGCGCGGTTTTGGGTCGGGACGGGTTCGACGCAGCGGAGGGCAGCCTCGAGCACTGGGTCGAGAAGGCCCGTCTCGAGCTGCCCGATCCGCCCGAGGGGACGGATGTCCAGATCGTGCTCACGCTTGCAGACCACTTTGGCTACGGCTACGTGGTGTTCGAGCACCCCGCCGAGGTCGACTTCAGCGAGATCGACATCGAAGGGATGCCGGAGTTCGAGGAGCATGTTCGGTTCGCCGCACTGTCGGTCGGCGACTTCGCGTTCCCCCATCAGATGACGGTCAACCCGGAGCCCTCCACCGCGTTGCGGCGGGTCGAGATCGGGTTGCTTCAAGCCCTTTTCGCGCAAGAGGCCCTCGCCCAAGCGCTTCCGGAGAACGATTCCGCGTCCGTGGAGTCGATCCAACTGCGCTCCAGGCTCGAGGACGCCATCGTCGACCTGGACCTCGTCGACCGGGCAGAGGCGCTGGCCGAAGAGACGGTGAGCGAGATCTCTCGCGTGCTTCGTGAGGAGCGAGGGCGCAATCAGCCTGTCCGCCTCGCCGGGGACAATGACGGCGGGCGGGCGGTTCCCAATCCCCGCGGTGGCGTGGTCTCCCTGGTGCGTCACTTCGACGTCGTCAGCGACGATGGCATCCGGGCCGAGCTGGAGTGGTCGCCGCAAGAAGTGTTCACAGCTCCGCAGCCGAGCGAGCAAGGGCGCGCGCCGTTGTGCGCTCCCATGTTCAACCACGCCGCGCTGGACGGTCCTCCGGTGGACCTCATCGCTTCGCCCGACGGGGCTGCGCTTCTCATCGAAAGGCGAGGGAGACCGCAGCAGGTTTGGATGTCCTCACCACAGGCAGAGTGCGGCTACGTGTTCGCCGACCTCCCCGAGAGCGGTCTGCAGGAGGTCGCGGACACGGTGCCTGGTCGCGAGTTTGTGGCGCGTCTTGGTACGATCGACGCAGAGGCAACCTTCGAGTTCGTCGACGCGCTCAAGGGCACCGCGACCCTCGTCGAGCTCACCGGGGTCGCCATTCGAGACGCCGCGTGGCTCGATGCGCGGTTCATGGCCGCGACCGGGGATGACGGCTTGGTCTACCTTCTCGATGCGAAGCGCGAGTCGAAGCCGCTGTCGGTCATGCCGACCAAGCTCGGCCGGGACCCCGCGTTGTTCGAAGTGGCCAAGCTCTCCGACGACAGCCTGGTCCTCACCGTAGGGGCGGAGCCTCGGCGTCTCGTTCGACTCCAGGCCAACGTGTCATGGGGCGCGCTGTTCCAGGCGCCGCCGGCTTTGCCCGCGCTGGAGCCCACACCCGGCTCGGATGAGCAACCTCAGGACCCCCCGGCGGTCACGGTTCGGCTCGACTCGGCGGCGTTCACGACCACCACACTGACACGGGCCGGGATCGCCCGCGAACCGGTCGGATCGCCCGACGGATCTTCGGTCGCGTTCACGATTCTCGATCGCGCGCTGGATGACCCAGGGCAGGGCCGGGACTCCGAGATCGCGCTGATCGGTGCGGCAGGAGGCGATCTCGAGCTGTTGACCAAGAACGGCGTCCGCGATCGTTCCCCACGATTCACCGCGGACGGCGGCACGGTGCTGTTTCAGACCCGCGTCGAGATGCCTCGTAGCAGCTGGCGGGTCGAGGTGCCTCGGGGTGTGGCAGTTCGCTGACGAGGGCTGCGTCCGACGATAGTTTGATCGATTGAGCCCCGATTCCCACTCACCCGCTGCCGCCGCCAAACGCGGGGGCGTGGTGATATGGCCGGCCCTCTTCAGATCGAACACCTCGAGCTTGCGCTCGACCCCGAGGCTCCGTTTCACCTCAACTTTGCACGGGCACAGGAAGAGATCTTGACCCTGCTGACGAATGCCGTGATGGCGGTGGCGATCCCCGCGGATGTGCCCGTGTCGGCGGACGGATACAGCGCCCCAACCAGACAAGACGTCGAGCTGGCGGTCCGGGCCGTGTCGTTGTGCGGGCATGTCCACCTGCCGGGCACGCTGTCCGTGCTCGCGTACGCGGCCCGGAGTCCGAGGCCGGGGCTGCGCCTGGCCGTCGCGGCAGCACTTGAGTTTCGAGCCGACGACCGACCCGAGCTCCTCGCGTCGCTTCTTGCCGACCGCAATGCGCGTGTCAAAGCGCGGGCGTTGTCCGTGCTGGCCCGCCGTCCCGTCCGGCGACGGGTCCGACACCTCGCGGCGCTCAAGCGGCTGCGCGTGGATCCTGACCCGCGGGTGCGGCGTCTCGCGTTGGGGGTCGGTCTGTTGAGGCGCCGGCCGCCGTCGATGTCACCGCGGCAGTACAAGCAGGTTCGCCCGCTTCAGCGGACGATGTAGCGGTTCCCCGTGAACCGCATCGACTCGGTGCAGTCGACGTCGTCAACCTCGGTGATGAACTCGTCGAGTCCTTCGAGTTCCACACGTCCGATGAGGCGCAGCATGATCGTGCCTTCGATGTCGTAGTCGCTGTCACCGACAGCGTCGATCGACCCTTCGGCCCGGGTCACCTGGAAGCCTGTCGTTGCGAACGAGGTCAGCCGGATGACTGCGCCGATGTCGAACGCGCCATCCGCATCCAGTGCTCCGACCGGGTTGGACGCCGCGAACTCAGACGCGATGTCGACGATGCCGTCGGAGACCACCACGTCGAACGTCGTCTGAAACGTCGAGGGGTTCCCATTCCTGCCGAACGGAGCGCCTTGACACAGTGTGAGGCCCAACAACGCAGTGTTCACGTCCATGCACCCGCAGTCTTCGGCGGTCAGCTGGACCGCGTACACGCCGCTGGGCGCGACACCTTGGGCGTCTCCGACTTCGCTTGCCAGCGCGGAGACCGTCTCGGGATCGAGGGGTCCCGCGGGGTCTTCGCTGCACCCCGCCGACACACAAAGCGCGACGAGCAGAAGGCGCGCGGTCACGTCTCGGCCCCGCCGTGCTCGGCCAGGTACGCCTCGATAGCCGCTTTGCCCTGCTCGTTGAGGACGGTCGTCCCGCCGATCTCCCGACCCACCAGCCATTCGACCATCGCCCGGACCGAGACGATCGGCAGCACTGCGATCCCCAGCTCATCGCGGAGCTCGGTGAGCGTGGAGCGGTCGGTCTTCCCTTTCTCTTGACGGTCGACCGCCACGACGACCGCGGTGACCTGCACGTCTGCGGTCGACTTCAACAGCGCGACGGACTCGCGGATCGAACGGCCGGAGGTGATCACGTCGTCGACAACGACGACTCGCATCCCCGCTTCGGGTTGGGTGCCCACGAAGGTGCCCCCCTCGCCATGGTCCTTGGCTTCTTTGCGGTCGAACGAGAACCCAACATCACGGCCATCACCCGCGAGTGCCATCGCGGTGGAGACCGCCAGCGGGACACCTTTGTACGAGGGACCAAAGACCAGGTCGCAGGCGACGTCGTTGGCTTTGAGCTGCGCAGCGTAGGCCTGGCCGAGGCGGGTGATGGCATCCCCCGTCCGCAGCTGTCCGGCATTGACGAAGTACGGTGAGGTCCGCCCCGACTTGAGGGTGAAGGACCCAAAGCGGATCACCTCGTACTGGACCAGAAGCTCGACGAATGCGGCCTGAAACGCCTCCACGTCCGCGAGGGTATCAGCCCCTCGATGGCGGCGTCTTCGGGAGCTCGATCACCATGCGCGCGCCCGATGCTCCGTCGATCCGGCTACGGG
This sequence comes from Nannocystales bacterium, assembly GCA_050633305.1. Classification (GTDB taxonomy): domain Bacteria; phylum Myxococcota_A; class Polyangia; order Nannocystales; family Nannocystaceae; genus CAJXVA01. The sequence goes on from JBOEGF010000001.1 coordinate 174,763, forward strand.
CCTGGAGGTCGCCGCCGTGCGCCCGAGCGATCTGCCGGGAAAGATAGAGCCCCAACCCTACGCCGCCTTGGTCCCGGCTGCGCGCTTCGTCCAACCGGCGGAAGGGCTCGAAGACCACCTCGCGGTCGTCGGGGGCGATGCCCCGCCCCTCGTCTTCCACCGCGATGACGTAGCCCTGCGTATTCGTCGACACCTCGATGGTCAGCGCACCGTCTGGGCAGGCGCGCCGGGCGTTGCTCAGCAGGTTGCTCAACAGACGCTCCAACAGCATCCGGTCGCCCTGAATCGTCGGCGACGGTGTCGAGGTGACGGTGGCTGAGAACCGGTCCGCCATGTGTTCGGACAGTTCATCGAGGCGGACAGGGCTGACCTCGAGCGCACCGCCCGCGACGGATAGGTCGAGACGGCCCGAGGTCAGCAGGTCTCCGATGAGGGACTCGAGTTCCTGCGCGTCCCGGCCGATGTCGCTCAGACCCTTGCGCAGTCGCTCGATGTGCTTCGATGCGTCGGGGTCGGTGCCGCCTTTGTCGATCTGGTCGACCCGTCCTTCGAGGATCTCCAGGACGACCCGTACCCGGGCGATCGGGGTACGAAGCTCGTGCGACACGTTGGCCAACAGCACCCGCTGACCTCGGATCAAGGCCTCGAGTTTGTCCGCCATGCCGTTGAAGGACAGCGCGAGCTCGTCGAGTTCGTCAGCCGGCGCGCCCTGGGGGGTGACGACGCGGTGGGAGAGTTCTCCGCCTGCGATTCTCAGGGCGCTCGCCTCCACCCGGCCAAGCCGGGAGGTCAGAGAGCGCGACAGGGAGCGGGCCCCCAGGCCCAGCAGCAGCAGCATCGCGAGCGCCGAGACGGTCAGTGCAATTCCCCGGGGCGGGTCGTTCGGGCGGACCGAGACGATCCCGACTGTGCGGCCGCTGTCGGGGTCCATCAGTGGAAACAGAATGAAGTTGCGGTTCTTCCCGCGGTGTAGGACCAGCGTCCGCCCCTGTCGGAGGGCTTTGGCGTGTCGTCGTGGATGCCGGGGTGGGGGGCCGTCGTCATGCCCCCGGTGGCGGGTCAGCGGTCGCCCTTTGGGGTCGGTGATACGGACCCGTGTCCCGAGCGTCTCGCCCATGGCCTCGACCGTCGTCTCCAGCCGCTCGGGATCTCGCAGTGCCTGAACGAGGCCGTCGTTCTTCTCCTCGAGGAGTTCGAGCGCCTGCCCGACCCATCGTTCGGACCGCTCCTGCAGGATGAACCACGTCGCGGTGACGCCCACAGCAGTCCCCGCGAGCACGGTGATGACCACCGTCGCGTAGATCCGCCAGAACAGGCTCGAGCGTCGCCGTTGCTTCATCGGTCTGGTCCCAGGACGTACCCGACGCCGCGCACCGTCTCGATGAGGTCCTTGCCGTCGGGATGGGCCGTGCCCAGTGCTCCGCGAATCTTACTGAGGTGCACGTCGATCGAGCGGTCCACGCTGGGGTCGAACTCGACCGGCGGGTCGCCCCGCAGCTCACGAACTCGGTTGTTGAGGTCGCCGCGTTCGAGAACTTTGCCGACGTTGCAGGCCAGGACCCACAACAGGTCGAACTGGTACGCGGTCAGTTCGACACGCTCCCCGTGCAGCTCCGCGACCCGCCGCTCGCGGTCGATCGTCAGCGGGCCAGCCTCTGCCGTGGAGACCGACTCGGCGACGGCAGCCGCGGGGGTGGCCGTGTGGCGTCGTAGGACGGCCCGGATCCGGGCGAGGAGTTCGCGGGGGCTGAACGGCTTGGGGACGTAGTCGTCGGCGCCGAGTTCCAGGCCGACCACCCGGTCGACTTCGTCCCCCTTGGCCGTGAGCATGATGACCGGAACCCCGGACTGGGCCCGCAGTTGCTTGCACACCGCGATCCCGTCCAACCCGGGAAGCATCAGGTCGAGCAGCACGATGTCGTGCTCGCCGGCCAGGGCGCGTTCCAGCCCTGCGGCCCCGTCGCCCACGACCTCGACCTCCGCTTCCTGGTCCCGCAGGTATTCGGCGGTCACCTCGGCCAGGCGCTCATCGTCCTCGATCAGCAAGATTCGCACGTGAGAAGTGTGCCACCTCGGTGGCGCGGACACCGTAAAGGCGCGGTGAAGGGGCGATGAACGTGCAGTTGCTGCACGAACGAAGGGGGTGCGGGCGCTGCCGCAGCTTGACACCGGTTTGGGGAGCGGATAGGCCCACATCACCGTGGCGTATCTGTGCAGCCAGTGTCACACCCGCATCGAGGGTGGGGGCGAATCCAAAGACGAACGGCCGCACCGCTGCCCGCAGTGCGGTGCGGAGGCGGGTTTGGAAAAAGAGAAGGGCATCCCTCCGGCGATGCGCTACTTCGGATTCGTGGTCGTGGGTGCTGCGGTCGCCGCGGTGAGCGGCGGGATCATCAGTCGAGTTGCGGGCTGACCGCACGTGCACGCCCGGCACGCCAGCCGAGTTCGCATGAGAGCACCGGGCGCGTTCGTCAGGTGTTCTGGGCGGCGAGGACGGTTGTGCTAACTTCGCTTTCAGGCCTTGTTCGTACGCTGTTCAAACTGCCAGACCCAGTTCTCGCTCGACGATCGGCAGGTCGGCTCCGATGGCGTTGCGGTCCGCTGTGCGGTGTGCCGCTACGTGTTTCGGGTGGAACCGCCGGACGGTAGCTCCGCCCAAGCGTGGCGCGTGGAGACCGTCGACGGCGACCTCTTCGAAGCTGAAGACATTCCGACGATGAGAGTGTGGATCCGCGAAGGGCGGCTTCACCCGGACGACACCATCTCTCGGACCGGCAAGCACTGGATTCGACTGGGGGACATGCCGGAGTTCTCGGACGCGTTCGCCGGGTTCCCGGACCTTCCCGTTGTCCTCGGAGCCCCCGAGGCCGCGCCGATCGAGAGCGAAGAGCTTTCCTCGGTCGGTCCGCCACCGTCCTACGCGGGCGACGACATCCCCACCGCGGGCTCCGACGTGGTCCAGCCCATGGAGCGGGACCACTCCGAGCGCCTCGACATGTCGGGGTTGTTCCAGAGCGCCGACTTCGATCGAGACTCGGCTGATGAACCCGACGACACGACCGTCCGTGGGCGCGTCAACGGTCCCAGCGAAGACACGGTCTCCGTTTCGCCCGGAGTCGTGTCTCGAACCTCGCTCTACGAGGATTCGGCGTCGATGGTCCTCGATGACCTCGTTGTCCCCGAGCCCGAACCCGAACCCGAGTTCAGAACCGAGCCGGTGTTCGAGCCGGTCCCGGTCCCCGGCGCATCGCGGCGGAAGCCCAAGCACCAGACGACGAAAGTCCGGATCGTCGCGGGACTCGACAGTGCGGATCCCGAGGCCAGCGGGGTTCTGCGAATCCTCGACGAGAGCGAGGAACCAGAGGTCGACGCGGTCCAACCAGCCGTGGATTCGAGCGCCGAGCCCAGCGGCGAGACCAGTGGCGAGACCAGACGCCCCAAGATCTCGGGCTCGATGCTGGGGGCGGTGACGGCCCATGTGAAGAGCGAGCCGGTCAAGGCGATTACCGGTCCGCTGTCGTCGGTCGAAGGCGAACCAGAGCCGGATGTCCCGGTCGTGACGCCGCCCGCCCCGTCGGCGCCGGTGTCGTCCGAGCTAGCTCTCGACAGCGTCGTTGTCCCCGAGCCGCAGCCCCCACGTCGTTCGTCGTGGCCGCTGTTTGCCGGGCTTGGGCTGTTGTGTGGCGCCGCGGTGGTGTTCGGGATCCCTCAGGTGCGCGAGCGCGTGCTCGGTACAAGCGGTGCTGCGAGTGCGCCGGACTCCGATCCTCAGCCCGTCGCGCTCGCCCAGGTCGACGCTGCCGTGAGTGACGGGACTCTGCGCGAACTCGACATCGCCATCGCGTCCGCGCAGCAGGCGGGGACTGAAGAGGGGTTGTCTGCGTCCGCGCGGGCGGATGTCGCGCTTGCGGGCGCCGAGGCTCGAGCCGCGCAGGCGGTGGCGCTTCGGTTGCAGGCGGTTCATGGAGCCGACGGCAGTGATGCCGCCTCCCGAGCCGACGACGCTGCGGATGCAGCGGCCCAGGCCTTCGCCGATGTCGACGTCGACCAAGCAGACCCGACGCGGCTCGCCCGGACTCGTGCTCGGGTTCGACTGGCTCAAGGACGACCCACCGACGAAGTGCTCCCACACGTGCCCGGCGATGCGGTCGAGCTGCGGGCCATGGTCATGGGCGCGCAGTTGTGGGCGGATGCGAATGCGCGTGTTCCATCGGGGCTGATCAGTGCTCTCAGTGGGCTGGAGAACCCCTCGGTTCCGGCGCAGGTCCTGCTCGCGACCGCCTACGCACGCGGAGGCGACAACGTGGGCGCAGCACAGGTCCGCACTGCCCTTGAGACCCGGGCCGCCGATGATCCCACCGTGCAGGCGCTGCTCGTCGCACACGGTGGCCCGGCGGTTGTCGCCAAGACCCCCACGGAGTCCGACTCTGGCGTTGCCGAGACTCCGGCTGAGACCGGCGCACCCGCGGATGGTGACTCGGGCGAGGCTCCGTCCGAGTCCGGCGAGCCCGACGAAACGATCATCATCAAGGATGGGCCCAAGGGGGTCTCCGTCGACAAGTTGATCGAGCGGGGATGCGAGAAGGTCGAAGGCGGGGACGTGAACGGCGGGCTCAAGCTGCTGCTGCGCGCGTTTGACCGTCGGCCCAACGACATCGACGTCCTGGTCTGTCTGGGCACAGCAAACCGCAAGAAGGGCATCTCGACGACCGCGCTGCGGTACTTCGAAAAAGCCCTGGCTCGCTCGCCTAGGTTCATGCCGGCGTTGCTTGGCGCGGCCCGAGCAGCGACGAAGCTCGGCGAGAAGGACAAGGCGCTGAGGTTCTACAAGCGAGTGCTCGGCGTCTCTCCGAGCCACGCCGAAGCCAAGAGTTTCGTGGCAAAACAGAACGCGGCGGGGAAGAAACCATCTCCCCCCTCCGACTCCAAGAAGCCCGAGCCCTCGGGCGGGGGCGACACGCCCAAGAAGAAACCCGAGCCCCCGTCGGGTGATCGCAAACCCGAACCCCCGTCGCCCGCACCATGAGCAACGCATCCGACGTCACCCGCGAAGAGATCGTGGCGCTTCGCGCCCAGCGCCAAGCCGACGGAGACTCGTTGATGGGCGAGGAGCGGGAGCGACAGCGGACCCTTCACTGGATGCGCTGCTGCAAGTGCGGCTCGGAGATGGACGAAATCGTCTTTCGCGGCGTACGGGTCGACAAGTGTCTGCGGTGTGGTGGGATCTATCTCGACGACGGCGAGCTGGAGCAGCTTGTCGGCAAGCCGGGTTGGATCGAAGCGTTGCGCTCGTTCTTCGGGAGCTAGAGCGGCGGTCCGTTTGAAGTCGGCCTGCAACGCACGCCACAGAGCACGTCTGGCTGCGTGACTCGGCGCTCGACCCAAGTCCGCCTTCGGCCTCCCGCCTTGCCAAAAGCGCCCAGCGACTCACTCTGCAGGCCGTTCTGAACGATCGCCGCTCGAGCGCCCGACTACGCGTCGACGTCTGCGGCGGAGGTCTTCAGCAGGGCCGCGAGGCGGGGGGCATCGAGGTCGGCCAGGTCGGCTCCGAGGTCGACTTCGACGCCCGCGTCCCAGTAGCGGGCCTTTGCGCCCGTGAAGGGTTGCAGCGCGTCGAGTTGCGCGTCGTCGACCTCTTCGAGACGACGAATGTCGCCGACCGCCCGGTGGGTCAGCGCCAGCTCATGCGCAGGACGAGGCCCGCCGCCTCCCGAGCTTGGCGTCAGCTCCAGCACTGGGCGACCGCGGCCGATGATGCCGACCTGGAACGAAACCTGCCAGCCGCCCCCGCGTCGGGGTCGCGCGCGGAGCTTGAGTGCCGCGTCGCCCAGGTCACCGCGCACCGACACAGCGGTGCCCTCAATCGTCACTGGGGCCGGGAGATCGAGGAGATCGGCGGTGTCTCGAAGGATGTCCTCGATGGGCACGTCCGATGTCGATGCCTCGAGGCCCTCGCTCGAGGAGGACCGAAGCAGCGTGTGCACCACGAGCAGCAGCGCGGCGCAGGCCATGAGGGCGAGTTGTGGGTTCGAGACGCCGATCCCGGTGACTGCGTAGAGCCCCAATGCGAGCCCGCGCAATCGTTCATCCCACGAGAGCAGGCCGCCGTAGACGACCGACAACATGAAGAACACCGCAACGCAGACCATCACGACCCGCCACGAGGCGACGAAGGTCGGGTAGGGCAGGGAGAAGCCGAACAGGGATTGGGCGATGCCGCCGACGCCGTCTTCGAGCTTCCCGAACCCGAGCGGATGCACGTAGACCATGTACAGCAGAGCGGTGACGAACGCGGAGAGCGCGATGACGACGAACCGAACCGGCCGTGGCATCTGCGGCCGGAACGCCCAGAAGGCGACCGCGGATGCGACGACCACTGCGCCCATCACCGCAGTCCGGGCCGCATCCGGGATCGGCGAGCCCGTGAGGCTGGCAGGGAGGCCGACCGCGACGCGTAGCAACAAAGGCACCATCACCGCGATCGCGAGGATGCGAGCCATCCGCTGGCGGTCATCGTGTTGGGCCCAGGTGCCGACCAGCGCGATGGCCGGTGCCGTGAGAGCGAGCGCCATCGCGATCTGCAAAGCGAGAGCCGGGATGCGAATCCCGACGCCTGGCTGCTCGAGGACGTGAATCGAGAAGAGTCCGATTCCGCCGAGGAGCGCGGGGATGCCGACCACCCACCGACGAGCGCCGAGGTCTTCGTCCCGAGACCAACCCCAGCCCAGCGACACGCACGCCGCTGCACACAGGAACGTGATGAAGTGATGCAGGATGAACTCGCCGTGGTAGGCGAGGCCCAAGCGTGTTGTCTTGGTGATCAGCGCGATGAGGAGCGAGAGCTCCAGGGTGAGGAACGCGATCGATGCGACGAGCGGGCGCTTGCGGAGGCCCCACAACACGCCGGTCGCGACGGTCGTTCCGAGCGCGCCGATCAGGTACAGCCGGGAGCCCTCGTCCGCCGCGCGCTGAATGGCTTCGAGCGGCGCGAGGCCCAGGAGCAGCGTCGCCAAGACCTGGAACGCCGCGGCGACCAGGGCGAAGCCGACGAAGGTCGCAGCGGGAGCGAGTCGCGGGTGCGGCACAGGCTCCTGACGATCTAGCATCGCGAACGGCTGTGCGCGCATCGCCAGACCCTGTTTGCGGATAATTTCCTCGGTTCCGGGTCGGTGTCCTACATGTATGGGTATGTGGAACCGGCGCGGTTTTTTGGGCGGACTGGCGGCGGCGACGGTCTCGGGGACGGCGTGGGCCGGTCCTCGTCCGGTTGTGCGGCGTGACTTCGTCCTGTGTCTCGATGCGGGCCACGGTGGCGACAACGACGGATGTCGGTCTCGCGACGGGGTGTTGGAGAAGGATGTCACCCTTCAAACCGTGCTCGCGCTTCGGGCAGCGGTGCTCGACCGACTGCCGCATGTTCAGGTGGTCCTGACCCGCGAGACGGATCGCTCCTGCACGCTGGCGGATCGCGTCGCGTTTGCGAACAGCGCGAAAGCGGACGCGTTCCTGAGCGTCCACACCAACGCTTCAGAGTCCCGCGCACAGCACGGGTTCGAGACGTACGTCCTCGATGCCCGGGCCAGCTCGCTCGAAGCTGCTCGTACGGCCCGTCGTGAGAACGACGAGGGGCTCGCGGAGCCGGGCACAGCGAAGTCGGGCGCCGAGGTCGACACGATGCTTCGCCAGCTCGAGATGGCCCAGCAGCGGGTCTCGGCTGGGCGCTTGGCCAAGGCGATTCAGGGGCATCAACAGCACGCGTTCCCAGATCGGCTCGATCGCGGGGTTCGTCAGGCTCCGTTTGACGTCTTGATGGGAGCCCGCATGCCTGCGGTGCTCTTCGAGTCGGGTTTCCTCGATCACGCGGAGGAAGGCGCCCTGCTGATGAGCGACGCGGGCATGACCCGTGTGGTCTCCAGCTTGACTGACGCGGTCGTCGACTTCTACCGTCTACAAGCCCGCACGGGCTCGTAGAGCGCCGCGGGGCGTGCGGTCAGCTGCCGTCGCCTTCGCCTTCACCGACGGTCGCGTCCAGCACCGTGAGTGTGTGGTCGTCGAGGAGGACCTGACCGTCCGAGGTGGCCAGCTCTGCGTGTACGATCGCTTCGCGACCGGCGAGCTCGGCGGGGGCGTACGTCTTGGGGATGACCAGCCACACCGAGATGAACTCGTAGTCCACCCCCTCCTCGTCGGAGAGCGAGAACGGTACGGGGTAGTCGAGGTACGCGGCGAAGTGCCCCGAGGGGTGGTCCGACGGAATGCCTTCGATGTCGGTCCAGACCGACAACACCGGGGTGTCGGGATGATCGAAGTCAAACGGATCCGCAGGAACAGGGAAGCCGCTTCCTCTCAATGGGAGCGAGAACATCATGAATCCCTGGGGCCCGAGCGTGAGCGGAAGCTCGTCCTCGAACGGGAAGAACTCGTCCAGCCCGTGGCCGATCTCAATCCAGCCGTTCTCGGTCGTCCCCGTGTCGGACCCGCTCTCGGAAGCCGTCGGATCTGTCGTCGTGGGGCTGTCGGTCGGGTCGGTCGTCGGGTTGGTGGGACCGCTGTCGCTCGCGGTCGTCGTTGAGGACGCTGAACTCGTTGCTGTGGTCGCGGTGTCGGCCGACGTCGTGGCCGGTCCACCGGTCGACCCGTCCTCGCCGGTCGCATCCGCGCCACCCGAACCCTCCGTAGCAGGCGTGCTGTCGCACCCCGCGGCGATCGCGAGTCCCACCGCGATCGCAACACGTCCCAAGCCCCGAAACCTCCAAACCATGCAGGGAGCATGCGGGCCGGTGGGCTCCGACGCAAATCGCAGCTGCTAGACTTGCGCAGGATGCGACGGATCATCGCAGCCGCGGGCGCCGTCTGCCTTGGCGGCCTTGGATGTGCTCGGTTGAACCCGGAGTTCGCATCCGGGCAGAGCGCCGCCGAGAGTGCGCAGACCTCCAGCGGGTCGAGCCGCGGCGGGTCCGAGACCGACGCCAACGACCTATCGAGTGCGGCTTCGGCGAGCGCGTCTGACTCCACGGGCGATGAGACCGGTACGGGTCCGGGTCCCCACGTCTGTGGGAACGGTGACCGCGAGCCCGGAGAGGAGTGCGACGACGGCAACCTCGACTGGGGTGATGGGTGCGACGAGTACTGCGAGCGCGAGCCCTACTTCGAGTGGGTCCATGAGTTGGACTTCGAGGATGGCATCGCGCAGCGGTTCAACGACGTCGCCCTGGTCGGTGACGTGGTCGTCGCTGCCGGTCGAGGGGAAGACGTGGCGTCCCCGGAACACCTGGTGCGGCTCGTCTCGCTGGCGACCGAAGATGGCAGCGTACTGGATGAGCTGACGATCGGTGCGGGCGCTGGTATCGGGGGCGAGGCTCGGGGCGTCGCGGCGCGAGGGGCCGAGGTCTATTTTGCGGGGCGAAGCAACGAGCCGGGGGTCAGCGCGGTCGTGGGGATGACCGAGCTGGACGGGACCGGGGCGTTCGGAGCCCCGATGGACTTCCAGACCATGGGCACCCGCTCCAAGGGCATCGCGTTTCAGGGCTCGGGGGTGCTGGTCACCAACGGCCAGTACAACGCCGACGGGTTCGGTCTCGCGAGCTGCAGCGTTGCCCGAGGGTGCACAGGGTGGGTGAGCGACGAGCAGGGCAGCCAGCTCGATGCGGTGGCGACCTCCGGCGAGGAGATCTTCGTCGCCGGGTTGCGCGGGGGGTCGCCGCACATCTTCGAGGTCGTGGACCCGACGCACGAGGACGGCTTGCTCCCGGTCTTCGACGACCTCCGGCCAGGCCGATTTCAGGCGCTCGCCATCCGCGGAGACACCCTCTACGCCGCGGGAAGCGTGGTCACCGATGGCGACGAGGACGCGTGGGTCGTCGCGTATTCCCTGTCCAAGGCCGACCTCGTGTGGGAGGAACGGGTCGACGGTGGCTCGATGCTCGACGACGAGTTCGAAGACTTGGCGCTCACCGACGACGGCAGCCTTGTCGTCGTCGGAATGCTCGGTACGCCGCCGGTTCCCGTTGTGTTCGAGTACGGCCCACAAGGTGCGCCGAGATGGGGCTTGTCCTCGGCACCGGGACCCGGCGTCGACTCGGGCCACGCTCGGGGCGTTGCGGTGGACGGCGAGGCGATCTACGTGGCCGGGGAGTGGCGGGAGACGTACTCTCCGGGCGACGGCGCCGAGGGCACAAGCGTGGGCTTCGTCGCGAAGATCTTCCGCTAGCCTGCTTCCACCGCCTCGGAGGTCCCGATGGCCGCTGGGAGACATCCAAGGGTGCAGAAAAGCAAAGCCCCACGATGGCGAACCATCGTGGGGCTGAGGGCGGGCGACGGGTCTTGAACCCGCGACCTCTGGTACCACAAACCAGCGCTCTAACCAGCTGAGCTACGCCCGCCGCGAGGGAGCGGCTATGTAGCACGAGGGGGCGGGGAAAGCCAAACGGATTTTGCGCTCCCCCCTCGCGCAGGACCCGCAGCCCGGCGGGAGGCGTGGAGGTTTGGGCGCGGTCGTGGCAGCGTCGGGCCGTGCCCTCGCAGCCATCCAAGTCGCTGGAGACGTTCCCCAATCCGAAACCGGAGCGGGACTTCGAGATTCGGTTCAACTGCCCGGAGTTCACGTGCGTGTGTCCCAAGACCGGGCAGCCCGACTTCGCCACGATCCGCATCAACTACGTGCCGGACCAGACCTGTGTCGAGCTCAAGAGCTTGAAGCTGTACCTGTGGTCCTACCGAGATGAAGGCGCGTTCCATGAGGCCGTCACCAACCAGATCCTCGATGACCTCGTCGCGGCGACTCAGCCGCGCAAGATGACCGTGGAGGGGGACTTCTGGGTCCGCGGTGGGATCGGAACCGTGATCGTGGCGAGCTACACCCAGGACGACGCATGAGTGAGGCGCCGCTGCAAGGTTCGGCGAGCGTGGCTGGGACTCGGCGCGGAGCCGACAGCTTCGGGGCAGGCGCTCGTGTGCTGGGTCGAACTGGGTTGACCGTCTCGCCGGTGAGCTTTGGGGCGGCTCGCGTTCGGGACGACGCACCGCTCCATCGGCGGGCGCTGGCGGATGCGCTCCGCGGGGGCGTCAACCTGATCGATACGAGCGCCCACGCGACCGGCGGGAGCAGCGAGCGCTTGGTCGGCCGCATGCTCGCGAATCTCGTGCAGCACGGCGAGCTCCGACGCGAACAGGTCGTGGTGATCACCCGGGTCGGTCAAGCTCGCGGGGCCGATCTCGCGACCTTGTGCGCCGCTGCCCCCGATGACGAACTCGTCGAGCTCGGCGAAGACCGGGGGCATTGCATTCATCCCGACTTCCTCCGTGCGCAGCTCGACCAGTCGCTCGAGCGCCTGGGTCTGCAGCGACTCGATGTCGTGCTGCTGCACGATCCGGAGTTGTTTACGGTCGATGCGACGTTCACCGTTGAGGCGCTGGAGGACCGGTTGCGCCGTGCATTCGAAGCCCTGGAAGGATGGGTGGAGGAGGGGCGAATCGGCGCGTACGGGGTGAGCAGCAACGGCTTTGCGGAGCCGGTTGACTCCCCTCGATCGACCTCCGTGGCACGCATGGTGGAGCTCGCGGCCGAGGTCGCGGGAGACGGCCACCACTTCAGCGTGGCTCGAATGCCGCTCAACCTCTTCGAGTTGGGTGCACTCCAGCCTCGTGCGGGCGCGCCATCCAACCTCGATGCCGCAGCGGCCGCGGACATCGGCGTGCTCACACACCGCTCCCTCGAAGCGCTCGTCGAGCGCGGCGAGGAAACGTCGTTGGTCCGGCTGGCGGACGTGCCCGAGGCGGGTGGGGACCTCGACGTTGCAGCGGGTGTGCTCGCAAGGGTTCGCAAGCTCGAAGCGGAGTGGGCGATGGGGTTGGGCCAGCAGCTGATGGTCGGGCCCGGAGAGAACGCGGTCGACTTGTTCCGCTGGGGGCAAGAGCTGGCGCCTCGGTTGTCGTCGATGGGCCTGGAACAGTGGACGCGGCTTCGGCACGACGTCATCGCGACGCACCTGGGACGCACGAGTGCCGCGCTTCTTGCAGCACTCGAGGGAGAGACTCGCAGCGCGTTCTCTGCGTGGTGGGAACGATACGGGACGACCCTGCACGAGGCATTCGAGGCGATCGAGGCGGCGCTCCGTTCGGCCCGTCGCGATCTCGCCCGCCGCGTCTGTACCGCTTTGGACCCCCAGCTCCCGGCTCCGTGGCGCGCCCTCCCGTTGTCGAACAAGGCGATCCTCAGCGCGTTGTCTGCCCCGGTCTCGACCGTCGCGGTGGGCATGCGTCAGCCCGGCTATGTGCACGACGTCTTGAGCTTGCGGGAACATCCGGTCCGCCTGTTGGGGGCGTCGGCGGGCCCGCTCGACTTCGTCGCCGTGCGGGAAGCCATGGATACGGTGACCGCATGAGCGTTCGGATCCATTGACCCTCGGCGCGGACGCGGGCTACGGTCGCCCCGAGAGATCCGATGTTCTCCGCGCTCGCATCCACCTTTGCTCAGGTCGCGCTCGCGGCCTTCTTGTCGTTCGCCGACCCCCTGTCCTTCGAGTACTCGGGGCAGACCGATAGCAACGGGAAGGCCTTCTTGGTGGTCAAAGCCAACCAGCCGATCGACGATGTACAGGTTGTGATCAGCGGCGATGGCCAGACCGTCAAAAAGTCGCTGGGGTCGATGAAGTCCGGGCAGACGGCCAAGGTGGTCTGGAAGCAGGGCTCCAGCCGCGCGAAATATCAGCTCGACGTCGAAGGAGAGGGCGTGGAGGCCAACTTTGCGTTCGAGATCGTCAAGGCGGTCGCGGGCAAGAAATCCGGCGGAAAACTCGGCCAGTTCAAGGTCCGCAGCAGTCGCGAGGACGTGATCAAGCGAAACACCGCCGAGTTCGAGACCACGTTCGACCTCACCTCGTACGAGTACAAGATCTACGACTCGGATGGCGAGGTCATGGATGCCCAGACCGTCCCCGAGGGGGTCAAGGCGGGCGAGGCCATCACCATCAAATGGGCGACCGCCGGCGAGGTGTTCATGATCTTCGTCCGTGGAGAGGACGAGTTCGGTCGTTTCACCGAGTACAAGCTCGTGCCCTGGGCGGTCGAAATCCCGCACACCGAGATCAACTTCGACAGCGGCAAGTTCGACGTCAAGACCGACGAGGCGGCCAAGCTCGACGAGGCCCTCGCTGTCGCATTTCACGAGTTGGTCGCCTTGGACAAGGTCAACAAGGCCGTCGGTGCCAACCTCACGCCCAAGCTCTACATCGTGGGTTACACCGACACGGTCGGCGGAGCCAGCGGCAACCAGAAACTCTCGAACAGTCGGTCGAAGGCGATCGCCGAGTACTTCCGCGACCGCGGGTTCTGGGCAGAGATTCACTATGCGGGAATGGGCGAGCGCGGGCTTCGGGTGGAGACGGGAGACGGGGTTGACGAGGTCCGGAACCGCCGAGCGCTGTATCTGCTGGGCGTCCAGCAGCCGGCAGGCGGCGGACAGATCCCGACTCGCTGGGCCCGGCTGATCGGCCAGCGGACGCAGCCCGCGGGGTTCGTGTTGCCCGAGCTCCCGGAGCGGTGGAAGAACTACCGCGAAGATCGGCAAGCGGAAGCCGCCTCTCAGAGCGAAGCCGAGGTCACGCCGGACGAAGGCGGGGATGGGTTGCCGAGCCGTTCGAGCGACGGCCTGATCGGTGAGACGGGGGACGAAACGCCAGAGTTCGAGTCCGGGGACGAGAATCCGCCCGAGATCGAAGGGGAGCCCGGCGCAACCAAGAAAGGCTGTTCCGTCTCCGGCGACGCCCCGCCAGCGCTGGGACTGCTGGTCCTGTTCGCGCTGGGCATGATGCGCCGACGGGACTAGCCGACGGAGCAAGAGGTTTGTGTCCGGGAAGGCGGCCGATTCGTGGTGATGACCGCCACGGGCGGAGTCCGCCATTCGCGCGTAGTCTGTCTCCATGAACTATCGGTTGGGGTTGTTGGGGGTGTTGGTGGTCCTTCCTTCGGTCGGTTGTGGAGAGGAGCCGCAGCCAGACGAGGTCGAGATCAACCTCGAGACTGTCGAGCGCGCCTTCGAACCGCTCGAATACGACAGCGGATGGGTGGAGGTGGCCACCGGCATCTCGGTCCAGCTGGTGGCGTCGCTGGAGACCGAAGTGGAGCAGACGGCCACCGTGCTGGCTCGGGGCGCCGAGCTCGAGCCGCAGCCGGACAGTGGGACGTTCCTGATCCGCGGCACGCTCGACATCGAGCTGTTCGCCGACGTGGACTCGAACGGTCAGGTTTTCCAGGGCTCGCTGGGGACGTCTTCAGTGTCGGTCGAGTCGGAGCTGGCCACCTACGACCCCTTCCTGATCATGGAGTCGATCGTACCGCTGCTGAACACCCAGCAGCCCGGAGACGCCACGTTCAAGGAGGGGTTGCTGTCCTACCGGGTGCAGAACGGGTTTCGGATCTTGCCGACGTTGGAGGGCGTGTGTGTGGCGGTCGACGAGGATCGCGAGGTCATGCAGTACGTCAACGAGCTGGCATGGGAGGTCGAGTACGGCCCCAGCATCTGGGTTGGGCTCGACACGCCGTTGGGCGCACCGAGCCGGCTCGGTGAGGCTGGCATCACATTCTCGGCCGAGCTCACACCTCCGCGTCAGTTCGACCTTGGCACTCACGCGCTGGACAACGGAGCTGCGGTTGACGGTGTGGGGCCCTGCGGAGCGGTCGTGGACGGCGAACTCGTGGAGTGAGCCTCCGGACGCTGGGCGCTACTGCTCCAATCCGTGGGGCCACGTCTGCACGCTTGCGCGGAGCGTCGCCAAGGTCGTTTCGACCGGCTTGGAGGTATCGAGCACAACGTGTTCGTCGACAGGGAGTTCGTCGATGCTCTCCCACTTGGCGACGAAGTCATCGAAGATCTCCAACCGGCCGTCGCTGACCGAGGCTCGTTTTGCGCGCTCGTGCAGCCGATCCTTGGCGATTGCGTAGTCGATACGGCACTCGACCAGGCGGAACGGAACCCCGTGCTGCGCCGCAAGCTCCCGAGCCCGTCCTCGGAGCGCTCGGCTTCGGAAAGAAGCGTCGACGATGACCGGTCGGCCCGAACGGAGCACAACACCGCCGCGGCGGAACACTTCGGCATAGACCTCCTCGGTGAACTTGGGGTCGTAGGCGCCCTGCCAGGACCCATCGTGCACGGGCTGCGTCGCTCGAACCCCGATCATCTGCTTTCGGGTCCGGTCGGCGTCGACCACCGGGGCGCTCATCTCTTGGCTCAGACGGCCGCTGATCGTGCTCTTCCCGCTGGCGATGACGCCACCGACAGCGACGACACAAGGGCCCAGCAGTGCCTGCCGACCGGAGGCGAGCGCGAGCATCAAGCAGCGGCGAGCCGACGCGATGGCGCGAGAACGGTGGACCGAATCCACGCTGAGGTCGTCGGCAACAAATGATGCGATCTTGCCGCGGACGAACGCTCGGTACCCTTCGTAGAAATCCAGGACCTCGTACAGGTCGAAGTCGCCGCTGGCCTTGGCGTACTCGGCGACCAAGTGCTCGCTCAGCTCCACGTGCCCGTGCGCGCTGAGATCCATGGCGAGGAAAGCCAGGTCCGAGGCGACGTCCGCGTAGCGGAATCGATCGTTGAACTCGATGCAGTCCAGCACGGTGATGGAACCGTCGTCGCCCAAGTAGACGTGCTCGAGGCGGAGGTCGCCGTGTCCATCCCGGACCCGGCCCGCTTCGATGCGGGCGTCGAACCGCTCCGCTCGTCGCTGTACGGAGGTCAGTTGTGCTTCGGTGAGTTCGAGGATCTGAGACTCGCTCAGGTAGCGGCGCAGAGGGGTCTGGGCGAAGTTCTCCCGGACGTTGGTGGCGATCGCATCGGCGGTGCCGAACGCCGAGGTCTCTGCATCACTGCGCGCTTGGGCATGAAACTCGGCCAGGCGCTCTGCGATACGGGTGATGTCGGAGGGGTTCAGCCGGCCCTGAGCCAGGCGAATGTCCGCGCGATCGCTGTCGTCGAGTCGGCGCATGTGGACGGCCCACTCGACGACCTCTCCGTCGCCTTCGAGGCTGAGTCGTTCTCCGTCACGTCGAACGGGGACAACACCGAGGTAGACGTCGGATGCGAGCCTGCGGTTGAGTTCGACCTCGCGCTCACAGGCGGCCTTGCGTCGCGCCAGGGTGGAGAAATCGAGGAAGCCGAGTTCGACCGGCTTCTTGATCTTGAGGACGTCGGTCTCCCGGAGCAACACCCAGGAGATGTGCGTCTCAAGAAGCTCCACCGACTCTGAGGTGAGGTCGCGAAGGATGTCGTCGCGGGTGATCACGACGCGAGCCTACCCGGATGGCGTCGGTGCGGGGTGCGGGGTGACGCAACACCGAGGTGAGGTCAGGGGCCCCGCGTGTTCGCAGGGGGATCCTCCCGAGAGGGAGGCAGGATGAGCTTGGGGAGCCGCCGAACCTTCACGCCGCGACGTCTTTGGGAAACTTCCGGACCCGCCACAGGTGTCGAACGCCGCCACGCACCGTGCGCGGCATCCGGGTGAAGTAGCGCATGGCCGAGGGAACGGTGCCGAAGGTGCGCTCGACCTCCTCGAACTTGCCTTCGATGTTCTCGCGTCGCAGCGGGCTCACCTGTGGGTTGCGTCGGTACTCGGCCAGGTGGTCCAGGAGGCGTGCGTGATACTCGGGGTCCTCGACGATGGCGCGGATCGACTCCGCGCGAGGGTGGGTGCCGTCGAGGATGGTCTTGATCTGCCGCTCCATCTCGTCGAGGCCGTCCTCGAACGAGGCGAGCAGCTGAAAGTCGTAGTGCGGGTTGGCGTGCACCACCTGCATAACGTGGCCGATGATGGCGTCGCGGGTGCTGTTGAAGCCGGTGGGGTCGATCAGCGAGGCCGGGTCATCGAGGAATCGCAGCAGCGTGTGGAACCGGAAGTTGATGCCCTTGCCGTCGTAGTAGTCCGCCGCGGCCGGGACGATGAAGAAGCGCAGCATGTCGAGCGCACCGACCATCCTCTGCGTTCGGTTGGGGATCTCCTCGATGTAGCCGAGCCGCTTGAGACGCTGAAGCCGTGGGAGAACGTTCTCGTCGCGGCCGTACTCGAGCAGTGCTGTGCGAAGTTTGCGCACTTTCTCCCGAAACTCCTTCGGGCTGCCCATGGTTTGCTTCACAAGCACCCAGGGCTCCTCGGAAAGACGGATGGGGGCTTCGTTCGCGGCGCGTTCCACTGAACTAACCCTAACGTCGCGAACGCGGTGTGCAACCCGTTGCGCACTCAACCGTGCCACAAATCTGTGTCACGGTCGAAACCGATCCTGCGCGCGGAACGCTGCGTGTGTCGCGCATCGGCCCGGATCCCGTGAGAGACCGATCGGCGCTCTAGGACACTAGGGGCTTTGTTCGGCGAGCCGGCGGTTCATCCAAACCGCGGACTTGTCCCAACCATCCACCATGTTGGTCTCGGCGGCGCGTTCGGCCAAGGATCCGACGCCGAAGATCTTGATGCGCACCTGGTGCGCGCTGATCCGAAGGCACTTGTTGTCGCCCAGCGGTTTGGTGGTCACATCGCCACCGAGCGAGATCCGATCGGTGAGGACGCTGAGTCGGAGGTCGTAGCGCCAGCGCTGCTCTTTGGGGTGCCAGACGCCCGCTTCGGTGTAGCCCAGCTTGGGTCCGAGAATCTTGGCGACCGCGGCCGGAAGGACGAGCTTGGGCGTGACCTGCATCGGGCGAAGCTTCGTCTCGCCGGAGTCGGTCAGTGGACCGACCTCGCAAGCTGCGAATCCGAGGCCCTCGACGATCATGTCGCGGGTGAAGACGGGCTCGAGGAACAGCTCCCAGAAGCGTTCTTCGGAGCAATCGATCTCGTGCTCGAGGGTGAAGTTCAGCACGGGCGCACGGTATCAGGCCGCCTCGTTACTTGCATCGCTCGGTCCATTCGCTCGCGACCCCACCGACCTCGAGCACCACAACCGAGGCTCGACGCGGGGGTCGAACCTGGCTGTAGTGCGGATCGTCGAACGAGGCGACTTGGCGGACCGCGAACGGAGGGGAAAACAGGCGGCCCCAGTCGGCTGGGACGACCAGGTGCGTGGGTTGCTCGCGGACGAAGACACACAGCTTCGCCTCGCGGTTGGTGTGGGCGTGTGCGGCCGCGCCGTGGTTGAGACCGACGAGATCGACGATGCGAACGGAGCGGGGGGTGAAGAACCGGTGCGCTCCTGCGCCCTCGACCGCGATGACGGCGTCCGGCGGAAGGTTTTCCGTGAGCCAGCTCGACACTGCGGTGTGGAGAACACGCGTGTCTTCGGTGTGCTCGACCAACTGGGCCCGCAGCTGCCAGATCTGCAAGCCGGTCAGTCCGGCGATCGGGAGCAATGCTCCGAATGCCGCGACCCGGATCCACCGCCGCGCTTCAGGCCGAAGGGCGGTCAGTCCGAGCGGGAGGACCACAAGCGGCAGGGGAGCCAGCGGGGTGAAGTAGCGCGACTCGAAGAACAGCACGCCGGGGTGAAGGGGGCGGCTCACGGCGATGGCGATCGACGTCGCTACGAACGCGAGGATGAGTCCCCATGCTCCGCTCTGTTTGGCTCGCGTCTCCTCGCGCAGGGCGAACGCGATGAGGGCAACCCCGGTCAGCGAGAGCAGCCACGGTTGCCACACGAGCACTTCGTCGCGCAGGTACGCCAGGCCGCTCCATCCTCCGCCGGTGCCCTTGATGTACTGCGCGTTGGGCCACGGGTGCCCGGACACGGCGAGGCAGTACCCGACCCACAGGGCAAGGCCGAGCACGGCACCGCACACGGCCCAGCCCGCCGCACGGACCCGGGGGTTCTCGGAACGATGCCGCCATTGCGTCGCCCCGAGCACGACACCGAACGCAACGACTGCCCCGAGGAGTTCTGGGCGAGCCCACGTGCTCAGGAGACCCATCGCGGCGGCAACGATGGCTCGCCCGCGTAAAACCTCCCGAACGGTCGCCAGCAACACGAACGCGGCGAGCGGAACCTCCATCCCGCTCGTTGCCGCTTGCAGCAACGTGGGGGAGCACGCGACGAGGACGCCTCCGAGCATGGCGAGGGAGGCGAGGGGGACCGGGTGCTCGGGCTCGGTCCGGCGGCGCGCCAACTCCAGCGTGACCAGGGCGCCCATCCAACTCGTCGCGGCGTGCAGCAGCGCGCCGAGCAACTTGACCGGGATGATGGGGTTGCCCGCGATGGGCCACACGCCCAACGCCAGCACCCAAAGCGGGGAGGAAAAGCCGGTCTCGAGGTCACCGGGGTTGTAGGAAAGCCCGTCCCCGGCCCGCAGACTCTTGGCGTAGGCGAGGTGAATCCACGCGTCGTCGAGGGCGAAGTCCCGAGTCTCCCAGATCATGACGGCCGCGAGGCCGAACCCGACCAGGGCGCTGATGAATGCGATGGACGACTCGGTGCGGTGAGCACTGTCGCGGGCGTCGGGAGGCATGGGCGGTTCCGCAGCGTCCGCTCTTGGGACGGACGCACGTCAGCCCCCAAGGTGGCAGAGCCTCCCACCAAAATGAAGGCATCACGCGCATCTTCCTTGCGTTCCGGATCGGAGACCGGCATAACAGAGAGGCACAGGACACGGAGCGCGCCGGGGGGCTTGCAAACGTGTCCATTGCAGACAACATCTCTGCGAGGTTTCGGACAGCACGCTTGTGCTGAGATGCGGCTCAAGCCGTATCACCGCGGAGTACCAAGATTTGTGAACACCTGTTGCAGGGTTTCCCACCGGGAGTCAGCGCCAACTCTGGCGCACCTCGATCCCGCTGGAGAATCCCCATGTTCGATTTCGCTTCCGAAAAAGGCTTCAAGCAATACCTCGCTTCCATTGAGCGCTACCCCAAGCTGGACCGCGCCGGTGAACTGTCCCTGGCGACCGCCTATCACGCTGGGGACAAGTCCAAGGGAGACCTTCTCGTCTCCTGCAACCTCCGCTTCGTGGTGAAGATCGCCGTCGGCTACTGCGGCTACGGCTTCAAGCTCAGCGACCTGGTCGCCGAGGGCAACATTGGTCTGCTCCAGGCTGTTCGGCGCTTTGAGCCCGAAAGGGGTCTTCGCTTCATGACCTACGCGTCGTACTGGGTTCGTGCCCACGTGCTCTCGTACATCCTCAAGCACTGGAGCCTCGTCGGTGTCGGCACTGGACCCATGCAGAGCAAGCTGTTCTTCCGCCTGCAGCGGGAGAAGGCCAAACTCCTCGCCCGGACCGGGTCGAGCGAGAACATCACCGCCAAGCTGGCCGAGACCTTCCAGTGCACCGAGGACCGCATCCGTCGCATGGAGCAGCGTATCGACGGCCGCGACCTGTCTCTGGACGCGAAGGCGTACCGCGATGGCACCGTGTCGATTCTCGAGACGCTCGAGGGCACCGGCGCGTCACAAGAGACGACTCTGTCCCGCACCGAGGTCTCCTCTCTCGTGCGAGAGCGGGTCGAGGAAGCACTGACGCGCTTCGACCAGCGCGAGCAGGTCATCGTCCGCGAGCGGCTCCTCGGAGCCCAGAAACGCACGCTCTCGGACCTCGGCCAACAGCTCGGCCTCTCGCGAGAGCGCGTCCGTCAGCTCGAGCAGCGTGTCAAAGGCAAGCTGCGTCGCACACTCGCTGACCTGGCTCCTCAAGAGTCCTACCTCGAAGCTGCCTGAGCCCGCGGATTCTCCAACCACTCCGATCGAGGAACGCCCTCGGTGCCATGGGCATCGAGGGCGTTTTCGTGTCTCCGAACCGAAGGCCGGGCGGGCTACTCGTCGTCGAGCTCGATGGTGAGCACGGTGATGTTGTCCTTGCCACCGCAGTCGTTGGCAAACCGGACCGCCTCGAGCGTTGCGTCCTCCACATCCATGTCGCGGAAGAACGCCATGTCAGAGGGCTGTTCCGCGTACCCATGAAATCCGTCCGAGCAGAGGATGATTCGGTCGCCCGCGAACAAGGGGATCGGGAGGGTGTCGACCTCGACGTAGTCTTTGTGGCCGACCGCTCGCGTGATGACGTTCTTTGCCCGCGAGGTCTGAGCCTGCTCGGGCGTGATCAGCCCGTGCTTGAGCTGGTAGTTGATCAGCGTGTGGTCCTCGGTGAGCTGGGCGACCTCGCCCTTGCGCACCAAGTAGACGCGCGAGTCTCCGACCTGGCCGACCACGCCGATGCCCCCGCACACCAAGAAGACGGAGGCGGTTGTGCTCATGCCCCGTTGCTCGGGGTCGAGCTCGCCCATGCTGTGGATCATGTAGCAAGCGTTCTGGATCGCACCGCGCACGAGCTGGGTCAGTTGGCCCACGCGAGCTGCCGCGTCCCCCGCTGCGATCTCATGGATGAGGGACTCGTTGCGCTTGAGCCATTCCCAGATCAGCTCGACTGTCTCCTGGGAGGCGACTTCGCCTTTGGCTCGGCCGCCGACGCCGTCGGCGACAACGAAGACGCCCAGGTCGGGGTCTGCGAGGTGCGAGTCCTCGTTGTGCTCACGGGAGAGCCCAACGTCGGTGTGTCCGAAATAGCGGATCTGCATCCAGCGTCGAAGGTACCACGGCGGCCTGCCAACCAACCGCTCAAGACTGGGACCAACCGGGCGCGGGCGCGACGATGAGCGGCTCGGCGGGCTCGAGCTGGAACGCCCAGGCGTGCAGCAAAACCTGCGCGTCTCCCGGGGCGCACCCGTACAGTCCGTCGCCCTCGAGCGGGAGTCCGAGGCTCGCCATATGAACCCGGATCTGATGGCGTCGACCGGTGAGCAACTCGATGGCGAAAACCGCTCCGTCCGCATTCAGTGGCCAGATCCGCGATGCCGCGGGCGACCCTCCGTCATCGGCTTCGATCCGCCGTCCGCGTGGACCGGTGGAGATCAGGGGCCAGGTCACGCGCGTGCCCTCCTGGCTCGGTGGGTCGAGTGACGTGCCCGTGGGCCAGCGGGGCCGATCAGCGTGAATCCGCACGTGCGCTGAAGGTGGGGGCGGCCACGTTTTCGCCGGCTGCTCGACGCGCGCGAGATAGAGCTTCCACGCGTTGGCGATCGCTTCTCGACCTTCGCGCCAGGCCGTGGCCGATCGGGCGAACGCGACGACACCCGAGGTCGATACGTCCAGTCGGTGGAGCGCTCCACACTCTCGGGGGTCAGGGCTGGCTTCCGCGCACGCAGGTTCCACGCCGCGGGCCACGTCGGCGAGCGTCGGCGGGTCGTCTGGGCGGAGACGGACGGTGTGAAGTCCCGCGGGTTTGTGCAGGTAGACAAAGCGCTCTGTCAGCCCGAGCACATCGGCCGTCGGTGTCGCGACTTCGGGTTGCGCAGTGGGAAGCCGCACCTCGACAGCTTCGCCGGCGCGAACGAGATGGGCGCCCGGGACGACGCGCCCTGCACAGCGGATGTGTCCCTCGCGCGCGAGCGTCTTCGCCAGTCGTCTCGAGACCTCCGGGAGCACACGGGCCACGAACGCATCGATGCGGCTTCCTTCGTCCGCCTCGGTGACTGTCAGCGTCTTGTACACTCAGCTACGCCAGGGATTGAGGAGGAACGCTCGGGTGGTTGTTCCCGCGGGTAGGGAGGGCGTGCCGCCGGGGACCTCGAGCAGCGCATCCGCCCCGCCCATCGAACGCACATCGCCGGAGGTCTGACTGCCGAGGGCGGTCGCGGTGCCGTCGTCGTGAAGCTCGGCGCGCACCAGGTGAGCGCGTCGTCCGGCTCCGGGCGCTGCGTTTCGCAGCTCGACCGCGGTCGTGGGGGGGAGGACATCTCCGCGGACGCCGAGATGTCGGCGGATGGCGGGAGCGACGAACAGGCAAAACGTCACCCACGAGCTTGCTGGGTTGCCAGGGAGGCCGAACACATGGGTGCCTCGGCCGGAACCGAACGCGAGGGGCTTTCCGGGACGAAGGAGAATCCCATGGACGGCCCATTCGACGCCGAGTTGTTCGAACGTGCGCGCGACCAGGTCGTGGTCTCCGACCGAGATCCCGCCGCTGGTCACAACGAAGTCGTGCGTCATCGCGGCGGTCAGGGCGGTCTGGAGTCCGTCGGGGTCGTCGGGGGCGATGCCGCAGTCGACCGGAATCCCTCCGGCTTGCACGACCGCGGCGGCCAACAGCAGGTCGTTGCTGCTGACAACCTTGCCCGCTGGCGGGACGACGCCACGCGGGACCAGCTCGTCGCCCGTCGAGACAATGGCGACTCGTGGGCGGGCGTGGACCTGCAGAGTCGTGTTGCCGGTGGATGCTGCGACGGAGAGGTCGGCGGCGCCGAGCCTGCGCCCCGCCTCGAGGACGACGTCACGTGCCTGGAGCTCACTGCCCTTGTGCCGAACCCAGCGGCCCGGCCGAACCTCTCCAAAGGCCGAAAGATCGACGGCAACCTCCCCTTCGGATGCCTCGACGTCCTCTTGGGGAATGACGAGGTCGGCTCCGAAGGGAAGGACCGCGCCCGTCGAAATCCGCGCGGTCTGGCCGGCGTTCAGCTCGGCCGACAAGGGGTGTCCCGCAGCGCTCTCCCCAACCCGTTGCAGGATGGGTCGTGTCCCAGTGAGGTCCGCGGAGCGGGCGGCGTAGCCATCCATCACGCTCACGTCGGCCGACGGAAAATCCCAGTGGGCATGGACGTCTTGTGCGAGCACGCTGCCCATGGTCGAGACCTCGACGGGCACCGTGACGACCGCGGCGGGCTCCACCGACTTCAGGACGCACTGCAGGGCGTCGCGCCAGGGGATGAGTGGCTTCATGGCAGCTGGGGGTCGCGCGCACCGGGGGTGCGAGCGGTGGCGGCGGTGGAGGGGACTCGGGTGGGCGCGGCGGGCTTGGTGGTGGTGAGCTTCCGTGCGGGCGGTGCCTTGGCCGGCGCCTTGGTGGACGCCTGGGGCGAGGGCTTCGGCGCGGCCTTGTCCGGGACCCTCGAGGTGCCTGCGGTGGAGGGGGCCCGTTGTGCCGGCGGTGGTGGCTTCGCGTCGGTGAATCCCCGCGGAGACGGCGCTTTGACCGTGCCGCCGACTTTGCCCTTGTCGACGTAGACGACCAATGTGTTGCCCGGCTTCGGGTCGTGCCCACGAGAGAAATGATTGATGCGAGCGAGGTCTCCCACGCTCAGCTCGAACCGGCGACCGATCTTCGCCAGCGTATCGCCCGATTTTGTCTTGTACCCGCGACGTCTCTTTCCTCGGCGCAGCAGTGCTGCCTCCAGATGCGCCCGGGAGCCCCGGACGACGTATTCGACCTCGTGCATCTCGTGGGCGATGACCGCCTCCGACGCGGGGTCGAAGCTGCTGGGCACCACGATCTGGAGCACTTGTGCTGCCTGGACGCGGGCATGGGGGTCGAGGTCGTTCCACCGAACGACATCCGGCCACGGCACATCAAAGCTGCGCTCCAGCTCGCGTGGGGTCGAGGCGCGTGTTGTCTGGAAGAACACGAGGCGGTGGCCGGGAGGCACTGCAATGTCGGGGACCGCAGCGAGCGGGCGTGGCGGGGGCTCGCTCCGCGTGTCCGCCTCGGCATGCTTCGCTCCGGGCCGCGGGACGATGAGCGTGATGCCGCCACGTACCTCCGCGCTGTCGCGGATGCCGTTGAGCTTTCGAAGCTCGCGCGTGCTCGTCTTGTAACGGCGTGCGATGGAGGCGAGTGACTCCCCCGTCTTCACCGCATGCGTCGACTCCTGGCTCCACGCCGTCTCGAGCTTGGACTGCGCGGATGCGAAGGCCTGCGCCTTGTCGCGTGGGATCCGGACCGAGTAGGGAACGTCGGAGGGGGGCGTTCGCTCGCGGATGAGGTGGGCGTTGAGCTCGAACAGAAAGTCCGCGTCCACATCCAGCACCTCGGCCAGCGTCGAGAGGCGGGTCGAGCGTTGCACCCGGACCTCGACCCAGTCCGCCGCAGGCAGCACCTTGATCTGCGAGGGGTGAACGCCGAACGCTTTGGGGTTGGCTCGCACGAGGGCGGCTGCGACGATCTTGGGCACGTAGTTCGTCGTCGCGTACGGGAGGCCGCTCTCGATCTCGCACAGACTCCAATAGTTGTTGGTGTTGTGCCGCTCGATCGTGGTCATCACCAGCCCGTAGCCGGCGTTGTAGGCGGCCAAGGCGAGTTCCCATGACCCGAAGCGAACCCTCAAGTCCTTGAGGTACAGCGCAGCGGCGAGGGTGCTCTTTTCAACATCAAAGCGTGCGTCGACCCAGAAGCTCTGTCCCAGCCCATAGACCTGGCCGGTGCCGGCCATGAACTGCCAGGCTCCTGCGGCACCGACCCGAGAGCGCACGGTGGGGTTGAACCCACTCTCCGCCATCGCGACCATGACCAGTGAGGTCGGCACCTCTGCGCGCTCGAGGGTCGAGGCCATCGCCTCGGAGTACCGACCTGCCCGACGCATCCAACCGCGGATCATCGCCTTGCCCTTGGGGTCGTCGCGGAAGTAGCGGAGATACTCGACCGTCTTCTTGTTCCACCGCACCGGAAGGTCGGGGAGCTTCAGTTCCGCCATCCAGGGGTCGGGCGGGGCATCGATGATCGTCTTGGTGCGCTGCCCCTGGGGAAAGGTCGCGCGCTCGAAGCCGGCAAGCGCGTCCGTGTCTTCACGACCGGGGTCTCGTGCGCCGGGGGCCCATGCGACGTGGACCGATGCGCCGTCAGGGCGTCCGCCTCGGACCCGGCGCCGACGAGTTTCTGAGACCGAAAGCGAGCCGATCTGCACCTGCGCCTGGTCGCCCTTCGCGGCGAATGCGGACGAACTGGGGGCCAGCAGGGTACTGACCCCCACCCAAACGGCGGTCCAGCCCCCCCAAAGGGGGGCCAGGCGACGTCCTACACGGAGTCGAACCGGGCTCGCACCCGGCGCGTTCGGGACTGAGCGCCGCTTCGGCATGGAAGCACGCTAGCAAAGCCGTCCAAAGACGACTACCTTCTCTCCATGACGTTCGCTCTGGTCGGACTTGGCATCGGTCCCCTCGAGATCGGGGTGATCCTTATCGTCGTGCTGTTGGTCTTCGGCCCGTCGAAGCTCCCGCAGCTCGGCGAGGGTGTCGGCAAAATGCTCCGCGGCTTCAAAAAAGAGATGAAGTCGATGGAAGAGGAGAGCGGCGACAAGGTGGCCGACAAGGACGACCCCGCAGGTGAGATCGACGTCACGCCCAAAGGCGAGAGCAGCGACAGCGACAGCGGCGACAAAGACAAAAAGTCCGCCTGAGACTGCTCGTCGAGCCCGGGCCCCGGAGCCCGTGAAACACCCATCAGCTCGTAGGCGCCAAGCGTCTACGGGCTGCTGTCTGTAGGGAAGGGTGGATCGCCGGATCGTTGGCGAGTTCGCGTTGTTCGGCTCGATTGAGCAAGCCGACCAAACGCAGCGCCGTCGCCAGCGGGAGTCGAGGATTTCGCAGCAACGCTCGGCGAACACGGGGCCGGGTGCCGAACCGCCGCGCGTCCAACACCAGCTGGAGGACCACCGCCGAACTCCGACGCGAGGTCGCGATCCGCAGAATGTCCTCCTCTGTCATGTGGGGGTTGCCCAGAAGAAGGGCGACCACATCCTCGTGCGGGTCGATCACCAGGCGTTCGAGTGTGCTCCGGTCATTCGAACGGGCGAGCGACTTTCGCTCTCCGAGTGTCAGGGGGCGGGTCCCCGGGACCAACGGGCGCGGCGCGGCCGCGGCGGCGGTCTCCGAGGTCGCTTGCTCGGTGAACAACAGCTCCTTGCACCCGTCGAGTTGCTGAGCCTCGGCAATGACGTAGATCTCGCGCCGTGTCTCGTAGTCGAGGAGCGCACTCGAGGTCAGGTCGACAGCCGCGAGCAGGCTGACATCGAACGGCGGTCCTCCGGCGCGGCCCGCAGTGGCCAGCATGTCGAGCAGCCATGCGGCGGCGTCCGGTGACAGTCCGCGAACGATCTCGCCGAGCTTCGCCGCACGCATACGACGATCCGGAAGCGCCGCCAGCCGGCGGGCGACCGCGCGAGGATCGTCCGAAGCTGACCGCGTCACCCCGGCAGTGTTTCATCGAAGTTGGCCCGCGGCCAACAAGCGGCGCTACATGTTCTGCTCGTAGAGCTTCTGCAGCAGAGGTCGTGGGTCCGGCGTGCCCTCGAGGGCGACGCTGGCGGCGACCAGACCGAGCGCGACGACCGTGGTCAGCACAACGACAAACACCAGGAACGGGTTGGTCCGCGGGAGCTCGACGTCGTCCGGCAGCTCCGATGGGAGATCGGCTGAAGCCGCTCGTGGCGCGGATTTGGGCGCCTCCGGTGTGATCCGCTGCCGCTGAGATTCGGCCGGCGGAGCCGCGGCTGGCTCCGGCGCTGGTTCGGGCGCTGGCGCTGGTTCGGGCTCTGGCGCAGCCACGGGCGCGGGGGCCTCGAGGGGCTCAGGGTCCGATACGGGGGCCGGTTCGGGCTCGGGCGCGAGCAGCTGGGTCGGTGCTTCCTCGACCGCAGCCTCTCGCTTGAGCGCACGCAGATCATGAACGCGGGTCGGCCCGTCGTCGTCATCGTCGTAGTCCGGGGCGGGAGCGTCCAACGACAAGCCGGGGCTTGGGCGTGCTGGTTCGGGACTGGCGGCCGGAGGATCGGCGGGCGGCTCGGCGAAGTTGGGCGCCGCGATGCCGATCATCGTCGAGCGGACATCCTGCTGCGCGGCAGCTGGAGCCTGGAACTGGGGTCCGGGCTGGGGTTCAGGCTGGGGTTCGGGCTGAGGTTCCGGTGCGGCTGGCGCGGGGGCTTCCGCTGCGATGGGCTCGGGTTCGGGTGCGGCGGGGACTGGTTCGGGCTCCGGCGCGACCGGTTCGGGCGCGGGAGCGACAGGAAGCTCGGGTGCGGGCGTAACGGGTTGCGCTGCCGGTGGGGCGGCAACCGCAGCGTGGTAGTCGGCCGCCGAACGGAAGCCGCTGGCCATCTTCATACCGTCCTCAACGAGCGAGGCGTCGTTGGCAGCGGCGAAGTCGAGGATCATCCGAAACGCGCAATGCGGACACTCAACCTGCACGAGCGCGGCGATGCTCTCGTCGCGGAGCTCGAAGGGCGATTCACAGTCGGGGCAGGCGATGATCATCAGAAGTCGAGTCCGACGGAGAATGTGTACTGCTGCTGGAGGCCCGACTCGTCGCTGACAGTCTCACCGTCGACATCGCCGGTACTGGAGCCGCCGGGAACGATCATCGCTTCGAAGCCGAGGCGGATCACGCTGAAGACCATCCGCATCCCGACGTGCGGCCGATGCCGCAGGATGGCGCCAGAACCCTTGTAGACGAACTCGGAGGTGCCGGTCGTCGCGGTGCATTGGTCCTGGTTGAAGTTGTCGGGGAACTCGTCGCACGCGGGGGTGCTGTCGAGGACCTGCGAGCGGGAGATGACGAACAGCGCCTCGTACCCGACGTATGGGGTCAAGCTGAACGACTTCCCGACGCCGAAGACGTGCGAGACGGTCGCGCCGACCGAAGCTGTGGTGAGGTTGAAGTCCTTGGCACCGAGCAAGCGGGAGAAGCTTCCGCGTACCGCGATCGACGGGATCGGCAGGTGGTGAAAGCCTTCGTGCAAGGCGAACTTCCCGTAGCCGCCCATCGCCCACATGCTCGAGTCGAACACGTGCGTCGCGCCCCCACCGATCTCGAGTCCCGGCCACAGACCTTTACGACCCATGAGTTGGATCGTGGGCAAGGCCCCGTCGGCTGCGCCCCCAGTGGGCGCGGACCAGTACCTCTCGGAGCTACTGATGGTGTTGACGGTGACGTCTGCTGAAACCGCGAACCCGGAGAGGCCCAGCGAATCCGCGGGGTCCATGGGCTGCAGAGCAACGACGGTGCCGAGCTCGGAGGACAGGCTCCGAAACTCGTTGTCATCTTTTGTGATGTTCCCCTGAGCGTCGCTACCCAAGCGGGTCAGGTCGAGGTCGTACTTGCCCGCGAGCGCGTCCTGGGGAAGCGAAACGATGGCGAGCACGGCCGCCGTGAGAACGATGCGGGTGCGAACGGAGAGCATGCGCGTCAGGGGCTCCAAAACCGACGATCGGCCGGCGGAGCGTAGCTTGCGCCCCGAATTCTTGTCAAGGATCCCAGTCTTGCAAGCGTCCGTGATCGCTAGTGATCCACTGAGGAGGAATCCGAGGCCTCATGGGGCTCGACACGCCACTGTAACCGGGCCCCTCGTCGAGCCCACGAAGCCCCCAACATGCCGCGACCATGCTCTGGCTTGGGGATCTGCGGCTTCACCACCAAAGCAACCGTAGCGGCCTGTTGCGCTGCGTCGTGCAGGGTGCCCTCGAAGAAGACGGCCATCGCGACCCTATGATGATAATCGCCAGAGTCTGTCGGAAATCGATCGACGAGCAGGAGATCCACGTCCGAGGGTGCGAGGACGTCGGAGGAGTCCGCATGCTGTCCTTTGTTCAGCGCCAGCGAGAAGGACCAGCCTTGTGGATCGAGCAGAGGGGTGGGGTCGAACACCGGCTGTCGGTCCTCGAGTTCGATCACGATCGTGAAAGCGGTCCTGTCGAGGTAGCGCTCGGCCCAAGCTCGACGCGCACCCGGGTCCCGTGACTCCGCAAGCGCGGAGGCCACCAAACTCGCATCCCACAGCGTGGCCGCGATGGTCACTCCTTCGGCGGGGACGCTCGTCCGCACCCACTGGGTTTCGACCCGCGTGACGTGCGTTGGAGTGGCTTGGCTCGGGTCGGGTCGGTGGACGATGGCGGGACCGCACGCACTCGTGAGGGCGGTCGCGGCGAGTCCGAGTGCGAGTCGGGTCAGCGCCACCGAGCCGCTCCCGCGAACATCAGCCCCAGCGCCGTCCCACGCATCCAGGCGACCCGGGCGGGGAGCACGACGGTGCGGCCATCCGCGGAGTCCATCAGAAGCTCGACCCGCTCTCCGGCCGGGCGCGCTCCGGCGCCGGCCAGCTTCACGCCGCCCGCGGACATGTTGTCGACGCCGACCTCGATGACCTTCACGCTCCGGCCCTCCGCCATGCGCAGGGCTGCCGGGACCCGGAGATCGAAGCGATGGAAGGCTCGGCCCCTCCCTTTATCCTTCCCGGTCACCGCGCCCATCAGGTTTTGGAGGGTCTCGTACCGGCGCGTCATCGACTTGGGGAGCACCCCGCCGCCCAGCACGCGGGCGCGGATCCGCCTGTATTCGAGGATGTCGGCGAGGAGATCGCCCGGGTAGGGCTCCCCGCTGGGCATGACGGGTCCCGCGGAGTCGCCAATGCCCAGGGTGCCAAACCCCGCACAGTTCGCTGGACTCGGCGCCGCGGAGACCGTCTGAGCGGGGGGATCGCACTGCTGGCTTCCGGTGCCCCGGGTCTCCTGTGGCGGGGACCACGGCGCCTGTGGACCCGGTCCGTTGGCGGCCTCGCCCGATTCCATCTCGAGCTCGGGAAGAGAAAGGGATGCGGTGAGGTCGAAGGCGGTGCTCATGGGGACTCCATCGGGATCCCTCGCGTTGCCCACCTGGTGGGACACTGTTAACGTCGGCGCGATCGGCCGCCGCAACGCGCAAGGGGCTCCCCCTCCTGCATCGGCCATCTGCATCCCAAGTGAAGCCTCCGCACTCTCGCTCGCCCGGACCACCTTGGGACGGCACATCCGACTCCTCTCGATGGGCCCGTGCCCGCGAGCAGCCACTGCTGTGGTTGTTGTTCGTCCTCAGCGCCGGCTCGCTTCTGATGTTCGTGCCGCTGGATCTTCCGCCGATGCTCGCCTGGGCCGGACGCGTGGGACTCGCCGCGTTGGTCCTCATGGTGACGTGGTGGGCCTACACCGGCTTCTCGGGCTACGAGCAGTTCATCGGCTGGCGCATCGTTCGTCGGACCGGGCGTCCACCGAGCCGTAGCCTGAAGATCTCGCTGGGGTTGCTGGCGCTGTTCTCCGCCTTGTCGCAGGCGCCGATCGAGTTCCTCACGCAGACGCGGGCACCCTTGGTCGTCGCGATCGCGGCGTGTGCTCTGATCTCCATCGTCCTGCTGATGCTTCGCATCTTCGCCGTATCGGCTGCGTTGAGCATTGTCGGCATCGCGATCGGCGTTGCTGCGCTCATCGTCGTGCAATCGGTCGCGACCGGCTTCCAGCATGAGTTTGAACGTCGGGTGCTGGGGGTCTACGCGCACATCAACGTCACACGTCCATACGGCATCTCCGAGTACCGCCGGTTCGAGTCATACCTGCGGACGGTCGACGGCGTTCAGGGGGCCAGCCCGTTCGTGTACTACGCCATGGCGTTGGCGCCGGTCGCTGAACCGGGCTCGAGCAACTCCGATCTCCGTCGCGCAACGGCCTTGGTCAAAGGCATCGAGCCGACCACCGCAGGCGAGGTGATCGATCTCGAGGATCACCTTGCGGCGGCCGACATGGGCCCGCCACCCCCGATCACGGCGCTCAAGTCGGACCTCGCGCTGCAGCCGATGCCCGACCGGGACAACGACCGACTCCCTCCGATCATCGCGGACACGCCCGACCCGCGCGGTGAGGCCTGGTATCCGAAGGCCATGGCGGACTGGCGCGCGCTGCCGCCGGAACAGAAGTTCGGCCGCCGCCGTGCGGCGATCGACGAAGAAGATTGGCCCGACGAGTTCGAAGTCGACGAGAACGCGCAGGACGACACGGATTCTCTGCCGACCATGTTCGTGGGGTACGCGCTGGCCCGAGAACTCGAACTCGAGACCGGCGATGCCGTGATGCTCGTCGATCCCGGCGCCAGTTTCGACCACACGCAGGCGCCGGAGTTCCGGAAGTACAAGATCGCGGGGATCTTCCGAGCCGGGTTCCAGGAATACGACGACCACCTCGTCTACATCCACATCAACGAGCTTCAGTACTTCAAGTATCGCGGGAAGGACATGGTCTCGGGCATCGACCTGAGGCTGCACGACCCGTACGACGCTCCCGAGGTCGAGGCTGTGCTTCGGCAGACGATCGGCGATGACGAGTACACGATCCTCGAGTGGCAGAAGCTCAACGCGAACCTCTTCCAATCGATCCGCACCCAAAAGACCATCCTCACCATCATCCTCAGCCTCGTGGGGACGGTCGCAGGCTTCAACGTGCTGACCGCGTTGTGGACGATGGTGATGCGGCGCAACGCCGAGATCGCCATCATCATGTCCATGGGCGCGTCTGAGGGCGGTGTCGCGCGGTTCTTCCAGTTCTCGGGCCTGGTCCTGGGCGCGGTCGGCAGCATTGCAGGCGTCGCGTATGGGTTGGTGCTGTGCTGGTTGGTGGAACTGTATGGCTACTCCCTCGATCCCGAGGTCTACTTCATCGAAGAGCTTCCGGTGGAGTACAGCCTCGTACAAATCGGCGTCGTGATTGCGCTGACCATGAGCATCTCCTTTGTGGCCACCATTCCCCCTTCACTGCGTGCGGCCAAGCTGCGCCCGGTCGAAGGACTGCGGTACGAGTAGGTCGATGGAATCCCCACGGCTGGCGCTGATCGTGATGATGGCGCGGCGTCTGGTCCTTCGTTCGGGCGCACCGCCGACGAAGGTTCTGCGTTGGATGTGGGGGACGCTGGCCGTGACCGCGGTCGGTACGGTCGCCGTCCTCAGCGGGGCGACGCATCCGCTGTGGGTCGCGGTCGTGGGGGCTGGGAGCATGGCGGCGCTGATCGGCGTCGCCCTGCGGTTCTTCCCCACTGCGATGGCGGTCTCGGTCACCGGGATCGCGTTGTCCTGCGCGAGCCTGATGACGGTCCTCGGTGTCACGACCGGATTCGAATCCGAAATCGTCCGCTCGGTGGCCCGCTTCAACGGACACGTGTTGCTCACCAAGTACGGGTTGGACTTTGAGGAGTACGGGGAGGTCAGCGATCGGATCCTATCCGACCCCCGGATCCAAGCGGCGTCTCCGTTCGCTTTCTCGATGATCGCCGTGGTCAAGGTGACCGATCCGTCGGAGGGCAATCGGGGACCGTCGGTGGTGGTGGGTAAGGGCATCGACCCTCGCCGGGCGGAGCACATGGACGGGCTCGCCGACGCGTTTGTCGGGCACGACCTCGACGCGCTTCGCCCGGGCGGGACGCTGGTGACCCCTGGTCTGGTCCTTGGCGATGCCCTGGCGAGAGAGATCGATGTGTCGGTCGGGGACAAGGTTCGCGTCGTCGTGCCCGCGGAAATCGATGGTGCGGAGGGAAGCTTCGGCCGGGAGCCTCGCCATGCGGAGTTCGAGCTCACGGACCTCGTTCACACGGGGGTCTCGGAGATCGACCGCAACATGGCGTTGATGCACCTGAGCGCCGCGCAGTCGCTGTTCTTCCAGGAAGGTCGCGTGACGGGCATCGAGTTTCAGCTCAGCGACCCGCGGCTGGCCACCCCGGTCGCCGCCGACATCGAGAGCATCCTGGGTTATCCGTACCGAACCTCGACCTGGGAGCAGACCAATGCCCCCTTGCTGGTCAGCCTTCGTCAGGTTCGTATCGCGATCGTCGTCATCCTCGGGCTGATGAGCGTCGTCGCGGCGTCGAGCCTGGTCGCGAGTCTCCTGTTGATCGTTCGGCGCAAGCGTCACGACATCGGAGTGATGATGGCGGTCGGGAGCGGCCGGGCTCTGGTCTTCTGGGTGTTCGAGTCGGTGGGTGTCGTCGCCGGTCTCGGCGGTGCGGTCCTCGGACTGTTGCTCGGAGCGCTGTACTGCGTCGTCATCGGAGCCTATCGGTACCCGCTGGTGGGGGACGTCTACCCGGTCGATCACATGCCGGTCGAGCTTGGGTTCCTCGACGCGTTCGCTCCCGCTGCGGTCGCCGTGGCCCTCTGCGCGCTCGCATCGGGTCCGGTTGCGGTCCAGGCTTCCAAGGTCCGGCTGCTCTCCGCCCTCGGACGCTGAGTTGCTGGAGGGCCTGGGACAGGGGCAGTCGCCCTGTCTTCCAAGGATAGACGGGGGAACGTCTCGCTGGCGGTCAGCCCGCGTCGTCGGCGGGAATCTCGAGTTCGGTGATCTTCTTCTGCGCCACCGTCTTGGAGAACTCCGAGCAGCAGTCGCGCTGGATGTATGCGGACCACTGGTCGAGGGCGTGTTTGACGTCTTTCTTGTCCTCGTAGACGAACGCCGCACCCGCAAAGGCCTTCTTGTCCGACTGGTTGAGGGTCTGCGCCTTCATGTACGAGCGCAGGGCTTCGTCCAGCTTGCCCTGGGCTCGAAGTGCGTCTCCCATGAACGTGTTGGCGCCGGTGCGGGCGCCGTCTTGCGCTTTCGGGTCAACGTCGAGGACCTCGGCGAGCACGGCTTGGGCCTCCGCAGCCTTCTCGGCCTTGAGCAAGACGATGCCCAGCGAGAGCCCGTAGGTCGAGTTCTCCTTGTCCAGGTCGTACGCCTTCCGAAAGGGACCCGCGGCCTCGGCGAACTTGTCCATGTATCGAAGCGTCTCCCCGAGGATGTACTGGGTGTCGGCGTCGTCGGGGGTGGCCGCAGTGGCCTTCGTGAGCAAGGCCTGGGCCTCTTTGTACTCGCCCTTGGCGTAGTGGGCTTTGCCCAGCAGCGCGGTCGCCTTCGGATGGTCCGGCCGGTCTTTGAGCAGGCGCGCGAGGATCTTTTGGGCCTCCGCCGGCTTGTTGTTGCGGATGCGCGCGTCCGCGTCCTCGAGTTCACTGGCGAACTTCGCGTCCTTCTCTTCCTGAGTCACCTCCGGGGGGTTGTCACAACCGAGGACGGGCGCGGTGATCAGGACAGCGAGAGCGACGAGAACAAGTCGTTGCATGAGCGCGCAACGGGCGTATCACGCGCTTCTGAGCCGTGTCCACACCACGGTGCTTGGGGCTGCTACGCTCCGTGGGTGACGCGGGAACGGACGCGCACCCGGGCGGTGACCGGGGCCCATGAAGCCCTCGGCGCGGTCGGGTCGGTGCTTCGGCGAGGAGCGAAAGCGGCACTGGCGCGTTGGGCCCTCCAGAAGCGACTGGCCCCGGCAGCCACGGAGTGGAGTTCCCGCGATGAGGCGACCCATCCATGGGATGGACGTAAACGGTTTGCCGAGGACTACACTTTCATCGCAGTGCAAGCGGGCCTCGGGTTGTTGGTACGGCTGGAGTGGTTGCCCGGCCGTGGGTCTCACAGACTGTGGCTGGCCGTGTTGCGCGAAGGCGGGACCTGGGTTCTCGGCGACCAAGGTCAGGTGCTCGTTCGAGATGCCGGCACCGATCGCTGGCGGGCCGGGGGACTCGAGCTCGACTGCATCAAACCACTGTCCCGCTGGCGGATCCGGTTCGAGGGTCCACTGCGACTCCACGGGAGCGACACCACGGCGACCGGTCGCATCGACCTGACGTTCGGGTCCGACGACGCTCCGTTCTCTCCGGGGGTCGACGACGATCCCGAGCTGGTGGCCCGCCGGATCGGTGAGGCGGTCTGGGACCGCAAGCTTCTTCAAGCGGTGCGTCGCGACCACAGCCGCGGGTACGCACAAACCGGCACGTTGTCGGGGACGGTCGCCGTCGCTGAAATGCTCGTGCCGGTGCGAGCTGCCGCCGCCCGGCAACACACGTGGGGGGTCCGCGATTGGGGGGCGCCGGACGAGGCGTTCCAGTGTTTTGTCGCGTGGGACGACGGTCGGCGTGCGCTCGTCCATCGAGCGGTGTTTCCATTCGTGACACTCGAGGGCGGGTACGTGCGGAACGTCGGCCAGAGTCGTGACCTTGTGCGGGGACTCGGCGTGTCGTCGGAGCACCGACCTGGTGGGGCACCTGCCCACCTCGAGCTCTCGTTGGAGCTCGGCGCGACGCCGCAGCCATTGGGCGTGCGGCTGGGCAACGAACGTGAGGTCGGCTTCGGTGTCGACGGACGCGGCGAGTTTTCGTTCGCATTGTGTAGGGTCGGTGACAACGACGGCTGGGGCTTGTGGGCCGGTCAGCGTCGGACCCTGCGGCGCCCACGAATGCGCCGGCCGTGACGGCGTGACTGCCGGTGGTGGTGCTGCGCTCGGCCTGATACGGATGGCGCATGACAACGCGGTCGGTGTTCTCGATGATCCTCGCTTCGACCCTCCTGGCCTGCGGGGACAGCTCGTCCGCCGGCATGGACACCGATACCGATGCCGAGAGTGACTCCGGTACGAGTACCGGGAGCGCGTCTGAGACCACCCCCGCCTCGGCGGGGGAAACCTCGTCCTCACCGACAAGCGGGGAGCCGACGACCGGGACCAACACGCTCGGAGACAGCTCGACGACCTCGGACGAGGACGCTTCGACCGGTTCGACAACCGGGGACGCGCCGCTGGTCGACCCCCGGATCGAAGGTGAGCACGAGGTCGAGCTGATCGAGACCGACATCGAGACCGCGGGAGGAACCACCATCCCTGTGACGATGTACGTGCCCACCAGCGAAGGGCCGCACCCCGTGGTCATCTTCCTGCAAGGCTTTCTGCTGGGCCCGGACAACTACGCATCCTATGGCGAGCACATTGGGTCGTGGGGATACGTCGTCATCATGCCCGAGCTGCCCGGTGGCACCCAGTCGGGGGACCGCGACGCGACCACGGAACTCATCGACTGGCTTGACGGCCCCGGAACCCTCGAGGGCGCAGTTCTCGGGGGACGGGCCGATCCGGAGCTGCTGCTGCTCAGTGGGCACAGCCGTGGGGGCAAGGTCTCGTTTCTCACCGCGACCACCGACACACGGGTCGACGCGGTGTTCGGCATCGATCCGGTGGACACCGCCGGGGGACCCGGGACGAATCCGTCGCCCGACAACCCGTCGGTGGCCCCCGAGCTCATGCCGCTGGTGCTCGCTCCGATGACCATCGTGGGAGAGACCGTCAATGCCACCGGCGGCTTCATGTCCTGTGCGCCAGAAGCCGAGAACTTCCGCCAATACTTCGGCGCCGCCACGGCTCCGGCGGCGGCGATCGAGTTCGTCACCGCGAACCACATGTCCTTCCTCGATGACCCGAACTGCGGGTTCACATGCTCGGCCTGCACCGCGGGGACCGACGATCCTTCCGTAACGCGCCGGATGACCCAGGGCTACATGGTCGCGTTTGCGCAATGGCAGCTTCGAGGACAGGAGGGATACCGCGACTACCTCGCAGGCCCGTTCACGCAGCCCGACATCGACGCGGGGCTGATCACGGTCGATACCCTCAACGAGTATTGAGCCGCGGGTTCCGATGGAAACCCGGCCGCAGGGGCTCTACCCTCGCGTGCATGAACTCGCGCCCTCCGACACTGGGTCTACGACACCTCGCGCTGTGGGTTCACGGCGACGCATTCGACGCGACGCTTCGTTTCTACACCGAGGGGTTGGGTCTGGGCGTGGACTGGCATCCCGACGCGGACAACATCTACCTGAGCTCCGGTGGGGACAACGTCGCGCTGCACCGGGCGGTCGCCCCCCGCGAGGTCAGCCACAAGGACTCGCCCCTGGACCACCTGGGCTTTGCGATGGCCTCCGCCGACGACGTCCGAGCCTGGCACGCGTTCTTGGAGCCGAAAGCGTCGGAGTTGGGCATCGAGTTGCTCAATGTGCCGAAACTGCACCGTGACGGGGCGACGTCGTTCTACCTGCGGGACCCCGCGGGGCATCAGGTTCAGATGCTGCACGTCCCCTCGATCCGGCCTTGAGCGGGACGAAGGTCGTCGGCGACGCGGGCAGTCGCCGCGTACGGGCTTCGGCTCGGCCTAGGCGCGGGCGGTAGGACCCGGGACCGGGTCGGTGACCGCGTGCTGTGTCGCGCCCGGGTTTTCCAGCCAGGACTGGGCCCCCTCGTGGGAGGCGAACGTGTGCAGCGGTGCGCGCAGGTGCTGGGCGATGACTTGGGCTGCGGTCCGCAGGATGGATGAGTTCGCGACGAAGGCGATGCGTCGGACGCCGAAGCCTCGGGCCTGGGACAACATGCTCTGCGCGACTTCGGCGCAGGCAGCCTCGTAGCCGGATACGTTTCGTAGATCGACGAGGACCGAGTCCGGCAGGACCGAACCCGCGACCGCGCCCCGATCCAAGAACGGGGTGAGCGCCTCCTCGGCCATCGGCCGGGTCACAAAGCCTGCGCCTTCCACGCGAAGCACGCGATCGCGGACCTCGATTGCGAGGCCGGAGGGGAGGTCAGTGAAGTGTCGTTCGGGCTTCGGCAAGGGGATCGTTCGGGGGGTTCTCAGCGTGTGGGTAGACCGGACCGACTTCGGATCCATTGTGACACGGGCGGGGACACGGTCTGACAGGGCGGGGCGTCCTCACTCCACATCCCTGGGTCCGTCGGCCCCCACGCTATCGGATTGTGGCCGTATGAATCAACGACGGAGGGCCGAGCGAAGGGAATCAACGTTCGAGGCGCAAAAAAACGGCGGTCCCGGAGCCGGGAGCCGCCGTCGTCCGGGGTGGCGCCCCAAGCGGCGTCAGCCGCCGGTGCCGCTGTCGGTGTCGCCGTCGGTGTCCGAGCCGCCGCCGGGGATCGTGCCGCCCTGGTCGGTGTCGATGAGCTCACCGCTGCACATGTCGCCGTTGCAGGTCACGCGGATCTGGATGAGCCGGCCGTCGCCCGGGGGATCGAACGTGAAGGCTTCGAGGTCCGTCGTGGACGGGTCGGCGTCGACCTGGACGTTGTCGTAGGAGACGACGACGGTGTCGACACGCTCGCCATCGAGATCGCGCTCTTCGTCGGGCACGATGTTGGTCGCCGACTCGAGGTTGGAAACGGTGTACTCGTGCTCGAGCAGCAGCGAGGACGAACCCTCGGCCGCCTCGACCTTGAACGTGTCGATCGGCACCTGAGCGCTGGGGACGTAGGGCACGCCGTTGGCATCGAGCAGGATGAACGTGACCTCGATCTGCGCCGGGGTGGGGGTGAGGGTGACGTCGATGCTTGTCGAAGCGCCGTCGATGACCTCGAGCGACTCGTCGTCGTCCGGCGCGTCGAGGTTGTCGCGGATGGTGATGTCCTGTCCGTCGATGCCTTCCACGACGAAGTCGTTGTAGTTGCGCGCTTCGATCCCCGACAGCACGATTTCGCCGGCGTCGTTGCAGATCTCGGTGCGCTCTTCGTCGCCGAACGAGATACGGACCGTGCCGACGCCTTCGCTGGTGCACGAGCTCGCCCCGATACCAAAGCGGTAGTTGATGGTCACCGTGCCAGAGCCGGGGTCGTTGTTGCAGCCGGTGGAACCGAGCAACGCTGCAGCGACAGCGAGAGGGGCGAGCGCAGAGAGTTTAGTGATCGAGGCCATGGTTTCTTCGTCCGCAGATGCCTGAGTGACGCCCGCAAAAATACGAGTCCGCGATGCCAGCGTCGAGAGGTTCAGGCCACTTCAGACGTGCGCCCACCCCGGAGTGTTCAAGTCGATTTCTTGGCTGAAGGTCGGACGTGTGCCTACATCTTTCGGGAGGACGCCATGAAACCGCTTCATGCCATCGCTACGCTCGCCCTGGTCGTCGGCCTTTGGGTGCCGCCAGCCTCGGCTTCCAAGCAGG
Organism: Nannocystales bacterium; assembly: GCA_050633305.1. Lineage (GTDB taxonomy): Bacteria > Myxococcota_A > Polyangia > Nannocystales > Nannocystaceae > CAJXVA01. The sequence goes on from JBOEGF010000001.1 coordinate 214,078, forward strand.
AGGCGGATGTACAGCACCAGCCGCCCACTGCCGCTGAACTCGAGGCCGCGCCGCTGTCCCTACGCGGTACCCGGGGCGCTCCGCATCCCGATTGCACCAATGGTGTGCCGCAATGGCTCCATGAGGTGCAGCCCGGGGAGCATCTGGGGCTGATCGCCGGGCGTTATGGCGTTCGACGGGCCGAGCTCGTCGAACTCAACGGCATTGAGAACCCCAACCTGATTCGGGCCGGGCAGTCGCTCGCCGTTTGCCCGGAGATCGCTCCGCGACAGCAAAAGCTCGTCGAACATGTGGTCGCGCCGGGGGAGACGATGACCGAGATCGCAGCGCGTTACTCGATGAGCGTCTCCGAACTGCTCGAGCGGAGCGGCACCGAGTTGTCCAACCTCAACCACGTCCGGGTCGGTCAGTCGTTCTCGTTCCTGGTGGATGACGGCATCGTCGAGGCGTTCAAGCCTCCTCTGCCGAAGAAGAAGGTCGCCAGGAAGAAACGCGGTGGCAAGGGCAAGCACAAGCGCGCCAAGGTCTCCGTGCAACTGCTCGGCGGCAAGCACATGCACATCAAGCGTCCGCGTTTGGCCTACGGGACCGCGAAGACCGTGGGGCTCATCGAGCGTGCAGTCGGGCAGTACAAGCGCAAGCACGCCAAGGGTCCCAAGGTGCTCATCGGCAACCTGTCGAGAGAGGGCGGAGGGAAGCTCGAGCCGCACCTCTCGCACCGGCACGGCGTAGACATCGACGTCGGCTACGTGCTCAAGGGGGAGACGCTCTCGACCACGCGCTTTCGCGGAGTCAACCAGAAGACGCTCGATCCCAAGCGCACATGGGCGCTGGTGAAGGCGTTCCTCGATACGGACGAGGTTCGCTACATCTTCATGGACTACGGGTTGCAGAAGACGCTCTACGAGCACGCGAAGTCGGCGGGAGCGTCACAGGACGAGCTCGATGAACTCTTCCAGTACCCCCATGGGCGGGGCCGCTCTCACGGCATCATCCGTCACTGGCGCAGCCACAGAAACCACTTCCACGTTCGCTTCGAGAAGTGAACCCCGGCGGATGGCGCTCAGTCGTCGAGCTCGAGAATGAGCCGGCGGGTGCCATCTGCGTCGGCCGCCGCTTCGTGGATTCGCATGCCCTGCCCGGCGACCGCGCGCTCGACGGCCTCGACTGCGGTTGTTTGGCGCAACTTCGGCACCAACGCGGTCTCCAGCTGAGCCTGATCGAGTTCGCCGCAGACCAATCGAAGCACGCCGTCGTCGACCACGAAGCCGAAGTCTTCGACCGTGTCACAGACCCCGGCTTCGAGTCGGATATCGACGGGATCTCCGGTGCACTCGAGGCTTCCCTCCAGGCGTACGCGGCGTCGCGGGCGTACGTAGGGCAGATTCAGCGTGGACAGGGCAGCCTCCACGGCGTCGAGCGAGGTCGCTCGAAGCTCGATGTGGACGTATCGACTCATTTCGCCGCAGATGTCTTGGGTGGGGGATCGCGGTGGGGGTCCGCTTCCGCGCACAACGGGCACGCGGGGATGTCGCGGCGCAGTGCCAGGAACCACCCGCAGCGTCGACAGGGTCGGGCCTCGACCGCAGCCGTCGCCGCCGTTGCGGCCGCAGGATCGACCTCTATGCCATAGTGTTCGAACAGATCGGCGGTTCGGCCGGGCCCAGGCGCGTGATCGCCCGTTCCTCCCAACTCGCCGAATCGGTCCTTGCGGGACACCATGACGAGCTGACCATACGCCAGGCTTGCCTCCGGCAGCGGTCTTCGGCGAAACTTTGTGTCGCGAAAGGTAGCTGGCCCTAGCCGGCTCGATCCGCGTGACGGACGACTCCACGAACAAGAATCGACGCAGAGCGCAACGCGTGCCCCTGAGCGTCGCCTTTTCCGAAGCGGACCCGCGCACGACGACGCCGGTCAGCGATCTCTCTCAAACCGGCGTGCTCGTCCACACCGATGAGCAGCTGCCCATCGGCTCGGTCATCGACATTCGCTTCACCGTGTTCCCTGAGGAGCCCGTGTTGTTCGAGGGCAAGGGGACGGTCGTGCGTCACACCGACGAGCCCCGGGGCATGGGCGTCGAGTTCGTCGACCTCAGCCATGGTGCGCGAGAGGTGCTGCGCGAGATTCAGATCCGGCATGAAGCGCAGAAGGGCCGCAACGCCCTGACGCGCTCCCATCCGGGGCTGCGCACGCACGGCCTCGTGGCCAAGCTCGTCGAAGAAGCCTGATCGGCGTCGTCGCGGCGCAGGGCGGTGCTCTGGCCCGCACACAGACGGTGCCGGGTGCGCAAACACGCGGCGTCGCGTCGCGCGGGCCGGGTGTCTTGGTCGCCCTGAGGGCGGGGGGCTGGACCCGGGGCCGCTAGGCCTCGGGTAGGTTGCGCACCGCGTGGTCGATGAGCGCGACTCCGAATCCGGTGCCGCGTCCTTTGAGGAACGAGGGGCCGGCGAGGTCGATGTGGCACCAGCGGCGCTTCTTGGCCCCTGGGGCGTCCTCGATGTGCCCGTAGAGGAACTGCGCGGCGGCGGAGGTCTGCGCGTTCATCCGGTTCGCGACCGAGTTCTTCATGTCCGCGATCTTGCTGCTGAACTCCTGCTGCAGCAGCTCGGGGGCGAAGAGCAGCGGGTGCACGAGGTCCCCCGTGATCTTGCCCGCGCGGACCATCGAGCACTCCATGTCGGCATCGTTGGTGACGATGGCGGCGTGGACCATGCCGGTCGAGATGAGCTGCGCTCCGGTCAGGGTTGCCGCGTCGAAGACCACATCGGCCTGGAGCTCGCGTGCAGCCCAGCTGAGGCCGTCCATCAGCAACAGTCGGCCCTCGGCGTCGGTATTGTTGATCTCGACGGTCTTGCCCGAGTGCGCGACGAGCACGTCATCGGGCTTGTAGCTGCGCTCGTCGACCGCGTTCTCGGCGATGCACATGATGAGCGACAGACGCCCCGCGTAGCCGGATTGGGTGAGCACTCGGAACGCGCCGAGGACCGCTGCTGAGCCACCCATGTCGCCCTTCATGCCTTCGATGCCGCCGCGTGGTTTGAGATGCAACCCGCCCGTATCGAAGGTCACACCCTTGCCGACGAGCGCGACGTGGGTGCCCTCGGCTTTGGGGTTCCACTCCGCGACGATCATGCGGGGCTCGGTGCTCGCACCCCGTCCAACCGCGTGGATGCCTCCGAGGCCGTTCTCCAGGAGCTTTGCCCCCTTGATCTCGGTGACCTTGACCCCCGAGATCTCCTTGAGCATCTCCTTGATTCGCACCGCATAGGTGCTGGGGTTGAGGTCGGATGGGGGCGTGTCGACAAGCTCGGCGCTGTCACGCGCACACTCCACGGTGGTCTTGACGTTGTCCTCGACGACGAGCTCGTCCCCCGCGGAGGTGATCGCCGCCACCTGGACCTTGGCGCGGCTCGGCTTGGCTTTGCGGCTGAACTGGGGCAGGGCTCGGCCCACAGCGTTCGCGGCCGCCAGGAGGTGTGCTGCGTCGTCGAGCACCAGCAACACCCCGACCTTGCCGCTGCTGCCAAGCGCGACTTGGCTCACGACGTGCCGAATGCTGTCGGCGCGGGAAGGGCTGTTGTAGCGGGAGAGGGTGTCGGGCAGCACGCCGACCGTCAGCCGCGTCGGACCGTCGGATTTGGAACCCGGGGCTTTGAACAGGCTGGATGCGGTGGCACCACGGCGGCCCGGAGACGCCTCGCCGGCGAGGGCTCCGGCATAGTCTGCCATGCGCTTGCCCAACGCCTTGGCCAGCACGGCCTTGGAGGCCTTGCGCTTGAAGGTGCTTGCGGGCGCGACGATCACGAGGTGCTTGAGCCCGCGCCCCAGGGCGCGAACGTTGGCTGCATACGAGATAGGGAGCACGCGGGGAGTATGCCCCAACCTGCCCCGGGAGGTCACATCGCGGCGGGACGGGTTCGGTGAACCGCCCACGCGCGCAGTGCCTGGATCGACTCGGCCCGCGTGACACTCAGCGGTACGGTGTCACCGACGGCTTGGCGGAGATCGTTCGGGCTCAGCGGTCGTCCGGCCGCGAAGGCATGCAGTCGGGCTTCCGTGACCGCCGCCTGGAGTTCGGCGCCGGAGAACCCTTCCGCAGCGGCGGCGATCGACGCGAAGGCCGGCCACGACTCAGTCATCGGTGGAACAAGGCCCAGACGCCGTCGCGGCTCGTCCTCGAGGTGGATTCGCAAGATGTCCTCGCGGGCGCAGGGCCCGGGCAGGTCGAAGAAGAAGATCTCGTCGAGCCGGCCCCGACGCAGCAGCTCTGGGGGCAGCCCCTGCACGTCGTTGGCGGTGGCGACCACGAAGACGGGGCGGGCGCGCTCAGCCAGCCACGTCAACAGCCCTCCCATCACCCGGGCGGAGGTGCCGGCATCGGAGCGCCCGGTCCCTCCTGCGAACCCCTTGTCGATCTCGTCGACCCATAGAACCACGGGGGCCATTGCGTCGAGCGAGGTGAGGACCTGCCGAAGGTTGGCTTCGCTTCGACCGACGGTTCCGCCAAACAGGCGCCCCGGATCGAGTCGCAGCAGAGGCAGGCCAAGCGTGTCGGCGCAGCTCCGCGCGGCGAGGCTCTTGCCGCAGCCTTGGACACCCAGCAGCAAGACGCCGCGGGGCGGAAGAATCCCGGATGCCTCGGCCTCGGGCAGCAGGGCCAGAGCGCGCGTCTTCATCCACGCCTTGAAGGCCCCGTATCCGCCCAGCGTGTCGGTGGACACCACCTGTGCGGGCTCGAGCAAGCCTTCGGTGGGGATCAGTGCGGGCTTGTGCCGGGTGATGAACTCGACCAGGCGCACCGGGTCGATGCCTTCGGCGAGGACGGCTTCGGCCACGAGTCGTTCCGCGCTGGGCATGCCCAATCCGAGCAGGGCGCGTGCGATCGCAGGGCCGTGGTCCTCGAACATATCGTGGGCCCCGGGGATCCGGTCCTCCAAGGCCTGACCGATCTCGGCGAGGGTGGCCTCGAACGTATCGCGATCGGGGGTTGGCAGGGTGAGCTGCCAGGCCTCGGGCGGGACGGCCCATGAGGTGGAGTCGGCGGGCTCGACGACGATCCACGTCGGGCCTTGATGCTTCGAGGCCGCCTCTCGTAGCGCGCGTGCGACGAGCGGGTCGGCGAGCGCGGGGGCGGGGTCGAGCAGGGCCCAGAGGCCAGTCGCCGCCGCCTGAAGTACCGATGCGAGTGCGCGGGGTGAGCCCTCGGCGTCGACTCCCGAGGCGAGACTCCACGTATGCAGGGGTTGGCCGGATCGGGCGGCAACGTCCTCGAGCAGCTCGACCGCGCGGTGTTCCTCGCTGGTCTGCAGGACGATGAGACGAGTCCCAGCTTCGATCGCCCGGACGAGCTCGGCGGCGCGGATCATCGCGCAGCGCTAACGGTCTGGGTCTGGGTGGCCGCCCAGGAAAGCCAGCCGCTCACGAGGTGAGCCTGGACCGGCGCCTTGAATGCGCCATCGGACTCGAAACTCCAGCCGTTGAGCCACAGGCGGGTGCCCTTGAGGCGCGCCAGTTTGGCGTGCAGCCAGGTGACGTCATTGGCGATCGCGGCCGCACGACCCGCCAGTGTTCCGCGTCCGCCGAAGAGTGCGATGCGGTAGTGCAGCTTGCCGCCCACGCGCAGGGGCTCGAAGCTCTCGCCGAACACGGCGTGAGCGCGGTCGAGGAGGTCCTCGAATCCGCGGGAGCGGGAGCGGCGGAAGTCGAGCGCGAGCAGGACGGGCGCGTCCGCCTCGCCCGGACGTGAACGCACCACGCCGTGCGCGAAGGCTTGGTACAGCCCCTCAACCACGCCTGGGATACCCGGCTGCATGCGGCGAAGGGCGTCGACCGAAGCTGCGGAGCGCTGGGCCGACAGCGAGTGTGCGACCCGTTTGATCCAACCGGGGACGAGACCGGTGAGCTCGACCATGCGGGCGCATGCGTGGGCATCGAGGGGCTCTCGAGCCGCGCGCGCGAGCAGGCCTTCGAGGGACTGAAGAGCTTCGGCACGGGGGTCGGTCATCGGCTGCGATCTCGAATGGCGCGCGCGACCTCCCGCTTGGTGTCGCGCTCCTTGATGGTCGCTCGTTTGTCGTGCATTTGCTTGCCTCGACAAAGGCCCAATTCGACTTTCACGTAGCTCCCCTTGAGGTACACCGCGAGTGGGATCAGCGTGAGTCCGCCGGGACCGACCTCGCGCTCGAGCTTGTCGAGTTCGCGGCGGTGCATCAGCAGCTTTCTGCGCCGAAGCGGCTCGTGGTTGCGCTTGTGCGCCTGCACGTACTCGGAGATATGGGCACGGTTGAGCCAGAGCTCATGCTGATCGAAGGACGCGAAGGCCTCGCCGAGGCTGATCTTGCCGTCCTTGACCGCCTTGACCTCGGAGCCGACGAGCGCAAGCGCCGCCTCGAACCGCTCGAGCACCTCGTACTCGTGCAGGGCCTTGCGGTTCTGTGCGAGCACGGTGCCCGCCGCCGCCAAGCTCTTCTTCTTGTTCTTCTTGGCCACCGGGCCGCTCAAGCTACGCGACGGCTTGGAGGAGAGCAAGGAAGGACACCTCCGCTCCGGCGTCCCGAAGCGGCTGAGCGGCGGCCTGAAGCGTCGCCCCGGTGGTCACCACATCATCGAACAGCAGCACGCGGCGACCGCGAAGCTCGGACTTCCTTTGGGGCCGAACGGTGAAGGCGCGCTCGACGTTTTGCCGACGAAGGGGCGCGGGAAGCCCGACCTGTGGGGCCGTGTCTCGTGACCGCTCCAGGACCGAGACGGGGCGGGGTAGGCCGGCCTCGCGCAGTGCCTCGCGGAGCAGCAGTTCGCTCTGATTGAAACCGCGGAACCGCTGACGGCTGCGATGCAACGGCACGGCGATGGCGAGGTCGAACGAAGCTCGGCCAACGTGCGGCCCGAGGACCCGGCCCAGCGGACCCGCCCGCGCGAGATCCCGCTCGTACTTGAGCGCGGAGAGGGCGCGCCGCATCGGGCCCTCGTGACTAAAGACGCCGACCGAGGAGGCCGGACTCGGGACGAGCTCGGCGCTGCACCGGCTGCACATGCCCTTGGCCGCGTCGTCGCGGAGGAGCCGTCGACAACCGACGCACGCGGGGGGAACGAGCCAGGTCAGCATCCTCCCAGAGGTCGACCACCGCCGCGGTCGGTTGCACGGAAAAACTCAGAGCACTAGCGAGGGGGCGTCCCTAGTGGTGGTACGGGTGTCCTGCGAGGATTGTTCCAGCGCGGTAGAGCTGCTCGCAGAGCATCGCCTGCGCGAACCGATGGGGGAGCGTGAGTCGCGAGAGCCCCATCACCTTGTCCGCGGCGTCGCGGTGTTGGGGGCCGAAGCCGTGCGCGTCCCCAATTCCGAAGGCGACCGCGCGGATCCCCTGCTCTCGCCAAACCCGCAACCAGGCCGCGAACTCTTCGCTGGTGGGTTGTTCGCCACGCTCGTCGAGGACGACGATCTTCCCGCAGCTGCTGCGCGCCTCATCGAGGACCGCGTCATTGGTCCGTAGGGCGCGACGATCGATGGGCAAGAAGCTTCGACTTCGTTTGACGTACTCGGCGCACGCCGACTCGAGGCCGGCGTCCTTGAGCTTACCGACCGCGAGCACCCGCAGGCGCATCAGTCGAGCTCGTCGCCCGCATCGGCGGGGAGTTGGTCGTCCTCGTCGCCGCCGAGCTCGTCGTCGGGCGGAAGATCGACCGGGTCCTGCGCCAGCGGTGCCGCGTCGAGATCGTCGGGAAGCTCGGCATCCTCGAGGTCGTCGTCGTCGTCGTCGAACTCGTCCTCGAAACCACCGAACACCAAGTCACCGCGGTAGGCGGGAAGGTCGTGTGGAGTGTCGAGTGCGTCGAGTTCGGAGACATCGGTGACCTCGGGGGGCAGCTCGAGTTCTGCTCGTGCGGCGTCGCTCCACATGCTCTCCAGGTCGTAGTGCATGCGCACCGGGTGGTAGAAGACGTGGACCATGAAGTCGTCGTAGTCGAGCAGGTCCCAGGTGTGGTCGCCGAAACCGTCGGCACCCTCGGCCTTGCAGCCATGCTTGCGCAGCTCGGCGTTGATGCTGTCGGCGACCGCCGCAACGTGGCGCTCGGATCTACCCGAGAGGATGAGGACCCAGTCGGTGTAGCCGGTGATGTCGGTGACGTTGAGGATCACCGGGGCCTTCGCGCTCTTGTCGATCGCGACGTCGAGAGCTCGGACGAGGTTCTCAGGGAGGTCGCCGCGCGTGAAAGAGGTCGCGGTTTCGGAGGGAGCGTTTTGCACGAGCGAGTCCAAAGAGGAGAACGAAAAACACGCCCGATGGTTGGCCTCGGTGGGCTCGACTAGGGCGCTGCAAGGTCGCCCAGGAGGCGCTTGCGTTCCTCCTCGTAGCGGTGACGCTCCGGAAGTGCAACCGCGTCCTGCGGGGTGACCACACTGGGGGCCTCAGGCAGTGTCGGCGCGACCCGCCCGTGGACCTCGAATTGCCCGGAAAGGGGCCCTGCGGAGCCTCCCGTGACGGAGTAGGTGGCGGTCGCGTCCAGGGAGATCCAGGCGCCGCTGTTGGCGTCGACGAGGAGGTCCCCCGAGAGTGCGCTGAACGCGACGCGGCTTCGCCAGCCCTCGGACGCCCCTGGCGGCTGCGTCCCCTGGCCCGGCTCGAACCGCAGCCGTACTGCGTCTCCCCCATTCCATCCTTCACCCGCGGCGGGGTTGGCGGTGATCGCTGCCCCGGGCATCAGGAACGCTACGGCGTCGTGCGCGGCTCTCCAGCTGTCGTCGAGCCACAGCTCGTGGACGTTGGATTCGACGGCATGAAATGTCCACGGCCGGTGCTCGAGCTTGGCGTACAGCGTGCCGTCGAGGGCGACGACGGAACGACCCCGATCCTTGTCGTTGTGCTGTTCGAGGGCGAAGCGAGGCCCCGCATCGTCCGGAGCCTCCCATCGAAGTGCGACGGTGTCGGACACCGCCTGGTCCGCTGCGACCGCGGTGTCCACGGCGGGATTGTTGCGGTGCGGCTGGGTGGGACGGAGTGTCAGCGAGGTCTTTAGGGTGAGCGCGTGGGGGCCCAGGGCGTCGCGGACCGATGCGTGAGGCTCGGCGAGAATCTCGAGCAGAACCAGCGGCTCGCCCGCGAGTAAGCGCTCTGCCACCGGGACGCCAGCGGCTTTCTCGGATGGGGTGCTCGCCGAGTCGGTGTCGTCTCCACACGCGAGCCCCAACACGCACCCCAACAGGGGTCCTGCGAGCAGGACTGCCAGGCGGTGGGAGAGCACGGGCGGAGCATACAGCAAGGCTCCGCGGCACGGCCGGCGCTGGCTGCTATCGTTCCCCGACTGCGTGAGCGTGCTCTTGCTCGACCCGATCCTCCCTACGGCGCCGGTCATGGTCCCCGAACCATGGCTGCATCTCCTGCTGTCCCCAGCCGCGCGCGTGTTTGCGTTCCTGTGGGGCCTGCTGTGGGGCAGCTTCACGAACGTTGTCATCTATCGGACCGTCGTCAACGTCCGGGCCCTTCTCAAGGGGGAGACCCCGACGTTCTCCGACGGTGAGACTCGAGAGTTCTGGAAGGGGCGCTCCCGCTGCCCGCATTGCGAGCACGCGATCGCCTCCTACGACAACATCCCGGTGTTCTCGTTTCTGTGGTTGCGTGGCAAGTGTCGCCACTGCAAGACGCCGCTCTCCCTGCGTTACCTGATCGTCGAGCTTCTCGGAGGCCTGCTCAGCTTTGCGTTGTTCATGCAGCAGGTCTACGTCCCGCTGCTGGAGGGGGCCGCCCCGAACGTCGCGGGCTGGCTGCTGCTGCTGCTGTTCGGCCTGACGCTGCTCAGCGTCACGTACATCGACCTCGACGTATTCATCATCCCCAACGTCTTGGTGTGGATCGTCGCCGGGGTGGGGCTTGTGGCTTCGGTCGTCGATCCCGGGGCGTTGGACGTTCCGTGGCAACACGGGCTTGCGGCGGCGGTTGGCGGGTTCGGCCTCTTCGGCCTCATCCACCTCTATTACATCAAGGTGCGCGGGCTCGACGGGCTCGGCCTCGGAGATGCTCATCTGCTGCTGATGGTGGGGGTGTGGCTGGGCCCTCTGGGGTTGGCGTTCACGATCTTCGCCGGGGCCATTCAGGGCCTGCTGGTGTCCGTCCCGATGCTGCTGCGGGACAAGCCCGTCGCCAACGCCGACGTCGAGGAGTTGCACGGCGCGGACCCGAGCCTCGGCACGGTCGACCCCGGCGACCTTCGGATGCAGCGGGTCCCGTTCGGGCCGTTCCTTGCGTTGGCCGCGATGGAATTCGTCCTGTTGCGCCGGATGATCGAGGAGTTGCTTACCTGGTGGACCGGCGGCGCGCTCTGAGCCCGATCGCCAGGGTCAACAGGAGCCATGGCACACCGGTGCCACCCCCGTCGGTGGTGCAGCCGCAGCCATCGTCCGTGGCCGGCGCTGTGTCGAGGCAGTCACATGCGGAGCAGCTCTCGCCACACAGTGGACGCCCGACCGCCTCCGAGACGTACGCGAGCGCGAAGTAGGGGACTCCGTAGAAACCTCCTTCTCCACAGGGGTCTGAACCCCGCGCGGTGATGCCGATCAGCCGAAACTCGCCCGCGGCATTTCGCGCCAGCGCTGGCCCACCCGAGTCTCCCTCGCAGGAGTCACGACCGTCTCCCCCAGCCACGAATTCGATGCCCGTCTCGGTGAACCCCCGCACGTGCGTGCTCACCTTGCGCTTGATACCGAGGTTTTCGTTCGCCGATGCGTCAGGGTCGAGGCCGTAGCCGACCAGGGTCACCGCATCCGCGTCACCGAGGCCAGCGGCGATCTCGTCCCACTCGTCTTGGTCGAGGACGACCGGAATGGGCGTCGCATCCAACGCTCCGGGCGCGATCTCGATGAAGCCGTAGTCGAAGGCGTCACGCTTCGCCGCCACGTCAAAGTCTGGGTGCATGCCGAACGCGGTGGCCGTCGCGCCTGCACCCTCCAAAGAGAGTCCGTTGAACACCCGGATTTGGTTGGCGTTGCCGACGCCCCGCAGACAATGAGACGCCGTCAGGATGAGGTCGTCCTCGATCAGCGTGCCGGTGCAGATCGTTGAGCCGAACAGCACGGCAACCACACCGGAGAACTCGTCGATCTCCTCGGAGGTGACCGGTTCGCCCCCGACAACTCGACTCGGAGGGGGGGTCGGCGCACTCAGGGAGCCCGGAGCGAGAGCCAAAGCTGTCAGGGCGCCCACGAACCAAACCGACATGTTCCGATCCTAGCATGGGGCCCCACCTTGCAGACGGCGAACGTTGTTTGCACCCCCTAGAACCAGTGTCGGTGGGTGCCAAAGTGCGGTATCCAGACGTCGACGTCCCTGCAAGGGAACGGAGACAAAATGCAGAACATGCGTAAGTTTGGGTGGGTTTCGCTTCTCGCAGCATCGGTCGCTCTGGGCGGTTGTGACGACGACACTGAGGGCACCAGCACGTCGGCGACGACGGGGGTGACGATGGGGACCGACGGCACCGGGGACGGTGAGTCCGGGGACACCGACCCCACCGAGGGCGAGTCCAGCGGTGGCTCGGTCGACTGCTCGTCTCCTCCGTCGCATGCCACCGACATTCAGCCGATCTGGGACGCCAACTGTGTGGAAGGTTGTCACGAGCCCGGCGGCGTCTGGCAGAGCACCGACCTCACCTCGGCGGCCGCCTACGATGCGCTCGTCGACGCCGACGGCATTCAGACGATGGCGCTCACCGACGTCAGCCTCGTCATTCCCGAGGACACCGCCAACAGCTACCTCCTGAACAAGCTTCGGGGCACTCAAGAGGACATCGCAGGACTGGCCGCGGGAACCCGCATGCCTCAGGGCGAGGGGGGGGCCGAAGTTCCTCCGCTGAGCGACGCCGAGATCGAGCTGGTCGAGCAGTGGGTCGCTTGCGGCGCTGAGGAGTAGACCGACCCGACCTCGTGTCGAAAAGAAAGCCGCTGTCGATCACTCGACGGCGGCTTTCTTCACGGTTGCGCAGGGGGGCTCAGCTCGGGGGGTCCGACTCCGGTCGCGCTTCCACGCCGAAGCCAAGCTGCGCTCGGGCTGCAGCGTAGGTCTTGGTGCACGCGAAGGCGATGAGATCGCGGAGTTCTTCGGAGCCCCGCACTGCCTGCCGCAGGGAGGACCCGTGGCCGGCCTGTGGTGCCAGTACAGTGACGGCCGCGCGGAGGTTGCCGCATACCGCGAGCCCGACCCGGTTCCCGTTGCGGGCGATCGCGCTGCGCCACTGTGCGGTGGAGAACGGGTCGTCGCTGTGTTCCTTGTATTCCGCGGTGATCTTCCGCGCTGTCTTCATCGGTAGTTTGCGCGCGAGTTCTTGGGCCAGTTTGCTGACTGGGTGCTCCGCGCTCTGATGGTGCTTGCGGCGTCCATGCCTGGGGTGGAAGGCTTGGAGCGTCGCCGACAACAGGTAGGCGAGGCGGTCGCGTCGCAGTCCCGTGGCGAACATGGCCTGCGGTTTCGTGAAGTAGATCGCACGGCCCAACGCAAAGCTCAGGGCGTCGTGGTCGTCACTCTCCAGTGCGCGCTCGGTTGCCAGGATCACAGGCGGCTGCTGCCAGCGGACTTCGAAGTAGCCGCTGTGGACGACACCGTCTGGCGTATCGGCGGCGTCGTGTGTGACGCGCCGCGCGTCGACCAGGGCGACCTTGCTCTTCTGGAGAAGCTTGAGCGTTTCGGACCAGCACTGGCTGAGGGTGGAGTCTCCGACCGGGGAGACCCGTGCATCCGCAGGGACGTCGAGTCTGGGAAGGTGCTCAGCCAAGACCGTGTGCCCGCCCTCGGCGAGCAGCTCCAGCGCGGCGCCGATGCCTGCACCCTTGGGGATGTCGACGGTCACGGGCAACTCCGCCGGCTCGTCGAGGCCGCCGCCTGTCTCGTGATACTGCGCGAAGAAGTCCTTCGCCTCCGCGTGGTCGGGGTCGACGAGCCGAAGGACGTCGTACAGGCTGTGTGCGAGGTCGAGTCGCTCGACCCGTGCGTAGTGGTTGGCCAGTCCTTCGAGTGCAGGCTGATGAAGTGGGTCGTACTCGAGCAGCTTGCTGTGGTTGGTCAGCACCTTGGTCCCGGTGATGCCAGCCTGCGCGTACATGGACGCGAGATGGATCCGGTCGCTGATGTCGAGGGCTTCGGGGTCCAGCGCGCTCGCACGTTCGAGTGCGTTCACGGCTTTCTCCGGATGCCCCTCTTGGAGCTCCGCAAGCCGCAGGAGCAGCTCCACTCGCACGCCTGCGTCGTCGATCGTGTCGTCCTCTTCGTCGAGCGCCGCGAAGTACGTCTCGACCAGCGGTTCGAGTTCGTCCGCCCGGTCGCTGGCTTCGAGCACCCGAGCTTGGGCCAAGACGGCCTCCGCTGACGTCGGTGCCAGCGCGCGCGCATCTTCGGAAAATGCCTGAGCGGTGTCGAGTTCGTCGGCGCTCAGGCTCAGCCGTACCCCTTCGAGCAAGAGGTCGAGCCGGTGTGTCCGATCGATATCAGGATGCGCGAGCAGCCCCATTAGGCAGCGCAGAGCGGTGGCCGGGTCGTGCTCAGCGCATGCTCGGTAGGCGACCTCGAGCTGGTCGCGTTCGAGAACCAATGAGTCGTCCTGCTCCGCGAGCTCGAGACCACGGCGCAGGTTCTCGAAGGCCGCTTTTCGCAGGTCGGCCTCGGTGAGCGACTCCCCCAGGTCTGCGCCGTCGGCCAGCGCGGAGGCTGCGTCGTGGAACAACATGCCCGCCTCGAGGCATGCCCGCCCACGGACCATCGGATCGCTCGACTGTCGGGCGAATGTGGCGGCGTAGCGAGCCGCGTCGAGCAGGTGCCCGCGTTCCTGACACAGCGTGATCAGAGGCTCCAGCGCCTCGGCGTGCGTCGGGTCGATATCGATGGCGCGGCGATACCGGTCCAGCGCTGCATCAGGCTGACGCAGCTCGAGCTCGGCGGTGGCTGCGAGCGTGAAGATGGTGCTGATCAGGCGGTTGTTCGCATCACTGCGCTCGATGCCTTCGGCGAGCTGTTGCTCGACCTGATCTGCGGTTGTGACCACGTCTCGATGACGAGACGCGCCGAGCCGGTTGCGGGCGATCGCGGCTCGGATCTCGAGGTTGTCCGAGTCGTGGCGAGCGGCGGCGGTGAGACGTCGGTATGCCTCTCCCGCACGCCCCGCGTCCTCGAGGACTTTCGCGAGCAAGACCAACGCCTCGACGAGGTCCTGTGAGTCCTTGCTCGCGCCGAGCGAGAGGGCGTCGACAGCATCGGTCAGGAGCCGTTGCGCTTCGCCAACCGCCCCAGAGTCAAACAACACCTCGGCCTTGCCGACCATCGCACGAGCGAATTCAGGGTCTTCGCGCAGCGCGGCGTCGAACCGCTCGCGGGCGGCATTGACGTCCCGTGTGGAGCGGTAGGTGATCCGACCCATGTCGGTGAGAAGCTGTGCCCGGATTGTAGGCCCGGTGACCTCGGCGAGCTGCCCATCCATGAACTCGAGCGCGCCGTGGATATCTCCATCTTCTACACGTAGCTGCACGAGCCCCTCGAGGGACGCCGCGAGGAACCGGGTCGCGACGGGGTCGTCGGTCTGCTTCTTCGACTCGGCGAGAACCCGGGAGTACAGACGCAGCGCGTGTGCCCCATCGCCAAGTGCGCTCCTGTAGAGGTCCGCAGCTTCGAGCAGCTCTGCGGGCGTTCCCAAGGCTTCGAGGCCCTGCCCCAGCTTGGCTTGGTCGTGGACGGCGCGGGCATACAGGACCTTCTTGATGAGCAGCCGTCCCTCGTTGGGGGACGACTCGAGGGCGGTCTCGATGACGGCCAGCGCGTCGCTCGGGTCATGCCCTTCCTCGTCGAGGACGGTCGCCAAGGCCCGGGTCAGGTCGATGTAGCGGTCTGTGTCGCGGACCTCCGCGCTTTCCCAGCGCTTCCGAAGCAGGTCGATGCCGTCTTGGAGCCGGCCTTGCTTGCGATACAGCCGGCTGAGTCCGAGCGCGACATCGTCGTTGCCCGGTGCTTCCTCGAGTAGTTGTTCGAGCGTCTGTGTGGCCTCGGCGTCGTCGCCCAATCCCTCTTGCAGCACCCGGGCCTTGGCGACGAGCAGTGTGATCCGAGCATCCTTGTCTGCGTCCGGATCGCGTTCGAGCACGGACAATCGGCGTTCGATGATCGGGAGTGCCGGTTCGTACTGGGACGTTTCGAGATAAAGCTTTTGAAGGTTCGCGAGCGCTTCGGCGTCGTCGTGGTGCTCTGCGATCTCGGCCCACGATGAAATCGCGCGGTCCGGCAGCCCCAGCTTCTGTTCGTAGATCACGGCCACGCGGGCCAGGTTGGCGAGGCGATACTCGTCGTCGCCGACGAGGTCGGCAGCCACGCGCATGGCCTCGATCGCGGGCTGCCAGCGGCGAGCCTCTGTCAGAAGATCGATATAGGCGTCGTGGAGCCGTTGCTCACCACCGTGTTGCCGGACCAGCAACTCGAGTCGCTCGATCGCTGCATCCTTGCGGCCGAGTTGCTCGGCGAGGATTGCGGCGAGTTCCAGCGTTCGGTCAATGCGCTCTTGGGCATCGAGCTCTTCGTTCTCGGTCTCCAGCAGGTCGGAGAACACGACAACGTACTCGGGCCAGCGTTCGGCCGCTTCGTAGATTCTGCATAGCGACCGCAGGGCATCGCGGTCGGTGGGGGAGATTTGCAGGACCTGGCGAAAGCTCGCTTCCGCTTGCGGGTCGTCGTCGCGCGACTCGTGGAGCCGTGCCAGTCGCATCCCCATCGCCACGAGATGGTCGGGCAAGGCTGCCTCGGACAGGAGGTACTCGTACGCCTTTTGGAGTCGGTCGACCGCCGCATGTCGCTCCGAGAGGCTGCGTAGGCTCTCGAGCGCGACCTCGTCCTCGGGCACCCACACCAGTGCCCGCTCGTGCGCGGCAAAGGCACGCTCGATGTCCTCGGCCCCCTCTTCCCACAAGCGGGCCATCACGAGCGCCACGCTCGACTGGTCGTCTCGTCCTTCGGTCGGAACGTCGGCGTAGGCGAGTGCCACCTCTTCCCACGCGCTGTGGACCTTCGGTCGTGCCGGCAAGACGGGGCGGGTCAGCTTCGGGACGGGTGGAAGTCCAACGCTTGGACTCCGCGGCGGAGGGGGAGGCTTCGGTGCAGCGACGGCTTGCGCCCGGGTGCTGTCGGGCTGAGCCGGGGCTGAGGCGCCGGAGGTCGAGGCGATCGTGCCCTCCTCGTCGACGAGGTCTTCGATATCGAGTTCTTCGATATCGAGTTCTTCAATGTCGAGCTCGGTCGTCGTCGCGGGATCGACTTGGGCCACGGCGACCGGAATCCCGGGCGTGACGATGGCGGGGTCAGTTCCTGACGATGTCGAACCAGAGCCGGCTGGTGGAGCCTCCGCGGCATCGTCCGGTGGGACGGGCGCGAGGGTGGAGACGCTGACCTCCTCGGTGTGTTCTTCGGGGATCGAGCCTGGTGCGGCGATCTCGACCTTGGGGGCGAACGGGTCGGGCAGCGCTTCGAGGGCGCGCGGGTCCAAACCCGCGCCGTGCCAGCGCTGAAGGTCCCGGTACTCGGGGGCCATCAACACGGGAGTCAGCAGTGCGTCGCGAGGCACCGGGGGCCGGGAATAGGCACCGGTCTGTTCGGCGAGGCGCCAGATCGCTTGTTGGTCGGAGTCCAGCTCGCCCTCGCGCGGCGGGAGGACCGGGTCGAGGCGCCACGCCGCCAGCCGTGCTCGAAGCGCGTACTCGGGGCGTTGCATCGGACCCTCGTAGAGTCGGGCCAGACGCTTGTACTGGGTCCGACGCTCCAAAGGGGCGCGAGCCTGTTCGAGCCGGTGGGCGGGCTGCACCAAGAACGCCGACCACAGGTCGTTTTCTTCGGCGATGCGCTCGGCTTCGACCAGTGCCTCGTCGTTGTCCGCATCCCGGTGCAGCACCCGAAACCACTCTGCCATCGCGCCGTTGAAATCGCCGAGTCGCTCCTCTCGAACTCGCGCGCGCTCGACGAGTAGATCGGTCCGGGCGTCCGGGTCGGTGAGCTCAAGGTACTGGTGCTGCAGAACGCCCAGCAGCGTGAGTGCTCCGATCGCAGGGAGGTCGCCGCTTCGCTTGTCGTCGACTTCGGTGGTCAGCTCGCGAATGTCGTCGAGTAGCTGCGTCTGGAACGGATCGGCGGACAGTGCGACTGAGAGCACGCGGCACGCCGCGAGAGGGTCGGCGAGGTGCTCGTAGAAGACCGTCGAGGCTTCCCGCAGCGCGTCGATGCGGCCGGGGACGTCGTCGGCTTCGTCGCGCAGGGTTGCGGTGTCGAGGTGGTGCTTTGCGAGACTGCGCCACAGCCCATGACGGACCGCGAGCTCCCGCATTCGCTCGAACGCGTCCTGGGAGAGGCCACCATCGCTCGCAGACAGGTCGCGGACCGCTTTCTCGTACCAGCCGAACGCTTGCTCCGCGTCGCTGAGCTCCTCCTCGTAGACTTTGGCGATGGCGATACACGCGTCGAACCGACCCAGGTCGGTGACCGTGCGCTCGAGCATTCCGCCATGAAGCTCGATGACGGCTTGCCACAACCCGTAGCGCCGCGCGGTGTCTTCAAGCCTCTTGGACAGCGACTCGTCCCTTGGCGATAGGCGGTGGGCTCGCTGTAGAAAACCGACCGCGCGCTGGGGGTCCTCGAGGTGGTCCTCGGCGATTGTCGAGGCATCGAGGAAACGTGCGACCGCGTTGTAGCTCCCGCTGTGAACCGCGCCTCGCTCCTCGTAGTGCGCGATCTCTTGCTCGATGACAGCGACGAGGGAGTCCCAAAGGCTGTAGGACTCTGCGAGCCGCTCGAGGCGGTCCAGCAGGTCCGAGGCCGGGAGCTCATGCCCGATGGCGACGAAGTATCCCTTGGACGCCCAGTCGAACGCGTTCGGGGGGGCACCCAGCTTGTCTTCCGCAACTTCGGCTGCCTCGGTCGCGACCTCGATCTGGAGTTCGAGGCGTTCGCCAGCATCGGCGTAGCCGAATCGTTCTTCGTGAACCTTGAGCAGCTCGTCCCACAGTTTGTGGGTTGTTGCGGTCTCTCGCAGCTTGCGCGTCAGGTCGCGGTCGAATGGGGAGAATGCGAGCGCTTGGCGGAGGTACTCGATCGCTCGCGACGGGTGGCTGATGCGCTCTTCGGCGATCTCGGCCATTGCCTCGAGTGTGCTTGTACGCAGCGGAATCTCCTGCGCGAGCGCCAAGCGCCGGGAGAGGGTGGTGAGCGCAGACTCGGGCTCGTCGACTTCGAGCTGGAGCTCGCTCAGCGTCCACAAGGCGTCGGTGTCTCCCGAGAACTCCTCGACGAACCGCGCGTAGACCCCCAGCGCAGCCCGGGTGTCCTCCAGCTTGGAGCGCCAGGTGTCGCTGATCTGCAGATACAGCCGGCGTCGTTCGTCGGGGTCGTCGGCGGAGAGGAGCAGAACTTCGGCCTGCTCCACGACCTTGTTCCACTGTGCCGAGCGCTCGAAGAGCTCGAGCATGGTGCTCGAAACCTCGCGGTTGCCCACCGCCGGCCCCTCGTCGAGCGACTCCAACAAGGCGACGGCGGCCCGTGCATCGTCGAGCTGCTCAGAAAGGAGCTCTGTGCGCTCCCAAGCCACCCGGAACTCATCCTCCTCGGTCTCTGCGAGCTCTTGGAGCTTGCCCAAGACGGCGACGAGCGCCTGCCAGGTCTCGTCGCGCCGATACAGACGCACGAGTGCCTCGAGCGCGCCTCTGTGGTCGGGGCGAGAGCGAAGCACGGCTTCGAAGCTGGACCGGGCCAGCTCGGGGTCGTCCAGATGGCTCTCGGCGAGCAGACCCAGGCGAAGCAGGTAGTCGATCTGGCGGGGCAGGGGAGTGGATGTGCCGTTGGCCCCCTTCTGCAGCAGGGTGCCGAGCTCCTCGTATCGACCGGAGCGCTCGTAGAGGAAGATGCGCTTGTCGAGGACTTCGAGCCCAGGCTGCGCGTCTCCGATATCGGTCCACAGCCGGGCGGCGCGGTCGTCATCGCCGAGCGCATGTTCGGCGAGCCGAGCCATCCGGCGCATGATCTTCAGCCGGGCTTCGGCGGAGCCGGTCTGCTCGAGCTCGCGTTCGAGGACCTCGTAGAGCGTCTCGTGCTGGTCTTGCTCTTCGAGGACCTGCTGCAGACGGGCCATCGCTTCGCGGTCACCCGGGGTCTGGTGCAGGATCTCTTCGCATGCCCAGATCGCTTCGTCCGGGGATTCGAGTTCGTGGTGCCACAGCTCGGCGAGCCGTCGGAGCAGCGAGATTCGCTCGGTGTTGCTCCGAGAGCGCTCGTACTGGTCGCGAAGCATCTCGACGACCTGCTCGAAGTCGCCGGCGCGGTCGTAGAGCGCCGTGAGGGCACGGGTGGCCTGGACGTCGTTGGGGGAGAGCTCGAGGATCTCGTTGTAGAGTTCGATGGCGCGGTCCGGGTTGACCTGTCGGTCTCGGTACACTTGCGTGAGTCGCTTGAGGATGTCCAGGCGCTTGCGCGGGTCGACCGCTCTCTCGAGCTCGGCTTCCTGAACCCGCACCATGTTGTCCCACATGCGCGCGCGTTTCTCGATGCGAGCGATGTGCTTCTGGGGACGAGGGTCGCTGGGGTACTCCGCCGTCATGCGACCCCAGGCATCGAGCGCACCATCGATGTCGCCCAGACGTCGCTCGCAGATGTCGGCGAGTTCGACGAACTCCTCGGCAAACGCGGGGTCGGCCAGCGGAGAGTGCTGGTCCTCGTACTCGCCCGCCTGCTGGATCTGGTACAGGAGCAGGTCGCGCAGGTGCGACCAGTTGTGCTTGCGTCGCCAGTGCTCCTTGTATCCCTCGAACGCGACGCCGTTGAAGGGTTCCCGCTCGAGGACCTTGTAGTAGTAGAGCGCGGCCCGCTCATCGAGGCCGAGCTCGTCCCGGTAGACGGTGGCCGCGCGCTGGAGCGTCTCGGTGGGAATCTCCTCAGGGGCGTGGTCGAGCTGCGCGTCGAACAGCGTGGCGAGGGCGTGGAAGTCCTTCGACGACTCGTAGATGTCGCGGAGTCGATGCCAGGACTCTGCCTCGGGCGCCTGGTAGCGACTGGCTTCTTCGTAGAGTTGCCGGGCCTCTTCCCGTCGATGCAGTCGCTCTTCGAGGAGTTCGGCCCGTCGCAGCAGCAGGGGAACCGAGTCCTCTCCGTCGAAGTGGTAGAGCCACTCTCGGTACAGCTCGTCGAGGGCGAGCCAGTCCTCGGCGTCGATCAGTGTGTTCTCCAGAGCTGCCGACGCTTGGCGATGCTCGGGCATCAACGTAAGGCAGCGACGAAGGAGCTTGAGCGCCCGATCTTTCGCGCCGCGGCGACGGGCGATTTCTGCGGCCTTGTAGAAAATGTCGGCGGCCTTGGTGACCCCGTCGTCATCGGACTTGCCCGAGGACAGGTAGAGCGAGCCGAAGGCCTGCAGGGCCTCGACGTCGTCGGGGACAGCTTTGAGTGCAGCTTGCAGGTGCCGCGCGGCTGCGGCGACGTCGCTGTTGTGCTCGAACTCGATGGTCGCAAGCCGACGGTGGTACTCGGCGATTCTGTGTCGGTCTCGCGTGACGTCGAGCCGCTCGACGACGCTGAGCATCAGCTCGGTGCAACGCTGCCAGGCCCCGGACTGACGGTACAATGCGATGAGCCGCTCGCTGGCGGCCATGTTTGTCCGGTCCAGCAGCAGCGCTTGCTCGTAGTGTTGGACGGCCTCGCCGATCGCGAGGAACTGCTTCTCGAGCAGCTCGGCGAGTTCGAGGTGGTGTCCGGCAGCTTCTCGGGACGTCGGCGTGCTGGCGAGCCGCCATCGAAGCAAGGTGACGAGTTCTCGATACGCGCCGAGGGTTTCGTAGAGTTTTCGCAGTCGGGCCTGCGCACGAACGTCGTCGGGCTTGAGCTGTACGGCGCGCGCGAGGACGGCTGCGGCCGTCTCCCGATCTTTCACCCGCTCGAGCCAGAGCTCATACGACTGTAGACACAGCTCGGCGGCTTTGTGCCGCTGGGTGGGTGTGTCCTGGAGCTCCGCGGCGTAGACGACCAATACGGTCGCGAGCGCACGCCAGTCTTCCGCGTCACGATACTCACGACGCAGCGATGCGAACGCGGGTTCCGTCGGCGCGGCGCGAAACTCGGTGAGCTCTGCAGGCTCCGTCGGATAACGCACCGGCAGCGCGCTTGGAAGGGAGACCGCTGGCGGTGGGACGGTGTCCTCATGGCCAGCTGGAGGGTGCTGCGCTGCAACGTCCGACATCGACGATCCCACGCCAGAGAGCGACCAAGCCCCCGGTTCGCGTTCGTCCTGACGGTATCATGAACACGCACACGCTCGGGGCGTGCTGCGGCCACGTCACGACACTGGAGGTCCGAGCAGTCGGGGGCCGACGCGGTGGCTTCAGGCGAGGCTGAGGACGTAGACGTCGTACAGCGCGTGGGTCCATGCCGCCACCGCGAACCCCCGGGTTTGGTAGATGAGCGCAAAGAAAACGCCGGCGAGCCCTCGGTACACGAACGCAGCAAACGTGAACGCCTCACCGGATGGGCCGATGTGGTGGGCGAGCGAGAACAGGACCGAGGAGACAGCCAGCGCGATGAGCCAGGCGCGTCGCTTCCCGGTGAGTCCGGTCAGGAGCCAGGCGAGTCCGCCCATCAGCATGACACGGAAGATGAGTTCTTCGTGGAAGCCCGCGCCCGCCGAGATGACGATGATGTCGACGGGGTTCTTGACGCCGATGAACAAGCCTGGGAGCACGCCCAGGAAGCTGCGCATCACGAACAAGATGATGGACCCCATGATGAGGGCGTAGAGGCTGGACTCGAGCAGCATCGGTCCGAACGCTTGGGGCGAGAACGAGCCCCTCCTTCGGAGCAGCACGAGTACCGCCGCGTACACGACGAGCAGAACTGACATCGCGATCAGGTAGTTCGTGACGTCTTTGTGCCCCAGCTCGATCAGCGTCCGGGTCAGGAAGTCGACACCGTTCTGACCGCGGCCGCTGAGAATACCGATCTGGTAGACGAGGAACAGCGGGAAGACCAGAACTGCGCTGGTCAGACCGTCGAGTCGGCCCCCAAGGTACCGCCACAGGGGGCTACGAGGCGCCGGGCTTTCGTCGGAGTCCGCCATGACCGGAGAAGATTGGGCCATCCCATCAGATCAGGCAAGGCGCGGGACGCGACCAGCTGGGTGGGCTGGGCCTCGTCTCGCGCCTCGTTCAAGCGCCTGTGACCATGTTCGTGGCCCGGTGGCAGCTACTTCTTTGTTCGCCGCGCGGGCTTCTTGGCGGCCTTCTTGGCGGTGGGCTTCTTGGCAGGAGCCTTTTTCGCGGTCTTCTTGGCAGCGGGCTTCTTTGCAGGAGCCTTCTTGGCAGCTGGTTTCTTCGCCGGTGCCTTCTTGGAGGCCTTTTTCGCGATCTTTTTCGCGGCGGGCTTCTTGGCGGGAGCCTTCCTGGTCGTCTTCTTGGCGGCGGGCTTCTTG
>JBOEGF010000002.1:0-153316 GCA_050633305.1 Nannocystales bacterium
GTCACATCCTCCAGCTCGCCCAACGCCGACCAGTCCAGCGTCGCCGTCACATCCACCGCAAGCTGACGCTCTGCCGCTAGCAGGCCTCCCTTGAAGTCGTATGCCACCGCCGTCTGCACGCCCGCACCATCATAGACCCGGTACGCCTGGCCGCGAAGGTTCAGCACCTCCGCGTTCGCCAACGACTCCCCGTACACCGTTCGCATCACCAGAGCCTCCGACCCCGACGCCTCCACGTACTGGTGCGTCGGCCGCAGCCCCTCGTCGTACCGCCACCGGGCCACAAACCCACGTTCGCTGAACGCACGCAGCGGGTTCCCCACCACGTCCGTGAACGCCCGGCGCCAGCCCGCATCGACCGAAGTCTCCTGCAGCACCTGCCCGGCCATCCCGACCACGTTCTCCTGCGCCACGTTCCCGCGCGCATCGATCACCTGAAGCGTGTTCCCGACGATGTCGAGAACCATACGGGTCTCGGCAAACTCCGCACCCACATTCTCGGTGACGACGCGCACAGGTCGACCCAGCGCATCCATCCGGCTCACCGTCGGCGTCCCGTCGAAGCCCGCGCTCAGCGTCGCCGCCCGGCGGTTCGGGTCCGTCCCCGGCAGGGCCAGCCGCTCGGCCTCCCACGCGGAGCCCACCACCGTATCCCCCGGATCCCAGCTCACCTGCGTCCACGGCCCAAACTCCGCCCGGGCAAAGCTCCCGTCCGGCAGATCCGTCCGCACCACCCGGCCCAGCGGATCGTAGTGCACCAACGGACTCACCCCCTGCTCGCGCAGCTCCGCCTCGTCCTCATACCCAGACGTGCTCGAGAAGTACGGCTCGTACTGCCGCACCGGGTTGCCCTTGTTGTCGAACACCGTCCGCCCCGTGCCGACAAACCGCGTGGCCGCAAACGCCATCACCGGGTTGCCCTCGGCATCGAGCACCAGCGCCCCGCCCTCATCGCGCGTGGGCGCGTCGCCCGGCTCAGCATTTGCCTTGGCCAGCAGCGTCGCGCCTGAGCCATCGAAGTAGCTCCAGCTCTCCTGCCACCGCGTCCCCGCCCCACCTGGAGAGTTGGCATGCTCCTCCCGAGCTCGCCCATACGCCGACAACGGCTCGCCGCGATCACGCCAAGCAAACACGTCGTAGCTGAACGTCGCCGTCGGGTCTTCGGGCGTATCGCCTTCTCCCGCACCGTCCGTTCCCATCACCGCCGCCCAGGTCACCCGCCCAAACGTGTCGAACCCAACCTGCGTCCGGTTCCCGTTCGGGTCCGTGCTGCGGTACGGCGCCAGCACCCGGTAGTCGTGCTCGAAGCTCGCGACATTCCCCAGCGCGTCCGTCACCTGCGTCACGAACAACCGATGCGCGTCGTAGACCACCGACGCCTCATTCCCGAACGGGTCGCGGCCCACGGTCGGTAGGTAGAACTGCGCCGGGTCGAACACCTGCGTGCCCGAGCGGCTCCACCACAGGCCATCCGCCTGCTCATACCCGCCTTCCAGCGCCAACAGTGACGCATCCAGGTCATCCCCAAACACCGCCGCCCGTTGCCCTTCGGTCAGCACCGCCGCCCGAGACTCAAACGGCAACGCTCGGATGCCGCACTGCCCCAACGGAAGCGCTCCCGACAGGTCGTCCGCGAAGTACAGCGCCTGCGACCGAGACAGCAACCGCCGCGCCAGTCCAGCCGGCTCCACGTCGTACAGCACCTCTCCCGCGGCATCGAGATCCTCCCGCAGGTCTTCGAGGTCCACCTTCGCGTTCGAGACCACATCGAACCCGTGCAGCTCGTAGCTCCGCGACTCGAACGGCACCCCCGTGCGATACGCATCCGCCTCGTCCACGACGATGAACGACGCCTCACTCACCGCGACCAGGCTCTCGCTCTGCTCGGGGATCTCGGGGTTGCGTGCCGGATACCCAACCTGGGCCGAGCGCGTCACGTTGCCGTGCGCATCCACGTCGAGCACCACCGCGTGCGACACCCGAGGGTTGTTCGCGTCGCGCTCGTAGTGCAGCGACAACGACTCCCGCGCGTGGGCAAACACCACCGCATGCGCCGGCTTCTCAAACCGGTTGACCGCCGGAGCCGCCTGCTCCAGACGGACGGTGAAGTTCGTCTCGCTCACCGAGTACGGGACAGTCTCGTGCTCCGTGCCATCGAGCGCATACACCTCCGATCGAAGCGCACGCCCACGAAGTGCTCGCGCAGCCTCCAGGCACTCGCGGCCGCTCAGCAGGTCGGGCAACACCGTGTCAGGCAGACGCCAGGTCGCCGCTTGCGGGTCGCCGTCGACTCCCCGAGGCCAGTACTCCTCCTCCAACTGCCGCGACACCCGGCCATGGTCGATGTACGCCCCGGTGTGAAACCACGTCTTCGTGTGGACCGGCGGCTGATGAAGCTGCGCCTCCACGTGGTCGAACAGCTCCAGCTCGAACAAGCCGTCCTCGGCGAAGTCCTCATACGACTCCGTGTCCCACCGCTCCACCATCGCAAAGCCCCGGAACTCCCGCTCCGTCCCGTCGTAGTACCCGTGGTGGTACGCGTAGGTCTGCACGAACCGCCGCCGCGCAATCGCATCGTAGGCCTCGACCCGCGTCACCACATAGGCCGGGAACGGCAGCGTCGTCACCCATGGGTTGCCCGCCGCCCGGTCGCGCAGCGCCTGCATCGTGGCCGGCTCGTAGCTCAGCCGCGTCTGCAGCCCCATGTTGTTGTTGCTCGCCAGCATCAAGTGCGGCTTCTCGGGGAGCAGGTCCAGCACCATCACCTTGTGCGGCTCGGCCCAGCTCGCCGCCGTGGACCACACCAGGCTCGCCGTGCCCTTGCCGAAGATATCCCGCACCTCCACCGCCGTGGCCGAGTCCACCCCGGGGAACGGCCGCAGCGGCTGTGCCTCGGAGAACCCGTTGCCCGAGCGGTTGAGCCACGCGCGAGCACCTTGGCTGTCGAGGTACAGGATGTCCGTCGTCCCGCTGCCATCGAAGTCGCCCAGCCGCACGTACGCGGGCTGAAACTCCGCATCCGCCGCAAAGAACGGACTGCCGTCCATCGTCACCCGCCGACCAAAGCGCCCGTAGCCGAGGTTGGGCCAGTAGTGCACCGCCCCGTTCTCGATCCGCACGATGTCTTGCCGACCATCGCCGCTCATGTCCGCCAGCTGGATCGTGCCCGTGCCGTCCGCAAACAACACCGACGGGCCCTCGTGCTCGTTCGTGGGCCGATGAAGCATCCGCCCCGGCCCGTGCCCCTCGCGACCGCGTGAGGGGTACCAGATGAAGTAGTCGTCCTTGACCACCAGCACATCCGCCTGCCCGTCCCCATCGAGGTCCAGCTGCTGCAGGTTCGGGTCGCTCCAGTCGAGGTTCGGCACCGTCTCGAAGGCCTCGAACGACTCCCATCCCCCCGACACCCGCGCATACGACCCCGCGTGCCCGAGCGTGCGCACTGCAAGTTCGAGCCGACCGTCCCCGTCGAGGTCGGCCAGCTGCGCGCCCTGGCCCAGCTTGGCCGTGGTGGGCTGCTCACCCACCAGCGTCAGCGGGCCGAACTGCGCGTCACCCAGCGGACGCTTGTAGTACAGCGCATCGCCCTGCTGGCTGAGGATGCCCGGCAGGCCTTCGCCGTCCAGGTCCACGAACCGAAACTCGCTGCCGTCCACACCGGGACCGACGTTCTCCAGGCTGCGCTCGTCGATCTCGACCAGCCGCGGCGAGAACTCGACCGCGCTGTACTCGAACTCCAGCGCCGGGAGCTCTTCCGCCGTGTACCCACCCGTCACCTCGTCGAACGCATACGCCCGCTGAACCGCCGCAGTGAGCTTGACCAGGTGCGCGTCTTCGTCGAACACGAAGTCCGTCGACGCGATCAGCCGCGGCTCCTCCGAGAGCGCCGCGATCCGGTGGAACATCAGCACCCGACTGCAACGCCGACGCGTGCGCATGTCGAAGCCCGCACGAAAGCTGGAGAACGGATCCGAGCGCAGTGCCCACGGACGCTCTTCGGTGGGCGTGATGAAGTGCTGCCCCGCTTCGTCGACCGACCCGAACTCTCCGTAGTCGAACACCACCTCGAACAGGAAGTCCGCAGCGACACCAGGCTCCGCGTTGCCGTACTCGATCCGCGACAGATACAGGTTGGCCACCGGGGCCCGGTTGCTCTCCGCAATGAACGCCCCCAGGTCGCCCGCGTCGTCCTCCGCCTTGTACGTGTACCGAGCGATGTTGCCGCGGTCGTCCCGGGCCTCCTCCAGATTCCAGGCGTAGACCCGCGTCGCATCTTCCGGGTCCGCCAACCGAGACTGCGCCGAGCTGCCGTAGCGCGCGAACGTGTTGTCCGGCGTGCGGACCTGCCAGTGCATTTCGCCCGTGGCTTGCGACACCCAGCGCTCGATCCGCGCAAAGCCCCCTTCGACTCGGGGCCGATACGGATACACCGAGAACCCGTCCCGGTCTTCGCGAACCCGAGTGCCCCCCGCATCGCGGACCGGCACCAGGTCTTCCGAGCCCGCCATCACAAACGTGTCGCTCTCGACCGCGTCCCGATACTGCGGCAGCTCTTGCTCCGTCTTGCGCCGAATCGCCGGCACGCTCATCGACCAACCGAGGCCGAACGGCCCGTTGCCCGAACCCGACGCATACGAGAGCCCCAGCGAGGGCGCCACCGCTCCGCGCCCAGGCGACGTCGCAATCGGAATGGACATCGAGCCCGAGCCCGTGAACGCATTGGCCTCGAACCGCTCGCCGATGCCTTGAATCGCGCCGCCTCCTTGGGGCAGCTCCACCTTGGGTACCCAGGGCTGCGCCTGCGCCGGCGTGGGCTCGGCGTCGTCACCGGATCCGCTCGAGGAGCGGTTGCCAGACTGGGGGACTGCGGGCTGCTCCGCTTGAGGAGCCGCGCCAACCGCATCACCGAGCGTTGGCGTTTCATCGTCGTTTCGTTGCATCGCTGGAATCGTTTCGGTCTGAGAAAGAAAATCGTTGGGGCCACAAGGGCCCAAGAAAAGCGGCGGCCGGGGCCGGGAATGACCCCGACCGCCGCTTGGATTCGTGGCGAAGCCCCAAAGGGCTCCGGCGTCACGCTAGGAGGAAGAGGGGAGCGTGGCGTTGAAGCGCACGATCACCCAGAGGTCCTCGACCTCATCTACGCGTTCGGGGTCGATGTCGACGGCCGAGCCGAGGTTGAGAGCCCATGGCTGGTCTCCGACGACGGCCGGAGTGTCGAACGAGCCTCCGAGCGACCCGCTCTGTTCGTCGAACGACATCGTGAGGTCACCTTCCGATGGCGAGGTCAACGTGGCCTCCCCGTCTCCGCCGGAGTAACCCGCGCCAACCATGAACAGCTCGACTGACGCGACCGTGAGGCTCGCCGTTCGCAGCAGGTACGGGAAGCGGTCCGATGTGATCGGCAGCTCCATCACTGGGCTGAGCTGACCGTCTGCCGGGCGGAGGAAGCGCTCCCAGTCGACTGCGAAGTCCTTCTTCGCACTGAGGACCATCGCGATCCCGTTCTCCGTAGCAGCATCGAGGGCGTTGCTCAGCGAGGCCTGCAGCTCCCCTTCCACATCATCACGGAACGAAGCACCGCCGTCTCGAGCCGTATAGTCGATCCGAATCTCCACATCCGTGATCGTGTTGTAGTCGAACTGCCGCACCGCTGTGGGCAACCGCAGACTCCAGCGGCTCGCCACACCCGCGCCTTCGAACGGAAGGTACCGCTCGTCACGGAAGTTGAGCTCGAATAGCCCGCCATCCTCGCGGGCGTGACTGGTCGCAATGCGTTTCGTTCCACCGTACGTCGTGCGAACAGCGGCGTCTTCCAGGCTTGCCTCCGTCCGAAGGTCATCCCGCAGCAACGTGAGCGTGGCTCCGATGCTCGTCTGTGGCCCCGCGACCGCCGGCATCGTGACCCGAACCGCCCGCATCCGCCGCAGGTAGTGCCCCGCGTGGTCGAGGTCGAAGAGCAGCTCCGGGATCTCGAACTCGCACTCCCCGGACTCACGAAGCTCCGCCAGTGCCCCGGGAGCGACTTGCCGCAACGGCACCCGTTTCGTGAGCTCCAGCTCGCGTTTGTCTTTGTCGAGGTACGCCGACTCCATCCGCTTGATGTCGAGATGGAGGCGCTCGCCCGCCATCAAGCCCTTCTTCAGTCCATCCCAGTACCCAAACTCGATGAACGTGTCGTCCGTCTCGAGCTCAAACTGCATCGCCAGCTCCGCCTTCTTCGCCATGTCGAAGGCCAGCTTGTAGGCTTGGAAGTAGAGGCGCGAGATCTCCCCAAGCATCCAGCCGTATAGCTCCTGGCTAGTGTACTTGTTCTCGTAGAACGCCCGAACGTCCGTCGACTGCTGTATCTGACGTCCTAGGTTAGACAGCTCCTTCTCCGCAATTGCCACACTAACCTCAGCGGCGACAATCTGCTTATCGATCTGCGCCCGCTCGAGTTCCGCGAGGCTTAGTTGGTGCTGCCAGTCGTCCCAACGGCGCGCGTGCGACGCCTGGATCCCCGCCAACACACTTTCTCTCTCAATCCTATCCGCGCTACTTCCAGCAGCTTGGCTCGCAGCCTGGAAGGCCGCGGCGAGATTGCTCCCCCCGAAACTCATCGACCAACTCGGGCCCGCGTTGAATCCAACCGAAAAGGTTGGAATCACGGATAGAGTCTGACCGACAAGCGCCAAGCTTGCCTGCGTCGACCTGACATGACCCGCGGATACAGATTGTTCAATCTGGAGCAGCTCCTTTGGCGATACCCGGCTGCGGGAGCCGTAGAATGAGGCACGCGCATCGGCAGACGCCCTCGCCTTTTCGAGGGCCGCAAGTTGCGCAACTGATTCGTCGACCTGTTTTCTCCGCACGTCCTGCATTCTTGTCAAGACGGCCCCCTCGTGGACCACACGCAACCTGGAGAGCGCTTCTCCGTCACGCTTTTCCAGCGTGGTCAAGAGAGCGCCGCCAAGCGCTCTCACATCGCCGCACAGCTCTAGGGCGCTCCTCAAAACCGCCCGATAGCGATAGACCGGCATACCCGCACCAGAGCCGGCGACGAGATCGCCAGGATCGAGCCCTGCCGCGCGTGCACGGACGAGCAGAGCAGGGTCAATGGGCGGCTCAAACAGCGCCAACTGGCGCACTACGCCCTCGATATTTTGACAGTTCCGGACCTTGAACAACCGATCCGAAACGACGTCCCAATATTCCAAAAGTTGAGGGTTCGGCGGCAGACAGAACGTCCACCACAGCGGCGCAGGAGGGCCGGAGGACGGAACTGCTTCGAAAATCTGCGGTTTCGGGTAGTGCGGACTTTCATGCTCCGACGGACTTGCGTAGCCGACAAGCTGCGCGTCGTATAGAGGCGGCTCCGGTACGGAGCTGGGAATGCCCGATCCGCTGCCGAGGCTCAGGCCTCCAATCGTCTCCTGCTCTGGATAGTAGCCCTCGATCTCGGCAAGACCGCCGAACAACCCAGCCCCATCGATCGTGGAATAGCTTTCGACCGTCACGTTCATCTCACGCAGCTGCTCGGGCCTCTTGCCAAGTACCGCGGCTGCGAGGAGGT
The DNA here is from genome assembly GCA_050633305.1 of Nannocystales bacterium. GTDB lineage: Bacteria > Myxococcota_A > Polyangia > Nannocystales > Nannocystaceae > CAJXVA01. Next base: position 7,553 of record JBOEGF010000002.1, read on the forward strand.
AGAGCTGGGCGGCTTCTCCGATCGATTCCACCGTATCTCTCCTGAACAAGGCATCGGCCCAGTCGATCAAGTTGTCGAGATACCCTCGCACGGCGACCCATCGGTAGGTCCCCGCTCGAACAGATGCGATCCCATGAGGGCTAAACGGATCGTTCGTCCAGCGCCACACACTTTTTACAAAATCACCAAGAACGTCCTCGTCCGCGAGTAGCCCATCCCCGCTAAAGAGCGACTGAATGACATCAGGATCTCCGCTATTCGCCTCTTGAAAGAGGGGTTTTACCATCCAAAATCGCGCATCACCGTGCGCAGCGTCGGCATTGTGCGGATCGAACACGCTCCGATACCAGCGATCGGCATCAGCATAACGTCCTTCTGCCCGAAGACGACTTGCGACCATCATTGGCGCATGAAAGAACAGTTCCCAATTATAGACCGAATAGGCCGATCTTTCGCGAAAGTCGAACTCACCGAGAGGATATGGTTGAGCGACAGCCGTCCGGAGTTCAACAGGCGGAACTGGATTCTCAAACGGAGACACGCCTCCTTCTGGAACAAACATCTGATATTGATACGACTGTCGCCTCAAACGACCGGACACAGGGGCAAACAACCCCCCGACGCCCTCAGACGACGCGATCTCCATGAGGTCGGACGAGACTGGAAAACACAGAGATTCAACAGAGACATGGCTCCCTCCTGCCATGCCACCTCCGTGCATTTCTGGCTGGACCGACAGTGTAAGTTCAGCGGCGGCCACCGTCTGCGCAGAAGGTTCGACCAGCCCCGCCGATAGGGAGAGTTCCGCCGAAGCTGCGCTCGATATCAACGTGTCCCCTTCAATGTCGATCGGCTCGAGACCCAAGCTAAAGTTCGGGGACAGAGACGCCGCTTGGGTCCAGCGAGCGACATTCATGGTCCCTACAGTCGAGCCTCCTGGTCCAGAAAAGACAAGAACAGGGCCCAGTGGCATCTGAACCGCGTAAGGATGGTGTCCATCGTACGGAAGTGGGTCTTGGTGGCATGGCGTAACAAACGCAGACTGGCCGTGCGATTCCAGAGAAGCGACTTCTGTGAATTCGTCTCCAGATGCGACAATTATGTTGGCGGCTACGATTCGCTGCGCGACCGACCCTGCCCCATCGGGGCTGTGGGAGAGGACGAAACCGAGGACTCCGTCACGAAGCGATGCACTGACTCCGATTTCTTCAAAGCTCCCCCGGATGACGTCGTATCGAAAGCGCCATGCGGGATCAAACTTACCGTCAGCACTAACGACACTAGTATCTGAAATGTAGATTCCGAAACCACGACCATCAGCCAGAGCCCCTCCCCACAGCATGTAGCTCGAGGGCTTGCTTCGGTACGGGAAGAACGGAAGAGTCGGCTTGGTCGCCCCGTCAGACACAGGCGAAGAGGTCTTGGGCTGCCACACGCCGTTGACGCGCTCCGTCTGAGACAGCATAAAGCTCATAGACACGTTGTCCGCGTCCGCCGCGCCCGCCCCGTCTACGAAATCCAGCCAAAAAAGGAAGACCCTACCTTTGTAGGTTTGTAGGATCAGGTGTTCTCCGCCAACGCCGGCCTCCACGCGTTCCCATGGGGTCCAATGCGTGTTTCCGACTTTATTCCGGTAGAAATATCGATATGGCTCGGACTGAGTCCTTGCCACAATATGCAAAACACTACTCCGAGCATCCCGATCATACCCCTCGTGCATATCCAGGACGGCAAGACCTGAGACTTCGTGCAGCTTCGTCAGATAGTCGACGAAACCTCGCTGGATATGACTGTCAGTCAGGCCGCCTTGCTGCAAGTGCCCTTCTAGCTCCGCAAAGAACGGGGTCTTTCCCGGACGAAGCTCGGGCAAAATCCAGTTTTCCGGATAGAAGAACACTTTGCGATTTGCCTCCCACACCCGGTAGTTCTTGAGCCACTCCCACTCTTTCGCGAAGTCCGGGAGGAAGCTAACACTGGGTTCAAGCTGCATGAGTCCGCGTTGCACAAATAGCTGCACAGAGCTTAGCGCAAGCTTGATCCGCGACGTCATCATGCACGCATTCATCTCCGGGTCGAGCAGGTAGTACGCGTACACCGCCTCGCGGCTCTCGAAAAACGCCCCTGCCACCAGATAGTCAAGCAATGCATCGCGACGAAGCTCGCGCATGCGGTCCGAGATCGGCTGAAGCACGTCCGGCCAGCTCACCTCGGAGTGTCGCGCGCGGAGAGCCTGTTTGGAGTCTCGAGCAACGGCTGCATCCGGAGGGTTGCGGGCCCACGCCGCCAGCTGCTCCGCCCGTACACCGGTACGGCGCACGGCCAGCGCCATCTCCCGAAGCTGCGCGATCCGAGAAGGGTCTCGCATCGCCGTGGCGTCCAGGTCGAACCATGAGGATCCGCCCGCGACCCAGTCGAGGTCGTCCTCGTCCCAGCCAGTCACCGCCGCTAGGCCGCTTCGGCTGCTATCGATCTCCCCGAGGATGTCGGTGAGCTGTTCGGAAGATGTTGTAAACCCGACGAGTAGCTCGACCCAACGCCTTACATCGCGGATCCGCGTGAAGAGAGCTTGAGCGGCTGTTGGCGTGACTGGTTCGGCCGCAGGAACGAGATCACCGAGGCTCATCGTGTCCGCGCCCGCCACGGTGGGTGAGACGATCGGTGTGAAGATCCAGCGAAGGTCTCTCGACTCGATCCCTAGGGCCGAGACAAGATAGCTCGCCTTGTGGAGGTGCAGCAAAGCGCGTCTGTAGTACCCAGCCCGAACTGATGGATCGGCCACGTCTTCGTAGTTGTCCAACAGCACATCGTGAACCGAGCTCGTACTGCCAGCGGGAACGGCCACGAGGTCCACCGCGAGCGCGGAGATCGCATCTTGCGGGAGAGACGAGAAGGTCGCGAGGCGGTCGAGAATCGCGGCGCTGTACGCCGGCGCGCTGCGTTCCAGAGCGAGCTCCGCCCCGAACGCAGAGAATCGCTCATCAAAGCTCCCTTCGTCGGAAAGGGGGAGCGACGCCAGGGCAGGCACCGTCCCGAGTCGCTCGCTCACCGTCAACAGCCATGCTTCGTCCTCCGTCAAGTCGGACCCGTCGAAGTCAGGCTCGTCACGAGAACGGGCCCAAGGGTAGTCCCCTTGCTCGGAGAGTTCGAGAATCAACCGGTCGACGGCGGGAGTCGACCCCAACAACGCCTCCGCGTGAGCGCGGAGGACCTCAACCGGGCTACCTTCGACGACGAACTGAGCGTCAACATCCGCCTTCGCGACTGCGATGTCCGCGGCAACCGCGTCGAAGTCCGAATCGGTGGGCTGCAGCCCGAGTTCTGGCGCGGAGCGATGCGTGGCCAGATATTCGCTCCCGTTCAAGCCGAGCTGGGAGGCTTCCGTATCGCGGACGATATCGGCAAAAGCCATTGTATCGTGCGGCGTCGCGACGGGATCGAAGTCGACAAGAGCCAAGTACCGAATGAGGTCGGAGATGCGAAGGTCAAGTGCCGCTGCGAGCCGCGTGTGGGCATAGAGATCGGACACGAACTCGATGTCGACCACCACATCCTCAGGCTCACCGTCGGGGCCGAGCACCGTGGTCACAACGTTCCCGGCTTCATCGATGAGTTCCCGGTCCCGGAGCAACGCCCGCAGGTCGCTGTCGTTGATACCGAGCCCGGAACGAAGGTGAGCGAAGTGCGCGACTTCATCAAGGACGCCGCCAAGGCTGAATTCGCCCTCCGCCTCGGCCAGCACCTTGTTGCTCTGGAACATGCGTGCGAATACCGACGGCTCGCCATCGTAACTATGCTCATCGAGATTCGACCAGATCCCCGCTTCGAGCGGAATGCCCAGCGAACTCCGAACCTGAAGCGCCTCAACGATCTGACCAAGGCCCGCCGCCGTCATCCCGCCGAAGGCCTCGAACATGATGTCCAGTTCACGCCACGAGGCATCAACGCGCCTCGAGAGCCGAATGAACCGATGAATCGTGTCAGCAGCTCGGTCATCGAACCCCCGGACCGAGAGTTCGGTGATGTCGCACGTGGGTTCGTTGTCCCCTGGTGGCCCGAGTTCGAGCGTCGCGGAAATGGCGAAGTTGTTCGTGACGGTGCGCATCGTCAAAAGGCGGGCCAGCTCCTCGAATTCCAGAGACGTGGCCTCAAGGACGCGCGGTACATCTCCAGCGAGCGTGTCGAGCCAGATGCCGCTCTCCGAGAAGTCGAAGCCCCACCGCTCCCACCCGTCGGCTGGGGCCTGCGTCGCGAGTTCGAACTCTAGGGTGCTCATTCCGAGACGCTCCGCGGTCTGAGCGTCTTGGGTGACAACAACACCGGCCCCATCTTCGTCGAACAGCGCCATGGCATCCGCCCGCGTGAACCCAAGCCGCTTGAGGTGTTCGCGTGTCTCGACAGCAGGGACATCGACCGGGAGCGACCACGGGTAGACCGCGGCCGCACAGAGGTCATACGCAGCCTCGTTCCCCGTCGGTTCCGGATTCAGGCGCAGCTCTTCGGCGCTCCGGCTGGTCTGTCGGGTGGTCGGCCGTGCTCCTGGGTTCAATACCGCGTCTTCGAGAACTTCGTTGACGATGTCGATGTACGGGAGGACCGTATTCGTGTTCTCGCAGGATAGCTCCAAGTGCGAGATGTCGCCGCGCCGGTTATAGAAGGGAGTGTAGGCGTCTAGGGCCTCGAGCCGGCTCAGCAAGTCCACCAGATATGCCGCCGGACTGAACATCGACCGGCAGTGCTCGCACGCACAATAGTCCAAGGAGCCGAACAAGGATGCGAGTGTCGCGGCACCAGGACCTTCATCACCGGCCATCGCCGTCGCGGGGATCGCGTCGATCGAGATCGTGTTCATCGACGCCCCGTACTGCGCCATGAGGGCGAGCGAGAATCCGTGCTTTTGCAACGCGGACGCGTAAACAGATTTCGCGGCCTGCTCCCCTGTCATTCCGTCATGAACGCTGTCAAGCAACGGACCGAATCGCTCCACGAACGCTGCCTTCCCGATGTGAACGACGCTGGCCGCGGAGTCGATCCCTTCGTCCATCAACACCCTCGTGACGTCGTAGCGATGGAATCGTGGTGTCAGGGTGAATACCCGCTGAACTCGCTTGAGGTTGGCTTCCGTAGTCTCGGGGTCGAAACCGGTCGGTACAGCGGCCGGGTTCTCCTCTAGGTACGCCGCGACGACTGTTTTGGTGATGTCGAAGTCTGCGTTGGCGTCGATGAACTCTGGCACGCCAACGGTCTCGGCCAGCGGAGAAACCTCGAGTCGACGGGCGAGGCGCTCCGTCGGGAACTGCTCTTCGACGACTCGGTCGAGCGTCGCGGCGTAGAGAGCCTCGCGTTCAGCCGGATCGCCCGGAAGGTCGTCCGGGGCGCCGTGGGTTGCGGCGAACGTGCTCCAGTCCGACGCTGCCCAACCCGCGAGGTCCCGTGTGGTCGTGATACTCCCTGCCACGCGCTCGGCTTGAATGGCGACGAGAGCGGGTTGGAACCCGTTCACGATGGCGGTCGACTCTGTGGTGAAACGCAGTGTGTCAACGTCAGAAGCGCTAAACTCCGAGCCCGACTCGAGCGCGGACCAGAATTCGTCGCGGGTTCCCTCATGCTCGATCCAACGAGTAAGGAACGTATCGGTCGCTGTCGGGGAGAGTCCGCTTGTCGAAACAAGGTTCAGAAGCGCGGGATCACTACCGGTGAGAACGGCCTCCACCTTGCGCGTGGTGTAGAGGGAGACAACGGTCTCGACGTCGAAGGCAGAGGAGTCGACAAGATTGCCATCGAGCGCCGCCTGCAGTGCCCCACGGATCCGCTCTCGCGACTGCGCAAGCTGCCCCGGAACATCCGCGGGCATCCCAGCCCGCATCAACGCATAACTCGCCTCGGCCGGAATCCCGCGCGCGGTCGCGATCCGCTGCGCCTGGATCGCCATCGCGACCTGGTCCGCTGGCATCCCGCTTCGCTTGACCAGTAGCTCGAGGTCGTCGCTGCTCAGGTTCGGAAGCGCGTTGGCCGAAACCCACGGTTCGAAGGCTGCCAGCACGCGAGCGAACTCCGGCTGACCGGTGTAGTCGACGATCTCCGCCGCGAGCAGGTCGACGAGATGACGCGGGTCGGGGTCGACGATGACGGGGGTGCGTACGACCTCGTCGCCCGAGGTGGAATCGTCGACGATGACAACGATCGCGGTATTGGTGGCGGTCCCGGTCGAAGCGTCGACGCCTGCGTAGCTGAGGTCGTAGGTTCCGTCGGTCTCGGTGTTGCCAGCGGCGACGACCGTTCGCGATGCGGCTTCGACTCGTTCGACTCGGATGCGAGCGTCACCAACCGGGCTGCCATCCGCCTGGACCACACGGCCATGGACGGAGAACTGGATGTCCGCCGTGCCGTGGACGTTGACCTCGAGCACGGTGGGAAAGGCCCCACGGGCGATGTCGTGCATCTCCAGCGTGTCATGTGTGGTCAGAAGGAGCGCGTCACCGTTGTAGACGGAGATGTACAGGCGCGACTGTGCGTCCCACACCTGGCCTTGGCCGGGGGGAAACAGACTCGCCGCCTCGTCGCGCGAGAGCTCGATGCAGTACGCGCCGGTCTCGTCAGTGACGGCGCGAAACATCATCGTAGGGATCTGGGCTTCTTGGTCGACGACGACGACGCGGAGGTCGGGAATGCCGGTGTCGGTTCCGGTTTGAACGACGCGGCCTCGGAGTTCTAGGGTGCTTTTTGACATGGAACGATGGAGCTTCTTGATGCGACGGACAGCCCGACGAACCGACCGTAGTGCCGGGTTCGTCAAGCTGTCGCGGAGGAAGTTGTTTCGGGGACAGGTCGAAGTCGGCCGTGGGGCCTAGCTCGAAGGAGTCACCTCGGGGTCTTCATTGACGACCATGAAGCCGTGCCCCTTTTGCGGGATGTTCATCGACGTGCCGCCTGTGATCGTGACCGTCCAACGACGACGGATTCGTTCGCCCACCGCGATGCCCGCGAATGCGGCGGGGTCGGGCTGGAACCGGAGATCCCAAAACGGCGCACCGGACTCATCCAGTTCGCCCGTGATCACCACATCGCCGGTCCCGGCCAACGGGACCCAGGTGTTGGCATCAGAGAAGTACTCGACCGATACCGTCGCCACGCTGTTCATGTCGGGCGCGCCCTCGCTGAGCACCACCGTGGTGCCGTTGGTGACGGCGGGCCGCTTGACCCGCTCGACGAGAGTCACCGCGGAGTCGCCCGCGTTGCAGTACCAAGGAAGACTCTCGGACGTTCCAGGGTAGTGGGCCTCGATGGGACCGGTGAGAACATTTTGAAGGATGGGATCCATGGTGAGTCGTCCGAAATCGTTGGCTGCTGAGAGGTCGGTCAGGGAGACCGAGTAGTGGGCGGTGGAGCCCGTGGTGAGGATGGCCGTGTCGCCCGTCGTTGCAGCAGACATCGCGGAGAGACCGCGAAGCGCAGCGAGGGTGGCGAGGTCGTTGGCGCTCGAGGAGGACGTCCCCTCGAAGCCGGTCAGCATCAGCGTCTCGAGTCGAAGCGCAATGAGGCTGAGGTCCCCGCCGCCAGGCCGAACGATGTCGGCTCCGTAGTTGTTGGAACCGCCGCCGCCAACCTTGCTGATACGCATGCCGACGGTGTCGGTGTCTTGGAGGCCAGGCGCGATGTGCAAACCCTGCTCGTAGAGCAGGTCGTCGGTGGCGTTGGTTCCGAGCTCGTCCCCTCCGACGCCGTAGCCGTCGATGAGTGCCGGAGCGCCGTTGACGAGAATGTTCGCCTCACTCCAAAACGTGACCGACTTCTGTGCCCGCGTGAGCAGAAGGTAGTCCCCGGCAGTCGACATCGACAGCGTGGTGGGGACGAGGTCAGCACTCGTGGTGCCCGTGAGCACCTCGCCAGCGTCGGTGGTCTGAATGATGCCACCGGCCACGAACGCGCCAACACGAAGTGCGTGGACCCGAACTCGGCGGAAGCCGATGTTGCCTCCGCCCGCGACGCCGTTGGCTTCGATCTGAATGGTGTGAGCGACCCCGCCGGTCAGTGACACCACGTCGTGGGTGAGGTAGCCGTAGATCTCCTCGAGCGGCACCCCATTGACGTCTCCGCCGGTTTCAGTGCCGGACAGGGAGACCCCGTCCACGCTCGTTCGGATGGCGATCTCGTCCGCTGCGGTCGCGCCCGTTTGGGGTACGGCCTCGACACTGGCAAAGATCAGCCAGTCCCCGGTGGACGCCGGCGTGAACGTGAGCGTCCCACCGAGATCGTCGAGTGCGATCCAGCCATCCGTTGCGAGGGGCTGGTCACTGATGACATCGGAGTTCGGGCTCTCCGCACTCTGCCAGTCGTCGGCACCCAGACCGCTCAGGTCCAGGGCCACGACTCGGAACTGGCCGCCTTGGCCGGCCGCGTCGGACCACGACTGAACTTCGAGCTGCTCGCCCGTCCCGGGCGTGTGGGCGAACACTGCGCCCACCTGAGTGGTCCCACCGTTTTGCAAGCCTGACAGGGCCCCGGTGGGGTTGTAGATGACCGAACTACTCGCGCGGCCGAAGACTGTGCCACCGACCAACACATTGGATCGTGTGACATCGTTTGCATTTCCGTTTTGGGCGTTGCCGCTTGCGACGACGAGATACTCCGCGCCTTGGGTCAAGGCCGACGACGTGCCAGCAGAACTGCCGGCCGTCGTCGTGAGCGTGTAATCGTCGATCGCAAGGTCGACCCTTGCGATGGCTGGCATGTCTTATCCTTGCGAGATGATGAGCGCGCCGGTCGAGAAGGTGGCCGAGTCGCCCGAGTTGATGGTGACCGGAGCCGACAGCGCCGAGTGGCGAATCATGTTTCCGGCGGTGGCGGCATCGAACACGGCGAAGTGGCTGATGTCGCCCCAATCGCCGGTGGCGGGGCCGAATGCGAGTTCAACGTCGTTGGACATGGTGGCCGCGTCTGTGCCCTGTTGGATGGCACCGAAGGTGACTGCGACCCGAGCGTACCCATCCGCACCGGCCGGTTCGGCGATCGTGCCACCTGCTTCAGGTGGCGCGGCCGTGCTGATGGCGACGTAGAGGGTCGTGGGAGCAGTCGGCATGTCGGTGCCCGTGATCCAGGAAAGGATTTGTTGTTCGAGATAGTTGCTGTTGGACATCGCGAGGTTCTCTTTCGCGGGGAGGTTGGTTAGGTGGATGTGGGGAGGCCGCATCGATGGCGTGCAGAACACATGGCTGCGAACCTTCGACGCTGGAACTCATGCCAAGCTCTGCGCACCCGCCACGCTGGTGGGCGCTCCTTGGAGAGCAATGATTCCATCTGGAGGTGAAACAGTGCTTGGAGGCATGGTTGGCCCCGGCGTTGGCGAAGTTCTTCCTGAACGGTTTCCGGGAGGCCTCGGACCGACTCCTTGAGGAGCCGCCGAGCGAGTATTCGTAGGATCATTGGTTCTCGATTCGATGTAGTTCCAATGCTGCCGTTCGCGGACCCGGTGAGCCTCCGCGTCGTCCAGCGAACGCTGGACCCGCAACATCAGTTGGTTGACCTGTTCCCGGGCAAGCACGGCCTGCTTGGCAAGTCGGCGGAGGACGCTTGCGGCGAGCAGAAGACCGGCGGGCCCGGCTGCCCCGAGCGCATCGAGGACAGTCTCGACCTCAGCCATCGAGGACCTCCTCTTCGCCCGCGCGGCCTGCATACCAGCGGCCAAGCGCGAGCAAAGAGAAGGCCCCTGCGACCTCCGGCGAGGCGAGTGCCGTGAGCGCATCGTAGTATTGCGCTCCAACGGCGAAGCTCGCGGCACCGACTCCTGCGAGCAGATCGAGGCTAAGGAGTTTGTCTCTGAGGGTTCTCATTCGGTCCGAGTCCTTTCGGTTCCGCTTCTGGTTCAGCGGACACTTACAAGCTAGTGCCGCCAACCCCGAGGAGACAGATGGGCACTATCGATTTTGAGAGGAGTGCGTCGTCATCGCGAATGCAATCTCGTTCCGCTGCATCTCGACTTCCCAAATCTCGAGTTGAGTCTCGATTTCGATTCGGGCCGCGGCTCGCTTTGCGTCGCTAAGGCGGTGATACAGAGAAGCCCTAGCCAAGCCCGCGATCCACGAGGATCTCGCGTGGCCATGACGTCTCCGCCAGAACCGCCCCTCGGTGTGAATGACGTAGACGGTTGAGGTCGTCATACGGCCACCTCCCGCGGCGCGACACCGATCTTTCCCAACGCCGTTGCCAACGCATCGGTCACCGACTCCCTGCTCATCGACATGAGTTCAGCGATTTCTTTGATGCTCAGTTCGTACGGGGCCACTCGGTCGGCAACGTCGAGCGCGCAAGAGTCCCGGCCCGAATCGTCGAGGTGATACCGGCACTCACGGTATGGACAGGGGCGAGGAACCGCGGAGCATTCGGCCCGGCGGCGAGGTCTATAAAGAGGAAGGTCGTGGGTCATGGCGGAGATCCGGAATCGAGGAACGGCACGGCCCACCACCTCCCAACAAGGGGAGGAGGAGACCGCGCCAGCAGTGCGTACTTCAGGCGAGGCGCGTGGGCGGTGTGAGGCCCAACCCGCGGGCAATGTCGACGGCAAGCGACACTGACTTCCCTTCATCCACGAAGGGTCGAATGGAGCGACCACGGCTGATCTGCCAGGTCCGGCACCGGAACCCGGTGTCCAGGTGAACTCGGATACCGCCACGAGCTCCGGCCGGGCAGTAGAGGCCCAGGCCCATCTTCATGCTCGAGCCGTACTCACACCACAGTCGGACCGCGACCTCATAGAGCCGCCTCGTCGACGCCCGATCCCCGGGAAGCAGGTCCAGGTCCAACGCGGCGTTGGACTTGTGCTGACTCCGGCGCGCACCACCTCGGGGGCGGTAGGCGGCCGCGACCCGCAAACCTCGCACACCGTCGTAGCCGGACGCGGGTTTGCGAAGTCGACCACGAAGCTCGTTCGCGAGAGCAAGCGTCGGCGCCATGCGACCCCATATCTCTCGGGGGGGTTCGAGGTGGCGCCCCCGAAGGTCCCGGATGCGCGGGCGAACAAGCTCGCGGTAGGAAAACCCTCGTTCCAAGAGGAACAACCCGGAGAGGAACGCTTCGTAGGAGGGCTCCGTCGAGGCCGAGATCGGCCCATCAAGCATGTAGTCCAGCGGACTCACCATCGGGATTTCGGTGGAGGAGCGGTTCAGTTGCACTGGCGCATCCTCCTTTCGTGGCACCGTTCGGAGAGTTCTTCAACGGCTTCTCCCATGCCCTCGGCGGCGGCTTCACCGTGGGTCCGCATCATTGGATCCCCGGACAATCCGTGCCAAGCGATGACGGAGTAGCAAGTCAAAGCGAGGAGCTCGACAATCGTATCCGGACCTCCGTGTTCCGCGACATGGGCCTGAACAGCTGCAACAAGTCGTTCTTGAGAGGTCATCCCAACGCCTCCTGAAGTGCCTTTACGGCAGAAGGAACGTGCCACCGATACCGCGTCTTACTGATCGGTAGCTTGGGTACGTTCGCGGCTTCGAGGATTGGGCGAATCTTGCGACTGTAGTGTCGCTTCGTCACTCCAATCCAGCGCGCGAGGTCCATCGGAGAGCGCCACTCACGCTCATCTGTTTTGGGTGTTGGTTGACAGTGAATCGGTGGGTTGCTAGTTTTTTTCGGCACGTACGGGTCTCCGTCTCGCAAGAGCTGAACCCCTGCGGGCTGGTCCCAGACCCAAAGTCTGGGGGGCAAGGCGGGCCGGCGTTTTCTTTGGAAGGAGGGCGCCGGTTCCGCTTTTTTTGGTTGCTTGGTTTCAGGTGGAGGCTGGTTGTAGACGCTCCAGGGAACACTGTCCAGATGCACAGGGCCATCTCGGATGAGGCGCTCTGGAGTGGCCCTGAGGCCTTTCTTTCAGCGAAAGCTAGACACCTCCTGGACGTGCACGCCACGCGCGCACCATGCGCACTTTGCGTGTAGATCCCGCGGAGCCCCCACGAGCCACCCGGTAACCCCACGTGCCATCTCACAGGTTTTCTTGTGAACGGACACGGGGACTACGACCCCAACGGGGAGCGCAAACCTCGGTCGAACTGGTTGTAGCTTCACCGGACCCGGCTTCCTTTCTTCGATCACTACGGATCGACAAACTAAACGAACGCCGCCTCGTCCGCCGCCTCACAGAGATTCAACTACGCGCCTTCCTGCGCGGTACTGATTTTAGCGTAGTCCCGGACGCCCGTACCGTCCACCGCGGAGACTGCGATATTCGGCACAAGAGAGACGCATGCGGCTCCCACGGCGAAATCGCGGTGATGTAACACGCGACAGGAGGTGAGTCTGTTCCTTCCAATGAGTCATCGTTGTAACGTCGCGCCCCTCAGCACCACTCGCAGACTCAATCGCCAATCTGTCAGTCGACGGTCGCGAAGGCGTCCGCCGCCACCGTCGCGGCGGACGACCTGTCTCCGGGACAGGCGCCGCTTGACTTCGCTGGGGAATCGGGTCGTAGACACGACTAAGGCGCCATCGACACCGCGGCCGACGACTACGAACATTCAAAGACGCGCCACTCAGACATCCTCAGTGTCAGGAGGCGTACCAAGATCCGGCCGCGCATCGCCACCGCCTGGGGTCTCAGGAAGCATGTCGCGGAACAACCCGTCCTCCCCGCCTCCACCCAGCGCTTTGGTCCGGGACGCCGCCTCGCTCGCCAACCGGGTTCCCGGAAACGCCTTCGCGGCCAAGCCATACCGCTCCGCCGCCAGCGTGCGCTCGCCGATGTGCTCGTACGCCTGCCCCAGGTGATACAGGTACACAACGAGCGCGGGGTTGTACTCGAGCGCCTTCACGCCGTCCTCCAGCAGGCGCGCACCTTCGCGAGCCTGCCCCATTCGCACGAGACACAGCCCTTCGAGGGCGCTCCAGGCCTTCTCGATGTCGCGCCGAAACACGACCGGGACGTGCTCGAGACACTCGTCGCGGTCGCTACGAATGGCCCGAAGCTGCTTGTCGTTGGCGGTGCGAGTGAGCAATGCGACCTCATGGCGACCGAATGCGGCCAAAGCCCGAAGGTGCGGGGCCATGCGGGGGCGGTCGGCTTTGGCGTAGACCTCGGACGCCTCGGACAGCCGCCACTCGGCAACGAGCAAGCCGCCCAGCTGCGCCCGCGCCAACCACTGTCGCTCTTCGCTGATCGCCTCTCCAGCGTCGGCCAGGGCGAGTTCTTCGCGCAGCCGCTCCTCGAGTTGGCGGTGGCTGCCGTTGGCGATGGCGAGCTTGATCGACTCGGCCTCGTGCAAGGCGTAGCGCTGGCGTCCGCGGCTGACGAGCCAGGCGGCAGCGCTCATGCTGAAGAAGATGGCAGCCAAGGTGACGGCCTCGCCAGCGCACCCTCCAAGGGGCAGAGCGGTAGCCGCCAGCAAGTACTCACGCCGCATTCGGGGCGGGAAATAGCACATCGGACGGGGAGCGTCTCGTCGGACGGTGACGCACCCGGCAGGACCAGCCCGGGTCAGCGGGCGGCGTAGAATCGCCGGAAGAAGGCATGGGTGGCGTCGGTGCCGATTGAGGGCCAAACATGGCCGGCGGGGTGACCACAGAAGACAACGGGACTCTCGGCACCGCAGCCTTCGTACTCGACACAGCCTTCGGGTTCGATCGGCGCGGAGGTCGGCTCACAGCCGGCCTGGTCCCGGAAGAAGTCCCGGTAGGCCTCGCGTCCTTCGCTCAGCTCGCCGTCCCCGATCGTGATCCAGGCGGCGGGCGACTCGACGCAGTCGGCTTCGTCGAAGTAGATGACGCTGCCACCGACAGCGATCGCTCGGATGTAGTCGCGACGACACCCGAGGACGCCAGAGAAGGAGCCACCACCGGAGAAACCCATCGAGAAGACGTTGTCGGGGTCGACACAAAGGTCGTTCGAGACGGTCTCGTAGATCGCATCAAAGGCGGCCAACTCGAGGTCCATGAACATGGGCCAGGTGGAAGAGTCGGCGTCGTAGTCGCGCCAGGCGTTGTTGATGGCTTCGGGGATGACGAGAATCGCCTCGTCGGCGAAGGCGGTCCGAATGTCGCGATCGCCACCGGTCTGGTCCCAGTAGTCCGGGTTTCCTCCGTTGCCGTGAAGCGCGAAGATCAGCGGATAAGCGCGCTCAGAGTCGTAATTCGCGGGGAGTCGCAAGATGTAGCGACGGTCGTAGTCGTCGAGAGAGAAGGTGATCTCGCCGTCGGGGAGGGTTGCCTTGGTGCCGCAGCCGGGGCTGCCCACGAACACCTCCCCAGTGCTGCTGCTGCTCTCACCGCTCTCGCCGACCGAGGTGGAGCTGGGGTCGGGCTCGCCAGTGGACGAGGACGAGGAGGCGGACGAGGTGGTTGCCGGAGCGGTGGAGGTTCCCGGAGCGGTGGTCGAGGGACCAGAGATGGTCGCTGCGACGCCGGTGGAACCGGTGGCATCGGTATCAGTCTCACCGCCGTCTCCGGACCCGGAGTCGCAACCGACAGCCAAGACAGCAAGCACAAGCAACGCACGCGAGGTCATGGGCCGGAGTGTAGCGAGGCATGGAGTTCGGCGAGCTGCTACGAGTGCGGCGCCCACTACAGGCACGACAGCAGGGGAAGCGAGATGTTGGCTACGTCGAGTCGGGGTCGGGTTCGGGTGCGCGATTCGACACCTGCGAGAGCAGCTCGCCGACGTTGGCCTGGAGCTCTGCGTCGAGGGCCTGGGCCAAGATTGCGTTGACGGTCACAGTCGGCAGAGGCCGAAGCTTCCGGATCTTGCGGACGAGCGAGGGAAGCTGGCGAATCGGTCGACCTGCATCGATCCACGGCTTCCAGACGTGCGTCTTGAACAGCCGGACGAGACTTCCCGCGACGGCGCCCAGCTGCGTCCGGAGGTTGGCCAACTCATCGAGAGCCACGTCGGGCGGGACGCCAACCTCGAGCATGGTCTTGGCGACATCGAGCAGGCGCGGGCTCGGGACGGCGAAGCGGTCGCCCCCCTCGGGGATGATGAGCTCGAGCTCGACCGCGCGATCCCATAGGGCGGGGTCATCTCGCAGGGCGACGAAGCGCTGCTCGAGCTCGCGGCGGGTCATCTCTCGCCGCCTTTCGTCGTGGTAACGCCCGGAGAGCGCACGCTCGAGGCCGAGCATCTCGCCCACAGTCTTGCGCTGGTCCCACGCTTCGAGAAGATCTCCGATCGCCGCAAGCGAGTACCCGCGCTCCTGCATGCTGGAGATCAGCCGAAGACGGGTGAGGTGAAACCGATTGTAGAAGCCGACCCGGCCTGTCTTCCGCGGATGCGAAAGCAGGCCCTTGGTCTGATAGGAGCGGACGTTTCGAGACGTCGTACCTGCACGGCGCGCGATCTCCTCGACGGTCATCGCCTCGTCGTCGTCGTCGTCCGCCATCGGGCAGAGGATACCGCCGAACTCCGTCCGTGGAAGCTTCGGATGTGATGTGCTCCAACCGCCCGTCCTGAAACCGGCGCGGGCACCTACCCGCACTCATCCGACGGCGCGCAAGCTCCGTCGCCGCTGTTGAGCAAGATGCAACACCCACTCGCGCAATCGCTTCCATCCCAACAGTAGTCCGCGCAGACGACGGGGCCTCCGAAGTCAACGCAGGATGAGTCCCCCCCATCCCAACCACAGCAGTCGCCGTTGATCTCGCAGGCACTTCCGGTCTGCACGCATTGGCCACCGTCGCTGTCGCTGTCGCTGTCGCTGTCGCTGTCGTCGTCGTCGTCGTCAGCGGAGTCCCCGGAGGAGTCGCCCGAGTCGTCGTCACAGGCGGCGGTCGGAAAAAGCAGGCCGGCGGTCAGCATCCAGGGGATCAGGTTCTTGCGGAGCATGGTCTGGGTCCTTCCCTCTCCTCACGCGTCCGCCTCGACAATGTCGCGAATTATTCTTCGTCGGGTTTGTATGGGCCGGGGCTCTGGAGCCAGATCCGCACTTCCCTACGAAGCTCGTCGTCGTCTTCCTCGCCCAGGACCTCGACCGATTCGGTGGCCAGCGTCCTCGCCTCCGCCCGACGCCCCTGCATCCAGCGGGCTTGTGCGAGCAGATACAGAGCCTCTCCCCGCGAACCAAGGCCAGGCGGTTTGTCCTCGAGAAAGGACGCGGCCTCCTCGAACAAGGTGGCCGCCGGCTCAACCTCCCCGACAAGCAGATGAGATTCTCCTGCGCCCAGCAGCGCCAACCCCCGCGACACGTCCCCGACGTGCTCGAGAGCCTTGCGGTACAGCGCCAAGGATCGCGGGTAGTCGCGCCGTGAACGCTCGAGATAGGCGAGATTCATCCGGGCGGTCGCGACGAGGGTATGCGAATCGCCGTGAGCCCCGAGCAAGATCTCCAGAGCCTGCTCCTGGCGCTCGACGGCATCCTCGAGCCGACCCATCTTGTCGTACGCGATCGACAGGTTGGTCAGAGAGATCCCCAAGCTCGGGTGGTCCGAGCCCAGCACCTCAGTCTCAATACTCAGAGCCCGCAACAGGTCCCGGGTGCCCTCCTCGTAGTTTTGCAGCCCGATCTGGGCGTCGCCTCGGAGTGCGTATGACTTGGCCACGAGCGAGTGTGTCTCACCCGCGACCTTCGACAACACACGCACGGCCTCGTCAGCCCGGACCACAGCGTCGTCGTACCGGGCCAAGTCGCCGAGCACGATCGCCATGTTCGCGGCTGTTTGGCCCACCGCCATATGCTCGACACCATAAACATCGACGAACATCCGGTAGGTCCGCTCGAACACGGCAAGGGCCTCAACGGGACGCCCCAACGCTCGGAGAATTCCCGCCCGATTGTTCAAGACCTGACCGACACGAGGGTGGGACGGTCCCAGCCGCGCGGCGAGCAAGGTGGCAGCCTGGTCGAATGCAGCCGCGGCTGCGTCGAGGTCCCCACGACCAAGCTGCGCCCCACCGGTCCCGTTGAGGGCGAGCCCAAGGTCATAGGTTGCTTCGAGGTTGGACGGCGAGCCTCTACGCGCCAGCGCCTCGGCCACACCGAAGAACTCCAGCGCCGCGTCCGGATCGCCTGCGTCGTGCTCGATCCACCCTCGTGACAGCGCCCGAGACGACGCCTGAGTATCCGGGCCTTCCAAGCGTTCCGCCCATGCCGCAGCACGGTCCGCCAGGTCCCGGCCCTCTTGATGCCGACCGAGTTTGTAGCCCACAACCCATGCAAGCCGGTGCAGTGCGATCGAGACGGCACGGTCGTTGCGACTGACGGTTCCCAACGCCAGCGCGATCCGTAGCTGCTCCTCGGAAGCCTCGTGACGACCCAGGTCATGCTCGACCCAGCCAACGACCAGCCGCGCCTCGGTCTCGAGCCACTTGTCTTGGCGCGGAACGACCGCTGCCAACACGTCGCGTGCAGCCCGGTCGGCCTGCTCCAAAGACGCGGATTCCCGGAGGGCTTCTGCGTAGGCGATCTGGTCCCGCAGCGCCTCCACCTCGGGGTCGGGGTTGTCTTCAAGCTCAGCCAGGCTCTCCACAGCGCCGCACATCCCAACCGCAGGGAGCGCGTCGACGGCCTCCGTCGCGTTGCTCACCACGGATGCATCGCCCTCCTCCAACACGGTGAGGAGTACGTCGAGCTTGCGTAGACGCCGGTCGAGGCAAAGCATCCGCGCGCCAAGCCGAGCATCCTCGTCGTGTTCGGCGGCACAGGCAGTGGCGTGTTCGACCAGCCACTGCTGCGCGTATTCATCGAGACGGGGCAGGACCGTGTCGGCAACGCTTTCGCTCCAAACTCCACCCGGCGCCCGAAGGGAAGCTTCCACCTTGTCTCGGCGCTCCGGAGTCCAAACGGCCGCCAATTCATCCTCGGCGCCCGAACAGGTCTTCTCCTCGGTACCCGATGGCCACACCAAAAACGCCGTGAGTGCGCTGAGAGTCCCCACGCCCAACGGCCACAGCGGCGTGTTTCCGGCCTCGCGAAGAGCCTCTGCAAACGCCTGCATGGACGAGTGCCGGGCCTCAGGACGGAGCTCGAAGCCTCGGGACACGACCTTTGAGACGCGCCGAGGCAGCTTACGACACGCCTCGAATCCCGCGTCGCGGAGGGGCTCGGCCGACGCCTCGGGCAGTGCTCCGCTGAGCGCCTCATGCAGCGCGATGCAAAGCGCAAACTGGTCGGAGGCGGCCGTGGCACGCTCGCCACGACGCTGCTCTGGCGCCATGTAGGCGGGGGTACCGGCACGACTCGTCCCAGGCGTCTGCGCACCCGCAGACAGCTCGACTCCGGCGGTCTCGACCGGAGGCTCAACGTCGATGGCGAGGCCAAAGTCCACCACGACGACTCGTCCTTGCTCGGTGACCATCACGTTGCTTGGCTTGACGTCGCGGTGCACGATTCCCGCATCGTGGGCTGCCGCGAGGCCCTTCGCGGCATCGCCATAAACCTCGGCGACATCACGCCACGACCGCCTGGCGTCACGCCGCCACTGCCGAAGGGTCTGCCCCTCGATGAGCTCCATCGCCACGAACACGCGCTCCTCCCATCGACCGACGTCGTGGACCGTGATCACGTTCGGGTGGTTGACCTGCGCCAGGGCCCGAGCCTCGGAGACCAGACGGGGTTGCTCGGAGGGTCGCGACGCGTGGAGAATCTTCAACGCGACCATGCGCTCGAGCTTGGGGTCGAACGCCGCGTAGACCGAGCCCATGCCACCGCGACCGAGCGGATGCGCGACCTCGAAGCGACCGACGCGCTGCCCGGGATGCAGGCGGCTGGAGAACTGCTTCTGGACTCGGTCGACCGTCGAACTATCCGGCGCGCTAGCCCCCCGCGTGTCCACATCCTGCTCTGCGGCGAGCAGGGCGAGCACACCCAGCCACTGTGGGTCGGCGTCCATGGCCGCTTCAACCGCGGCGCGTTCGGCTTCGCTGAGCTCACCGCGGAGGTAGGCGGCAATTCGAGCTTCGGACAGCGGCGTGGTTGCGGTAGACATCAGAACGTCTCGTGACGGATCAGAACAGCCTCAGCGCGCTCGCAACCGGCTTCGCTGCATCATGGCTCGGCGAGACGCCTGACGCTGCCGCACTGGAGCACGCCCTGGGTGATGTGGGGCGTGCAGTCGCCTCTGCCTGGGAAGGCACGCCTCCGCTCATGGAAGCGTTTGGCGGGGAGCTGTCCCGATGCATCGCCGACGACGCCGACCCCTGTGCCATCGCCAAGCTGAGCGCCTTGGACCTGCACTTGGCGTTCGCGGCACGCGAAGGGTACCCACCCGCGATGGCTCGCTTCGAGGCGACGGTGATGCCCACACTCGATCGTGTCATCGCTCGGGTAGATGGCTCAGAGGCATTCATCGATGAGATCAAGCAGCGGCTGAGAACGAAACTGTTCGTGTCCGACGGCACGACACCTGCGAAGATCGCCCACTACACAGGTCAGGGGGAGTTGCTGGTCTGGGTTCGGGTGGTTGCCGTTCGAGAAGCGCTCGATTCGGTTCGGGCGCAGCGACGACGGGCCCTGGACTCCGACGAGGCCCTCATGGCGATCGAGGCCTCAGGAACAGGCCCGGACATGCTCGCCTTCAAGCAGCAATACAAGGCCCAGTTCTCGGCCGCGTTTCAAGACTCGCTCGCCAGCCTCAAACCCGAACAACGAAACGTGCTGCGGCTCCACTACGTCCACGGGCTCTCCGTGGACAAACTCGGTGCGGTCCTCCGGGTCCACCGCAGCAGCGCGGCACGACGGGTTGCCAAAGCACGCGGAGACCTGTTGTCGGGAACCCGACGGCTGCTGCACACGCGACTGTCGATCGACCGGCAGGAGTTCGACCAGCTCATGGGGCTGGTCGCCAGCCGGCTCGACCTCAGCATCGAGCGCTTCTTGGCCGCAAAGACCAAGCCGTAGCGCTCACATGCAGATTTCGCACTCGTCCTCGCACTCGTCGTCGTCGGTGCACTCCATGCCCTCGAGGGTCGGCGTGTCGCACTGACAGACGTCGTTGATGCAGCTGTGCGAGGACTGACAGACTTCCTCGCTGGAGCTGGTCATCCCGCCCTCATTGCCGCTGTCGTTGGCCGAGTCGCCAGCGCTGTCATCTCCGCCGTCGTCATCGTCGCATGCGGCGACGGGAACCAGGAGAGCAAGGCTCAGCATCCAAGACTTGAAAGTGGTGTTCATGGGGCCGTTCATACCGGTCACTCCGTCCAATCCACATGCGTCGTCGCACACTGTGTTGGAAACATCGCGGGGTTGGATTTCATCGGGAGCATCGCAAGCCTTCTTCTCCCAGCACGCCCCCAGGCGGCCCATGTCGCAAAAAAAGATCGTCAATCTGAAGAAGGTTTCGGATCCCACACGCTCACCGCCTCGACGGGCTTCCGCGCGATGTCCGGAACCGTTGCGTCCGCACTGGGATAGCCCACAGGGAACAAGATGAACGGTCGCTCGTTCTTCGGCCGACCGAGGATCCTAGAGAGAAACCCCATCGGGCTCGGCGTGTGCGTCAGCGTCGAGAGGCCCATGTGGTGGAGGGCAGCGATGAACAGCCCTGCTGCGATCCCGCAACTCTCGCGCACGTAGTAGTTCTTCTGGGGCGCACCGTCGTCGTCGAAACCGGTCACCTGCTCAAACTGAACGACGATGTAGGGCACCGTCTCCAGGTAGGGCTTGTGCCAGTCGGTGCCCAGGGGAGCCAGGGCGGCGATCCAATCCGGGGGCATCCGACCCCCCTCGTAGCTCTTGCGTTCTTCCTCTTCGGCTGCGATCCGGATCTGTTTCTTGATCTCCGGGTCACTGATGACCACGAAGGTCCAGGGTTGCCGATGCGCGCCTGAGGGAGCGGTCGACGCGGTCTTGATCGCAAGTTCGATCGCCTCTCGAGGGACCGGCGCGTCGGAGAAGAAGCGGACCGAGCGACGTCCGTCCATCTCCTCGTAGAATGCCTGCCCCCGCGCGATCGATTCCTCGTGCCCCATGCGTTCGGGGCGGTACGGGACGGGCTTGTACTCGGCGCTCGACATCTCCGGGAGCTTGCCATGCTCGCCTGCGGTTGTATGCCCTGTGTGCTGAGATCCGCTGACCACCCGAAGCGGCGGCGCTACCCACCGCGTGAGGCGAGGAGCTTGCCCAGCGCCTCGGCAGCCTGCGGTGTCATCTCGGTGAACTGAATGCCCATCCCGCGCCGCCCGGACTTCCGCCCATCGCTAGACCGCACGACAACACCCCCCAGGACGATGGTCGTCTCGTCAACCTCGACGGTGAGCCGCACCTTCGTCCCGCGTGGTCGTGGCTCTCGGATCGCGATGAACGCACCACTTCGGCTGATGTCGAACGTCCGCGACGCCGTCATCGCTTCGGCGGTTTCAAAGCGAAGCCGGACCTGAAGCTGAAGCGCAACCCGGGCGCAGCTCCGACGCTCCGCGCCCTGCTTCGTGGCGAGGTTTCCCTCGGAGGCCGAACCGTCTGTGGAAGGCCCATCGCCGCCCTGCCCCGTCGCTGCGGTGTCCTCGTTCGCATCATGCGAACCGAACAGACGCTTGATCCAGCCCGACATCCGCATTGATCATAACGACGCAGCGAAAAAAAATCTTCGGGCGACTTCGCGCTCGCTCAAGTCCGCGACTCGGGCGTGCCGTCTTCGGCGTACCCGATCCGGGACAGCCGAAGTTCCCTGCGGAACACCTCAGGCTTGAAAATCGACGTTCCGGTGAGCATCCGAACGCAATCCTGCAGGCCCTCGGTGACCGCCGGGTGTGGGTGCAGCAGCTCGGCCAGCTCGCGTGCAGAACGGCCGTGCTGAATCATCAAGGAGACCGCCTCGAGGCTGGTGGACGCGTGGACGCCCAGGGATCGCATGCCCAGGATGCGCATCTCGTCGTCGTCGGTCACCAACAGCTTCACGAATCCGTCCGTCGCTCGCATGGCGATCGCCCGGTTGACCAGGCTGTAGTTGTAGACGGCGACCCGGTAGGGGATGCGCTGCTTCTGCGCCTCTTGCTCGTTGAGCCCGATCGCCGCGACCTCGGGGTCGAGAAACATGATCGTGGAGAGGTTGTCGTAGCACAGCGGTTTCCCGGTCGGTCCACAGATCCGCTCGGCGGCGTGACGCCCCTCGATCTCCCCGACGCTGACCAATGCCGCGTTTCCGGAGACGTCCCCCACGGCCCAGATGTTGGGCACGCTGCTCTGTGCATCCGTAACCTCGATTTGGCCGCGTTCGGTCGTCTTGACCCCGATCTCCTCCAGACCCAGAGAGTCCGTGTTGACGATGCGGCCGATCGAGATCATCGCCTTCTCGACCCGAATCGTCTCGCGTCCGCCCGTGGGGTGCTCAATCGTGTACTCGACCTGCCCCTCAACCCGACGCATGTCGATGAGCTTGGCTCGGTGGTGGATTGTGACGCCCTTGGCCTCGAGGTTGGTGGAGCATAGGCGCGAGATGTCGGCGTCCTCGAAAGGGAGGATGCGCTCGGCCCGATCGATGAGGTTGACCTTGGTTTGTCCGAAGTTCGCGAAGATCGTAGCGAACTCGCAACCCACCACACCCGCGCCAAGAATCACGAGGCTACGAGGAAACTGCTCGAGCCTCGCGATGTGATCGGACGTCATGATCGTGTGGCCGTCGACGTCGATCGAGGGGATATGCCGCGGACGCGATCCCGTGGCGATGATGAAGTCGGACGCCGAGATGGTACGAGCGGATCCGGCGGCCCCGCCTTCGATTGAGACGTGGTTCGCGTCGATGAAGCGAGCGTTGCCGTGGACCAAGTTGATCGAGCCTGGGCAGCCTGGGCGTGGCTTGGACAGCTCGCGAAGCTGCCGGGCGATCTGGTTGACCTTGGTCTGCGTCGCGGTCTCGACGGCCTCCGCCATCGCGGCGTAGTGGAGCTGCAGGTCGTTTGCGACGAACCCCCGGTCGCGACGCGTGGCGTTGCGGTAGTCACGCGACAGCTCCCACATGGTCTTCGAGCTGAGGGCCCCGTTGTGTACGCCCGCTCCGCCGAGCTCGGCTTTTTCGATGAGCGCGACCCGCTTGCCGAAGTCCCAGGCTCGCATCGCCGCCGCGAAGCCAGCCGGGCCCGCACCGATCACGCACACGTCGTAGTCCGACATCCAAAGGATGTTACGCCGGTGAGGCCGGGGGACAAGGTGCGCTCCCGTGCAGGGCGGGTGCGGATTTGGTTCGGTCCGGCCCGGGATAGGCTGCCCCTGGCGGTTGTTTCAGGCCGACGGACGCCCTAACGCCGAGGGTCGAGCAGGACCTTCAGCACGCCTCGACGGCTTGCATGCTCGAACGCCTCCAGCCCCCGAGATAATGGGTACACCGAGTCCACCAGCGGCCTTGGGTCGATGGTTCCCGCTGCCAGGGCTGCGATCGCAGGCTCGAAGGGCCCGCAGCGGGAGCCAATGACGCTGATCTCGTCGACCACGAGACGGCTCGGATCGATGCTCAGAGGCTCGGAGAGCGTACTTTTGACCACCACCGTCCCGCGCGGTCGAACGTGGGCCATCGCGTCGGCAAAGCCTTGCGCTGTGCCGGTCGCGTCGATCGCCACATCGAAGTCAGCCCGCAAGACGTCTTCGGTCGACCGCACGGTGGCTCCGGTTGCACGCACGAGGGCCAACTTGTGCTCATGACGTCCGACCACCGTGAGCGCACACCCCGTGGTCGCGAGCGCCATCACGATGAGCAGGCCCAGCCGGCCATCGCCCCAAACTCCAACTCGTGTGTCCTGTGAGATGTCGAGCTGCTCGGCGATCCGGAACGCGGCGGCGAGCGGCTCCACGAACACGGCGGCATCGTCCTCGACCGAGTCCGGAACCTCGTGCAGGTTTTCGACCGGGACGATGACCTCTTCAGCCATCGCGCCGGCGCGGCCGCGCACCCCCACGACTTCGCGCCGCGAGCAGTGGTTGCCCAGTCCGTCACGACATCGATCACAACGACCGCACGCGACGTTGATCTCCGCCACCACCCGCCGCCCCAACCACTGGGGCGCCATCTCGGCCTCGACCACTTCACCAACAAACTCGTGGCCGAGAACCCCACGCACGTCGGCGTAGCCCCCCAGAATTGCGAGGTCGGTCCCGCAGATGCCCGCGCGCTGGACCCGGATGACCGCTTCGTCCGGCTCCGGGATCGGCGGCCGAACGTCCGCGACATGGAGCCCGTCTTCGAGAACGATCGCGCGCACGCCGGGACGATAGCAGCAGCGACAACGAGGGCTCTAGAACAGAAGCCCGAGCAGGTATCCGACCGCGAACACGGGTGCGGCGACGCTGGTCGCAACGAGTGCGACGGCTCCGGCCACGATGGCATAGTCGCCGCGGCGAGCCTTGGGCTCCAGTTCGCCCTGGTGGCGCTCCAACAGCTCCAAGTTGCGGACGTTGCTTCGCCAGACGAGGTCGAATGCATCGCCCAGCACGGGGACAAGACCGCCGACGACATCCACCGCGATGTTGAGGAACATCCGCAGGACCACCACTCTCGGGACGCCTCGCCGCATCGCGGTGACGAGCAGCGACAACGCCATGGCGCCCGTCACCGCGTCACCAACCCCGGGGAGCGCGAAGCCTAGGAGCGCATCGAGACCGATGCCGAACTTGGTGCCGGGGACACGAACGATGTCCTCGAGCCAACGAACCATGCTCCCGACCTTCTCCACCTCGGCGGTTCGGGCCAAGTGGGTGTCCGCCATGCGCTCCGCGTCGACCACTGCCGAGGACTCGGTCGAGACGGCGGGAAGGTCGGCGGCGAAGGTTGCAGCGTGGGCAGACATGCTCCCAACTTAATCCCGGCCGGTCCCCTGGCAACCCGCCGGTCTCGGGGTGTTTTTCCCCGCGACTTTGTTTCAAAAAAAAGCGGCGGAGCCTCGTGAGAGGCCCCGCCGTCGTCGCATGGGTCGAACGAAACGATTGAGGGAGAGGACTACAGGCCAGCGAGGGGGTCGTCGCCTTCGGGCATCTCGATGCGGGCTCGTTTGGTCTTGGCGGGTGCAACCGAGAGCGTGATCGTGCTGCCACCCGCATCGAGTGTGGCGGACTCGCCAGCGAACTCCAGCATCTTCGACTTCACGATTCGCTTGCCATCGCGCTTGTATGCGACCTTTACCGCGTAGCCCTTGTCGTTCTTCGAGACGATGGTCACCGACAGGTCGTGGGCGTGTGCTTCGTCAGAAGCGCGGAGTCTCGCGGTCTCGCCGACGGTCGAAGTTCCAGCGGCATCGAGCTTGGCCCCGTCGTGCTCGACCGTGGCCTTGATGGACATCTTCGCGGTCGCAGCGGGTGCGGTGGGTGTGGCGGCGGATGCGTCGGCTCCAAGCAGCATGGAGGGGACGGAAGCCAAGAGGGCCAGGGCGAAGATGCGTGCGGTAGCCATGGTGCTGATTTCGACGCACGAGTCGCTCGGACGATTCAGGACTTGGGCAGTGGCAATGCGCCCCGAACCTCCGGCGCACATCACGCAAGGACGAATTCGACCACGCATAGGGTGTTGGGAGTCATCCAGTTTTTTTGACCTACCCCGCGAAACTCCGGCGACAAGGCCGTTCGCGACATTTGGATCAGACCCCGCCGTGCTCAGCCCCAGATCGGGGTGCTGGAGGGGCCTGGCCTGGGCCTCGATACGTTTTGACTCTGCAGGGTCGCGAGCATGGGCTCGATGATTCCTGTCCACCCATCACTGCGGGCCTGGGCGCACTCGGCACCCGTCAGTCGACCAAGCCGGCCAATTCCTTCCGGCTCGAGTTCGCGGGGTGTCTCCGCGGGAGTCGTGGGACGCAGGCGGTTCGCAGCGTCGAGGACCGCCGCGCGCACGGGGGCACCACCACGCTCGACGGCCCAGGCCACCATGCGCCACGCCAGTGCGGCGTGCCGAGCTTCGTCTGCGGCGATCCCTTCGAGAGCCTGCCGAACATCTTCGCCCTCGGCTCCGACCGCAGCACGAGTCACGACCAGGGCAGCGATCGTCTCTCCGACGCAACCTTCGATGAAGGTGTCGGCGGCGAACCGAGCGAAGTCGGCCCTGCGTTGCGGCACAGCGGCGAGACAGCCAGGCTCGAGCCTTGCGGCGCCACACGCCTGCGCGAGTGAAAGGCACGTCTTGGCATGTCGAATCTCGTCGAGCGCGGCCATATGAGCCTCTTCGACGAGTTCAGGTGGAGCGCCCAGCGACAGAAGCTCGAGCGCGACCCGGCCAAAGGACGCGACCGATGCGTGCTCCATCGCCGCATCATCGAGCCAGGCTTGAGCCGCGAAGGCGCGAGCCTGCGACGACGCACGGAGACTCTCCCGCTCGCAAGACCAGCCAGAGCCGACTCCCGCCTCGAACGACGCCACCACAGGCGTGCCCGCATCGTCGAGCAGCGGACGCCCTCCCGGGCAGCGCGTGTACCAGCCGTAGCAACACGCGTTCTTGACCCCGTCGGCGCGCTTGGCCTTGGTCTCCGCTTTGTCGAGGCCGCGAAGCTCGCTCCCGCGTAGGGGGCCGTCGATCCCTTTGGCGCCGCGGGTAATCTTGCTCGGACATCCCAGGCTGGACGTGGCGCCCCTCACCGCATGTTTCTTGGCACTCGCTTTGTCGGTGCACCAGGTCCCACTCGGACAGCTGGCCCGGGGACGTCGCTGTTTGCTGGTACTGCTGGGCGGTAGCTTCGGCGCGGCCTCGACCTCGGGCGTCGTGGTGTCCGGGATCGACGTCTTTGGGTGAACCTTGGGGGCACCCGCCAAGGCAGGCACATCCAGCTTCGCCCCCCTGGGCTCGCCCACGTCTGCACGCGGCTTGGAGGGCGCTTCGGGGGGCTTGACGTCACCCCTCGCGGTCGCATCTCCGAGGTCAGCCGAGTGCTTGGCGACGACATCCGCCTTCGGTGTTCCGTCTTTTGCGTCGCACCCTGCCAAGAGGACGAGTGCGGGGGCAATGGCTCGTAGCAGGCGTTCGACGTCGGCGGGCATCACGAGCGAGGGTAACGCGCGAACCCGCCGACCGGTCCACCATCCGCGCAACGTCAGTCGAGCTGATCCTCGGGGTCCCCTCTGCCCACCAAACTGCGAATGTCCTCGATGATCATGTACAGCGCGGGCACGAGCAGCAGCACCACAAACGTCACGAACAGGACGCCAAAGCCCAGACTGATCGCCATCGGGATCAAGAACTTCGCTTGGACCGAGGTCTCCGCAATCATCGGCACCAGCCCGAAGAACGTGGTCAGAGACGTGAGCAAGATCGGCCGCATCCGCGACCCCCCTGCCTCGACGATCGCATCCATCGGCTTCCGTCCCTCACGTCGCTCACGGTTCGTGGCATCGATGAGCACGAGGGAGTCGTTCACGACCACCCCCGACAACGCGATGATGCCGAACACACTCATGATGCTGAGCGTGTACCCCATGATCATGTGACCCGCGATGGCGCCGACGATCCCGAAGGGGATCACCGCCATGATGATGATCGGCTGTAGGTAGCTGCGGAAGGGCAACGCGAGCAGCGCGAAGATGATGAACAGTGCCATCACGTAGTTCTGGCCCAGGCTTGCGAACGCCTCCTGTTGCTCCCGCTGCTGACCGACGAGCGAGATGGAGAGCTGCGGGTACTTCTCCTGAAGCTCCACGAACCCGGTCTTCTGCAAGTCGGCCAAGACCTCGGTCGGCGACGCGACCCCTTCGGCAAGCTCGCCGGAGACGGTGACCTGGCGCTGGCCATCCTCACGGCGGATTGTGGTTGGCGAAACGTTGCGATCGAACGTCGCGACGTAGCCCAGCGGCACATCCCCACCGGCGGGCGTACGAAGCATGAACCGTGACAGGTCCGCCTCGGACTCGCGCTGCGCCTTGGGCAGTCGGACCATGACCTTCAGCTCGTTGCGACCACGCTGCTCGCGGATCGCCTCGGAACCGTAGAATGCAGCCCGCAACTGGCCGGCCACGGCGTTGCCCGACAACCCCAGCACCCGCGCTTGTGGACGAAGGTGATAGTCGAGCCGGGGCTTACCGGCCGAGTACTCGTTGGTGACGTTCTTCAGCGTTGGGTACGCGCGAATCGCCTCGGTCATCTCGGCGCTCGCCTGCGCAAGCACCTCGGTGTCGGGGTGCGAGAGCTGCACGGCCACCGCCGCGCCCGCTCCAGGGCCACTCGCGCTCGAGAACTTCAGCGACTCGACACCCGCAACCGCGGGCATGTGCTTGCGCCAAGCGGCGGCAAACTCGGCCGAGGTGAACGTGCGCTCGGCCGAGGGCGTCAACTGGACCTCGATTCCGGTCAAGTGCGAGCCGACAGGGCTGCCTCCGGGACCCGGCCCTCGGTTGGGTACATCCTGGCCGAGGTAGGTGAACATGCCACGGACAGCCTCCTCACCACTGATCTCGGCGATGGCCTTGCGGGCGGCTTCCTCCGCGACCTCCCGGACCTGTGACGTGCGATCGATCGACGTCCCGTAGGGCAGACGCGCTTGCATCTTCACGATGTCGCCCTCGAGGATCGGGAAGAAGTTGAACGGAACCCGTCCGCTGGCGACCAGGCCCACCGCCAGAATCAACAGCGCAACACCGGCCGAGAGCGTGATGTAGCGGAACCGGATGAGAACCCGCGCAGCAGGCTTGTAGAGGTTCTGTGTCACCCACTCCAGACCATTGCCAATCGAAGCGTGCCCCCGAATCAAGGCTCCGAGAACGCCACGCCGAGGGAGTCGTTTTTTGCTGTCTTTCCCGTGCGCAAGGTGGGCCGGGAGAATCAGGAACGACTCGAGCAAGGAGAGCGCCAGCACCGAGATCACCACCGCCGGGATCATGCTGAAGAACTTGCCGATGATACCGGGCACGAAGAACAGCGGCGCGAATGCGGCTGCGGTGGTCAGGATGGCGAAGGTGACCGGAGCGATCATCTCCTTGGCCGCCGCGACGGATGCGTCGGCCCGACTCATGCCCTGCTCCATCATCGCGTAGGTTCGCTCCCCCACGACGATCGCGTCGTCGACGACCATGCCCAGGGTCACGATGAAGGCGAACAGGGTGATCATGTTGATCGATAGATCGGTCGTGCCCAGGAGCAAGAACGACCCGAGGAACGAGATCGGGATCCCCAGCGACACCCAGAACGCGAGACGGAGGTCGAGGAAGAGCGCAAGGATGACGAGCACCAACGCGAGGCCCATCCCAGCGTTGCGCATCAGCAGGTCGATGCGGTCGCGAAGAGCCTCGGATTGGTCGTTCCAGGTTGCGACGGCGATCTCCGGAGGCAGCTCGCCCTCGAGGTCTTTCGCAATCGCTTTGACAGCGTCGGCGACGCCCGTCGGAGTCTCATCGCCGATGCGAAAGACCGTGAGGCGCACAGCTGGTTTTCCGTCGTAGAAGGACGCCTGCTTGGTGTCTTCGTAGCCATCGTGAATCGTCGCGATGTCTCCCAGGCGGATCTCCGCGCCGTCCTTGGTGCTTCGCAGGATGATGTCCTCGAACTCGTGGCCCGAAAGCCGACGGTCGGCGAGTCGCACCAGCAGCTCGCCGTTGCTCGTCTCGAGCGCGCCACCGGGAAGCTCCAGCGACGAAGCGGTGATCTCGGTTGCGATCTGTTGAAGACTGAACCCGTAGGCGTCCAGGGAGCTGCGCGGGACCTCGATGGAGATCTCCAGCGGGGGGACGCCTTCGAGATCGACCTGCGAGATGTGGTCGTCGGTCAGCAGACGTTGTCGGACCTTCTCAGCGACGTTGTGAAGCGTACGAAGCTCTTGGTCCCCGGAGAGCACCAGCGAGATGACCTCGTTCCTCCGCTTGGCGAGCGAGACGATCGGCTCTTCCGCCTCCTCGGGAAAGGTCTGAATGCGGTCGACCTCGTTCTTGACGTCCGCCAGGACCTCATTGGCGTTGGCGTCCCCGAGCAACTCGATCGTGACCGTGGCGTTGCCTTCGCCCGACGCCGACGTCACGCGCTTGACCCCATCGACGGACCGAACGCCCTCCTCGACTGCGAGCACGATGCCCTGCTCGACCTCGGCCGGACTCGCGCCAGGGTACGGAACCGTGACGTTGACCATATCGAGGTTGAACTCGGGGAACACCTCCTGCTTGGACCGCAACACACCCAAGACGCCGCCCACCAGCAGGACGAACATGAACAGGTTGGATGCGACGGGGTGCAGGGTCATCCACGCCAATGGCCCCTTGGGCTTGGCCTTGGACTCCGCCTCGTCGTTGCCCTGAACGGGGGGCGTAACTTCAGTCGACATCGCGAGTAGCCTCGGTTTCGGGTTGGGGAGCGCTGTCCGGGTCGGTATCGGACACACGAACCGTCATGCCCTTCACCAACGTGGGCAGGTCGGTGACCATCAGCCGCTCGCCGTCTTCAACGCCGGCGCTCGCGAACACGGTCTCGCCGTCGGACCAGGCGATGGTCAGCTCGTGCGGGGATATCGTGTCGTCGCTGGCCACAACCCAGACGCGGTTGCCCTCGGAGAGGGCCGTGCGAGGGACGGAAGCCACATTTTCGGCCTCCTTGCCCTCGATCTCCACGCGAACGAACGCGCCGGGAAGAAGCGGTAGCTCGCCCTCAGGTGGGTCGAGCGGATTCTTGACCTGGACCAGGACCTGCGCGGTCCTGCTGTCGGCATCGAGCTCGCCGACGAGCCGAACCACGGTGCCCTCGCGTTCGATGGTGCGGGAGCCCAGGTTCTGAAGCACCCGAGCTTTGGAGCCCTGCTCTCCGTGCAAGCCCGGAACCTCGATGAGCGCGAGGTCCTCGACGGGGAGGGAGACTCGCACCCGGAACGCGTCGGTCCCGATCAGCGTCGCGACCTGAGCTCCGGGCGCCATGTAGGCCCCAACTTCGACCGCCTCGCGGGTGATCGTCGCGTTGAACGGCGCGACCACCCGAGTGCGGGAGCGATCGAACTTGGCGCGGTCGAGCGATGCCTTCGCGGACTCGAGGGCAACCTGCGCAGCCTCGAGCTGTGGTTCACGCAGCGCGAGTGGGCTTCGCTTACGGTTCACGTCGCCACCCAGGAGTTTCCATTCGCGCTCTGCAACCGAGCCTCGACCCTTCTCGAGTTCGAGGTCGGAGCGCGCCTTGGCGACTTGCGAGTTTTGCTGACGCACGCTCAAGTCGTACGTACGCCCATCGATCTTCGCGATGAAGTCACCCTTCTTGACGCGGCCCCCGACGACGAGCGAGTCGGCGACCTTGGTGAGTCGACCGCTGACCTCCGCGGAGAGCGTGACCTCGCGCTCTGGTTCGACCACGCCCGTCCCGATCACCTGAGCGGTGAGATTCGCCCGATGCACCGAGATGACGTCGACGAGAGGTGCGACAACGGGAGGCGGGTCTTTCTCGGCGGTCTCGGCGGACTGAACGAGGGTGGAAGCGCCAAAGCCTGCCGCGCCAAGGATGACGGCCGGCAAGAGCACACGAGTGAGGGTCCAATGCATGATGCTACCGATCTCCAAGAGCGGTGTAGAGGTCGATGCGGGCCGCGATCAGGTCGCGGTGCGCGGTGACGATGTCGAGCTCGGCGCGCTGCAACGAAGCGAGCGCGGTGAGCACGGGAAGGTATTCGGAGACGCCCTCGGCGTAGCGGGTCCGCGACTCTTCGAAAGCCGCCTTGGCAGCGAGGTGCTGCTCCTTGTAAAGCGCGAGCACCTCGGCCTGCTGGGTTTCGGCAAGCAGTGCGTCCTCGACCTCTTGCACGGCAACGATCGTAGATTGAGAGAGGTCCCGGGACGCCGTGCGTTGCTGGGCCTTGGCCTGTCGCATGAGACCGTAGGTGGAGCCGCCAGTGCTGAGCGGAACGGACAACGTCGCGGTGGCGCTCCAGAACCCCTGCGAGCTCCACTCGCCCATGTTGATCGACTGCACACCGCCCTTTGCCGACAGACGCAGGTCGGGCGCGAACGAGCGCTTGGACACCTTGGTGCGCTTTTCGGTCGCTTCGAGCCGCTCGGTCTTGGCCCGGAGATCGGGCCGGGCGCGGAGCAGTTCCGAGGGAGCCCCCACACCAGGACGCCCCGGCAGCGAAGGCAGGGTGCTCGGAGTCGAGAACGCTTGACCTGGGGTGTCGCCAAGCAAGACAGCCATCCGCTGCTCGAACGCCCGCAACTGTTGCTGCGCCCGTGGCACCTGAACCTTGGATGCGGCCACTTGCTGACGCTGCTGGAGGACGTCGACCGCGTTGGCCTGACCGGTGTCGAACTTGAGTTGCGTCAGCTCGAGAAGTCTCTCGTTGGTTTTGACCTGCTCCTGCGTGATGACGAGTTGCGCCCGGGACGCCACGAGGTCGTAGTAGGTGCTCGTGATCTGTGAGGCCAGGGTCTGGCGCTGTGCGTCGACATCGTGCTTGGCCGCGGTGCGGTCATCCTTGGCCGCGCGGTGGCCCAATACGCTCTTGCCGGTGATGTCGATCGCCAGTCCAACATTGACCGCGGACGACGCTTGCCAGTAAAGCTCGGGAACGTCGACGGGGCCCGCCGCTCCCCCGCTGCCGCCGCCTCCTCCGAACTGGAACCCCAGGCTGTCGAGCGGCCCTGTGGTCATCGACGTGTCCCATGTCGCGGTCGGCAACAGGGGGGAGAGCTGCTGGGCGACGACCGCGTCGGCCTCGTCGATTCGGCTTTGCGCCGCGAGCACGGAGAAGTTGTTGCTGGTGCCGCGGATGACGAGCGTGTTGAGCTCGGGGTCCGCGAAGCGCGTCCACCACGACTGGTTGGAGGCTCGCGTTGCGCCGCTGGGCGCGTTGACAAACTTGGGCCCGAGCTCGGGCGTGGGATCGGCGGCCAATACGAAGGCCGCCAGAAGCAAGGAAACGGTCATGATTCGCTCTGTTGGGGTGCGATGCCGTGCAGCGTGGTCTCGACCAGGGTCGAGAGGTAGGCGGAGCCCCCGTCCGGGTAGCTCGGCAGAAAGGAACGCAAGGCGTGCGGGGCCTGGAGCGCGCCGATGAACGCCATCGCGATCGCCTCAGAGTCGGTGATGGTTACCCGGCCCTGTGTGCGTAGCGTCTCGAACCAAAACGTCATCGCGCGCAACGCTCGGATCGGAGGCGGCACTTCCAGGTCGGAGAACACCTCGGACGGGCAGAAACCCCCGGCTTTGAGCATCGCAATCGCGGGCATTGCCTTGGTGAAGAACGCATCCATCTCGAGCGCCCGTTCGAGGAGTTGTTCCTGCACGGGTCGGTCGTCGGGTCCCTGCTCGAGACGCAGGACGAACTCAGGGACGTTGGCGCCGACGAGCGCACGCCGGATGAGTTCGTGCTTCGTGCCCACACGCTTGAACAGCGCGGCTGCGGACACACCCAACTCTTCGGCGATCCGTTTGGCAGAAACCGAGGGGCCGTGGGCGAGAATGACCTCGCGAGCGGCCGCGAAGAGCTCGGCGTCGGTGAACTGTCGGGGTCTCATCGGTTAGTTAGTGTCCAGACACTAACTAACCTGGTTCGACCGACATGCAAGATATTTTAGGGTTTTCCTGCGCCTGATCTAGCGCCAAGAGCGCGCTGGTGAGCTTCGGCGTGTTCCGCGCGCCACCATGCTCACCTCATCGGTAGAGCTGCCGCAGGCCGACGTGGCGACCACCCTCACCGCGCTCGTCGCTTCGAGACCCGCTCCGTCCGTACTCGCGAAGCCCGGAAACCTGCCACCTAGGGACACACCACCCTCCCAAACTGTCCTGCGGTAGACGCACGGACGTTATCGCGCTCGAATAGCAGCTACCGTCGAGTCGATGCCGCTACGCATAGGACTTGCTCTACTCGCCCTTTGTCTCACAGCTTGCGAAGACACAACGGCCGGTCGGGGAGCCACCGGAATCGGGACCTCGGGCGCCTCAGCCTCCGGTGGAACCGACGAACCTACGGGCGCCAGCATCTCGGCCAGCGCCAGCGCCAGCGATTCGAACAGCGCCACAACCACCGATTCCACGACAGACGAACCGAGCGACTCAACAACAGACGACGGCACCGCGGGGGACACCGACGAGCCGACCGGCGGCGATGAGTCCTCCAGCTCGGGCGGCAGGTGTGGGGACGCTGTCGCACCGCAGCTCGTATCGATGACTCGGGTGCTGTTTCCAAGGAGCCCCGACAGCATCGAGTACGATCTGATGTTCGACCAGGAAGTCACCATTGCAATGGGCGGGCTCTCCGTGGACGGCGGAGCCTCGATCGCAGGGCCCATGCTCCCCGCAACTGGCGAGACGATCACCGTTGCGATCGAGGACGCTTTCGGCCCCGGCCCGTTTACGTTGACCGTCGACGCAGCTTCGGTCGGTGACCCCACCTGCGGCATGACGCTGGCCGATGATGCGCTGATCCAACTCTCCGCGGACTGCGCTGAGAACACACCTCCCAACTCGACCACGGCGGCGTTCCACCAGTTGGCGAGCGGGACCGCAACGGACACCTACGAGGTGACGTTCGACGAGCCGGTCACCCTCCAGGCAGGCGCGATCACGGTATCCGGTGGCGGCGCAACGATCGACACCATCTCGCCCGCACTCCCAGCCACGTCGGACTCGTTCACCGTGGATGTCTCGAACCTTGGCGTCTTCGACCAGTTGGCGGTTGAGGGCGCCCTCGCGGTTGACGGCTGCGGGGCGAGCCTCGCGGAAGACCTCGAGCTGTGGATCTGCACCGAAACCTCGGTCTCCTTCGGCTACACCGGGGGCCCCGAAACATTCGACGTGCCAGGATGCACAAGCGGCGTGGTCTCGATCGTCGCCCACGGTGCGGAGGGAGAATCTGTCGCGACAGGCGGCATCGCCGGGCGCGGCGGCGAAGCAGCCGGAGATCTCACCGTCACAACCGGCGACGTCCTCGAGATCTGGGTCGGCGGCCAAGATGGGTTCAACGGCGGGGGCAGCCCAGGCACCGGAGCTCCGGTCGCGTCCGGGGTCGGTGGCGGTGCGTCGGATGTCCGCGTGGGCGGCAGCACGCTGGCCGAACGCGTGCTCGTGGCGGGCGGAGGCGGAGGCGGAGCAGCCCCTCCGCAAGGCAGCTGCAACACCGGGATCTCGGGGGTCGGAGGCGGCGGCGGAGGCACGGATGGCAACAACGGCGGCGTGGGCACGGGCTGCACCTCCGTCGCTGTCGCGAGCGGTGGCGGAAGCCAGGCCGCGGGCGGAGCCGGAGGTTCGTCCGGGGGCAACTGCAGCACATCTCCCGAACCCGCCGGCGCTGGCTCGTTCGGGCTCGGAGGCAACGGATCAGCGGGCGTCGAGGGATGTTCCGGGTTCACCGGCGGCGGCGGAGGTGGTGGCGGCGGCGGCTACTACGGCGGCGGCGGCGGTGCTGGCGGTCCTGGAGGCGGCGGTGGGTCTTGGGCCGGCTCAGGTGGGGCCGGAGGCTCGTCGTACACCGATGGCGTCTCGGGCGGAACAACGACCCCGGCGGTGCAAACTGGCGACGGCGACGTGACCATCTCCTGGTAGCCACGTCCTCAATCGGTACACCCGGATTTCGCTCGCTCCGCCTTCTCGGGGCGCGGCGATGGGATGCCGTTGGGTAGCGCAGAACTGAGTTCAAGGCCCAACGAATGAGACGAGCGCTCGAAAATGGCGTATCCGAAATACGAGATACTCGTCGCCCACAGATCACGCCAGAGACCACGAGTGGCAGCGACCCCGTGTTAGCGTTGTCACCGTGCCGACGGGAGCTCTCAGTGATGCCCACTTGCTCGCCTTCGCACGCCGCCTGCAGACGATCGATACCTTCGATGAGCTCGTCGCGGAGCTGGGCCGCGAGATCCGATCCGCGCTGAGCTACGACACCAGTTGGCTGACCATCTACGATGACGATGGCCGCTACCTCCGGCTGATGATGATCCAGGGCGACAACGCCGCTGCGGTCTGGCAGTCGGCAGCGGTGATCCCGGTCGAGGGCGACGCGTATCTCGAGCGGATCCGAGACGCGTTCACCGTGCAGGTGATCGAGGACGCCCAGCTCTCGTCCGAGGTCAATCGAGAGATCGTCGAAGCGCTGGGCAACCGAACGATCATCAACCACCCGTTGCGGCTCATCGACCGCGCCGTCGGCACGATCGGTACGGGGACGTTTGGCGACGAAGGCGTCCGACTTCCGACTCCCGAAGAGCTTGCCTACCTCGAAAACATGGGCCAGCAACTCGTGATGGCCTCCGCTCGCTTGCTCCTCGACAAACAACGCGAGGACGCGGCAGCCGAACGTGCAGAGTTCCAGCGCAAGCTCGCCCAGCGGCAACGGCTGGAAAGCCTCGGTCGGCTGTCGGCCGAAGTGGCGCACGAGTTCAGCAACTTGCTGACCATCATCTTGAGCAGCGCCTCTCTGCTGCAGGAAGCGCAAGACACGGCGACCGACAAGCCCCATCGGGCCGAGGACCTGCAGAACATCCTCGACGCGGGGAACGCCGCCTCGGCGCTCACGAGCAAGCTTCTGGCAATGGGCAAGGAGCAACCGCTGAAGCTCGACGAGCTCGACGTGAAGACGGTCCTCAGCAAGACCGCGGAGTCGTTCCGACAGTTGATTCCAACAGAGGTGACGCTGGAGTACGTCCCCTCTGCGGGGCCTTTGCCGGTCATCGGCGACGAAGGGCAGATCCAGCGCTTGCTCCTCAACCTCTTGCTCAACGCTCGCGACGCCGTCGAAGACGGAACCCCTCGTATCGAACTGCGCGGCGAGGCGATCGAGCTGGACCAGGCAACCGCGTCCGAACACCCGGGCACGCAACCGGGCCCCTACGTGCGAGTGGTCGTCCAGGACTGGGGCGCAGGCATCTCGCCCGGCGTGCTAGACCGCATCTTCGAGCCGTTCTTCACGACCAAACACCAAGACAAGGGCTCTGGGCTGGGCCTCGCAATCTGCCGCGGCGTTGTCGAACAGCACGGGGGATTCGTGCACGCGCAGTCCTCCCTTGGAAGCGGGTCCAGCTTCGAGGTCTACATCCCAAGCCGAAGTGCGACTGCGACGGGCTGAGATTCAGTACACCGCGCCGTGCACGACCAACCGCATGCGCTTCACCCCCAGCGACCCGCTCCCGCCGGTCGTATCCAGCCGAACCGCCTGGACGCCGCCGCCGGGCTCGAACGCATACCCGAGGTCGAGACCGGTCGCGTGCATGCTCCAGTCGTGTGCCATGGTGGCCGAATTCCCGATCCCGGTCAGTGGATTGTAGGCATCGAACTGCACGGAGGCCGATGTGGAGACACTGCGCCCCTCCACGCATACGGTCGCGTAGTCGTAGCCGATCAGCTCTTCGAATCCGAGCATTAGCTGCAGCTGGCCCGAACCTCCCACAACCGCGACGACACCGATGGGGTCGTTGGAGACGTTGATGTTCTGGTAGAGGTCCCAAACCTCTGGCCAGCTCGCGTTGGATGATGCCCACTGCGACTCCCCCCAACCCGGGGTCTCGGAGTAGCTCCATGAAGGCGAGGTCGCTGTGCCGCCGGCCTGGTTGTACTCGATCTCGATCCACGGCCCGTCGAGCGGGAACCCGCAGGCGTCATCCCCCACCGCCACGCCGCCGGTCTCGTCCCCCGATTCGCCAGCGCCTGTGGAGGACGACCCGCTCTCCCCCTCGCCACTGTCGGCGCCGCCAGTCGGGCTCGTGTCGCTGGAGGACTCGTCTCCGCTGAGACCAGAGCTCGCTGCGGGTGCACCGGTGGTCCCACCGGACTCGGCCCCAGCAGAACCATCACCGGGCCCGGACCCCTCAGTCGCGGTGCCTGTATCCGGGCCCGAACCGGTGGACGCGCCGTTCGTCGCGACGCCGCTGCCCCCGGACCCGAAGTCCGCGCCATCGGGAACGCCCTCGTTGCACCCGAAGCTGAGTACCAAAGCTGCCGACAAGACCGCGCCACGCATCGTCACCCAGGACGGCCCGATCTCTGCGCAGTTGCAGCCCCGGGCGGAGAACGGGTCAGGTTTTGCGCAATTCGCCCTCGGCAAGCGCAGCACCCCAGTCTGCCGGGACCTCGGGCGACTTCAACCGGCCCTTGAGATACAGCAACCGCGCCGTGATCAACTCGAACGTCTCGGTGAGCGGACGCACCGCATCGGACCCTTCGAGAATCTCCACGAGACGAACCATGGCCTCGAACGTGGAGACACCGCGCGGGTCGTGCTGGGTTCGAACCCGCCAGATGCTTGGCTTCCCGGGGGGGAGCTTGACGCACGGCAAGTCGCGAACGTGGGGGACCCGACGAGCCATGCGCGAGCACTGGTGCCACGTGCCATCGAGCACCACAAACCCTCTGCGCTTGCCTTCTGGGGGTTCGGGTAGCGCGTCGATCGGCGTCGCGTCATCCCGGAGGAACAGGTTGTAGTACTCGATGTCCGGGTCCTCGAGCGGTGACGCGTCAAACGGCGGGTCCTTCATCCCGAACGGAAGGATCGGCACGCTCGGCACCATCTTGGTGAAGAGCCGCGCGGTGTTGGTTGGCTTGGTCCGCTCGCGGATCTGCTGGACGACGGCCAGCGGCGTCTGCAGCTGCACGGTGGGCATCAACGCGCACGCGCAGGTCTCGGGCTTGAGACCGCAGCCATAGCAGCGCGGCTTCTTTCGGTTGCGTTGGACCATGGCAGGCGCGGCAGCTTAGCGCACCGCAGCGCGTGCGCTCCCCGTCAGCATCGTTCGTCGACGCACGCCGTGGTACTCCGGAGTCTCCCGAAACCTTGGGCCGCCGCGGGCAGGATGCTCTTCACTTCCTACACGTTCCTGTTTCTGTTCCTGCCGTTGGTGGTGCTGGCGCATCATTTCGCCCCCACGCGGCTGCGCAACCCGGTCCTGCTGCTCGCCAGCTACGTCTTCTACGCCTGGTGGCGCGTCGATTTCGCACTGCTGCTCGTAGCCTCGGCCGTCATCGACTACACGTGCGGACGCAGAATCCACACGGCCCCAGACCCAGCGGGCAAGCGTCGCTTCCTGCTCCTGTCCGTCGTCACCAACCTCTCGTTGCTGGGCTACTTCAAGTACGCCAACTGGGGCGTCGACAACCTCAACGGGCTCCTCGAGTTGCTCGGTGGCTCCGCGATCCCCTGGGCTGAAGTCGTGCTGCCCGTGGGGATCTCGTTCTTCACGTTCCAGACGATGTCGTACTCGATCGACGTCTACCGCGGAGACGCGGAGCCGGCCTCGAGCCTTCTGGACTTCTCCACGTACGTCGCCATGTTTCCGCAACTGGTTGCGGGGCCCATCGTCCGCTACCGCAGCGTGGCCGCCGAGCTGGCAGAGCGCCAGCGAGACCCAGCGTTGTTCACCCGCGGAACGCTGATGTTCATGGTCGGGTTCTCCAAGAAGATCCTGCTGGCCAACAACTGTGGGCTGGTGGCAGACGCGGTGTTCGACCCGGGGCCGACCGGATTCGTCGCCGCTTGGATCGGCCTGGCCGCGTACACGTTCCAGATCTACTTCGACTTCTCGGGGTACTCCGACATGGCGATCGGACTGGGCAACATGTTCGGGTTCCACTATCCGCGCAACTTCGACTCGCCGTATCGCGCACAGAGCATCACCGACTTCTGGCGGAGGTGGCACATCACACTCACCACGTGGATCCGCGACTACCTCTACATTCCGCTGGGGGGAAACCGAGACGGAAAGCGGAAGACCTACCGCAACCTCGCGGCCGCGATGGTCCTGTGCGGGCTGTGGCACGGCGCGAGCTGGACCTTCG
Source organism: Nannocystales bacterium (assembly GCA_050633305.1). GTDB lineage: Bacteria > Myxococcota_A > Polyangia > Nannocystales > Nannocystaceae > CAJXVA01. The sequence continues at coordinate 47,078 of JBOEGF010000002.1, forward strand.
CGCTGTGGGGGGCGTATCACGCGGCGTTGTTGATCTCCGAGCGCGTCAGAGGACGTGAGCCGATCTACGCCGCATTGCCTGGGCCTGTGCGCGTTGCCTGCACGATGGTTCTGGTGATGCTGGGCTGGCTCATCTTTCGCAGCGAGACGCTCGAGGGCTTCTCGGCGTATGCGTGGACCCTGGCCGACCCGCGCACGGCGGACCTGAGTTCGTTCGGGTACCAGCTCGTACAACCGCTGACCTACGTGGTGCTGGGCACCTGCGCGCTGATCACCTACTTGGGCACCGAATCCGTCGCGATGGTCTCGGCCGCCCGGCCCCGAACCTATGCCCTCTTCTTCCTCCTGTTTGGGTGGTCCACGGTGGAACTGCTCAGCCAGGAGTACAACCCCTTCCTCTACTTCCAGTTCTAACGGTAGTTCTGATGGCTCGCTTCGAATACGGGATCACGATCGGTTTTTGGGCGTTGCTTGCAACGCCGCTGGTGCTCGACGTGGCGGCATTCGACACGGAGCTGTCGTTGCCCGGTATGCGCCCGACGACGGAGGTTCCCGCGATCGAACCCGATGACTGGCTCGACGGAGTCGCGACGGCCCGGGGAGAGCAACTCATGGTCGGCGGGTCGGTCATCGCTCGCTGGGTCGTGCCGCACTACAACGCGGCTTGGTATCGGTGGACCGGTCGCACCGCCCCCGCAGCGCGGGTCGACGACGACGGCTGGATCTTCATCTCCAGCCGGGCGCGACCGCTTCCTCCTCACCGCTACGACGAACTCCTCGACACTGTCCCCGCGATGGTTCGTGCCCAGGTGGACGCGATCGAGGCACGAGGCCCTCGCGTCGTGATCGCAGTCGTACCCGAGCGCGCCCGGCTTCATCCCGAGCACGCCTACCCCCAGGGCTTGATCCCGCCGGGCAAGGAGGCCTACCTCTCGCGCCTGGTCGATGCGATGCGTGAGCAGGGACTGACCGTGGTGGAGCTCGAGCCCGCCCTTCGCAGACTCCAGCGCAGTGGTGGCGAGCCCTTCTACCGGGCCGACCACCACTGGACGTCTCGCGGGGCGCAGAGTTCCGCCGATGAACTCGCACATCAGCTGCGAGCCGCTGGCGACGTCCCCAAGGGCTGCGACCGACCCGGTCATGAGCCCTTCGAGGTCAGCTGGTTCGAGCAGCCCGAGGTCACCTCGTTGGTCAGCAAACTCGGCTTTCCCAACAAGGGAGAACTCGAGCGCAGCTGGGACCGATCCTACGAGCGCGCTCGGTTCACCGGGCCCGACCCCACCAACCCGAGGCGAGCGCCCATCGTGTACACCACCACCAGCTACGGTCGATGGGGGTCGCCCCAGATGCTGTCGAACGCACTCGCGTGCCCCGTCGTCGTGGCCCTGCGCAACGGCAACTCGATGACCAACGCAGCATCGCTGCAAGGCCGAATCGAGCGCGCGGCAGACATCGAGCACACCGAGTTGGTCGTGTGGGAGCTGCTCGAGTACGATCTCTACTCGGCCGCGGGCGTGCCGCTGGGTCAGGACGGCTGAGGCTCAGTCGTCGTCATCCGGGCCCATGCGTTCCCGGAACTGCTGCAGCGACCGATCGTTGGGGTCGGGCTCGGTCACCTCTGTGGAAACAACTTCCGCCGACTCGAAGGCCTCGAGCAGGGCTCGGGCCGTGGCCAGGTCCGAGGGGTGCACCATCGCCCGAACCTCGAGCGCAGGACCCCGAGCGTGACCTTCGATGCTGCGATCTGCGATCCGCTTCATCACCACTTCGATGCGCTCGGACTCCAGCAGGCTCTGTACAGTCATCGCCGTGGCCTGGTCGTAGCAGGTCTGCAAGAGGACGAACGTGTCGGTCTGGGATGAGGTCGTCATGTCGGTGGCTACCGAAGGTCGGCGAACGCTTCGAGGATCGGCTCGCGAAGCTCGGGCGGGAAGATGAGCCGATAGTGGACGAAGGTCTCGTTGCTCAACCCACGCAACACGGGCGAGACATCGAGGAGACGCTGGAGACGACCCCCGGTCAGAGCCATCATGCGCGAGTCCTCGTAGTAGGCCGCGATCTCGACGCGGTCGACTGAGGCCAGATAGTCCGGGCCGTCGTGATGCGCATCCAAGACCTCGCGAAGCCGCGCCATCGCCTGCGGCACGGGCACGTCGTGCCGCAGGCGCAAGGTCTTGAACAGACGGCGGTATCGCAGGCGCTGCGCGAGTCCAGCGAGGACCTCGTCGCTGCTCTCGCAGTACAGCTTGAGCGCGGTCTCAAACCCGTGGTCGTCGAGGTCGAGGAACTCGCCCATGGTGGGCTGCTCACCCCGCAGCAGTGTCGCCATGCCGGGGGGAGTTCCTGGCTGCGGTCCCAGTTCGTCCAGCCGGCGAAACAACGCGCGCATCACCGACTCTGCGGCGCGGACCGCCTTGTGCAAATAGACCTGCCGATACATGTACAACCGGCCGAGGAAGAAGCCCTCGACCGCAGTCAGTCCCTTCTCCCCATCAACCGCCATCCGAGCCCGCTCCTCACCGGGCGCGACCATGAGTCGCATCGACTGGAGGAGCCAGTCGAGGTCGAGCACGCCATAGCGAACCCCGGTCATGTGGGAGTCTCGAAGCAGGTAGTCGCAACGGTCGACGTCGAAGGTTCCCGAGACCGCGCGAGACAGGTGCGGGATGTCGCCTTCCCCGTGGACGAGGCGCTCGACGCGATTCGGAGCTTCCGGGTCGATGCGCCGCAGTACGGCGTTGACCTCGCTGTCCGGATCGAGGATGAGCCGTGACGTCCAGTCTTCGTGCTTGAACGGGTGGGGCAGCACCGCTTCGAACGCGTGCGAGTAGGGACCGTGGCCAAGGTCGTGAAGGAGCGCTGCAGCCAGCGCCACCTGGGCGGTGTCTTCGTCGATGCGATCGGCCGCGGGCAGATCCTCGGACAGGGCATACACCCGGTCGAGATAGCGCTTCATGACATGCGCCGAGCCCACGGCGTGGGCGAAACGGCTGTGCTCGGCCCCGGGAAAGGCGAGGGACGCGGGCCCCAAGCACCGAACTCTCCGTAGGCGTTGCACCTCACGCGTATCCAGCAGCTGGCTGACGATCGACTCAGCGGGCCCCTCGAACGAGATCAGGCCATGCACGGGGTCGCGGAGAATCACGCCGGGAGGGTGACCCGGTTTCCCATCTGACACCACCCCAGTCCCGATTTGGCCGTGGCGGCCAACACCACAGTGGTATCGTCGCCCTCGGGGCGGGCCCCCATGTCGCACATCATGGCGAACTGCACGAATTGCGGATATCAGTTGGACCCCAACGTACCGGTGACGGCGTGTCCCCGGTGTGGAACTTCGGTGGAGGGCAGCCCCGGCGCGCCCCCGGAGTTCGCGGCGGACGCGACCCCGGACAACACACTGTTCGGGCTCCCGGCGCAGTCCGACGACGAGCTCGAAGAACCCAACTTCGGAGGACCCGCGAGTGGCCCCGCCGACAGCGGTTCCTTTGGGCCACCGGCGCTCGGCTCGGGGACATTCGGCGAGGTCAACCTCGAGAGTGCTGGAGACGCATCGCTGAAGCTGGACATCGGCGGGCCTCCTGCGGCCGGTGGCGGCCTCGACCTTCCCGCCCCAGCCCCGTCTCGCCCCGCTCCCCCCAAAGCTCCGGGTCCTCCATCCTTCGGAGGCCCTCCCCCGGCTCCGGCTCCGGCTTCGCCTTCGTTCGGCGGTCTCGATCTCCCCGCGCCTTCCCCATCCCGACCGCCTCCGCCGCCCAAGGCACCGCCGGGCGTCGCCGGCCTCGACCTCCCAGTCCCCTCCGCACCTCGACCGCCCGCTCCGCCCAAGGCTCCTCCGGGAGTCGCTGGGCTCGACCTCCCCTCACCGGTCGCGGCACGAACGGCCGCACCAAAAGCTCCACAGGGTTTTGCTGGCCTCGATCTCCCGGCGCCGTCCGGACAACGAGGCGCGCCGCTGCCCAAGGCCCCCGCAGCTCAGCATGCGGGCGTGCCGTCGCTCGACCTGCCAGCACCGGTCGGCCTCGACCTCCCCGCTCCGGCGGGGGCTCGCGGGGCCCCTCAGCTGCGCTCAGACCTCGACCTCCCGCAATCCGCGGGGAGTGGAACCGAGCTGACCCCCATCGGGCTCGACCTGCCCGGGACCGACCGGCTCAATCACCTCGAGCCTGCCTCCGGCCTCGAGATGGAACCGGCGGGCAATCAGGTCGCGCCAGCGAATCTTGATCTCGAGCCTGCAGGCACCGGGCTGAGTCCAGCGGAGATGGGTCTGGAGTCCCACGAGGCAGGCGGGCTCGCTCCCAAGGAGGCCTCCCTCGGCCCCGCCGGCGGACTCGACACCGGACTCGGAGCGCGCCCCGGCTACGCGCAACCCAACGGCCCCACCCCCCGCGCCCTCGCCGACAGCGGCGGTTCGCGGAAGCTCATCTATGGCGTCGCCGCGCTCGGCCTCGCGGTTGCACTCGTCGGCGGGCTCTACGTGGCGGGCGTCTTTGATGACGAAAGCCCAGACACCAGTGGTCAGCGCGGCGTCGCCAAGGCAAAGAAGCCCAAAGACGGCAAGGACAGCGCTGGCGAGGAGACCAAGCCTCCCGTTCAGGCCAAGGATCGCTCGGCTGACGTTCTCGCCCTGCTCGATCAAGACACACCCACGGGGTACATGCAGGCCGCCACGGCCGCTGAGAAAGACGGCGACGTCGTCGGCCAGGCCGAAGCCTTGCTGCTCATGCACTTGCGCTACGGCCCCGACCTTGAGTCGGCCAAAACCGGGGCGGCAGCGCTCGAGCCGTTCGTCAAGAGCGAGGAATCATACGTCCAGCGGGTGGTGGGACTGATCGCGATCATCAACGCGCAATACGAGCCGGCCGCCGCTGCCCTTGCAGGCGACGACCCGCGGCTGGCCGCCTACCGGGCCCTGATGAAGCTCGCCCAGGAGCAACCCGAAAAGGTCATCGCGGAGGCGAAAGCCGCGGGAAGCCTGGCCATGGGCAAGAACTTGGCGCTCGAAGCCAGGCTCCTGTCCAATCCCGATGCCGCGTTCGGGGAGCTCAAGACCGCCGCCGCAGCGGCTCCCGACCATCCTGGACTCGGAAAACTGCTCGCAACCCACGCACTCGCACGCGGGGAGCTTCGGGTTGCGGACGAAGCCGTCTCGAAGCTGGTCGGCGACACCATGCCAGCTGGGTTCCGCGGCCAGCTCGCTGCCGTCCGGGGGCAGATCGCCGCAGCCCGAGGCGACACTCCCGGAGCGATGGCCAAGTTCGATGAGGCCCTCGAGGTCGCACCGACCGACGTGGCCGTTCTCGAAGCCAAGGTTCGAGCCGGTATCGAGGGCAAGCTCTTCGCCCCCGCGAACGAGGCCATGAACGCGCTGCTGAAGGCCAAGGCCGACTCGGTCGATGTGCTGCTCCTCAACATCGAGCTGGCCGTGGCTGCAGGCAAGGGTGACGAAGCTTTGGCAAGCCTGGAGACCCTGGCCAAGGCCGCTCCAGAGCGAGTCGAGGTGCCGTTCTTCCGCGGTGAAGTCCAAGCGATGCGACTTCAGGTGGACGAAGCCAAGGCAGAGTTCGCGAAGGTCGTCGAAAAGGACCCCGCGTTCCATCGAGTTGCGCTGGCCCAAGCCGCGATGCTCGACGCGGCCCGGATGAAGGTCGAGGCGGTCGCTGCCCTCGATGCCGGAGTCGCCCGCCTCAAGGAAGGCAAGGGCGAGCCTCGCAAGCTCGCCGAACTCCTCACCGCAAAGGCGCGCTACCAAATCGACCAAGGACAAACCACAGCAGCGCTGGTCGCCTTGGACCGCGCCCTCGAGGCCGCACCGACCGACAATGACGCCCAGGTCCTCCGCGGGAACACGCGGATGTCCACCGGAGACGCCGCGGGCGGAAAGACCGATTTCTTGGCGGTCTACGAGCGAACCGGCACCTACCCAGGCCTGGTGGCGCCGCTCGGCCGACTGTTTGTCGCCTCCGGAGAGCTCAAGAAGCTCGAAGCGCTCGTCGGCGACCGCGCCAACGAGCCGACGGCCAGCGGAGAGATCAAGATCGTCGCAGCCCGGCTCCGACTCAGCCAAGGTCGACCCGAAGACGCCAAACGTCTTCTGACCGATGTGATCTCCGCGGACGCCAACGACTGGGAGGGCTCCATGCTCATGGCCCAGGCCGTACTCGATCTCGGCGACCCACAAGAGGCGCTCTCTCGCATCGAGGCGGTTCGAACGCCCGAGCCTGTCGCGGAGGTCTTCGTACTCAAGGGCAAGATCCTCGAGCACAACGACAAACACAGTGATGCCCGCGTCGAGTACCAGCGCGCCTCTGCACTCGACCCCGAGCACCTCGAGGCCCGGTTCCTTCACGGTCGGTTGCTCGCCTACGCTGGCCAGGCCAAACAGGCGCTGGCCGAACTCGAGTTCGTCACCACCAAGACCGACGCATTCCCAGCCGCGTACCTCAACATCGGCCGGGCCCGGCGCGACCTGGACAAGAACGACGAAGCCCTCACCGCGTTCGCCAAGACCCTGGAGCTCGACGCCACGCTCCTGGAGGCGCAGTTCCTCTCCGGGCGCATCTACCTCGAACGCAACCGCCTCGGCCCCGCCGTTGCCGCGTTCGAATCTGCCACCGCAGAGTCAGCCAAGGACGAGCCGTGGTACCCGGAGGCCTGGCTGTTCCTTGGCAGGGCCCAGGACAAGTCCGGCAAGCGCAAAGCCGCCAAGACCTCATTCCAGAAGTTCCTGGAGCTCGCGCCCAAGAACCACAGCAGTCGGGCGACCGTGAAGCGCACCCTCGAGAAGCTCTAGCATGTAGGAACGGTTGTTCCGAGCTCGTCGGGAACGCGGACGGGGGTGTCGGTACGAACCAAGTCGAAACCGTCGCGGGCGGCACCTGTGAGCAGCCCGGCGACCCCCAATGCTGCGCTGCATCCACCGCTCCGGGGTGCAGCGAGCCCTCGATCGAAAGCCTGGTCTGCGCTGCCGATCCCTTCTGTTGCAACAACAGCTGGGACGCCCTGTGTGTCAACCAAGTCGAGACGGTCGCGGGCAGCACGTGCGAGCGCCAAACCGATATTGGGGTTCACAACCTCTGCTCGACGTTGCTTGAGGCCGAGCCAGCAGACTCCGGTGTCGAGGAGAACGAAATCCTCGACCGATGTGGCGAAGGCAACGGCGAGAGCCTCCCTCCGATCCCATTTGGCGCCCACTACCCGCAGGACACCGGCTCCTACATCATCTCTGACACCCCCTTCGCTCTGGAATTCTGCGAGCTCCCGTTCCCTCCCCCCTTTGGTGGTTGAACCCACCTGAACCTACCCCCCGCTGCGCCGGTTTTTGGCGGTCGCCTGTGGACTGTGCGCAGGGTGTTCGTGGCTATGCAGGTCGCACAGCAACCCCTCGCTCGAATCACGCAAGCTTTTGCGGCGACGACAGATGTCGCGACGCGAGGGAGCAGCTTCGATCCAAGCTCCGCTTTGTTCCACAGCAAGCAGTACCGGATCGTGGATCAACTTGGCGAAGGAGGCATGGGCACCGTCTACCGGGCCTTTGATCCCATGCTCGAGCGTAACGTGGCGATCAAGGTGCTCAAGCCGGGCCTGCCCGCCGCACTCCGTCGTCGCTTCCTCGCCGAAGCCCGTCACGGCGCCCGCCTTGCCCACCCACACCTCACGCGGGTGTACGACCTAGGAATCGAACTCGACACCGGCCTTGATTGGTTCGCGATGGAGTTCCTCCAAGGCCGTGATCTCGAGACGCTTCTTCAGCGCGCCCGAGTCAAACGACTCCGACTTCCCACCACCTTGGTCGGGATCGTCTTCAACCATGTGCTCGATGCTTTGCAACACGCGCACGACGCTGGGCTCGTCCACCGTGACATGAAGCCCGCCAACATCTTCGTCTCCCGACGCCCCGGTCACGACATCGTCTCCGCCAAGCTGCTCGACTTCGGTGTTGCGCTCGACCGACGTCGAGACCGCGACAATACAGACATCTGCGGCGACCCTCGCTACGTCGCCCCCGAACAGATCCTTGGCGAGTCCAACATCGACCATCGTGCCGACGTCTACGCCGCGGGCATCAGCCTGTTTGAGGCGCTCGCCGGCTGGCATCCGATGGAGTCGGTGATCGGTCAAGGAACGCAGGCGCTCATTCAAGCCCACTGCGAAGGCGAGCTGCCGCCGCTGTCCAGTGCGCTACCGCGGCATTGGTCCGCCACCATGCGCGCACAACTCGAAGACGTCATTCGCATCGCGTGTGCCAAGGAACCCACGCACCGGTTCGCCACCGCCTCCGCCATGCGAAAGGCCCTCGAGCACGCCCTACAGCCCGAGACGTGCTGAGAGCGGCACGAAGCGTTCTCCCCGGGACCGGAAGTTCCGCGGCAAGCCGGCTCATCCGCGGGTGGAAACGAGACGCCGAGCGCGGGCTCCAAGCGGCCCAAGACTGCGCGGTGTATGTGCCGCACCGCTGAGAAGCGCGGCGCCTCCGCAGGTGTCACTCTTCGGCACACGCGTACCCGACACATTTGCATTGAGCCGTTCCCCGCGGGATCCTCATGGCGTTGATGCGAGACGAGAGTCGGCCGGACCCGCTGGCGACCGAGGACACGGTTGTTGCAACCCCGGGTTCGCTCGGTTCGGTGACCCTCCCCGAGCCCGGTGACGCCTTCGGTCGCTATCGTCTCGAACGGCATCTGGGCACCGGGGGCATGGGCGTTGTCTTTGCCGCACACGACCCCACGCTCGACCGCGTTGTTGCGCTAAAGCTGCTCAAGCACGGCGCGGATGCGGGGACAGGCCGGCTCAAACGCGAGGCCCAGGCGTTGGCGCAGCTTCAGCACCCCAACGTCATTGCCGTGTTCGAAGTGGGGGAGGCCGACGGCATCCACTTCATCGCGATGGAGTATGTCTCGGGGCGGACGCTGAAACGCTGGCTGCTCGACTCCACCCGATCGGTCACCGAAGTCCTGGATGTCTTCGTCCAGGCTGGCCGAGGACTACAAGCCGCACACGATGCGGGGCTCGTGCACCGGGACTTCAAGCCCAGTAACGTCTTGGTGGGCGACGACGGCCGGGTTTGCGTGGTCGACTTCGGAATTGCCACCGCTCACTCCCTCGGCTTCACCCTCGACCCTGGCTTGCTCACCCAAGACCTTCCGGTCGACGCTGGCGAAGACCTCACCGGGACCGGGATGGTCCTGGGCACGCCCGCATACATGGCTCCCGAGCAGCATGTCGACGGAGAGATCGACGCACGCTCGGATCAGTTTTCGTTCTGTGCCTCGCTGTACGAGGCGCTCTACGGAGTCCGACCGTTCGAGGGGACGAACGACCGAAACATCGCTGTCGCGAAGCGGCGCATGAACCTCACCGCACCCGAGGAAGAACGCACAGTTCCCACCCGGGTGCGGCGGGCCACACTACGAGGCCTGCAACCATCGCCGTCCGAACGATGGCCATCCATGATCCCCTTGATCCGCGCGCTCGAGAGGGCGTCGAGGCCTCGGCGTCGGCCGGTCTTGTGGGCCGCGGGTATCGCTGCCGTGCTCGGTGCTGGCGTCGTCGCTGCCGAGCGCGACCAGGGGCACGGCTGCCGCCCCGGGGCAGAGCGTGCCGCCGAAGTCTGGTCCGATGCGCGCGCGGCATCCGTGCAGCGTCGATTCGAAGAGCTCAAGGGCCCGCTGGGCGTGGATGCGGCGCGAGGCGTGGACGCGTGGCTGCGTCCACACCTCGAAGTGTGGTCGGAGCAGCACGACGAGGTCTGCCGAGCTCGCGCGGCGGGGGAGATCGATGACGACGGTCTTGACCTCCGCATGCACTGCGTACAAGCCCGATTGGCTGAGACCTCGGCCATCGTAGACGTCCTGCTCGATGCGGACGCCGACGTCGTGACCAAGTCGACGCAAGCTGCCGCGTCCCTGCTCTCGCCGAGCATCTGCTCCGACGTCGACGCGCTTCGCGTGCAGTCCGCTCCCCCGCCCCCGGTTTCATTGGCCGCCGAGGTCGAACGCATTCGTGAGTTGTTGGCCATCGCTCGGGCACAGGAGACCGCCGGCCGCTGGTCGCTCGGATACGAGACCGCAAAGAAAGCAGAGGCCGCGGCCGAGGGCGTGCCCTATCGTCCCACCCAACTCGAGGCGGCGCTCGTCTCCGGTGTTCTCGCCACGCGACTCGGCGAACTCGAGGCCGCAAAGACCAAGCTCACCGAGACCGCCCACGACGCGGCTGCGGAAGGCCTCGACCACTTCGCAGCCCTCGCCGCTGGCCAGCTGGTGTTCGTACAGGGTTATCAGCTCGCCGACCGCGAAGCGGGCCTGCAGTGGGGCCGTCATGCGGACGCTGCCGCACAACGGGCCCGGCTTCAAGGACGCCGACTCGCACGAATTCGGAGCAACATCGCATCCGTCTACTTCGGCATGGGCGACTACGAGACTGCCGCGACGCACTATCGCGAGACGATCGCGTTGCTGGAACAATCCGTCGCGCCCGACCACCCCGACATCGCCAACCTGCTCAACAACCTCGGTGGCGCGCTGGTCAACCTCGGTCGTTTCGACGAAGCCGAGACAGCGCTCGACCGGGCGCGACGGGTCTGGAGCACGCAGCTGGGGGAGCGCCACCCGTTGGTCGCGGTCGCGCTGACGAGCCAGAGCGCCCTGTACGAACGGCGCCGGGAGTACGACAAGGCATTGGAGGTCTCTGCGATCGCACTGTCGATCCGACGCGATGAGCTTGGCGCTGAGCACCCGTCGGTCGCGACCACCTTGGACAACCAAGCCTCGCTGCAGCTGTACACCGGGCAACTCAAAGAGGCCGAGGCTGCCGCACGGCAAGCCCTCGCGCTACGCCGCAAGACGTTCCCCGAGTCGCACCCGCACATCGCCAGCTCGCTCACCAACCTCGGCATGATTCTCGAGAAGCAAGAACGCTTCGAGGACGCCGCCACCGTGTCTCGCCAAGCTGCCGAGATGTGGGATGCCACGCTTGGCCCCGAGCATCTCCACAGCGCCTACCCCCGGACCGCACTGGGGATCGCCCTGCTTGGCCTCGGCGAACCCGAGCGCGCCCTAGAGCCGTTGCGTGTCTCCGTCACGCTGCGCCGCGACGCAAAACGAGAGCCCCACCTCCTGGCCCGCTCCGCATTCGCCCTTGGCCGCGCCCTCGCGGCCACACAAAAGCAACTCGAGGCATGCGAACTCTATGACGAGGCGCTGAAGCTCTACGAGGACGAAGGGTTGGACGAGGACGCGGCGACCGTCCGGGCGGCCCGCAAGTCAGCGTGCCAATAGCCGGGCGCACTCACGCCCCGCCATGAACGCCTGGACGCGACCGCTCGCCCCCGCGACTCGTACTGCCCGTGGAAGAGGCGGCTTGGGACACCCACCGTAGTGTTCGGCGTCTTGGCACGACAAGGGCGAGGGACAGCGCGGCGAACCCCGCGCTAAGGCTGTGCAGCGACATCGCGTGCTCGGGCATCCAGAGCGCCAGCAACGTGCCGACGCCCGCGATCACGCCGGGTAGCCGCAAGATCGGGTGGATGAACCGAGATGCGAAGAACGACAGTGTCGCGAACGTGACGAGGTTGACCAGCGCGGTGTCTTGCGGCGCTCGGTTCGCGAGCCAACCGGTCACGGAGTGCGCCGCGAACGTCGTCGCCAGCCCCAACCCGTAGGCGGTCAGCGCACGGCCCAAGCGACTGTTGCTCCAATATGAACGCGTAAGGCGAGAGACCACGACGAACGCACTCGTCGCCGAAACATCGACCAGCGCGTGATGCAGAGGGGTGTGTGCGACCCACCCGACGGAAAACGCGAACCCGAATGCACCGGGGATCGTCACGAGGACGACCCCGACCGCGGCGATGGCGAGCCTGCGCCTACGGGCCTCGTCTGGGTCATCCAGCTCGGGATCGTGGGAGGCCTGAAGGTCTTCGAGAACCTCGGCGAGCTCACCGATCGAGGCCCAGCGAGTCTGAGGCTCGAGCCGAAGCCCGCGATGGACGACCGCGAGGATCTCGTTGGGGACGGCGGACTGGTCGGGCTCTTGAACCTCTCCCGAAAGGACGGATGTCGCGCGTGCGGTGAGCGTCGTTCCGGAGAACGGGGACTGGCCGTAGAGCCCTTCGAACAGGGCCACACAGAGCGAGAATTGATCGCTCGCGGGCGTGAGTGCGACCCGGCGAAACTGCTCAGGAGACATGTACCGAGGCGTCCCCGCCAACGCTCCCGTCCGGGTGAGTTTGAGGTCGACAAGGGCGGCGGGGTTCGCCAGCGACTCCTCGTCTTCGTGGAGCCCCTTTGCGAGACCGAAGTCGATCAGTCGAGGCCGCTGGTTTGCATCGATCAGGATGTTCTCGGGCTTGATGTCTCGGTGAACAATGCCCAACGCGTGCATGGCCTCGAGGCCCCGTGCGACTTCCGCAAACACCCGGACAACGTCGCTCCACGAACGCGGGCGCTGCACGAGCCAGTCAGCCAAAGTCTCTCCCTTGACGAACTCCATCGCCACGTAGACCTGCCCTTGATGCCGACCTACATCGTAGACGGCGACGACACCAGGATGCGAGAGCTTCGCCAAGGCTTGCGCCTCACGAAGCAAGCGAGTGCTGGCGGTCTGCGACGCCGTCCGTTCTTCGTGCAGGACCTTCACCGCAACGCGGCGGTCGAGCTCTCGGTCGTAGGCCTCGAAGACCTGGCCCATCCCTCCCTCGCCGAGGTGGCCGAGCACCGAGAACCGCCCGATCGTCCCCCCTGGGGCCACAGACACAGCCGGGCTGGCCTTGCCTTGCGGGGGGTCGGCGACGGTTTCGCGATTCACGAGGTGCCACCCTACGCCGGCCGTCCGTGGCACGGCAACACGAATACCGGCCCGGACCTCAGGAGTGCCCACAACCACAACGAGGAGTGGACCCATCAGGGGGCGTGCCTGGCCCGCGGTGTTGCGGGCCGGGCTTCCCCGATGCGGCTCAGGTCCTGGGTGGGAAGGCGAAGCGCGTCTGCAGAAGTGAGACAGACGTCGTTGCGCGGTCGCGAAGAGCTCTCGCCGTTCGCATGTCCTCGGAGCCGTAGAAGCGCTTGAAAGACTCCAGGCTCGGCCATTCCGAGAGCGCGAAGCGGCCCGCGGTGGTCGGAAGCGCGGTGTTGTCACAGGCATCCACCACCGATTCGGTTTGCCCAGCAGACATCGGGACGGGCGTGAGCGACACCAACGAATGCTTGCCGGCCTGACTTGCAAGGCTCTCGATCTTCGTCGCGTACTCCCGGATCAAAGCGTCACCACCGGGCGCAAGCTCAGCAGACCACGTTTGGTACACGCGCGCGTCTGAGACGCTCACAGTGGTGTTCTGGTCGACCGTGTAGAAGTTGCCTGAGCGAATGAAGCTCAGCGCGTCGTCTCGGATGGGTACGACCGCCTGAAACTCAGGGTCGGCGTGAAGGTCGAGCCACGACTGGACACTGTCCCATTCGAAGAATGCAACCAACTGCGGCTGAGCCGTTCCCTCGACCACCTCCACGACCTGAAAAGACCCCAGCGACTTGCCTCCATGCTTGGCCGCGAGCGGCATCGCCTTGGGAAAGTACTCCTCGAACAGCTGGGACTCCTTGCCGGGCTTGACGGCCGCATAGGCGACCTCGATCACGGTGCCGGCCTTGAACGTGATCTCTTGGGTCCGCTCCTCGGATGCTCCCTGGGGCGAGGCCGCGGGTAGGGCGACGGCTTGGGGTTGCGGTGGGGGCTCACTGCTCTGGGTTGCGTCGCAACCGGTCCAAAGCATGGCAGTGCTCAACACGAGGGTTCTGATCGTCATCGTGGTCCGTGGGCGGGCCTTCGCCGCCTGCGGTCACCATGGCGCCGTACGGCCCCGCGTTCGATGGGCATCTGTGCGGACGCGGTGTGCACGAATCCCTACGGTCGATCCCCGTCCGGTCTGCCGCATCCTGCTCAGCGTTGCGCGGTCCCGTCGTAGACGGCGTGCCACTGCGGTACGAGAGACTCGATGCGTGCGCGCACCTCCTCCATGACCACGGTGACCCGGGTTGGCACGTGCTCACGCGCGGGGGTCACGATCCACAGCGCGTGCTCGTGGGTCAGCCGCCACGAAGGCAACAAGTGCACCAGTTCCCCGGACCGCAGGTATGCCTGCGCCATGTAGGTGGGCAAGGGCGCAACGCCGATCCCCTGTAGCATCAAGGGGAGGATGACCTCACCACTGTCGGCAGTCGCTGCGGCTTCAGCTTCGAGCTCGAGCGTGCGGCCGTCGCGTTCGAACTCCCAATGCGCCGCGCGGGGAACCCCTCGATACAGCAGCCAGTGCTCTCGGAGGTCGAGCGGCGACTTGATCGAATCACCGTGTTCCTCGACCCACTGTGGAGACGCGCACAACACATATTCCCACGTCCCGACACGTCGAGCCATATAGCTAGAGTCCGGCATATTTCCTGCTCGCAATGCAAAGTCGACCCCCGCGTCGATGAGATCGATGAATCGTTCCTCGGCACGCATGTCGAGCCTCAGGCCCGGATGCTCGACCCGCAGCTTTCGGATGATCGGAGCCCACAGCTCCTTGGTGAGCTGGGAGAACCCCGCGACGCGAACCGTGCCCTCGATGCGAGTGGGGTCGGCTGCTCGAGACAACGCGGCGACGGACTCGTTGAGTGCGGGCATCGCCTGCTCAAACAGGACCCGTCCGGCGTCGGTCGGCGCCAGACGACGTGTGGTCCGCTGCAGAAGCCGGACCCCCAAGCCGTCCTCCAACGTCCGAACCCGACGACTCAGCAACGTCTTGTCGATCCCCAGCTGCCGAGCCGCCGCGCTGTAGCTGCCCGCTTCCAGGACCGCGACGAACGAGGCGAGGTGCGGCAGGAGCTTTGTTGCCGAATTCGCATCAGTGATGTTGAGCATCCTGACCATTGTGTACCAAAAGTCTCCGGAGTAGGGTTTCGCTGCGCCAGGGCAGCCCCGTCGGCCGTCCGTCGCACCCACAGGAGCCATCCGATGAACACCCTCGCAAAGACACTGGGAGCACTGACTCTCGCCCTGATCGCCACCGGTTGTGACAGCAGCGCGGCCAAAGAATCGCCGAGCGAGGCCCCGGCCGCGAGCGCGAATACCGCCGCAGCCGCGACGGAGAAGACGGCCTCGGCCGGCATGGCGGCAAAAGCGCCGGCCGCGGACGGGGCAAAGGCTGCAACCCCGGCCCCGGCCCCGCAGGCCATGGCGACGAGCCTCACGACGACCCTGGACCCCACCAAGACGAAAGCTCGCGGAAAAGCGCCGCTATCCACCCAGCGCGGGTTCCCAATGCACACCGCTGCAACCGCGCCTGAAGCGACTGATGCGGCGATCCAGTTCGGCGTCTCCAATTTTGGATTCGTCTCGAACCTCACCGCGGTGATGGCCGAATCGCCAGCCCTGCTCAACTCATACTATATCCTGCAGCGAAACCTACAGAGCGTAGGATCGCTAACCCCGCCCGAGGACAACATTGTGCAGATGTCCATCGCGATGGAGAACGAATGCCAATACTGCGTCGCCGGGCACACACTTGCGGGAAAGGTGTTCTTCAAGAGCGCTGACGAGGAGTTGGAGGCGATTCGAGCGGAGGCCAAGCTTCCCGAACCGAAGTTCAACGCGCTCCGAGACTTCGGACTGCAAGTCTACGAGAGCAAGGGCCGGGTCACCGACGCGCAGCTGGAGACGTTCCTGGCTGCTGGCTACACGCGGCAACAGGCGCTCGACGTCGTGGCCAATGTCGCGGCAAAGGTGATGTCCAACTACGCAAACCAGTTGGCGCAGACTCCCTTGGATGAGCAGATCAAGCCACTCGCTGCGGACCTGCCCTTCAAGGAAGACCGCAAAGCTGTTGTGAACTGAAGCGGCGCTGGGGCCAGGCGATGCCCGGGATAGCCAAGACCAACTTCGCGGTGGCTGGGCTCGCGTTGTGCGGGCTTGTGCTCGCGGTCGCGTGCGACGGAGGGACCGAAGCCGGGTCGGACCCTGCCGTCGTCGCGACAGGCACGGGAGTCTCGGCGGCTCTACCCACGGAATCGCAGAACGAGCCGTTCGACCCGGAGGCCTTCGGCGTGGCAGTCCCGCGATTGTCCGCCGAGACCGCCCGCGCTGCCCTGCGTCCGTACAAGATCGGCGACAACGAGCCGGGCCTCCACATTGGCTCCGTCGCTCCCCGCCTGCCTGTCCAAGGGTGGTTGCGGGGAGATCCCATCAAGCCGGCAGAAGGAACGGCGTACGTCGTCGAGTTGTGGGCAACATGGTGCCGGCCGTGCATCGAGGCGATGCCGCACCTCAGCGACCTCGCAGAACGCCACGCCGACGATGGGGTCGTCGTCATCGCGATCAACGTGGAGGAGTCCGACCTCGACACCGTCCGCGGCTTCATCGAGGAGCACAGCGCCGACATGCTCTACAGCATCGGCTACGACCGGAGCGAGGCCGCCCAGAATCAGTGGGTCGAAGCGGCCGGACTTCGAGGTTTGCCCGCGTCGTTCGTGATCGGTCGCGACCAGCAGATCGCATGGGTCGGCCATCCCTCCGCGCTCGAACCGGTCGTCACCGCCGTCGCGAAGAACCGCTGGAGCCCCGAAGAAGGCCGTCGGCGGGCCAGGGACCAACGCTTGGCGATCCCCTACTCAGAGCGGGCGGTGACACTGCTCGCGACCGACCCGGACGCCGCGTACCCGCTGATCCGGACACTCCTGCGAAGCGTCCTCCACGAGCAACCCGAGTACCTGCACGGGCTCGCTTACCATGTCTTCGCGGCTCCCAACGTGGCCCGCCGCGACCTCGACGTCGCCTATGACGTGGCGGCCCGAGCAAGCGAACTCCTCGAGTGGAACGACCCCGCGGTCCTCGAGACCCTGTCCAAGATTCGGGAGAAACAGGGCCGAAACGAAGACGCCCGGGCGCTGCAGCGCCGCGCGGTGAAGACCAGCGGCGGCGCGGCGCGATACCGCAGCCGCCTCGAGCGTCTGTAGCCCTGGCCATGGACCGGCCCCGCCCCCGTGACGGATCCGCGTGCCTCGCAGGAGGCCGGCTCCTTTACAAGGACCCGCTGCAGGGCAACCATCTTTGCCGACACTCCTTCCAAGAAATGGACAGCCGTATTGATCCGTGGCTGTACTACCTTACCGTGGGGGACGCGGACAAACTGCTCACCCAGCTTCAAGCAGTATAGCGGGCACTACAGACGGACGGGATTGACGAGGACGCTCCGTGTCAGAGGCCGAGGCGCGCCCACCCAACGTCCCGGAGAGGCGGTCCCTTTCTTGCTCTCGTCGACCGCGGTTTTCGGAGTCCTCGAGTCGCTCTACATCGACCGCAGATTCCTCGCGCACTCCAGATCACCAAGCTCGACCGCCGCGGAGTCACAGATCCTCTGCCGACCATGGAAGGATCAATGGCTACAAGACCCCAGAGAGAGTCGCGAGGTTTGGCGAGAAGTGCGAAGGCTGCCCGGACCCATTCGGTACTGAACGTGAAGGCGATTCACTCGCTCTTGCCGCTCTCCGTGTTCGAGACCTGCGTCTGCGAAGGAGCCCGATCACGACCAGCGCCAGCCAACCCCTGCCCTGAGTGGGATGGGTGCTGCAACCGCCGTTCCCACCTGTCTCGGAGCCTTCGGCCGGTGAAGCTCCGGACTCCGTGGCTTCCTCCCCGGGCGTTTCTGCCATGGGTTCATCGGAGTCTCCCGTGCTTCCTCCGGTCTCGCCGGGTTCTCCTGTACTGGTGCCCGGCGTTGGAGTCGGCGGATCTCCGATGACAACCGTGACCTCGTCCGACTCCGACTCGTTCCCTCCCCAGTCGCGAGCGATCGCGGTCAGCATCCATGCCCCTTCAGGGAGCTCGACATCGAACTCATAGGGGGCCTCGGTTCGCTCGTTTGGTAGCACCTCACCGTTGATCGAGAGCCGAACATCGTGGACGCCCAGCCCAACTCCATCGTCGGCAACGGCATGGACCATCACCGTCGCGGGAGCATCCGAGTAGCTCGCGTCTGCTCCCGGGCTCTCGATGGCGACGCTGGGAGCTGATGCGTCGGAGCTGCACACCCCCGCGTCGCCGCCAAGCGGCCCATCTCTGCACTCCAGACCGATCCAGGTTCCGAAGTCATCAGCGTCTCCGGCGAAGAACCCTTGGCAGTCCGGCCCGGGTTCGGGAAACCCATCTGCGTCGTGGCAGGGCGATACATCGATGCCCGTCACGTCCTCGATCCATGGGACCCGGTCTGCAAGGGTCAGGTAGGTTGCCAGTCCACCACAGCTGGCGCCGGAGGCGATCCCCAGTGTGCGCCAAGAACCATCCGCCATCCGCAGGAAGGCAGGAGATCCTTCATCTCCAGCACAGGGGCCCGCCTCTCCATCGAAGTCGATGATCCCGGTGTTGTGGAGTGCGTTCACCGTGACCGAGGCTGCCCGCTTCGTACGATTGGGCTCCGTTCCGATGTCGCCGAACCCGACGATCGTGACCTCGGTCCCGACCTCGACACCGAGTGTTTCGCACCCGAACAGCGGGGGCGCGTACGGAAGGTCGACCGGCCGCTCGAGAGTGCAGACCCCGAAGGGGCCGTCGAAGTGACAGTTGGTCGCCGATGTGCTGACGTACAACCCCGGGTTTGGTGGGAAGCCCCCCGCGGCGAACCCGAACGAGAACAGATACGATTCCACCGTGGGAAAGAGCAGCTCAAGGCCTCCGGTCAGGACGACGACCCGAGGGTGAATGAGGACGGCTGCGAGGCTGGTGCTGCCTACTGACGCTCGAGCGGCCGAAGGCCACGCGCAGGGGTCGACGTCGCCGCCCCCGACAATCGTCTGCGGGTCAGACTCCGCGTTGAGGTCAGCTTGGCCGACGAGTGCGAGGAGAGCGGCGCTAAAGGTCCCGAAGAGCATCAGGCCGCCGTTCGTTCAAGCCGCGACAGGCGCGCGCGCGAAGGGAGGAGATTATGGGATGTACACGCACTCATGGGCTACGGTGGATAAGAGTCGCGAGCACCCGCTCCGGATTCAGCCGAGACCGAAAAATCGCGAGCACAGGCACGCCCGCGAGCGCGAGGTCGGCTGCGTGCGTGTGCCGCAAGCCTTGCGGGTGAACGCGCCGCTCTAGGCCGGCTCGCTTGGCCAGCCGCGGCAGCAGGTGTCGGGCGTAGCTCGGGTCAGTCGCTGTTCCTTTGAGGGTGCAGAGCAGCGGGGCCCCCTCTCCGACCGCCTCCCTAGCAGGCAGAGAGTTTCCGTTCTTTCGACTTCGGGGCGACGACGCGAGGCTGTTCAAATCGGAAATCGATTTCCGATTTGGCCGGGAAAACCGATGCGCAAAGGCACCCCGAAGCTCCAACCTGAGCCGCACTCGACGTCGTGTATGCGGCGGCGGGTCGAGAGAGCACCCGAGCCTCCACGAACGGTTCAGCGTGTCAGCGTGAACTCGAAGACCCAGCCATCTTCGCCGCCCAGGTTGCCTTCACCGTGTACATCGATCGGATCGGTCGCTTCGACCGGCCACGCGTTGACCTGCAGGGCGCCCTGTCCTTCGTTGTTGGCAGTGTCGTGTGCAAACGCGCCATCGCCCTCGACGAACGTGTACGACAGACCGGCGTCGGTGACCTCACCTGAAAGCGGCTCGCCGAAGTCGGTCGCCATGTCGTAGGTCCCGGCCTCGGGGACCTGGAGACTGAGCAGGTTGCGCCAGTCCGCGCCATCCTTCTCGCCCCAACGCAGCTCGAGCGACCAGCCGTCTTGCCGCTCAATCAAGCACGAGGCTCCAAGCATGGAGACCTCCCGGTCCTCACCGAACACGCGATGGACGATGAACTCCACTTGCAGGTCGTCGTACTCGGCCCCCGCCGGGCCACACTCGCCGTAGTCGTCGTATCCGCCCGGTCCAGGAGACGTCGCTCCCCCCTGGAACGTGGTTTGTTCGGGCTCCTCACCCGAGTCACATCCAACGAGCAGTACCGCTGCAAGCACCATCCTATGCCACATGCCCCGAAGCGTAGCGCAGGTCCGCCTGCGCGCCCAGGACGTGGTCCCACGGTTCCAGCGTGCGTCTCAAATCGACAGCGTCTACGCCGGCTCTCGAAGCGGTCGCTGTTCCCTCCAGGGCGGAGAGGCCGGGTCGCGGGTGTTCGCCTCGGATTCGGGGTCTTGCAGGCGGGGGACTTCGACTGCGACGGTAACGACGACCTCGCCATCGAGATTCCCCAGGAGGACATCGGCTCGGGTGTGAACGGAGGCGCCGTCAATATCATCTAGGGAAGCTCAGGCGGCCTGACGTCAGTCGACGACTGGTTCCACCAGAACACGAGCGGTGTCACAGAGAGCATCCAAACTTCCGACAACTTCGAGACGTGCGAGCAAGAGCCCCACGAGTGGAAGGGAGCTTGACAGTGTCACAGTCCGGATGACTGTTAACCAGAGATGTGACGCTGTCAAGTCGGAGGTCGAGATCTGCCTCGAATCGTCAGGCGAGTACGCGCGAAAGCGCCCCGACGATGCGCTGGGTCAGTCCCTCGGACTGCGCTTCGGTGAACTTGGCCGCCAGGACGCCCTCGACCAACAGCGTCGCAAAGCCGTGCACGGTGGACCAGCACAGCACCGCGAGGTCGTCGGCGGACAGCGAGAGCCCGTATCCGGCGGCCTGGGCTTCCTCGCAGAGGCGAACGAGGGTGCCAAACGCGTCCTCGGCCTCCTTGAGCGACTGCTCCTCCTTGTGCACCTCGACCAGGTCTCGCTGAAACATCACCCGGAAGTGGCCGACATGCGTGCGCGCAAAGTGCACGTAGGCGACGCCGCCCGCGGTCAGGGCCTGAAGCGCGTCATTCCCGGCGGCGGCGGCGGCCTTCCGCATCGCTTTGGCCAGCGCCTCGAACCCCTCCGTCCCGATCGCCTCGAGAATGCCCTGGTCCTTGCCGAAGTGGTGGTACGGGGCCTGATGGCTGACCCCGGCGCGTCGGGCCACCTCTCGGAAACTCAGCGCGCGCACGCCCTTCTCGGCGATCAGGGCCACGCTCGCGTCGAGGATCTTCTGTCGCAGCTCCGACATCGTTCTTCGATATCTCCTAGCGCCTCGACTTGACAATGTCACGTCGGGCGCTAAATGGTCGTTCAACTAGACACTGTCTAGCGTGGAGGCAACCGAGATGTCGTACATAATCCTACTCAGTGCTGAAGGGCGGCCGTCATGACCCGCCGACAGGGGCTTCTTCTCGCTCTGCTCGGCGGCGTGCTCGTGAGCTCGGCCGGGCTCGTCCAGCGCCCCGCCCAGGCCGACGCCGAGGCCAGCGAGCCCGACGACTGGGCCCGGCGGGTTCGAGTCGAATCGGCGGATCGCCGCGAGCACCGGGAGACCGCCGTCTTTCACGGTCTCACGAGGGCGGCCGACCGCACCGCGGTGGCATTCACGATTCCGGGCCGCGTCGTGACGCGCGAGGTCGACGTCGGGGACCGCGTCTCCAAGGGACAAGTGCTCGCGCGCCTCGATCGCAAGCCGCTGCGCATCGCCAAGAACGCGGCGCAGGCGGAGCTTCGTCGGCTCGAGGAGCAGCTGGCGCAACAGAAGCGAGACGAGTCCCGCGCCCAGGGGCTGTTCGACGAGGGCGCAGCGACGGCAGCGCAGCTCGAGAAGGCGAGGAGTGGAGCGAAGACGCTGCGCGCTGGGAAGGCGGCGGCGCTGGCCCAACTCGCCGAGCGCGGCCGGCAGCTCTCCGAAGCGGTCCTGCGAGCCCCCTTCGACGCCAACGTGACGGCGACGCTCATCGACGCTGGTCAGGTCGTCTCGCTTGGTTCACCGGTATTGCGGCTGTCCGGTCAGGATCGCAACGAGGTCGAACTCGCCGTGCCCGGACGCATCGCTGACCGTCTGCGCGCCGGAGCCACTGTCGAAGTCCGCTACTCGGACGACGCGTGGGAGTCCGTGGAAGGAACCGTCGAGCGGGTCTCTCTAGCCAGTCAGGGCGCCGGTGCCCTGTTCGCCGTAGTGATCTCGCTCGATGAGAGTGACCCCGCGCCCGTTGGCCTGCCCGTCGTCGTGGAACTTCCGGTCGCGGTCCACGAGCGCGTGTCCGTTCCTGTGGCAGCGCTGGTCGATCCGTCGGGCCAGGACACGCACGTTTGGGTGGCGCGCGATGGCGTGGTGGACAAGCGTCCGGTCGAACTAGCCGGCATGGTGGGCGGACGTGTCCTTCTCGCCAGCGGTGTCGAGCCGAGGGAATCCGTCGTAGTCTCGGGACTCGCCCACCTGCTCCCCGGCGACCGGGTGGAGATCGACACCACGGAGGCGAACTGACGTGGTGGATCTGGTCTACGCGCGTCCGCGTTTCACCTTGGCTGTAGCCCTGCTGCTATCGCTCGCCGGTCTTGCGGCGTGGTTTGTGATGCCTCGCGAGGAGGACCCCGAGCTCAGCCCGCGGTTCGGCCTGGTCGTGACCGTCTACCCGGGGGCGGACACTGAGACCGTGGAGCGGCTGGTCGCGGAGCCGCTCGAAGAGAAGCTGTCGGAGGTCGACTCGGTCACGACGATCAAGTCGACGATTCGATCGGGCACGGTCGTCACGAGCGTGGAGCTCCGCGATGACGTGACCGCCTTCGTCGAGGCGTGGTCCGACGTGCAGGATGCCCTCGACGACGCGGAGGTCGAGTTCCCACCGGAGGTACTCGCGCCGACTCTGGACCGGCACCTCAACGAGACCGAGGGGGTCGTCTACGCGATCGCTGGCGATTCGCAGTCGATCCCCGACATCGCCGAGGCGCTTCGCGAGCGCTTCCTCGGCGAGTCGAACGTCGCGCGAGTGCACATCACCGGCGACCCCGGCGAGCAGGTAACCGTCGACTGGACGGCGTCCCACCGCGAGACCTATGGGCTGTCGGTTCAGCAGCTCGCGGGCACCCTGCAGCGGCGCAACGTCACGATGCCCGCCGGCTCGATCGAGGTCGGCGCCCGAGCGCTCGACGTTCGCCCGCACGCGGATTTTCGCAGCGTGGCGGAGCTCTCCAACACGCCCATCGTTCTGCCCGACGGCACCGGTGTTCAGCTCGGCGACATCACGAACGTCCGTACGATGCCGCTCGACCCGGCGACCGAACGGGCGCGGTTCGAAGGAGAGCCCACCGTGCTGGTCGGTATCGTTCCCCGTTCGGGGATCGACGTCGTCAACTTCGGCAAGCGCGCCCGGGAGATTGCGGCGCAGTTCGAGCAAGACCACCCCGGCGTCGTCCTCCACGAGATCTCGTTTCAACCCGACAACGTCGAGGCGCGTCTGAGTGGACTCTCCCGCTCACTGCTCGTGGGCATTGGAGTTGTCGCGCTCGTGCTCGTTGTCTCGATGGGCTTTCGCCTGGGCATGGTCGTTGCGCTCGCCGTTCCCCTAGTCACCTTCGCCGCGGTCGCCCTCTACGCTGCGGGCGGAGGGATTCTTCACCAGATCGCCATCGCGGCCTTGGTCATCGCGCTCGGCCTGTTGGTCGACAACGCCATCGTCGTTGCCGAGGCGGTGCAGCGACGCTTGGACGAAGGCGTGCCGCCCAAGGACGCGGTTCGGGCCTCGGTGCGAGAACTGGCGATCCCCTTGGCGAGCGCCACGGTCACGACGTTTGCCTCGTTCGTGCCCATGCTGTTGTCCGAGGGCTCGAGCGCCGACTTCACGCGGGCGATCCCGCTGGTCGTCATCATCACGCTCGGCGCCAGCTACTTCTACGCGCTCGTCGTCACACCTCTTCTCGCGGGGCGGTTCTTGGCCCCGCGCAAGCGCTCTGGTCCGACCTGGCTCCCCCGCATCGCGGGGGGCATCGGTCGCTTCGCCGGGCGGCGCCCTCTCATCACCCTCGCGCTGGCTAGTGTGGTGCTGATCCCCGAGGTCATCGCGGCATCGAACGTGAAGTTCAGCTTCTTCCCCAGTTCGGACCGCAACCAGATGGTCGTGCAGGTGCAGATGCCCGAGGGCACACGGCTCGGCGAGACCGATGCCGTCGCGGCTCAGCTAGAAGCCACCTTGCTTCGAGGCGCCAGCGTCACGTCCGTCACGTCCGTCACCGGGCGTGGCGTTCCGCAGTTCTACTACAACCTCAATCGCAGCCCGAGTAGCCCGCATGTCGCCGAGCTGATCGTGACCGCCGACGCCGCGTCATCGCTCGAGCGCATCTCCTCGAAGGTGCGAGACCTCGGCCGCACCGAGTTCCCCGACGCGATCATCTTGCCCCGCCGTCTGGAGCAGGGGCCACCCGTGCCGGCGCCGGTCGAGGTCCGACTCACCGGCAGCGACTTGGGACAGCTTCACGCCGCAGCAGAGAGAGTCCGCGCGGTGCTCCGCGACACTGAAGGCGCACGCGACGTGCGGACCGACGGCGGCCTCGGAGTCCCCGTCCTCGACCTGGCGATTGACGATGCGCACGCCGGCCGAATGGGTCTCGACCGTAGCGGCGTCTCGTTGGCGATTCTGGGACAGACGCGAGGCGTCCCCGCGGGGACGTATCGCGGCGACGACAACCCGGTGCCCGTGGTGGTCCGCGCCGCTGACGGCCCACGCACAACGTGGTCCGACCTGACCTCGCACCCGGTGGGTGGCGTTCCCCTGTTGGAGATCACGCAGGGCAGCGTCGACATGAAGCCGGCGGTCATCCGCCATCGCAATCGTGCACGCGTCCTGTCCGTCCTGTCGGGCGTCGAACCCGACACCACGTACGACAGCGTGATCTCGGCCGCGAAACCGCGCCTGGAGGCATTGGACATGCCAGGCGTGACGTGGACCTTCGGAGGTTCGGTGGAGACGTCGGGAGACGCCAACGCAGCGCTCGCGGGCAAGGCCGCATTCGGAGCCTTCCTACTGATCGCGGCTCTGCTAGTAGAGTTCAACTCCTTCCGTCGGGTCGCCATCGTGTTGGCCATGGGCCCGCTCGCGGCAATGGGAATCTGGCCCGGCCTCGCACTAGCGGGGCTCCCGTTCGGCTTTGTCGCGCTGCTCGGCGCGATCGCACTCATCGGCATCGTCGTCAATGCGGCCATCGTATTGATCGACCTTGCCGACCGCCGCCGGAGTGAAGGGGTTCCCGTGGTCGACGCAGTTCGCGAAGCGGTTCAGGTCCGTGCGCGACCCATCCTCCTGACCACGCTCACGACCGTGGCCGGGCTCATGCCGCTGGGCTTTTCGGAGTCCACGCTCTGGCCTCCGCTGGCCTGGGCGATGATCTCCGGTTTGCTCATCGCGACGGTGCTCTCGTTGTTCGTCGTGCCCGCGCTGTATCGCCTACTCGTTAGCGACCTCGCTCCCAAGGAGACCGTCTGATGCTCACCACGCTTCCCCTCCTGTTCCTGTTCGCCGCAGAGCCCGTGAGCGCTGACGCGTTCGCCGACCGCGTCGTCGCGAAAGCGCCTGAGATCGACGCCGCACGAGCGCGGGCAGACGAAGCCAAGCGTGCCGCCGACTCCGTTCGTGCGGCGTTCGTACCCACGCTCGACGTCACCGTTCGCGCGACTCGGATCTTCCAGCCGGACAACGGTGCGCTGGTGTCCGGCCTACCTCCGGCCGGGACGTTCGACGACGGCGTGGCGGCGATCACCGACCCTGCTGCCCAAGCGGTCGTGGGCGGTATCGTCGACCAACTCGAAGGACTTGGTGGAGCGAGCCTTCCGGTCGTCCGCAATCAGGCGGTGCTCTCGCTGCGGCTGACCATTCCGATCAGCGACGTCTTTACGACCATTGCGGCGGCGCATCGCGAGGCGAGGGCCGGCGCGAAGGCGCAGCAAGCGGTCGAGCGATCGACCGAGGCGGAGATCCGACTCAGAGCGCTCGAGGCCTACTACGGGTTCGTGCGGGCGAACGCGCTCGCCGACGTCGCGGCCGCGAGCGTCGACCGGGTCTCGTCGCAGGTCGAGCTCGTCGGGTCCGCGCGTCGGCTGGGTTCGGCCACGGACGCGGAGGTGCTTGCGATGCGGGCCAGGCTCGCCGAGGCTGAGATCGACCGGCTGGGCGCCAGCGCCGGGGTGGACACCGCCGCGGAGACGCTACGGGTGCTGGGTGAGTTCTCCGAAGACGCAGAGATCGCCACCCGCGATGTGCCGGAGCTCGTGCCGTTGCGGGCGTCCCTGTCCGAGTTCAAGGGACGCGCGCGGACCAAACGACACGAACTATCGGCGGTCCGCGCCCAGACGCAGGCACGTGCCCACGCCCTCTCGCGAGCCAAGTGGGAGCGAGCGCCAAAGGTCGCTCTCATCGGCAACCTGGATACCGCACGGCCCAACCCGCTCATCGTGCCGCTGGACGATGGGTTCGCGTCCACAGGCGATGCGAGCGTGGTCGTGACGTGGTCGCCCAACGTGCTCCTGTCGGGCGCGCGCACCGTGAAGTCGCTGCGTTCATCGGTGCGAGCGTCGAACGCGGACCGGGCGGCCCTCGAACGCGCCGTCGACCTCGAAGTCTCACAAGCGTTCCACGCGTATCGCAGCGCGCACGAGATTTCCCAGCAAGCCGACGCTTTCGTCAGCGCGGCGGAGGCCCGCTATGCGGCGGAGTCGGCGAGGGTCAAAGGCGGGACGGCCACGGTCGACACCCTGCTCGACGCCGACACGGACGTGACGCGAGCGCAGGCCGCCCGCGTCGATGCTCGTGCGGCGGTGCATCTCGCGAGGGCCCGTCTCGAGCGCGCGGTCGGTGAGCTTCGAGCGGAGGACTTTCAGCGATGACCGACGCCGGGTTGATGCTGGAGTACGCCGACGGCAACCCGCAGGCCTTTCGACGACTGGTACCCGACCTCGAGCCTCGCATCCGTCGCTTCGTCCGTCGGCGAGTGCGTGACCCCGACCTCGTGAACGACCTCGTTCAGCAAACCTTCGTTCGCATTCACGCCTCTCGTGCGCGCTATGACGGGCGCCCGCCGGAGGCGTGGTGTCTCACCATCGCGCGGTGCGTCGTCCTCGACCACTTCCGGTGCGAGCATCGCCGCTGCGGCCGACTCACGACGCTGACGCTGCGCCACGACACGGCCGGCTTCGGGCGCCCGCCGCCGCCTCCGTCTCCGGAGCAACGCTTCGCCGAGGCTGAACGCACGGCGGAGGTGGTGCGCCGGGTGGGCGCTGCGCTCGCGTCGCTGTCGCCCGACGCGCGAGAGGTTGTCCGACGCCACAAGCTTCAGGGCCAGTCGATGCAGCGCATCGCCGACGACCTCGGCGTCGACGCAGGCACGCTTCGGGTGCGAGCGCATCGGGCCTACCGCCGACTCGCACGCCTACTGGCCGCGTTGCCCGCGAACGAGGTCGAACCTACGGAGGTTCTTTGTCGATGAGGCCGTACTCCGACGGGTGGATCGCAGACCCGAAAACGACGCCGAGCTCCGCGTCGACGTTGTAGTCGGGCAGGGTACGCCAGCCATCGGACGACTCGGTCACCAGCGCGACGTCTTCGACCCGACCGCGGTCGACTTCGTGGGCGACTTCGACAGCAGCTGGAACGTGACGCCCAGCGGTCGCCCTGCATAGCACGCCCCGACGGCCTCCCCGAGGTCGCACTCGACCTCCTCGACCAACAGCTCGACTTCGGTGCTCAACGCACCGCTAAGCGAAACGAAGTGCAAAAAAGCCGATGCGGAGGAGTACGGCGTCCCGCCGCCCAGGGCCGTGATCGCGCAGGAGCCGAGCGACCGGCTGAGGCCGGGGCGGAGCGACGGCCTGGGGCGAGAAGTGGGCCCGAAGCGACCGCCGAGCCCCGAGCGCCCAAGATGCAGGTTCGCCGACACGAGCCCCGGAAGAACACTCAGAGCGTCGGCCGAGAACGGCTAGAGTTGTCCACACACCCGCCCACGCGGCGGTGGCCCAGCGCCGTGAAGTGTCCTGCCGCGTGGTGACAGCTACAGTCACCCGCATCGGCCCACGACGGCGGGCTCAGCCTGATTGTCGCCGCTCAGATGAGACACCCGCCGGGACCCGGGGTGAAGGATGGACCGAGATGTCGTCGTTCGTTGCCGAACCTCTGATGGCGTCCGATACTCACACCATGACGACCATCGTCGTATCCGAAGTCTCCCGCGGCGAGGCGTACGAGAGCCTGAACATCGATGCGAGCATCGCCAGCTTGGTCAAGAAGAAGCTCGAGGCCGCGGTCTGCGATGCGCGACGGTTGGTGTCCTGCGACACGCAGCACGCTTTCGTCAAGGCGGCGCACGATTCTTTCTACGACCACCATCCACTGGTCATTCGCCCCGACGACGTTTGGTTTTGCATCGCCCAGGGCTTCGCAGCACACGTCAACCAGAACGTAGAGATGCTGCGGGAGCGATTCGTCGCGCACGACGGGAAGAAGAAGCTCATCGTCGACCGGCCCGACTTCCTCCTGGGCCAATCGAATCCGTGGCCGGAGGTGTTCCAAGCGTTCGGTGACCAGATCGGCGCTCACGTCGGCAAGCTTCAGAAACTCGTGAGCGCTCGCTTCTCGACCACGACCCCGATCGAAGCGGCGGCCTTCGACGTGTGCGTCATGGACGTTTTTCAGGGCTACTTCGACTACGAGATTCTGGCCGGATGTGGCATCCCGGAGATCACGGTGCTGGGGACTCCCGAGGACTGGGCATCGATGATTCCCCGCGTGCGACACCTGTCCGAATACGGGCTCGAGGAGTGGGCTGCGGCGCTTGTGCCGGTGCTCGAGAAGATCCAGAAAACGGCCGCGGGCGAGCGCGACACGGGCTTCTGGAGGTCGTTCTTTCGCTACGAGAGTGGTTCGGGGCCGGCCGAACTCACAGGCTGGATCCTGACCCTGTTCCCGTACCTCATCTCCGAGATCGAGACAAAGCGGCTCGCGCCCAATCCGTATCTGTCGACGTGGGCGCAGGGTTGGCGACACGCGGACACTCGTGAGGAGTCCTTGGGTCTAAACTCCCTCGACCAGGCCCAGGGACCAGGCATGTGGAACATTCCCGGGAGCCTGGCAAGTGCCCCCGTCAGGCTCGAAGACAGGATGACGGAGGCCGAACACACGCTTCGACTCGTCGCGGGCATGTTCGGCGTGGAGCAGGACGTGGAGACGCTCGCACTTTCCCCAGCGTTCGGCTGGGCGGTGGTCTACGACGAGTGAGCCGGCCGCAGATCTATCCGAGCGTCCCCCGAACCGACTCTTGGAGCACACGAGACGCGTCCGCGCCGAGTAGGCCTCCGTGCCCGCCGATCAGCTTGTCGAACGGCAAGCTGGTCAGGCTGTTGAAGTCGTTGCGCAACGAGCCGCCTGACGAGCCCACGGGTGACCTTCGTGGGCGCCTGAGGGGCTCTAGAGCCCCGTCGTGAGTGCGGAGAGATGTGCTCGTGGCATCTCCAGCGCCGCGGCGCGGACCTCTGGTAGGTTGCGGTCCATGCTGCTTCGGGCCACGCTGCCTCTCGCCGTCCTGTTCCTCATCGCCCCAGCCTGCGATTCGAAGGACTCCACTGCCTCGAAAAAGGATCCAAAAGCCGGGGCAAAGGACGCCAAGGACAAGACGAAGGACGCCAAGGACGCCAAGGACGCCAAGGACGCCAAAGCCGACCCGTCCAAGAAGGACGAGAAGGAAAGCGCCGCCAAGGCTGCCACCAAGCTTCCCGCGATCGAGGCGGCCAAGCTCGAGAAGTACCGGAAGAACGCCGAGGCGTTGGAGAAGGAGCTCGCCTCCGCGCGCAAGGCCGCCAAGGACGAGGACTGGGCAGCGGCGGTCACGGCCTATGACAAGGCGATCAAGCTCGACGACGACAACGTGCACGTCCTGAGCGAGCTCGGATGGGCACACTTCAAGGCCGGCGACAACGACAAGGCCGAGCACAACATCCGCCTGGCGCTCCGCCACGTCCGCAAGACCGAGGAGCGCGTCGGCCTCCTGGACAAACTCGGCAGCATCGACGAGGCGCGCGGCGACTTCGCTGGCGCCAAGGAGCACTTCGACCATGCCGTCGGCCTCACGGGCGGTGACGAGGCCCGCAAGCACCAGGAGGCGGTCGCCGACAAGGCCGCCGCGGCATGTGCAGACGGCAAGTGCACCAAGCCCGACTTCGAGACGCTCGACGACGCGTGCAAGGCCATGATCGCCCGCGTGCACGAGCAGCTCGGCTTGACCGCCGAGACCGCGGCCAACGAGTTTTCGTGCGACCCGGCCAAAGCCCAGAAGGTCGCGCTCGAGGGCGGGGACGCCACGGAAGCCGCGATCCTGGAAGTGTCGGGCAAGCACGGCGATGTCACCGAGGACGAGTTCGACCTGCTCGCGCACATCGACGGAGGCTGGCATTGGATCGGCACCGTGCTCGACGTCGAGAATCCGAACCACGGCGGCATCGCCCGCACCGGTTCGATCAAGAGCTTCGAGGCCAAGGAGCTGGTGCCGGACTCTCCGGGCAGCGAGGTCTTGGTGCACCTCGAGTTCGCCGAGACCGACGTCGACTTCGACGACAACCTCCTCTACCACGACGAGCAGGAGGCCTATCTCGTGTGCGGGATGAACCAGGGCAGGCACATCTGCCACGAGATCCCGCTGCACTACTACTTCGAGTCCGACACCCTGCGCGAAGACGAAGAGACCAAGCACAAGCCCGAGGTCCACGAGTTCACCGTTGAGGCTGCATTCGACGGCAAGGGCAAGGTCACCTTCACCGGCGACGGCGAGGTGCCCAAGGGCCTGACCGGGACCAAGCCGATCACCGAGCTCGCCGAGCCCGAAGGCTTCGTCTTCCTGCACGCGGACTGAGCGGCTGCTCGATGTAGTTGGCGATCGCGGTCCCGGCCTGCGCTTTGGTGGCCCAGGCGTTTCGATGGATGAGCTCTTGCTTGAGCTTGTCCCCGAAGCTCTCGGACGAAGTTCTGGGTCGCTGTGACTCCCAGAGCCGGCCGATCGCTGGCCCGGAGATCAAGCCCGCGGGGGGAATCTGGAGCCCGACGTCGTGGAGACGAAACGCTCACGCGTTCGCGAGCCTCCCCCCCTCACCGTCGACTTCGTCGACCTCTAGCCGCGGGCGTTCTCGACCTCCGAATCCTGCCTCTCCCACGGAGCTTGTCGCACGAGTGACTCTCCACGGCACCTCAGTAGGAGAGGTTGGGACGCGCCGCCCCCGGGAGTCCAAGCGACGCTGTGAATCAGCCGGCGGGGTCGCACACGTGGGTGGTGTCGAGCTGCTGGACTTCGTGGAAGCTGACGCACGCGTCGTTGCACAGCTCGATACTCGAGTGGTCGTCGGCGGCGTAGCGCCAGCCGTTCCCTTCACTGCAGCTGTCCAAGAGCGGCATGAGTTCGCCGTCGATTTCCACTTCGAGGGCGTCGGGGTCGGACGGGGCGTCTTCGAGTTCGACCGTGCACTCTACGCGACGGGCGATCTCGTCGAGCGCGGCGGCAAGGGTCTCTTGGTCGGCGACGTTGTAGAACCGCTCGTCGCCGTCGCGGGCGACACCGCCAGCATCGGCGACCGCGTTGAGGTCGTCCTTGAGGTTGCGCCCCTCGACCGGGTGCTCGGCCGTGATGTCGATACCAACGACGTAGGTGGGGACGCCGTTGTCGGCGTAGGCGGAGCGCACCGTCTGCTCGAGTTCGGTGTCGTAGACGCTACCGATGCCACGGCTGGAGTCGTAGACGCAGTTGGCTGCACCGTCGGTGACCAGGACCATCGCGCGAGGACCGGTGACCTCCACGGTCTCCAAGTGGTTCAGGCCGTTGAGAATGGCTTCGCGGGTCGGCGTCGCGCCTTCGAACTCGGCGTCGCGCCCGGGCATCGCCGCGAGGATGGTGTCGCGCGTGCCTTCGGCAACAGCCACTTCGGCGTGGTCGGCCATGCGACAGGCGCTGTTGAACACCGTGTCGTAGTCGTTGCTTTCGGGAACCTCGGAGTCCAGCGCGGGGAACAGAACAGCACCAAAGTTCACCGTGTCCCCGTACGTCTCGAGCATGTTCGAGGTGACGTCGTGCAGACTGGTCCAGCGGTTGACGGTCTCGGTGTCGGCATCGGCGTCGTGGTCCCACGCGTTGCCCGTCATGCTGCCGGACTTGTCGAGCAGCAGCATGACGTTGGGGCGGGCAGAGGAGAGAAGGATCCGTTCGCCACCGCACGTCGGGACAACGCCGTCAGAGTCGTAGCCGTCGCTGTCAGGAAAGCTGTCGTTACCGGAGTCGGAGCCGGAGTCTGAGTCGGCCGAATCGCCCTCGCTCTCGCCATCAGCGCTGTCGGAGTCTTCGGCCCCGTCGGTGTCTCCGAGGTCGATGCCTTCGCTGTCCATGCCATCCGAGTCCTGCGCCGTGCCGTTGCAGCCGACCGCGAAGACAGAGGCGAGGAGGACGAGAGCGGAAACCTTCGAGTTCATGCCTCTCGTACTGAGCAATGCCCGGGCCAACCACGCGATCGTGGGAATCATTCGGTTTTCTTGGCGCACATCCTGGGGAGAGGTGCGTGCGACCGGATTGTCGGGCTTCCTTGCCGGGTGGCGACAGTGGTGGGCGTCGCCGTGTTCGAGTGTCACCGCTGTGCCGGCGAGAGGCCGGCTGGTGCTGTCGCCAGTACGGGCGGCCGGTCCCGGCGAGATTTCACAACCCGGGCGCTGCGAGCATCCGCGCTCGTGGCGTGTTGGAGGGCCGGACCGGACAAAAGATCTCGGTATGGTCGAAGAAAGAACCTTCGTTCCGGGCACTCCAGCGTCAGCGGCCCTGTTTGGGAATGGCGCACCGACACGAGACCACGCGATTCGGCGTCAGCAACCACATCCCCCGCGGGCGGCACGTGTCGATGCACGACGACCTTCTGGTCGGCATCTCACGTCGCCGTGCCAGCGAGGTGCCGAAGATCTAGGGGCCATGCATCGAACGCCCCGGGTTGCTTGACGCTCACCCGCTCAAGGTCGTCTATGCCTCTGCATGCGAGACTGCGCTCTCTCCTTCGACGACCAGGGGGGTGTCCTGCCCCTACGGGTTCACCGAACCGTTGGTCCTGGGAACGTCGTACGCGATGGCGGACTTCACCACCGAGGCACAACCGCAGGCGTCACCTTCGACGACATCGACGCGCTGAGCTTCATCTTCTTCACATCGTGGCTCCCGGGGGCGGCTCCGCTTCGGCGCGAACGCATGCGCGCGCTTCGGGTCCGTGGTACCCCCTTGCAGTGCGACGCGTCCTGCTGGCTGCTGCTCTGTGCGTCGGCCCGGGCGTGGCGTGTGCGGCCGCTCCCCTGACCTCGCCCTCACCGCGCTCGCGTCCGTGCCACTGCGACCCAACACGGTGGACGGCACGATCGCCGTCATGACGGTCCTCAGTCCCGCGGAGCGCGTGCAGACCTACGCGCCCCCGGACACGCCGTCGCTTGAATCCTCGGTCCGATCCTCGAGCTGTTTCGTCACGCAACGCGTGCGCACCCCCGCGTGGCCCGAACGCGTGCGTCGAGGTGCAACGGATATGTCGATCACCACCCGCGGCAAGTGCCAGGGTTCTACGCCGCCGGCGATCGAACTCGACGCGGTCATCGGTCAGTGGTTTTCAGTGATGGAGGAGGACGGACCCTTGCGGCCACCGACCCGACCCCGCGGCGACGGGGTGACCGCGCCTCACGGAGCGTCGTACTCGCGCTGCTCTCGGCTCGCAACGACGGCGGGGCGGAGGGCGGCCGCTGGAGGTTGTCCCCCACGAGTGCGTCAGCGCTCAGTCGACCTCGACCCGGCAGATCGAAGCCGGATCCCACTGCAGTAGTGCGATCGAGCTGTCCGGGCTCACGACGACGTTGCCGAGTCGACGAATGGTGTCTTCCACGACCTGCACCGTCGAGCCGTCGGCGTGAAGCCGCAGCACGTTCGAGACGTTTGCATCGTCATCGCTCAGGGAGGTGACCCTGATGAAGCTGCCGACGTCCGGGTGCCGGCCGAAGCTGCAGAACCCCCCGGGCAGCTGCTGTGTCGAGAGTCGGTCGCCCTCTGGAGACCACAGGTCGAGAATGCCGAGGTAGGGAGGGTCGGGGTACTCGAGGGCGTAGACCGAGGGGGTGAGCGAAGTGATCGTGGCCAGCACGTTGTCTTCGACGAACCCCATGCAGGAAAAGATGTGGGCGTAGTTCTCGCCGCTGCTCTCGAACTCGCCGAAGAGGCCATCGAGCGGCTCTCCGGTGGTACTGTCGAATCGTCGGCCCCACGGGTAGGGCATGTAGGGGCCGTCGAAGCCCCCAAAGGCTTGGTACATCCCCGAGATGATGTGGAATGGGCCCTCATCTGCGATTAGTGTGTTCGTCCATGCCGCCTCGGTGGCGCCGTACTGATTGTCGACGTCATGCCTCCACAAGGGTTGTGGGGCATCTCCGTATCGGGCCCAGTTCAGCTGCGAGCCACCGAACTCCCCAGAACTCTGCATGACGGCGATGATATCGCCGGAGTCCAGCGTGGTGAGAGCTCGGTAGACGACTTGGGAGAGTGGCTCGCTGACGCCCGCGGGCGAATGCACGTAGCCGGAGTCCGACAGAGCGTGCGTCGTGAGGTCAAACGCGAGGATCTGGTCACCCACGGGGATGAATAGTCGACCCCCCGCAACCGTGCCGGCGCGAGGCGGGACATCCAGGGAAGACGTGTGGTTGAAGACCTCCACTCCTGTCACCGCGTCGACCCCTCGAATCACGAGCAACGCCTCATCGACACTCCAGCCATACCAGACGAGCAGGTCGTCGGACCTCAGGAGCGAAGATCTATCCGGAAACTCGAGGGGAAGCGGGTGGACCCAGGAGCAGGCTGCAGGGTCCTCGACCTCCGCCCCGCCGGTGGAGCCCATGGACTCGGAGCCTTCGGTGGTTCCACCGGAATCCGACGTGGTGCTCGTCTTCGGAGCCCCTGACGACTCGCTCGAGCCCGATGGCCCAGAGGAAGTCGAGGAGGTCGTCCCGTCGGTGTCGTTCGGCCCCGTTCCCGGTGGCGCCGTCGTCTCCGAACCATTGGTCGTCCCGAGGGGAGGTGGCGTCTCCGTCGTCGAGGCGCTTGCGTTCGAGGTGGCGATGCCGCCGGGTTCACCGCTCGACGTGGATCCTTCGCCCCCCCCTTGAACGACAGGATCGCAACCGGCGAGCAGAGCCACAGTGAGCACGCCCCGCCACCAGCGCCTCCATCGACGTTTCTTGGGTACCACGAGCGTTGGTGCAGCCCGGCGTCGGATTCCGTGCAGAAGGTACGGGGTCTGTTTCGGGCCGTTGATGACCCCGGCGACGTCTATGTGCTCTCCAATCCGGGAATGCCCGGGCTCCTCAAGATCGGGTTCACTACAAACCCGGTCCAAGAACGCGTTCAGCAGCTAAACACCACGGGTGTCCCCCACCCTTTCGCCATCGACGCGATCTACGAGTCAGAGAACCCCCACCGCGACGAGCAACGGGTTCGCGCCCTCATGGAGCCCAGGCGCGTAAACGACCGCCGTGAGTTCTTCCGAGCCGACACCTTGCTCGCCCTCGCAGCCATCTCCGAGGTCATGGGTCGCGGGCCGAGCATTCTCCGCCCGGAAGTCGGCGCCGGTTACACCGCGTTCAAGGGGGGGAGAGCCCCATCTCCATCTCGTGCCCCCCCTTGCGCGGAGCAAGATCGTTCGGCGCCTGAGCGCTGCGCTGCAGCTGCTGGCGACGAGCCAGTCCGCTACGGCGCGCAAGCAAGCCACCGTCGAACTCCAAGCGCTGATCCCAGAAGCGCGGTCACCCGAGGAGGCGATCGCACAAGCGCGGTGGCTCGTCGAGGAATCGCCGCCCCAGATTTGAGAAGCTCGTCGCGCGCGATGGAACACTGGCGAGCGCGACGTCGTCTCCCCCGCGGGCACCGCTCGAATGCGCCTGCGGCACAACGTCGCCGGTGTTGACTTGAATACCGCCCACGGGATCCCGTCCGAGCGGGGGCTCGTTTCCCAGGGCCCCGCCAGCAACCATGTTTGAACGCCAAGCGCTCTCCTCGGTCGTCCTGATTCCTTTGCTCCTGGCCGCTGGCTGTTCAGAGGGGGATGCCGAGACGCCCTACGTCGGGACGTATGAAGTCCGCTCGCACACCGAGAATGTGATGGGGTGCGAAGGCGCAGGAGAGGCCGTTGAAGGTGACGTGCTGTTCTTCTCTTTGGAGGACGAGAGCTTCTTCGGGGTCTCGTTGTTGACGTGGCACGACTGCGAAAGTGCGAGTTCGTGTAATGAGGAAGGAGCGCTCGATCGGTCGTTCACCAAGGAAGGTTCGGAGTGGACCTCCAAGGTGATCTTCGCAAGCGGGGACGTCGACTGCAGCCTCGGTCTCACGGAGGGCACGATCACTGAGACCGACGCCGGGATCCGCCTCGAGTTCCGCAGCTACGAGGGCGTGCTCACCGTCGCGAGCGAGGAGGCGTGCGAGACCGACGTCGCTGAGCAACGTCGAGACGAGCTCGATTGCACCGGCATCGAGGTGCTCGAAGCAACGCTTCTGTGAGCGGGTTGAGCCGAGCACTCTTCGGCTGAAGTCAGAGCACGCACCGTCGGAGGTTCGGCACGTCGGACTGCAATCGGGTCCGTTGGGGTGCGACTCCGTGTACTCGAACGTTCTCCTCGGTCACCACCGATTGCACCTGTTTCGTGGACATCAAGATCGGGCCCACGCACCACGGGGCGGTGACCGAGCGCCGTGAAGCTCGCGCTGTCACCGACGACGGCCGCGAGGTGGTGGTCAAGGTGCAGTACCCCGGGCTCGACAACGCCGTCGACTCCGACCTCGCGCACCTCAAGCTCGCAGCGTCAGTAGCAGACGCCGACGTTCTCGTATCCCGGAGGGGCCGTGCCCTCGGCAAACAACTCCGAGCACGACACGCCCTCAGGACAGGCCGGCGCATCGAGGTCGCAGAACTCTGAGCAAAGGGGATCCCCGTCCCCCGCACACATCAGACCCGGCAGGCACTCATCGAACCCACCGCAGGTCTCGCCTTCGTCGAGTTCGCCATGGGGAACGCAGATGAAGTTCTCGAACTGCACGATCACACAACTCTCCCCGTCCGCGCAGTCCTGGACAAGCGGGTCGCACACCGGGTGGCACTCCCCTTCAAACTCGAACTCCGCGCCCTCAACACAGCCGCCCCCGGACGGAAGCTCGCACAAGCCCACCTCGACCGAGCCGCCGAACGAGACGCACTCCGCATCACCGCAAGACCCCGGGAACATGAGGTCGCAGTACTGCGCGCAGAGTCCCGCGTCGTTGCACTGCAGTCCGACTTGGCAATCGTTCGAGGCTTCGCACGCCTCGCCTTCGATGCCCTCGCCCGTCGGAGCGCAAGCGTAGTCATCCCCAACGAGGTAGCAGCCTTCGCCTTCGAGGCAGTCCTGCACGAGGGGGTCGCAGTTCCCACCGCCCGGGGTGTCATCGCCGTCGCCCGCGTCGGGTAGCCCGGTGTCCGGGGTGTCGCCAGGATCGTCTCCGGAGTCCGCCGTGCCCGGGGTGTCGCCATCGCCCGGGTCGCCGGGGTCCGCGGTCTCGCCAGGACCCGCGCCGTCACTCATCGACGCGCCCACCGTCTCGTCGGACGTCTCGCTCTCCCCCACCTCGACATCGACATCACAGGCCGACGACGCGACGAGGAGCATCGAAGTCAGGAACGCTAGCTTTGTAACTCTGTCCATCACTCGCCTTGATGTCGGCGCGGCGTTTCGTTTTGCGCGGCACCGCTCAGTTTTTTGCAGGTTCCTTCCGCCTTCGCTCGCAAGTGGTGAAGCGGATGGTTCTTGGCAAACCCAGCCTTCGCTCGTTTCACATCCTCGATCCGACCCAAGCCACACAAGGCCTCGAGTTCGATCAGGTCTCGCTCGGCAGCCATCGTGGGTGCAGCGAAGTGACGGCGATGGCTCGCCACGAGCGTCAGAGCCTCGCCGTAGTCACGCCCTCGAACCGCGCGACGTTGTGCCTTCAAGGACTCGAGCTCGCGTGCGAGCGCCGAGGGCTCGGCCGCGGTATCGGGCGGGACCGTCGGCGCAGGAGGCTCTGCATGCTCCGACGGACGCGCCTTGCGTCTTGGGGAGTGCACCTTGGATGGGGCCACCGCCTCGGCCTTCGGCGAGAGCACCGCCGGGGGGGAGCCCTGCTGCTGTGCCGGCCGAGCCACGGCGGGAGCGTGACGCGGTGCCTGCTGGGGCGCATCGTCGTCCGACACGTCCGCCGCTTGGTCTCCACGCTCGGTTGCCACTTCGGGTTGGAGCAGCCGTCCCGACACGCTCCAAAGCCCCACGAGACCTGCAGCGAGGGTCGTCACCGCCACCACGAGCGCGGCAGCACGGCGACCCGACAAAGGGGCAACCTCGACCTCCGCCCGCTCTTCCTCGAAACGTGCAAAGGCGGCCTCCGCCTCCGCGTCATCACGCGCATGCTCCTCCTCGACGAACGCATCGAGGTACGCGCCGAGTTTATCGTCGTCGATCACGTTGCCAGCCCCTCCTTCTCGTGACGCTCAATCGCCGCTGCCACGGCCGCCTTGGCCGCGCGTACATGTCGATACACCGCGTGGGTCGAGATCTGCAGAAGCGCTGCGGCTTCGACCGCAGCGATCCCCTCCACGACCATCAGCTCGAACGCCTCGGCCCGCGGAGGGTCCATGCGCTCGAGACATGCGCGAACAAGCCGCGCCCGCTCTTGCTTGAGCACACGCTCGTCGCTCTTCCGGCCCCCTTCGACCGTCTCGACCGGAACGTCCGCCCCGCGGCGGTCTCGTGTTCCCCGTCGGCGGCGCGCATTGGCACAAACCCGCCACGCCACACCGCGTAGAAACGGCCGCGGCGCATCGAGCTCGAAGTCGGCCTGACGCCGATAGGCGACCAGGAAGACCTCCTGAACCGCATCATCGGCGTGGGCGTCATCCACCCCGAACCGCCGCACGCATCGGCGCACGAACCCGTGATGCCGGAGAAAGAAGCGGCGAAAGTCGGGAGACCCCGGAATCGGCTCGACGCGCCCTCTCATCGTCGAGCCTTGCAGCCGGGCGTACCCCACACCCTTGAATGTCGAGAAGGCATCGAGTTTTGCGCCCGCGACCGAAAAAAACCGCTCCAGCCTAGCCGGGGGGTGTTCTCGACCTGAACACGAACCCCGCCAAAGCCCCGAATTCCGCCCCCCAAGGGCCTGTAGACGCCAGACGCAGACCCGACGCCGCCCGAAACGCGACAGCCGGCCCCACCATCGCTCCGGCGCGCACGCCGAAGAACAACCGGTTGACGTTGACCCGGAGCCGAGCGCCAGCCCGAGCGTGAAACACCGCCTGGGTCGGCTTGCGGTTGCGCTCGAACCCCACGCCCGCCGCGTAGTAGAGCAGCGACCCCGCGCCAAGGTAGGGCGAAACTTCCCAGATCGAAGCGAACGCCCGGCGCACCATCAGGTCGGCCCCCACCACCAACGTTCGAACATCCACCGCCACCTCCCCCACTCGAAGGCGCGGCCGCCCGGTGAGCTCGGCTCGTGCCGCGATGGCCACCCTCGGCCACTCCAGCTGCAGTCCGAGTCCGCCTGCGAATGTCGCTTGCGGGACCACGCCCAACACCGCCCCCGCGGAGCCTTCGAGCGCAAAGCAGGGGCGCACGGATCGCTGGCCGTCGCGCCACCGCGCGGACGCCAAGCAGGCCGCGGATACGGGCTCGGACACATCCTCGGACGGACGCGCAACCGCGACTTCGGACTCAGGTCCAGGTTCGGACTCAGGTGCAAGTTGCGGCCCCGGCTCAGGCTCAGGCTCAGGTTCAGGCTCAGGCTCAGGCTCAGGCTCAGGCTCAGTCCAGTCGATCGGCTCGACCTCGACCGTCGT
Organism: Nannocystales bacterium; assembly: GCA_050633305.1. Taxonomy (GTDB): domain Bacteria; phylum Myxococcota_A; class Polyangia; order Nannocystales; family Nannocystaceae; genus CAJXVA01. Next base: position 86,785 of record JBOEGF010000002.1, read on the forward strand.
CGGATCTCGTGCGATCGCCACGGAAAGCACCGCTGCGCTCGCAAGCGTCGTGCACTCGGGATCCTCGAAGGTCTGCTCCGACGAGACACCGTCGACGACGATCGTCAGAAGCAACCGAAAGCCGCCCTCGTCCTGGGTGACACGACCGACCGAGCGTACTTCGGCGTCGGAATGTGGACTCACCCGGTGCACTGCGGCGACGACCTGCGCGGCCGAAGGGCAGCCTGGCGGCGCCTCCCATTCGCTCGCGCCCTCGGAAGGTGCCGGGGCAATCGCGGCTGCAAGCAGCAGTCCGAGCACCCACATCTCGTAGCACAGTTGGCGCGAACCGCCCCGGGTCGTCGCGCCCGCAGCTCAGCGGATCGGGCTCTCGGCGATCCGCACATCGGGGTGCCGGACCACGCCGCCCAACGCTTCGACCCTCCGCTGCGCTCAAACGAAGCGGAGTGTGAAAGAGCCGATGCGGAGGAGTACGGCGTCCCGTCGTCGAGGGCGGTGATGACGCAGGAGTCGAGCGGCCGGCTGAGGACGGGGGGCGGAGCGAAGGCCTGGGAGAAAAAAAACGGGCCCGAAGCGGCCGCCAAGCCCCGAGCGCCCAAGATGCGGGTTCGCCGAGACGAGCCCTGGCCGAAGCGGCGACCTTCCTAAGCCCAGAGCACTCTGGGCCTGGCCGAGAACAGCTGGAGTTGTCCGCACACCCGCCCACGCGGCGGTGGCCGAGCGCCGTGAAGCTCGGCGGCGATCCGCATCGGCCCGCGACAGGCGGAGCACACCGAGATCTCGATGCGATACACCCGGGCCCGCAGCGTCATCCAGGCCAGTCGTGAGCGAGCAGCATCACGCACCTGAGCCTCGAGCAAGGTTATGGTGCCCGGAGCTCCAGGTGTCCGCGAGGGACAACAGCGCGAGCTGCTTGGGCTCCGGCGCAGCCTCCTCAGCGCAAGACACGAGCGCAGTGCCTGGTGGGCCGACAAGACGCCGTCGTACAGAACCGTGTCCGCCCTGGGCGGAGGGGCCTGCGCACACAGTCGGGCCAAAAAGGTGTGCGGGCCATCTAGGCGTAGGTCGGCCCGAAGCGATTCGACGACTCCCAGACTGGTGATCGCACGATGTCCCCCCCCTCCGTCTCAGACTGCTGTCGAGAGGGTCTACGAGCGGCGCAACTCTTCTCGCAACTCAGCGTGAAGCCGAACGTACCAAGCCAACCCCCTACACCAGCGCCGCAACCCAACTTCGTTCTCGCGGAGGAGCCGGCCTACCTCCTCCTCGATGCACTGAGCGAGCGATGTCCTTTCGACCAAATGACGGGAGACCTCCTCCAAGCCATAGGCCGACATCGGAGGTACGAACGAGCCGTCCTTGGAGACGAGAACCTGAGCGAGTTCGTTGCCGAGGTTCCAAGCGTCGACAGCGAATCCCTCCGGCTCGAGCCATATGCACACGCGCCGCATACCGCTCCCCCCTCTCGCAAGGAACAGACCCATGTCGATGAGTTCCTCCAGCGGGTCGTTGCTCACACCGGATGCCCGCTCGTTCAGCTCGAACTCATCGAGTACGAGCCGAAACCCCAACCACCCGACGCTGGGGTCGCGAAGCTCGACCTGCAATCGGGTCGCGAGGGAGATCCGTGGAAGCGAACTCAGCATCTCCTCGATCTCATCCACGCCGGCTCCAGACTAGCCCGTTCTGCCTTGTGGGGTCTCCGCAAACTCAAAGCATCGGACACACTCCGGTCGCATACGCGTTTGCTCGGCTCGGCGGCCCGCGGAAATCACCGGCGCCATGTTTTCTGCGCGTCACATCGGTGAAGTGGTCACGTCTCCCTCAACAGACGAGGAGAGAACCCCATGAAGACCCCACGCCCTCACATTCCGCGACGCACCACGACAGCCGCGACACTGGCCGTCGCGTTCGTCGTCGCCCTGCTCGGCGATACGACGACGGCCCAGGCCCAGGCCAGAGCCCGCGCCAACAGCTGCAACAACCAGGAGGCTGACTGCACGAGCATGGCCAACTCGATCGCGCGGCGCTCGTTCAAGTCCGGCGTGAAGTCGATCGTCTGCACTTCGGCGAACACCGCGACCGTCAAGCTCGACAACGGTTTCGTGGTGCAGACGGGCTGGCTCGGCGGGTTTGCCACGGGTGCCGTACTCGACGGCTTCTCGGGCCTGCACTTCCGGAACTGCGCGTTCACATACACATGTCCGCACTCCGGGATCCAGTTCAACAAGGTGTTCTGCACGAACGGCTGACACACGCGACGAGCGACCCCATCGAGAGCGAGGTCGGAACGCCCGTCCCCACCCACGTGGACGACGAAGAGGACGAGACGGCACCGCGCGCGTTCGCGAAGGCATACGAGCTCGACGTCGACGAACTTGGAGCGGCGTGAACCGAACCGCAACGGCGGCTAAGCGCGAAGCGAAATGGACTGGGAAGTCACGCCGCCCGTGAAAGACAACGTGTCAGCTCATGGTGTGCACGTTGAGCTTGTTGCCGTCCAAGTCTCGGAAGTACGCAGCGAAGAAGCCGCCCGAGCCGCGGGACCCTGGCTCGCCTTCGTCGGTCCCACCCAACTCGAGCGCCTTCGCGTGCATGGCCGCGACCTTCGACGGGTCGGCCGCGGCCAACGCGACCATCACGCCGTTTCCGACCGAAGCCGGACGCCCGTCGAAGGGGACGTGGATGGAGAACATGGAAGACCGCCCCGGAGCGCCCCAGACGATGAAGTCCTCGGCCTCGAGCGTTCGGGTAGCGCCCATCAGCGCGAGCAGAGCGTCGTAGAACGCAGCGGCTCGTTCGAGATTGCGGGTGCCCAGCGAGGTGTAACCGATCATGGGCCGTATCTTGGAGCTTGCGAATCTGAACGCCACGAGCAAAATTGGCGGAGGGGTTTGCAGATCTGACGAGCACAGAGCGATGGGATTGGAACGCGCTGAAGGTGTTCTTGGCCGTCCAGGTCGACGGAACCCTGGCGGGCGCCGCGAGGGAACTCGGAGTGAGCCACTCGACGGTGTTCCGACGGCTCAACGCGCTGGAGGCGGAGCTGGGAGGACGGCTCTTCGACCGTGCCGCGGGCAACTACACGCTCACCGCGGTCGGCGAGGAGATGTTGGTCCACGCGCGCGGCATCGCAGAGTCGTTCGACGAGCTCGAACGACGAATCGTCGGGCGGGATGTGAAGCCCCACGGCACGGTGGTGCTCACCGCACCCAGCAGCTTCGCGTACACGCACCTCCCCGGCTACCTCGCCCGGTTCGCGGCCCAGTGCCCCGAGATCGATGTCGAGCTCCTGGTCAGCAACTCCGTCGTCAACCTCAGCACCCGCCAGGCCGACGTCGCGATTCGAGTGGCGTCTTCACCCGCCGATCACTTGGTGGGCCGCCAGGTCGCCACGGTCCGGTGGGGTCTCTACGCGAGCCCAGCCTACGTCGAGAGCCACGGCTCACCAGCATCGCAAGACGACCTCGGAGGACATCGACTGATCGGTGCTGCCGGCCGCCTGCGAGACTCTCCCGTGTTTACGTGGTTGGAGCGGACGCACCTACGGGACATCGTGGTGAGGACCGACGACCTTATCGCGATGAGCCATTTGGCGAGGGCCGGGCACGGTGTCGCTCCGCTTCCGGATGACCTCGCCTTGCAAGGACTCGAGCGGGTCTGTGCGTTGCATCGTGCGGGGACCAACCGGGTCTGGGTGCTGACACATCCAGACCTGCGCAAGGTCGAGCGTGTGCGGCTGACCATGCGGTTTCTGTCGGAGGCGCTCTCGGGCGATGCATCGTTCGCAGCCCGCCCGTCCCCCTCGTAGCCTTCCCAGCACTTCGATGGTCGCTGACGCCACCGTTCCCTCAGAGGTCCGGCAGAGGTCCGGCAGAGGTCCGGCAGAGGTCCGGCAGAGGTCCGGCAGAGGTCCGGCAGAGGTCCGGTGGTCGTCTTCTCGACCAGGCGTGCGCTACTCGCAAGTTGCGAGCCCGGCGCAGTTGGCCAGGCCCGAGACGTCGAGCATGCCCGATCGGCACGTGACATTGTCTTCGAAGCACTCGAACAGACCATTGCCGTCGAGGTCACAAGGGATGTTCGCGTACGCACTACAGTCGACGCCAGTCTGTGCACCGTCGAAGCCGCACTGCAAAGATCCCAGAGAATCGGCCCACGCCTCGCAGGCGGCGACGTTGTCGAAGTCACCGCTGGAATTGTTGCCGTTTGTCGTGTCAGGGGTGTCTTCCGGAGGGGTCCAGGACACGTCCACACAGCGATCCGACAAGCACGTGAGGCCGTTGAGACACTTGTAGTCGACCGTGCATGGGCAGGTCTCCGAACCGTCCGGACAAGAGTCGGAATCAGAATCGGAGTCGCACGCCGAGCACAGCGCGATCGCCAAGCATCCGAGTTGCAGAATCTTCGACGAAAGGTTCATTGCCGTTCTCCCAACAGTTCGCCGCAATCAAGGTCGGACAAACAAGCGCTCTGCTCGGCGCCAAGCAAGCCAACCTGCTCGGGGTCGAGCCCTGCGAAGTAGCCCGTGGAACCGTAGCCGTAGCCTGTCGTCCCGTATGGGTAACCCGTCGTCCCGTATGGGTAGCCCGTTGTCCCGTATGGGTAGCCCGTCGACCCCGAGCCCGACGAACCGCCGCCAGGCCACCCGTCGCCGGTCCCCGAGTCGTTGCTGTCGTTCCCGCCGGGCCCCGTCTCGGTCGAGGCCGCACCACCCGAGCCACCGGACTCGACGGAGAGCGGCTCCACGTCATTACAAGCGCGGCCGAGGCGGTCGGGGTCGCACGGCGGAATGGCGGGTGCTTCTTCGTCGCATGCGCTCAAGCCTCCGAGCGAGAATAGAAAGATCCAGTTCGACTTCCGAGACACAGGATTCACCTTCTTTGCCGCTGCGACCTGCATGCGACGGCGGGCAAGCTACCCCGCCCGCCCTGTCGATGCCATCCTGATTTTCCCAGGCGCCGAGAGCCCTCCGTGCGCCGGCGCCGTGGACGCCCATCGCACCCGAGCGAGAGTCGCGGAACGGCGCCCCTTGGCCCCTACTGGGTCAATCCGCGGGCGCGAGAGGCAGAATCACGTGAGAGGCAAAACCGGCCCCATGTCGGACCGTCCACGTCGGGTCGCCCTCGGCAGGGTAGCGGGCGAAGTTGGCGGCGTCTGCTCCCGCCAACGCGATTCGAATGCGATGGCCAGCTTCGACGCGCACGCTCGTGGGTCGCAAGCGAAGCGTGACCTCCATCGTTTCACCCGGGACGACCGGCTGTCCGTCGGCCGTTTCGAAACTGTGCAGTGCCGGGGAGTCGGGGTCGACGGCACGATGCAGGAGCCGGAGCTGCCCCTCACTCAGGTACGTGACGCTTCCATCGGGCGCGACGTCCTCGAGGTATGCGAACAATGCTCCGTCATCGTGGGTCGTCGAAAGGTGCACTGTGACCTCAGCCGCCCCCGTGATGCGGGTGTCTGCGGACAGAGGCGCCCCGGTGTACGTGATCAGCTTGTTGTCTTCCTCGGCCCGGTCCGGATAGATCACATCGCCGTCGAGCTGTGTCCACCAGCGGTTGGTCTGTCCAGTCGTCGCGGTGTAGTCCACAGCGTAGGTCAGGTCGGTCTGTGAAGCCGGCAGCGCATCGAGCAGGGTACCCGTGCCGAAGAACATCGTGGTTGCCGCCACGTCGGCCGGCGGCCAGGTGTCGGTGGTCCGCCAAACGCCCTCGTTCATCGTGTAGTAGCGAATCTCGCGGACATCCTGCACCGACGCATCGCTGGCCAAGTGCTGCGTGAAGAAGTCGACGATGTCGAGCTGCTGTTCTTCCACAGTTGGCGCAACAGGGGCGTCGGGCGCGAGGTACGGGTCGGCGTCTTCATCGGCCCCGTGGTTCCACGCGCCAATGATCACGCGGTGCGAGCCCTTCGACCCGGCGTAGACATTGAGCGCCGAGTCGGCTGTTCCGGCGTCGAGCCAGCTCGCCCAGCCGTAGACCGCAGCGCCGCCGCGATCGAGCGCATCCAAGTCCTCCACGAACGAGATATCGGCGAACGATGCATCGCCGGCAAAGGCATCGTCGCGGTAGGTCGCGGCAAGACCCGCTTGATGGACGTCGAGATTGTTCGCGTGCCCGGCGACGGCCTCGGCCGCCAGCGCGCCTTTGGGATCCTCATCCGCCCACTTGGGTCCCCGCAGGACCATCTCCACCGTCGCGCACTCCTCTTCAGGGGCGAGCGCACAGACGTCCGCGCTGTCCAACACATGGTTGAAGGCCGCCCACTCCTGCACGAAGCGTTCGTTGTAAACGCCTCCGGGCACGCCTGGGGAGTCGTAGGGGTCCGAGTCGTAGAACCTTGGAACGACAGCTTTCACCCCGCTGCGTCCCGACGTCGCCAGAAACGCTGCGGTGTTGCCGTCGTAGCTCACTCCGACTGCGCCTACGTTGCCGTTCGACCATGACTGCTCCACCAGCCAGTCGACCACCTCTCCGTGGTCTTCTCGCTCGGCCTCGGTCCAGGGCCCCTGACGGGATCCGAAAGATGCACCGCTGCCACGGGCATCCACGGTGACATACGCGAAGCCGTGCGCGGTGTATCGCGCGGCCTCCTCGGGGGACTCATCGAACATCGGCAAGGCCCACTGCATCGCGCGCCAGTATCGAGTCATCCGCATGACCGTGGGAACGGCGTCCCCGTCGAGGGCCGCATCAGGCAGCCAAACATCGACGGCGATCCGAGTGCCATCGGCCATCTCGATGTAGCGCGACACCCGGGGCGCAAGCGCCTCTCCGCCCGTCGTCGAGGATGAGGAGTCAGTCTCCCCCGTGCTTCCAGAGTCCGCCGAGGATGTCTCACCTTCGGAGGTCGAGCCCGACGATGACTCGGCACCCACCGTTGCAGCATCGGTCGTCGAGCCAGGCCCAGTCGAACCGTCGCCCGTCGAGCTTTCGCCACCACCAGAGCTGGAGTCCCCGGTGCAGGCGACAAGGAGTGCGAGTCCGACCATGGTGGCGTGGGATGCTTTGATCCAAGACATGGCCTGATCGTGAAGCCGCAGGGCCGCCCTGACATCGGACGCCTCATGCCAAAAAGGGGACCCCATGCGTCAGACCAATCGCTGCCGAAGCCCGCGGGGAGACAGCCCACTCCAACGACGGACGGCCCGGCGAAACGCTCGCGCCTCCGAGAAGCCCAACATCGAAGACACCGAGTCAATCGTGAGTTCGTCGTCAACGAGAAGCGTGCGACACCGTTGAAACCTGAGCTCGTCCACGAGGTCTCGGTAGCTGGTGTCATGCGACTGCAGCCGCCGCTGGAGGGTTCGATGACCGGTTCCGAGCGTCCGTGCGACTTGCTCGAGTGACGGCGCACCGCCCTGTGGCAGCGCGTTCACCACCACGCGCCGGATCTCCGCCAACAGGTCTCGCTCCCCGTCGAGTTTGGAGGTTTGCTCCGACGCCTGACGTTCCAAGAATGCGTAGAGGTCGGCCTCTGCCGACGGGAGCGCGCGGTCCAACCATGCGGCGGGAAAGCGGAGGTCGTTGAACGGCGCACCAAACGTCACCTCAGCGCCGAAGATGCTTTGGAGATAGCCCAGGTTCGGTCTTCGTGAGTGCTGAAACGAGACCGAGACCGGTCGACGGCCCAGCCCCGCCCACTCGAACGTCAGCAGAACATACGCCGCCATGACGAACTCGGCCTTGTGGGCGGGCCAACGCGCGCTCGGGTCCGCAGGGCCGTCGCGAATCACAGCGGTGTCCCCCTCGAGAAACAGAAGGGTCCGAGATGTCTCGTTGAGCAGCGCGCCATGTCGCACCACACACTCGAGCGCCCCCCGTAGGGTCGGTGCCGAACGAGCCAAGAACCCCACCACACCGAATGTCCCCGCCTCCATCGAACGAGAAGCCGCGCGAGCTCCAAACTCGGGGTCGCCTGAGGCCTCCCCGCACAGGTCCCACATTTTCGCGTAGGCACCGAACGGCAACCGAGACTCGGATTGCTCGAGAATGCTGGCGTCACCGCCGAGGACGTCGCGGGCCACCGAGGCTGGCGTCGCGCCCGAGTCTTCGTAGGCGCGAAGGACGGTATTCGCGAGGGACGACAGGACGGTTCCGGAGCAGTTCATGACGAAGTGGGGCGCCGTCACGACGCCGCGAGGTCAATGTATCTACGCAACGCCGGCACGGGTTGTCGGGCCGCAAGTGGTCGTGTCGCAGATCACCGACGCGATGCGCTTCTCCCCCAGGAGGGCGACTCCCGGAGTCGTTGGCATGCGAACCCGCGCACCTCGAACGCGCCGCGGTCACACCACGATGCAATCTGCAACACTGGTGTGGTGTTGCCGCGCCCCTGCGAGGCCGCGGTGGCAGCTCCGGTATCGTTTTGGCAAGGTGAAAGGGTCGATGGAGTGGCTGCGGCCGAACAGACTCGTCGTGATGACGGCGCTCGTGCTCTCGGGGACAAGCTGCCGCATGCCCAACCCTGCCTTCGATGGGCTCGCGGCGGACTCGGCCGGTGATACGACGGGCGGGGTCGACTCAGACGACCCCACAGACAGCGACACGTCGCTCTCTCCATCGGGGACGACGCGGTCCGAGGACGGTATGACCGCCTCGAACACCACGAGCGTAGACGTCACGACGGAATCCGGAAACACAAGTCCGAGCACGACAACGACAACGACAACGACGACGACGGACGGGGACACCACCGACACCACCGGAGCCCCGGAATGCGGAGCATTGATCTACGAGGTGGCAGGCCCCGAAACAGGGCACATGAACATCGGGCTCGAGACGACCCGGGCTGGCGAAGAGGTCCGCGCCGGTTCGCTTCTCGAAGGCGAACCCATTCGCTGTTGGTCGGTGTGGCTGAGTCGTGCCGACGCGGACGCAACGGGTGACATTGATGTTGTGATCCGCCGGGTCACCGACGACGCGGTTGTCGCTACGTTCGAGGGCATCGGCAGCGCGACAGAGCTCTCGGAGACAACTTCGCTGTACACCTTCACGCTCGCGGCGCCACACACCCTCGAGCCCGACGACCGCCTGCTCGTCGAGTACGCTGGGCCGTCATCAATCCACCTCGGATGGGTCGACGAAGGCTTCGACGGCGCCCTCACTCGCCGGGTCCGATTTGAAATGAACGCCTACCAGTTCGGCAGTGCCCGCGACATCATCGGCACGATGGCGGCGCCCTGAGGCGCGTGTTGACCTTGTGGCCCCTCCCGGGTCAAACGCCTCCGGTTTTTGCGTTCCAGGCTTCCGTGGCGCGCACCGAGCACTCTTGACCTCGCACCTCGAGTTCCTTGATCTTCTTCTGGTCGTCCTCCGAGAGCTTCTCGGTGTAGTCGAACTCGGAGTCAAACCCCTCCGGTAGAGCCTTCTGCGTGTAGTCTGCGATCTTCGACACCCCGCCGATTTCCGCCGTGCAGGACTCCCCAAAGGCGTTCATTTCGTCGGCGACTGAGCCGGATTCGCCCGTCGCCGATGCGTAGTACCGAGCGCGGCAGCACTGCGCCTCGGCCACCGCCTCGTGGGCAGCAAGGTAGCCAGGGTCGAGTTTTTGCGGGGTGCAGCCGGTGCCCAGTGACACCACTGCGGCGAGGCAGCCCAAGGAAACGAGACGGTGAAGTGGCATTGTGGCCTGTTGGAGTCGCGCGGGCCCCAAACGGATCACGCATTTCTGCAACTGTTTGGGCTTCGTCCACGTGAGCACGCCCCTGTGGCCCGTTGACGACCCCATGTCATGGCTGTCAACCGACGCCGCGCGTGCTAGCAGGGAGGCCGCACCGTGGCCGACCGCTACCAACTCATCGCCGCAGAAGTCTCCCTGTACAGCGGTAAGGCGCGCGCCTACCTTCGGTACAAAGGCGTGCCCTTCGACGAGGTGCTCGCCACCCGCCCGGTCATTCAATCCGTGGTGAGACCCAAGACCGGCCTGGCGATGGTGCCGGTTCTGCTCACGCCCGAGGGCGACGCGGTCCAAGACACGACAGCGATCATTCACGCGATCGAAGCCCGATTCCCGGAGCGTAGTGTGGCGCCTCCGGGCGTGCTGGGCGTCGCCAGCACGCTCTTGGAGTTGTACGGGGACGAGTGGCTCGTCATGCCCGCGATGCACTACCGATGGCACTACAAGCGCAACATGCCGCTGATCCTCTCCGAGTTCGGGGAGCTCGTTGCGCCGCGTCTGCCCAAGCTGCTCACGCCGCTCGCGGGGCTCCCCCTGGCCCTGTACTTCGGCGGGAACTACGGTCGCGCGTTGGGCATCAGCAAGCGCAACCGGGCCGCGATCGAACAGTCGTATGAGGCGCTGCTCGGCGAGCTCAACACCCACTTCGAGGCGCACCCCTTCTTGCTGGGCGCGCGACCGTGCCAAGGCGACTTCGGGTTCATGGGGCCGCTGTACGCCCACCTGTACCGTGACCCCGTCCCAGGCGCGTTGATGAAGCGCCGGGCCCCACGCGTGGCCGACTGGGTCGAGCGCATGAACCAGCCCGCGCCACCAACGGACCCTCCGCCCTTCCAAGACGACGACACCGTGCCAGCCTCTCTCGACCCCGTCTTTCGCCGACTTTTCCGAGAACACTGGCCCGTGGTTGCGGACACCATCAACGGCGTCGACGCGTGGGTCCACGACCACCCCAAGGCGAAACGCGTCAAGCGCTTCGTCGGCTCCCACTCGTTCTCGATCGAAGGCGTCTCGCACCAGCGTTGGCTACAGTCGTTCACGCAATGGATGGCACAGCACGCCCTCGACGCCTACGCGGCTCTGGACGACGATGCGCGCGCCCGAGCTGATGTCTGGCTGCGACGCGTCGGCGGCCATGAAGCCATGCAAACACGCGTGCCCACACGGGTGCGGCGCGAGCACAACCGCCTTGTGCCGGAGTGATTCCGCTCAGGGCGTCGCGCCCGGTTTCGTCCGACACACCGAGGCCTTCCCCGCCTTGCACCCGCCCGGGTTGAGGCGCTGGAACAGCTTCGAGATGTCAGAGCCCACTCCGGCGTATTCACTCTGCCGTCCCGCGAGTTGGGTGACGTACCGATAGTCGTCGGTCACGAACAACCCGACCGACAGAAACATCGGCTCGTCCCCGTCACGCTCCAGTCGGAAGTCGTAGCGCGTGCCGGGAACGTCATTGCGGGCCCGCAACGGGGACGACGCCTCGAGCGCGTAGCCTCGACCCAGGAGCTTAGTCTCGAGGTCGTTGGACCAGTAGCCGAGCGTCCCTCCGTCGACGTTGTCGTACACCGTCACGCGCAGACCGACGCTGTCTTTGCCCTTGTAGTGTTGGGACTGCCAGTCGGACTCCGCCTCGACGAACCCCGGCGGCGCCGAGTAGTCGATCACCGGAGCGCATCCGACTGCGCTCAGACAGGACGCAAGGGCGATCTGTCGAAGCATCAGCGCCATGCCGTGCCCTCCACAGAGATATCGTCGACCCACGGAAACGGGTCGTTCGTCGAGGGCGTGTCCACATCGGGCAGCCTCGGCTGCAGCGAAAGCGACAGCGCGGACAGATCCACCCGCGAGGAAAGAAGGCGCTGTTTTCCGAGGGCGGACTCCAGCTCCAATGTGACCGTGTCCAGGGCCCTGCGCACCTCCAGCGCTTCGGCGACCGTTCTCGCCCGCTCCAGAAGTGTGAGCAACTGCGCCTGGGTCCGTTGCAGGACTTCAATCCGGGTGCGGAGGTCGTAGTAGTCCTCGGTGACGTCTTGTGCCTCGAACGACTGTGCCTCGACCCGACCCAGCGCCCCGATCTCCTGCGCGATGTCGCGGAACTTCCGAGCCGGGATCCGCACCACCATGCGCTCCTCATGCAGCGATTGGACGTAACCCCCCGCCTTGGTGACGAGCGCCTCGATTCGGGTCTGCGCAGTCGAGCGATCGAACACGGCGAGACTCATCGTTCCGGAGTAGACAACTTGTCGGGCAAAGTCCTCGGGCAGCGGGGACGTTGCGGCCTCGGCCTCCAGCTGCGGGATGGCGGAGCTTCCGTGGGACTCGGTGCGACCGCTCGAATCTGGGACCGCGGCGGCGAGCGCCTTGCGCTGATCGGCAAGCCGCGTCTTTGGGGACTCGCGCCGCGGCGCTGTTGATGTCACCCGCTCGAACGGGTCCTTGCTGGTCGTTCGACCCACCGACGCGGACTGCCGGACGGCCACGGGCTTGACGCGGATCATTCGGTGAAACTCGTTGTGGGGGTCGAGCTTGAAGTTGGCTCTGAACGTTCCCCCCTCGGGGAGTTCGGTCACCTTTGAGACATCCGCCTGTCCCGCAAGGACCTGAATCGTGAACGTCCCTGTGGGGAGGTCACGAAATGCGTAGATCCCATTCGCGTTGGTGGTCGTCTCTCGGGCTCCTTTCAGACAGTTGCACTGGAGAACCACAAGCGCATTGGGCATCCGCTCCCCGGTGTCGGCGTTCGTCACCACACCCGAGATCGACCCGATATCACTCCCTGCTTCCGCCGGGCGAGGGCTCAGCGCCAGCACCCCCACCCCAACGATTCCGACCCACCACGACTTGTTCCCCATGACGTCTCTTGGCTCCCTCCACCGCAACGAGAGCTCCCAGCACGACTTACAGCGCGTGACACCGCTTCACCGCGTGGAGCGCCAGTCCGTGTGCGTCGTTTGGATTGATGGAGGAAAACGAACTTTCCCAACATCCGGGTGATCGTGGGCATCGCCCCGGACACTACCCACGAGTGATTGGCTTAACTTCCGGGAAACGTACCGAGGTGGCACTTGCCTCTCTGCTGGCAGCGACGGCTGTCTGGCTTGCAAATCCGTCCGCAGCTCATGCATGCGGCGGAACCTTCTGCGACGCCGGGCCCTCGGTCATGCCCGTGGACCAGACCGGCGAAAACGTGATGTTCGTGGTCGCCGATGGTCAGGTCGAGGCACACATCCAGATTCAGTACACAGGCGATCCTGAGCGCTTCGCGTGGATCGTCCCCGTGATGGCAGAACCGACGGTGGAGGTGGGCTCGGACCTGCTCTTCACGGAGCTGCAAGAGGCCACCGTGCCGACCTTTACCGTCTCCACCCGTACCGAGAACTGCGGCGCCCCTGGGGGCATCGGAGGCGGAGGCGGGGGCGGTGGCGGTGGGTGCGGAGGCGCTCCCCGAGATGAACCGCTCGCCGGGTTCGGCGACGACGATTCACACGCGGACGACGGCCTCGATGACCCGCCAACCGTGCATCAGCGGGAACTCGCAGGGAGCTACGAATACGTCGTGCTCGAGGGCGGAAGCGTGAACGGCATCGTGACCTGGCTCGACGAAAACGGCTTCGCCCAGGACGACGACGCCCCTCCGATCTTGCAGGACTACATCGACGACGGCTTCCTCTTCGTCGCGTTCAAGTTGCGCTCCGGACACGGCGTCGACCAGATTCACCCGATCGTGTTGCGCTATCCCGGCGACGAAGCGTGTGTGCCCCTGCGCCTGACGCGAATCGCCGCGCGAGACGACATGGGTGTGCGTACATTCTTTCTCGGCCGGGACCGCGTGACCCCGACCAACTTTCGTCACGTGCAGCTCAACCCTCTGAAGTTCGATTGGGACGCCCCGGGCACCGACTACGAAGAGGTCGTCACCCGTGCCGTCGATGAGGATGGCGCAGACGGACAGGCGTTCGTCACCGAGTATGCCGGGAGCTCCAACGTCATCTCGTCCGCCGCGTTCAACTCACACCGCTGGCGCAGCGCCCCCTTCGCAAGTGCCAGCCCCGAGGATCTCACCGCGTTGCTGGCCGAGCACGATCTGATGACCTGCCTGTGGGACGAGTGCTACCCGACCCACCCCCTCCTCCCTTCGCTTCTGCAGACGTACGTCCCTCCACCACCCGGCGTCGATCCCAAGGACTTCTACGCGTGCACAAGCTGCTACGCCGACTGGCAGCCGGAGGGAGAGCCACCCGCCGCCGACGCGAGCACAACCGCTGGAACATCGAGCGACACCGATGGCGGGGAGAGTTCCAGCGATACAGATGGCCTAGGCACGACAGGAGGTTCCGCCAGCGGGTCGAGCGACACCGGAGGCACAAGCGACGGGCAGAGCGGGACCACCAGCGATGACGGAACCGGGGAGGAACCCACGTCCCCAGACGCGTGGCCTGCCTCGTGGGACACCGAGGGGCTCGCCGACGCCCTCCAAGAGCAGGTCGTCGCCCCGAGCGAGCACGCCGCGGCCCTGGTGAGCAAGTACGGGTACCTCACCCGCATGTACACCACGCTGTCCCCCAGCGAGATGACCCGCGACCCGTTGTTCTCCGAGATGCCCGGCCTACCCGACGTCGACAACGTCTGGTCGGCCACCCGCTTCAACCGTTGTGACGGACCCGACCGCGTCGAACTCGATTCGGGACCCGTGCTGTGGTTCACCGAGTCCGACGAGCCACCTGCGTTTGCGCAGATGCCCTACGCATGGATCGTGGAGGAGTTCTTCACGGGCGCCCCGATGGTGATCCGCAACAACGTGGAAGCCATCGATGCCGAGCTCTCCGCATGGAACGCGGACCACCAGGGCCCCGACATCACACCCGATGACGAGCTTCCCGCTGAGATGGACGACGACGACGATGACGGGTTCTGCAACTGCACCTCGACCAACCCAGTGCGTGGCTCTGGCACGGTCTCGCTGCTGCTGATGCTGGGGCTCTTCGCCCGGAAGCAGCGACGCTGGGTCGGCTGAGGGCGCTTCGTCCATCGCCGAACGCCGTCATCTGGCTCGCAAGCGGTGTTGCTCGGGGGGCTGGCGACGGGAGTGATCGAACCGCCTCAGCCCTCGTCTTCTCGACAAAGGAGCGCGCCAGCAGCAAAAAAGGCCCCAGGGCAGAAGGTCCCGCCTTTGCTCGCCGAACTCCGATTTTTTTTTCGATCGGAGTGACGGAACCGAGCTTTGAGGGGAATGGGTTGGTAGCCCAGTTCGGACGGCCGCACTCCACGACGAATGTGCTGTCTGCCCCCCGGACGCTCTCGCTCAGCTGACGACGCGATGAACACCAGAGCCCGAAGTCCCTCCTCTCCCGACACCAGCAAGATCCACGCTCGTCCGTGGCAACTGGGCTGCGGTTCGCGCCGAATGGTCGTAGGCACGTTAAGCCTGGTTCTACAGGCTTGCTCCGCTGGCCCCGACCTCGAGTCCGATGGAACAGGGGTTCGCGACCCTATCGGAGCCCACGAAACGGAGGGCGCCACAACCTCCTCCTCGACCGACGCAGACGTCGTCGAAGAAGGCTCCTCATCGACCGGGGACGAAGGAGCAACCTACAAACCGGAGGCCGGGGAGTCCTCGACGGGCGAACTTGACGGTAACCCTTCCCCAGCCAAGGTCTGCCCAGATGGCCCTTCGTGCTTCTCATGGTGTGGTGTTCAGAAGTCCGACGGAGAGTGCGTCCGCGCTGTCCCAGTCGAGGCCACGCCACCCGTCGACCTCCTATGCCCCTCGCTTCACCTGACAATCGATGCGGACGGCGCCGCGAGCCTCGGCGAGGGCTCCACGCACGACGACGTCCGCTGTTTCATGCAGGCCATTCGCTATTCGAACGAAGGCTCTCTCTCCTTGTCATGGCTCGACACGGAGAGTGGTTACAACGCAATGATCGAGATGCGTCTCAACGGGGACCAGACGGTGGATTTGGCGATGCGATCACGCCGCGGGGCAGACTGCGGCGAGATGGTCACGCTGTGGGCACCGTCGGCCCACACCCAAGTCCGAGAGGACGCCCTGTACACAGCCTGCCTCGACACGAGCCCGCCCGCGAGCCTGCAGGAGTGCCTCCTGGGGCCCGCAGCGTCGTTCCACACCAGCTTTGACACTGCCTTCGGCAGCCCGTTCCCCTGGCTCTCGGGCTACTGCATCCCGTAGGGGCCGCTCGAGCGTGACGAGCCAGAAGACCGATGACGGCATCACAAGACAAGGACAACCTCGTCCCATGGGCAACGCTCGCCGAAGCGATGTCGACAGGCGTGTTTGGCCGCGGCGGCTCCAGCGATCACAGCGGGCACAGCAACGGACTGTTGCCCATCGTGGTCCGCGGTCCGAGTGGTTTGGAGACGCTGGCGGGAAGCTACGACCCCGACACGGGAACGATGTGGATGACTCGCGCAGTTCAAGACCTGCTCATCGCGTGTATTGGGGCCTCGGAGCCCGCTGTGGTCGTGCTCGACAGGCGAGGCGCCGGGGGTGCGGTCGACCTTCACAAAGGTACGGTTGCTTTGAGCGCGGGGCTTGGGTCAAGTGCGGAACTCGACGTCCTGCGTCAGATCGAGTCAGCGGACTGGGTCGATCTCGGCACGCTGGAGATTCGCTCGGCAAACTGGGCCGCACCGTCGACAGACAGCAAGCCCCCGTGCTGCGAGCCCGGGTGAGGCAAGCGAGCGCGGATCGCTGGTATCGCAAGCGAATCCGCGCACGGGGACTGGTCCAACGCGAGCAGGGTGGCCTGCTACGAGCCGGTTGCCGACCTCGGAGAACCTTTGCGAACGAACGTGCCTCCACACGTGCTGATACGATCCGTGCATGCGGATTGCAGCGGCGATGCTCCTGGTCGCAGCGTTCCAGTGCGGAAAGGCTCCCAGCTCTCCGGGCTCTTCGGCGCCCGACCCCACGGCGCCGGCTCCCCGTGATGCGGCAAGTCGAGTCTTGTCCGAGCAGCCGGTCTCCATTTGCGAGAGCTGGTCCGACGCTCCGGAGCCAGACCTGATGGAAGCGCGGCAACTCGTCGCTCGGACCGACCATGCGTGCGTGCGTATCTCGAGCGGACGTGTTCGGTGCTGGGGGTCCAACACCGTCGGGCAACTGGGTACCTGCGAAGCGTCGGACCACAGCGCCGTGCCCCAGACCTTTCCCGGCGTCGAGAAGGCCCGCGATGTTGCCGTGGGGCGCTACGGCACGTGCGTCGTCGCAGAGTCCGGTTCGCTGTGGTGCTCCGATCAGGTTCGCGGGCTTCTGGGCGCCGAGGGGACGGGCAAGATCGAAGGCATCGATCGAGCCACGGCGGTCGCGGTGGGCGACCTGCACGTCTGCACGCTCTCCAGTGACTCGAAGATCCTGTGTTTCGGGCGCTGGGACGCTGCAGAGGCCCTCGGCCCCGCGGCCCGGATCCTCGACAACGAGACGGATACGGGCCGGGGTGCGGGCTATGTGGAGCTTCAGCAACCGACCCAGCTCGTTGCGGGTGCGGCCCACAACTGCGGCCTGGAGAGCCAGGGCCGAGTGATGTGCTGGGGACAGAACACCCAGGGCCAGCTGGGCGATCCCACAGTGGGTGCGGAGATCGACTCGAACCGCGGCGTGCCCCGGCGTGTTGCTGCGCTCCCCTACGTCGAGTCGATTCACGCCGAGCAAAACACCACGTGTGCCGTCACAGACGTGGGCGAGTTGTACTGCTGGGGCGAAGGTTTTGGTCCGCAGGCGATGGGCATCCGGGTCCCTCAAACCCGGTCCGCCGCGATGGGACCGGGGTTCGTCTGTCTGGCCACCCGCGCGGGCGGGCTGTGGTGCGGTGGCGAGTCGATGACGTTCGCGCCCGACGTGCAGGCAGCCGTCCTCCCGGGCTACGACCAAACCGTCGGAGTCGCGGTGGGCGACGGCTTCGTCTGCGGGCATCGCAAGGACGGCATCGTGCAGTGCCAGGGCACCAACGCGCAGGGCCAACTCGGCGGAATGCACCCCGACGAGGCCGCCCGCCTCGAGCCAACGATGGTGTTGCTCGGCGGCGTGGCGATCTAGGGGGTGTCCTTGCCCTCCCCTGGTGGTCAGCGGGTGATGGTCTCTGAAGCGACCGTTCGCGGCTGAGTCTCCACGGCCTCCGCCAACCCGAGCTTCGCCGCGGCGGCCGTGGGCACCAACCGCAACTCGAGCTTCAACTCCACGGTGGTGACCTCTTGCGGGACCTCGAACTCGAGCGTTCGACTCTCGGAGGGCTTGAGCCTGTTGTCCCGCGACATCGACTTGGACAACACAGGGAGCGTGGGCTTGCCTGCCTCGTCGACGTAGACCTTGTTGAACACCGACTCCGGACTGTCCTCGTTGCGCCACACCTCGGCGCCCGCGCCGTCACGACCCACGGCCGAAAGCATCGCGACACGGCCGGGGAATCCCGTGGGGAAGCCATGACCAGTCTCGTTGTTCAACGTGACCTTCAGGCCAGTCTCGCCGAACGTGCCCTCGAGGGACACAGCGCTCGAGAGAAACTCTCCGTCGTCGTGGTACCAGGCTCGGTGGGGCCCAAGGAACACGTGCCGAGCGTGTTCACTTCGCGAGCCGACGATTCCGCCAGGACCGGGGATTCGAGGCATGTGACAGTCCATGCACCCCTTCTCCTCCCCTTTGCGCGCCTCGAACTCCGCACCTGTGGCGCAGGTGTTGACCCCACTCGGGTTCTCCGCCACGGCATGACAGGCCAAGCACACGGTCTTGCGGTCCTTGATGAACTCCGGCGCAGCGCCCGTCTGGTGAGCAGGAGAGCTTCCGGGCGCCATGTCGTGTCCGGCTCTCATCCGGACCACGTCGGCAAAGCCCAGCGCCTGTGCACCCGACTTCCCCGGATGCACCGCATCGAGCATGTGGCAGGAGGCACAGGACACGCCCAGTTTTCCCGCCGGGCTGTCGGGGTTGGCGGGGTCGCGTGGCGTGTGGCAGTTGGCGCAGTCGGCTTGGACCTCGGGGCCCAGCGACTTGCTCGCCAGCTGGCGCACTGCGGCGAAGATGGGGTCGCTGTCGTGGTGCGCGCGGGCGTGCATGCTCTCCTTCCACTCGCCGACGATCTGCGCATGACACTCGGAGCACGCGTCGGGATCATCGGGGTTCACCACGGCCCTGCGCGGCGGCGTCCCCTCGGGATTGCCCTTCGGCTCGCCCGATCCGCCACACGCGGAGGCCGCGATCCACAGGCATGACAACGCCGCGAACGGAAACTTCACCGCAGTCACCATGCGGTCGGCTCGAAGCTCGCGGCCCGCAAAGACTGCGGCGCAGATTGGTGCGCAGGGTCGGCGTCAGGATGAGCACGCGAGGTCGGTCGCTGCCCCTTGGATCACACATGCCAGCGGGGTCCCAGGCTGAAACAACGTGGCGCAGTCAAGGGTGCTCAGG
Source organism: Nannocystales bacterium (assembly GCA_050633305.1). Lineage (GTDB taxonomy): Bacteria > Myxococcota_A > Polyangia > Nannocystales > Nannocystaceae > CAJXVA01. Next base: position 105,878 of record JBOEGF010000002.1, read on the forward strand.
CAGGCGAGGAACTCTGCATGCGCCGAGCCGCAGGCCGGGGAGATCGCTTGGGCCGAGGCCCGTGCTTGCTGGCACAATGCAATCTCGCTCTCGTACGTGTAGTCCGCGTCGCAGTCGGCGTACAACTGCGCGAGATCGGGACAGGGGTCATCCCCAACAGGTGGATCGTAGCCCGTCGAACTCTCGCCGGAGTCTCCGGACGAGGCCGCCGGAGTCTCCGACGTGGCGCCCATTCCGGTTGAATCACCGTCGTCCGGCGAGGGGTCGGCGCCCCCGCTGGTTCCGTCCGGGACGGCGCCTGTCTCTCCCTCGTTGGGCCAGCCCCCAGTGTCGCCCGACCCTTTGGAGTCCGCGGGCGCCGAGCCACCGCTGGTTTCCAGGGGGTCGGTCCAAGGGTCGCCGGACCCGTCGTCTCCGCCATTGGTGCCGTATGGGCTGGGCCGCGGTGCGGGGCCACCGCTCCCGCCCGCACAACCGACCGTCAACGTCGCCAGGCTCGACAAAAACAACAAACTTCCCAGGTGCTCTCGGTCCATCGTCCGCCTCCCCACAGAAGGCACCGCGTACGCGGCACGAGGGGGAGGTGCACCGTCGCACCCGGAAGGTTCCCGGGGATGCTCTCGAGGACCCGGTTACTCCCGGTCGTCTTCACCAACGCCGCCGCCGACGTTGCAGGCGGCGTCCGCGGCAACAAGCGCTTCCCGGCACGCGAAGTCAGCACCAAGGACCAGCACATCGCAACTCAGCCCAGAGAGGCAGGCGTAGATCTCCACGGTTGCGCTCGCGCACTCAGGTCCCGCGTAGACCCCCAAATCTGCGATGTACCGAGCACAGTAATCCGCGAAGTCGGGAGCGATGCTCACCCCGTAGTAGCCGGTGTCATAGTCGTAGCCGCCGAATCCACCGCTACACTCGGCAATCCTCGTGACGTAGGCGCCGCACACCTCTAGAGAATCCACGCCACCAAGCGAGCTCTCCGAGGCCAATGGGTTTCCCGGCGGACCACCACCGGGTCCCTCCCCGGGCTCGCCAACGTCGCCACACCCCGGGACTCCGAGGGTGGCGATTCCCGCCAAGAACAGCAAGTTCGCGAGCCGATTGTCATCCATATAGGCGAACAGTTTCCCCCGAGCGGACCCCAAACGACAAGAATCCGGGGAACGGAGCCGGATCCTGCTCGTCAGCCGGGCCGAAGGACGTCCAGAATGCGTTTGGAGGCCTTCTTGGCCAGCTCTCGGCGCGCAGCCTCGTCGGCTCGGCGGTCGCCGACGCCCGATGCGGTCGCTTCAAGCTTGCCCCGTCCGAGCTCCCCCGCGCCCCAAACCTCGTGCACAACAACCTCGGTGGACGCTTCGAACCAAACCCGGCTTCCGCCGGCTCGGCTGGCAAAACGCGACTGCGCTCTCACCAGCACCACAACGTCGAGCGCACCACCCATCTTGTCGGCCAGGGCCGCGAGCACCCGTGCCCGCTCGGCTGGACCCACGGTCCGTAGCGCCTTGATCGCCTTTGCATCCAACGTGACCGGAGCGCCCAGGTCCGCGCGCAGGGACGCCCGCAACTCCTTGGCGAACATGTCGTCTGCCCGAGTGCCATCCTCGAACACCACGGTCCAACGCCGAGCATCGAGCGTTCGAGCCTGAACCTCGAGCGATGGCCACCCGGTCTCCGAATCCAGTGGGCCCACCATGCGGCCGCCGTCGACGTGCACGACGAATGCGCCCGGCCACTGGCTGCCAACCTCGATCGACAGGTTCGCAATGCCCGCGGCGTTGGTCTGGGTCTCGGAGCGCGTCCCATCGGGTCGCTCGACCTCCAGCGGAAGGCCCTCGACAGGATTTCCGTTCCACGTCACCAGGATCCGGCCAGGCCGCAGAACGACCCCGGAGGCGTCGGTGGGCACGCCGCCTGTCACGACACTCGACAGGTGCAGGTCTTCACCGAGGCGCTGCAGGCGAGCATCGTCCTCGTCCGTGGGCGGAGCATCGCACGCCACCGAGTACAGAGACGCCCTGCGCTCGCACACCACCTTGGCTGCGTGCGTCGCAAGCACCTGATACAGCGCGTCGTGCCACACCTCGGGCCCCTCGAACGTAGGCTTGGCGTAGGTCATCGCGTCGAGCGTCGTCGCCGCTCGCCCTTCATCGAGGCCAATCGCGACCTCCCACCCATCCGGTGTGCGGACCGCTTGGTACGCGTCACGCGCTCGGTCATGGAGCGCCACGGGGGTGAACGTCATCCAACGAGCATCGCCAAGCAGAGCCTCGGCAAGCTTGGCCTGTGCGCTCTCATACGCGGCCTGTTCGTCCGCGCCCTCCCCAACGCCAGACACAAAGGCTTGCACCTCGGCGTGCTTGGCAACCGCGGGGGCTGCGACCGGCTCGGGGCTCACCACCGCGGGTTTCGGCTTGGAGCAGCCCGAAACACACAGTGCGATCAGAGCTGCTTCTCGAACGCGTCCCAATCGATGCTTTCGCTTCCCAACGTCTCGGACAACCACTCGATTCCCTTCTTCCGCGCAGACTCGATGTCTCGCTCCCCCGACTCCCAATCGATCTCCGGATCGCCAAGCTCCAGTTCGGCCGAGGCGTCGAGCAACACCGCATCCATCGAGAACCGGTAGGGGTCCGCGAATTGGTTGTTCTGCAGCTTGAGCACCGTGACCCGCAGCAGCAGGGGTTCGAGGTCTTCGGCAAATTCCTTCTCCAGCCCTTCGCTACGGGCAAGCCGGCCATACGTGCCAATGACCGCCCCGAGCTGGTGCAGGTAGTTGTTGGCCTGCTCCCTCAGCTCGGGGTCCAGCTCGGTACCCCCTTCGCCAAAGCGAAGCAGCGTGGGCACACGATCGGCGGCGTCGAGCAGGATCTTGCGCATCATGGGCTGCGCTGTCTGAACGAGCTCGTCGCGATCATCATCGACCCGAAGCAACACGCCGCGGGCGACAGCTCGCATCAAGAAACCGCGGAACGCCGCATCTTCGAGTCGCCGCTTGGACGCCTTGGTGCCCTGTGCGCTGTAGATCCCCGACAGGTCCGGGTCGAACGCCTCGTCCACCACGTCCGCCAAGAAGCTGAGCTTGGCCCGACTGAGCAGCGCGCCCGTCATCAACCTCGCGTTGCGGTCGCCCTCGGTCATCGACCGCGATACGACGTCGTGGACCTGGATCTCGAAGAACTCGTTCTGGTTGCTGATGATCTCGTTTTGCTGAACGACCACCCACAGCTGTAGGAATGGAATCGACGCGGCGAGCATCGAGAACAGCCAAAACGAGGTGCGCCGCCGAACCGTGAAGCGAACGCAGGACTCCATGAACAGTCGTGCGCGGTCGACGATGTCGTCACGGCTGGGCCACTGCTCGCGGGGCCCGGTCATCCGACCTACGGTCTCCGCCAGGTCGCCAAAGGACTTCACGACCTTGGAGCGGTCGAGCAGCGGGATGAGCCACTTCCCTCCGGTCTTGACGGCCTTGACTCGCGCTTGGCTCGCAGCGGCGTGTTGGCCATGGATGGCCGCAACCTGAGCTTCGAGCTCCTGGTTCCGAGCCGCCAGACCTGCAAGCTGCTGTTCAAGCTGGGCGATCCGCGGGTCGCTCACACATTCGCGTGTATCACGGGCGCGGGGTGCCTGGCATCATGGGCACGTGCTCCACCGGCTGCTACTCGCCTGCGCCCTCACAGGGCCGCTGGGGTGTCGCTCCGCCGCCACCGGTCCAACACCCGCTCCCGCGACACAAGCGGCATCCACGGACCCAATGCCCGAGACCGAGAGTCCCGAGCCCGCGGCCGAGCAAGCCCCCGAAGGATTTCGTCCACGAATGGAGACTGCCAAGGTCTGCGCGACTGGCTCGGTCACGATCGCCGATGGGCGGCTGTGCTTGAAGGTTCCCAACGCCTACACCGCCGCACCACCGACACCCGGGCAACAGGTTTTCTCCGCCGACGACACGCCCCCGATCACGGTGCGGTGGACCGCCGCCACGCGAGGGTTCGGCAAGACCCACGCCGACGCCCTCGCGCGGCTGACCGCCCTCGATGGCGACGCCTTGAAAGGTGCGACCCGTGACGGAAGCGGAAGCTTCGTCTTCGCAGTGGAAACCCAGCCCCAGGCTCACCCTGTCGCCCACGCGGCGAGCAGTCTGCATGCCGGAGATCAGCTGGCGTGGTGCACCGCGTCAGCCCCGGTTGCGGCCCAGCTCCCTCGCGAATTCTTCGAGGCCTGCCAGTCGCTGATGGCCCCGTAGACGCATGCACTCATGCATGGGTCCCATCGACCCATGCGCGTAGTTCGGCGCCATCGCCCGCCGTTCCCCCATGCATGAGACCCCCTCCCAACGGCGCGCGCGCGCTCATCGTCCTGGCTGCGACCCTGCTCTGCGGCTGCAAGGTGGGCATCGATGCCCATCCGCTGAATCCAACTCAGGCCGCGGCCCTTCAGACCCGCGACGCTCCCACCGCTCGAGAGGACGTTGAAGGATTCACCTCAATCCTTGTCCGGGTACCGATCGCCGCCTCCCCGGATCACGTCTGGGCTCAGCTCGGGGAACACTACGGCGACGTGCACCAATGGTCGGGCCCGATCGAAGCCTCGGGCTTCACGGAGGGCCACGTGGTCGGTGCACAAGGAGCGACCCGATCGTGCACCCTCGGCCCCTCATCACCGATCGGAAAGGGGGAGAGCTTCAACGAGACGATCGTCGCGTGGGACCCCGCCCGCCACTACTACGCGGCCGCGGTCAACGACGGGTTCTTCCCCCTCCGACGCGTGGTCCAAGAGTACTGGGTTCAACCGGGACCCGACGGAGTGGGCGCAAGCGTGACCACCCAGTTCCACTACGACCTGGCTCCACTGATGGGCAAGGGCAAAGGCATGCGGAAGAAGCTCAAGCCCCAGTTGGTCACCAGCTTGCTCGGACTCAAGCACCTGATCGAGACCGGGAATGGAGAGGAGGCTCGCGATGGTGATTTCTTGGCCGGCGCGTACCCGTCGATGTTCGAGGTGAACGGGGTATGAGGGCAACACTCGCCACGCTTGTGCTCCTCTCGAGCGCTTGCAGCGGAGGCTCGGTCCCCACCGCCGCCCTCATCTCCAGTGTTTCACCGCGCACCGGGTTTGAAGGACTCAACGTCGTTGAGCTCAGCCGCGAGGCTCAACCCGGGCAACCTGTGGCGTTCAGCGACCGGCTGCAACGCTCGGCGGTGGTCGAGCTCTGGGCGAGCTGGTGCGCTCCGTGTCGCGAGACGATGCCGGAGACGGCCGCCGCCGTGGCGCGAGTTGGCACGGACGAGATGCAGTGGCTTCCCGTCAGCCTCGATGAGGACCCGGATTCCGCCGCCGCCTTTCTCAGGTCGACGAAACTCGACACAACTCCCCTCCTCGCGGCCTCGAGCGAGACCTGGCGCGAACAGCTCGGCATCTCCGGACTCCCCCTGCTCCTCGTTGTCGACCCCCAAGGGGTTGTGCTCGACCGCATCGTCGGCGTGGGCCCTGACACGAGTGCATCCCTCGAACGAGCGCTCCAGCACGCCCGCGAGCGCGGCGGAGCAGGAGCCGTTCGGAGGACCAGCGCCCTCGACCCGCGTGGCCGCGTTCGTTTTCCAACGGATCCCTGTCCCACCGCACTAGACTGTGTCCATGCAGGTTCGGTGGTTTGAGCTCGAACTGGTCGCTGCGATCGGCAGCGCCGGCAGTGCAACCGCGGCCGCACCACTCCTGGGCGTGAGCCAATCGACCGTCTCCCGTCGCCTCGCCGAACTCGAAGCCCGACTCGGCACCAAACTCTTCGACCGCCAGGGACAATGCCTGGTCGCCACGCCCGAAGGCGCCGAAGTTGTCGCTGCGTCGGAGTCGGTGGAGTCCACGATGAATGCGGCTCTGCGCCGGGTGGTCGGCCGAGACCGAAACCCTGGCGGCCTGGTTCGCATCACTGCCCTCGCATCGATCCACGAGTTGCTGATGGCGACGTATGCCACCGCCCTCGAGAAGAACCCAGAGCTCGAGCTGGAACTCGACTCCAAGCTCGAACTTCTCTCTCTGCATCGCGGAGAGGCCGAGATTGCCCTTCGGATCACCGCCTCTCCTCCGGAGGGCCTGGTCGGACGACGCATCGCCCGCTTCGCGTACGGCCTGTACCGTCGACGCGACGCACCCACGCCCAGCGATGTGATCGGCTTCCCCCCGCCGCGAGGCGATCTTGCGAAACAAGAGTGGCTCCGCGCCTTGGTCCCCGAACCGCGACTCCGGGTCCGGGTCGAGTCCGACCGCGCGCAGGTCGAGGCGGTCCGTTCCGGCCTCGGCATCGCCCAGCTTCCGTGTCTGTTCGGCGACGGTCTCCCCGACCTCGAGCGTGTTCCCGGAGCCCCACTCGAGTGGGGAGACTGGCTCTGGGTCCTCACCCATCCCTCTCTGCGCGAGGTCGCCCGGGTTCGTGTGCTGCTCGATCTGCTATACGAGACGCTCGAGCGGATGCGCCCCCGCCTCGAGGGCGAGGAGCCTGCGCTTCCCTAGCGGCCCACTTTGGCAGGAGCCGCCGCACTCCCACGGCCCCATGGAGGTACGACTGTGAACGTTGCTTACGCGCCGGCCGCCGAAATACCGTGGGGCGGGATGGTGGAGCTCAGCGTCTATGTACGCGACTCCGAGGGCATGAGCCGAGCGGACTTCGAGCGCGCCTACCCGGACTCCGTTCTGCTCGTGGACAAGTCCGAGTTCGACAGCGCCATCGGAAGCGTGTCATTCGAAACGGTTGCGGTCACCGTCCGTGATGAGGACGACCCCCAAGGCTACGTCGTCTTTCCCGTCACCAAGAACCGCAACAACCCCTGGCCTGAGCGCATCAGCCTGGGACGCGCCCGCAACTGCGACCTGGTCCTTCGGCACGCCTCGGTGTCCAAGCTCCACGCGCACTTCTTCTTGGAGCGCTCGAAGCTCTACTTCGCGGACGCCAAGTCGACGAACGGTTGCAAGGTCAACGATCGCCCCCTCGACCCCGGAGAGCGAATTCGGCTGTCGTGCGGTGACCTTCTGTGTTTGGGCATGATCGAATCGACGCTCTACAGCCCAGCGGGACTCTTCCGCTTCATCGAAGAGGTCCGCGACTCAAACAGCCTGTAACGGGCCGAACCGCACGCACCTGGACGACTCCTCATGCGGCTTTCGGCACGAAGTCCTCGCCGATGATCTCCCCGGTCGCGCCGTGTTGGTCGAGGCCGCTGAGGACAGAACTCATCAGCTTGGTCATCTGGCCACGGACCATCAGGGCGTTCATCGCCTTGCCGAAGATGCCGAACTTCATCTCGTAGTTCATGCTGAACGTGACCTGGGTGTTGCCGTCGGCCATGGCCTGGAGCCGAATTTCCGCCTCGAAGGTCTTCATCGGAAGGCTGTACTCGCTGAGCACAACCTTGAGCCGACTCCCTTCGTCGAGCTCGGTCACGGTCTCGCGGACGCTGGTCCCATCGTAGAAGTTGCATCGACGGGCGGCGCCGAGACCGGTGGCGTTTTCGCTCAGCAGGTCGACCCTGTGGACGGAGGGATGCCAGTTCACGACGCGAGTAACGTCGGCAACGAGGTCCCAGACGGTCTTGATCTCGGCGTGAACGATTCGGGTAACGGTGACGTTTTGCATGACCCGCCCAAGATGAGCCCGGACACTTCCAGCGAGTAGAGTTCGAATCGTCGAACTACTTTGTCGTGGGCGTACATAATGGACGTGGTTTGGCTGTCGAGAGCATCGAAGCGTTGCGAGTGTTCGTGCAGGTCATCGACTCCGGCGGCCTGAGCGCTGCGGGTCGCGTTCTCGGGCTCGCGCCGACGCTGGTCAGCCGACGCATCGCGAAACTCGAGGACGATGTCGGCGTGCCCTTGCTTCTGCGAACAACTCGGACGCTTCGCGTCACGGACGAAGGTCGGAACTTCTATCAGCGTTGCCGACAGATCCTGGACGACCTCGATGAGGCCGTCCGAGCGGCGTCTCCGAACGCAGGGGAACTGCAGGGTCGCGTCCGCGCCGTCCTGCCCACCGCGACCACGGCCGTAGGCATCATGGATGGGGTCGGGGAGTTGCTCGAAAAGCATCCCGGCCTCTCACTGCAATGCTCGTTTTCCGACCGCCCCGTCGACATGGTCGCGGGAGGTTGGGACGTGGCCGTACACGCCGGATCGCCGAAGGACAGCACACACATCGTGCGGCGCTTGAAGCGAGTCAACACCCAGCTCGCCGCGACGCACGACTACCTCGCAAGAGCCGGGATACCCCAACGGCCCCAAGACCTGTCATCGCACCAGTGCTTGCGGTTCATCAGTGACCTTCCCCAAGACACCTGGCGGCTGGTCCATGAAGACGGACGCGAAGAGGTGGTCTCGGTCGATGGCCGGCTCGAATCCGACAACAGCGCGACGCTTCGGGATGCGATGAACGCTGGCCTGGGGATCGGCCTCAACACTTCCGGCACCATCGAACGCGCCATCGATGAGGGCCGGCTGGCTCGCGTCCTCCCCGAGTGGACCATGAGCGCCCTCGACCTCTACATGCTGATCCCCAGCGGCCGGAACAGCGTGCCCCGGGTTCGCGTGTTTGCCGACTGGCTGGAAGGGTTCATTCGCTCCTACTTCTGACCGTCGCGACCTTCGTCCCCGGCCCTGTCGACGAGTCGGCTACATGTCGGACAACCACGCACATTCAGACCAGGAGCGGCGCATCTTCAAGGGTGAACTAGCGGGCGGCTGAACACTGTATCGCCCCTGGAAGGGCGCAATCGCGGTGCGAGAGTTGCGCACAACCGGTCATTGGCACCCCGCCACAAAAAAACGCACCTCCCGAAAAAAAACCTCCGCGGGATCCGGACCTGGGCCACAGACCCCATTTGTACGGGTTCGGACCACACCGGCTCCACAGCAATGTGGGGTGTGTCCGCAGGCGAGTGATGATCATGTGGTCGTCACCTCAATTCCTCCGGTCGTCAGCGGCACCCGCCCCGACGAGGATGAGGCATCGACCCCCCAGAGGGCGCCAGACCGCATGGATTCGCGCGCCGAGGCCCACAGGCGACAATGGCGGCGGCGGCGAGGGGCACGCACTTTGATGATGTCGACTGGGGTTGGCGCGGCCGGGGGGTCGCCGCCGCAGGAGCCGTGTGTCCTCGTCCGTCGCGTCGCGACACCGAGGCCAGTTCCGCCCGTCGACCAGATTTGCCTGAGGGATTCCCCTCCGGTGGGACGACCGAACAAAGCAACACAAGGGGAGGGACCAGTGCATCGAACCAAGATCAGAAGCGTACTACCGAGGGCAATTGCCGTCTGGTTGGCTGCTGGAGCGTTAGTCGCCTGTGGCGACAGCGGAACAGCTGGAGCGGGTGGAGAAGACGGCGAGGAGGACAGCTCCGACGGTGAAACCGAAGGCGGAGGAGACTCCGACACCGACGGCCCCGAGAGCCAATGCATGTCGAATGAGCGGTTCTTCGAAGGCGAAGTCCAGACCATTCTTCAAGCCAACTGCCAGTCCTGCCACAACGTGGCCGGCGAAGCGCAGAGCACCGAGTTCCTGCTCGAGACCTCCGCTGTCCCCGACTACCTCGAGCGGAACCTCGCGGTCTTCGAGAAGATGTCGAAGCTGCAGTTCGAGGGCGAGCCTTGGATCCTGCTCAAGCCCACCGGTGTGATGGAGCACGGCGGCGCCACCCGCTTCCTGCCCGACTCTCCCGAGAGCGAAGCGTTCCGGGACATGATCGCTCGTCTCCAGGACCCCGTCGAGTGTCTGGACCAAGAGGACATCGTCGGAGAGTTCTTCGCGGATGTGGACATGCTCGACGAGGTCGCGACCTTGCGAAAGTCCACGCTGCTCCTCGCCGGACGGGTGCCCACCCCCGAAGAGGTCGAGCGCGTTCGAGACGGCGGTATGGAAGCCCTCGACTCGGTGCTCGGAGACGTGATGAGCGAAGAGGCGTTCTACGAGCGCGTTCGCGACATCTACAACGACCGGTTCCTCACCCGTCGCTACCACTCCTCCAACCCCGACTCGGCCATCGACCTGCTCTCGCGCGCCGACTACCCGCGCGCCGACACCTGGGACAACTCAGACGTCGAGAACGCCGAGCGGTGGGCCAACGATGCAATCGCTGAGGAGCCACTGCGCCTCATCGAGCACATCCTTCGCAACGACCTCCCCTACACCGAGGTGCTGACCGCCGACTACACGATGGTCAACCCCTTCTCGGCCAAGGTCTACGGCGTCGAGCCCGAGTTCGAAGACCCCAACGACCCCAACGAGTTCGTCGAGGTCGCGCTTCCTGGTGTGCCGCATGCCGGTATCGCCACGATGACCACGTACCTCAGCCGTTGGACGACCACCCGCACCAACCGCAACCGCGCTCGCTCGCGTCGCTTCCAGAAGTTCTTCTTGGCGACCGACGTGCTCGCGCTGGGCACCCGACCCACGGACGCATCGGGTTCCTCCTACGACAACCCGACACTCAACGACCAAAACTGCGTGTCGTGTCACAGCGCTGTTGACCCCATCGCGGCGGCCTTCGCCAACTGGGACAACATGGGCCGCTATCGCCCACAGGGACACCCCCTGCGCGGCGACAACCAGGACAACCCGGACCTCCTCGATGTCCCGGAGAACGGCTGGTACTCGGACATGCGTCCCGCCGGCTACAAGCAACAGGCACTGCCCGGCGAATGGGAAGCCGCGGCGCTCCAGTGGCTTGGCTACGAAGCAGCCACCGACGATCTGTTTGCGCTCGGCCCGGTCCACGTCGTGTACCAAGGCCTGTTCGGACGGGACCCGCTCATCGAGCCCACCGACCCGAACGCCCCCGGATTCCTCGAAGGCGTCCGCGCTGCCAAAGCTCAGCGCAAAGTCTTCCAGGAGATCGCCGACAAGTTCAGCGACAGCGACTACGACCTCCGCGTCGTGTTCCTCGAGCTGGTCAAGTCGCCGTACTTCCGGGCTCACAACTTCAGCGGCGAACTCTCCGCTGAACGTGAGGTCGAGTTGGCCGACATCGGCGTCGCTCGCTGGCTGACCCCCGAGGAGCTCAACGGCAAGATCGTCTCCGCGACGGACGTGCCCTGGGGCAGCCCCGAGAACCCAAGCCTGCTCAACCGGAACGAGTTCTTGATCCTCTACGGCGGAATCAACTCCGACGACGTGGTCGAGCGTGCCTACGACGCCAGCGGAACCTCCGCAAACGTCGCCAAGCGGATGGCCAACGAGGTCGCATGCTCGGCAGTCGCTCGCGACTTCGCCAAGCCCGACAACGAGCGCCTTCTGTTCCCGCTCACCACCGTGGCTGGCGGACCGAACAACGATGTCCGAGAGAACATCGTCCACCTCCACTGGCACCTCTTGGGTGAGAACCTCGACCTCGACGACCCCGAGATCGACCGCACCTACAACCTCTTCGTCGACGTCTACGAAGAAGGACAGCGAGGACTCAACGCCGAAGAATACGGCATCGGCCTCGGCAACTGCGGTGCAACGACCGACCCCTGGACCGGGGAAGAACTCGACGTGCCTCTCGTAGAGGACGAAGACTTCACGATCCGAGCCTGGATCGCGGTCACGTCATACATGCTCACCGACTGGAATTTCTTGCACGAATAGGGGGGATCAAATCATGGATCGTCGTTCTTTCATCAAACTCGCGTCTCTGACTGGCCTCTCCGTCGTTGCTCCCACCGCATTTGCGGGGGACATCGGCTCCAGCCAGCGACCCTCTCTCGAACCCTACACCGGCCCGCTGCTGCTCAGCTTTCAGGCCTCCGGAGGCTGGGAGACCCGCTTCCACTGCAACCCGAAGATCATGCTGTCGCCGAACGAGGGCAACCCTCGTTCGCACGTCACCGGCACTGAGAAGATCGGCGAGATCGAGTTCGCCGCAGAATGGCCCGACGAGTACTTCGGCGGGCGTGGAACCGAGATCACCGAGTTCTACCGCAAGCATGCCCAGCGCATGACGGTCATCAACGGCATCGACCAGATGACCAACGGGCACGACGAAGGTCGGACCCACACCGCCACGGGTACGCTCAACATGGGGCACCCCACACTGGGCGCACTCATGGCGGGCACCTACGACCCGTCGTTGCCGATGGCCTATCTGGCCTTCGGTGGCGTGACCGAGACCGCCGGCGTCGTCGCTCGAACGCGAGCCAACAACATCGACGTCCTCGCCCGGGTTGCGTACCCGGAGCTGGCCGACCCGAACAACCCCGACTCGACGTACCAGCCACAACCTGTGCTGGACATGATCAGCGCGGCCCAGCAGGAGCGCGACGTCGCCGTCCTCGAGCAGCAGGGCTTGCCCCGCTTCCGAACCTCGGTCAACCGACTGCACTCCGCACGTTCGGGCTCTGACGAGCTGCGCAAGCTGCAGGACTACCTCCCCGAGAACGTCGAGGGCGGCATCCTCGGCCAGATTCAGGTCGCCTTGGCCGCCTATCAGGCAGGCCTGTGTGTCTCGGCCGAGCTGAGCATGGGTGGCTTCGACACTCACGGCAACTCCGACACCGCTGCCGTCACCCGTCTGACTCAGCTCTACGCGGCACTCGACTTCGCGTACGAGACCGCAACCGAGTTGGGCATCATGGACAAGGTCATCATGACGGCCGGGTCCGACTTCTCCCGTACGCTCGGGTACAACGGCGGCATGGGTGCTGACCACTGGCCCGTGGGAAGTGTCATCGCCATGGGCGCGGGTGTCCCGGAGAACCGGTCGGTCGGTGCTTCCGACGACAACGACCGCGCACTCGGGATCAACCCGGACCTGACGGTCAACACCACCAACACGATCCGCAAAGTGACTCCCGCCGACGTGCACCACACACTCCGCAAGGCTGTGGGTGTCGGCAGCGGCGAGATCGCGAGCATGTTCCCTCTGTCCGCCAGCGACGAACCGCTGGACTTGTTCGCATAGGTCGAGACGCGCGACCATCGGGGCCCGGGACGCCGGGCCCCTCTTTTTCAATTCAAGAGGACACAGGGATGAAGTTGAACACCAATGCGAAGTTGATTCTGGGCGGCGTCCTGCTGGCGGCCGGCGGCTGCTACTCCGGCGCTCCTGGTGGCGCAGACACCGATGAGGCGTCCTCCGACACCGACGGTGAAGTGGGTGGCGAAGGCGGAGAAGGCGGGGACACCGAGGGTGGAGAGGGCGGCTCCGGCGAGTCCGGAGGCGACGACGACACCAACGGCAGCGGGCCAGGAGATCCTCCGGATCCCCCCGACGGTTGCCTCGCTGGTTCGGTGGGTTGCGAGTGCCTCAACAACGAGTGCGCTGGTCTCAGCACGTGCATCGATGACGTCTGCACCCCTGCGCCTCCCGTTCCCGACGTCGAGGGCCCCAACGCAGCGATCGCGGGCGTGGCGGTGACACTCGACGGCGACATCAACGTTCCCAACGAACTCGACGGAATCAACGTCTTCGAGTCGTTGCTGTGGGCACAGATTTCTGGTCCCGAAGCGATTCTCGAGTACGAGTTCAGCAACGAAGCCATCGCATGGCTTCCCCCCAACGCGTCCGACGACGAAGAGCTCACGTTCCGATTGACCGCCAGCCTCGGCGGCGTGGACGAATCGGGCGAGTACACGCTTCGAGTCCTGCCAGCCACCGCAGTGGAGATCTACGACAAGATCCCCGAGGTCGCGGAATTCGGCGCAACCTTGATCGGCCGAGGTCTGGGGGACAGCTGGTTCTCGACCGCACTGGGCGTCGTCTCGCGGCTCGAGGATGAGGGCCTCATGTTCCAAGAGGACATGGGAAGCCGTGTCACGAAGATCTCCGGATACGGAGACAACCGCGTGTTGTTCCTGCAACCGGATCTGGGGCGCGTGATGTTGTTCAACGGCAACAACAACACGTACTCGGAGTTCCTCACCGAACTCACCTCAGGCGATCCGCTGGGCCCGGTCAGCTCGATGGCGACCGACCCCGACGGCAACATCTACTTTGGCTGTGATGACGGCCGAGTGGTGCTCTACGACGACCCGGACGAAGCCGAGCCAGCCGTCACGCTGGACCGCTTTGTCCTCGAGCAGGTGCCCACCGCCATGGCGATCGGCCAGCACCCCGTCTCCCCCGATGTGGAAGACAACGACGAGGGCATCGTCCTGTACTACGGCACCGCGTCGGGCGACGTTTGGCAGATTGGCCTGACGGCGGCCGAGGTCCTCGATGGTCCCGAGGTCGACGTTCCTGCGCAGTACGTCAGCCTGCCGGGCACCGGAGCAGTGACCGGGATTCGTGTCGATGCCTACCGCAACATGTGGGTCGGCAAGGGCGACACGCTCTACCTGATCCGTCGCCCGTTCGAGGGCAACCCGTCCGTCATCCGCGAGATCTCGACGCCCGCGGGCCTCGGAGGTCTGGCGGGACTGCACTCGCCTGACAGCGACCTCTTGCGGTGGATCGACCCGACCAGCGGCCGGGTCACGAGTCTGCAAACCTACGAGGAGTAGTCTCGAAGCGCACCAGGCACCAGCTCGTGGCTGGTGCACACCTCGGCCATCAGGTCGAGCATCAGACCGGCCTCCTCCTCGCTGAGGACGCCGGTCTTGATGTAGTTGTCCGGGAACCAGGTGGATGCGTAGAAGTAGTGCCTTCGGTTCGCCATCCGGCTGAAGCCCAGGTACTGCGCCTCGTAGGCATAACGCGCGAGCTTGCCTAGGAAGCTGAACGGCTCCTGCGCGAGGGTACGAACGTTGACGCGAACGTAGGCCTCCATCTCGACGGCGGGTAGCACCGCCTGGGCGAAGACGTTGGACTCGTAGTCGCCGATTCGCTGCATCTGCATGGCGACCATCGCCGCACCGATCGACTGCGCACGCGGTCGCTGAACGAACTGCTCTTCGGCCTGCACGCGCAGGCGCTCTGGGGCGCGCGCGATGATCGTGTCGAACAGCGCCGCAATCTCCTCGAGTGCAGCATCGTGGCGCGGCTGTTTTTCGGGAGAGACCCGTACGAGATCTGCTTCCGCGGCGAGATGTCCCCACTCGTGGCCAATCCGGGCGCCAAGCAGCCAACGGTGGAAGGGAGGACTTCCCTCTCGCTCGGTGTCGACGCCCGGCTGACGCAGGCTGTAGACCATCATCCGGCGCTGTTCGTGCAGATACGCGCCGTCCTTCTGCTCGACCTCCTCGGCGTGAAACGGAAGCGCCTCCGGGTCGACGATGCGTTCGAGGATCTGCTGAGTTCGCAGCGCCACCAGCTCGAGATCCCGGCACACGCCGATCGCCGCGCGGTCGCACATCCCCTCGAACGCGCCGTCCAGCGCTCCGAGTTCCTCGGGCGCCTCAGGGTCCCAAATGATGCTTCCCTCTCGGTCGGCCAGCAGCAGTCGAGGCTGGTGTTCAACCAGGTGCTGACCGACACGCGCGGCCGGCCCCTGCTCACCAACCGACGCACCTTGGGCGGTGTAGTAGCGCTCCAGCGCCCCCTTCCCCACCTGTTCAAACACCTCGACGAGTTCGCCGATCTTCAGCGTCTGCTCGTCGCTGACCAACAGGCCAGTTCCCGGGATGCTCGTGAGCCCGTCGGAATGCAGCAGCGCGGGCTTGAGGGTCTCGTGTAACAGTCCGCCGACCCAGCTCATCGCCTCTCCGAGCGCGGCGAAAGCCTCGGAGTCGGGCCGGGTCGACCGCACTGCAGCATCCGCGAACCGTTCACGCTCGAGCTCCGAACGCTGGATGAAGTAGCCTAGGTTTCCCAGCAGCGTCCTCGCAACGTTCCGCGTGATCCCCAAACGTTCCGCGTGGACCAGCTGGTAGGTCGCCATCTCGAGGTTCGAGACCTTGGGGTCAAAGTCGCTCTCCTGCAGCAGCAACGACGCCCCTACGAACGGCTGATAGTACAAGCGCGCTCGCTCCGGATCGGTGACCACGCACAAGTTCAGCAGCCGGGGTGGGAACCACTGTGCCCGCCCCGCGACGAACAACGAGCCGACCCGGTCGAAGTAGGCCGAGACCGCTTCGCCAAGCAATTCGAAGAACCCCTCCGGGATTTCGCGCTCCCCTTGCGCGACACGAACGAACTCGGGATCGACCCCGGACAGACTGAGATGCTCGACGGGCACGACGAACATCCCGGGGTGGTCAAAGTAGAAGGATCGGAGCTCCATCCTGGCGCGAGCATACCCTCCAGGGCACCCCGGTTTTCGACCTTGTGACGCCAGACTTGTTCGCCGCCCCCCAACCGGGGCCGCAAGACCCCGCCTACTGCAGCAGCCCCGACATGTCCCGCCGCCCGTCGAACTCCACGTCCATCGCCTGCGCGATCAAGCTGTAGACCTCGGGTTCCCGCGCCACGGAGTCCAACTTCTCCTCCCCGGTCTTTGGGTCGAAGCCATGGGTCAACAACGACGACGGATCCACCCCCCCGAACACTCGGTTTCCCTTCATCAGCGGAGAGAGCAGGAGCGAGCCGTTGTTCAGGTTGTGACCGGTCCCGTAGTACTCCTCGCCTGTCGGGCGCACCTTGTCCCGACCAAAGTCGGTCGCAACGTAGATGACGCTTCGATCCCACATCGAGCCCAAGCTTGGGTCGCCCAAGTAGTCGAATGACTGCAACAGCCGGACGAGTCCGTCCACGGTCCGGAGCACGCGTCCCCACATCACGTTCTGCGTCGAGCGGTGGTCGGTATGCGAGAAGTCGAACGCCAGCGGGGCACCCACGATGTCGTCGCCATCGAACGAGGGGTTGAAGCTGAGAGACATCGTACTGGCGCAGGACAGCCCGTAGTAAGCCAGCAAGAACGACAACGCCCCCTGTTGCTGCCAGGTGTCGGAGTCCAACTGCGGGTACACATTGCGAACCGCGTCGCTCAACGGGGAC
Organism: Nannocystales bacterium; assembly: GCA_050633305.1. Lineage (GTDB taxonomy): Bacteria > Myxococcota_A > Polyangia > Nannocystales > Nannocystaceae > CAJXVA01. The sequence goes on from JBOEGF010000002.1 coordinate 122,707, forward strand.
GCCTCGATCCCCAACGAGGGGTCGAGTTCGCTGGGGTTGAGCAGCATGAGGTTGCGAATCGCATCGGACTGCTCCAGCCGCAACGACACATCCTCGCGGTTGGAGAGGTAGTTCGCTCGGGCCGCGTTGTTTCGATACGTCTGCCCAAAGGGTGATGCATCGTCGAGACCCAAGCGAACCCCACGGGCTCGGGCGAGTGCTTCGGTGCTCAAGCCGCCCGCGACCCCACGACTTCCGTGGGTGCTCAACGCGTAGAGGCTGGGGGCGGCGATGACTTCCCCCCGGGCGTAGGCCGGCAGGGAGAGGTCTTCCCCCGGTTCGACGAATCCTCCTTGGGCCATGTTGCAGTTCGCCAGAGGCAGGTCGGCGCCGTGACGCTCGGCGACAGCCTCGGAGATGGTGCGGCCGCGGTTGACCCCAGCCCCAGTCACCGAACGCTTTTGCGCGACGAGGTGGTTCACGGAGGTGACCTCGTGGGCGACCACCGTCATGTGCTCGTAGTGCGACTCGAGGAAGGACTGCATGCCGTACCCCGGGGTGAGGAAGTTGGTTTCCTCGAGGGGGCGCACGCACCGAATCCGGCTCCCATCGGGGCGGAACAACTGACCCGGCGCGTAAACATTGAGGCTCTCGGGATCGGCGCTGGCAGGCACCTCGTCGCGGCTGACCGGCAGGAAGCTGTCGACCAGGCTTGCCCCACCAGAGGCCCCCACCACGAACAGCAGGCGGCGGTCTTGGGGAGAGGACGACACCGGCTCTTCGGCGGCGACGCCGGAACGAGCCCAGAGACCCGCGCTGGCTGCCGTGGCTGCAGCTCCGGCAAGAAACCCACGACGAGAGAATCGAGATTGAGAGGCGGACATGATGGCTCCTACAGAAAGATGAACTCGGTGGTGGTGCCGATGGCGAAACACGCCTGCACGGCGAAGGTGGCTGCTGACACGGTCTTGCCGTCGGCGTCGACGCGAAGCTCGGCCAACAGATCTTGCTCCGCTGGCAGTGGGTCGCGAGTCAGCAGTCTTCGGTAGAGCGTTTCGACCGTCTTGACGTACGCCTCGCTGTCTCGAGCGGGAGCTTCCCCATCGAGGTCCAGCGCAGCAAACACCTGGGGGTCCGCCGCATCCCGGCGTACTCGCTCGGCGCATGCAGCCTGCACCACCCGGTCGAGGGCCAACGGGGAGGTCACCAAAGGCGTCGCAAGCGGCTCGTACAACCCCTGCTCGAACGGGTCATGTCCGCCCAGGCTCGCGCGATGAACCTCCGAGATACACGGGCGAGACCCAAGCTCGAGACACAACTCCTCCGGGGCGAGCTCGAGGGCCCGCGTAAGGTCTTGCTCGATCGCGTGGTCTCGCTTCCACAACAGAGTCGTTCGTGGGGATGCGGTGACCGCCGGCTCGACGGGGTCGTCGTCTTCGCGACACGCCGGGAGAAGAACAGCAGCCATGACAGCCGCGATGGATAGACGGAAGCGAGGCATGACTACGGTTCTCCAAACAGCGAGGTGTCGACGATGCGGTGGATGAGGCGGTTTGCGGAGTGGCCGTCGCTGGGCAGGGTCTCGGCGAGCGACACCATGACCTCACGCTCGGGCCCGATCGCCGCGCGACCCAGGGCGTGCTCGAACAGCGTCTGCGTCATCGCGGCGCGGAAGTACTCCGACTGCGATGCCACCTGTCCCCACTCGACCACGCTGTTCACCGGGACTCCAAGCAGCTGACTCCGCTGAGCCTCCGGATCCCAGTGCTCGATCCAGTTCGACGGACGGTTCTCGTCGTACAGGCCGATGTCGAAGGGAAACTCGATGCCGTGGTAGTAGGAGAACGCGTAGGCGAGCGGGTCGAGCGTCGAATGACACTGGGCGCACGCAGGCTCAGCCACCCCCTTGTCGTCGACATCGAGGGGCTCCCCTGCGACCGGAACGATGCCTTCGTTGTTGGACAGATCCATCCCCAAGTAGGCGCGATACGCTTGAGCCGCGGTGGTTCGCGGCAGGGCGCTGAACATGGTGTTGCTCATCAGGAACCACTGCGTGGTGAGCATGCCGGCGCGTTGTTCCGGCTCCAGTGGCTGGCCGCCTGCGACCGCGTCGTCCTCGTAGGTGTTTGGGATGGCGCCTTCGACGGGGCTGAGCGTTCCGTCGACGTCCTCGAGCACGTGGTACTGCGCCGTCAACAGCTCACGAATGTCGCGGTCGTCGCTCAGCAAGTAGCGCCAGAGCCTGTAGTCCCAGTTGTAGTCGGCGAGTACGATGCGAAAGCCGTCGAAGTAGACTTGGGTCTCGGGGCCGACCGAGTAGATGGGCTTGACCTTGGTATCGGCGAGCTGCCTCAGCCCCGTCGTTCGCCAGTAGGCGCCGTCGAGACACGCCGCAAGATCCTCGTGCAGTCGGGCGCGCTGTGCTTCACCGTCGAGTTCGCCGATCTGGTTCAGCGCCTCGTAGGTGGGTGAAGACCCGCAGTACAGGACCATCGCCCGGCGGTAGGCGAGCCGGACATCGTAGTCGCCGACCCGGTACCAAGGGTTCTCGGAGTCCTCGTCGACCGGAACGGGCGACCACAGCGACTCCGCATTCCCCGGCTGGGTTCCGACGAGAATCTCATCGAGGTTCGACGCGCCATCACCATCGGCGTCCGCCCCCTCCACGGCGGCGAGTGCGTCGGCGAGTCCCGTGTCGAAGTCAGCGCCGTCGAGTGCCCCGAGCAGCGCCCCACCATACGCGTTCCACTGGGGCGGGTCGGTCGAGGGGTGGCACGTCTCGCACGTTGGCAAGCGGCCCAAGCAGTCGGGACTGGACGGATAGGTCTCGCACAGCAGCGCGGGACCGGAAGGACGGGCCTCGGCAGGAGACGCGGCGAGCCACGTCAGCGCGAGGAGGGCCATGGGGGGTCCGAATCGCCGCGCACGCGCGGCCCCGAACCCTCGTGTATCGAGGGTGTTCATGTCGTTTCCTGGGGTTCAACACCGAGCGCCACCGGAGGTGTCACCGCGTCGGTGGGGCTCACGCTCAGTGTTCGCTGAGCTCGCACGGTTGCTCGCCGTGAATGTGCGGTGGGGGATCCAGCGCAACGGCGATAGAAATCAAGATCAAGCTGAGCACCACAAGCCGGCCGATCCAGCCGGCGAGGTGCTCCCAACGGGGGTCTTCTTCCACGCGGCCGCGCAGCATGGAGCGAGCCAAGGGGACCGCCAGAGCGAGCTGAACGAGCGCGGTCGCGGCCAAGACGTATGTCGCGGGCTCAAACACGCCATCGAGGTTTCCGGTGAGAGCCAACGACGCCACGAGCACGTTGAGGCCGAGATTCAGCCAGACACCCCACGCCCGCAGCCTGAACAAGCCGACGAGCGCGACGACCATCCCGACCGCGCACGCGTCGGTCAGCAGAAAGCGGTAGTCGTGAGACTGCGTGACCGCGATGAGGGTAAGCGCATCGGACGAGGCCAGCACCAGCGCCCACGTCATCGCGACACGGTGGCCTGCGGGCGCGAAGGTGCCCGCGTATCGCTCAGGCTCCAGACCCTGGTCGCCCAGAACGAGACGCGCGACGCCAAAGGTGATCGAGGCAACAGGAAACAGGACCGGGAAGAGTCCGGGAACCCCGAGCATCCCCACCGTGCCCAGCACCAGAAAAGACCAACAGCAGGCCCTCACGTACATCTGCGCCCCGACCTGTGGAAACCAGACGGCCGCCGCACAGACCACGGCTGCGCCCACGGGAAACATACCCATCGCGACCACCTCGGATTGAGGCAACTGAGCGCAGACGCTCTCGACGATCGGATGCAGCAATATGCTGAGTATCCACGCCATGACACTTGAGACACACGCGATCGTGACTACGAGTCGTCGGCCGGCCCGGGCACGGGTGCACCGAATCAGGGTCCGCTCGAAGGCCGCGACCGGTGGTGGCGTGGGCGTGCTGGACTGAACTTGCGCCAAGACAGCGTCGAAGTCGTACCGTTCGCTCGATCCGCTCATGGGGTCCCACTCCCCTCTACGCTCGCGCGAAGCATCGACTCCGCTCGGGAGGCGCGAGCGTGTGCGGTGGAGGTCGCGAGACTCAGGAGGCGTGCCACGTCCTTGAGGGGAAGCTGCTGCACGTAGCGAAGCACGAACACCTCGCGAAGGTTGTCGGGCAGACCGTCGAGTGCATCGTGAAAACGAGCCAACGCGCGCTGCTCTCTCAAGACGTCCTCGGGTGTTGCGAGGGTGTTCTCGGGCTCGGGAAGCCGGGCGGCCGCCCGCCGCCGTCGCTTGGCTCGATGGTTACGCGCGACGTTGAGTGCGATGCCGTGCAACCAGGTGCGCTCTGACGACGCACCCCGGAACCCCTCGAGGGCCTCGTACGCTCGGATGAAGGTCTCGTTGACGAGGTCATCGGTCGCATCGGCGTCACGGGTCAGCACGGAGATCTGCCGCGCAATCGCATCCCGGTGGGCGCCGTACAGGGCCCGAATCCGGGTATGCCGCGTCTCCTGAACGTCGGCGCGAGCCATTTCGGCGGGCAGCGGTTGTCGCGGCAACGCGGTCACCTGTGTATGAGTGTCGCGGCGACCTGGTTTTCCAGGTCGAAGCCCCGTAGGCGGCGAGGCGCCTCAGGCGCGAGCCTCACCGCAGCGGCAGGTTCCAGAAACTAAGCATGCCTAGACCCGTCTCACTGGTGATCCAGGGACCCGCGAGCACGTGCCCGCGGTAGGTGATCCCCGTCGCATCGGTCGCTGGGCCCGAGAGCATCAGCCGCACCTCGCCTGCTTCGGCGCTGCCGCCGACGACAGTCACCGCGGACCCCTCCACGACAAAATCCGCCTCGGCGCCGGGGTCGTAGGTCATGGGCTCGTCGGCGTTGCGTAGCGAGATCACGATCTGCATTCCATCGTCCTCCAACGTCGCGCTCATGGGGTTGGGGGGCTGGACATCTGCGGCAGGCGTCTCTGCGTACAGGTCCCTCCCCAGCAATGCGGCGTAGCGCTCGCCGAGCACCTCGTAGCCCTCGGCGTACGCGTAGTGACATCCGTCGTGCCCATCCAGGCCGTTGGTCGACATGACGGTGACGCCGTCCATCGTATCTGGAAGCGTCCGCTGCCACTCGCGGGTCCGAATGTGGTTGCCCCCACACCCTTCACGAAGCTGGGTCACGTAGAGCTGCTCGATGTCGGGGTAGTCCTCCGACCAGTCCTCGATCAGGGCTTCGAACCCGGTGGAATGGGCCTCCCAAGCCTCTCCGTCGGACTCCCCTTGGTACCAGAGAATCGCCCGCACATCGTCCGTCAAGCCGGCGGCCTGCATCCGATACAGCAGGCGGCCATAGTTGGTGGCCAAGTCGACCGGGTCCTCGTCGTTGCGCTCGAAGTAGCCGATCGGTTGGCCGCCCAAAGAACCGTTGATCACGGCGACGGGTACCTCATGCGCTTCGGACAAGACGTTCGCCATGCGAATCGCCCACTGACCGATACTGCCAGCGGCGTTGGAGCCGTTGCCTTGGGCGGGGAACCAAGCCACCGTGTCCGCCGTCGTGCTGGGGTCGACCACGTTGATCCCGAAGCTGCGAAGGAACGGCGTCTGGTTGACGTTCGCATCCCCGTTGTACATGGCCGCAAACGCATTCGACTGGCCGTTGATGAGATAGATATCCCCAGAGACCAGGTCTGTCACCTCGGCGAGAGGCGCCTCGAGGTCGCCCACCGCGGCCACGAGCTGGACATCGTAGGCTTGGAGACCCGCGACGATCGGGACCTCGAGCTCAAAGGAGAACGGAGCGGCCCCGCACACGGGCACCGAGAAGCTCCCGGTCTGCACCCCGTCGGCGAACACGTTGGCCCTGACCTCCCCGAACCCATCGGTGTCGAGGGTCCCGACGAAGCGGGCCGTGCCCTCGTTGGTCACAAGGTCGCGGGGGAGAACCGCACTGGCCAGTGGCATCTCCAGCAGGGTGGCCGTCGCGGTTTTCGGAGGCGGCGCCAGGAGAGTCGACACAGTGGCCACCGCCGAGGCGACCGCACCATCGTCATCGGTGACCTCGAGCGTGACGTCGGCGCAGCCCTCGGCACTGGGGTCGAACGATGCTGTCTCACCCGTCGCCTCCCCGCTGGGCCAATCCCAAGACCAGACCACCACGTCTCCGTCGGGGTCGGAGCTCAGGCTCCCGTCCAGCTCTACCGTCCACGGTTGCAGGCCGGACAGCCTCGCCACCTCGATGACCGCCGTAGGGGGTTGGTTCGGCGCGGCGCCCGAAGACTCCGAGCTTCCGCTGGAATCCAGGTCCGTGGTGCTTGCCGTCTCAGAGCCCGTTGCGACCGACCCGGTGGACCCCTGGGTCACGGCGCCGCCCGACGAGGCATCGGTATCCGTGTCGGTCTCGGAGCTGCCCCCCGCACCGCCGCAGCCGACCAGCAACAACGCTCCAACGATCGAGGACGCCCGCATCACGGCACAGCCTACGGACTCAGGGACAACCAATGCAAAGCGCCCGGCGGATGAGTCCGACGGGCGCTGCCAGAGGAAGAAGGCTTACTCCTTCTTCTCTTCTTCTTTCTTGTCGTCGCCGGCGCCTTCGGATTCCATGGCGCACTTCATGACGCCGCCCATGTCGGAGACGCCCATGACGCAGTCGGACATCTTCTTGAACTTCTCGGGGTCCTTCTTCTGCTCTTCCCCAGCTTCTTTCTTGCACTTCTCGAGGTCAGCCATTTCTTTCTTGGCTTCCTCAGGGAGGTCTTTCTCTTTCTCCGCGAGCTCGGCCATCTTCTTGCAGACCTTGGTGACGTCGTCGTCGCAGCCGGAGAGGGTCGTGACAGCGAAAGCGAGGCCGAGGAGGAGTGTTGTCTTGCGCATCGGGTTTTTCCTACTTCTTCGTGGAGTCGTTCGCCTTGCGATGCTTCTCCGGGGACGGAGACCACCAATTGGTCGGCGGAACGGGTGGACGACATAGTGCGACGCGACGGCCCATCGTTCAATCGGGTAGAGGGTGACTTGTCCCAAAAGACCCCCAGTGGCACCTGAACGCGGTTCTATGGAGCGTGGCGGGTCTTCGCGAGGGGTTTCTTGGCGGGGCTCGCTGCCCCAACACGGTGCAAAACGGGGCACGCGCAGCCCATGCCTCCTGGGTCTCGGCACCCCGAGGCCGCGGGTGTCAGCGACCGCTGAGGAAACGCAGACGTTGGAAAACGGTCTCGGGCAGGCTTCGAACCACGCCCATGATCGGAGCCCAGTACCGCGGCACGTACGCCTCCCCCCCTGCTCCATCGAGCTGGCGCACGATCGAGTCCGCGACGCCCTGCGCCGTGGCGAAGAGAGCGTTCTTCTCGTGACTGTGGGTCATCGGTGTATCCACCGGGCCGAGCTTCAGCGTGTGCACATGAACGCCGGCATCCCAGAGCCGACTGCGTACGCCTTGCAGGTACAGCGTCAGGGCGCCCTTTGCCGCACCATACGTGTAGTTCCGAGGACGGCCGCGCTCGCCCGCGACCGAACTCATCACCCCAAGATGACCGCGTCCCTGTTCCTCGAGCACGTTGGCGAGCGGAAGAACGAGCGAAACAACGCTGAGCAGGTTGGTTCGCAGGACGGCCTCGGCGCTGTGCCAGGCCCGCTCGGTTTCGAGCTGGTCGCCAAGGAGTCCGTGTGCGACGAGCGCGATATCGACCGAGCCCAGACGGTCCAGCACCTCACCGACTCTGCGCGCGTTGGCATCGGTGTCGTCGAGATCCGCAACCATGTGGCCCACGCAACAGTCACCGAGTGCGTGAACGAGGGTCTGTAGCTTCGCAGGGTTGCGCCCAACCACGAACAGTCGGTCACCGCGGGTTGCGTACAGCTTGGCGACCGCCTGCGCGATGGCGGACGTCGCCCCGAAGATCAACACGTTGGCCATTGGCCGGAGGCTACCGCGACGCGACCACACGACCCGCTTCAACTCGCAAAGAACGTCTCAGCGGGGCGTGAACCTCGGCTGGTAACCTTGGCCATCGTGCGCGGATGGAGGATGGGCGTGTTGGGGGTGGTCACGCTGAGTGCGTGCGGCCTCGACTCGACGTACATCTGTCTCTCCGACGCGCAGTGCAACGACGGCAACCAGGCGGGTCGATGCGAACCCGACGGATACTGCAGTTTTCAAGACGACGAGTGCTCTTCGGGGCGGCGCTATGGCACCTGGGCACCCACCGCCTTGGCTCAGGCCTGCGTAGACAGCAGCGCAGCCCCGACCACCGCCGGCACTTCCACAGAAGAACCACCAACCACGACAACGACCTTCGAAGCTTCTTCGACCGGAGTTGGGACCACAACCCTGGGCTCCACCGACACGACAGGTGGTTCGAGCAGCAGCTCCTCCGGAGACAAGTCCAGCGAAAGCTCATCGTCGGGGTCCACCGACGTCCCCGACCCGGATCTGATCGCCTGGTACCGGTTCGACAGCATCGAGGAGAACATGGTTGCCGATCACAGCGGCAACGACCACGTGGCGAGCTGCGAGGCGTGTCCGACCATCCTCGACGGTGTCTACGGCGGCGCGATCGAGACCGACGGTGCCGGACAGCACTTGGTCGTCGCAAACACACCGACCCTCGCAACGCAGACGTGGACGCTCGCCGCGTGGGTCTTCTCGGAAGCTCCCCCGTCGACCTTTGTCACGGTCGTCGGCAAGCCGCTCGGGGTCGGCGTGGCCAACTCCTACGAGATGGGCATGAGCCTTGCGGGGACCAACACACGCGTCGCTGCTGGGTGGAGCAGCACCTCGGCCTCCCAAGGGCTTTCCCTGACGCTCCCCGCCTCGCAGGAGTGGTTTCATGTCGCCGCGACCCTCAGTGACACGTCCGCCACGCTGTACCTCGATGGCGAAGTCGTCGACCAAGAAGCGGTCACAGTCGTTCCGTCGTTCGACGACAGTGACCTCTACATCGGCGCCGACGTGGACAACCTCACCGTTGAGAACTTCTTGGCGGGACGCATCGACGACCTCCGGATCTACCGACGCGCGCTCACCGAAGACGAGGTCGCGGTGATCATGAACGGCGAGAATCTATGAGGCCTCGCCACCGCATCTCCGGTGCGTGACCATGAGCCTCGAGCCACGCAATTGTGAGCCGTGCGCGGGTCTCTGGTCACCGTTGCAGGGGTGTTGGGACTCCTGTGTGCCTGTACGAGCGAGCCGGGACATCGAACTCGGGTCGGAACTCGGCAGCCTCGACGTACGCACCCTCGCAAACCAGGGCGACGACTTCGAGCCGAGCTGCGCCCCCTCTACGGGACCCGACGTGGCGTACTGGTGGACCGCCCCGGTTCCCGGTGAATACGAATTCACCGCGACCGGCGCCATGTTCAGCGGGGTGACGATCCAGCTTCTCGACGGCTGCGACAGCGAGCTGCGGTGCGGAGAGCCGCTTCTGAACCCCTGGTCTGCCTCCCTCCGGCACGACCTCGACCAAGGAGAGTCGGTGATCATCGTCGTGGACGGCGAGAATGGCGAGGACGAGATGTACGAACTGACGGTCGCCTTGGTCACCGACTAGGAGGGCGTTGGGCGCGGCGGTCATCGGCGTTGGCGCGTTCACCAACTCCGCTCTCGCGTCGATTCCAGTCCCAGCACGCGCTGGCGTTGCTAGCGTCCTCCAATGCGATCGCGAACCGGACTCGCCGCACTGTTGGCCATGTTCGCATGTGGTCCCGCCGTAGGTGCTGGAGACACGAGCCAGTCAGGGAGCGGCGGAGCGTCGACCAGCGCCGAGACCTCCCCGACGCCCACAACTTCGGGAGCAGAGTCCGGAGCCGAGTCGCTCGGGTCCAGCACTGCGGGCACCCGAGAGCCAGCCTGCGGAAACGGCATCGTCGAAGGGGACGAGGGCTGCGACGACGGGAACCCGGAGAACGCTGACGGGTGCAACACCCTGTGCGAAGTCAGCGGCTCGATCCGCTGGGTCGAGTTTCTCCCCGGAGGCTTTACCGTCGGGCTCAGCGCACGGGAGGGCCGCGCCGTGGCGGGGATCCAACAGTTCGACAACGGCTTTGAGCCCACGGTCGCGCTCGCAGGCCGCGACAGCCTCGGCAGCTCGTTCGGGGACTACCTGGACGTCGGAGGTCTTTCGGACCGCGACATCGCCCAGGCCCCGATCGCCCTGCTCCCCGACGGCCGGGTTGCGCTGGGATACGCCGCCGTCGGCCCCCGTCTGGGTCCCGTGACCAGGAACTTCGGCGTCCTGGACTTCGAGGGCAACGCCATCGCGGCTGCGATCGACGACGAGCAGATCGGAGCGCAGTACTTCGGAACCGCCTACCACCCAACGGGCGCTCTGGTGCTGCGGGGAGCCCAGGTCGACGGAGGGCAACAACTGGTGCTCGAGCAATACTCGGAGTCCGCTGTGCTCCTCGGCTCGTTTCCGCTGGGCCTCAGCGTGTCCGAGAACCTCCCGCCCCGCCGTGGAGCGCTCCCCGAGCGGCACTCCTCGATGGCGCTGGTCTTCACCACGACCGCCGCCGGCGGTATCGACTTGCATTCCAACCCGTCATTCGGCGGCTGGTACTCGAACGCGGTGGGCTCGCGCGAGCGGGGCGCAGCGATCTCCAGCTTCTCGGAGGACACGGAGTTGCGCTTGTGGACCGGGACCGAAGTGGTCGTTTTCGATGCGCTGGACCACGCCCTCGAGCGCGAGACGTTGTCGCTCGAAGGGGAGCTTCTTTGGGCCGATGCGCAGGGGCTGGTCGTCGGCCTCGACCGCGAAATCGTGCTCTACGGCAGCGATGGGGCGGAGCGCCTCTCGGTTGGCCTCCCACAGATCCCCGATGGCGAGGAGCTACGGCCTCAGTACGTCCGGCCTGACCCCGAGCACGGAGGGCTGTTCGTGCTCGCCGACGCCGGCATCCCTGCGGACCCGAGCACAGCGGCTCAGACGGCGATGTTCTACGTGGTCCGCTAGTTTCTTGGCCCACAGCGTAGTCTGGGGCAGCTTCGGTCCATGCGTATCCTGCCGCTGGTCCTGCTCTCCATCGCTGGGTGCACGATCTCTCGAGCCCCGGCCGAGCCGGAGTCTGTCGTCGTGACACCCCCGGCCGAGGACGGAACCCGCTACGTCGCCGTACAAGGAGATGGCATGTCGTCGCCGCAGGTCCTGGCGCGGCAATGGAAACGAGAGGCGAAGAAAGCCTGCGAGGGCGACTACGTGCTCATCAACGATGAGCCAGGGCAAACTCGCCGACGCGGCATGGTCACCGCACGCATGCACGAGGGCTTCATCCGCTGCATGATCGAAGACGAAGAGCTGGGCGGCACACCAGAGCAGGCGACGGCAAAGGCCCGGTCCTGATCCGGCGGGAGAAACCACTACCCGCCGACCTCTCCACACGGCACCATCGCTTTGATGAGGATGTCGTTGGGCTTGATGGGGTTGTTCTTGGCACTGGCCGGATGTGAACAGGTCGAGCCAGGCGCCTCGGGCACGATCACACTCGATCCAACGATCGACGTCTCCGACGCCCACACTCTGCGAATCACCGCCGTAGAGGACCAGTTCGGTGGAGATGCACCACTCGCCGATGCTGTCGTGCCGAGTCGCCGCATTTCGACGGAGGTCGACTTGGACGTGGTGGATTTCCCGCACGACTACACCGTCGGCGGTGGCATCGGGGACGCCTCCCCGTTCGAGACCTGGTATGTCGTGGCAAGACTCGTGAACGAGGACGGCGAAGACGCAACCGCGGACGGACTCGAGTTCATCGGCACCGCGGACTTTCGCGTTCCCTCTGATTCATGTCGGGGAGATTTCTGCGGAGTCGCGATCGGTATCGATGTGAGAATCGAACCCCGCGCCATCCGCAACTGATCGGTCCGCCCGGACTGCCCCGCGGTCGAGCCACCACCACATCGCAGCGGCTGGCAGAGCCACGACGAGCACACCGCCGCCGAGCGTCGCACCGCCTTCCACAAGCAGTGCCACCGTGGCAACGCCAACCGTCATCCCCACGATGCTCCCGACCTGGTCGAGGGCGCTGGTTCGCGCCAAGATCCCGTCGGCGGTTCGGGTCTGAAACTGCTCGTTCGACACGACCCAGTTCGTGCCCCCACCCACCCCCCACACCAACGCCGCGAGCACCAAGACCAGCGGATTGGTCGCGAACCCGACCACGACGGTCCCGGCGAGGCCGATCCAAACCGCGGCTCGCCACAAGCGTACCCGGTCTGCGCCAGCAGAAGCGCGGCGCGCAACGAGGACCGGGCCGATGCCGGTGCCGACGCCTCGCGCGGCATGCAGCAAGCCGAAGCCCAGGCCGCCCAGCGCGGCACCTCCAAGAGCATCGGCCTGCAACGCCAACGCGATCCATCCCGCCCCGGCGGCCAGTGAGAACGGAGTCTTGGCAAACACAGCCCGCCTCAACACCGGGCGTGGCCACACCACCGACCAAGCGTCGGCGATTCCTCGGAACAACTGCGGCGCTCGTGCCTGCGGGGCGTGTTCGGGCGCGATCGGAGGCAAACGTGCGAAGAGCAACGCCGATGCCCCGAAGGTCAGCGCATCGATCGACAACGCAAGCACCGGTCCGAGCACGCTGAGCGCTCCACCCGCTGCCATCCCCAACGCAAACACCACACTCCACGACGCAGAGTCGAGCGCGCCGGCCAACAACAACTCATCCTTTCGAACCACGCGTGGCAACGCGGCACGCTCCGCCGGGGTCACGAAAGCGACACCCGCGGAGCGAATCCACAACAACAGTTGCAGCAGCCCGACAGCACCCGTCGCGGCCGCGGCTGCCATCCCGACAGTCACCAAGCCCAATCCCACGCTCGCCGTGCACAGCAGCCAACGCCGGTCGACGCGATCGGCCACCACGCCTGAAACCGGTGTCAGCATGGCGGCTGGCAAGTGATGCCCGGCGAAGACGATCGCGACGTCCAGCGGTCCTCCACCTTCGTGTAGCGCCACCATCGCCACCGCGACCCACCCGATCCAATCGCCGAGCTGCGAAACGATGCTCCCCAACCACAACCTTCGAAAGTTGTGCCGGGTGCGAAGAAGCTCAAACGCTGCGGACATGCCACGTTGGTTTGAATCCCCAGCGCCGCCGCGTCGACTCAGACGTCAACGGATTGGAATGTTGTCATCGTGTCGACGACAGCCCTCCGTCGGCGCGCGTCCACGATACGTTGATACGCCTGCGCAAAGGTCGTGAACGCAACCGTATTTTCAGTTCGGCACAGCGTTGGCGAACTCGATCAGTCGGTCCGCTTGCTCCTCGAGGATTCGCGCGGTGTCAGGGCCCAACGAGTTGGTCTCCTCGTAGTGGTCCCCTTCGGCTTGCTCGAAGTACGGCATGGTGTCCGCCACGACAAAGTCGTAGGGCGGGATGATGTAGCCCAGCTCGTCGTTGCCCAACCCGATCAACCATGGTCGAGGGGCCTGGGCTGGGGTCAGCCGTTCGATGAGGTACGGACCCGCCGGAGCATCGTCGAGGTTGGGCGGCACGGCGTTGTTCTTGCGGATGAGTGTGGCCAGATCGGTATGCAGCGCAGATCCGTCGTAGCCACCGATCGCGATTTCAGGCAGAAGCTCACCGGGTACCGTCAGCATCCTCAGGGGCCCAAGCTCCAGCAGCAGCATCTCCGTGACGATCCGTTGCGGCGTGCCCTCGATGAGTTCGTCCCGTTCGATCACCCCGGCGTTGAAGCCAAGGACGTAGAGGGTGTTCTCCACCGGAAGCTCGAACGAGTTGCCCATCACCCGCAGCTTGGGGTCCGGCAGCTCGCTCGCCGCGTCCAATGCGTCCAGCGCAGCCTCCCCGAGCAACTGCCCGATCGAGTCGGCCTTGTCGAAGGAAGGCGCAGAGAACGTGTCGCCATCGGGGTTGGTCACTTCGACGCCGAGCGTCGTCATCATGCCTCCGACCGCGCCGTTGATGACGATTGCGGGCCCGCCGACTCCTTCCCGACCCGGTGCACGGCGCCACTGTGAACCTTGCTCGACCGTCCTCCGCAGGGCGTGCACGAAGTCCGCGGTGAGCAGGGTGTTGAGGCTCCCGAGTGTCTCTGGGTGGCACGCGTAGTTGACCACGGTCGCGATGGGCTCCGGCCCCTCGCCCACCAGGGACAGGACCGAGACCGTGGGATCGACGACCCATGGATCGCGGCTGTCGCGAATCAGGTTGGACGCGCCCCCGGGTTGCGTCGCGCTCGCGTCGATGGATCCCGTCCGAATCGCGGTCACGGGCTGCAGCGCCGCGGTGGCTTCGAGGGTGGCCTCCAAGGCCGCCGCACGCCATTGAGCGCCGTACGCCGAAGAGTCGTAGCCCGACACCAACGGGCCCTCCCCCCACAATCCCATCGTATCGGGGCCTTCGTGGTTGTGAAGCGCGTGAACGATCACCGCGTCGACGTCAGCTCCCGCCTCATCGAGGGCCGCACGGAGTCGGGTGACGTCGGGACGAAAGACACCCACCGTATCGACCGCCAGTACAGCGACCCGAACCTCGCCTTGATCCAAGACCAGCGCCCGTACGTCGATGCCGTCCCCATCTCCGACCAGCCCCTCGTCCACGCCGCGCACGCCCGTCGCCAGCCGGTTCCCCTGAAACCCCGCGATGAACACTCGGGAAAACTCGCCGTCGCCCTCCCCCTCGTCGGCCCCAGGATACCCTTCGTCTGCCGGACAGAGCCTGTCGCAACCGCAGTCGAGGAACGTGTCATCCCCGTCGAACACCGCGTTGGCATTCACGTCGACCCACGCCTCGAAGCATTCAGGGACGATCGAACGGACCGACGCCGCCGCGTATAGAGCCCCCTCGTTGGACGCACATTCCGGCACATCGGTGCTGGGGCAGAGAAGCTCCGGGGCCTCCACTGGGGCGTCCCCCGTGCTGGCACCACTCGAAGTCTCCCCCGAGGATGCGGCCGCCCCGGTCGTTGAGCTCGAAGTGCCCACGCTCGATGTGGCCTCCGACGACCCTGCGCTGCTCGAGGACGAACCGTCGTTCACCGCGGCTGGGCCGCCGTCCCCACTACATCCAACGCCAACGAGCCAAGCCGCCGCAATCCAACCCCACCGCGTCATTCCATGCATGTACCAAGAAGCGACGACTCCCGGCTTCCCCAAACCCGAGCCCGCTGCTAGCGTGATCTCATGCGCAGGGCATGGATCGGATTGGGGTTTGTCGTCGCGAGCGCATCGAGCGGTTGTTACGAAGCTCCGCCGATGAGCGTGGAGGGCAACCTCTCCGTTCAAGGAGAGGAACTCGGTACGTGGAACCTCGACCCGGGCATCTGTATCGGTGGCTTTCGCCAGGAGATCGACGTGTCGAGCCACGATGGCGAACGATGTGTTCGCTTCGTCGACGACGAAGAGCTGGGCCCAACGATCGTCGCGTTTACCCCCGGTACGCTCGATGGATTTGTCTTCACCGAAGACGACTGCGACGAGTTCTACGTACGGCTGGACCGGACGGTTGATCAGAAGGGCCTGCTGTACAACCACGGCGGCGAGATGGTCGTCGACTGCGCGAGCGAGCACGGCACCATCTCCGGTCGTGTTCAGTTCGACGGCTGCTGGTAGCCCTCGGTCCAGTCTCCCGCGCTTCTCGGAGGTGCTTTCCCAACTCGGCGCTCGCCTCGGGCGCCACGCCACGGCATGATGCGCCCGAATGCTGGCCCTCGCGCTCGCGCTCGCCTCCATGGCGACCGACGTCACCTGGACAGATCGCAGTGGTCAGTGCCCGGCATCGCGTGGCCAGGCGCCCGTTGACCTTGCCGCGCAGGACTTCGAGGACGCATCCGTCGAGATCGAGGTCGACGCGACAGACGAGGGACTCGCGGCCACCCTGCGCCTCGAGACGCCCGACGGCGTCCAGACTCGGACCCTGCAGAGCCCCGCATGTGACACGCTCGTCGAAGCCGCCGTATTGATCACCCGGGCCGCTGCGACAAGCGCGGTCGTCCCGGAGCCCCCGTCAATACCCGAGCCCGAGCCCGAGTCCGAACCCGAGCCCGAGCTCGAGCTTGATGAGGAGCCCGAGCCCGAGCCTGTAGAACCACGCGCGCCCGCGAACGACTCCATCGAGACCCCGCCGCCTGAATCACCCACCAGGGTCGCTAGGACGGCAACAGGAGCCCGTTCGCTGTTTGCGTCGGTGGGGGCGTTCGGCTTCGGCACCTTTGGGACGACGCCTGGGTTTGGGGGCGGCGGAGGCGTTGCGCTTGGACTCGGCTCGAAGGTTTGGCGCGCCGACGTTTCCGCTCTGGTTGCGGCGCCCACGACGACGAGCGCCTCGGACACGGGAGCCGGGATTCAAGCCTGGGGATGGGCGGTAGGCGCTCACGGGTGCGGAACGTTCGATGTACTTCAAGGTCGGCTCCAGCCCGGGGTCTGCGGTGGGTTGGAGGCGGGCGAGCAGCTCGGCGAGGGCACGGGTACGCTGGTCCAGACCCAGCCCCAACGCGGCGCGTGGGTGGCTGCGACCCTCGGCCCCACCCTGCGCGTGTTCGTGGCGCCTGGGCTTGCCCTCGTCCTCGACGTCAACGCCGTGATCTCGGTCCGACGACCTGGATTCCTGGTTCCCGATGGCCCCTCCCACGAGCCGGAGATCGTCGCCCCCCGGGCCGCGCTCGGGTTCGAGTTGCATCTGCCCCGCCGCTGAAGACCCTGCTGGCGCGCGTTCCTCACGGTCGCGACGATCCCGCAGGCTCGACACATTTTCTTCGACGGAATCCGCGTCCTCGTGGGATGGGTGGAGGATGACCTCGGGCCCCAGCGCGGTACCTCGCGCGCCTACGACCGCGCAGAACGGGTTCGAGGTCCTGTTCGCCGAACAACACGACTTCGTCCGGCGCAGCGCCCTCGCGCTCGGCGTGCCTGCGCGATTCGCAGACGACGTGGTCCAGGACGTTTTCCTGGTCGCCCTACGTCGCCTCAGTGACCTTCGGCCGGACGCGAGCGCCCGGGGCTGGCTCTACGGCATTCTGCGCAACGTCTCGCGCCGGGCCAAAGCCAAGGACGCTCGCCGCCCTCCTCTCCACCTCGCCAAAGACAGTGAAGCTCCTCCCGATGAAGCCCTCGACTGGCGACGCGCGGCCGGCGTGGTCGAGTCGTTCATGGCAGAGCTCGATGACGAAAAACGAGAGGTCTTCGTTCTTTGTGAACTCGAGGGGATGACCGCCCCCGAAGCTTCCGCCGCCACTTCGGTCAACCTCAACACCGTCTACTCGCGCCTCCGAACGGTACGCGCGCTCTTTTCCAAGGCCGTTGCCCGCGAGGAAGCGAAGCGACAGCG
This sequence comes from Nannocystales bacterium, assembly GCA_050633305.1. GTDB lineage: Bacteria > Myxococcota_A > Polyangia > Nannocystales > Nannocystaceae > CAJXVA01. The sequence goes on from JBOEGF010000002.1 coordinate 139,952, forward strand.
AACGAGGACCCGATGACTGCCGACCCGCGCCACGACTACCTCGCCGCCTATCGTCGCAGCGTCGAATCGCCGTCCGGCGCCCTCGATGCCAACCTGCAGGCCGTTCTCGAACGCGCCGGCCATGGAAGTGGAGTCGAGGCAACACCGAAGCGCTGGGCCGCGAGTGTCCTGGTCGTCAAGTTTGCGACGGCCGCCCTCGTCACGACTGGACTTGGGTGGGGGGCTGTCTCCATGCTCACCGATGACGCGCCTCCAACCACAGCGCGGGCGGTCGCCCCTGCGGAACCAGACGCCCCGAAGGCCCCGGCACCGCGGCCTGCCTCACGCTCCGTCCCCGCTGCGCCCCCGCCTGCTCCGGCCCTGGCTTCATCCGAGCCAGCACAACCACCGGCGACCGCCCGTCCATCTACGCCCCGAGTTCGCACCTCGGCACCCACTCCTGAGTCCCAAGGCGCCGCCGATCGCCTGCGCGAAGAACTCGCGCTCCTCGAGCGCGCCCAGAAACACCTTCGAGCTGGAAACATCGCGGCTGCCAATCGTGCGCTGCAAGACCACGCCCGACGATTCCCGCAAGGAACGCTCTCCATCGAACGTTCAGCCTGGACCGCGATCGCAGCGTGCTCGGGTACTGGACCGCAACCCAAAGCTGCCGCGCGCTCGTTCGTCCTGACCTATAAGGACACGCCTCTCAGCGCCAAGGTCAAGACGGAGTGCAGCCTGTGATGGTTTTCGTTCCACGGGTCGACGGATTTCGGGGCGTCGTCGGATAGGTGAGTATGAAGACGCCGCAACACGCCGCTTTCACCTTGCTCGCACTCTCGTTGCTCTGTGCTTGCCCGGCCGATGTCGAGGAGGTTGGACAGCTCCCCAGCGGAACCGAGTCGAGCAGCGGCACGGGAGACTCCCCCGGTTCCACCGTGGGTGGGGAGAGTGAAGAAGGAAGCTCCGAGAGCACCTCTGGCGACACCGAAGACGGGGGTGAGACGGGCGCGCCGCTGGACTGCTCGCAGGGCGGTTACGGCTGTTGCTCCGACGCGGATGCGGATGGAGTGCCGAGCGACACCGACCTCGACCCCTCGGTCCCCAACCCGCTGCAGCTCGATACAGACAAGGACGGCATCCCGGATAAGACCGACTATTGCCCGTTCGTCTTCGACGAAAGCGGCAGCAACACCGCCGACTCGGACCGCGATGGCATCGGAAACGCCTGCGACCTGTGCCCCGATCCAGTTTCGACCTACCACCTCGAGGGCGCAGCGATCCCCGACTACATGCAGGTCCGCCAGTTCCCGCTCGCGGGGGACTTCGACGGGGACGGAGTCGGTGATGCCTGCGACAACTGCCCAACGGTCGCCAACTGCGACGAGTCTGGACCCTGCCAGGAGGACGCGGACTCCGACGGGGTCGGTGATGCCTGCGATCCCGACTTGGGCGGCGATGCGAGCTCCGGCTTCGGCGACGAAGACGACTACGACGGCGACGGGCTGCTCAACGCCGTCGACGCATGCCCCCGTGCTCCTCTGGATGAAGCGCTGCGTACCACCTGCGCCGGGCCGGACGACTGTCCAGAGTCGCGCAGCTGTAGCCCGACTGGCCTTTGCAACCATATCGACGAAGACAACGACGGCATCGGGAACATCTGTGACACCTGCGCTTTCCAGCCCAACCCGTCACAGGCCATAGAAGGCGGCGTCCAGGACGACGATCCCGACGGCGACGGGGTCGGCGAAGCCTGCGAACTCGGTGCTGACCAGGGATGCGGGGATAGGGCCAACGCAGCCCGGATTGCCTACCATCCTGTCTCCGCGAGTGATTTGTGCTGCACCGTCGAACTGTTCGAGACCCAGGGCGGGCAGCTTGTGCGCAGCGATGGGTGCGACCTCGACGAACCGGAGAGCTGCGTCGGGCTGCAGGCCCCCCACCCCGGACAACCCGGAACGTTCATCCCGGTGATGGCGTCCACCTCCTGCACAGCCGAACAACAGGCGGCATTCGAGTGCGCGGTGCTCCCGCTCTCTCTCGAGACGACCCCTGGCGTCCTCATTCCACCCCCGGGCTGTCCCTCGGCCTTGACCGACGCAGGCGTCACCCTTGAGGAGAACCTCGAGCGTGGAACGGAGGAGGGCAACACCGCGTGCCGTCGCCCTCAACTCGACAGCGACTTCGACGGTATCGGTGACGCGTGTGACCCCTGCCCCCTGGCCTGGGACCCCAGCAACGAGCCGTACCTCGACAGCAACGGAACGCTGTGGGAAGGCGAAGGCGCCGCGTGCAACGGCGACTATGCGGAGTGCGTGTAGGCGGCGAGAGCCTTAGGGTGCCGTTGGCCGGTGCTCGGCAGGAGACGACCCCCCTGCTGCTGTACGTCGAGCTCGGGCGCATCGCGGGTGGCTGGTCGTCTTTGACCGGCCACCTGCTTCAACGCTGAACGGCGTACTCGCCCTCCAGCTCTTCGCACCACCCCTCGTCACTCGGTGGGTCGAGGCATGCTCCGCAGGACTCCCTCGCACACCTCGAGAGCTTGCAGCCGGGACCATCTCCGGCTTTGCACGCCTTCCCGAGCAGGCGGACGGCCGAGCCGTGCGTGACACTGGTGGTCCATGGCTGCCCGTGGCGGTCGGCCAGACTCAACCGGAAGACGCCACGCATTCGACACGCGATGGCCGAACCCCGCTCGCATGCGAACCCCAGCGTTGCTTGCCCCAAGAGTTCGCCGGAGGTGACCACCGTGCGGGGCATGTCCATCGAATCGTGATCGAGCGCCCACTGTCTCCCAACAGAGAGGCATCCGTCGAGAAGGGCGGGCGTGCACCGGGTCGGAGCACTCCCCGACGAGGCTACGGTTGCAGGGGGCGCCGGGTCGAAGATCGAACGCCGCGAACTCGTGTCGTCGAGAACGACGATCCCGACGGCGGTTCCGCGCAAGGAGACACGGCCAACCTCTACCGTCGTCTCCCCCCGACCCCGAGCCCACTTCGGGATCTTGCGGGGTCTCAAACGTGTCCAACTCTCTCCTGCATTCTCGGACAGAAACGTCTTGCCACCGACCTCAGGCCACTCGTCGGCACCGCCCGAGTACTCGACACAGTTGAGCGAACGGACCGCGAGGTGTGAGGGGTCCTCGGGGTCGACGAAGACCGCGTCCGTCGTCGTCTTCATCCCGGGGATCTCGACCCGAGTCCAGGTGTCGCCTGCGTCATCCGAGCGCCACATGCTCCGGTCCCGGGGCGCATCCGCGACGCCCACGCATCGTCCTCCCGTGCTCGCGAAAACCGTCTCTCCCGCCCCCGTTGCGAGGAGTGGGGGGGAGATAGGCGTACGCTGCGAGATGAATCGAGGGTCTTCGAAGTGTTCGAATGTCACCGGGCCCGCCAACCAATCGGCCTCGAACCCGCAGTCCCCTCCACGCTGCACGGCCAGCACCGCGAGCTCACCATCGGCGTGCTCGACGACGTCTCTCCCATAGACGATCTCGCCGTCGGTGAATCCTCCGTTCCAGCACTCGCCTTGGAACAGAAACTCGGGCCGACTTACAACCGTGCGGGCCTGGCTCTGAAGGTCGTGCGAAATCGTCTGGTCGCCGCTCGCATAAACGTAGCGGACTCGGCCCCCTCGGCGAAGCCTACGGGATGGGCCGACGGTCTTTCCGAGCAGCTCCGCGGCCTTGGGTTCGTCGCAGTCGACTCGGTACAGACCTTCGCCATCAGGAGGATAGCTCCAGCCCGCCAAGTAGTTCGTGGCGTTCGAAACGATCAGCGAATCGTGGTCGTCGGGAAACACGTCGACCGCAACACCATCGCTCTGGTGAAACCGCGTCTCTTGTCCGTTGACGAAGAGTACTTCGTCCTCGAACTTCCACGTGCAGCCCGGCGTGACGTCGTCGCGAACCGCAGCCAACTGAGGGAGGTCCGATGGCGAGCGCAATGGAAGCTTGGAGCCACCGCTGACGATGTAGCCGCGCCCGCGCCGGTCATCAGCCCAATAGGCGCCGACGAAGAAATCGTCGATGTCGTCACCATCGAGGTCTCCCGCAGGTCGGACCATGTGGCGGGTTTCGTCGCCCTCGCCGGGGAGTCGCAACGGAACGACGGTCTCGGTCGCGTCGATCGTGCGGATGGGGGCGTCCGGGACCGCGAACAGCACCAACGTTCGGAACTCGGCTCCACGCTCACCCACCCGGCCGGCCAGCGTCAGGTACAGCTCGGTCGTCCCGTCTCCGTCAATGTCGCCCAGTGCCCCGCCGTCGACCGGTGCCCAGTCGTCGCTCTCGAACAGAAGCTTGGCCTTCGCGAGCTCGATTGACCCTCGACCCCCGCGCGGCGCGAGGTAGGCACGCCCCGTCGCGGTCACCGAGAAGTCACCAGCGGTCACCAAAAGGCCCTGCTTGCCTGCGGAGCGAATGCTGGTGAGCCCCGAGACCGGAGAGCGGATCGGCGCTGCCGTGTCGCCGTGACTGAGCAGCTCGGGGCCGTCGTCCTCCCGACCGAACGACACGTAGCCCGCGACTCCGCCTGCGGTGACTCGCCGGCGTGACCACAGCACATCGTCAAGCCCGTCGCCGTCAACGTCACCCGCCGGCCTTGGCTTGAGGGTTCCATCCTCGACCAAGTAGCCACCTTTGCTGTCGAGCAGACGACCCAGCCCGCGGTTCGTCGGGACCGAGCCGCCGAACAGCATCGTTCCGAGCGCGAGCTTCGTGTGGTCCCCCGCCAATGCCGAGCCGCCATAGGCCAGATCCTGCTTTCCGTCCCCGTTGACGTCCCCGGGGAAGGAGAGACTCCAGCCTGCCGTGTCGCGAAGCTCCATCCCGCTCCATCGTCGAGACCTCGGGCGCCCGATCTTCGCTGTCTTCCAATCCGCCTGTGAGGCTCCGCGGATGAGGTGCAGTTGCCCACTCTGCGAGCGAACCCCGTCACCAAAAGGCTCGCCGATCACGAGATCGCCGTGTCCGTCGTGGTCCAGGTCGCCCCCTGCGAGCGCGAATCCCATCCAGCCCGCCGGGACCGCGCTCCACAGAGCGAACCCGCCTTTTCCTCGCGTCACGTTCGCGAGGTCGACCGGATGCTCTCGTGAGAGGACCACGTAGGCCTTGCCCGCATCGATGCGCCCGGCCACATCCGCAAACGGAGCACCGATGGCGATGTCCGTCGTGCCGTTCCCATCGAGGTCGCCGGGCGCGGCGAACGAAAAGCCGAGGCCGTCGCCCGGCTGCTCGCCGCGCACCTTCCAGACGGAGTCCGCTTCCAGATCGATCACCCTTGCGCCGAGGGAGGCCGGTTCTGTGGCCAGCGTGGGCTCGCCTACGGAGCCGGTCTCAGTCGGTTCAGCCTCGGGCTTGGGGGGAGTTGCCGCGCAGGCGATCAGCAGTGAGGGCAGAAAGAGCTGCTGGTATAAAAACCTCCGCGGCGCACTCATTGCACCTACAACGTAGCAGGAGAGCGGAAAAATCCGCCCCTGCCCAGGATCAACTAGGCTCGAGGACGAACGGGTAGGTCACGACGACCGCTTCACCGTCGAACTTGGGAAACTTCCAGCGCTGGACGACTGTGCTGATGCACGTGGCCACTTCGCCCTCCGTGCCATCCTCCTCAGCAAGCGTGCTCGAGGACACCGACGACTCGAGGACCTTTCCCTCCGAGCCGATCTTGAACTGCACCGCCACGCGGCCCGACAGCTCTGGGTCGGCGGACAAGCCCTGGTTGTAGCAGTGGCGGACCTCGTTGATGTGTGCCCGTGCGATCCGGCGGATGACATCGCGATCGAGCCGCCCCTCAACCTCCGCTTTGGCTTGCCGGACCGTCGGGCCTGAACGCTGAGCAACCTCTCCGCGGTCCGCGTCCGAGTTCTCCGTTTCCGTTTCCGTTTCGCTTTCCGTCTCCGTCTCCGGAGCGGGCGTTGTCGCCGGGGCCGGTTCGGTGACGCACTCGCACTGACACGTCTGAGCGGTGGGCGCCGTGGCATTGGGGGCCAACGCGGTCCACACCGCCAAGGACCCCGCCACAGCGCCCGCGATGCCTACAAACGCGACCATGACCGGAGAGGACGCGCTGCGAGTGGGGACTGGAGTGTTCATCCTTCGCACCGACACGACGAAGCGCCGACCGGTTTCCCCGATCGACGCTTTGTCGCGCGGCCTCGATTGACGCTACTTGTAGGTCCAGGCTTTGAACTCGCTGACCGGGTGCACCAGGCCGTAGTCGCGGGCCTTGTGCACCAGTCCACGAACGTCGCTCTTGAACTCGGCGCGTCGGTCGAACTCCGCAGGAACCGCACCGGAGTCGGCCAAGAGCTTCAGCTCCGGCTGGGTATCGACCGGGAGAAGCTTCTCGATGAGCCGGTCCTCATCGACTTCGACCTCGGGCAACATGATCGGAGCCTGAGGGTCATCGATGTAGTCGGGATTGATCGCGCTGGAGAGGTCCGCCGTCACGTCGACGCGCTGATTGAGAGACTCCAGGCCGAAGCGACGCTGCGCGGTCGAGAGAATCGAGCAGTGCTCGAACAGGTTGTTGTTGACGCAGCCCGAGCGGACGTGGGGCCCGATGACCAGGCTTGGAACGCGGAAGCCAAGCTGCTGGAACTCACCGCGCTGGTCGACCGTTGTCGGCGGAGCGACGTGGTCGTAGAATCCACCGCTCTCGTCGTACGTGATGATGAACATCGTCTTGTTCCACTGCGGGCTCTCGGCGAGCGCGCGGTAGATCGTGGCCACGAGCAACTGCCCCAAGTTGACGTTGGGACCCATCTCGGGGTGGTCGCTGTCCCCACCGAACTCGCGGGGGTGGTCCGAGCTCGAGCTGAAGAAGCCGGGGTCGATGATCGAGAACGCGGGCAGACGGCCACGCTCGGCATCCTCGAAGAAGGAGGACAGGCGCGAGAAGCCGCGGAGCTTGCCCAGTGCAGCTGCTCCCCACGGAAGGTCTGTGAAGTAGTTGAGCCCAGGGATGTCGAGGTCGCGCAGACGATCCCAGACCGTGTCCATGAAGAACTTGGGGTGGTTGGTCTTGCGCCCGCCGGACTGTCCGGCGTGCATGAAGAACCGGTTGGGCCACGTCGGTCCCATGACCGAGCAGTGCCACTGGTCGCACAACGTGTAGTTGTCGGCCAGCGCGTACATGACCTCCATGTCGCGGCGCTGCAGGAAGCCCATGACCTCGGGGCCAGCGGTGAGGGTCTCGTGCTTGTTCGCCTCGTGATGCGCCTTCACGAAGCCATCGTTCACGCCGTTGTTGAAGGCGTCGTGCATGGGCTCCCACTTGTGCGGGAGGTGGTGAAGCTTGCGAAACGGATCGAGCTCGAAGATGTCGGCCGTGCCACCGTCGTGGGTGGGGTTGGACTCGTTGCCGAGCAGGCCGTCCACATCGTCTCGGCCTTCCATCAAGCTGAGAGAACCGTACATGTGGTCGAACGACCGGTTCTCCATCATGAGCACCACGATGTTCTCGACCGGTGCGAGTAAATCGTCGGGCGACATCGCCGGTCCGCCAACGCACTCGGCGTGGCGAAGCATGGGGTCCAGTCCGGGGCCACCTTCGTTGCAGCCGAGACCACCCGCGGCGAGGGACCCCATGCCGAGCGCGCCTGATCCACGCAGGATTGCGCGCCGAGTGAGTTCAAACTTCCGTCGTTCTTCGTCGTTCATCGTGATCCCCCCACTCAGGCTTCGCAGCCCATCAGTTCTTGTCCGGTGATTTCTTTCTCGTAGCAGTCGTCGGATGCCGGAACGTCAACGTCCCCTGCGTCGATGCAACACATGCCCTTGGCGAAGTACCCGTCCGGTGTACGGCAGATGCCGTTGGCGTCCGGGGCCGCCCCCGAACACTCCTCTTCGACGGGGATGACGCACTCCAACGGAACGTCCTCTTCGCCCGCTTCGATGATGTCGAAGCAGGTGTCCATGCAGCAGGCGGCCGGCGCGAACTGACCAGCGTAGTCGCCCTCCTGGGCTCGGCAGTGACGCCAGCCCGCCGCGTTCGGTTGCGCGTCGAACTGTGCGCCTCCGCAGCGGGCGTTGTCGTTCATCGTGCAGCACACGTGCGGGTGGAACTGCCCGGCCGAGTTGCGGCATGAGCTCTGCGTTTCGGGGTCGTCCCACCCTGCAGCGGGGTCACACAGCAACTCGCAGCACATCGTCGGCACGAACAGTTCGCCAGACACCACCTCGCCCGAGTCAGGCTGGTCCTGGACGCAGCGCTTCTCGGACCCCGAGGCGTTGTTGAACTTGGCCTGCATCGGGCAGCCCGTGATGAACTCGAACTGCCGAATCTCGTCGATGCAGCACGCCGTCTGCACGAACCCCGTCGCACCTCGGCACCGCATCTGAACGTGGTTGTTGTTCTCAAACAACGCCAGCTCGCGCTCGTCTCCGGCTTCGAGCGAACAGTCCTCGGGGTCGAGATCGTCGACGTCGTCGGCCTTGCCGCTGTCGTCACCAGCGCTATCCGCGTCGGCCTCTCCGCCCCCATCCCCGCCGCAAGCCGCAAGCGCAGCTCCCAGCACCAAACACACAGTCCACTGGCGCAACATCTTCAAGTCCCCCGCAAGCAGCATCATCGCGGACGGACAGGGTACGCTAGTATCCTACATTGGTCAGCCGGTTTCTCGCGTGTTCTCCGCGACTGAGCGAAACAGCTGAAAATACACGGTTTACTCGCGATCCGCCGCCGCGGAGCGTCGCCGCAGCGACAACAGCAGAATCAGAAACAGCGCCGCTCCCACACGGTCCGGCCGACCGCTTGTGCAGCCGCAGCCGTCCGCCGAGTCAGACATTCCGCCAGCCGAATCGGTGTCCGTGTCGCCAGCCAACCCCGTACTCGTCGAGGATGGGCCGGAGTCCGGCAGGCCGGTCGACGCGCTATCCCCGCCAGACTCGCCGTCAGACTCGGAGCTCCCGCTCTCGTTCCCACCTGACCCATCCCCGCCAGAGGATGCCGCGCCCGTGCTCTCTCCCGGCATGTCCATAGGGGGCATATCGAAGACGATCGGGAGCGGCTCGAAGGAGATCGCGTCGGTACGGTCGTCGAGGAGCGGAATCCGCAACTCGAACGGCACGAGCTGAAACTCCTGAAAGGCGATCTCCAGCTCCACACCCGGATACAGAATGAGCTCGATGTCAGACAGGAGCGTGCAGTGCAGGCTCGCGAACAACTCCACGATCTCCGCATCTCGACCGGCCGCACTGAGGGCTTCGAACTCGGCGAGGACCGAGCCAGCCTCGACACCGTCGGCATCGGTGATGTCGATACGCTCACACGTCAGCTCCGTATCGATGTCGAAGCCTGCGTCTACGAAGAAGTTCCCGCTCGCGATCAGGGCGTCGACGATCGCGTAGTTGAAGACCTCGATCGGTGTCGTCTCGTCATCGACCAGGAGCGGACGATCGTCGTTGCCCGGCAGCAGGTAGGGCGTGTAGCTGGCTTCTTGAAAGATGCCCAGGTCGTAGGGGCCGATGAACGACGACTCGAAGTCCTGACCGAGGAGATCGAACCGAAAACGGGCATCCAACAGCACGCCGACGTCCAAGTCGAACACGCCCGCGTCCTCATCCCCAACGAAGTGCACCTCGCCCGTATCCCAGTCGAAGACCGCGTCGCCGGGCATCTCAATGAGAATGTTGTCGTCCGCGTGTGTCTCGAACCGCACCTGGATATTGCTGCCCGATGGCTGCCAGCCGGTGTCCACGTCGATGCCCTGCAGGCCCAGGAGCTCCAGTTCCCGCACGGGCTCGAACCGGTCAACCTCGAGCGTCTCGGCTGAGGCGGCTGCAGGGCCCAAGAGAACGGCTCCGGCGAGAATGCAAGCGGCGCGCATAAGCGCGGACTGTAACACCGCGGCGCGCGAGCCAGGTCGGCGCAGCCAACCAAAGCAAAAGGGCGCCCCCGGAGAGTCCGGAGCGCGCCCTGGATGCAGCCCAACCCGGCGCTACTGCTGCTGGATCTTGAACTCGATGCGGCGGTTCTTGCCGCGTCCGGCCTTGGTGTCGTTGGTGTCGATCGGCTGGTCGGGGCCATAGCCCGCGACGGTGATTCGCGACTCGTCGATGCCTTTGCCGACAAGGTAGTTGCGCACGGACTCGGCACGTCGCTTGGACAGGTCCATGTTGTAGGCGTGCTTGCCGACGTTGTCGGTGTGGCCGGAGATCTCGATCCGGATCTCCTGGAACTTGGTGAGGACGTCCGCGGCCTCGTTGAGCTTGGGGCGGGACTTGGGCTTGATGGTGTCCTTGTTGGTATCGAAGTAGATGCCCTCGATCACGCCCGCGAAGGCCTTGACCTCTTCGGGCAACTCGTCGGGGCAACCGTCTTCGTCCTGGTAGCCGTTCTTGGTCTCCGGGTCGTCGGGACACTTGTCGACGTCGTTGAGGATGCCGTCCTTGTCGCGATCGTTGTCTGGGCACCCGTCGGGGGCAATTCCCGGAACCGTGGGGCACTTGTCGTCCGGGTCGAGGAAACCGTCGCCGTCGGTATCGGGGATCGGACAGCCATCGTACTCAGGGACACCGGGCGTCTCGACGCATTTGTCGTCCGGGTCCATGATCCCGTCCCCGTCGGTATCGATCGGACCAACTTCTGGAGGCGGTGCCGTCTTCTTGCGACCCAGAGTGAGGGAGAGTCCAAGCAAGGCTTCGAAGTTGTGGTTCTCGCCCTCGCTCACACCGCGGCGAGAGCCGATGACGTCACGCAGATCCAGACGCATCGCGACCCAGCGGTTGAAGTAGATCTTCACACCACCGCCGAGGTGAACGGCCGCATCGATATCGTTCCCGACCGCACCGTCACTACTGCTGACGCCGAGACCCCCGGCACCCGCAAGCAGGAATGGCGTCACGCTCCACCGTGGGATCTGAGCCAGGACGTGGCCGCGGATCGTGTACAGGGTCGCGGCCTGGTCGTCGTTGGTCGATGCGAACATGCCGCCGCCTTCGAGTTCGACGCCGAGGAAACGCAGCGGGTAGTAGCCGACGCGCCCGCCGAGCTCGGGCGCCAGTGGCTTGAACTTCTTGAATCCCAGGTCCGGGGCCGCCGCATCGAACGCGAACAGCTCATGGTTCGCGCCGGGCAGAAACACACCGCCGTAAATGCCGAGCTCCCACATGTTGCGCTCCGGGCTCCATCGGTCGATCCACCTGAGTTCCGCGCGGTCGCCTTCGGCTCCATCTGCGTCGGCACTGGCGCCGTCCTCAGACGAGAGGCCGATGGAAGCAGAACCGCCTTCGTCGTCGGGAGCGGCTTGAGCCTCGGGAGCCGCAAGGAACGTGACGACGGGCGTCAAAAGTGCGAAAATGCGCGAGAACGGTGCCATAGCGGGTTCTGATCGGCTGTAGGCACTTTCCGTACCAACGTTGGATCGTCGTCTGTCGCGGGCCAGCGGGCAGACACGTGGGGCCATGTGGGACGAACCAGGATGCCCCACCGGGTCAAAATGACCCGGCCGACGGGCCCCACTGTGCGCGGTCCCGGTGGGGTCTCCTGCCCCCGATCCGGCTAAGCGTTTGAAAAGGCGGGTTTCGGCGGGTTGTCGATCGATCGTGGCACTCGGGCTGCACTGGCGCCCAGGACCATGCGGCGGGCATACATCTCCCTACTCCTGACGTCGTGTTCTCTCATGGCGGCGGGCTGCGCGGATCCTTGTGCAGACGACGGGTTGCTCCAAGACACGTCCAACGAGGGCTGTGCAGCAGATGCCAACGCATCCTTGGGCGGGTCGGACACGGACGCCACGGCCTCCGAGAGCGACACGCTCGACACCGACAGCGCCAGCGACACCATGGAGTCGGAGTCCGACTCGAACGACACGGACGGCGGCGACGAGTGGTGCACCGATGACGACAACGACGGCTTCGGCGATCCGGACGAGTGCGTCACCGTACCCGATGGCGAAGAGCCGCCCGATGGCAGCGTCCCCAACCCCGATGACTGCGCCCCCGGCAACCCGAACGCCTTCCCTGGTGCGGCGGAGAACGAGGACCCTCCGGGCGACGAAGCCTGCATGGAAGACGAGGACGGCGACGGCTACGGCGATGCAGATCCTCCCGACGGCGTCGACCCGGGTACCGACTGCGACGACAGCAACGAACACACCTTCCCCGGAGCGTCCGAAAATGAAGAGCCGCCTCTGAGCGAAGCCTGCACGCAGGACGAGGACGAGGACGGCTACGGCGACAACGATCCTCCAGACGGAGGCAACGGCATCACGCCCGGCACCGACTGCGACGACACGACGCCCAACATCACAGACGAGTGCCTCAGCGTCGACGCCGGCACATGCGTCACGTACGAATCACCGACCGCAGCCGAGCTCACCGCCATGGCCTCGGGCGGGACAGGCGAGTACACCTACTCATGGTCGCCCGGCGAGACGCTCGACGTCGCCGTGGGTGCCACGGTCAACGCCACCCCCTCCAACTACGAGACGTACACGGTCACCGTCGATGATGGCGTCGACCAGGCCGAAGACTCGGTCACCGTGGTCTCCGCCGATGTCTTCGGCCTCCAGAGCGCATGCGAGCTCGTACAGCTCGACCTGCTCGACGGCGACATCGGTATGCCGGCCTCGATCACCTACCAACAAGGTGGCGCCCAGGCCTGCGAGGACCTCAACAACGACGCCGGCCTTCACCTGTGCGACGTCGAGTTCGAAGACACCGCGTTCGAGGGTGTACTCCGGGTCGACAACCTCAGCCCCGACATCAACAACGGCGACAACGACGTCGTCGGCTTCGTCTGGGGGGCTCAAGATGCCTCTCACTTCTATAGTTTCGCGTGGAAGGCTGAAGACCAGGCCGAAAACCTGGGTGTCGACGTCTGCCCCAACGCCCCCAACTTCCTGTGGCCCGGCGGCATGCTCGTCAAGAAGGTCCAGGCTCCCTCTGCTGGTGCCCTGACCTCCGAGGACATCTTCTGCGACATCGATACCGCGAACTCCGAGGTCTTGCTCTCGCCCGCCGAGGCAGCACTCGAAGGATGGGAGTTCGCGGTCGACTACGACGTCAACCTCGAGTTCACCTCCATGGGCTCCAACATCACCGTCGCAGGTCCAGGCGGCCAGATCGCCGACCTCGTGATCAACGACAACACCTTCCAGAACGGACGCTTCGGCACCCTGACGTTCTCGCAGTCGGGGGCCTGCTCCGGACCCTGGAACGCAACCTGCCTTTAGGGCCGGGCTGACTGATGAAAGCGGGGCGCCCTTCGGGACGTCCCGCTTTTTCGTTGGTTGTCGAACGATGGCTTACTCGCAGACGGCGGCGTGCACCAACCATCGGTCCGCCCCGACTCCGTTCGTGTCGCACGCGTCCATCACCACGAAGTCTGAGCGGCCCTCAGCCCCGAGACCGAGCAACGCGAAGCTCAGGTCCTGCCCTTC
>JBOEGF010000002.1:153407-153580 GCA_050633305.1 Nannocystales bacterium
CCGTAGTCCGGCAATGTCCACGGCTGAACGTCGCCAAAGCCGCCGTCCTCTCCCGGGTGTACCAGCCAACGCTCTGCTCCAACCCCATCCGTGTCGCACGCGTCCATCACCACGAAGTCGGGCCGCCCATCCCCGGTCATGTCCATCAGCCCGAAGCTCAGGTCCTGCCCTTC
>JBOEGF010000002.1:153623-351700 GCA_050633305.1 Nannocystales bacterium
ACGTCAGCTGTCCGTAGTCCGGTAGCGTCCACGGCTGCACCGCATCGAATCCAACCGCGTCGCAAAGGACCCCCCCTTCAGAGTCCCCATCCGTATCGGCATCCGTATCGGAATCCGGGCCGGGACCGGTTGAGTCGACCGAGTCAGTCCCGGCTGTCGAGTCGTCCATGGCTTGCGAATCAGTCGACGGTCCGCCGGTGGTGCCCGTCCCGTCCTCGGCGCCAGAACCGTCGGTGTCCGCAGCAGCGCTGTCGTCGCCGCCGCAAGCGCCGAGGACGATGAGGACCGAAGCGATGGAAGCTAAGCGCGTCATGACCCCACTGACGGCAGGCCGTTCTGCAGGTTGCGCTGCCAATTACCACGCGTGTAGCCGTAATACTGCCGCGTGGGGAGGTATTTCTCGCGTGAACGGCCTGCTTTTGGGGTGCTCTACGCAATCGGAAACCCAAGATCGCGATCGGGTGGCAATCCGGTTGTGACACCCGTAGATCGAGCATTCAGGTAATAAGACGACACGCAGCCGGAGTTTTAATTGTTTTGACACGATTCCGGTGGCTGATACTCCTGATTCAGCGTCTAGGCTGCGATGTTAACTACGGTATATCGCTGAGTTTTACGGACAGCCCTGACAATCCACGGTGCACAATGCTGAATTCTCTGCAGACCCACGACGTGCTGCCCACTCACCTCCGGGATCCCCTCGAGATCCTGCGCTGGGCGGGGCAAGGGTTTCCGCAGGGCTTGGTGCTCGCGAGCGCCTTGGGACCGCAGTCGATTGTCGCCCTCGACCTCGCCGTGAGCGCGGGACTGGACGTCGACGTGGTCTTGCTCGACACGGGCCTTCTCTTTGAGGAGACGCTTCAGCTCGCTTCGCGACTGGAGACGCGACTGGGGGTCAGCATCGAACGGGTGAAGCCGGCGCTCACTCTCGACGAGCAGGCCGAAGCCCTCGGCGAGGAGCTCTGGGAGACGGACCCCGCCAAGTGTTGCGAGATTCGGAAGGTCAAGCCGCTTGCCAACCGGCTGGATAGCGCGAGCGCATGGATCACCGGCCTGCGCCGCAGTGGTTCGCTCGTCCGTGCCGAAGTCGAGAGCGTCGAGTGGGACTCCGTCCACGGGCTGGTCAAGATCAACCCCCTGGCCTGGTGGTCTCGGGCCCGCGTGTTCGAGCACCTGCACAGCCACAAGCTCCCCTACAACCCGCTGCTCGACGACGGCTACGCGAGCGTCGGCTGCCGCCCCTGCACGTCTCGGGTTGGCGCTGGCGAAGACGAACGCGCCGGTCGCTGGCGTGGTCGCGGCAAGACCGAATGCGGCATCCACCACCGGCTGGCCGCGGCGCAACCTCAAGAGGAAGCCGCGCGGTGACCAACATCTCCGACGAAGCTCGGATGATGATCGCGGTTCGGCCCCAAGGCGCCGGATTGGTCATCGGTCGCGGTCGCGAGCTTCTGGCCCGGGTGCGCTATCTGGCCCGCAGCAAGACGCCCATGCGTGTGTGGACGGATGCCGAACACCTCGCGAAGGTCCGAGCGATCCCCGAGCTGCTGGAGTTCGCAGGCCCCCTGCTCGCGTCCGCCGATGGCAGCACACTGAGCGACGCGAAAGGCCAGTTCCACCTGCAACTCGGAACGCCTGAGCCGTTCGACGTGCAGGCG
The DNA here is from genome assembly GCA_050633305.1 of Nannocystales bacterium. Classification (GTDB taxonomy): domain Bacteria; phylum Myxococcota_A; class Polyangia; order Nannocystales; family Nannocystaceae; genus CAJXVA01. The sequence goes on from JBOEGF010000002.1 coordinate 155,282, forward strand.
TTCTCGCTCGTGTTCCTCTGCGACTTGGGCGACGCGCTCGCGACTCGCTGGTACGACCACGCCCACAGCCAAGGCAAGCTGGTCAACGACGCCGATGTCCCACACCGATGCGACTTCGATGTACCAGCGCTACACTGCGATGGCCCCGTTCGGGTCGCGATCTCGACCGCGGGCCAAGGGCCGGGCATGGCGGGCCGCCTCCGCAAGGAGATCGCCCTTGCGCTCCCGCCGAACACGGGCGAGGCCGTCCGCCGGTTCAGCGGTCTCCGGACGTGGAACAAGACCCCTTGGGGACGCCCTCGGCTGCGTAGGCTTGCAAAGCAAGCGTCGTTCACCGAGCTCGCCAACCTGGAAACGGGTGATGAGCTGCGCGCACGCCGTGTCCTGTCCCAAGCAGACAACTCGGGGCGCGTCGTGCTGATCGGAGCCGGACCTGGCGACCCCGAGATGCTCACGCTCGGCGCCATGCGCTGGCTCTCCCGAGCCGACCTGATCGTCGCAGACCGGCTTGTTGCCAAGGCGATGAAGGATGGGCTCGCCGACCTCACGACGGCGGAGTGGAAGGTCGTCAACAAACCTCGCGGAGGCGCGACCGCAGGTCAGCGAGAGCTGGAGGCCTGGACTTCCGAGGCCGCGCTCGAGGGCAAAGTCGTCGTTCGACTCAAGAGCGGCGACTGTGGGTTCTTTGCGCGAACCGGCGAGGAGCTTCAGTGCTACCGGGCACAGGGCATCGAGGTCGAGGTCGTCCCGGGCGTCAGCGCCATCCATGCCTCATCGGCCACCGCACAGATCCCGCTGACGTGGCGCGGGTTTGCAGACCGCGTCCACGTGGTGACCGCGGTGGGTCGCGACGACAGCGAGCCCACAGCACCGGCGTACGACCCTCAGACCACGCTTGTCGTCCTGATGGGAATCAAGGTCTTGCCGCAGCTCGTCCAACGGCTCGTGGCGTCGGGGCACCCTCCGGGCATCTCCGCCGCGGTCGTCGAGAAGGCGTCCTCCGCCCAGGAGCGGGTCTTCACGGGAACATTGCGTGACCTGCCCGACATCGTCAGGAAGCACAGCGTCAGCGCGCCTGCGACGATCGTCATCGGGCACGTGGTCGCCGAGGCAACACGGACCCCAGCGGCGGTCGCTGCTGGTTCCAAGGCCCCTGCACTCGCCTAACACGCCTCGCTGACGCCTGACTCGGGCCACTGCTGCCCCACAGAACAGGCATACTGGCCCTGCGATGGGTGCGGACGACGAGACGCTGGCACAGGCCGAGACGGCGGCTGACCCGCGTCTCGGCCCTGGGCAGCTGTTCGGCCGCTACCTCATCGTGCAACGCGTAGGCGCCGGCGGCGTGGGCGAGGTCTACTCCGCCTACGACCCAGCCCTCGATCGACGTGTCGCGCTCAAGGTGTTGCGGAGCAGCCCCGACGAAGACGCAACGACCGCATCCAACCGACAGGCCAGCCTCGTCCGCGAAGCCAAGGCCCTGGCCAGTCTCTCCCATCCCAACGTCGTCACGGTTCATGACGTCGGCCGCGAGCTCGACCGCACGTACATTGCGATGGAGCTGGTCGAGGGTCGAGACCTCAAGGCGTGGATCCTCGAGGATGCGAGTCGGCCATGGAGAGACACGCTGAAGGTGTTCATCGAGGCCGGCAAAGGGCTGCATGCCGCCCACCTCAAGGGCATCCTTCACCGGGACTTCAAGCCGGCCAACGTCCTTGTCGGCCATGACGAGTGGGTCCGCGTCTCGGACTTCGGCCTCGCCCGGCTGCTCGCTCCCACCGAGTCCACGGCCAGCGACTCCACAACGCAAGACCTTTCGATCGACGCGTCGGTGAGCATCGACGGCCGCATGGTGGGAACGCCGTACTACATGGCACCCGAGCAGGTCGACGGCGAGACGACCGTGTGCAGCGACGTCTACGCTTTTTGCCTCGCGCTGCATGACGCGCTGTACGGCGTCCGGGGCTTCGAAGGCGCGACGCTCATGGAGCTCGCGGTCCGCAAGGCACAGGGGCCTCCGCCAGCTCCAAGCGACTCCCGAGGAGTGCCCTCCGTCATCCGGGCGTCCCTCGAACGCGGGCTGCAGCCCTCCCCCGACGCGCGCTGGCCGTCGATGGCCCCACTGCTGAGCGAACTCGAGAAGGCGATACGCCCACGCTCCCGAACAACACTTCCGTGGCTCGTCGGCATCGGCGGGATCGCCCTCACCGCAGCTGCGATGGCCCCCAAATCCAGCGACGCATGCTCGGGTGCAGGTGCGGCGCTCGGCGAGGCGTGGAACGAACCCCGATCCGCGTCGGTCGCCGCGGGACTCGAAGCCACAGGGTCTCCGCTCGCAGAACGGGCATCCCGCGACGCAACGACCGAGCTCGGCGAGTACGCGCAGGCATGGCAGACCGCCCACACCCGGGTTTGCGAGGCCACCAAACGAGGCGAGCAATCCAGCGCGCTTCTCGACCACCGCATGACATGCCTCCAGCGGCAGCTCCTCGACCTTGGCGCGGCAGCTGAGGTTCTCTCGAGTGCCGACGCGACCGTCGTCGAGCGAGCGTCTCAGATCCTGTCGGCCCTGCCCCAGCCGGCTCGCTGCGAGACCCTCTCCGCCGACCCCGACGCTCGCGAGACATCGCCCGAGGCGGATACGGCCCGAGCCGAACTCGCGCAGGTCAACGCACGCATCGTCGGCGGCCTCTACCCCGAGGCCGACGAGCGCTCGGAGCTCCTCCTCAACAGCACCGCATCCATCGACGCGCCGCGACTTCGTTCGGACATCCTGTACACGCGGGGCGACGTGCTCCTGAAGATGGGTCGGATCGAGGACTCGGTCGACATGCTCGAACAGGCGACCTTCTCCGCCATCACGTCCGGATACGCGTTGGGTCAAATGCGAGCGAGCGTGTCGCTCGTGACCGTCGAGGGACGACGCGCCGCCCGGCCCGAGGCGGGTCTTCGCTGGGCCCGCTTTGCGGAGGCCGCCTTGCTCAGAGCAGGGGAAGACCCCCGCGCCCGCTCGAAGCTCGCGGCGAATATCGCATCGGTTCACTCGGAAAAGGGCGACTACGAGGCGGCCGAGACCCACATCCGGCGGGCACTCAAACTCCTCGAAGGCACAGACAGCGCGCCCGAACACCGCGCGCAGCTTCTCGACAACCTCGGCGTAACGATTCGTGCTCTGGGCCGATTTGACGAGGCCCTCGAAGTCCACGAAGAGGGGCTCACACTGCGCGAGGCCGCCCTCGGGCCCGTACACCCTCAGCTGGCCCGCTCGCTGACAAACACGGCGGCAGCATACATAGAGCTGGCCAAGTTCGAGGAGGCGGACGCCAGATACGCGCGAGCACTGGAGATTCGCGAGCAGGTCCTCGGGCCAAACCACCTCGACGTGGCGACGACGGTGAACAACATCGGGGGGTCCTACTACCGGCGCGGCCAACTAGAGAAAGCTCTGCCCTATTTCGAGCGCGCCGTGAAGATCCGGCAAGCCGCACTGCCGCCGGGACACCCCCTGGTCTTGCGAACCATGGGAGCCCTGGCCCAGTTGCGGTCCGAAGCCGGGGAACACGACGTAGCCGAGGCCCTGTTCGAGGAAGTGTTGCGCCAGCTCGAGAACAAGCCAGACCATGATCCGGGAACACGGTCTGCCAACCTCGCCAACCTTGCGAGCCTTCGTGTGGCCCAAGGGCGACTTGGTGAGGCGATCACGCTGTACGAGTCCTCGCTCGAGATCGACGAAGCGCAACTTGGACCCGACCACCCCACTGTGGCGCTCACACTCAGCAACCTCGGGAACGTCTTCGAAGACCTCGAACGCTTTGACGAAGCCCTCGCCGTGCATCAGCGGGCACTCGAGATTCGGGAGACAAAACTCGGCCCCGAGCACCCAGATCTCATCTGGACCCTCGCCGGCTTGAGTGGAGTGCACCAGGCCTCAGGAAACCCGAGTTTGGCCCTCCCGCTGCTCGAGCGGGCCCTGGGCATCTCCGCGAAGAACGACACCAACCCGATGCTCGTCGCAGGAGTGAAGTTCGAGCTCGCACAAGCGCTCGATGCGACCGATGGGGACAAGTCCCGAGCATTGGCCCTTGGCGAGGAGTCCCTGGCGGTCTACCGAACGCTGAAGGGCCGGGAGAGCGACCTCGCCAACATCGAGGCGTTCGTCACCGACCTGAAGACCCGATAGACCCGGTGCGTGGATCCCGGTTCACGGGTCCGTAGCTCGGCCGCGTAGCGGGGCCCCCAAGGCGCCCCCCCAGTTGCCGACGTCGAGAACCCGAACCCGGAACTGCCCTGGCTCGTTGGTCTGCCCGGGCCTCGGCCCCGGAATCCCCTCGTGTGCGACCCGAAGCTCGACGTTGTACGTGTAGTGGCCGCGGGCCTTGTTGATGTTTTGGAAGTGGATCTCCTCGATCGTCCCTTCCAAGGTCATGACCTCGTCGGTGCTGTCCCCATACACGGGCACGACCGCGGTGTGCGGGGCCGGTCCGCACCCCACCACGCTCATCAGAAGCACAAGGAGGCGCCTCATCATGCCCACCTCGGGAGTCCGCGGGGCGGGGTCCCCGTCCACTGTGCTCGGCACACGTGTTTGGCGGTCATCACGGGGCGTTCCACCCCACCTAGACTACCAAAGCGGCCCCGGTCTTCCCTCCGGAAACTCCAGAGCGTAAGGATGGGCCCAATGGCCAAGGACCCGCTCATCCAGATGCTGGCCGACCCCGAGCGCACCCCGATCCGCGGGGCGCTCCCCGTCGTCACCATTCGGCCGGACGATGACCCCGACTACGTCGATGCTGTCCGGCGGGTCGAGTCCGAGCGCATCGAGTTGCTTCGACGAGGCCGAGACCACGGCACACTCGTCGAACTCCTGCGCCCCGACCTCTCCCCCAAACTCGACACCGCGCAGATGCAGGCGTGCTGGAAGCAAGCAGACCCCTTCGTCGTGCGAGACGCCGCGCCCAAGGCCGACGACGCAACTGCGATGCTCCCAGAAGGATGGGCTGCGGGTCACGACGAGCCTGGCCGTTGGCAGCACTGGATTGCAGATGCCGCCTCCGAAGCGGTTTCCCCCGCGACGGAGCTGCTCGACTCCGACCGAGACATCGGAAAGGCGGCGTGTGCAACCCGTGAAGCGTGGGCCAAACTGGGAAGGCTCTCCACCGCCGAGGGCGACGCGTCCCGTCGCCTCGCGTTCGGCGTTGGGGAAGAGATCCGCGACGACGACCACCCCTCCGGTGAGCGGCATGCGGCGGTGTGGGACTGGGCATGCTCGCTGCTTCCCGCGCTCGGTGCGAGCTGGCCGGACTCGCTTCGCAAGCGACTCGGAGGTGCATCGGGCATGCCTCTGAAACCCAGCAACCCGATCGTCTACTGGAACCGGCCCAACGGCGGTGCCCTCTTCCATCACGATGCGCTGCCCGGCTATCTGCCGAGCGACGCCGAGAGCGCTGAGCCGCCGGCCAGCGGCCAGCGCGGTGTGGTGTACGTGCAAGGGGCGGGGACCACGGTCTGGCTCGGCCTCTCCATTCAGGCGCTTGCACAACGCTGCTGCGAATTCATGCGGGATGTTGTCGACGGCGGCGCCCCCTGGCTCTTCGACAGCTGGGTCAAGGAAGGCGTGTGGCAACCACTGTTCTTTGCCACGCTCGAGCTCGAGCCCTGCCTGCGCGCGTTGGCACGCTCCGACGCGGGCCCGCTTCGCCCCTTGGTCCACGGATGCCTGGAGTTCACCGGGTTCCTGATCGACTCGGGGCATGCAGCGGTCCTCCGTGCCGGGGACGCGATCGCACTGCCCAACCACGGTCTCGACCGCACCGCGATGCACTCGGTCTACTGCGGAAGCGACGGGCCCAACGTCGGGTTCTCGATCGGGCTCCGGTAGTCGTTCACCACGAACAGCCCCAGCGCTCGTACTGGGGCTTGTGAAGGATCCACTTGTCCTGGTCCTCGGTATACGTCCACACGTTCGTCGCCGTCGTGGCCTCGCCCTCGGAGTGCGACCTATAGACGACCTTCACATCCCGATGACCGTCCCCATCGACGTCTTCGTGGGTCACCTTTGCTGTGGTTGCATCCTCAGGGCGCGCGTCCATCAGGTGCCGCAACTCGGTCGTGAATGCCGGCTCCAACGTCGGCGCAAGATCGAAGATGGTCATCTGCGTGATCGTGTTCGGCCCTCCGCCAGGACACATGACCGACGCCCGGACCCGCACCAGAATCTCGGGCTCGCCATCATCGTCGTAGTCGTCCGAGCGCAGCGTGACAGCAAAGGGCGGTGGCCCCTCGTCGAGCCACGGCGTGCTCGCCTCCGCAACCGTCGCGTGACTCTGAACCTCCCACCCTCGGTCCGACTGCGCCACAACGACCAGCTCAACACCCGCCTCTGAGGCACGGGTGAAGTTCCGCCACACGAGAGCAGCCCGTCCATCCGGGAGAGAGACGAGCGGTGCCAAGCGAGCGAGCTTGCCTTTGAGGAGGGCCTTGGACGCCGTGAGTGCTTCGACTTTGGTCGGTACGGTCGTCTCGGGCGCGACGGGTTCGGCGGGTTCCTCGACCGAAACGGGCGGACTCTCGAGCGGCTCGACGACCTCCGCGGGCCGCCGAGACTCCGATGCGATGACTGGATCAGCAGCCCTGGACTTCGACGTAGGGGTGGCCGGTGTCGAACAAGCCGACGCCATAGCTCCGCATGCTCCCAGGAGCAAAAGAGATAGGGCAGACGACGCGTCGGGGTGCACCATGGGCTTGCAGGCTACCTCAGCGCGCCGGGACGAACACGCTGCCGTCGGGCATGCCTTCGGCAAACCACTGGTTGAGCAACGCCTCCCGCTCCTCGGGGAATGAGCAGCTCCCCGGAGGCATGCCTCCGTCGTCGATCGCACCTTGAAGCCGCTGACCGAAGGTCCCATCTCCGGCGGGACGATGCATGTCCGCGTACTCGAGAAACAGTGTCCCACCCGGCGCCAACAATCCGGTGTGCTCCAAGTTCTGAGCGTTGCTCTCGAGCGTGTGGCACCCGCACGAGTTCTCGAGCGCATCCGCGATCGACGGAGGAAAAACGCCGGGAGTGTCCCCTCGGGGCAGAGGGTCGAACAGCGCTCCGTGCGAGGTAACCTCGACGCTGCACGGCGGACCGTCTGGAACCGGGCTGCCCGACGATGAGCTTTCCTCGGCAGCCGGCCCGGTGGGGTTGGTCGTCGTGGTCGCGGGACCAGGCGTCGTCCCCGAAGAGCGACTCGACCCCGTGACGGTCGCTTCGGTCGCCACGGCTTCACCCGTCGAGCCTTCCGTACCCGCCTGCCCATCCCCGTCGCCGGACGGACCGCATCCCACCAGCAACATCCCAACCGCGCACAACATCCCCCGCATCCGGATGAGCCTACCGTGGCCGCCCAAAAACCGCGCGGGGACGGCCGCCCCCGAAGCCGCAGACTCGAGTCCACAGTCGGGGCTGTGCTCGGGTAGGGTCCGGGCCGTGGCTTCCTCCACCCCGCTGCGACGACTGTTCTCGTACGCCCGTCACCGACGCCCAGCGATCGCTGTTGCCACGACGTACAGCATCGTAAACAAGCTGTTCGACCTCGCCCCGCCGATGCTCATCGGCGCTGCGGTCGACGTCGTGGTTCAACAGGAGGACTCCTTCCTCGCGGGGTTCGGGGTCGAGTCCGTCGACACCCAGATCCTCCTGCTCGCGGTCGTCACGTTCCTCATCTGGGGGCTGGAGTCCGTCTTCGAGTACGCGTACGCCCTCGCTTGGCGCAATCTCGCTCAGACACTCCAACACGAGCTTCGTCAGGACGCCTACGAGCACGTTCAACGCCTGGAGCTTGCGTACTTCGAGGACCGCTCCACGGGCGGGCTGATGACCGTCCTCGGCGACGACGTCAACCAGCTCGAGCGTTTCCTCGACGACGGCGCGAACCAGATCATCCAGCTCGTCACGACCGTGCTCGCCGTGGGCGCGCTGTTCATCGCCGCCGTCCCCTCGATCGCACCGCTCGCGATCGCGCCGACCCCTCTCGTCATCGCAGGATCCCTCTGGTTCCAAAAGCGGCTCGCGCCTCGCTACGCGGCGGTCCGCGCTCGCACCTCGGACCTCGCGGCCGGTCTCGCGAACAAGTTGACCGGGATCGCCACCATCAAAGCCTTTGTTGCGGAGGACGCTGAAGCGGCCCAGCTCGAGCGAGACAGCAGGGCGTACCTCGACGCCAACGCGGCCGCGATCCGTCTGAGTTCGGCCTTCGTCCCACTGATCCGAATGGGGATCGTCCTCGGCTTCACCGCGACGCTCGTCCTGGGCGCACGGATGGCCACCGATGGAACGCTCAACGTCGGACTGTACAGCGTGCTCGTGTTCATGACGCAACGCCTGCTGTGGCCGCTCACCCGCCTCGGAAACATCCTGGACCAGTATCAGCGCGCGATGGCATCCACACGACGGGTCCTGGACTTGCTGGACACACCGTTGGGGATCGAGGGTGGAGAGACCCGACTGGATCGAGCCGACATCACAGGCGCCGTGGAGTTTCGCAAGGTGGGGTTCTCCTACGCAGCGGGCCCTTCCATCCTGGACGACGTCGACATTCGAATCCCCCCCGGGTCCAGCGTCGCCTTCGTGGGGCCGACGGGATCTGGCAAGTCCACGTTGATCAAGCTGTTGCTCCGCTTCTACGACCCGACCTCGGGCTCGGTCTGCCTCGAGGGACATGACGTGCGTTCGTTGGCCCTCCCCGACCTCCGGCGGGCGATCGGCCTCGTCAGCCAGGACGTTTTCCTCTTTCATGGGACCGTCCGGGAGAACATCGCCTACGGAGCGCCCAAAGCTTCCGCCGCAGCTGTCGAACGCGCGGCCAAGCTCGCCGAGGCCCATGACTTCATTCTCGGGTTGGCGGACGGCTACGAAACCGTCGTCGGCGAGAGGGGCCAGAAGCTTTCGGGCGGGCAGCGTCAGCGAATCTCGCTAGCGCGAGCGATCCTCGTCGACCCGCCGATTCTGGTTCTAGACGAAGCGACCTCCGCGGTGGACAACGAGACAGAGGCCGCGATTCAACGCTCGCTGCAGCAGGTCGCGCGCGACCGAACCACGATGATCATCGCGCATCGTCTTTCGACGATCCGCCACGCGGACTGCACCTACGTTGTTGAGGCGGGGCGAATCTCTGAGCGCGGGACACACGAGGAGTTGCTGCGGCTCGATGGCACGTATGCCGCGTTGTGGTCGGTCCAGACGGGCGAAGTCTCCGGACATGACTCCTAGGGTCATCCTGCCCCTATGGGTCTCGTCGCGCATTACACGCAAAACACTTGACAACTGAGCCCTCCGGGGCTATAGTAAGGAGGACTCGCGCGGAGTTTTGCTTCGCGGGCGCTGTTTTCTGCGCTCGCGATGGCGACAGCCGCGACGAACCAGGCGATTCGGCCTGGCCATCTGAATAATCCGCGATCCAGCGCTGAGTTGCGTTTAGGAGCGTGAATCACCCCCAACCCAGGAGTACTCATGAGCGAAGCCACGCAAGCGTCGACGTCCACCCCCGCCCAACCCGCGATCACCCCGCTGGTTCGACACACCAAGAAGCAAGAATGGGGAAGAGCGTTGCTGCTGTGGCGTCGCGAAGAGAAGCGCGCCTATCAGTTCGAGGACGGAAGCATGCGAGTGTTCGCCGAACGGTTCTGCGGAATGCTTCAGCCGGCGCTGCACCCCGACCCGGTCCTGAGGGCTCGGCTCCAAGAGCAAGCCGTCGCCGGAGGGCACGTTGGCGTCGTCGCAGGAACCTCCAAGAACAAGACCCCTCGCGGACCCACGCCGACGGTGGCCGACCAGGTCTCGGTGTTCGGAACCCTCTTTGAAGGCGGTTTTGCGGGCACCGCGTGGCGCAACGCTTGTCGTGCCTCGGGCACCAAGAAGGTCCTCAAGCGACACGTGGACCCTGCGGTCGAACGGGCGCAGGCCGAGTTGTCCGTCGACGCCCTTCGAGCCCACGTCGATGCGGGGAACCCGAAGGCCGTCGTCGACACCATCCTGAGCATCGTTGGAAGCACATCGCTCGCCACCAAGACCCAGCTCTCTGCCATCGCCGCACTCGACGTCGACGCCGCCCTCGGGGGTGCGTTCATCGACTTCCTGCACGATGTCGGCGGAGCGGCGCGCGGGCCCCTGGATCGCCTGCGAATCGAGCTGGCACGCCTTGGGCTCAAGAAGGTGCCGTGGACAGTCCTCACCGCAGCCAAGGCGTTGTTGCACCCTGAGACGCACCTGTTCGTGCGACCCACGGCTCTCCGCGAGCAGGCCAAGCTGCTCATGCCCGGATTCAAACTGAGCACGGTCCCAACCCCCGACGCGTATGCGCGTTGTCTCGAGATGGCGGTCGGCATCCGCAACGAGCTCCGTGCTGCCGGTCTTGCTCCCCGGGACCTGCTCGACGTCGCTGAGTTCATGCGAGTCACCCTCTCGAAGAGTCAGCGCGATGAGTTGCTCGGGGCAATGGCCGAACGCAGCCGACCCAAGACCGCAGCGGCCGTCCACTGATTGACGGGGGCACACGGTCCGCGAAAGACTGCGGCCATGCCCTGGCGTCGACCCTTCGCTGCCACGTTCGCCTTGCTCACCGCCGCACTCAGCTGCGATGGGCAACGAACGCCCGACGAACCTGTGGAAGATGGGTGGGGCATGGCCCGCGGCGCGCTACTCGACGGAACGAGCTGCTACGCAGGAACTCCGCTGCTCTGTCTCGAGGACGAGGACTTCGTCGACGGCGCGATCGAGGCCGCCTTGGAGAACCGATGGAAAGGGGAGATGCCGAAGACCCGCAAAGACGTGGAGCGGGTGATCTCCAGCGCGCGGACGAAGTACAAAGCGTCACTCCAGTCCGCACCGGGCCTCAAGAAGCTGGAGCGGCTCGCCCAAGAGCGCTACGACAATCCGTCTGTTGATCTGCAGACCGTCCCGGGCGTGGCTGCGCTCGACTTGGGGGCGCTTCCGGGCGAGCTTCGATCCAACCGGCGCGGGCCTCCAGTCGTGCTCAGCGACACCCAGTGGGTCGAGAAGTTCGATTGGAAGCCGTCCGAGGCGGGGAGGCAACTGGCAACGTATGCGGACAAGTACCCGCAAGCCGAGGAGATCCGGCTGGAGGTTCGCAACCCGTCCTACTCTACCCGGCACTACGTCTATCGGTTCCTTCGCAAGCAGAACGTCGTCGTGCACACCGAGCTGGAGTCTGCGCGCGGCTCCGCATCGCAGTACGTGTCGAAGCCCATCGAAGGGGGCTTGGACACGCTCCGCTCCGGTGGGCTCAGGTTGGGCAAGGACGAAGGGCGCGTCTGCTACCCGCCCCGTCGTCCAGGGACGTCGGACTGTCGTGTGGACGACCGGTACGGCGCAGCCCAAAAGAAGGCGCGGGACGAAGCCCGCGGCCGAGGGTCAGCTGGCCAACCGTAGCTCGATCGGCTTCGGCACACTCACCACGATTCGCGTCCCTTCGTTGTCCACCGAGGACACTTCGATACTGCCCTTGTTGTCTTGGGCTGCTGTCCGTATCGCAGCCATGCCAACCCCACGCCCGGAGGTTTCCGTGGTTCGCTTGGCCGACGACAAGCCGTCGTGAAAGATGAGCTCGAGTTGGTCTGCTCGAGACATGGCCTTCAGCTCTGACGCCTCGATGACGTTCATCGCGAGGGCCTTCTGGACGACACGCTCCACATCGATACCGCGGCCATCGTCCGAGACTGTCACGGTGTAAGCGTCCTCCTCGCTCGACACCTCAATCCGCAGCGTTCCCGATCTTGGCTTTTCCCCGCGTTCGTCGGGGGCTTCGATTCCATGGTCTAGGGAGTTGCGAACCAAGTGAGTCAGATTGCGGAACACCGGGGCCATGGTGTCAGGGTCGACACTGGTGTCCATCCCTTTGAGTTCGAGGTGAACCGACTTGCCGAGCCGCTCCGCCAACCCGTCCACAAACATGTCCATCGGACCGACCAAGTCCGCCGCCGGACATTGGGTGATCGCCGTCGCCCAACGCCGCAGCCGCGCACCTTGGGCCTCGTCGCCGACCGCGTCCGCGAGCTTGCGTAGCTCTCGAACTTTACTTCGCGTCACCGAGCACGTCGGATCCGTATCCGGACCGTACGAGATCCCGAGGATCTCCTCGGAGTCCTGAAGGAAGCCGGCCATCGCCGAGTCCACGAGCTGCAAGCCCTCCGCGGTGATGACCTCCTCGTCCTCGACAGCGTGTGCGACGCTCGCAACGTCGACGAGCCCCCATGACGCAGCGTTCCCCTTGACGGTGTGGACGAGCCGTCGGATCACAGCCTGGTCTTCTTCATCACGGGCTTGCTCCAACAGGTTTCGCGCGTCTGCGACGAACCGGCCGAAGGCGACCCGCTTGCCGAGGATCGACACGAGGGCACCATTGCGCTGTGCTTCCCGCTGGGCCTCTTCCAGGGCCGTCACATCGGAGATGGACAGCAGCATCGAGACCACCTCATCGTCGTCCCCACGGACGACGCTCGCCTTCATGCTCAGAACCCGGTCCCCGATCGGAAATCGCGAGGGGATCTGTTCGAGCGTCGTTTCCTCGGGCATCAGATCCTCGAAGACCTGCTCCAACAGGATCTCGAGCGCCCATTTCCGATTGTCGTCCGCACCGAGCAATTCGATCAGCGGTGTGCCAGCAACGATCTCTTCGCGCCCGAACAACTCGTTGCAGGACCGGGTGAACCCAGGCAACACCTTGAGTTCGCGGCCCACGAGAACGAATCCGAAAGCGACGTTGTCGAGAATCGTTCGAATGGCTCGCGTACGCTCGGCGACTTGTCCTTCGAGGACCTCGGCGTTGCGTGCGAGTTCCTGCTGGCGCACCTCCATCAGCGCGCGGCGTTGCTGGTTCGCCTCCTCGCGCTGCTTTGCACGCTCCAGCTGCTTGGACATCGCGGTCTGCGTGCCACCGAGGTACATGTCCACGACCTTCTTCTTGAGAAGATCGACCGTTTTCTCGGACGCGGTGGCGCGCCGTTCCCAGTCAATGTTGTTGAGGTCGTTCATGCTGCGCTCCGATCGGAGGAAAATGCGACGGCGACAAGCGTCTGGTTGATGTGAAGGCCGTTGAGTTGCTCGCCGTACGTGTCGAAACCGATCGAGGACCGCGAGACCGAACCCACCACGGCACCCAGCTCTTCCCAGGTCTCTCGCTGGGTGGCTTCAAGTGCTCGCAATACGCAGTTGAACCCGAGAAGGAAGTCCACGGGGTCGGGCTCTGCCAGCGAGTGGAGGTCCGACTCCAGCGCCTCCTTCATCTCATGGTGGGATCCGAGTTGCAGAACCATTCCTTCCTCGATTGCACAGAAGAAGGTCAGGGAGCCATCGTCGTTGACGGCCTGCACGCTGCGCACATACTTCTCCCCGTCGCAGCAAAACATGACCGGATGGGAGAACAGCGCGGTCCCGTCAAGCTTCTCGGTCTCCAGGCCCAGCGCGCGAGCGTATGCTTCTGCGGCCGGGTAGCCGTCGAGTTCGTACACTCTGCGGTCGTCCGGATCGGCTCGCGTCACGGCGAGCATCGCCGCTTCGGTGGTGAAGTGTTGGTGCTTGACCACGCGGAACTTCGTGCCTCGACTCTTGGCCAAGACGACGGTCGCACGGTCTGCCGCGGCGGTTCCGTTGTGGATGACTGTCGTTCGCTTGAACGCGAGATCATCTCCGGCGGATCCCCCCGCAAGAGCCACCCCTGCCAAGCCTGCCGCGACCGCAGCCGAGACCCGCTCCTCGACCCGGCACAGGCCGTCGACGAAGAGCAGGGCGACATACTCGTCGGGGTCGATGTTGTCCGCGTCTGTGCCGTGTCGCTCAAACAAGCGCTCGGCGAGGGCCTCCCCGCGGGCATCGTCGAAGTCTTCCAACCCTTCCACCGACTCGACAACCCAGTCCACGCCGGTGTCGCACAGGCCCGCGACGACCAAAGAGTCGCGCGAGTGCTGTGCGCCAAGGTGTTCTCCTGCCGTAGAGCAACCCACCGTCGGGACGTCCGGGTACTGCTCGGCAAGTGCCTTTGCGACCGCATCCGCATCGTGCTGGGAGCTATAGAAGACGAAGATCATCTCCGGCGTTTCTGACCACCCGCCGGTGGCTTCTTTGACTGCCCCGGCCCCATCGACCAGCAGCGAGGATCCTTCCAGAGTTCGCATACCCGTGCCCTATCGTCGGAGCCGCGCGAAAGTTGAAAGGGATGTTCAGATTGAACGACCACGGTCCGCGATGGGCCGGTCAGCTGTGCAAGAGCGCGGCGTTGAGCAAGAAGCCGCGCTCATCGTGGAAATCGGGTTCGGCTTTGGGATGCCGAAGCGCCCAATACGAACATGCGTCGTCCGGAGTGCGCACCACGGCGCACACGCCCAGGCATCGAGCATCTCCGACACCGTGCAGCAACGGGCCTGTCGCTTCCAGTCGTGCGAGTCGTCCGTCCCGAGCGACCGAGATCTGCACGGGTTCCTCGAAGGAGGACGAGGTCCGAACACGATACTCGGCGAACCCGAAGCGCGTGGTTTGTCCGGTGGGGGAGAAGTTCCATTCCACGTAGCTGCCATCGGCGCACCCGAGAAACAGCTCGGCGCAGGTGTGCTCCCACAACCGAGCTGGGTCCAGCCGTCCCTCCGGAAAAGCGAGTTGCTCGAGTGCGCCAGAGAACTCGAACACGACCTTGAAATGGCCTCCATCCCGGGACACCTGAGCCCGAACCGAGGTGATCGACGGACCCAAAGCGGCGGGGTGGCGCTGGAGCGGAGTTCGAAGCAGGACAGCCGTCACAGCGCCCATCTCCCCACAGGTCGACGGGTCACGGCAAGCTCGCGCTCCACCCCAACGGCGCCAAGGCCCACGCCGCCACCACGATGCACAGCAGCAAGACGACGACATGAGGCGGCAGCAAGGTCCCCGTCGGCTCATCGTCGGCCGGCGCTGGCACGTGTCGCCACGGCATGCAGAACAGCAGGACCAGCAAAGACGCACCCACGTACGGCATCGTGTTGATCAATGCGATCGCGGTGTGCAGCCCCAGCAGGAGGACACCCCACAGGACGCGTAGCCTACGACCGAATAGAAGGAGAAATGCTCCGCCCTCGATCACCAACGTTGCAACCGAAACGACCACGGCCAACTCGGGCTCTTCGATCAACGCATGTCTGACGCTGGCGAGCCATCCCCAGTCCGCCAACGGTTGCTGCTGCAGGACCAAGGCCCGGACCTGCGCCCCATCGGCCCACGAACTCCCGGTTGCCATGAGCTTGCTGAGCGCTGACCCGACATACGCGGCCGCGAGGCAACCCAGCGCGCCGGCTTCGCTCAACCGTTCCCGACATGCCTGGCTGGCCGAGGTCCGTGAGCTTGCCGCCCAGATCTGCCCCAGGGTCCACCCGAACAACATCGCCCCGGGGAAGAACGCATTGCGAGATGGCGACCCGAAGATCTGGGTCTGCCACTCGCTGAGCACCGCGGCCCAGGCCAGAGCCCAAAGGCCTCCCACGATGGGCCGACGGTCCCGCACCACACCGATCAGCCCCGCGCACACGAGCGCGAGCAGAGCCCACGGCGCGCCAACGACATCAGCCAGCCAGCGCGACAGGTCTCCAGTTGGTGGGTAGCGCTCGGGGTCTTGGGCCTGCCAGTTCACCTGGAATGCCTCGGTCGCCTGAGACAACCCGACGATGACGACGAGTCCAAGTCGCAGCGGCGCCCGAGAGGCTCCGTCCCACACCGACCCCCACAACTTCATCGGCGCCTCGCCTTGCACCGCGCCACGATGCAGTCCTCGGCGCTCTCGGCCGGTTCGTCGAGCGGGTATGCCCGGGAGACCAGCACGACCGCCTCGACGCCCTCGCCCGCGTGATGTCGAATGTACCGCCTCTGGTCTCGCTCGACGTAGTCCAACAAGCGGTGCTCAGCCCCGCACACGGCCTCAATGGTGTCCCCCGCCCACGTGCACGACCACTGGTCGAACGCGTCGACCTCGGACGCGCGCCCATCCGTATCGACCACGAACATCCGCGCAACGACGTCGGGAGCATGGCCCTGGTACATGTCGAACACCGACAGCGGAAACAGGTTTCTGGGGCCTCGGGCTGCCGCAACGTAGGTGACGAACACCGCAACCGCGACCACCCACGCCAACGGCGGAGATGATCGAG
The DNA here is from genome assembly GCA_050633305.1 of Nannocystales bacterium. Lineage (GTDB taxonomy): Bacteria > Myxococcota_A > Polyangia > Nannocystales > Nannocystaceae > CAJXVA01. Next base: position 171,449 of record JBOEGF010000002.1, read on the forward strand.
AGGGCCGAGGCGACTGCGACACGGGCCGCACGCTACAGCACGTGTGCGAGGAGTTTCGCGCTCACCTCGCTCGCGTTCATCGCGCCTCACCTACCGACCGCTGCAAGGACACCAACCCGGTCTGGTAGCGTGGCAACCGAAGCGTGGGCAAAGCGAAGCGAGCACTCTCGATCCGCAGCATTCGCCGTGCCGCGAAGAAGTCCAAGAACGCCGAGCCCGGACTCGATGCGATGTGGGCCGCGCAGAGGCCTTACACGCCCTGGCCGAGGCCACTGAGGAAGTCGAAGACGCGCTTCGTCGGTGAGGACGGCACTGTCGCCTACTTGGAACCGGGGAGATCCTTGCAGTCGCCCTTCTTGAGCACGCCGGTCCCCGCAGCGGCGGCAGCACAGGCGTTGGAGTGCTCCTTCTGGTCGCACCCGCAGACCGGATCATACTGCTGGGTGCACATCTCAGGCCGCTTCTTGCAGACCGCCGTCGCGTCGGCCCATCCGCACATCCCGCTGGGCTCGTACGCGCAGTATTCGTCCGCTGCGCAGGTGTCCCCAGCCCGGGCCCCGCAGCTCTTCCCCTCGCCGGACGGTTCCGAGCCGGGCTCGGGCGCCGGCTCGGGGTCGGGTGCAGGCTCCGAGCCGGGTTCAGGTCCCGGTTCGGGTGTCTGGACCGGGCTGGGGACCGCATCTCCGCCTCCGCGGTTGGCCGTGTTCGAGCAGGCTACCGACAACGGCAAGGCGAGAAGGAGAACCCACGGGCTGCACGCTCGAAGTGGACGCATGTGCGCACGGTACCAACCCTCGTCGCCCTCAGGGCGCCTATAGTCCCGGGCCATGGCTCCCGCCAACCTCGGTGTTCAACGTCGACCGCGCGGCCGTGCGTATGCACCGCCCCATACCGACCCCCTCGCACCGGTCCAAAACAGGTAGCGCCCGATGGATGTTTCGTTCGTCATTTTCGACTGGGACGGCACGCTGTCCGACTCCAAGAGCAAGATCGTCGCGTGCCTCCGCAGCACCCTGGCGGCGCTGGACGTCCCAGCCGGCACCGACGACGAACTCGCCAGCGTCATCGGCCTGTCGCTCGACGACGTCGGACGAGCGCTGATCGCCTCCGCCGACGACCCCACCGTCAAGGCCTTTACAACCCAGTACCGCGAGCAGTGGTTCGCGGCGGGGCCTCCATCGACCGAGCTCTTCCCTGGGGTTCCAGAGACCCTCGTCAAACTTCAAGAGCGCGGGGTCCCACTCGCCGTCGCGACCGGAAAGAACCGAGCAGGGCTTGATCGGGAACTCGGAGCGAACGGAATCGGTCAGCACTTCATCGCCACCCGCACCGCGGACGAGACCCGATCGAAACCCGATCCTCAGATGCTCCATGAGCTCCTCGAAGAGGTCGGGGTTGCGGCCGAGCAAGCGGTGCTCGTCGGTGACAGCCACTGGGATCTACAAATGGCGAACGCCGCGGGTGTACGCGCGATTGCGGTCAGCTATGGAGCGCAACCGATCGACCGGCTGCTGCAGTACTCCCCCTGGGCCCACATCGACGCGATCGAAGAATTGCTGGGCCGTATCTGAGCCGCCCGCCGCTTCCAACATCCCCCCGCAGTCCCGGCGTGTTCCTTAGGGGCCCTCGATCGCGCCACCGAGAGGATGCAGACCTTGGTCGTCCCGGGCGGTTCCGTTGCGGGGCGGCCGGCAGCGCCAAGCTCGGTGGGCCGGGCCACTCGAACGCGTCCCAGAACTGCACTGGCCGGTGGGTCGCAGTCGGAATCTGAACCTTGAAGTTGTCGCGCTCCACCCGATAGAAAGCTCATGAGCGCCGCGCAGCCTTCTCCGAGCTTCGACCCTACTGAGGTCCGTGCCCGTTTCGCACTGGACTACGTGCACGACCGGCACCGGAGACTCATCGCGGGCGAGGAAGTCATCGTCCACTGCCACCACTACAACTCCCGGATCCAGCGGACCGTGGAGGGCGCGGCGGGCATTGACGGCAAAACCATCTTCCGAAACGCAGCCCGCACCGCGTTCACGCGCCACATTGCGGCAGGCTTCCAAGACGGAGACACGGAGTCCACGCGGTGGGCGGTGGCACAGGAGCTGTTCGCGGAACTTGGGTACGGACGGCTCGACTTCTCGGACCCGTCCAGCGACACCATTCGTCAGACCGCGGGACACTTTGTCGAGGGCTGGGGCGCCGCCTTCGGAGACGAGGCGAAACCCGTGTGCACACTCGCGGAGGGCTACATCGAGGCTGCCTACATGGCGGTCCGCGGCGAGTCGGTCGAAGTACGGGAGACCGAGTGCATGCACTGCGGCGCATCCTCGTGCGGGTTCAGCATCCAGCGCGGCGTCGAGGCATGGACACCTCCCGCGCCCTACGATCGTATCGAGGCCGTTTCGACCGAAGCCGATGCGGAACTCGCCGAGTCCAACATCGACGAGGGCGCCATCATCAACGCAGTGGTCGGCCTTCCGATTCGCGGCGGCGACGATGGGCTGATCCCCGCGTTCGGCGTGTACCTGGCCAACACCCCCGCCGACTTCTACAACCAGGTCGCGATCGAGTTTGTCGAGGCCATGACCGAGTGCGGGCAGCGCGAGATTGCGAGTCGCCTGCTCAGCGAAGCCGGCGAAAGCTGTGCGATGAACACCTTCCGCGGGATCATGGACTCGGCGGAATGGGAAGGCCTGGTCAAGCCCATGCTGCAAGAGCCCGAGGACACCATCTTCGCGCTGGTGGCTCTGTCCAACGCCTTCGGGTGGGGCAACTGGCGAATCACCGAGCACGAGCCGGGAGAAACGCTGGAGATCGTCTCGTTCAACGGCTACGAAGCCTTGGGCTTCCTCGAGACTCGCGGCCGGGCAGTCGAAGCCCAGTGCTGGATGCTTCAGGGCGTGTCGGCCGGGATGATGGCGCTGGTCTACGGCGAAGGCAGCTTCTCGGAGCGCTTCGGCACCTATCTGGCCGAAGAGCACGACTGCATCGCCAAGGGCAACTCGGTCTGCGCCTTCGCGGTTGAGGAGTCGTGACCCGCCGCGAACGGGTCCACGCCTGTATCCACCCTGAGACGTACAAATACTACCTCCCGCGCGACCTCGTGATCGACACCTGGAAGCGCTTGGAGAGTTCGTACGGAGCAGCCGTGACCACCCCGGGCTTCGGAGTCGTCGAGATTCGGACCCCGGCGCTGCTGCTCCGCTCGACCCGAATGCTCAACCCGATCACGGTCATTCGGCGGCGCGGCTGTTCCCGCGAAGGCCTCGCGTCCCTTCACCAACTCCTTCACTTCGACGAACAAGCCACTTCGGCACACGACTGCCCATGACTGATGACCGCACCACCGCGATGTCCCCCTTTGCCACCCTTTCGATGGACGCACGCTGGTCGATCGTCGAGGTGGGTGAGGGATTCGAATCCATCACCGGGATCAACGCAGAGGGTGTGATCGGCAAGCCGATTGAGTCCATCATCTCCCGACGAGACCGTCGCGGTCTGCAGGAGTTGGATCGACAACGCTCAACCCACCAGGGGGGGTGGATCGATGTGATGTTGCAAGTGACCGGAGCGGACGGCGATGCGCTGGTCCGACTCCGGGCGACCCAGTCCGAGGACGGCTGGAAGGGCTGGGCTGAGAACCTTCTGTCCAACCCAGGCGATGTTCTACAACGACTCAACGCGGAAACGGGATGGTGCCGCAACGTCGTGTCCCGCTCCGACGAGGGCATCGTGGTCCTCAACGCGGACAACACCATCGCGGAGATCAACCAGAGCGCGATGGACCTGCTCGCGTTCCGGTCTGCGGACGGGCTGCTCCTCTCCCAGGAGGTGGTCGTGGGCTCGGACTTCTTCGCTCGTTTGGGCGACGAGCGATTCGCCGAGCTACGCGCGGGGGCGGTCAAGGCCGCCAAGAAAAAGAAGCTCCGGCTCGTCTCCGAAGTCGAACACGAAGAACGCTCGCTCGAGATTCGCCTCAGCTCTCTGCACCTTCCGGTTCGCGGACACGTCGGCTGCACGCTGTCGGTCCGAGACATCACGGTGCAGAAGGAGGTCGAGCGCGTCTCGGCCCAGCTGCACATCAAAAACGAGGACATTCGCGTCATCCTCAGCAACCTGGAGCAGGGGATCTTCACGATCGAGGGAGAGCGACGAGTTCACCCCGAGTACTCGGACCACCTTCCGCGGATTCTGGGCACCGACGACATCGGCGGGAAAGATGCGATGGACCTGGTCTTCGCTTCCGCTTCGATCGGGCCCGACGACCTCGCACGAACCCGCTGCGCGCTCGATCTCTCGATCGGGAACTCGACCTTCGGCTTCGAGCTCAACCGGGACTGCTTTCCCACCCGGTTCGGGGTCGTCCGCGATGGCGAGACGCTGCAGATCGAGGCGAACTGGGTCCCCATCGCCTCAGAGGAGGACGTCGTCACACGCGTGATGGTGGTGCTGCGGGATGTCACCGAACTCGAAGCACTCCGCGATGCGGCCGCGGCCGGACAGCGAGAGCTGACGATGATCGCCACTTTGCTGGCCATTCCTCCCGGCGCATTCGAGGAGTACGCAGAGGCCTGCGCGATCGGGCTGGAGGAAACCTTGGCCGCGGCTCGGGGAGAGCCCACCGACGACATCGCGCTGGCCCGTACGATCCACACCCAGAAGGGCAACGCCCGGGCGTGGGGGCTCAAAGCCATCTGCAACTCGATTCACGAACTCGAGAACCACCTGCTTTCGCCCGACCGTGACAACGAACAACTCGCGGCGGCGACCGAGGAAACGAAGTCGGTCCTCGAGTCATACCGAAAGCTTGCCTCTGAGAAACTCAACCGGACCCAGAGCACCACCAAAGGGATCTCGGACGGGGAACAGAAGCTTCTGCAAGAGGTCTACGCATTCCTCGAGCGTACGCCCGACGCACTCCCGGCCTCGTTGCGGGCGCTCGCAGAGACCGCCGCATTCGTCGCAATGCGACCCCGTCTCGACACCATTGCAGCCGAGCTGGTCGAGCACGCTAGCGAGGGTGGGAAAGAGCCCCCCAGCTTCAGCCTTCCCGACGATCTCTCGATCCATGGCGGGCAGGTTCAGACGCTGCACGGGGCGTTCGTGCATCTGCTGACCAACGCCCTCGACCACGGGATCGACACGGGCGAGGTGCGTGCCGCAGCGGGTAAACCGCCCGCCGGTCACATCTCCGTCACCGCGTCCGCGTCCGCCGCAGGGGTCGACATCGTTCTTCAGGACGACGGGAAAGGACTCGCGCTCGGTCGCCTGCGCGCCAAGTCCGGCAAGGACGAGATCTCGTTCGAGGAGGCGGCAGAGGCTGTCTTCGCGCCAGGGACCAGCACCGCGGAGAGTGTCACCCACAGCTCGGGCCGAGGCATGGGCATGGCCGCTGTGCGGTCCGAGATCGAGGACTTGGGTGGGTCAATCACCCTGGAGTTCGTCGGAACGGACAACACTGTGGACTACGCCCCCTTCCGCCTACGCGTCACCCTGCCCGCAGCCGTGGCCCGGGTCCTCGAAGCCCCCCTGGCGCAGGCCGCATGATGCCCCTCGGCGCTCAGTAGCGGAAGACGGGCTTTCCGACCTGGAATGAGAACAAGGCTCCTGAGTCCACCACCGGATCTCCGGGGTCGCGCCCCATCACGGTCGCGTCGAAGAAGGGGGCGATCCCCAGCCGCGTGTTCACCGAGCCTGCGTCGGTCGGCATGAAGTACAGCCACGCCTCCGCGCGGACGACGAGTTGCTCTCCGAAGGGCGTATGGATGCTCTCCGTGACCTGCCCCTGACCAACCCAGGTCGATGCCACCGCGGGCCCGAACGCGAACCTCCGCTCCGCAGTTGGAGGGTTGAAGTAGCTGAAGAGGCGAAGTGAAAACGTCGGCGCGGTGCTCGGTGCGCCCACGATCCGAGAATCCAGCGCAACCTCGCCCACGCCCGGGTCCTGCAGCACGGCGGAGTCGAGGATGCCGACCTCGTTCGCGTCTCTCCATTCCTGCGAGTATCGGGCGGTCAACGCGGGACCGTAGGCCCAGCCCGTCACCTCGTGGTCCGTTCTGTCCGGGCGGTCGGTGACGAATGCGTCGAGGGTCAGCTGCGCCGCTCCGGAATATCGGGCGCGCTCGACCGGCGTGGACTCGTCGAGGGGGCGCCATGCGTAGCTCTGACCGCCGAGCTCTGCCGAACCGATCAGGCGGACCTGCCACCCGCTGGGCAGCGCCCCGCAGTTGCCGTCCGCCGCGCGCCGGACCCCGTCCGCGGCGAGTTCTGCACGAGCTTCGGCGAGCTGCCTTTCGTCCGCCGCGACGCTGTCCCGCAGACTCTCGATCTCAGTGTCGACCGACTCCAGGCGCTGGTCTCGGTCGGCCTCGAAGGCCTTCCGCTGAGTCTCGTAGGCTCGTCGCTGGCGCTCGCCTTCCGCCTCGGCCCAGGCCGCGTGGGAGAGCAGGGTTTGGACCAACCGCAGCTCGGCCTGCATGGCACCACGTTCGGAGGGAGTGTCATCTTCGGATGAAGCGTCAAGGCTCGCGGTGAGTTGCTGCGCCCGCGACTCCAGCTCCTGGCGCGCCGCGGGCTCGAGGGCCCCGGGAAACGCAGTGGGCCGCAGAGGGCCGGATTCGGCAAGCACGTCCTGGCGCATCTGCGTGGCCGCGGCGAGCTCGTCCCGCGAGGCGGCCTGGGAGGATGTACGACGCAGCAAGACCATGCAGGGGTGCGCGATCCCTCCGCGCGAAGCCTGGTCGGTCCACTCGTAGGCCAACGTCAGTCCGCCCCGCCACCCGGAGCTGAACTCATCCACGCGCGTGCGGTAGCTGCCCGAGGTTTCTTCCGCGGGGGCCTTGAGGAACACGCTCGTCGTGAACCCGCCCGCCACGCTCACACCATTGAAGTCGAGCCCACCTTCGGCCTTCAACGACGTTGCCTTGCTGGTCTTCGTCCCTCGGAACTTCACATCCGCAGCCCCAAAGACGATCTTCGAGCCAGCCTCGCGATCCGCAAGCGCGACGTTGGGCGCCAACACGCTGAGCGCTGCCGTGACAAGGGGAATGCGGCACCGCGGGTTCACGCGATGGTCCTCCCGCGATCGAACGCTCCTCCGGACCTGATCGTATACGTCGTCGACAGCACCGACTTGCCCGTCGCCACGTCGGTGACCTTGACCGAGACCTTTGAGCCCGGGGCCCCTTCAGCACGAAAGTCGAGCGACACCGGTTTCTTTCGCGGCGTCGCGGTCGAGGTTGCTTTCGTCGCTGCGACGTCGACCTTCACTCGGTTGTTGACCCACGCTTGCAACCGATCCACACGCCCGCTGCTCGTCTTCATCTCGATCTTCCACTTCATCGCTCGGCTCGGCTCCCGTGCACATCGGGTGTGCACGAATCGGAGCGCTCCGTCACGGAGAAACTCAGCGGTCGCGAGACTCGACGTCGCGCATCGCCTCGAGGAACCGATTCTCCTCGACGGGAGAGCGGACTTCGGTCGTAGAGGCCGGATGCTTGGACAACCACGCCCTCGGTCGAGTTGGCCGACGCTCGAACCCACCTCCACAGTTCGGACACACGTTGTGCAGCACGTCCTGGACGCACAGCGCACAGAACGTGCATTCGAAGGTGCAGATCATCGCATCGGGGGCGCCGTTGGGCAGTCCCTTCCCGCAGTGCTCACAGCTCGGTCGCAGTTCCAGCATCGATTCGGTCCCCACTGAACCGTACACCCTCGAGCTCGAGCAAGAGCCGCTTGGCTGGCAACCCGCCCCCGTATCCGGTGAGCCGGCGGTCCTGACCGACGACGCGATGGCACGGCACGATGATCGAGATCGGGTTCGCCCCGTTCGCCGCCCCGACGGCCCGGACCGCGCGGGTGCGACCGATGGATTCGGCCAGCAGCCCATAGCTCGAGAGCTCACCGTAGGAAATCGCCGAGAGTGCATGCCAGACGGCCTGTTGAAAGTCGGTCCCTTCTGGGGCAAGCGGCAGCTCGAACGCTGTGCGAGCGCCGGAGAAGTACTCCGTGAGCTGCGATTCCGTGTCGTCCAAGATCCGCTCCGCCTCGATCGACCCGTCGCTGCGAGGACGAGTTCTCGCTCGCAACGGCTGACCGCCGGGGTCGGCGAAGAGGAGGTGAGTCAGCCCGTTCGCGTGAGCCGCGAGGAGCAGCTTGCCCACGGGACTCGTCAGTTCTCTACACGTCGTCATTGTTGCTCGCCTTGGGCTGCCGTGCCTTGACGCCACAGCATCATCGCGGCGTAGGCCCGCCAGGGTTGCCAGGCCTCGGCGCGGCGTCGCACTTGTACGGGCGTGGGCAGCTTGTCCTCGCAACCTCGCACCGCCTTGCGCAGTCCCAGATCTCCGGCGGGAAACGCATCGGGCTCCGAGAGTCCGCGCATGGCGATGTATTGCGCGGTCCAGTCTCCGATGCCAGGCAACGCTCGGAGGCGTCGGACCGCGGTGTCGAGGTCAGGCGCCAACGCCAACACGTCGTCTCCATCCGCGACCGCGCGAGCCAGCCTTCGGATCGTGTTGGCACGGGCCTTCGGCATGCCGATCGATGCAACATCGGCATCCATCAGCTCGTGGGGCTGCGGGAAGAGGTGGGTGGGACCGCCCTCGGCCGCCCTCGGCAACGGGCGTCCGAAACGCTTCACGATGCGTCCGAACAGCCGCGTGGCACCCACTACGGTCACCTGTTGGCCCACGATCGCCCGCACCGCCAACTCGAAGCGATCCCAACAGCCGGGCACCCGCGTGCCAGGCATCTCCGCCGCGACCTGAGCGAGCAGCGGGTCTCGGCCGAGCTGTTCGGCGATGGCCGGCGCATCCGTGTCGAGGTCGAACTGTCGGCGCACCCGTCCCGCAATCGCCGCGAGGTGGGGTGCCAGCTCTCCCGCCACGCTGAGGGAAAGCGATGCCTCTGTTCGCCGGGACGGGCTGACCTCGATCACCCCGACATCGCCGGAGAGCTCGATCGAGCGTCGGTACGTTCGCCCAGCGATCTGCTCGACGCCGGGCGTCAGCCTCGAGGTCATCCAACCCAACATGTCGTCCCAGTCAAACGGTTGCTTTACCGGGAGCAAGACCGTGAGCGGTCCACGCCCCCCGCGGGACCCCGGAGCACGCTTTCGAATCTCGGTTGGAGTCCGGTCGAAACACTTGCGGACCGCCGCGTTGAACCGACGCACGTTGCGGAAGCCTGCCGTCAGTGCGACCTGCGACATGGGAAGCTCCGTGTGTTCGATCAGGTGCTTGGCAAAGTGGACGCGTCGCGTCGTCGCGATCGCTTGCGGCGAAGCCCCTAGATGCTCCTGAAACAGGCGCCGGAGATATCGGTCCCCAACGCCAAGCCGTTCCGCCAGCGCCTCGACGCCCGCTTCGTCGAGCGCGCCGTCACCGATGAGCCGAAGTGCGCGGGAGACGGTCGATGAGGTTCCTCGCCACGCTGGGGTTCCAGGCGCGGTGTCCGGCCGACAGCGCCGACACGCCCTGAAGCCCGCGTCCTCGGCCGCCGCAGCGCACACGAAGAACACGCAGTTCTCCGGTTTCGGGGTTCGAGCGGGGCAGATCGGCCGGCAATACACACCCGTGCTCGTCACACCTGTGAAGAAACGCCCGTCAAACCTCACGTCCCGGGTTCGCAGAGCGCGGTAGCAGATGTCGTGACCGAGTTCGATGGAGTACCGATAGCAGTCGCAAGTCGGCGGCGCTGGACGTTTTCGGACCTGGTCGTTCTTCCTCCTCCAACATGCGCCCCACGCACGGATCCGCGGGTCCCGCCCCCGTGACACGAAATCGAAAAGAGTTCGGCCGAGCGTGTCACAGCTCGGGGAGCTACGTCGTCCTCGGGACATGAAGCAACGTCTCGAGTACTACGGGATCGCACCGGACCTGTTCGAACCCCTGGTTGCCCTGGAGAAGGCGCTGGGAAAGTCCTCTCTGCCCAAGGCGCTGATCGAGTTGGTCAAGATACGGGCATCGCAGATCAACGGCTGCGCCCACTGCCTCGACATGCACCTGCGTGACGCCCGAGCCGGAGGAATCGCGGAGCAGAAGCTCGACGTCTTGGCGGGCTTCCACGAGTCTCCGATCTTCGATGCGCGGGAGCGTGCCGCGCTCGCGTGGACGGAGGCGCTCACCGAGGTGAGCCAGCGAGGTGCGCCCCAGGAGATTTACGCACAACTCGAAGAACTGTTCAGCGACCGTGAGCGGGTGGACCTGACCCTTGCGATCTGTGCGATCAACAGCTGGAACCGAGTTGCGATTGCGTTTCGCACCGTGCACCCTGTGCGCGCCTCTGGATGACGGCGACTCCCGACCCCGTTTCTGATCTCTTCGAGCGCTCGCGCGGTCGGCTGTTTTCGCTCGCCTATCGCATGACCGCGTCCGTCGCTGACGCGCAGAACATCGTACAAGATACCTGGGTGCGGTGGATGGGCGCGCCCCAGCACCACGTTGAGGACCCCCTCGCCTACTGGGTGCGAACGGCCACCCGGTTGTGTCTCGACCTACAACGGTCCGCTCGCGTTCGTAGAGAGCAGTACGTTGGAGCGTGGCTTCCCGAACCGCTCGTCGCCACCGAGCGTGCCCACGACCCCGCGACTGCGTTCCAAGATCGCGAACACGTCGACGTCGCCCTGATGCTCGCGCTCGAGCGCCTCAGCCCCGCCGAGCGAGCCGCGTTTCTGCTCAAGGACGTCTTCGACCTCGACATGCCCGAACTCAGCGAAGCCCTTGCGAAGAGCCCAGCTGCGTGTCGGCAACTGCTCTCTCGCGCCCGCAAACATCTCGCAGAAGTTCGGCCCCGCTACGTCCCCGACGACGCAGAGACCCTGGTGGAAGAGTTCTGGCGAGCCTCGCGGACCGGCGACCTCGAAGCACTCACCCGGTTGCTCGTGAGCGACGTCGAGGTGCGAGCGGACGGAGGAGGAAGGATTCCATCCGCACTCAACGTCCTGCTTGGCCGCGACCGGGCCGTCCGGTTCTTCGTCGGCCTCGCGCGCAAATTCGCCACCCGCGGCACGCTCATCCGGTTTGCAACCGTGCACGGTGCGCCCGGGATCGTGAGTCGAGACCCCAACGGGAACCTTCAGGTGACTTCGTTCGCATTCGACGAAGCCGGACTGCGGGGAGTGTGGATCGTGCGGAACCCGGAGAAACTGGGCAACATCGACACATCGGAGTGACACGCCGCCAAGGTCTGGGGTGCGGGTCCGACTGTCCGCGATCGAGGACACCGGCCCACGCGACCTGTCCCTACGGGCGCTTTGTGGAGACGATGTGGGGCGGGTTTGCCGTAGCCTGCTGTCATGCTCCGAAGGATTCGAAAGCTGGGCTGCTCGTCGGTAGGACTCGGGCTGTTCTTGCTTGCATGCGATAGCTCCGTCGCCACTGTCGACGATGATGGAACCACCGCCGCAACCGAAGGTTCGGCAGAGTCGAGTACGTCGGACCCATCAGGCACGGAGCCCCCGGCCCCGGGTTCGAGTGAGTCGGGACTGCCCGAGCCCGTTTGTACGCCCGGCGAGGTTCGCTGCGGCTCCGACACGACGCTCGAGTCCTGCAACGCAGTAGGCTCGGAATGGGTCGAAGAACCATGCCCGGAAGAGACATCCTGCGTTCCATGTGAAGACGGACAGTGCGAGCAAGACGCCTGCTTAGGGCCCTGTGACCCTGGCGGGCCAGAATCGTCGTCAGGGTGTTCGTTCCTGGTGGCGCGGCAGATGGGACTCAGCGAGGTTTTGGGTCCCGAGATCGATATCCCACTGGAGGAGTGGCCACAGGATGGCCTGCTCCTCCTCAACCCCAGCGAGACGTCGACCGCAAATGTCGAGCTGTTCGAGCTCGCGTTTGGGTACACAACCCCCGAAGCCCCAACCCAAACGTTGGTACTCCCTCCGGGCGGCGCCGAGCTGGTTCCGGTGGGCGTGCCGCTTCCACTTGGCCAGATCACGACCCTGCGCATCGGTGCGATGACCTGGGTGAGTAGCGACAGCCCCATCGTCGCTTACTCCTACAGTCCGATCGAGCCGTTCGTAGGCAACGACAGCTCGATGCTGCTTCCCGAGACCGCCCTCGGCCAGCACTACGTCGTCCCTTCATTTCCCCCCCACTACTTCCAGTTCCAAGGCGCGGGCACGCCCTCCTACTTCGACGTGCTCGCGACCCAGCCGAACACCACCGTTCGGTGGTTGGCCCAGTTCGCCGGGACCCTCGGCTCGGGCCTCCCCATCGAGCCCGTGGCCGCTGGTGAGTGGTCCGAGGACTACGTTGTGGAGCGCTTCGAAGGAATGCGTGTGATCACTTCCGGCGCAGAAGTGGACCCCCACGACTGGGACGTCTCGGGGATGGTCGTCGAAGCCTCGGCTCCGATCTACGTTGTCGGAGGAAGCCGCTGCAGTGCGGTCCCTGAGCTCGCGGCTCCGAACCGTGGGTGCGACCCACTCACCGAAGCTCTCATCCCACTCGAGGCCTGGGGTTCCACGTACGTCGTGCCTCCACCACCCCCGCGCATGGACGAGGACCACCACTACCGCGTCTACGGAGGTGAGGCCGGAATCACGGTCACAACCGATCCGCCGGGACTCCCAGCCGACGACTACACCTTCGGATCACGGGGAGAGTACGTCGACGTCGTCGTCCCGTTTGGGACAAGCTTCTCCGCAAGCGCCGATGGACCGATCATGGTCGTCGGCTACCTCGCATCACGCGACCTCGCAGGAGGCATCGGCGACCCGGCGATGTACCAACATGTCTCGTTCGAGCAGGCGGACACCCACTTCTCGATTGGAGCGCCGGCCAAGTGGGACACGCAGTACGTCCAGGTCGCGCGAGCGGAAGGCGCCGCGGTGGTTGAACTCGACGGGGTGCCGCTGACCGACTGGTCGCCCGCGGGCAGCGACTACAGGTTCGCCATCGCCGTCCTAGAGCCTGGTGTCCATGTCCTCGACAGCGCCGACCCCTTCGTCGCGACGCAGTTCGCGTACAACAACAGCACGCAAAACGCCTGCGCGGGCTACGATAGCTCCAGCGACTGCCACACCTCCTACGCACACCCTGTCGGCATGCGGGCGCAACAGTTGTACACGCCCTAGCAGCATCGCCCCGGGGTCTCGTGACCTAGCCCTCTTCGCGTTGGTCCGGGGCGAACGACCGATGGCGAGCCTGTGCGATGCAGTCTAGGATTGTGCTCGTGAAGGCTCGGCATCTCGGTTTCGCGTCGGTACTCCTTCTCGGAGCGTGTACGTTCGAGCCCGCCGGGCCGAGCCAGTTCGGGCCCGAAGTCTCGCAAGACGCCAGTACCTCGACGACGGAGCCATCCGGGTGGACGGACACCACCCCGGACACGTCCAGCTCATCGGCAACCTCCGCCGCCGATGCGAGCGCCGATGGATCCACCTCGGCCGGGACTGAGGGGACCAGCAGCACCACCGCGGGCGACACCACTTCGGGAACCGCCGGGGCAAGCTGTGGCAACGGCAGGCCCGACGGCGACGAAGAGTGCGACGACGGCAACGACGACGAGTTTGATACCTGCACCTCCCAGTGCACCATCCCCGTGTGTGACGACGGCGAGCACAACGGCGACGAAACCGACCTCGACTGCGGCGGGACATGCCAGGCCTGCGCCCAGTGTCAGACCTGCCAGGACGCATCCGACTGCGAGGGCGCGATGGCCTGCGGCTCCGACGGCCAGTGCGTGACCCAGTACGACATGGCCGTGGACTGGGTCAGCCATTGCGGTACCTCGGCCCAAGGCGTGACGATCGAGAACCTCCCCGCCGGCACCTATCTTGCCACGGCAGCCCAAAGTGCCGGCACCCTCTGGCTTCCGCCCCACAACCCGCCGACCAACGGCTACTTCTACTTGGCCGAGTGCACGGGCGTGACCTTCGATGAGATGCGGACCCCCGACGGCATCCGCTACATCAACGCCAACACCGCATTCTCCAACATGGTCAGCGAGACGCAGACTTTCGACTACCTCGGCGGCGACTTCACATGCTGGGTGACCGATGGCGGCTGCGACGACAACGACGGCGGCATCGAGTTCTCCCTCGAGTCCGTCTGCGACCGGTAGACAGACCGCTCACCCGGCCCCGCCACCCGCCCGCCAGAGCGCGCCACGCTGAGGCGCAGGTGCACGTCGCACCCGCAGCTAGGTGTCGAGCTTCTCGTCAAGCTCGGCATCGAGCAGAGACGCGAGCTCTTCGATCGCCGGGGTGACGTTCTGCGGCGCCAACAGGTTGGTTCGTTCTGCTGGATCGGCAGCGAGATCATACAGCTCGCGGTAGGGGACTCCGCCAGGTTTCAGAAAGACTCCGCTGTCGTGATAGCGGATGTATCGGTATTGCTCCCCCGGACGCTCCGTTCGGAGGGCGTGGGAGGCCCCGAGCATGCGAGCCCCATAGCTTGGGCAAAGCTGCTCGGTAAACTCTCCGCAGCGCGTGATTCCACGCTGCTTCATACACAGGTCGATATCTGGGTTGTAGTGACTCTTTGTATGCTGCCGATGCGCGCTCCTGAAGTTCAACGTGGTGAGCACGCTGGTCTGCGACCACGGGGCGTTGCCGTCTTCGACCAGGGGGCGCAGGCTGTGCCCGTAGCCGACGGGGTTGGCGATGCCTGCGTAGTCGAGCACCGTCGGGAACACGTCGTTGAGGCTGACGATCTTGTTGGTGCTCTGTCCATTGATGTTGCCTGTGTCGAGCACGATCAAGGGGACCCGGCTCGCACGCTCGTAGAGTTTGGGTTTCTTCCATCCGTGTTTCTCCCCCATGAAGTAGCCGTGGTCGCTCCACAGCACGAAGAGTGTCCGTCGACTCCGTTGCGCGACGGCGCTGATGACCTCCCCGAGCAGGTGGTCCGTGTGGGTGATACACGCGAGGTACCCCGCGATCGCAGCCCGCGTCCGGCCCTCCCACTGCCCGTCGTCCGGTGAGCTCTTGAGGTCCCGCAGGCTCGTGCACCCGCTGAGCGTCAGGTCGGCCTGATCCAGGCGCTCGACAAAAGGGTCGATCGACTTGATGCTCTCGATCGGATACATGTCGTAATACGACTGCGGAGCCTCCCATGGTGCATGGGGCTTGAAGAATCCAAGGGCGAGGAATAACGGCGAACCGTCGTGGGGCTCCCCGAGTTTTTCGATGCCGAAATTGGCGACCTGTGCGTCTGGCAAGGTGGGCCAGTCCTCGGCGCAAGGCCGAACCTTGGCGTCGACCTGAGGGCCACCCACGTCCGGGAAGGTCTGCGGGCACCCGGCACGATTGTTGATGATCTCGTACTCGTCCCACGCCTCGCCGTCGTAATGACCAGGCTTCTCGTACTCATTGTAGCCGCCGTTGTGGAAGATCTTCCCGGCGCCTCGAGTCACATACCCAGACGCCTTGAGCAGACGCGGAAGCGTCGTAAAGTCGTCGACCAGCAGCGGTCCAAACCCCTCGATGGGCTGGAGGATGTTCTCGAGTTCGGTCACACCCGAAACGTGAGGGGGCAGCCCGGTCATGGTTGCCGAGCGCGAGGCTCCACAGATCGGTGCCGCACAGTAGGCCCGCTGGAAGACGGTGCCGAGTGTCGCCAGCAAGTCCATGTTCGGCGTCAACACATTGTGCGGATAGGCTGTCGGCTTGGGGCCCTCGAAAGGGGCCGGCCAGTCGTTGAGGTCGTCCACACACACGAATACGATGTCAGGGGGCTCATCGGTATTCGAGTCTGGGGCGAGGCTGCGAAGCGCGTCTTCGAGGCTGCCTTCTTCGTCAGAGCCACAGGCGCCCGCGGCCGCGGCCGCACCAAGCATGAAGTTTCGTCGACTGGTACGCATGCCCGAATGTTGCGCGACGACGTAGATTGTCAAATGCGTTTCGGGGTCGCGGAAGTTTTTATTTTGCTTCGGCCGTCAGAGATCCAACCGCCACCGCAAAGGGTAGAGGACCGTCGAAATCACCGGGCCAACGCCAGCCACCTACGTCCCCGCAACGTCGCTCGCGTCGAGTTGGTTGCCGACAAGCGACACACTGCTTGAGTGCGTCATCAAGACCTCTCGAGAATCCGCTACAACCGCGGATCCACCGGTTCGCTCTCGAGTGCAAGCACCCCGAACACACACTCATGGACGCGCCACAGCGGCTCGCGTTCGGCGAAGCGGTACAGCCCCTCCAGGCCTAACGCGAACTCCCGAATCGCCAGGCCGCGCTTGGACGACAGGCCTCGTGCGCGCAGGCGTTCGACGTTGTCGGGTGCGGTGTACTCCGGCCCGTAGATGATCCGGAGGTACTCCGGGCCCCGGCATTTCAGAGCGGGCTGAACGAGGCCACGCTTCCCCCGAACGATCCATTGTTCGGGCTTGATCACCATGCCCTCCCCGCCCTTGGCGGTGAGTTCCTCCCACCACGCTGTCGCTTCAGCTCGTGCGCCCTCGTCGGCAAGCTCGATGACCTTGTACGGCGTCGAGACGAAGACAGGATCGTGCTCTGCCAGGCGCCCGAGCGTGTCCATGTGCCAGACGTGGGATTCGTCGAAGTAGGTCTTGCCTTCCGTGGCCAGGAGGTGGAACGGGGCCAGCCTCACGTCGGCGATGCTGTCGGCGGTCCAGCAGTAGCGACGCCAAGCGGCGGAGTACCCCTCGACCATCTCCCTTCGAGCCCGGAAGCGCTCGAGAAGCTCTCCGGAACCGCGATCGGTTGCTGCTTGGAGGCTGGACAGGACCTCGTCCAACGCAGCCTTCGCGGCGGAGCCGACCGCAGCGTACTGAGTCCGCAGGAGTTCGATTGCCTTGAGCGACCATGGCATGAGCTCAGCGTCCAGGCAGACCCAGTCGGTGCCGAGTTCCTCCCACAGGCCGGCCTTCTCGAAGGCCGCGGCGAGCCGGCCGACGAGCTCCGCCTCGGGCTCGTCGCTGGCGAAGAACGGCCGTCCGGTCCGGGTGTAGATGACCCCCTGCTTGCCGTCGCCGACGCCGAACCGGGCCTGAGCGGCTTCGACCGTGCGGGCGACGACAGCGACGGCGCGAGAGCCCATGTGCTTCTCTTCGCACACCACGCGCTCGACACCGTTCGAGGCAAAGTAACCGAGGGCTTCCTGTGGGCGCTCCAGCAGATCGACGTCCGAGGGAGCGGTCTCAGCCGGCGACATCGTCGGGGGCAGGTAGATGAGCCAGCGCGGGTCGACGGCGAAGCGGCTCATCACTTCCAGGGCCGCGACCGCGTTCTCCTCCCGGATCGTGACGGTATGCCGCACCCGGGTGTCGACGATCCGCTTGCCGGTCACGTCGGCGACATCCAAGACGTTGGCGGGTCGCTCGTCTCTGTGTGCGGTGCCCAGCGGCGCTGCGGGTTCGTAGTGGGTCTCGTGGGCGTCGACCTGAACGAGCTCTCGCTCCGGGTATTGCAGGGCGGTGAGCTTGCCCCCGAAGACGCAGCCCGTATCGATGCAGATGGTCCGGTTGATCCACTCGGCCTCCGGTACCGGGGTGTGGCCGTACACGACCATGGCCCGGCCTCGATATTCGGAGGCCCAGTCGTAGCGCACAGGAAACCCGAACTCGTCGGTTTCACCATTGGTCTCGCCAAACAAGCAGAACGAGCGAACCCGACCCGACGCGCGCCCCTGGTACTCCTCCCGCAGTCCGGCGTGCGCCACCACGAGGCGCCCGTCGTCGAGGACGTAGTGGCTGACGAGTCCGTTGATGAACTCGGCGACCTGCTCGTGAAACTCCTCCGGCTCCCCGGAGAGCTGTCCGACCGTCTCCGCCAGACCGTGGCTCAGGCGAACGTTCTTGCCTCGGAGTTTCTTGAGGAGCTTGACCTCGTGGTTGCCGGGGATGCAGATCGCGGCTCCGGAGGCCACCATTGACATCACCAACCGAAGTACACCGGGGGAGTCGGGGCCGCGGTCCACGAGATCGCCAAGGAACACCGCCCTGCGACCCTGGGGCGGCTTCACAGCGGGTTCCTCCCGGCTTCCGGTGATCTCATAGCCAAGCAGGCCGAGCAGCTCTCGGAGCTCGTCGTAGCAGCCGTGCACGTCCCCGATCAGGTCGAACGGGCCGCTCTCTTCTCGCTTGTCGTTCCACAGCTTCCGGCGAGAAATCGTGACCGCGTCGACCTCCTCGACCGAATCGAGGATGTGGACTCGGGAGAATCCCTCGCCCTTCATCCCTCGCAGACCGCGACGGAGCTGGCTGTGCTGCTGCTTGACAACCCGGATTCCGAAACTCCTGTCGTCTCTGGACTCGTTGCGTTCTCCCGCAACCTTCGGCGGAACGTTGAGGACGATCACCACCGCGAGACAATCATGTTGCCGGGCCAGTTGGACGAGACCCTTGCGGGCTTCGGGCTGGACGCTGGTGGCGTCCACAACCGTCAGAAGCCCACGGGACAGGCGCTTGCCGGCGATGTAGTGAAGGACGTCGAAGGCATCGCCAGTCGCCTGCTGGTCGTTCTCGTCGTTCGACACGAGGCCGCGGCAGAAGTCGGACGAGACGACCTCGGTCGGCAGGAAGTGCTTCCGCGCGAACGTCGACTTCCCGGCACCTGACACGCCGACGAGCAGGACGAGGCACAGCTCCGGGATCTCGAGCTTGGTGTCCTTGGTCATCGGGAAAACACTCCCATCTGAGTCGGAGCTCCGAGTTCGGGATCAACCGGGCCAACGGGCTCGAAGTCCACGTCGTAGCCATGGCGCTCGGCGACCCCGCGAGCCCACGCCTCGAATTCAGCGCGGGTCCACTCGAAGCGATGATCTCGGTGTCTCAGCTTGCCTTCAGGCAAGGTCTCGAACCTGACGTTGTACTCGACGTTGGGCGTCGTCACGACCACACAACCGGGGCGCGCGGCCTCGAAGAGAACGTGCTCGAAGGCGGATAGGCGCGTCGAGTCGATGTGCTCGATGACCTCGACCGCGCAAGCCCCATCGAACTCAGCGAGGCGCTTGTCTCGATACGTCAGGGACCCCTGAATCAGCTCCAAGCGTGCTTTTTGGCGCTCGCTGAGTTCGTCCACATGGAGGCGGGCCTTCGCCCGCTCCAGCGAACTCATCGAGACATCCATGCCCACGATCCGCTCGAACGTCTTGTCTCGAACCAGCTCCCGCAGAAGCTTGCCCTCGCCGCAACCCACGTCCACGATCCGGCGGACGCCGTTGCGGCGCAGCGCGGACAGCACCGCTTGCATCCGCTGCTCGTTGAGCGAAAGCCCCTTTTCGAGCTGCTCCTCTTCGCGACGCGTCTCTCCGTCCGTCGTTTCAGGCTCCAGCTCGCCCTCATCGGCGAGGCGGGCGAGCGCTTCTGCGGCCAACGACCGCCGGTGCTTGAGGTACCTCTGTGCAATCTGCTCCCGTTGTGGGTGGGTGGCCAGCCAGCCCTCGCCTCGGGTGAGCAGCTTCTCGATCTCCTCGCGGCCGACCCAGTAGTGTTTGCTGTCGTCGAGCACCGGAATCAGAACCGTCAGGTGACGGAGCAGATCCTGGAGCCGTTGCGTGCCGCGGAGGCGGACGGTGCAGTAGACAGTATTGCCCCACTGAGGGAAGTCGGGATCCAGCTCGTGACGCTCGACTTCGAGTTCGTATCCCAAAGGCCCAAACAGCGCCTCCAGAAGCTGTTCGCCACCTCGTGTGGGGAGAACCGCGAGCTTGGCTTCCAGCGGGATCGCCTGCTGGGCAAGCTCGGGGCGCTCACGACTCCGCCCGCCGAGGGCCTGACCAAAGATTCGCCCGATCGCGACACTGAGAAACGACGACGCCACGTAGGGACGGTCGTTGGTGTACTGGCTCAAGGCGAACGCCTCGCCGCCTTTCGGTCGCCGAACCAACCCAATCGGATCCACGTCGAGCAGCAGCGCAGCCGTGCACCGCTCCTCGCTCGCCTCCGGGTAGTAGACGTGGCCCTTCCCAAACGAGAGCTCGAAGCTCTGTGTCCGCGCAGGATTCTTCCCGAGCAAGTAGCCCAGGTCAGTCGCGGGTTGGTGGGTGGTGGTGATCGTCAGGAGCATCGAAGGCCTCGAAGGGACGAGTCTGGCAGTTTTCTGCCATCCCTTCCCATCCGATGCCCACAGACAGCCAGGTCGCCCTGCCCCGGCGCCTCGCGGGTTCGATCGAACACAACGAGGACAGAACGGTCACCTTCATCTCACATGAACATGCACAGCATCCACGATCGCGTCCGGGTGTGTTGATGCCCCGGGCCCGGGCTTCTTGGGTTGCGTTGAGGCAACTGAGTCAGCCGTAGGCGCGGCGTTGGCATGCCAAGACGGTAGAGCACACGAAAATGTGCGACGGGGCCCGCTCAACCAAGGGCAGCTCAAGCACGCCCGTGGAAAGCATGCTCGAGAGAAGGTCTCACGGAGCCACGAACACGTCGTCGAGGCTCTCAGCCCCGACAGCGCGGCTGGTCCAAAGCTGGAGAGCGTCGGCGTCGGTACATTCCTCAACTCGATCACGGACGTTGTCCGGCACCTGAAACCCTCGCGCTCGCAGGATCACGAGCAGCGACGCAGCCTGCCCTCGGAGAACCCCTCGTGCCTCACCACGCGCCTCACCTCGTGCTTCGCCTTCAGCTCGAAGTTGTTCTGCGATGGTCATGGTGATGGATTCGGCGGCAGGCGCTCGCCCTGTGAGGATGACACGGAACTGCTCAAGCCGCAGGTCCGGAGAGACATCCGCGACATAGCGCAGAAGGGGAGCCAACGCGCGCTCTCCGCCCGGCGTCCTCGCAAGTTCCTCGAGCTCATCTGCCCAGCCAGCGAGTCGCTCAAGGAGAACGGCGCTATCCCGAGCATCGCGCATCAGCCACAGGGCCAGCCGGGCCTGGAGAGAGACCTCGCGTCGCCTCAGGCCCGCGTCGTCCGTCCGCTGGAGGTCATCCACGGCGTACGAGAAGTCCGGGAGCACAAGGTCCGCCAGGGACCCGAAGCTTGGGGAGAACAATCCAGAGAACCGCGTCGGTGCTCTCCAGCCCCCGACGACTTGGGACAGCACAGCCGGCACGATGAGCGGCAGCGGAGCCTTCTTGTCCACGTCGGAGAATCGCTCCCAGATGCGGACCATGTAGCTCAGCAGTCGCAGCGCCATCTTGGGCTCCGGGGTCGACTGGTGCTCGAACAACAAGTACACGAGTACGCGTTCTCCCGAGGCGCGGGCCGTCGCCGAAAACAGCAGGTCGCTGTGCTGGTCGGCGAGCTTCTCGTCGACGAAACTCCCGGGCTCGAGCTTGAGCGTCGACCAATCAATCGCTGAGACGTGCTCCGCGGAAAGCACGTGCTGCAGCTCCGCCGCGGCGTGCTCCGGCTGCTGGAACACCGACTTGAAGAGTGCGTCGTGCGGGACCTTCGTCACGGGCCTCCGAGACAATACTACCGCCCGGTAGCCGACCTTCGCGGGAGCGTGAAGCTCGGTCTCCCGGGTGCGAGGAGGCCCAGGAACCTTTCAGGGGGTGCGATGCGGTCTGGACAACACCACAGAGTGTGACGACATGGCCTTTTGGGACATGTCGTCACACTCTTCCAACCTGGGTGTCGGCGCTCATGAGGAGCCGCGTGATCCCGTGCGCGCCGACACTGCCGACCCGAGGGAGTGGACTGCAACCTCTTGACCTGCGAACTCGCGCGTGAAACCGGGCAAGGCTGGATCCCCGAGGTCGCCCAAGCCGTCGTCCCTCAGCTCCGCGAGCTGCGCATCTCGCCCTGCGCCCCGGTCACGGAAGCCCAATCCGCTCGACTCAGAACTCGAGCGCCTCGATCCTGCCCTACCGTGGTCAACGCTTGGCCAGAAATTCACCATAGGCGACCACGGTAGGGAGAGAGACTCGGCCGCTACGCTAAACAGCGGCTTCTAGCGGAGGAGGAGGGATTCGAACCCCCGGTGGGTTGCCCCACAACGGATTTCAAGTCCGCCACCATCGGCCACTCGGACACTCCTCCGTGGCGCGGAAGGTAGCGGATTCGAGCCACAGGCGCCAGTACGAGCTGCAGGAGGGGTCAGAGGCCGCTGTGCGCCTGCGGATGGCCCGGGGCGTTGGGACCACTCGGCCGCGCTTCAGAGCGTACCAGGGGCCTCAGCCGAGGTTCGCGGGAGTCGCGGATCCGGCCCGTCGGTGTGGCGACGGGGCCCTGCCGCCCCGCAGGATCTGCCGGGTCCGCACCTCGGCGATCCCCTAGACCGCAGGTGTGAAGTGGTCCTGGAAGATCGGAACACTCGCCGGCATCGAGGTGCGGGTGCATGCGACGTTCCTGCTGCTGATCACGTGGGTCGGGTGGGGCAACTATACGACGCAGGGGTCGATGCAGGCGGCGCTGGCGGGGGTGACGTTCATCGCGCTGCTGTTCGGTATCGTGGTGCTGCACGAGCTTGGCCACGCGTTGACGGCCCGCCGGTTTGGGGTGGCGACCCGGGACATCACGCTGCTTCCGATCGGGGGGGTGGCGCGTCTGGAACGGATGCCGGACAACCCTCGGCACGAGTTGGCGGTGGCGGTGGCGGGCCCGGGGGTGAACGTGGTGCTGGCGGCAGGACTGGCGACGGTCGGTCTGCTCGCGGGGATGGACATTCGACCTGCCGCAACGACGGACAACCTGGTGGCGCAGCTGCTGTGGATCAACGTCGGGCTTGCAACGTTCAACATGCTGCCGGCGTTCCCGCTCGACGGAGGCCGAGCCCTTCGCGCGCTGCTGGCGATGCGGATGCCAGACGTGCGGGCGACGGAGGTGGCGGCGCGGCTGGGCCAGGCGCTTGCGGTGGTGTTGGGCATCGCGGGGCTGTTCGGCAATGTGGTGCTGCTGCTCATCGCGGTGTTCATCTGGATGGGCGCCCGAGCAGAGACAACCGCAGCCCACCTCAAAGACGCGATGTCGGGCCTCACGGCGGGGCAAGCGGCGATCCGCGAGCTGCATGTGCTTTCGGTGAACGACCGGGTGAGCACGGCGGTGGAGTACGCGCTGCACGGTTTTCAGCGCGACTTCCCCGTGCTGGAACACGGCCAGGTGGCGGGGGTGCTTTCACATCGGGCGCTGCTCAGTGCGCTCAGCGAAGAAGGTCGGGACAGCCCGGTCAGCACATTGATGGAACCGGACCCGGCCATGGTGCCGCCGACGATGGGCCTGTCGAAGGCGCTGGAGGCTTTGGAGACTGCGCCGTGTCGCTGCCTGCTGGTCGTGGATTCCCGCGGGCAACTGGCAGGCATGCTCACGGTTGATGCGGTGGGCGAGTTGATTGCAGTCCGAGAAGCGGTTCGCCGACGCGAAGCCCCGTTTGTCCCGGCGATGGCACGCGGCGCGGCAACCCGGCGATGAACATGGTCTCGCTCCAACAACTCGCGCCCGCGCCACTGCATCGGCTGGTGGACCAGGTTCAAGGTCTGCTCCGCAGTCGGCTGTGGCTCAAGGTCACGGTTGGTTTGGTCTTCGGGATGGTCGCGGGCTTCGCCCTGGGCCCCGACCTCGCTTGGGTCTCGCCCTCGACGAGCGCGGTGCTGGTGGAGTGGGCCGCGTTTCCAGGGCAACTCTTCCTGTCCGCGGTTCGCATGATGGTGGTGCCGTTGGTGTTCGCCTCGATCGTCGGCGGTCTGGCGGCCAGCGAAAACACGGACCAGCTCAAGGCGCTGGGCCTGCGGGCGGGGGCCTATTTCGTCTTCACCAGCGTGGTTGCAATCACGTTGGGGCTGGCCGTCGCGATGCTGCTCGCTCCAGGCTCGCTGATCGAGTTGGCCCCCGAGGCGACGACTCAGCCACAGACGACGGCCGCAGGCCTGCCCGAGATCCACGAGATCCCACAAGCTCTACTCGGCATCCTCCCCACCAACCCATTGGGCGCGCTGGCCACGGGGCAAATGTTGCAGATCGTGGTCTTTGCGTTTGTGATGGGCATCGCGCTGGTGGTGATGCCCTCCAAACGCTCGGCGCCCCTGCTGGACCTGCTGGAGTCCCTACAAGGGGTGTGCATGACGGTGGTGAAGTGGGCCATGAAGCTGGCCCCGATCGCGGTGTTTGGGCTTTCGGTGCGACTGACGGCGACCGTGGGGATGGAGGCTCTCGCGGGTATGGCGGCTTACGTCGGCACGGTCTTGCTGGGGCTGGGGTTGCTGGTCGGATTCTATGCACTCATTGTGGCGGTTCTTGGACGGCGGTCGCCGTGGGCGTTTCTGGCGGCCATCCGAGACGTGCAGGTGCTGGGGTTCTCCACGTCGAGCTCCGCGGCGGTGATGCCGTTGTCGATGCAAACCGCCGAAGAGAAGCTCGGGGTCAAACCTGCGATGGCGCAGTTTGTCGTACCGCTGGGCGCGACGATCAACATGGACGGCACCGCCCTGTATCAGGGCGTCGCGACGGTCTTCCTCGCCCAAGCGTATGGCGTGGACCTGGGCGTGGGCGGGCTGGTCTTGATCGTGGTCACGGCGGTCGCCGCATCGATCGGAGCCCCCGCTGCGCCCGGCGTCGGCATCGTGATCCTCTCGGGGATCCTCTCCTCGGCCGGGATTCCAGCGTCAGGCGTCGCGCTGCTGCTGGGTGTTGACCGCTTGCTCGACATGGCACGCACCAGCGTCAACGTGACCGGTGACCTCGTGGCCTGCGTCGTACTCGACCGGTGGCTCGCCACCCCGGACGAGGCCACACTGGCTGACAACGCGGCGCAGCCCTGAGCCCTACGGCTCTTCCAACCACGCCTCGGCGGTGGCCTGCTGCTCGAGCCCGAAGCCCCGGATCTCGACCCCAGGAATCAGCGCGCCCTCGAGCTCGCTAATCCTCTTGAGCCACCGCTGGTCGGCCAAGACAGCACAGCGCCGGAACTTACGGACGAACCCAAGCATGGAGGGCAGGCGCGCGAACTCGACCTTCAAGCCCGCAAACGTCGGTAGGGCGAACTCGCCCACCCGAAACAGCATCTGACCGTGCTCCAACCCCTCCGTCTCGCGGATCAGGCTGTCGAGGGCTGCGTTCATCTCGTCGCCATCGAGCTTGCCGCTGGACTCGATCTCGACGCGAATCGGACTCACGCGGGTCACGGTGAACATGCAAGAACCCTACACCGCCAGCAGGGGCGTTGAGGCGGCGGCAAGAATGCAGATCGTGCGCCCTCGGCTGGGGACGACGACCCACGGACGACAACTCTCAACGATGCTCTTGCAGCAAGTCGAGGAACACCATGAAATCGATCGGCTTGTTCAAGAACCCGTCCGCGCCAACATCTTCGGCAAGCCGTCTGGCATCGAGGGTGCGGTGACCGGTGATGATAATGACCGGCGTTTCCTTGCAGCGGCGTCTGATCTCCGCGACGACTTCGTCTCCGGAGATTCGCGGCATCTCGAGGTCGGTCACAACGACGGAAGGCTCCGCGGTCCCGAAGGCATCGAGCGCCTCTGCACCATCGGCGGCCAGCACGACGTGATAGCCCTCCTCTTCGAGAAAGTCCTTCGCGGCGGTCCGCGTGGTTTCGTCGTCGTCCACAAAGAGGACGGTCCGCCTCGGCTCTGTTCGCTGTTCCAACGCTCGCGTCCCCGTACCCACTGACGGTACAGCCGATCAACACACCTCTGGCGGCAAACCCAGCGCTCAAATGCTCAACGCCAGAATGGAACCGGCGTTTTTCCGGGCATCGCGCAATTCCTGCGCGCTTTGGTGTAGACCTAGAACCTCGAACAGGCCGCGCCATGGAACGCTCCGACAAGCTTCGCATCGCCGACGTCGCGCTGAACCGCGACGTATTCCTGCGAAGCCTGGTCCGAGAGCTCGCCGGGACGCTCGAGAGCGTCGTGGGCATGGCCGACGCTGTGGGCTTCATCAGCGTGGTCGGGCAGAACATCGGCCAGCAGATGGAGGCCGACTACAAGGCAGCATTGAAAGTCGACTCGCTTTCTCGCGAACAGGTCGCCGACGTCCTCGTCGATCTCAAGCGCAGGATCCAAGGCGACTTCCGGGTCGTCGAGGAGAGCGACGAAAAGATCGTGCTGGGCAACCGAGCCTGTCCGTTCGGCGACAAGGTCATCGACCGCCCGTCGCTGTGCATGATGACCTCAAACGTATTCGGCAACATCGCCGCGAACAACCTCGGCTATGCCCGTGTCGTTCTCGACGAGACCATCGCCGCGGGTTCTCCTGGTTGTTTGGTCACGATCTTCCTCAAGCAGGGCTCGGGCTCTGACGAGGGCCGCGAGTACTTCCAGGACTGAGTTCGTCGATGAACCCACAGAGCTTCGCAGAGCTGGCCAAGCTGGTTCCTGCCCCGATGATTCTGTTGGACGCGGCGGGGCGCGTGCTGAAGGCCAGCCCAGGCCTGGGTCGCAAAGCCCTGTGGTTGGCGCACCCAGAAGAGCGACTGCTGACCGACCTGGTCGAAGACCCCCAAGAGGACATCACCCAATACCTGCAGCGATGCAGACGCAGCTCCCAACCATCCATTGGCGCGGTCACGCTTCGCAACCGTGAAACCGACGGGAGCGGGATTCGGTGCCGCTGCTATGGGGCCGGCGTCGCCCAAAGTGAGGGGACATCGCGACTGGTGGTTCTCCGACTGGTGCCCGTGCACACCAGCGGCGAACACGACCCGTTCCAAACGCTGACCGAACGCATCCGCCGGCGCGACGACGCCAGGCGAGGCCAACACGAGTCCGCGGTGGAAGTGGCCGCAAGCGAACGGCGACTGTCGTACTTGGTCGAGACCACGCAGGACGCGGTTGTCTTCATCGACGGCGAGCACAACATCGACCGCTTCAACGCCTCGGCGGAGCAGACGTTCGGATATGCCCGGGAGGAGGTCCTCGGGAAGCCGGTCACGATGCTCATGCCCGAGCCGCACCAGTCCAAACACGAGCGGTACATCGCTCGATACGAAGAGACTGGAGAAGCGCAGGCGGTCGGACAGATTCGAGAAGTCCGGGCGTTGCGAAAGGACGGCACCGAGTTTCCGATGGAGCTGTCGGTCACTCCCCTCGAGCCGGAAGCCGGTCGATACGCGGCGTTCATTCGCGACACGTCGAGGCGACGAGCCTTGCAGGAGCGAATCTTGAGCAAGGAGCGGCTCGCGGCTGTCGGGGAGACCGCAGCGATGTTTGCCCACGAGGTCTCCAACCCGCTCAACGGCATGTCCATGCATGCTCAGCTGCTCGAGCGCCGCTTGAAGAAGGCCGGCGTGGACGACGAGAAGATCAAGAACAACGTCGCGTTGATCGCCAAGGAGATCCACCGCCTCACCGGCCTCCTCAACGACTTCCGCGGCCTGTCCAAGGGACAACAGCTGTACCGCTTTTCCCCGACCCGACTCCAGGATCTCCTCGGGGAGCTCTGCGAAGAGCAAGCGCCGATCCACCGTGCGCTCAAGATCGCCACGCAAGTCGAGATCCCCGATGCGGTCCCGATGGTCAGCGTCGACCGCGACAAGCTCAAGCAAGCACTGCTCAACCTGTGCAAGAACGCCTCCGAGGCGATGTCCGATGGCGGCACTCTCACGGTGAAGCTCGAGGGCGGTGAGCAGACCGTTTGCGTCGAGATCGGTGACACCGGTTGCGGGATCCCAAGCGAGGTCGATGTGTTCAAGCCGTTCGCGACCACCAAGTTTGGCGGCACCGGCTTGGGCATGCCCGTCGTCCGCCAGATCGTGGACGCGCACGGCGGGACCATCAGCTACGACAGCAAGCCGGGTGTGGGGACGACGTTCCGACTCGAGCTCCCCATCGCCGCGCCAGGGAGCGAGTCACCACCCCTGGTTGCGGACTGACACACAGAAGCGTTGCACCCCGCCACGGACGCCTCCTGCGATCCAGCGCACAGAATCGAAGGCAACCCTTCGAGATCCGACGTAGATTCTCCGAGCCGTGTAGAGCTGGCCCGCGTTTCGAAATGAACGCTGGCATGACTTACCGACTGGCTCTCGTTCTCGCCCCGACCCTCGTCCTCGCCGCCTGCGCGGGTCCGGTCCAGGCTCCAGTGTCTCGAGCACCGACGACCGCCAGCCCCGATTCATTCGCCTCCTTGGATTCGCCCCCACCCGCGCCCCTACCGGAGCGTGTGGACGCCCCCGCACCCGATGCGCAGGCGCTCCTCGTCGCGTCGGCGATGTCGTTCCTCGGCAAGACGACGGCGGAGTACGATGGAATGTCGATGGTGATCGTCGAGCACGATCCGGCGGAGTTGCTCGACGAAGCGTTCGCAGACCGAAGCTTCTGCGAGCTGGTTGCCGCGGCAGATGTCGAGCCACACGATGGCGTGCTCACCCCATCAGAGGCGCAGCACCTCGAGCTGTCGGTCTTGGCGTCACTGTAGGGGTTCGCGAGAGAACCCCCGAGGGACGGTCCCACGGTGGGACCTCCGAACAGCTGGCCCCCTGCTACGATGGGGAGATGGCCTACGGGTTCGACAACCACTCCCACGCACCCATCTTGGTGTTGTGGTGGAGCGGAGCGACCCTCCGGGAAGATGTCACGACGTGTCTCGACGAACTCAGCCGACGGTTCGGGAGCTGGGATGCGCCCGGACGCGTCGTGTTCGACTTCGCTGAAGTGGGTGACTTCAACGCGGACATGCGCCGCCTCCTCGCGTCCTGGCGAGCCCGAAATCGCCAACTCATCCAGGACCGCGTCGACGCGGCAGCATACGTCTTCACCTCCAGGCTTTCCCGCGGTTACTTGACCGCGGTCGACTGGCTCAAGCCAACGCCCGACTTCGCCCGACGCTTCTTCGCCACGCGAGCTGAGGCCGTGCGCTGGTTGGAGTCCATGGCGCCAAACACCGCCGCCACAGGCGCATGAACGAGCCCAGGCGCGGGGATTGGCGATGACGCGTTTGGATTGCCCGCTGTCGGGCTTGGCGAGAGCGCTGTCGCGGAAGACGAACTACGTTGTGGCCACAGGGAGCCATGCCTGAGCACAAGATTGACAACAGCATCGCCGCCGGTTCGGGCTCTCGGACGCTCTGCGTCTTCTGGCGCTCACTGTCCGAGGCCGCCCTCGCGTGAGCAACGGAAAGGACTACCGGCTCGCTCCTTCGTGGCGAGCGCAAATCTCGGAGATGGGTCTCGAGCCCGCCGACATCCTCCGCCTCGCAGGCCTTCCCGAGGATCTGCTCTCTCAACCTGAGGTCCGTGTTTCGGGCACTGACTTCTTCAACCTGTGGAACGCGGCAGAGTCACTGTGTCCGGGCATCGAGCTGGCACTGGAGGCGGTCCGGCGCACGACCGCTGAGACGTTCTCTCCACCCGCGTTTGCAGCGTTGTGCAGTCCCAACTTTGCGACCGCGCTCGAACGCCTCGCGACCTACAAACAGGTCTGCGCTCCCGTGCGGCTCGAGCTCGAGCCCACGAACGACGACGGTCTTCGGGCCACGATTCGCTGGCTCAACAGCACGACTCCCCCTCCCCCATCGCTCTCGACCATGGAGCTCGCGTTCCTCGTTCGGATCGGCCGCATGGGAACACGTCAACCCATCGCCCCCACCGCGGTCGCCCTTCCGCAGATGCCGGAGAGAGTGCAGCCCTACGAAGAGTATTTCGGAACCCCGATCGGCACTTCGGTTCCGGGGTGGATCGAATTCGGTCGCGAAGCGCTGGTAACCCCGTTCCTGACCTCGAACGACGAGATGTGGAACACATTCGAGCCCAGTATGCGGCGGCGCCTGGCGACCTTGAGCGGCGCCGCGAGCACGACAGAACGCCTACGAGCGGTCCTGCTGGAGTCCTTGCCCAGCGGCCGAGCCAGCATCGCCGATGTCTCCCAGCGCCTCGGCGTGGGCGCCCGAACACTCCAGCGACGGCTCCGCGCCGAAGACTCCAGCTTCAACAATGTACTGGCCAGCGTCCGTGAACAACTCGCTCGGCACTACCTGGCCAGCACCGAGCTGTCATGCAACGAGATCGCGTTCCTGCTGGGCTACGCGGAGCCGAACTCCTTCTTCCGCGCGTTTCAGGGATGGACCGGCGAGTCACCCGAGCGCCACCGCCAGGCCCAGGTTCATTGAGCCACCTCCGTCAGCCCTGATCGGCTGCGCGTCGTTTGAGCACCCGGAGACTATGGAACCCGTGGCAACAGTGGCCGCTCTCCGCCTGCTCTACATCGATCCCCAACGAAGCGCCGTCTGGCAGCTCAAGCGCGCCTCGATGGCCCGAGACAAGGGTCATCGACTGTTCGGCGTATTCGAACTGCAACGCCAACTTGCCAACATCAGCATCGATATCGCCGGGCAACGGAGCACCGCACGCGTCGTAGCTTCCGACCGCCTCGATCCGCGACGTGAGTGTCTCGAGCCCTGCGTCGACGTCGTCTCCATCGATCCCCTGCGCGAGAAGGTCGGACCCCCGAGCCAGGTCGAACCAATCGAAGCCCCCGAACTCGTTCCTGTTGTGGATCGCCTGCAGACGGACCTCGTCGCCGGGGGCCCAGTCGGGGTCCTCTTCCGCGACCGCGGCAACCGAAACCGTAGCGGTCCGAGAGGTCTCCGCATCGCTGCAGTCGAGTTCCGTGGCCCAAACGCCGTCGGCGACATCGACCGACGAGATCAGACAGTCGTCATCGATATCGTAGAAGCCATAGCCGTTGTCGATCTCCCAGCCGTCCAGGGTGACGTCGAACGCGGCATCGACTTCGGGGTCCGAGGCTGCACATGCGGGGTCGAACGGATCGGGTCCGTCCGTGTCCGTGTCCGTGTCCGTGTCCATGTCCGTGTCCGTGTCCGTGTCGTCGGAGTCCCCGTTGGTGTCCGTGTCGCCAGTGGTGACGGTCCCGAGCGAATCCGTGTCCGGTTCGTCCGTTCCGGTCGCGCCAGGCTCGGTGTCTGCGTTTTCGGTTCCAGCCGTGGACGCGTCCGCGCCATCACCTCCGGTGTCGCAAGCGATCGCCAGACCTGCCATGAGGCCAAGCAACATTCCTTTCAATCGCATGGCGTCGGTCTACTGCACGCCGAGTGCCAGCCGGTTTTCAGGGCGATACGAGCCCCGGCAGACTGAAGAACGACATCTTTGTCGGGGTGAAGAACGACATCTTTGTCGGGGACTTCGCTCGACGGGAGTGCCGGCTGTGGGCCCGGACAGCGCACAGCAGCCGAAGAAGCTCAGCGGCTCACCAGGCTCGACGCGTCGAGGAATCGATGAGGATGCCCTGCATGGACAGGGTCCTCATCGCAGAGGTGGCGACTATCTTCGATGATCACCACGTGCGCCCCCTTGGGGAGGTCGCCCTCACTCGTCTCGAGCAATGTCCGCGCCCGA
Source organism: Nannocystales bacterium (assembly GCA_050633305.1). Taxonomy (GTDB): domain Bacteria; phylum Myxococcota_A; class Polyangia; order Nannocystales; family Nannocystaceae; genus CAJXVA01. Next base: position 202,606 of record JBOEGF010000002.1, read on the forward strand.
GCCCGTCGCTGCGCTTCGTCTTCAGCGCGCACGAAGAATCGACACACCGCATCGCCCACCCGCTCCTCCACCGGGCGCCCAAGGTCTTCCCGGATCGCGTCGGTCAGCAATCGGTCCGCGGTGTCCAAGTCCCCCTTCGCAGCGTGAGCGGAGGCCCGGAGAAACGCGATCGTCTGGTCTCCAACCGCGAGCCCCAAGGCGGTGTCGTAGGCGGTGGCCGCCTCGTCGTACTTCCGCTGAGCCGCCAAGCAGTTGCCCATGTTGCGCCAGGTGGCGACGTGCTGGGGGTCGGCGAGCATGGCGCTGCGGTAGCAAGCCAACGCGGCCTCCCACTCTCCCCGCGTGTCGAGGAGCACGCCCCGCGACACCCATGCCTCAGTGAACATCGGATCGGTAGCACTCGCGCGCTCGTACGACGTCAGCGCCCCATCCATGTCGCCACCCTGTTCTCGGTAGACACCCACCTGGTGATGGATGCGCGCGTCGTCCCCGATCACACCGAGCACGTCGTCGAGCACCGTAGCGGCATCGAGCGGTCGCCCTCTGAGCAGCTGAACCTGCGCGTAGGCAGCCGCTCGTGTCAGCGGGTCCGCGCCCTCCAGGGACGTCTCGATGGCTTCGAGCGCCGCCTGTACCGCGGTAGGGTCCTTGGCTGCGATGCCAGACCGCAGAGCTTCGAATCGTTGGCGGAGGTCTGGGTTACCCATCTCGACGGCGCGCATGGTGACCCGAGATCTCGAGGCTGTCACCGCGTTGTCACACCTTCGCGCGTGATAGCGAGCGCCCCGTGTTTTTGCGCTGGTTCGGGGACAAATGCGCACCGGCCCTTGCCACTCGTAGCGTGTAGGATGTGGGACCTCGTGGGAGAGACCCAGACCATGCGCACCGCCGCTCTTTGCTTGATCCTTGGAACTTCAATCGGTTACGCGGGTTGTACGGTCGACGCTCGCGACAACATGATGGCTCAAACCGGAAGCGCGGGAGCGACGCAGGACTCCGGGGCGACCGCCTCAACGACCGACGATCCCAGCGCTGGCTCCACCACCGGCGTGAGTGATGAGACAAGCACGGGCAGCGGCGCCACGACCGAGGACGACACCGACCCCGTCGGCCCCATCCTCGACGTCGGACCGGACGAGACGGGCGGTATCGAGCTGGCCGAGGTGTTCGGACACAGCGGGGACACCCTGTACCGACTCGACCCCGAGACGCTCGACGTCGACGAAGTGGGTGAGTTCGACGGCTGCAACGACGGAGCGATCATCGACATCGCACTCGACTCGGACTCGAACATGTTCGGGGTCAGCTACGACTCGCTGTACGAGATCGACCGCGTCACGGCGCGGTGCACCTTGATCGCGTCCGGCTCGTACCCGACCTCACTGTCGTTCGTCCCCGAGGGCACAGTCACCGTCACCGGTGAGGCACTCGTCGGCTTCCTCGGCAACCGCTACGTCCAGATCGACACGAACAACGGCAACGTCTCCGACATCGCCATGCTTGCGGACGGGCTGCAGTCCAGCGGTGACGTCGTCTCCGTCAAGGACGGCGGCACATACCTCACCGTCTTCGGCCCCGGCTGCGAAGACAACGACTGCATCATCCAGTTCAACCCGAGCAACGGCTTGGTGCTGCAGAACTACGGCACCATCCCCTACGACCAAGTCTTCGGCTTGGCGTTTTGGGCGGGTAAAGCGTACGGGTTCGCACGGGACGGCGAACTGTTCGAGATCGACTTCGTGGGCGACACCGTTACGACCACCCCGATTCCAGTGCCCGATGCGCCCCCGGGGCTGGAGTTCTTCGGCGCGGGGTCTACGACGTCCGCGCCTCCCGTCGCCGGCTGAGCGGGCGGGAACGCTCGGGAGAGCTTCGGTCTCTCGTATCCGAGCCCGCGCATGTGAGCAGAGGCCAGTCTCGAGCGCGGCGTGGGCCCCGCATCTGTGTTTGAATCCCCGTGGGGATGGGGAACGACGTGATGCGAAGCAAGAGCCTGAGAACGAGTGCACTCGCAACAGCGGTGTTGCTCGGTTGTGGTGGAGATGCCTCAACCGACGCCAACACGGCCGATGGATCTGGCGGACTGACAACGATGTCCGGCGTGGGCAGCGAAGGTGAGGGCGGAGGCGAGACTGGCGGGTCCATGTCCGCAGGAGGCTCGACCAGCGGACCCGCCACAGCGGCAGGCAGCGAGGAGGGCGGCGGAGGCGAGGACAGCGATCCCGGGCCGGTCAAGTTCGACTTCGGGGCGATTCCCGACGCGGGCCAGAACGTGGGCGGGTGCCAACCTGGGGGTGGCAACGACGAAGGGAAGAAAGACGCACCTGACTTCTCGTATTTGTGGGCGGCAAACAGCTCGGAGGGCACGATCTCCAAGATCGACACCCAAACCGTCACCGAAGTCGGTCGATTTAGGACGGGCCCAACCACCACCGGGAGCCCATCTCGCACCTCGGTGAGCCTTTCGGGCGACGTTGCAGTTGCCAACCGCAACGGCGGCATCACCAAGATCTACGCTCTCGAAGAAAACTGCCAGGACACCAACGGCACCCCTGGGATCCAAACGTCAGTGGACAACGTGCCACTAGCCTGGGACCAGGAGGAGTGCCGCGCATGGCATATACCGTTCAACTACGACAGCCAACGACCCGTCGCGTGGGCTCCGGGCACGTGGAACTCCTCCACCTGCTCGTGGGAGAACGAGCTGCTGTGGACCGCCGGTCGTGTCGGCCAAGGCACCACCGACGAAGTCGTCCTCATCGACGGGGACGCAGGCATCGTCCTCGAAACGGTGAACATTCCGGGTCTGAAGCAGGATTCCTTCGGACTGTATGGCGCAGCTGTCGATGCAGACGGCAACCTCTGGGCCACCGGCTGGGCAACAGGAAACCATATCGTCCGCGTGACCCTCGAGGACATGGAGGTCACCGTTTGGGACGGGCCCTCCAGCACGGGCACGAGCTCCCACTGGTACGGCATGACCGCGGACGTCGATGGCTACATCTGGAACTGCGGTAGCCGAGCCGCGCGTTTCGATCCCGCGACCGAGTCTTGGACGGTAAGCCCAGAACTCAGCGTCTCCTCGGGCTGCATGGCCGACGGAGAGCCGGGGGGCCTCTTGTGGATGTCCTACTTTGGTGGAGTCCGAGGCGTCGATCGGACGACGTTCGACGTCGTGCACAACTTCGCCACACCAACCTCCTACGGAGTGAGCATCGACTTCTTCGGGAACGTCTGGGCCGTCAACGGCAATGGCGCGCACCGGGTCGATCCTAGCGATGGCACTGTCACGTCGTACTCGGGGCTCAACGGGGCCTACACGTACTCGGACATGACCGGGCACTCGCTCAGTGTCGTGGGTGGCGGAACGCCTAGCGGTTGATCTCGCCTCTGCGCCTCGGCACGGATTCCATGCCGCCAGCGCCCCGGGGATACGACCGCACGACGGGTCGTGATCACACCGCGCGGAGGAGCACCGACTCGATGATGCCGACTCGTCCACTGCTCTTGGGTGGGTCGGGAACCAACGAGCGAACATTCGCGGCTCGCTCTCGACAGCCCGGGAACGTCTGCGCGACGAAGGCGTTGCTGTTTGCCGCCTGCTGGCCTCGGGGGGCGCTGAACAAGCGGACCTCAAGGTCGGAGAAGGAGCTCAGGAGGGTGTAAGAGTCGTGCGTCGTGGTCATGGCGGTCATCCCGATACGCCCCCGTTTAGTGCGAGTTCGGATCCATTTTGGGACATCACGCAATTTCGAGGGGTTGCAGGGGGCCGCCCGGCCGGTCCCGTTCGTTGGTCAAAGTCCCAACACCGAACCGTCAGTGGAAGCGTCAGTCGACCAACGCTGAGCCAGCGGGCCGTTTCCTTCGCCTAAACCCCGTGTCTCTGGCGCGACCGGGTTGGCGCCGGATTCGAGGGTCGCGGTCGTGTTTCACACAGTCCACGAGACGTTGAAGATCGCCCCGTCGGGGGTGGCCTCGAACTCCACTTTCGTACCCCGTCGGCCCGAGACCGCGAGCAGGGTTTCGATGCCCGTCGCGACACCCACCCGCCGCAGGTCGGACATGCCTTCCCAACCGGAAAGCACCGCCCTCGCCTGCCCCGGGCCGATGATCTTCGGGACGATCTTGCCCGCCGAGTGACCACGCCCGTAGACGATCGGCGCCCGCAGCAACAATGCACGCGGGCTCGAGAGACGGATCAAGACCTTCCAGACCGAGCGAAGCGTCTGTTCGATGCCTTGCCTCACCACGTCGGAGTAGAACGACAGCAGCTCTCGGCCGGCCTCGTTGGCGATGGCGTAGTAGAGGTCGTCCACGTCGGTGGCCCACATCCAAGCTGCAGGAACCGCAGCGTGCAGGCGGTCCCGTTGCTCCTTGGGAAGGGACGCGAAAGCCCTCTCCACGGCGGCGCTCCCCACTTCTTTGCGGAAGAACTCGACGTTCCGCAGGTAGACCGCTCCGGAGAGCGATGGGACGGCGCTGTCAGGCACTGCGCGATATTGTACGCCCTTCCGGCCCGTCGGGCGCCACAGCGGCCGGGACAGCGGAGCCGCTCGCGGAGCGCTGGCAGACACGCGATGCGAGCGGGTGCGCGGCCTCGCCCCTCAGCGATCTGCGCTCACGGCGCAGGGATTGAGGCAGGTCGGGGCGATACCGTGCGCCGCGGGTGGCTGCTGGGGACCGGTCGCACCACGGATTCGCAACGCAGCCCCGCTCTGAGGTTGCCGATCGACCGACCGCCGAACCGAGCGCGGCGGGGTTGTGTATGTCCCTACTCGGCGTTTCACCTTGCGCCAGGGAGGGGCTTGTCTCAAGGTAGAGAAGCGTGACAGCGCCATCTAAAGAGCGTCGTAAGGGCCGTTCCACGGCCGGACGGGTGAGCGGAATCCGCTTCGACTGGGACGCCCATGGTGCAGAGGGCTATGCCGTAGACGTTCAGGAACGTAGCCACGAGGACTCCGGCGACCTCATCGCGGCCAAGATCCGTCGCGATTGGAGCGAAGAGGCCGCGTCCGCCGAATCGTCGACCGAGGCATCTCCCGAGGCGTCTCCCGAATCGTCTTCTTCCGAAGAAGAGTCGGTCGACAACGCTTGAGCGTCCGCCTAGCCGGAACAATTCAAACCTGTCCATGCAGGACACTCGAGACAAGGTTCAGGCGACGCCGATGTCGCGCAGGCGCTCCATCAAGAAGTCGAGCGCCAACACCTCGGGGTCTTCACTCAGTCGAGCGTCGTTGCGCGGATGACAGAAGAATGGCATCGAGTAGCGCGAACGATTGGCATCGCCAGGAGGGTTCACGACCCGGTGCGTGGTCGAGCGGACCCGCCCCCCGGTGAGCAACTGCAGCATGTCGCCGCTATCGCAGACCATGACGTTCGGAGGCGTCTGCACATCGATCCACTCGCCTTCGCGCGTCATGAGTTGCAGGCCGGGCTCGGTCGCAACCGGAAGCACGGTCATCAGGTTGATGTCCTCATGCGCCGCTGCCCGCACCGCACCCGGCTCGACCTCGGAAGGCAGCGGCGGATAGTGGATCACCCGAATCACCGAGTTTCCACCGCGGGTGAAGTCCTCGAAGAATCCCTCGGGCTTCTCGAGGTAGGCGCCGACGCTGGTCAGCAGAGTGGTTGCAACCCGATCGAGCTGGTCGAACAGCGCGTTGAACGTCGGGGCGAATTGCGGAAGCTCCGCCGGCTCCACGTTTGGCACCACGTCGCCCTCACGACGACCCACGTGCCAGAATTCCTTCATGTCGGGCACCGTTTGCCCCTTGGCGTGCTCGACACCCAAAGAGGTGTATCCACGCTGGCGACCGGTGGTGGTGTCCTCGTATCGTTGCTTGTCCGTGGGCGGCAGCTCGAACAACGCACGGGCCTGCGCGTACGCGCCGGTCAGGAGCGGCTCCGGGACACCATGCTCTGTGATCGCGACGAAACCGAAGGTCTCGAGAGCCTCACCGAGCGTCTGCACGGCTGCGGCACTCCGGGTCGCGGGCGCCAGGTCGTGGAGGCTGATCACCGGGATCGTCGCGTCTGCCATCCGGCGGAGGTTTCACCCGTCGGAGCAGACCGGTCAAGTCGCCTACGTCTGCTACAGTGAAAGCGTGGGACCCACACGGAACTCCAAAGGGCAGCTCGAAGACTACGGCCATCGCGAAGTCGAGCTCCCAGCCGAGTCCGAGACCCCCGCCGGGTGGGTGCGCGCTGATGGCACCCAGGAGGGCTATGCACCGTCGGCCGACGTCGTGTTCGACAACAATGGGCGCCCCCAGGGGCTCTCCATGCAGCCGTTGCGCGGCCGCGCCGCCGTCACCACCATCCTGAGGTTCTTCAACCTCAGCGCGCTCGACCGCAAGGGTGCGTTGGCTCCCGAGAAACAGGTCGAGCACCGCCACCTTCAAGTTCAGCTCCAAGACGGCGCCAGCCACCGCGGTTTGCGCGACTGGATGAGGCTCCCAGTCAGCGTCGAAGTGCTCGTCGGGCCCCGGCAGACCCCTGGGCTCATGAAAGACCTCGGGGCCGGCGGTTTGCGACTGGAGGACGTCGAGGGGCGATTCATGGTCGGCACCCGCATCGACGTGATGATGCCCTTGGCCCTGGGTCAGCGGCGCGGGACGATCGTGTTCACGAACCGGGTCGCGTGGGCGAACGCCATGCGAAAGACGCTGGGCCTCGAATTCACCGCGGCCCCGAGCTGGCACCAGCGATAGGCTCCGCGCTCGCGTGTCTGCCCGAGAACTGATCGCCCTGGGAACCGGCTCCCAGGTCCCCTCGCGCTATCGAAACCACAACGGCTACCTGCTGCGGTGGGATGACGAGGGTGTGCTCTTCGACCCCGGCGAAGGGACCCAACGCCAGATGATCTTCGCAGGCGTAGCCGTCAGCGCGATCACCCGCGTCTGCGTCACGCACTTTCACGGCGACCACTGTCTCGGCCTCGCCGGCATTACGCAGCGACTCTCGCTCGACGACGTGCCGCACCCCATCCACGTCTACTTTCCCGCGAGCGGACGCAAGTACTTCGACCGGCTCCGGTATGCGTCGATCTATCGCGAACGCGCCACAGTCGTGCCGCACCCCATCGAAGACCCCAACGCGGGAATCGACATGCCTTCGTTCCGCATGACGGTGGCCCCGTTGGACCACGGCGTGCCCACGCTCGGGTACCGAATCGACGAACCGGACGGAGTCCGCATGCTTCCCGAAGAGCTGGCGAAGCGCGGCGTTGTGGGACCTGCGATCGGGCAGCTCGCGCGCGAGGGGCAGATCGAGGTCGACGGTGACACGGTACGCCTCGAGGATGTCAGCGTCGCCAAGCCAGGGCAGTCCGTCGCGTTCGTCATGGATACGCGGCCGTGCGCCGGGGCGTCCGCGCTGGCCAAGGACGTGGACCTGCTCGTCATCGAGTCCACCTACTTGCATGAGGACGCCAAACTCGCGCACGACCACATGCACATGACCGCGGTTCAGGCGGCCACCATTGGCCGGGACGCGGGTGCACGCCGGGTTGTGCTCACGCACTTCTCACAGCGCTACCCTTCGCTGGACCCGTTCATCGAGGAAGCATCGGCGATTCACCCGGATGTGGTCGCGGTGGTGGATGGGCAAAGGGTGTCGGTGCCGAAGCGCAGAGAGGTGTGACGAGGCTCTGCTGTCAGCCGCCGCGGTGCGACTCTCCCTCAAAGACGCCCGGACGCCTGAGCCGGCACACGGCCGATGAGAGCTCTGGCCGAAGTCAGCGCCTCCGGACGCCGGCGGAGGAACCCGAGCAGACAACACACCTCGAAGTGCTGTCGTCCGCCGACTCTCGCACGAGCGGATCAGCCGACTCGCTGGAAACCGTCGAGACGTTTTCGGTAGGTCGGTGGATCGCTTCAAGATCGACGCGCCTTGCCCGTAGGTCCGGCGACGTGCGTGCCTTCGATGGTTCGCTGGAGGCAAACGCAATACGATTCGGGTCCGCCACATGGCCGAACCCAAGAGCACCACCCAGCTGTACGCGCAATGGCGAGCCCCACGACGCGGGCACTCGCATGCTGAGGCGCTCACCAATCCGGTGTGGAGCTGGCTTGTCGAAGAAGAGCTCAGCGCGTACGAGGCAAACCAGAGGTTCGGGGGACCGAGTTCCGTCAAGGCCGGACCTGCTTGGTGCTTCCAACGTATGGGGCAGACCGAAACGCTCTTGCCCGACGGCCGAACGGTCTACGTAGCGGGCGAGCATGAGGACTACTACGACCCCAATTTCTACATCTACAACGATGTGGTCATTGCCGAACCGGATGGCGCCATCGACATTTTTGGCTACCCCGCCACGGATTTCCCGCCAACGGACTTCCACACCGCGACACTCGTGGGCTCGACGATCATCCTGATCGGGAACCTCGGGTACCCCGAGGACAGGGTGGCTGGAACGACCCAGGTTCTGGCGTTCGAGTTGGGGAGCAAACGCGTGCGGACACTCCACCCATCCGGGGATGTCCCTGGCTGGGTTTCCTCTCACAAAGCTGAGCGCGTGGACTCGGCCATCGTAGTTCGCGAAGGCACGTTCTACGAAGAGGAGATCTGCGAAATCATCGACGAGTGGAGCCTCGACACCATCCGCTGGGTCTGGACACGGCTCACCGATCGCCAGTGGCCCACCATCCGCCTCGCGCGGGCCGACCAAACCTCAAATCGTCTATTCGATGTCGAACAGTTCGCATATTACTCGAGGCTCACCGAGGACAACCGATTCAAACAAGGGGGCCTGGCTTCCTGCCTGGAGACGCTCGGCGACACGCCGGATTTGACCCTGTTCGAGTCTCGCTACCGGCCCTCGATGGAGCACGAGGTGCTCACCAACGCGGACGAAGACAGCGACGAGTTTGGCATCCACCGCATCTCGGTCGAAGGCGTCGTCGTTCGGTTCAACGAAGGGCAGCTAGACGTCACGATGACGGTCGAAGGCACGCTCCCCGAGACGACTGCCCAAGGACTCGCCGACGAACTAGAGCGCAAGCTCGCTGCGCTCGAGCGCACGCCCTACATCGCCACTGCGGTGAAGCGACGCTAGGAGGCGTCCCCAGCCGGCGCCTCCCTCCGTTGCACGAGATCACGTCTTCTCCACGGATTCGCTCCTCAACACTCCCGCCACCTCGAATCCCCGCACGACATCCGCGGCGGCCAACTCCGGGTTCCGCGTCGGAACTGGCGGTCGGCGTCCTCAACGACCCATGTACATGACTGCTCGGACACAAAGGCCGAGCGCCCGGCACGGACAACCTCGACGGGACATGCGAGAGTTTCTCGCAGGGCTCCGACTGCGCCTACGGCACCGACGAGGCCAATTGCGGGGGCTGAGAGCCCACTCCGTGCCCCTCACGGCGAGGAGGCCGGCAGTCTTCGAGACATCAGCGCAGCCGTGGTATGAGCGACAGATGATGGGTAGACGGCTTGGTTGGCTGCTCGTGGCCCCTTTGCTGGGCTGTAGCTTCGAAGGCTTCACCGCCGCGGACACGGACACGGACACGGAGTCCGCCGCGGAAGAAGGCGGCGGCACGAGCGGCGAAGCCAGCACCGGCAGCGCCACCACCGCCGACTCCGACTCCGACTCCAACTCGGACAGCAGCGGCTCGGGCGGCACGCTCGACGTCTGCACGCAGCAGGGCGTCCCGGCGCAGTGGACCGAGGGCGAGCTCATCTCCCCGTGTGGTCGCATCAACCCCCTGGGGCTGCCTGAGGATCAGGTCGCCGCGTACGCCCAAGCCGGGCAGGGACACGCCAAGCAGTACCCGGTTGAGACCACGGGCATCTTGCTCCCCGAACGCCCCCTCCGGCTGCTGATCGAGGGCAACCCCAACGACCCGCTGCGACAGCTCATGTCCGAGTTGCTCCCGGCGTTCACGGGCCTGTCCTCGATGGAGGAGATCTACGAGCAGCTCGGGCTGGTCCGCTCCCCCGAAGGCGACTATTGGGGCGTCACGGTGATGAACACCGAACGTGGTGCCGGGCTCACGTTCAGCTGCGCCACCTGCCACTCGGGTCGCGTGTTCGACACGCCAACGATGGGCCTGTTCAACCGCCAGTCGACCGCGAACAACATGTTCGTCGTCTACAAGCCGATGTTCGAGGCTGTGGGACCCACCGGGTTCGCCTTGGGCACCGGCGCGGACTCGGGGGAGACGGACTTGTGGCGCATGTCCCGAGACAACATCCGCTACGTGCGGAGCGTCGAGCCCCGTGTCCTTGGCCTCGACACCGCACTGGCCCACACGATCCTATCGCTGGGCACGCGCGAGCTCGACCCGTGGGCCACGCGGACCGAGGAGTCGTGGCAGAATCCTCGTCCCAACGAACTCGAGGACTTCCCCAGCGACGTGAAGCCCGCCACCTGGTGGCTGACCAAGTACAAGAACAAGTTCTTCTCCGACGGTTCGCTCGTTAGTGGCAACCCGGTCTTGGGCGCGCTGCTGGTCAACGAGTTTGGGCGCGGGTCCGATCTTGTCGCCCTCGATGCTTGGATCATCGAGAACTGGGACATCATCGAAGAGTTCACCACTGGCGTGTTCGCAACCGAGGCCCCAAGCTTCTTCGATCACTTCGAGCCCAGCGCCTTCGACATGGCAGCCGCAAAACGTGGAGAGCAGCTCTTCGTTGAAAACTGCGCGAAGTGCCACGGCACCTACGACAAGGGCTGGAACGAGCCCGACGCGGACGCGCTCTCGGTCCGCGAACAGCTCGAAACCTCACGCGTCGTGTACTTTGCGGACACCCCTATCCACGACGTTGGGACCGACCCGCACCGTCGCCAAAGCGTCGAGTTCATCCAGGACATCAACGATCTTCAGCTCTCCGAGAAGTACGACCTCGTACTCACACCACAGGAGGGCTACGTGCCGCCTCCACTGGAGGGGATCTGGGCTCGCTGGCCCTACTTCCACAACAACTCGGCGCCAAGCCTCTGTGCGGTCCTGACCCCGGCAGCCCAGCGACCCGAGGTGTATCAGTTCGGCCCCATCAACAATCAGGCGGCCGACTTCGACAGCGGCTGCAACGGCTACCCGCTGGCCGCCCCGCCCCACTTCGACCAGGTGTTCGACACCAGACTCCCCGGACTGTCGGCCATGGGACACGACGAGGGCATCTTCATGGACGGCGGAAAAGAGCGCTTCAGTGCCGAACAGAAGACCGATCTGATCCGGTTCCTTCAGACGCTCTAGCGATACTCTGCTGTCATGCCGCTGAAGTCCGTCCGCGTGCCCGCGCCGTTCGAGGGACCGTTCGCCCAAGGCGAAGAGTTCGTCGAACGCCTGTTCTCCCAGGTCGACCGAAACCCCGAACGGGGCACGGTGCACGTTGGCGGGGAGCGCTACGTCTTCATGCGTTGCGAGAGCTTGTTCGCGGCGTGGTTCTCCGCGTTGTCAGAGACGTTCGGTGAGGAGGCCGCCAGCCGCTTCATCTACAACACCGCACGTGAAATCGGCCGAAGCGACTCCGTCTCGTTCGCCGAACGCCAAGGTGTCGACGACCCGCTTTCTCGTCTCGCCTCCGGTCCCGTGCACTTCGCACACGCGGGCTGGGCGTTCGTCGAGATCCTGCCGGACGCCAACCCATCACCGGACGAGAACTTCTTCCTGCACTACAACCACCCCAACACATTCGAGTCCGAGGTCCTGGCCAAACGTGGGGAGACTCGGAAGAACTGCGCATGCCTGTTCAGCGCGGGCTACTCGTCGGGCTGGTGTACCGAAGCCTTCGGCTTGGAGCTCCACGGCCGCGAGCTTCGGTGTCTGGCCAGAGGGGACGATCACTGCGAGTTCATCATGTGCCCCTCAGAGCGGCTCGACGAACAGGAGACGCGGGTCCGCGCCACATGGACGACTTCCTAAGCCGACGCCCCGCCGGCATCGAGCTCAACGCGCTCTCCGAGAGTGTGTTCGACATCCTCGTGAACTACACGGCCTTTCCTTGGCCGTTGCTGCAAACCCAGGCCAAACGCGTGGGCGCCGATCCTGCGGCACTGGGCCGCACCGACCTCGCCAGGCTGGTCAAGCCCCTGGCCCAGGGCGTGGCTCGGTTCAACACACCCAAAGCTGGGGTCCAAGTCCAGGTCGCACTCGAGCGACTCTTGTGAGGACTCCGGATGCTCTTCGCGAAGACGACCGTCTCCCCGCACGGGGCGACTCGCTTGTAACTACGGCGTTTGAGCGAAGGCGGCCAACGCCGCGCGGGCGACGACTTCACCATCCTCCTGGACGAAGTGCCCGGCCTGCGGAAGCTCCATCGGCTCGGGGCATCGCGCGATCTTCGAGTGTAGCCAGCGCATGGCTGGCGGCCCCAACACAGGGTCTTGCATGCCGATCGCCATGAAGCTCTCGCCTTTCCAGCGCTCCGAGAAAAACTCGACGGCCTGCCGCGATCGTGCGGCACCGTCCATGTCGGGCGTGATCGGAACGAGCGCGGGAAACCGACGGACGCCTGCCTTGCTTCGCGGCCCATCGAACGGCGCATCGTAGGCCGCGACCTCGTCGTCACTGAGTCCCGGCGCCGCCCGTTTCATCAAGGCGCCCACATCGAAGTCGGGTGTCGATGCGACGAAGTCCCGCCACTCCATGAAGCCCGGCCCTGGCTCGGCTCCCACCGCGAGCGCCGTGTTCATCACGATCAACCGGTTGAATCGGTCGGGCATTTCCATCGGAATCGTCAAACCCAGAAGGCCACCCCAGTCCTGGCAAACCAGCGTGACGCGGCGCAGGTTCAGTCGCTCGATCGCTTGCAGGAGCGTGTCGCGGTGGAAGTCGAAGGTGTAGACGGAGTCATCGACGGGCTTGTCGGAGCGCCCAAACCCGAAGAAGTCCGGCGCCACGACACGCGCACCGGTCTCCAGGAACACGGGCAACATCTTTCGATACAGGTACGACCAGCTCGGCTCGCCATGCAGACACAGAAACGTGTGCTCCGCGTCGGTCGGGCCCTCGTCGAGGTAGTGCAGGCGTAGGGTCGGCGCAACGGCAAGCCCCTCCAAGTAGTTGGGCTCCCACGCAAACCCCGGAAGGTCTGAGAAGCGCTCATCGGGGGTTCGAAATGCGTCCACGGTGCATGCTACGCCGCTTCCTGGGACCGCGCGCGGCACATTGTCGCAGTCGGCGAACGACCCCGGTCGACCGGTCAGTTCCGCGTCGTCACCCGGCTAAGCTTCCCCGCGATGGTCAAGATGAACGAAGAGCCCGAGACCTACTGGCGCGAACATGCCGGGCCGAAATGGGTCCGAGCACGGCACGCCGTGGACTACATCGTGTCCCCGATCACCGATCATCTCCTCGCTGTCGCCGATGCGAAGGAGGGCGAACGTGTCATCGACATCGGCTGCGGATGCGGAACGACAACCCTCGCGTTCGCCAAACAGGTCGGGCCCAGTGGCCACGTGCTCGGCGTGGACGTCTCGGACCCCATGCTCGAGGTGACCCGCAGCGCGGCCGCCGAGATCCCCCAGCTGGATGTCGCGCTTGCCGACGCTGGCAGCCACAGCTTCAGTCCCGAGGCCAACCTCCTGGCTTCGCGCTTCGGCGTGATGTTCTTCCCCGACCCGCCCGCCGCCTTCGCAAACATGCGATCGGCACTCGCACCCGGCGGACGTACGGCCCTCATCTGTTGGCAACCGATCGAACGTAACCCGTGGATCAGCCACATCATGCGGGCCTTCCCCGAAGCCGCACCCGCGATGCCAGACCCCGACGCGGGGCCGGGTCCATTCAGCCTCTCCGATCCCGAGCGCACCCGCGACCTCTTGACCACCGCGGGCTTCAAGGCGGTCGCCGTCGAGTCCTTCGAAACCACGGTCTCGTTGGGAGAGACCGCAGAGAAGGCGTTGGAAGCCATGACCGAGGTCGGTGGGTTCTCGCGCATGCTCGCCGAAGCCGAGAACGACGAGCATCGCGTGCGACTCAACGAACGAGCCCGCGCATTTCTCGACGACGAGTATCAAGGGGGTGCGCCGCAGCTAGACGCCGCGGTTTGGGTACTGCGGGCACGCACATAGGACCCCAATCCCACACTCACACCATTGGACCTGCGGTCGCGGGTTCGACCGCACCCGGATCGGCGCTCGACCCGTCCGGTGCCCAGAGCGTAGACAAGCTCGCCCATTGATCGCCCGTATGTGTCGATCGGCCCCCCGATTGCCGCGCCCGGTCCCCATTGCTGCCCTACCCTGAAGTGGTGATGGGATCGGTATTGCGCGCATCGGCGCTCGCGGCATGTGTCGCGGGACTGAGTTCGTGCAGCATCGCGCATGCTGAGGAACCCGTGGAGCTCTCGGAGCTCGAGGTCGCGGACCCCCCCATGATGCATGCCATGGGTGCGACGATTCCCTCGGCAACACGCCCGCACCTGAACCTGGACGCGGTCTGGTGGACCGTCCCTCGCAACGAATCGTTGAAGCGACTCGCCGATCGCTGGGGCGCCGACGACGACGAACTGCGGAAGCTCAACCCAACGCTCTCCGACGAGAAAGCTGAGAAAGGCGAACGCCTCGTCGTCTATCGGCTCGAGCCCGGCACGGTGTCGCGCTCGGTCGGAGCCCCAAATCGCGGCCGCATTGAGAACTCCGCTCCCTTTCCAGACGGCGAGGGCTGGAACATGCGCGGGTACCGTCCGCGGAGCTATGCCACGCGACAGACGGTCACCCAGCTTGCGACCTCGCTGGCCCTGTGGCGCGAACGCTATCCCGACGCCAACCCCGTCAAGCTCGGGGAGTTCTCCCGCCGTGGCGGCGGACGCGTTCGACCACACAAGTCGCACCGCACAGGCCGCGATGTCGATATTGGCTACGTCATGAACGAGCCCGATGAGGGACATCGGTTCGTCACCGTCAGCGACGACAACATGGATGCAGCCGCAACCTGGGGGTTGGTGCAACAGCTGGTGGCCGGCGATGCGGTCGAATCGATCTTCATGGCGGAGTCCGTGCAGGCACAGCTGATCCCGTTTGCGGCGCTGTCCCTGACCGAGGCCCAACAACGTGCCCTCTTCTCAACGCTCGAGCCCGATGCCCGAGCCAAGAAGAAGACCACCATCCGGGCCTGGCGTGGCCACGATGACCACATGCACGTCCGCTTCGGCTGCACCGAAGCCGACTTCCAGTGCCGCGGCGCGGTCTCCCGGAAGAAGAAACGGCGCAGGAAGAAGAAGCGGCACAAGTCGAAGCGCAGGCGCAGCCGGAAACGCTAAGCACTACAGACCGAAGGTCCGTCTACGCTGACTCGGAGTCGCCAGGGCCGTCGCTATCCCCCGGGCCATCATCGTCGTCCGGCGGGAGCTACCCAGAGTCTGAAGCTTCTTGCTCGTGGCACGTCCGCTCCCAGTACTCGCGGTCGACTTCCCAATAGGTGTCGTGAATCCGTTCGAGGTCCACGGTGTACTTGCCACCTCGATACGGCACCGAAGGGTCGGCGAACGGCGCCGCAGAGGCGACCCCGCCAAGGAGCATGACCAACCCCGCCACGACGACTGAGCCAAGAACGCCCACACGCTTGGCGTGCAACATGTCCCTGGAGCGCCCGCGTACCCCGATCGGATCGAGCGGACAGGCAGCTTTTTTCCTGCCCGCCCTCGCGGCCCTCGACTGACGAGCTTCGCATCGGCTCCCGACCACGGCCCTACACGGCGAACTCTCTCCCGAGCCCCCTCTCCGACTCAGTTCGAAGGGGGTAGCAGGCCACCAAGCGCGGTGTCCTCCAGCATTGTGGACAAGCGCTCGGCCAGCTCCTGAGGATCGGAAAATGCATGCTTCCGATAGAGCGCCGGGTAGTCGTTGGTCAGCTTGTCGTACACGGCGCCCGCTTCGCGCGTCGCCACTTGGTCGATCGATGCCACGCGGTCCCGCTGGAACTTGAGCCGGTCTCGGTCAACGAACCCTGCGTTCATGAAGGTGCGGGTCTTTCGGGCGCAACGACACGGGTTGTCCTTGTTGATGAGCCCGCAGTGTCCATTCATGAAGTTGTGCAGATCCCCGCGCGCACGTTGCAACCGCTTGCGAAAGGTGGCGGACGGGACTTCGAGAATCTCGGACGCCATCGTGTCGGACAGCTCAAACACGGATCCGAGCACGTACGCGAGCCGCTGCTCCCGGTTGAGACACAGAAGCATCCCGGTCATGCATGCGGTCATCGCTTCCTCGACGAGGAGCTCACGTTCTGGCTCAGGGATGTCATCGAGCTCGAGGTCAGGCGCCGCATCCAGACCGCCAGCGTACTCTTCGAACGTGGTGTGATGCTGCTCGCCGACGCTACGCTTTGCGTTGAGCAGGTGGTGAAACGCCACCCGGTACAGCCATGTACGGAACGAACTGCGCCCTTCGAAGCTCCCGATCCGCCGCAGGACTTTGATGAAGACCTCCTGCGTGGCGTCCTCGGCGGACCCCGGGTCGCCCATCATGCGCACGGCGATGTTGTAGATCCAAGGACGGTGCCGCTCGATCACCACCGTGAGCGCGTCGCGGTCTCCCTTCTGCGCCGCAGCGACGACGGTGGGATCGTCGGCGTCAGAGAACGGATTCAATTGGCCTCCGAGCCCGCCAGGGCGATCCAGGGGCGAGAGTCGTAGTGGGCTCGGATGGACGCGATGCGGCCGGCGCGAACCTGGAAATACTCTGCGACCGGGCTCTTACCGATCGGCGTGGCAGTCACCAGATCAAAAACGCAACACGCCTGCTCGCCCTCCACGAACAGGTGTTTCACGTCGAACGTCTCCGTCAGGCTGGACATCTTCGATAGCATAGCGACGAAGTGGTCGGCGTTGGAACTCGTCTCTACCGGGCTCTCAAAGACGAGGTCGTCGTGGAGCATGCTGCGCACACCGTCGAAGTCTTTCTTCTCGATTCGGGAGTAGAAGGCGGTGACGATTTCTTTGGTCGTGGTCATGGTGTTGGTCCTGTACGCGGGCGGTCTTGCCCACTCGCCTCGGAGACACACCGCAGCGCCGACTGTGACCGTTGCCGCGAACTTTTTTCCTCCGCGCGCGATTCCACAGCCAGGGCACCGGACGTAGGGCGCCCCTCAGTTCGGTGAGATCGCCAGCGAAGTGTCTGGCGCCCCCCCAGGGCGGTTCTTCGTCATCGCAGCAACGAAGCCCGGGTCGACGGCGTCCAGGTCGCGGCACGGGACAAGAAGCTGGTTCTCCCCGCTTCAGGAGCTGGCCTCTCAACAGCACAACCTACAGAGACGACCTCAGGTCGACACTCTGTTGGTAAAACTGCCGCGACTGATGCGAACTCGCCGCGGATTTTTGTTGTTCTCGGTACTGCGCCTCGCGGCCGGGTGCAGCCAGGGTCCCGCGGAACGCGCGGACACGGACGCGTCCTCTTCAGAAACCACCGACGGCGTGGAGACCTCCGCGTCCGAGAACACTGCGGAGACGACGTTGGCCGAGACGGAGACCGGCGTCCCAGCCGAGCCCGTCAACCTCGACATCGACGCGTACCCATTCGACACGCTCTCCGAGTACAACTTCTTCCAAGGTCACCTCGGCGACCTCATGCCGAACACGGGCGTCGTCGGGTACACCGTCGCCGCCCCACTGTGGGCGGATGCTGCCGAGAAGGGCCGCTTCTTCGTCATCCCCGAGGGGACTGCGATCGCCTTCACCACACAGGACGCCTGGGAGTTCCCGACCGGCTCCGTCTTCATCAAGAACTTCTACTTCGATCAAGACCGCGGGAACGCGGAGGACTTGAGAGTCGTCGAGACTCGGCTGCTCGTGCTCGAAGCAGACGACCAATGGCAAGGCTACGTCTATCTGTGGAACGGCGAGCAGACCGAGGCTGAGCGCACCAAGGGTGGCGCGGATGTCTACATCGACTTTGTGGACGAAGCCGGCGCCCCACATTCCCAGCTCTACCTCGTCCCCGACCAGAACGTGTGCGAGACCTGCCACCGCCACGAGGATCGGAAGGTGCTCCTCGGACCGACCACGCTCCAGATGAACACCGCTTGGCCGATCGGTGGCGACGAGGAGGTCAACCAGATCGACTGGCTGTTCGACAATGGCTTCTTCCGCGGAGATGTCCCCGCCTCAGCCGACCTGCCCGCTCTTGCCAACCCCGCGTCCAACGCCCCCATCGACGCTCGCGCGCGGGCGTACCTCCACGGAAACTGCGCACACTGCCATCGCCCCGGCGGACTTGCGGGCATCACCGGCCTCCGGCTCTCGATCTGGGTCGACAACCCCGGCGAGTACGGCGTGTGCAACCGGTCTGGAGGCGCGGGATCTGGCGCGGACGGAAGCCACCACATCATCTGGCCTGGGCACCCCGAGAAGAGCGTCCTCCCCATCCGCATGGCCAGCGACGACCCCGAGCTCAAGATGCCGGAGCAACCCAACCTCCTCCCGGACGCATTCGGCGTGGGGCTTATCGAGCAATGGATCACCGAACTCGACGGAGCGCCCTGCGAGTAGCCGATGCCCTGCGACGACAACACGACACAGGGGTCGCGCGATTCGCCGCCCTCTGTCAGTTCGGATCGCGCTCGAGCTGGAACGGGCACGTCTCTCCGTTGCTGAGCAGCAGCATGCGGTCGCCCTCGTCGTCGTCATCACCGACAGTCGAGACAGCGAGCTGTGCGTACCCGGGCCGTCCGAAGTCTCTGCCGAGCTGCTTGAGCGGAAAGCAAAGAAACCGGTTGCAGGTCTCACTTCGCATGGCACGAGGCAAGGCGCAGCCGAGAGCACCGTGAAAGATGCAGCTGCCCTCGCGTGCAACCTCGGGCACGTGATCCAGGTAGGACTCCAGCAGCGCGGCGTCGGTCGCAAGCCTCTGTTCCACCCTCACGCGAGAGAGGACCGAACGAGTGAGAAACGCGTGCCCCTCACCTGCCTTGCAGCATGCTCCCCGGCACGTCCCGCATACCGCGAGAATCGACGCGTCATCGAGGGGGGTCGAGGTCTGCGGAACCTTCGTCCGGTCTTTTCGCGCATAGAACTCCGCCTCGATGCTCGTCGCGAGTTCGTCCTTTCTGGCGCGGGTCACGGGCACCATCTTCACCTCCGCCGCCGGAAGCACGACGAGCTCGACCTTCTCAGGGCCCGCAAGGCCCAGACCCTGTGCGACCTGCGTTCGGACTCGGAGACGGTCTTGCTCCTTCGCTCCCGAACGCTGGGTTTTCGAGTCCATTCGTCTCGAACGCTACCTCGTCCGCCTCCTCGTACATCACCCGCAGACCACCGTGCGCCGTGAGCTTCATCAGCGACCGTGTGAAGGGTCTGCCCTCAGTCGGCGAGGTGGTCGCGCACGTACGCGGAGAACCTCTCCCTCACCGTCGCATCGCTGGGGCCAAAGCCCCGTGCGCTGTAGGCGTGAGAGCCATACTTGTCCTTGGGTCGGGCGGCGAGATGCCGCTCCATTCCCTCGACCATCTCCTCGGAGACCGTCAACTCGAGGTGAGCGTAGATCCGCCGCACGCAGTCGATCGGGTTGGCGACCAAGTCGGCATACCGCACGTCAACCCAACCCTTCGAGCGCGCGCGCGCCAGCTCGGACGTTTCCACGAGGTGCTCGAGATGCTCGAGGTTGCTCGTGCACATTCGCTCGATGTCCAAGCCCTCGGAGACCAACGAGTGAAGCGAGAGCACCAGGCTGTTGGCGCTTGGAACCACGGACACCGGGTCTCGATGCGTCTGCACGAGAAGCGCGTTCGGGACGGCCTGCAACAGAGCTTGCACGGCGGCGGTATGAGCAGGTGCCTTCAACACCAACCGCTGGGTAGGGGTCTCGCGTTGGAACCACTGCAGGTACCAGCGGTAGAGCTCGTAGGATCCGTGCAAGTCCTGCGCTCTGAGCCACTGCAGGTAGCCGTGCACCGGCGCAAAAACCCAGAACGAAGCGCTCACGAGCGAGGGGTCCAGCAGCAGCACACACTCCTCGGGGTTGTCCGCGTCGAAATGGTGCTTGGCGTCGAGCGTTTGGTCCATCCATCTCGCTCGCGCGAGGGCCTTTGCAGTGCGGCGCCGCCGATGGTCTGGGCCGGGCCCCGCGATCGGTTCCATCAGCTCCCACAGCCGAAGCGGTCGAGCCCCCGGGTCGCACGCGAGCAGGTGATGCAGAAACGTGGTGCCCGAGCGGGGAAGGCCCATGACAATGATCGGTGGTACCAAGTCGACCTGCTCGACTTCGGGTTGAGCCGCCCGGGTCTGCACGTACCGCAGTCGGTTCGTCAGACTGCGCACGATGTAGTCCCGAAACGCGATTCGGCCCGCCAAGGACAGCCCGGCATCCACCTCGACCGACCGACATAGCGTCTCGAGCCCCTCGGAGAACTGCGTCTGTTCGCCGAAGTCGTGGAGGCCAGATGCCCGAACCGCTCGCTCCCGCAGCGCCGAGGCCTCGAGCGGCACGATCCGCGCTGCCGGCCTGCGACCGGCCCAGTTCAGCGCGCGGATCGGTAACGGAAGCTTGTGAGGCGTTGGAGTCGGATTCATGGGACGGCTCAACCAAACGGGGGCCACAGGGCGGCCGAAGCGAACACCGGGATGTTCAGGAGTTCGGCCTGCCAAGGCCGCAGGACGAGTACGCCGAACGCCAACACGGCCGCGTAGGCAAACTGAGTGCCCGCGGCTCCCGGCACGCCCGCGAACAACGAGGACACGCCCAAGAACACGGCGGAGGCGGCGATCATCGTCCCCATCGTGATGTCGGCACGGACCCGCGAAAACGACAGCACGGCGGCTGCGATCCCCGTGCAGCCCAATGCGCCCAGCGTCGCGAGCGTACCGTCGGCTGCCAACGCGACGTCGGCCAACACGAATCGCATCCAGGACACGAGCGCGAACACGACCACCGCGGCCGACCCAAGGGCGTTGCGCCGAAAGTAGACCACCTCGAGGTCCCGACTCGCCGCGCTACGAGTTCCATTCCTTGCGAGCAAACACTGGCCCAGCGCCTCGAGGGCAAACAAGGCCAGCAGCGGTGCCGACCCGCTGCCCCTCACCATCAACACCGCCACGGCGCAGAACACAACCGCCGAGACGTATTGAGCCTGATACGTGCGACGCTTTCCGACCTGTCCGCAGGAGCGCCGGTGCACGCTGTCGCTCAACTGCTCAATCAGCCTGCGCACGCGACCTCGGCTCGATGTCCAGGTGCAATCCCCCCTGGGGAGTCAGGCTCACGTGCGAGATGGGTCGGGGCATGTCGCCGGGCAAGGAGAGTGAGAACTCCGCCAAGACCCGCACGACGATCACCGCGACCTCGACCGTCGCGAAGGTTTGCCCAACGCAACCGCGCTCGCCCTTGGAGAAGGGAACGTACGCGGACATCTGCGAGGCGGGGCACCCCGAGAACCGCTCGGGGCGAAACTCGAGCGGGTCCGACCAGTGCTCGGAGTCGCGATGCAAAACCCAGGTGGGCACAACGACGCTGGTGTTGGGTGGAACCCGATAGCCACTGAGCACGTCCTCCTGGAGAGTCCGCCTCGAAGACATCGCGATGACCGTGTACAGCCGGACCGCCTCCAAGATGGTGCAGTAGGTTTGGGGGTGGGTCTGCCGGAGCGTCGCCCAATCAACATCCAGACCCGCTGCATCGATCTCGGTGTGAAGCCGGGCCTGAATGGTGGGGTGCGCGGCGATGGTGGCAAAGACCCAGGCCAAGGTGTTGGCCGTCGTTTCGTAACCGGCGATCAGCAGCGTCACGACTTCGTCCCGCAACACTCGGTCGCTGAGCGGCTCGCCACTGTCAGGATCGACCCCGTGAACCAACTGATCGAGGATGCTCCTCGCCCCCTGCGGTGCCGGCGACTCCCGAGACGCTTCGATCAATCTGCCAACGATACGGTCCAAGTTGTCGCGGTGGCGATTGAACTTCCGGTTCACGGGGGTGGGCACCCAGTACGGCACCGGGAACAGCTGAAACATGTGGTCGTGGACCACCCCTGATGTGTATCGGACTGCGTCATCGATCGCCGTCCCATCCTCGGGGCGGAGATTGGCGCCAAGCAGCGCCTTCCCGGCGATTTGGAACGTGATCGTCCGCATCGCTCGCCACACGTCGGTCTTCGAGCCGCCACCGGACTGCGCGACCTGGTTCCACTTCGCGACCAACGCATCGGCGTACTCGGCAAACACCGGCACGAAGCTCCGAACGGACCCCGCGCTCATGGCCTTGTTGACGACAGCCCGGCTCTTGGCCCACGAGCGCCGATCGTTGTTGGTCACCAGGCCATCGCCCATGACCACATTCATTTCTTCGGTCTGCGCCCCCTTGACGTAGTTGCGCTGGTTTTGAATGAGCACACGACCGACCGCGGCTGGCTCGTAGATGATCACCGTGCTGATCGGCCACGGGTAACTCGCGATCGGGCCGTAGCGCTCGTGTGTGACCTCGAGCGCTCCCAGGCTGTCTCGCTGGAAGTGCCGCATCAGTCGGACGAACTCGAGCCCCCGTGGGCCGGGGATATGGCCCAGGTACGGAACACCCACCAACCGGTGGAACCAGCGAACGGCCCTGTCGAAGACCCTCCCGGCTGCGGAGCGGCGCACGAGCGCGGCGCCATCACCCGCGGAGGTCGCTAGCGCAGTCGGGTGCTCTCGCCCCATATTCCCCCGAGGTCGAAGTAGCGGCGTACAACGCCCGTTGGCCGGACAGCACGCGCCCCTTCGGAGACCTGTTCTTGCGGTGGAATGGTCAGCATGGGCGCGCTCCGTTCATCCACCGTGCGGGGATCGATCAGCTTGGGCTGAAGGTGGTGATTCTTGTGAAAGTAGCCGCCCATTGTCACCGCGTTCGCCACATCGTAGTAGAGGTTTCCGCTCAGGTTGACGATCTCGACCGAGCCGTCGTCCTGGTCGCGATGACACGCGTAGTTGATGTGGGCCAGGATCGCGACATCGCTGAGAATCGACGGGATGTAGAAAAGCAGGAACAGCTCGGGTCCGAAGACGAGGGCCCACATCGCGACCCGCAGAATCACGTTGGCATTAAAGGCAACGAACTCCCCCCACCGAACGCGTTCGTAGCCAGGCGAGGCCCCGTGCACACTCGCCAGATAGGCTCGAGCGATCCTCGTGGGGTGGCGCAACGGCGAGATCAGATACTGGAAGAACGTCAGACCGCGCGGCGAAACGGGGTCGTGTTTTCGGTCGGTGTGGGAATGATGGAGCGTGTGAATGAGGACGAAGCTCGTGTACCCATATCCGAGGTACGCGCCAGCGAACTCCCCGATCACTCGGTTGCTTCGACCCGGGAAATTGCTGTGCCCCGCGTTGTGGACCAGTGAAGCGACGAACCATCCGAAGGGAATCGCCACGACCACCGCGAGCGCGTGGGCAGGAACGAGGTCGAACGAGGTGAACGCCGTCCAGCGGAGCCATGCCAGAGGCGCCACGATCGAAAGCAGCTGCAGCGTTTCGAAGAAATAACGCCGCATCAAGAACTTGGCGTCGGCGCGGCAGCGCTGGAAGATCGCGGAAGCACGCATCGAAGTCCCCCTCGCCGCCGATAGGGCCGCAAGGTCGAGGAATATAGCCGCGGCGTTTCTGAGTTCCAGGCAACAGGATCGCGAATCGACTTCGCAGCATTGCGATTCGGCGGTAGGTGGACCGAGGGAGGACTGCTACACCGCGATGCGACCGAGCGGTCCTCGCTCCGGCTCGCGGAGGCGTGGTTGAACTTCAACGCGCCCGTATATTCCCGGCCATGACCTTCAGCCGTTTGCATGTTCCGTTGGGCCTACTGCTTGCCTTGAGCGCGTGCGGGGATGACGACAGCGCCCCCGCGGCAACAGGCTCCACCGGAGTCGATACCGAAAGCGACCCCGGGACCTCGAGCATCAGCGGAAGCCCGACCAGCACCACGGACGCGGGGAGCTCGACCGGGCCCGGGCAAACGACGGATGCCGATGCGTCATCCGGGACAACGACGGAAGGTGGTGAGGAGTCCTCTTCGACTGGCTCTATCGCAGACCCCGAGCCGAGCTACTTTCGCATCACGTCGCTCAACATTCGAGACCCCCACTTCTTCGTCCTCATCGAGGACGTGACCGATGTGATCAACGACTCCGTCAACGAAGGGCTCACCACCGACGACCCCGACCGCCCCGACGGAATGCTCGACCTCGGGTTTGTACTGTCGTTCGAACCGCTCGATCAAAGCGACGGAGCCAGCGCGGATTTCTCGCTGGTCAACGCCCAGTGCGTCTCCCCCGTCGCGGAGACGTCGTGCGACATCCTGCCGGGCACCCAGCTCTATCCGACGACCTACACCTCGTCCGCCGAAGGCGAGTGCTACGCGGCCACGCCCTCGAACCTCTCCGACTACGACGATCCACCAGCGGCTCCAACGCCGACCACGGGACCGTGCTTCATCACCGCTCCGACCGACGTCTCGATCATCGCCGGGGCGGTCGAGCTGCCCCTTTCCAACGCGTTGGTGTCGGCCCGATTCGTCGGAGATCCGGCGGACAACATCGTCGAAGGCAACCTGGAAGGGTTCATCAGCATGCAAGACGCCGAGGAGACCGAAGTGTCGACGCCGCTGGGAGACTTCCAGCTTGACCGCTTCTTGGACGACGACGATGCCGACGGCGCGGGCTGGGTGTTCCACATCGCATTCACCGCCGAAGCCGTGGACTGGACCGGAAAGTAGCGCTCTCAGAGGACTCGCCTGAGCGGGCGTGCGGCGGCCGGACAAGCCCGCCGCACGACAGCGGGGTTCGCGTAATACTCTCGTGGCATGTCCAAGGAGTCGCCTCGCGTCCCCGCGCCGCCCGCTGATGCGGGGACCGGCGACACCTCGATGCATCCGCTCGGCGGCGCGGACACGGTGGCAGGAGACTCGACTCTGCCTCCGACGCCGCTCGACGCCAGCGAGCCAGGTGAGCGGTACCGTGACCAAGGCCGACTCGGTCGCGGGGGCATGGGGGAGGTGCGGCTGTGCACTGACGTGCGGATCGGTCGCGAAGTTGCGCTCAAGGTCATCCGTGACGAACGCGCCGGACAACCTCAGGCACGCACGCGCTTCCTCAAGGAGGTGCGGGTGCAGGGACAGCTCGAACACCCGGCCGTAGTCCCGGTCTACGACCTCGACGCCACCAAGGGCGGTCGGCCGTACTTCACGATGCGGCGGATCGGCGGCAACACCCTCGCGGACATCATCCGGATGGACGACGAGGAGGAGTTCTCGCGCCGGCGGCTCCTCTCCGCGTTCTCTCAGGTCTGCCTCGCGGTCGACTACGCCCACGAACGAGGCATCGTCCACCGCGACCTCAAACCGTCCAACGTCATGCTCGGGGACTTCGGCGAGGTCTACGTGCTCGACTGGGGTCTGGCCAAGACCATGGACGAGGAGGAGCGCCTCCCAACCGAGGACCCCGTCTCCTTCGATGGCCTCGGAGGCTCCGGAGAGACCGTGGAAGGTGAGGTGCTGGGGACGCCGGGCTACATGGCGCCCGAGCAGCTCGACGGCGTCCACGGAAACGTCGGCCCGCACTCGGACATCTACGCCCTGGGGGCGCTCTTGTTCGAGCTGATGACGTGCGAACCGCTGCACCCACGAAGCACACCGCAACACGCGATCGGTTCGACCATCGGGGGCGCCGACGCTCGAGCCCACGCCCGGTACCCGGATCGCCAGGTCCCACCGGAGCTCGAGGCGATCTGCGTGCGCGCGACCCAGTACGACGCCGCCGACCGCTTCACCAGCGCCAGGGAACTCCAGCTCGCTGTGGAGCGGTTCCTCGACGGCGACCGAGATGCTCAGTTGCGCCGCGAACTGGCGCAGAGCTACCTCGACCAGGCTATGCAGGCGTTCGACAAGCTGGAGCGCGATGGTGCCGACGCCGCCGCGCAGCGCGATGTCACCAACATGATCTCGCGCGCGCTCGCGTTCGACCCCGAGAACGCAGAGGCCCGGACAGCACTGATGCACCTCCTCACCCGGCCGCCGTCCACCGTTCCGACGGAGGTCCGAGACCAGCTGGAATCGGGACGCAGAGACAGCGAACGGAAAGCCGCCCGCGGTGGGGTCTCGGCCTACCTCGCCTGGCTTCCTTTTGCGGGTGTCACCTTGATCATGGGCGTGCGCTCGTGGGGACTGCTGATCGCGATGCTGACGCTCATCGCATTGGGCGTGGTCACCTCGTACCTCGGTTCACGCGCACGAAAGACCGATGGCTGGGCGACGGGATCGCTGATGATCAGCACAGTCACGCTCATCATGCTGAGCCGGTTGCTCGGCCCGCTCGTGCTCATTCCAGGGCTCGCAGGAGCCAACGCCGTCGCGTTCACCCAGCACGCCCGCGGGCGGCGGCGAATCGCCTATGTGTCGATCGCCGCGATGGCGGTGGTCGTTCCCCTGCTGTTCGAGGTCACGGGTCTATGGCCGCCGTCGTATGAGTTCACCGAAGCGGGCATGCTCATTGTCCCCCACTTTGCATCGCTGCCCACAGTCTCGACCCTGCTGCTCTTGGCTCTCGCCAGCATCACGACTGTGGTTCTGCCCGCGCTCCTCATGCGGGAGGCCCGGGACAGCGTGGAAGAGAGCCGGGAACAACTCGCGGTCCAGGCTTGGCAACTACGCCAGCTCGTCCCCGACCGAGACGCGCGACTCAGTCGCACGGCCATGCCGACCCAGGCGGCGTGATTCGAGCGGTGCGCTTCCATGAAGCGAGCCATCCACTCGGCCTGAGCTCAGGCTCTCAACGCGCTGCGAGCCAGGCGTCGATATCCGCAGGGTGCAGCATCTGTCCGCCGCCGAGCTCCACCACGATGGCTCGGGCCGCCGTTGCAGATGCAACCGCGGCTTCATCCTCTCCGGCTGCGTCGAGCACCCGGGCGAGATCGAAACGTGCTTGGGCTTCCTGTTCGTCGGTACCCTCTGCAGTTTCAAACCCGGAGATCGCCTGTTCGAGTAGCTCCCGCGCCTTTTCAGGGTTGCCATCCCGGAGCCACGCATCTCCCGCATGCGCGAGCGCGGTCGCAGTGTGGGGATGGTTTGGGCCAAACGTGACCTTCCAGATCTCGTGGGCCTGGGCGTAGAGTTCGACCGCGTCTGTGTAGCGACCCGACTCCAGCGCCACGTCGCCGAGGTTGTTCAACGCCGCACCGTAGCCAGGGTGCGACTCCCCCAGGGTCGCCGCGTAGATCGTCTTCGCCCGTCGGTACATCTTCTCGGCCTTTGGAAGATCGCCCACGATGAAGTGTTCCGTCCCGAGGTTCACCAAAGCCTCC
The DNA here is from genome assembly GCA_050633305.1 of Nannocystales bacterium. GTDB lineage: Bacteria > Myxococcota_A > Polyangia > Nannocystales > Nannocystaceae > CAJXVA01. The sequence goes on from JBOEGF010000002.1 coordinate 229,801, forward strand.
CCCACGCTCGCGTGGTCGAGCCCACGGACCGTCTCGCGAATCTTCAGACAACGCTCGAGCAATTCAATCGCCGCCTGCGAATCCCCGTTCGCCGACTTCGCAGCTGCCAAGTGAGAGAGCGTTTCCGCCTCCGCCATCGTGTCGGGCACCGTACTGCGCTTGATCTTCAGCGAGCGCTCGAGCAGCACCTCTGCCGCTTTGCTGTCGCCCAACATGTTGGAGACCGCGGCCGCGTTGTCGAGGGACTGCGCCACTAGGGGATGCTCGCTGCCAAGTGCTTGTTCACGGCGTTGCAGGACGGCTTCAAACATCTCCTTCGCCCGCCGGAGTTCCCCATTCTTTGCGAGACCGGCCGCAAGGTTGCCCAAGGACGAGATCGCCAAGGGATGAAGCGCGCCCAGCTCGCGCTCACGGAACTCGGCCACGTCTTCGAACAGCGCAAGCGCCTTCCCAACCTCGCCCTTCTCCATGTAGACCGCCCCGAGATTCCCCATCGTCGACGCTCGCTCGGGGTGGTCGAGGCCGAATGCCTCCGCACCCGCCTGCAGCGCTCGTTCGTGAAGCGCGATAGCTTCATCGTAGTTTCCAAGCGCCCGTTCGACGACCGCGAGGTTCGCAAGCCGCCCGGTTTCGTGAAGCCGCAGAGGATCACCACCAAGGGCGCTTGCGATCTCAGCGTGTCTGGCCCATGCAGCCCCCTCGGCAGGCCGGTCCAGCTTTGCGCCGAGCACGAACATCAACGACTCGGCAGCGAGCGCCGCGGTCGTCCAATCCTCGCCCGAAGCTGCAAGCGTGTACGCCTGCGAGGCTGCCTCTTCGGACTCGGCGTACGCACCCGCGTGGGCCTGGAGTCGCCCCTGTGCCACCAGGATCGTCGCATGCAGAGGTGAGTCGGGCTCGGTGTCCAGCAAGCGCTTCGCGTCCTCGAGCACGATCAACCCTTCAGCGTAGCTGCCGGTGTCGTCGAGGGCTCCTGCCTCCGCGAGCTTGTGGAAGACCGCGCGATAGTTCTCCCGCTGAGAGCCACTCGGGGGATCGCGACGTCGCCCGAGATTGTATGCATCTCCGCACACATCTACGGCTGGGAGCGAAGCCGCCATCGCGACGGCGCCATCGAGCGCAGCTGACTTTGGAGCCTGCATTCGCTCGAGCACCGCCTCGAACCCGAGTTGCCCCTCTGCGAGGCACCACCGCGCGCGCTCAGCAAGCTCCTCGTCCCATGCCCCATCGACCGAGTGGGCTGTGCAGCTCTGCGTCCGGACGCTTGCCCACGATTCCTTCCAGTCGTCCAGCCTTGGGAGGACGCGGTCTGCCGTCCCAGCTCCGTAGGGTGAACCGCTGGCTTCCAACGCGGTGCGAACCTTGCCCGCAACATCGTCGTTCCACACGTCGTCGAGTTCACGCCCCGCTGCTTCGCATCCCGCGACCGCAACCCGATGCTGGTACTCCACGAACCCAAACCCGCCCGCCACAGCGAGCATCCCTCCGCCCAATACCGCCGCGACTCGCCGGAGTCGAGCTTGCCGAAGGTTGGGCCTCAGTTGTTCGACCAACGCCCGCATTGAAGGCCAGCGCGCGCCGGGGTCAGCGCAAAGACCCCGACGCAACGCATCGGAGACCGAACGCGACACCCCACTCACCGCCGGCCACGGCGGTGGTCCGTCCAGCTTCAACGCCTCCATGTCGTCGATAGGTCCGGTGGCCGAGAGCGACGAGACCTGGGTCGAGGGCGTCACACCGCCGCAACTGAACGGCAGCACGCCCGTCAGTGCCAGCCACGCCGTCACGCAGAACGAATACTGGTCGGTGCTCTCGTCTGCGCTTGCACCGGCGTGTTGCTCAGGCGCCATGAAAGCGAGCGTCCCAACCGGACGCTCCGTGCCTCCGCGTTCACCAGGAATTCGGAGCCGTGCGATCCCAAAGTCCGACACCTTGATGCCCACAGCCTCGCTTCGCAGGACATTGGCCGGCTTGATATCACCGTGCACGATCTCCGCGTCGTGGGCCGCAATGATGCCGCTGCAGACCTCGATCAGTGCCGCCACGATCGCCGCCACGCTCCCCGTCTCCCGCTGGCTCGCCGCAAACGCTTCGAGGTCTCCCCCGGCGACCAACTCCATCGCCATGTAGGCCTGCCCCTCGTGAAAGCCGACCTCGTACACCTCGAGCACGTTGGGATGGCTGACTTTCGCGAGCATCCGCCCCTCGCGAATCAGCGCCGACTTGGTCTCCTCGCTTCCGTGGAGAAGCTTGATCGCGACCTTTCGATCGAGGACCGGATCGAAAGCGGAATAGACCTCGCCGCCACCGCCCCGACCCAGCGTTCCCAGCCGGACGTATCTGCCGATCAACGCCCCGCCCGGACTTGCACCGGAGTCTGGCACAGCTCCGCTCGCAGCTTCGAGGGGTCCGGTCGCAGGTAGCTCGTTCGGGCTCATCCGAGACTCCATTCGTACACCACCGCTGAGTCCGAGCCCAGCGGGAGTGTATTCGTTCGCATACCCGGCGGTCCCAAGGAGAGTCGTGGCGATGACGGCAGCCCCAGGACGAGGGGTGCACCCCCCGCGCGAGTTTGCACCATCGCCCGCGCCAGTGGCCCTCATCCGCTTTCGTCGCGCGAGCCAGGAGGGCGCACGGGCCCCAGCAAGCCCCGCATCGGTGCGACTCGCCGGGCGGAAGAACGACGAGGGCGACATCGGCTGCGCCGCATCGGCACAGCACAAAATGCACGAGGCCATCCACGACCCGGACTAGGCATGGGTCATGAACTCGCTCGCCCCAACTCGCCTTCCAACGCCGGCCGCCTCCTCCGCGTGGCACGGTCTCACACTCGGTCTTCTACTCAGCATCGGATGCGGGGACGACCTCGAGTCGTCTCAACGTCCAGCAAGCACGGGCGTGACTGCCGAATCCTCCACCACCGCAGGATCGACGACTGAAGCAACAGAAGACGAGTCCGGTGAAATAGCCCCGACTTCGAGCGCAAATACATCAGACTCGGGCCCGGCATCGTCGAGTTCGGAAACCACCGCCGCCGACAGCACCGGAGCGGACTCCGACGCCGAACTCGCCCTGTGGCCCGCAGCCTACCAAGCCTTCATCGCGGACGTCGGCGGATCCAAGTTCGTCGACATCGACGGCGCCAGCATGCACTACATCGACACAGGCGCCGCGACGGAAGACACGTACCTCCTCGTCCATGGAATCCCAACGCACACGTACCTATGGAGAGACGTCATCCCCCACCTCGTCGACAAGCGGGTGATCGCTGTCGACCTGGTTGGATTTGGCCGCTCCGATCGCCCGGACATCCCGTACTCCCCCGCGATTCAGGCGGAGTACCTGCACACATTCGTCGAAACTCTGGGGCTTACAGGCGTCCACTTGGTCGTCCAGGACCTCGGTGGGCCGGTTGGGCTGTCCTGGGCTTCCCAATCCCCCGAAAGGGTCGCGTCCATCACGATGTTCGAGACCCTCTGGTCGACCTTCCCCGGCGGGGTCGGCTCCATGCCCAATGACTTCGCCCAGTTCCTCACGGCGCTCCGGACTCCAGGGGTCGGCGAGAATCTCGCGGGTAGACAAGATGTCTTCGTCAACGGGATCCCCGGGCTTACGGTGTCGGGCGTCTCAGATGAAGACATGGACGTCTACCACTACCCCTGGCCGAACGCCGCAGATCGAGAAGCTGTATTTCTTCCCTCGGGACCGAGGGCCTTCCCGTTCCCCGAGGACCCCGGCGCGACCGCATTCTTCGCGGAGTATCAGGATTTCCTGTCGCGGACTTCCGTGCCCAAGCTCATCTTTGACGTGACGCCTGGCGCACTCTCGGCGATTCATATGGAGTCCGGTTTGTCGACCCTTGGGTATGCTCAGTTCGCCCACGAGTCCTTCCCCGACAGCACAATCATCGAGATCGACCGGTCCGGACACTATGTCCAAGAAGACCGGGCCGCGTTGTTGGGCCAGCTTATTCACGACTTTGTAGCCGCGCTCTGAGCAACACCGGTCGGGCGCTCGACAGGTTCCCAACGCCCGCGGGACGGTCCTTATCCCTTCCTCCGCTCTGCCGGGGCGCAACGCGTGGGCTGCCGCGAGGAGCTGCGCCCGCGCGCACTCACGACGGAAGCACAAAATGTCAGATCGTTCTCGCGGGGGCCTGAGACACTCGTCACCCGCATGAGCTACCTGACCCGCATCCAGCACGGCGTCGACTACATCGAGGAGCACCTCGACGACGACCTCTCGCTCGTCGCGGTCGCGGCGCACGCGGGGCTCAGCCAGTGGCACTTTCAAAGGGTCTTCCGCGCGCTGACCGGGGAAACACTCAAGGCCTACATCCGCTCCCGCCGAATGGCCGCGGCGCTCAACCGCCTGTTGTCGACGGACCTGCGGGTCCTCGACATCGCGGTGGCCGCACGCTTCGAGTCTCAGGAGGCCTTCAGCCGAGCCTTCAAGAAGGCGTTTTCGATGACTCCGACCCAGTATCGAAAGATTGGGCGCAGAAACCTGTTCCCGCGAAAAGTCCAGTTCAACCGCGAGTATCTCAAGCACATCCACCGCAACGTTTCGCAGACGCCGCGGATGACCAAGCGACCTCGAACGCAACTGGTCGGCATGAAGACCTCCTTCTACGGGCCAGAATCCGAGAAGAACAACTTCGCGAACAAGGTACCCGCGTTGTGGGCCGAGTTCACGCCTCGGGTCTCCGAGATTTCAGCCGTCGTGGAAGGCTTGGGCTACGGCGTAGTTCGCACCGCGAGTTCTGGCCCTGATCTGCTCGAGTACATCGCCGCGGTTGAGGTCCGCGAACCTGGAGAGCTGCCACCTCAGATGTTCGACCACGAACTCGACGAAGAGACGTACGCCGTCTTCGAGCACCGAGGGGACCCTGACCAACTCGACCTGACAGTCAACTACATCTATTCCACCTGGCTGACTCAGTCAGGAAAATGGCATTCGAACGGCGCCGACTTGGAGATCTATGGAAAGGACTACGTGATGGGATCCACGGAGTCCGTCATGCAATATGCGATTCCCATCGGCGACCTGCCTCCGCCGGTCTCGTAGACATGCGCGGCCGAGTTCGGCGCACAGAATGCACGAGGACGTGGCTCCGTCGGCGTAGACCAGGCCATGGCAAAAACACACAGCTACGAGGTTTCCATCGTCATCCCGCAACCCGCGGAGAATGTGTGGCAGCTGCTCAGCCGCGACTACGGGCGCGTTCAGGACTACGCGGACCAGATCATCGCGTCCCGGTACGTCGAGGGACATATCAAGGGCAGCGAAGGCTGCGAACGGATTTGCGACCTCAACAAGAGTGGCACTCGCTACCTTCGGGAGCAGATGGTCGAGGTGGATGATGAAGGCATGCAGTACACGAACGTCCTCACCGGGGCGACAGGCATCCCTCTGGTCCCGCTCGTTTCTCGCACCGTCTTCAGCGTCCGGCGCATTGACGCCGCATCCTGCACACTGCGCGCCGCCTCGACCGTGCAAACGCGTCCCGCCTTCTTGGCGCTCCTTCTCAGAGGATCGTTCCGCAAATCCATGAAGGACTACCTGCTGTCGGTGAGTCATCACCTTCGGACGGGGCAAAGTGTCCACGCTGGACAGATCAAGGCCATTCGTCGGGCGCATTCGCATCCGGCAGTTTGAGCCGTCTCGAGCGCCCCGCGTCGCGCCCCGGGGTCACAGCGGACGCGCTACTCCACCGTCCAGTCGACCTGGTGGCGCACCACGAACCACCGACCTCCACCGGAGTCCGCGAACTCCACTGTGTGTACATCGTTCTCGACCAGGACGCCGCAGTTGCCCTCCGGATCGTACTCCCCCCACGAGATCGTGTCGCCCGAACACTCGTCGAGCATGTCGTCATACAGCAGCTCGTCGACGTCCTCGTACCGCGTCTCATCCACCGCCTCGCACGGCTCGACCGTGGTCGCGAGTTCATCCTCCGGGCTGGTCGGGAAGTCGTCCGAGCATGTCTCGACGTGCTGGTATCCCCGGTCCAGGATCATGCGGCTCGTATCGCGGGACCCGGTCGCGCAAAGCTCGTAGAGCTGTTCACATGCGTCCGCGAATCCGGCCGTTCGCGGCGGCGGAACCGTCCCGCCCAACCGAGTTTGAGCCGCACGGAGGTCGGCCACGAACTCGCAAGCCTCCCCACCATCGTGCAGCTCCTGCGCCAGCGAGGCCAGATGCTCTCGATGGCCGCCCGCCTCCAACCACTCGAGCGCTTCCTTTCGGTATGCGCCCGACCCGTTGAGGGCAAGCGCCACGGCGACCTCGGGGACGCGGTGGGAATCCAAGGAAAGCACGAACGAGTCTCCCAACGGATGCTCGGCAGGAAGCTGATCGATCGTCTCGAGAAGCGGCGCCTTACAGCGACGAACCTCCTCCGCAGAGGCCTCTTCGATGATCGCAGCAAGCAGCGCATCGTGTTCGTGCCCAATCGGAACGAACCCGTCCATGGGCACCTCTTCGTACTCGTGGCAGCCGACCGGGATCATGATCGGCTCGCTGTCCGACAGATCCCGCTCGAGCAGTGCCTCAAGTGCGAACATGCGGGAGGCGCCGGACAGAGGGTTGTCGAGGTCCCCAACATCCACCCCCGAGAACCACGCCAGCGCGGTCTCTGCTTCACCGACATCTCGCCACGGCAGCCCCAACGCGCTCGGGGCCCCGTACTCGGGCACATCGCCAGGCAGGAGCGCCAACGTTCGACCGTCTTGCTGGATCGTCACGACCCGGCCATTCGGATGAGAGACGGTGTCGGCGTCGAGCGGACTGGACAAGATCGCCTGCGCCCTCGCAGCAAGCTCGAGGGGCTCGAGCGCATCGGTGGTCACGTCCGCGAGGTCCCAGTCCTCCTCGGCGCTGGAGCTCGCCCGAAGAACCCTCTCGCTCTGGGGGAAGTAGAACTCGCCTGGCTGAACGGCCACCGCGGGACCGATCTCCAGCGAGTCGGCCTCGTATACTGGAAGCGCCGTCACTGGTTCCCCGACCGCTTCCGCTGAAACATGAATCGCGCGGACCTCGGCCTCGCCATACGGTCGAACCAGCGCCCACGCGCCCCGAGGCGTCGTGCCGAACCCGACCGCGAACTCCGAGCCGTTTCCGAACCGTTGTTCCCACCGCAGCGCTCCATCTCCCCCATACGAGCGCACCCACAGCGACGCTGGCGACGACGAGCGTCCCAGCACGAACAGGCCGCCGTCCGGATCCCACGCAGCCAGCTCTGCCGCGGACCGTCCTTCGGTGGAGCTTTGCACCGACCACACTCGACGACCCGAGTCGTCGAAGCGAGCCACCCACGCCCCAATCGCACCGTCCCACGAATCACTCTCCATTCGGCGACCCACGACCACGAAGCCCCCGCGACCGACCGCCAACACGTGACGCGCTTGCTCCCGGCCTGCCGGTCTGCCGACGGTCGGAGGGCCTGCGTCCGGAACCGCCACCGATGGGGAAACCACGCTGACCGGGGGCACCGCCGGACGGCACGCACAGACCACGGCGGCAAGTACGAGGTGGGGTCGGAGGGTCATGATGGTCGCTACGGTCTCGCTGGGCAGAAGCTTCCCGAAGAGTGTCCGACAATACGCGTCCGCCGGGCTACTCTGCATCCGTGGGTCAGACGCAGCCTGGCCTTTGGCTGCGCCTCGTCGTGCTCGCCGGTTGCACGGAGAAGGAGGACGGCGACGGGGTCATCGACACCGTGGAGGAATGCGGACGGCTACGTCATCGTGTCTCCGGGTAGCCGGATCCAGTGCGTGCCGACGAAGAAGCGTAGCCCGCAGCCCCGGACTCCCGACCAACGGCGGGCTTGAGAACACCCGCTCGGATCAGCCGCCGCACGAGGACTCGCTTCGATTTTGGCGTGACCGCGCCGGGTAGTTCTCCGACAGAAAACGGGCCCGACGCATCAGCGATGAAACGAAGGGCCGAACTGACCTGCCGTGGAGCCCGGATGGTGGCCCCGGGCTCGCTCCCCGGCCACCGCAGAAGAACGTGGTCCCCGGTCGACTCCAAGGCGCACTGCACCCCCGCACGCTTGATCACCCGCGTCTCATCGTCCACCGTCGTCTCTTGTGCCATCGCGGTGTCGAGCTGGCGATCGGACAACGCGACGTCGGCGATCGTGCTTCGTTCATAGAGGGCAGCGAGCGCATCGGGGTCGAGCACGTCTGCACAGCGACGAAGGAGTCGCTCCGCTTGCTCGGCCCGTCCCTTGGGGTCGAGCGACACGGAGCGACGGAGCTCGGGGTCCGACTGCGCAACCTCGCGCACCGTTTCCGCGAGCAACTCATGCCACTGCAAACGATGCACACCGATCGTCAGATGGAGCGACTGCACCCCTTCGGTGCGCACCTCATGCACCGCACCGCGCGGCAAGTAGAGCATGTCCCCGGGCGTGAGCAGGTGGTCCGCCGTTGCCTCTTGCGTCCCCTTCGACTGCTCATACGTCGTCTCTCGCGGACGCATGGGCAACTGTTCGGCCTGGCCGAAGAGCCTCCAACGCTTGCGGCCCTCAACCTGCAGGATAAAGACATCCATGTAGTCCCAGTGGCGGCCAAGGCCTTGGGCGTGCTTGGGCGTGAGGTACAGCCCAATGTCCACGCGCGCGCGAAAGGCCTGTGCCAAGTCCCGGGCCAGGCGCCCCAACGGCCGAAACTGTGTATCGACCGCATACGCAGCCGCGGTGTCTCCGCTCAGGTGTCGCTCGCGAACCCAGCTCGCGATCGCGCCGTCGCGTTGCCGACGGCCGAAGCCCGGCGTGGCTCGGAACAGAGGGGGGGGGATCCGCTCTCCGTTCCGGAAGATCCCGTAGCTCTCGGCGTCGCTGAAGAATCCCCGCGCCAGAAGGTCCTCCACGTCGTCGAGGCTGACCAGTCCCGCGAATCGGTCCGCTGCGCCCGCCGAGTGCAGCGGCTGCTTCTCGAGGTGAGTCTCGACAAACGACTCTACGGAGAGCGGAGCGAGCAATTCTTCAGGGGTTAGCGTGGCGCGAGGAGACATTGGCGGAAGGGCTTCCTTGGGGAACGAGTCAAACAAGTGCGTGGCGGTCGCGGGACCGCCACGACACGAGAGGAGGGATCCCGCCTCTAAATGTGCAGGGGGTTGCCGTCCCAGTCGTGCACCGACAGAGGACCCGGGAGACGGACTCTGCCCGGAACGATCGGCGTGGTTCCAGCCGAGGCACCGCCTACCGCCGATTCCAGCATGTCCTCGGTAAGCTCGAAGAGCCCCTGTTCGTTGCTATCGCCACCAGAGGGGGTCGTGTCATTACGTTTCTTCTTCATCGGTTCTGTAGAGTCACCACTCGATCGATTGGATCACGACAAAGCTCAAAAAACGTTGGGATTAGAGAGCCCAGCCCCCCCCCCCCCCATTTCGGATAAAAAGGACACAGCCGTCGCCCAAGGCCCGTTCGCGACACGTACTCGAGTCCGGCCCCCGAACCGAGGTCCCCACGACAATGTGATGGTTTGGGTCGGACCGCCCAATCGTGAAGGAGCACGCCGACCGACTCGGCACAGGATTCGAACCCGAGGAGCTGGAGTGCGTGCGAGCACCGTAGCGGACGCGCCCGCGGGGTTCTCCACAGCGGGCGAGACGCACGAGCGCCGGGGTGATTCCCTCCCGCCCTGCTCCTCAGCACCAGACGGCGGGACTCAGATCCCGCAGACGAGGAATCTTTTGTTGTCGCAATGCGTGCCTTGGCACTGCACGCCCTGAATCACGGTACCGACCGGCGCAAGAAACGGACCGCTGTTTTCTTCTGAGAACCACGCACTCAGAATGCACCGGTCCGGGTCGGTCAGGAACCCGGGCGACGGGCTGCACTCGATGCTGATGTCGTCGCAGTACGACCCCCTGCAGTCGATGCCCGTCATTTTCTGGTCCGCATTGCACACGTGGCTCGTCTTCACGAACCCAGATGCGATTCCTGGAGGCGGGCCAACCTCGAACCAGTCCGAGAAACCATCGATTGCCGGCGGCACCGAGCCGCCGTAGCCGTGGCACTCGATGCGGACGTTGTCGCAGTAGTGGCCTGAACAGTCGAAGCCAGTGACGGCCTCATTGACCCCGCACTGCGATGCCCCTGGCGTCTCTTCCGAGTGAAACGGGAGGAACGAGAACGCTTGAGGATCACCTTTCGCGGTGAATTCCAGCGGGCGCGACCGGTCACCGACCAGTTCTTCCTCGGGCTCGGCGAGCACCACGTCGAGAAACTCGTCGGGGATTTCGTCGGCAACGGCCTGTGCTTCAGCCTCGATGTCGACGTCATCCTCCGAGTCGCAGCCGACGGGACCGACGATGGCGACTGCGAGAGTGAGCGCCGCGAACCGGAGAATGCGTGCGAAAGATGGAAGCTGTGGTTGGGTCATCGAGGACGTCTGTACCCAACGCAGCCCAACTGTTCCCAGGGATCGGGCGGAACCGGTCGTCGGTCGACAGCGGCCCCGACCTGCATCGAGCCCAAGACCCGCGGCAGCTCGGTGCCGAAGCACGAGCCGCCGGGTGTCATGCGGACCACGCTGTCGGCAGAGAAGAGCGGAGGAGCCGACCGTGCGGGCGGTCCTCGACCCTCGGCTCTCGGCTCGAATGCTCTAGGCCGGCAGTGAGCAGACGCCGACACCCTCGAGACACATGTCGGGCACTTCACCCATCTCGAACCAGGGCACGCACTCCTGCCCCGCGAGACACTCGGAGCCATCCCCGTCAACATTGCAGAACGACGAACAGCATCCCGCCGCGCCGGCTGGGCAAGGGACGAGGTCGGGGCTCACACAACCAGCGCCGTCATCACACGCATTGAGGAATTCGCACGGGTCACCCGGCTCGCCCTGGTCCTCGCCCGAAGCATCCGGAGCACATTGGAAGACGTCGCCGACTCCATAGCAGCCCTGGCCAGCGCCACACTCGTCTGCCAGGGGGTTGCAGACAGGCAGGCACAGGATGAGCACGCCCTGGTTCGAGATGGAGCACGCCGTTCCAGCCGGGGCGCACGTGGGCGCCTCGGGGGACCCTTCGCACAGCGCGATGCACGTCCCTTCATTCGTCTCACCATCCACGTCCCAACACATCGCGCCCGCTCCACAGTCGTCGATGCCCGAGACCCCACTGCCCTCCACGACGCACGTCTCGCCGACGCCCGCCGGGTCGGGGTTGACGGGTACGCAGCGGACCGCGTTCCAGGCACTACCCCCGTCGTTCGACCACGCCGCGCACTTCTCTCCCTTGTCGCAGTCCTGAGCCCAGATGTCACATTCCTGGGCCATGCCGCCGCCGTCGGGATCGACGATGAAACCGCCGCCCTGCGGGGGTTCGGCAAGGCCGTTCCCGGCTGCGGAAGATGCCTGGAAGTCCGGGACGGATACCGCGATGTCCGCAAACGTCGGCATGTGATTGTCCGCGTCCATACGCCAGGCCTCGATCGCGGCCTGGGACATCTCTGGCTGGCACGGTGTCGCGCCCATCGGCTCGCCCGTACTCGAGCTGGATTCGCCTCCCGTCGTGCTCGAGCTCCCGGTGGTTGTCGCCTCGTCTGTCGTGGAGGAACTTCCACCGGTGGACCCGCTTGTCGTGCTCGTCCCTTCCGTGGTGGTCGTCGTGGTCGTCAGCGTTTCGCCGGTCGGGTTCGTCTCCGTCGATTCCGAAGTCGAGCCGCTCGAGCCATCCCCGTTCGAACCGCCATTCGAACCGCCATTCGAATCTCCATCACACCCCGCCGCGCCCAAAAGTGCCACCAACCCAAAACTAAAAACTCGTTTCATACGGGACAAGTAAAGCGGCATTCGCCCAGCGTGTCAGGTTCTTCTTTGCTCAATCTTGGAAGGCCGGGCAGCTGGAAATCCGGCGGACTGGCTGGCTCTGACAGACGTCCCGCCCCATCCGGTCGCGACAATGTGCACGTCACCTGGCCGGCATGCTGTACGTGCCGCCGAACGTTCGGCGTCCGTCGGAGCCATCCGCGAGGTCGAGGGTATCCTGGACCTAGAAAGCTCCGCGAGAGACCATCAGCGTCATCGACCCCGAGTCGAGTCGCAGGTTGCTGGAGTTCGGGTCGACCTCCGAGCCGCCAAGGGTGATGCCGACCACACAGTCGTCGGTGAGGGCGCAGACGCTGAGCGGTGCTGCCACTTCGGCCGGCTTCACCGCCCCGCTGAACTCGATGTTGGGACCGCCACTCCCACCCCAACGGCGATCGGACCAAGCGCAGCGTCCAGGTGTTAGCAGCTCTCCGCGAGTTCCCGCCCGACTCGCCGAGCCCTTGGCACGCATGTACATGCCGCCCATGGCCCTGCCGAACGCGAACGGCGCTCAACAAAATAGGGTGGAACTCGCTCCCAACTCCGGCAGCTTCTTGTTTGTCGGAACCTTGCCCGGCTTCTTCGGAACCCTCCTCGCCGATGGTCGGTCCGATGCGGGCTTTGCCGCCCAGCTGGCAGAAACGGCGGCGGTTGTCCCGACGAGGGCGAGAAAAGGGATAGCGAGGCGGTGGTACTTGCGGCGACGGTCCATAGGGGTCGAACGCTTGACGTACGCCGCCATTCGATTCCCTCACGTGGATTCGTTTCCCGGCCGCGGGATCCACGCAGCGAACCCTGGGCTACAGGCGGATCAGCTCATTGATGAGTGCGCTGCGCGACCGGGGGCATCACATCGGTGACAGTGACACTCACGGTGACTGCGGCGTTCACCGACTCTGATGGAGATGTCGAGTTGAACGCAACGCGGAGCAAGACCTGCGACCTGGCCACGAGCTGACCCCCGGGCGCCGGCTTCCCCCCACCGATTGCAAAATGCAAGTCGATTGCGTCAAAGATCATTTCGGCGCCTTCGTGCTGGCCTTGTCGGAGGCGCCAAACAACCGGTTCGCGTGGGCGGCCTCGTTCAAGAGGTCGCCCGCACGTCTTCGCCTCGGAGCACGTTTGACGCCCCACGAACGCCGCCAGCCCGGGTGGTTCAGCGGTGTCTGGGCGGACTCACCCCCGACGAACCGTCGACGCGGGTCAGGGTCGCAAGTCCGTGATCACGACGCAGCGCTCGTCTCCACCGTGAAACGTGGGCCCCTGAGCTTCGACCACGATGCAGACGGACGTACCGATGACAAGCTCGGCGGCATCGATGTCGAAGACCACCCGGTCCCCGACCCGATCCCAGCCCTCCTCGTTCCAAAGCACGTTGTTCTCGTAGAGCTTGGCAGCGGTCTCATCGCTCAGTGACTCGCCCGTCTCGGCGTCGACCGCCTCGTACGTCAACGTCAACCCGTCGGGGTCGACGCCGATCGCTCGCACACGGCGATGTCGACATGCCACCCGCCCTGCAGACCCGCGACCAGTTCCAGCCCATCGCCGTTCGCCAGAGACGCCCACTGCACGAGTCCACTTCCCAACTGGAAGGAGGCAGTCACCTCGGACTCATCGCCGAGCCTCAACCCCGGTTCTGGCTGGGACTCGCCCGTGTTCCTCGAGCACTACAGGTCGGGGAACAGTGGCACGTCGCCCGCGCTGCTCGGGGTCTCGTCGTCGCCAATGGTTGTCGTGTTGCTGTACCCAAGACGCCCGTCTGCGCCTTGCCCCCAGCAGCGGACGGCACCGGACACCATCAATGCGCAGGTGTGGGCTGCTCCCGCCGCCAGCAGTGCGACGGGCCCCCCGACGTCAACATTTCCCGCGGAGTACGGGGTCTCATCATCGCCGACCGTCTCCGTGTTGCCGTAGCCGAGCTGCCCTTCACCACCGTGGCCCCAGCACCGAACCGAGCCAGCCGAGATCAGCGCACAGGTGTGGTTTGAGCCCGCGACGACCTGCGTCACCGTTTCGCCGATCATGTCTTCGGCGACCATGACCGCCCCCACCGGTGTCTCGTCGTCGCCGATCACATCGGAGGAGAGGTAGCCCAAGCCGCCGCCGGGGACAGTCCCCCAGCACCAGACCTGACCGGTGTCCGCGGTCAGGATGCACGTGTGGTCGCCGCCTGCAACGATAGCGTCGGCGCTCGGAACGTTCACCTCACCCACGCTGCTTGGATCCTCGGTGTCTCCAATCCAGTCAGGGAGGCCATAGCCGAGCGCTCCTTCCGAACCGTAGCCCCAGCAACGGACAGCACCGGTGCTGAGCCGCGCGCAGGTGTGCCGCTCGCCGGCAGCGAGCTCTACGACGTCCCCCGGTACGTCGACGAACCCCGCAGCGGTCACGAGTTCGTCGTCACCGATCGTGTCGTAGTTGCCATAGCCCAGCGCCCCGAAGTCGGAGTCTCCCCAACATGCAACCTCTCCGTCGTCGAAGGCCGCGCAGGCATGTTGGAACCCAGCCGCAACTGCGACGACAGCACCCGCCGGCAAGCTGTTGTCGCCGACGGTACTGGGCAGCTCGTCGTCCCCGACGTCGAGAATGTCGCCATAGCCAAGCTGACCTCGGTTGTTGCGTCCCCAGCACCGCACTGTGTCATCGGCACCCAGCCCGCACGTGAAGTCCGAACCGGCCGCGACCGTGGCGACGCCGATACCGACGCCCGCGGCCGCCACGTCGGCAGGGGCCTCGTCGTCGCCCACAGCATCAACGGTGCCCAGCCCCAGCGCCCCCGCATCGTTGGCCCCCCAACAACGAACAACGCCCGTGTCCAACGTCGCGCAGGTGTGCCGGAGTCCGGCGGACAATCCGACCACCACCGATTCGGTGCAGTCGTTGTCACAGCCGTTGCCGTCGTCCGCATCCCCGTCATCGCACTCTTCGTCGAGGTCGACGACCCCGTCCCCACAGCCCACGAACTCCCCTGAAGACGAGCCGGAACCTTCGCCGGCCGTGCTCGACCCGGACGGGCCCTCCTCGCCCCGGGTCGCGCCCGTACTCGTACCCGTACCCAGCGTATCGGCCCCCGTTGACACGCTGCCCGACACCCCCTCGCTGCTTCCACCATGTTGCCCGCCCGTACCGGTCGGAGAACCCGTGCCCGGCAACCCGGTGCTCGACTCTGAGTCGTGAGCGGTTCCCGTGTCGCTCGTATCCGAGTCCACACATGCTGTCGAAACGAGAAGAACCAATCCCAAGAATCGCCTTGCCATCGCGTGGCCGACGGCAGCGCCGATCCTTCTATTCACCCCAAGCCCAAACCTGGAGAGACAGGCGCAGTTTCAATGTTTGCGGTACGTAGAACTGCGTACGCGTGGGCACAATCTCGCGGTCACAGCGAGGGGGGCAAGCACGGTTTTGGTGTCGCCCGAACGCCCTGAGAGACCCCGGTTCCGCAACCTCAGCGGCGCGTCGGCACGCTGTGATCGCGAGCGCCTCGTCGCATTTTTCGGCTTCCCCATTTCGTTCTACTCAACCGCGAGTCGAGCGTTTAGGATGCGCGACCATCGGAAGGGTTGGCGTCAACGCCCCGAAGTCCCCGGTCACCAAGGGCTCCAACGGTATCGCGATGGCGACCGTACCCAACGTCTGCAAGATGCCGGGACCCCCGCTCCGTTCGTGCCGGCCCCACAGCCCAACGCATCCGGTGGTCGGTGTCTGCTTCTGTGTTCTTCGGCCTCAGGGCGACGTTCAGCGGTCCTGCTCGGCCCCTACGGGGCGACGGGCGCAACCCACCCATGCCCTCAGACCGTGGTCATCACAGTCGCCGATCCCGACGCGCCGTCCGGGTCGTGACCGTGCCCGGCGATTTCTTCGCCTCAGCCTCCCGACCCATCGCGTCGTTCAACGTCATGGCGGGGCGGGAGGGGCAGTGACGACGCGACGAAGTCGCGCGCATCGAGGCCCAAGACGGAGTCCACGATCTGTGGGGTGCGGCCCCCTTCTGCGTCAGCGTCGTGGGCTTCGACCACGCCGACAGCTACGTCTACCCGGGCGGGATGGGGACCGCCGTCATCAACCCGAACCCCGAGGGCTGACGGTCCGGCGCGCGGAAGTGCCCCACATGTTGATGCAGCGCCTGGACCGGACCTTTCGTATTCTTACGCCCGGATGCGGGACGGGCTGACGGTCATCGAACACGGCGACGCACGGGTTGCACTCTCCACCGATCGCCTTCCGATCCTCGTCGCAACGTGGTCCGGCTCGCTCACTCCAACGCTTGTCGACCGATACTTCGACGCCCACTACGAGACACTGCGTGCGATCGACGACTCGGGGCGGCGTTGCGTACTCCTGACGATGGGCCTCGCCGCAGCACGCCCGAGCCCCATCGTTCGGCGTCGAATCGTGGAACGCATGGGTGACGACCGTGAACTGCTCGAGCGTGTGCTCGCATGCAACGCAGTCGTCGTCGAGAGCACGATCGTCCGCGGAGCGATGATCGCGATGTCGTGGGTGGATGACAGCCTGCGTGTGCCCATGTTCGCGACCGAGGACGAGGCGTTCGCATGGGCGCACGAGCAGTGCCTTCAGTTCGACCTATGCTGATGCCCGCGGGTCCGTCAGCGACCACGAGCGCGAGTCCAGACTAACGCCGTGCGGGACGACCATCGATGCGAGTACGGGACTCGCTCCTGACGAGGTCTCGTACCCCGTCCGAGGCGAGGAAGTCAGAGGGAAAACCCAGTGGCACAGCGCTCGCGGCATCGAGACGTTCGACCTGAGAATCGTCCAGCGCGACCTCGGTGGCGCCGAGCGTGTCTTGGATCTGCTCGACTTTCCGGGCGCCGACGATCGGGATGTAACCGTAGCCCTTCGAGCGAACCCACGCCAACGCAACCTTGGCCGAGCTCACGCCCAGTTCGTCCGCAACCGTGTCGACCACTCGTGCGACCTCCAGCGACTTCTCATTTGTGCGGCCTCGCGCCTCGTTGCTTTGCGCGCGCATCGAGTCGTTGTTGCCGCCGCGGGTGTACTTGCCTGTGAGCACGCCGGCGCCCAGGGGTCCCCAGCCGAGAACAGACAGCCCGTAATGCTCAGCCATGGGCAGGAGCTCTCGCTCTGGAGTGCGTTGCAGCAGGCTGTACTCGATCTGAAGCCCGACGAAGCTGGACCATCCACGGAGCTCAGCCGTGGCGTTGGCCGCCGACACGACCCAGGCGGGCGTATCGCTAATGCCGACGTACAGGACCTTGCCCGAACGAACCAGGTCATCCAGACCGCGAAGTGTCTCGCTCATGGGCGTGTAGTCGTCCCACGCGTGCACCCAAAGCAGGTCGATGGAGTCGGTCCCGAGGCGACGCAGGCTGTCTTCGACTGAACGCACCATGTTCTTGCGGTGGTTGCCTGCCGTGTTGGGGTCGGTGTGGTCCATCGCGAGGGTGTACTTGGTGGCCACCACCATTCGATCGCGCTTGGTCTTCAGCCAGCTGCCCACAATCTCCTCGGTCTCGCCGCCATGGTATTTGTTCGCGGTGTCGAGGAAGTTTCCACCCGCTTCGGCATAGGCATCGAGCACCGCGTGGCTGGTGGCCTCATCGGCACCGAAGCCCCACTGCTGGCCGAAGCTCATGGTGCCCAGGCAGATCTCGGAGACGCGGAGCCCCGAAGGGCCGAGAAGTCGATAGCGCAACACGTCGGCAGGGTTGCTCGTGGACTCTTGGCCGGCAACCCGGATGATCGGGGGGCCAGACACGTCCGGTCGGCGAGGGCCGCCAGCGCATCGTCGCTCAGTCGGGTTTGCTTGGGGTTGATCCCCTGGGGTTCACCCCGCCCTGCAGTCGCGCCCGTTCCGGACTCCACGGTCGGAGTGGACGCACTCCCGCAAGATCGAGAAGAAGACGCTACCCTCGGGCGCGTGACGCAGAAGATCCACACCTGCACTCTCTGTGAAGCAGCCTGCGGGATTCTGGTCACGGTCGACCAGGGACGCGTCACCCGGGTCGAGGGCGACCCCGACGACCCGCTCAGCCGTGGTCACATCTGCCCGAAAGCAGCGGCTCTGGCCGACCTCCAGCACGACCCCGATCGGCTGACGCACCCTGTGCGGCGGACGGCGGACGGCTGGGAGCGGGTCTCGTGGGACGACGCGATGCAAGAGGTCGCCACGCGGTTGCACGAGATCCAGCGTGAGCACAGCCCAGACGCCGTCGCGACATACCTGGGCAACCCGAACGTGCACAACCTCGGCTCCATGCTCTACATGCCCGGCCTGCTGCGAGCGCTGCGGAGTCGTCGTCGATACAGCGCGACGTCGGTCGATCAGCTCCCGCACATGCTGGCCGCGTTGCAGATGTTCGGGCACCCACTGCTGATGCCCGTCCCGGACGTGGACCGTTGCGACTTTCTGCTGATGTTCGGCGCGAACCCGGCCGTGTCCAACGGCAGCATCGCAACGGCCCCCGGGATTCGAAGGCGGCTGAAGGACGTGACGGCGCGGGGCGAGCTGCACGTGTTCGACCCTCGACGGACGCGCACGGCCAAGCTCGCCACCGCGCACCACTTCATTCGGCCCGGAACCGATGCACTCGTCCTGCTCGCGATGCTGGCCGTCGTCTTCGAGGAACGCAGTCCCAACCTCGCGCATCTGGGTGAAGGAGCCAGGAACCTCGAGCGCTTGCGGGCTGTCGCAGCCCGCTTCACGCCGGAGCGCGTCGCCGAAACGACCGGTGTCCCGGCCCAGACGATCCGGACGCTGGCCCTGAAGCTCGCCGACACCGAACGCGCCCTCGCCTACGGGCGCATGGGTGCGTGCACGCAAGACTTCGGCGGCACCACGGGCATGCTGCTGGTCGCACTCAACGCGGTGACCGGCCACCTCGACACGGTCGGCGGCATGATGTTCACCCAGCCGGCCATCGACGCCATTCATACACCGACGGGCAAGCCGGGGCGGGCGAAGGCGAGGTTTGGGCGTTGGACGAGCCGGGTCCGCGAGCTCCCGGAGTGCAACGGCGAGCTTCCTGTCGCCACCTTGGCCGAGGACATCCTCGAGCCCGGCGACGACCGAATCCGTGCCCTCGTGCTCTGGGCCGGCAACCCGGTGCTTTCGTGTCCCAACGGCACCAAGCTCGACCAAGCCTTCGATGCCCTCGACTTCTGCGTGTCCGTCGACCTCTACATCAACGAGTCGAACCGGCACGCCGACCTCATTCTGCCGGTTGTGCCTCCGCTGTCACGACCCCACTACGACACCGCGTTCGCCCTCCTGTCGGTGCGCAACTTCGCCAAGTTCGTCGACGCCGCACTCCCCGTTGAAGGCGAAGAGCGCCACGACTGGGAGGTCGCGGTCGAGCTGCAACAGAGGCTCGAGGCGCTGGGCGGGGTTTCCCGTTCACGGCGGTTGGCGACTCGCGCCAGCGGGGCCCTCGGTCCCCAGGGAACCTTGGCGGCGGCGTTGCGCGTGGGTCCCCGGGGCCTGCAGACCGGACTCGGGGGCCTCTCCCTTCGCAAGCTGAAACACCATCCCCACGGGCTCGACCTCGGACCGCTCGAGCCATGCCTGCGCCAACGCATGCCCACCGACTGGCCGGGCGTCGACCTGTGCCCGGACGTCTACACCGAAGGGCTCGACCGACTCGAAGACGCGGTCGACTCCCCTGCGCCTCCACTCGTATTGATCGGGCGAAGGCAACTCGCCAGCAACAACAGCTGGCTGCACAACACCAAGCGACTGACCAAGGGCCCGTCCGGATGCACCGCCTTGATGCACCCCGACGATGCGAGTACCGCAGGCATCTCCGACGGGGACACCATCGAGGTGCGTTCTGCCGTGGGCACCGTCTGTGCCCCCGCGAAACTCACCGACGAGATCATGCGCGGCGTCATCAGCCTCCCTCACGGCTATGGCCACAGCCGCGACGGAGTGGGGTGGCAACACGCCGCCGCGAACCCGGGCTGCAGCATCAACGACCTGACCGACGACGCACGGGTCGATGTCGTCTCCGGAAATGCGGCGTTCAGCGGGACCCCCGTCGAGGTGTCGCCGGCCCAACGTTGAACGTCTCAACTTCGTAAGACAGCGGAGCGCCCGGTAGGGTCGCGGAGCCCCCCTTGCGATGACCGCCCATCGTATGATGCAGATGTCCGGAACCTCGGAGAGATCTCGTGGCGGTCGTGATCCGGACGGCTCCGTACCCGGAATCCAGCCGTCGCAAGCGGTCCGCTACAATGCGTCGCAGTGACCGACCGGTTGCGGATCATTTCGTGGAATGTGGGAGGGTTGCGGGCGGCGGCGCGCAAGGGGCTGCGCCGAAAGCTGCGAGGATTGTCGCCCGACATCTTCGCCATTCAAGAGGTTCGGGCGCGCGTCGACCAAATGACGCGCGCACTACACCACCCGCGGGGCTTCAGCGCGCGCTACGTCGCCGCGGAGCGCCCGGGTTACAGCGGTGTCGGGATCTGGTCCAGGGCTGAGCCTGATGAAGTCACTGGCCCGTTGGGCGAACCCCGTTTCGATTGTGAGGGTCGGATGATCATCGCTCGCTGGGGACGCTTGGCGATCGCCAATGTCTACTTCCCCAATGGCAACGGGAAAGACCGCAACAACGAACGGGTGCCCTACAAGCTCGACTTCTACCGCTACGTCTTCGCCGAGGTGCAACGACGTCGGAAGGCCGGCCAGCGCGTGCTTGTGATGGGCGACTTCAACACGGCCCGAGCGCCGATCGATCTCGCGCGACCCAAGGGCAACAAGCACACCTCGGGCTGGCTACCTGACGAGGTCGCCGAACTCGCGCGATGGATCGATGCCGGTTGGGTCGACACCTTTCGCGCCTTCGAGCCGGGCCCCGGCCACTACACTTGGTGGAGCACACGCGGGGATGTACGGGCGCGCAATGTCGGATGGCGCATCGACTACGTGCTCGCCTCCCCCGCAGCGATGCACTTCGTGAGGAGCGCGACGATCTACCCGCGGGTGATGGGCTCGGACCACTGCCCGGTCGGCGTGGATCTTGACCCCCTGATCTGCGACTGAGCCACGCATCGCGGCGAACGAACCTCTCCGGCGGCGAAGCAGTTGCAGTCTCGAGGGTTCGGGACCAAGCGGCCCCGTCCTGAGACACCGCCGAGAGCCTTCAGACAAGAGGCGAGAGCCGTAGAAGCAGTGGATGTCGTGCGGCTTCTCGGAGAACTGCCGCCTGCGCCGCAGCCTTGCTACTCTGGCAGCGTGTTCGGGGATGAACGGGACGACGTTGAGCACCGGGCTCGGATCTCCGAGTTTCTGCAAGCGACGTTTGAGGCGATGGAGGAAGGCGTCGCAATCTTCGATGACGCGCTGCGCCTGGTGTCGTGGAACCAGCGGTACCTGGACATCATGGGTGAGGCGGTGAAGCCGTTGACCAAACATGGGATGCGGCTGCTCGACCTCTACGTCGAGAGCGCGAAGAAGGGCTTGTTTGGGCCCGGCGACCCGGTCGCGATCGCCGAAGCGCGAATCCAGGCGGTGCGAACGGGGCCACTCATCCACACCGAAGACCTCACACCAGCGCCCGGTCGCGTCGTTCGTATCAACCGCTTTCGGCTCGAAAACGGTGGGATATGCGCAACGTTCCGTGATGAAACGGAAGAGCGTCGGGTCGAGGCTCAACTGCGACAGGCTCAGAAGATGGAGGCGGTTGGCAAGCTGACCGGTGGTGTTGCTCATGACCTCAACAACATCCTTGCGGTCGTCATCGGCAACATCGAGATCCTGACGGACTCCGCCGCGGCCGGCCCCGAACGAGAATCGCTCGACGATGTCCTGGCTGCGGCGAACCGTGGTGCCGAGCTCACGCATCGCCTGCTGGCGTTCGCACGTCAGCAACCGTTGACCCCTCAGCCCACCGATGTCGCTCCCTTGCTCGAGACGTTGTGCTCGATGCTTCGTCGCCTGCTTGGAGAAACGATCGCCGTCGAGGTCGTGGCTGCCCCCGACTTGTGGCCTTGCGATGTCGATCGCAGCCAGTTCGAGAACACGATTGTCAACCTCGCGGTCAACGCTCGTGACGCGTTCGGTCCGACCGGCGGAACGGTCACGATCGAAGTTGCAAACCTCGAGCTCGACGGCAAGAGCGCGCACGAGATCGAGGGAGCGGTTGCAGGCCAGTATGTCGCGGTCACCGTCACGGACGACGGGGCCGGGATGGCAGACGATGTTCGCTCTCGCGCCTTCGATCCGTTCTTCACCACGAAGCCGACCGGGCACGGAACTGGACTCGGGTTGTCGATGGTTCACGGGTTTGTGAAGCAGTCGGGCGGGCACGTTCGGATCGACTCCGCGCCCGGAAAAGGGACCTCGGTTCGCCTTCTCCTGCCTCGAAGTGCAGCCGCCAATCCAACGGTTGCCGGCTTGCCCGAACCCGACGAGCGGTCAGAAGCTCTCGCGGGAGAGACGGTCTTCGTCGTTGAGGACGACGCCCGCGTCCGCGCCGTGGTCACTCGCCAGCTCCAGGTGCTGGGGTACTCCGTCTTGGGAGCTGCAACCGCCGAGGAGGCGCTTCGTGCCCTGGATGCAGGTGTCCCGGTCGACCTCCTGCTGACCGACGTGGTGCTTCCGGGGGGGATGACTGGACCCGCGCTGGCTTCGCGGGTGGCGACCTCGCGACCGGACCTCCCCGTGGTCTTCATGAGCGGTTACACGGAGAACGTGATTCCGCAGACCCAACTCGACGCCGAAGTGACACTGCTGAACAAACCGTTTCGATTGGCCGACCTGGGCCGCGTGCTGCGACGGAAGTTGTCCAGGCCCTAGGGGGCGAAACCGATCGCCGACTTGGCTCCTGACCGCGTCGCCGAGAGTTGCCGTACGCGCCCCGCCCTCCCCCGGTATCGGCAGCCGGGCGACCTGCGCGGTTCCTGCGAGAGCCCGAATCACACGCCGCCGACCGGAATCGAGGGCGAGTCGGGCTCAGGCCGTGCGACGGTTGCAACAGTCGCGGCGTCCGGACCCCGGCATGCGTCTCTCCACTGTCTTGTTCTGTTCTTCCGTTCTGCTCGGTGGCTGTTTCCGAGGCCGCGGCAGCAAAGGGACGGTCCCTGTCCAGCCCGACCTCCCGCCGCTGCCGGAGTTCGTCGAAGTCTGTGTCTCGAAGGCCGTGGTCCTGCCAGCGAAGCTCAACGGCAAGTCATGGGACGGCATCGGTCGGGCCAACCGTAAGGCTCGCAAGCTGTTGCCCGACCTGATCGCTGCGTCTCAGGGCGGCGGCTATGCAGCGGCGCTGTCTGCGGCTGGCTCGGTCGGGACGACGGTCTTCAACAAGGTGAAGGGTCCACCGGACCTACGGGTTCAGATGCAACTAGGTCGCGAGTACATCGTTCGCACCGACTACGTGAAGGACACCGCGATCGCTCCGTTCGGTTCCAGCGAGGCGAACTGCGCCGTGATCGCGCGCGAGGAGTACGGGGAGCGGGTGCAGTTCGTTGTCGAGGATGTCGACGTGGCCAAGACCGAGGTCGTGGGCACGACCTCGTTCGTGGGGATTCCCGTCGACGCGATTCGCTCTGGGTCCTGGCAGGTCCTCGGTTTCGATGCGGTGGTGGAGATCGAGCTGACCATGCAGCCGATGGAGAAGGCATCCAACCGAGTTCCTCTTGCGGACGAGGCGGCTCCCCCTTCGGTCGGGGACGAGGGCGGCGACGACGCAGCTGACCCGAACCCGGCGGGGAGCAACCCGGGGCCGACGCCGGAGGCCGTGAACACCGACGCGAACGGCTGGACGATCGACGAGTAGGAAAGGACCAAGAAAGCGACCCACTCGGCCCCTGCCCGAGCCGGTCGTTTCCGGTCGAGGCACCGTCTACTCGTCGTTGGGGTTGTCGTAGTGCGCGACGCAGGAACACGACACCGACGTGCGCGAGTCGGCGAAGCAGTTCGAGGGGAGCGAGTCCACCGAGTAGTCCGGACACTCGGAGGGCTCAGGATCCACACACGCACCGCCGACAGCCACGGGAAAACACGAAATGACCGTGACGAGGTCGGCTTGGGGACCTGCGGCCTCCTCGCAGGCCTCCTGACAGGTCGTTGAGGAGTCATACACGGACAGCTGCCGCTGCTTTTCGCACTCGTTGGGGAAGGCCAGCAGCCACCACTTGTCCAGGGTTTGACATATGTTTTGAGCGAGGCGACGTCTACGCCTGGGGGAAGGCTTCAAGCGCTAGTCGACTTCTCCTGGGTCGCGACGTTGGGTCAGGGGACACCGCAAGCGTGCATGGAACGTGTCGCCCTCGCGCTCGAGGTGCAGCTCCCATCCACACAGTCGCGCCAGCTCCTCGGCGATCGAGCGGCCGCCGTAGGCCTTGTCGGCCCGGGTTGGCTTCGAGACCTCCACCACCGTGTTGTGCACGTGCAAACCCAACTCGCGGCGTCCACGGTCGACCTCGGCCTCGAGCGCGACGGTCGTCCCCGGAGCGCCGTGTTTGATCGCGTTGACCAGCAACTCCCCAAGGAGGAACCCGAAGACGCCATCGGCGGGTACGGTCAGCCGGTATCCCTCGGGCCAGTCGACCCAGGACTCGAGCACCGCACTCCGCTCGCCGACCTCCCCCGCGGATGCGAGCGCCCCGTTGTTCCAGTGAAGCCGTGCGCGGAGCCTGGGGTCACCGCGTACGACGGCGAAGATCCGCTCGTACTGTCCGAGCGCGCCTGCGAGGTGTTCGGGCCCGAGAATGCGCTCGGCCTCAGGGCGGGCCCGTCCGCCCCAGTGCCCCAGCACCCACTGGCTGACCTGAAGTCGACGCAACAGGTACTCGGCCAGCCAACGGCAGAACGCTTGCTCGTCTTCGGTTCGGGCGTGTTCGAGCTGGCTGGCAAGGACCCGAGCCAGGGTGTCGGCGCCATGGTCCAACAGCGCGGCGAGTCGGTTGCGCTCGTCTCGCCTCGCGGTGTCCCGATGCACGTCGAGCACGGGCGCGAGTTCGGCCTCGTCCTCCACCACGCAGACCAAGCCAAGCCGGTGGTGCGCGGCGGCACCGAACCCGGGCAGCGGTTCACGTAATGAGACCGACCGAACCAGCGCGAAGCTGCTGGTGCCATCGTCGCCCCGCAACCGCACCCCGTACGCACGCCTTCGCCCCCCACCGGCCTGCTCCTGTCGGTACAGCGCACGAGCATCGGCGTCCGGCTCGACACTGTCTGCAAACGGCTGACCGGGCCGAAGTCCCACCGAGCACGCGGCGGCGTTGGCCCGGACCACCGTGTCGTCATTGGGGTCGACCACGACGAGCGGGACATCGAGGCGGTCGATCGCGTCCTGGGCTGCGTCGCGTTCTTCCTCGGCCCGGAACCAGCGTCGCTCCGCCCACAGCAGCAAGACCACGAGCAGACCTGGGATCACCAGCATGGACCCCCAGGGCATCGAAGCCCGCCCCTGCATCGTCCAACCCACCAGCCACCGCTCTCGGCTGACCTGCACGGCGAACAACGCCCCACGGCCGTCTTCGAGGCGGTGATGCACGACGGGCCCCTGCGGCGCCCATGCGTTCTCTCGGCCCTCCCGCAACGCTTGAACCTGCACTTCGCGACGCAGAGCCTCGGGGGCATCGGGCCGTAGAGACTTGGCCAGCGTGCTCCACGGTTGCCACCAGGGTGCACGTGGTGACGGGGTGGAAGCGACCGGCTCGGTCACGATCCGAAGCTGGGGTCCGTCCGCGCGCTCCAGGCGGGCCAGGTCGACATCGGCGACCACGTCGGCTGCGAGCATCAGACGGTTGCGACTTCCGGGGTACTGCACGGGTACGGAGATGGTCGCGACGAAGCCGGATCCCCCCACGTCGGCGTAGATGCCGGAGTAGTGCGTCTGCTCTGCAAGAGGTCGTTCGAAGTCGAACTCGCGGAACACCGCGCTCGAGACGAGATTGGGCTCCCCGGGTCGACGTTGGCTCAGCCGTGTTTCCTGTTCCAACGGATCCCCGCCGGACGGCGTGGGCCCCGGAAACGGCCGCGACAAGAAGCTCCCGTCCTCCATCACAACATACAGACGGAGCAGGTGTGGCTCGTCGTCGTGTCTTCGCTCGTTCCAGCTGGCCGCGGCCGCCACCAGGTGCGCACTTGCCCGCCGCAGATCGGGGCCGAGGTCCGGTCGTGACTCGAAGAGGTTGCGCCGCCGATCGAGGACCAGCGTGTCGTGACCAAGCTGCACATGTTTGGTGAGGCGAAACGAGCCCTCGTGGCCGGGATCGCCGGGCGAGTCGACCACGGTGACTGCCGCCGAAGACTTCGTGGGGACTTGCCCATGCAGCAACGCGGTCACCGGGTCCATCCGCGCGGGAGGCTCGTGCGATGGGCGAAGCAACGCTTCGGGGATCCCCACGTCGTGCAGCAGGTCGAGCAGCCACGCCTCCACGCCGGGGGCCTCGACCAAGCGAGGGGTGTGAGAGGTGGCCAGCAGGCGCGCCAGCGTCTGGGCTCGCCCATCCTCGAGCTGAGCCTCAAAGCGTCGGTGGGTCCACCACGCGCCCAGACCCACCACCGCCAAGCAGAGCACCAAGATCGCGAGACGTCGATGGGAGCGGCGCATGGTGAACGGAGGGTGGCTGCACTACGATGGACGGGCGAGATGAAGCTCCCCCGTCGCCCCTTGGTCGTCGTCGAAGATCACCTCTATCACATCGACGAACTCCTCGGCCTGCTCCAAAGACAGACACCCGGCCTGCTCTCGCGGCTCACGGTGGTCTGTCTGGATCGACCTGGACCCGACACGCAGGCCGCGGTGGAGCGCTGGGCCGTCCGCTTTCCCGGGGTTCTCATCGTTGCCGACGTCGCGCCTCCCGACCCTTCGCGGCAACAGGCCCTGCCGCCCGAAGCCCTGCAACGAGAGAAGGGCTACGTCGACATGATCGCCGACCTCCTCACCCCTCGTGGGGTCCTCTTGCAGGACATCCAGCTGGAGCCGCTGCGGTTCTTGGCCGCCGACGAATGGTGGGAAACCATCTATCTCGCGTCCAATGTCAGAGGCCGGTACGGCGATGGAAGGCCGCGGTGTGTCTTCATGTCGAACAAGCGCGCGTTCGAGGCCACGTTCGGCAAGAAGCTGCGCAACGCCGGCTTCGACGAAGACGATGTGTTGAGCAAGGACGAGCTCGAACACACGCTCTCGCCGCTGCTGCATCGCTGCCTACGCGAAGCGTTTCCCCTGGAAGTCGAGCGCTCCGACGTGCGCGGAGACCACTGGCTCAGCGACACCGACGACGACGCCAAGGACGTGAGCGAGGCCCTCGACCTGGTGCTGTGGGAGCATCGAACGTCCAAGGTCGTCTTGACGGGGGACGCCATCGCAGGTGGGCGCGTCGAACTGTCGTCCACCAGCCATGAGGCCACCACGTGGCGTGCTTTGGTCGAGGCGCACCTGTCCCGAACCGCAGGCATCCCCACCCACCAACTCGGGGAACGCATCGCACCCGAACACGCGCTGCGGGCCGAACAGAGCAATGCTGCCTCGCGTCACATGCACAAGCTTCGCACACGCCTGCGCGACAAGGGCACCGTGATGACCGCCCAGCACTGCTACCGCCTGGCCGAACACGTTCGCGCGGGCCGGGTCCGACGGCGGCCGCGTTCACCTCTCTAACACCGCATGAACCACCTCCCTCGACCTCCCCCTCGCTCCGCCCTTGAGATGGAGGGCGGTGGAGGTCCGTGCATAGTCACTGTGGGGCCTGCCCCCTAGCGTGCCCGGGTGTCACAGCGACAACCCCCCGGCACCTGGCTCGGCCACCCCCGCGGCCTGGCCATCCTGTTCAGCGCCGAGCTGTGGGAGCGCTTCAGCTACTACGGCATGCGGGCACTGCTCGTCCTGTACGTCATCGACGCGCTGGACCTGACCAGCCCCGAGGCCTACGCCTTGTATGGGGTGTACGGCGCAGTCGTCTACACCTTCGGCGTGGTGGGGGGCTGGCTCGCGCAGCGCCACATGGGCACCCTGCCCGCCATCGTCCTGGGCGGGGTGCTCATGGCCCTGGGACACGTGGTCATGGCCATGCCATGGGACGCTGGCCTGTTCTGGGCACTGGCGCTGCTGTGCGTGGGCAACGGCCTGTTCAAGCCCAACGTCTCCGCCACCGTGGGCACGCTCTACGCAGACGACGAACGCGAGCGGAAGCGTGACGGGTTCTACATCTTCTACCTGGGCATCAACATCGGAGGCATGCTCGCGCCCATCGTCTGCGCGGCAGTGGCCGACACATGGGGCTGGCACTACGGGTTTGGGCTGGCCGGAGTCGGCATGGCGCTTGGGCTGGTGGTCGTGCTCGCCGGTCGTCACCTGTTGCAGTCGCCTACGTCCGACGCGGCGCCCGCCCCCAGCCCCCGGGCGATGGCGAGCATCGTCGTGCTCGTGCTCGCCATGGTTCCACTGGCGGCACTGCTGCTTTGGAAGCAGACCTGGGGGCATCTGTCCGTCGAGGTCGCGACCGCCGTGGCGCTGGGTTGGCTCGGACTCGTCGCCGTCCGTCAGCCTGGATCCACTCGCAATCGCGTGGTTGCCCTCGTCGTGCTCATGGTGTTTCACACCGCGTTCTGGGCCGCGTTCGAGCAAGTCGGCAGCTCCTTCACCGTCCTCGCCGATACGCACGTCGACCGCAAGTTGTGGGGCTTCGTCATCCCTGCCCCCGCCCTCGTCGCCCTCAACAGCGCACTCATCATCGTGCTCGCACGCCCCGTCTCTCGAACGTGGACTTGGCTCGCCGCACGTCGCATCGAACCAGGCCTTCCCGCCAAGTTCTCCCTAGGTCTCGCATTACTGGGCGCGGGCTTCCTCGTGCTCGCCTTCGGCATTGCGAGCGCCGACACCACGGTCTCGCTGGGCTGGGTCCTGCTCTGCTACCTGTTGATGACGTTGGGCGAACTCTGCCTGTCGCCCGTGGGCCTATCCGTCGTCGGTGAGCTCGCGCCTGCAGGCATGGCGAGTGTCTGCATGGGCGCATGGTTTCTGACCTACGCCAATGGACATCTGCTCGCCGGATGGATCGCGACCAGCACCGCCGACGGCTCAGGCTCCGGGGGGCTTGCGCCCTACGTAGAGACCTTCGGCTCGGTAGGCTTGGCGGCGGTCGGGCTGGGCGTTGTGCTTTGGTGTTTGCGAGGGTGGGTCGAGCGCAAGGTGGCCTGATCAGCCGTTCGAAGCCGTCCCCACGCCGCGCCAAACCTCGGCCAAAGCGGCGCCCATCGAGAAACGCCGCCGAGAACAATACGAGTCACCCGGGCAAAGACCCGCGCGGGGATGGCCGAGCTCCACCAAGTTCGGGAATCTCCGACGACCGCGCGTTCCCGGTCGCTGAGGGCCCAGCTTGTCTGGACCCCGTTAGCAGCCACGCCGCCACGCCCACCGCAGCAAGCCCCACGGCAACCGCCAGGACGACCAGCAACCGACGGGGTCCGTACGCGCCGCCGCGTTTGGCAACTGCATCTTCGTGGACGACGGTGGGCTCGCCCTTCGGAACGTCGGGCTCTGTCGGCACGGCTTCGGCAGCCCTCCGCGCCAACACTTTCAAGTCGGGCAAGGCCATCACGGTCCCTTGTCCGCTGTCTGAGAGCTGCACGCATCGTCGACGCCGCAGCTCGTCGAGCGCTCGAAGCGTCGGGGCTCGGCCGAACACGCTGCGCTCGGCGACGGCGTCGATCGAAGACATGCCGTCGCACATGCGCCAGACGGCCCACAGAACTTTGTGCGCACCCTCGCCCTCGCTGGCATCCTCGCTCTCGAGGTCCCCAAAGCTCGTCTCGCCGTCCGAACCAGCACCACCGGACTGGAGCGTGCACGCGGTCTGAAGAGGCGGAGAGAGCGGGACCACGATCCGCGACAGCGGCTGAAGCCGGACTTCGATGAGTTGGCAGTCATCCGACTCGCGAGCAAAGTCCATGAGCAAGTGCTGCAAGCTCGGAGCGTCCTCGAGGTCGAGACGGGAACCCGTCCATCGAACGTCACCACGGAGCACGGACACGGTCGAACCAACCTCGGTCGCCATGGGCAGGTGCTCGAGTACGCAGCGCTCGACGAAGAGCCTGACCAAACCCACCCCAGAGCGGCCGGGTCTCGCCATGGCTCGTTCGATCTCCTGAGTTCGTGCCGCCTGTGACCAAGCCTGCATCGAGCCCCGCGGGCCCGTTCCGAACGCGCCCACCACCCGACCTTGTTGGAGCGCAAACACGACCCCTTCGTCCCCGTGCCGAACGAGCACGACCCCCGTCGGATCGGTGGAAACGATGCTTCCCAGCAGGTCGACGGCGGGTATCCCGGCCGTCGAACTCGCTTGCAGCGTGTTGACCTCGATCGGGTCGGCGCTGGTCGTCGCAACTGCGCGCCCACCCAGGGTGATCAACGCTCGCTCCTGTACTGGCGCAATAGAGTTTATGCGCTCCGATGCTTGCCTCACTTGTCCCATCCCCGACCCCGACCTCAGCTCCAGCCCTCATGCGACCGCGCGGGTCGGGATGCGAGTCTCGATTCCCACTTTCTTCGAACGGACCGCCGGCTGGCCCATAGGCGACCGATTCTGCTCGATCGTGCGCGGACGACCGTGCCCGAATGTCACCAGGACTCGCACGCACACCGACAACTCGATGAGCACTCGAGGGACACGCAAGAGGGAGATCCGGCCCGGAGCCCTTTCCGAAGCCCGAGACGTCACAGATCGCAGTTCGGTCATCTACCCTCCGTGAGTACGACGCTCAAGTACGAGAAACGGGGGCTGTCGGTCCCGCTCAACAGAGCCTCGGTCATCGAGCTGCCTGCGCAGCTGTTTCGCGTGCGACTTCGCGGCGCGCTGTTCGATACGGACAAGGCGTTCTTGTTGCCCGGCGCGATGGCGGGGATCCGCGGGCTCGTGCACATCTACGGGAAGCATCCGAACATGTCGCTTGTCGTCACGGGGCACGCGGACCGCGTGGGAGCGGCCGACTACAACCTCGGACTCTCGGATGAGCGGGCCGCGGCGGTAGCGATGTACCTGCGCGACGACGTCGACGGATGGATGCGGTGGTATGCGTGGCGTCCGTATTCGAAGACTTGGGGGCTGCTCGAGGAGCAGCACATGTTGGGAGCGATTCCCGACCCTTCCCGCGGCCTCCCGTACTACTTGGGGCCCGCGCACGGACAGCTCGACCTGGCGACGCACGCCGCGCTGAAACGGTTTCAAGCCGCGCACAGCCTCTCGGAGACCGGGATGCCCAACACAGACACCCGCCGGGCGCTGATCGCCGACTACATGGGTCTTGATGCGACGAGCTTGCCCGCGGAGGCGGACGTCGGGTTGCTCGGCTGCGGGGAACACCACAACGAGATCGAAACGGCCGACCACGTCGATGAGCAGGCCAATCGCAGGGTGGAGGTGTTCTTGTTCGACGGCGGCGAGGTCGAGCCGCCCGTGCCCGATCGCTGCCCGGACGCGGACTGTCCGTACCTGACCTGGCGCGACGAAATGGAGCACACGATCGACTTCGACACGAACCTCGGTGAGCTCGTCGTGGGCGTGGTTGAGGACGATGAACACGACGAACACGCTCCCGACGTGGTTCCCATCGCGGAGGCGCAGGTTCGACTCCTACGCGACGGCTTCCCGACGCGTCACCTCATCACGCCCCCCAGCGGTGTCGTGCGGTTTGGCGATATCGTCCCAGGCACCTACACACTCGCAACCCACAAACAAGACTTCGAGGAGAGCAACGAGGTCGTCGAAGTGGTCGAGGGCGGTTCGGCGCCGCCCGATCTGCACGACGACGTTCACGTGCAGGGCTTCGACGGCAGCGGAGATTCGAGCGGTTCCAAACTGTTCGAGGGCGTGGGCGGTGCCGCCCCGACGGGCGGCGGCAACAAGGCGCACAAGGTCGCCCTCAAGTCGCGCACGATCATCCACATCGTCGAAGAGCTGCCCAGCAACCTCGAAGCCGCAGGCAAGGAGGGGGTCGCGCGATCGGGTCGCAAAGCGTTCGAGCGCATGCGCGTGCTTGCGACGTGGGGAACGTCGCCAGCGGTGACCCACGAGTTCGTGGTCGATACCCAGGGCAAGACCGTGATCGCCAACACGAAGGTGCCCAAAAAGCTGGGCAAGCTCAGCGCCGTTCAGCATGAGGGGCCGCACCTCGCTCCACTCATCTATACGCTGCGCGACGCCAGCACGGACGCCATCGTCACGGCGCCGCCGATCAAGCGTGGCAAGACGACCGAGGTAAAAGTCTCCGCCCGCGGCCGGGTGTCGATCTGGGCGTTCGGCGCCCCGCTCATCAAGGCAATGTTCAAGAAGGTCAAAAAGGGGACCACGTTCGTCGCGGTGAAAAAGGTTGTGCTCGACCCCGACCAGCTCAACGCGATGAAGGACGCACGCCTCGATGACCTCACGCTCAACTACTGCATGGCTCCGCCGGCGAGCAACTGGGGCATCAACAACGGGTCGGACGTCAAGGACACGAAGGTCGCCTTCTCCGCGCGCTTGGGTCCAGGCGGCATTACGCAGAGCAGCCACACCCCAGCCCAGGAGGTTGCCGAGAACGACCAGGTGCGTGACGACTACGTGCGCGAGGTCGTCAAAGAGCTTCACGCGCGCGGGATCCAGGTCATCCTCAGCTACACGGTCGGCACCGACGGCAAGCCGAAGCTCCCCAAGAACCCAACGCCCAAGCAGCTCGAAGCGTACAAGAAGGCGCTTGCAGCGTATCCGGTGACGGAGAAGTTCAACCAGGAATACGCGGACTGGTTGTTCGCGATGACCGATCGACAGATCGAAGAACACGCCAAGGCAATCGACGATTTTCGGGAGCGCTACGACGCGGACGGTATCGGATTCAACCTCGAGTTCCACCAAATCAAAGAGAAGCACCGGCACAAGCTCCGGCATCTCGTTCGCACCACCGCCAAGTACGCGCAGCTGCGCAACGCCGTCGTCGCCTATGCCACCGCGCCATTCACCGTGGACGGGGAGAGGACCGCTGGTGGTCCCCTCCACCACTCGCTCACGTCGCTGTCGATCCTCTCCTTCGAGCTCGCCAAGACGGAGAAGAACCTCATCGCGCGTCCGATGTGCTTCGATGAGACCCCATTCAAGACGTCGCATATCGAGGCTTCGCTCGAGTACGCCCTCAAGCCCACCGCGCAGGGCGGCGCGGGCCTCGATAGCGCGCAGATCCAGTACGGGGTTTTCGGCAGTTTCAATCCTCGCGCAGGGTTTCCTGCGAGCGAGTATGGCCCAGCGCGCATCAAGAAGCTGTGCCAAGAAAAGCTCCGGCCAAACCGCCAGGGCATGATGGTGTACTCGCTACCGCAGAAAAGAGCTCCCGCGCTCGCGGAGCTGGCGCGAGTGGTCGGCTGGGAGGCAGAGCTCAACCCAGGCGAGGTCGGTCCTGGCACCAAAGGACAGCCAGTGCAGGTGCCTCGATGGATGGACGTGACATGAACTCCGGAACACGCGCCAAGCTGGCCGGATAGAGTCTCGTCCGTACCATGGGGCATGTCGGGCGGCGATCGGTCCAACACGCTCGCCACGCGATCGGGAGCGTCAGCCGACCCCGGAGCAGGCGAACTCGCAGGTCGCGGCCATCGCCTCGCGCGTGGCGACCCACGCCAGCCCGCCGAGAACCACCACGGTGAGCAGTACCCCATCACGGCGACCTCGAACAGGACGAGGGTGGGCGCGCGTCGTGCGATTAGAAGGGGATGTCGTCTTCCGACGGCAACGGCATCGGGCCTTGCGAATGATTGTCCTGGTGCGGCGGCCCCGGAAGGTCCTCGCCGGGCGGTGAGTCGGGAAAGGAGAACTCGACCAGCGGTCGACCCTCGACGGCGTTGAGCGAGAGAACGGTCAACTGCGTTCGCTCGAGCAACGCGATGCGATCCACCGCGCGGTCAAAGGCGATAGCGCGGAAACCTGGTCGAACAACTGCAAGTGGCGCACACTCGACGGCTAAAAAGTGCTCCAGCCGATTGGGCCCACGCACGTGCTCGTTGCCCACCGTCCAAAGACGACCGTCCTCATCGACGGCCAGTGCCTCCACGGAATCGGCGTCCCGTGCATCGATCGGGCCGAGGACGGGGAACGTCTTGTTCTCAGTGAGTGCCCATGGAATCTCGAGCGGGCGTACGTCGCGGGTCTTGCCAGTCCGCAGTTCGACCGGAATTCCGGCAAGGGACGCGTTGTGCCCAGCAGGATCCATCACCGGCATCCACGTGCGGTCGGAGAACGCAGCATCGAACAGGAAGCCTTCGAACGGGTCGTACAACCAGGAGTCCTCCGGCTCACCGTGCTCCGTGTGGTGAGGCAGACACAGACCGCAGGAACGCGGCCACATGCCAACATGCCATTCACGACTTCGGGTATCGAAGAGCCAAGCGTCCCGCACGACCTTAACCTCAGCACCGTCGTTCTCGGCCACAAGCCTCCCGCTCAAATAGCCACCGTCATCCGAACGGAAATCAAGCCACTGACCTCGCGCTGAGAAGAGGCTGATACGAGCCATGTCGCATCGCACTTGCGTGCCGGCTCCTGAGCCGCCGTCGATGTGCCAAAGGCTGGCGCCGCGATGGACCCAGACGTCATCCCCGACGAACGCCACCCCGTACAGCACGCTTTCGACGCCGCCAGGCTCTACGCTTGGCCGCGGCGCCTCAACTCTGATCTCGGCGATCGGTGGGACGTGCTCAATCGTCACGAAGTGGAGGATGGCACGAACGGTCGCGTCGAGAGTCTGCACTCGTGACGCTCCACGCGAACACCGCCAGCGACATCGGTCCGCCGAGCACCACCACGGTGAGCAGTACCCCGATCGCCGCA
This sequence comes from Nannocystales bacterium, assembly GCA_050633305.1. Classification (GTDB taxonomy): domain Bacteria; phylum Myxococcota_A; class Polyangia; order Nannocystales; family Nannocystaceae; genus CAJXVA01. The sequence continues at coordinate 264,399 of JBOEGF010000002.1, forward strand.
AACTCGAACAGGAAGGCTGTCGTAGGACACGGTCAGGAATCCGAGGACTTTTTTTTTTCGATCGACATGAACCGAAACGGCTCTCGCTTCACTCCCCATCCAAGCAAGCGAAACGCACCCATCGCGCTGCTCGCTCGACGTCGTAGCGCGCATCCACAGGTCAACCGTCATGTACGATCAAATCCCCCCGAAAACCCCCTCCTTCTCATCCACCAAACACGCTGCTCCTTGGTCCGCGATTTCCCTCGCCCTGTGCGGACTCATGCTCACCGCGACCGGCTGTGACTCGGAGCTCCAACAGGCGCAACCTGGTCAACACGACGAGGTCATCGGCGAATGGGAGGGCATCATCATTCCGGCGCTTGCGGCCGCGGACATGGGCCTGCAACTCGACGAGAGCTCAACCGTGCCCGGGTACCACCGTTCTCAGGTCAGAGTCGTCATCGAGGCGGCGGACCATCCCGATGGCACCCGGGAAGAGGCGCTCTTCACCGTCGTCGACGAGACCGACCAGCAGGAGGGGAACGCGGCCGAGATTTTCATCTGGGACGACACGATTCAAGCGGTCCTCGGGGAAACCAAAGACGGGAAACAGCGCCTCGAGCTGACGCAGAACGACTTCCCAAGCGACGCCGCGATGTACGCCGAGGTCACGACGCACACCTGCGCTGCGGCCAAGGTCGAGGAGGCTCTGCCCAGCAGCAGTCAGAACAAGGCCGAGTCAGGGTTTGGCGAATGCCTCGACGGCGCGTGGCCGGACATCATGAATCTTCCCGAGAACTACGTGTTCCTGGCGCCACACGGCGGCGAGGTCGAGCCCGGCACGGACGAGCAGGCAATTGCTGCACACGGTGTGCTGAGCCAAAGCTCGTACGCCTGGTACAGCCTGGGATGGAGGAAGGCGAAGGGCGCCTATGACCACTGGCACATCACGAGCACCGACATCAGTCGCTACAGCTTCCCGGAGCTCGACAAGATCGGTCCGAAGGCAAACAACCTCTTCAACGGCTTCACCTGGGCCGTCGCGTTCCACGGCATGAGTGCCAAGGCCAAGGACTATACAATCTACGTTGGCGGTACACCGGACACAGAGTGCGCACGCATCCACGTTCGAGACGCCCTTGCCAATCTCATGGCTGGAGAAGGTGTGAACAACGTCGAGGTCGAGATCACGGAGGACGTCAACACGCCGCTCAAAGGCGCGAGCGCCCGCAACATCGTCAACTGGATGTCCTTGAACGGCCAGCGTGGGATTCAGCTGGAGCAGACGAAAGACGTGCGCGATGACTACGGGACCGCGGTCGCCACGACGGTCGCCGCAATGCTTCCCACGCTCGACGCTGTCAGCTGCCCCTAGTGGCTCGAGCCCAGCGCTGCCCCGCGCCCTCGACTCCACCGTCCTCCCGTCCGGTCTCAGAAACAACTTGCCGATCAACTACCGGGGTAGTACTAATCGGGTAGTTATGAGCACGGAGCACCTGGGAAAGCTGCAGCTCGCGATCATGCGGGTGCTGTGGGCGTCGGAAGAGCGGACCGTGGCCGAGGTCCATCAGACGCTGGAGCCGACCCATGGTCTCGCGCCCACCACCATCGCGACGATGCTTAAGAAGATGGAGGACAAGGGCGTGGTCTCGCACCGCACCGAGGGCCGACGCTTCATCTATCGACCTGCCGTCAGCGAAGACGCGGTCATGCGCTCGATGGTGGGCGACCTCAAAGAGCGGCTCTTCGGAGGCAGCGTCTCGGCGCTGGTCAGCCACCTGCTGCAAGCCCACGAGGTCGAAGGCGACGAGCTCGATGAGCTTCGTGCCCAGATCGATCGCGCCCAGCAAGCTACGGACGACTCCGCGAAGAAGGGAGACGAACGATGAGCACGGTGTTGGCCTGGGTCGCGACGTACTTGCTGCACAGCACCATCCTGATCTTGAGCGCGTGGCTGCTCGAGAGGCGCTGGCGTGACCGTCCCGAGCGCATGTCTGCCGTTTGGAAGGTCGCCCTCTTCGGTGGCGTAGCCACGGCGTCCTTGCAGATGCTGCTCTCGATTTCCCCGATCGCGGGCGTCTGGAATGTTTCCCAAGCTGTGTCGGTGCCCTCCGACCCGGTTCTCGCAGCGGGCGTGGCGGTGGATGCCGCGCCCGCGCGCGAGCCCGTCCTCGCGTCACAGACGGTCATCCGGCGGCCGTCCGTGTCAGCCCGCACCGTTGTCGTCCGCGTGAAGCGCGGAGAAGACCGTACGGAAGCAGCGCTTACTTCCGCGCCCGCGGCTTCGGTGCCCCCCATCGATCCCGGCACGACGTCTCTGCTCCACCAGATGGCTCCTTGGCTCGTCGGTGGCGTCACACTGGGCGCGATGATCGGATTGTTCTCGGTCATTGGAGCGCTCGTGGTCCTGCGCCAACGCCTCGCGGGTCGGCAACGCCTTCGCGACGGGTCGCTGGTCGCTCAGCTCGACCGTCTCAGGCGCTCCGCCGGTCTGCGGCGTCCCGTGGAACTTGCCGTCGTCAACAAGGTGCGCACCCCGATGGCTGTCGGCGTCTGGAGGGCACAGATCGTCCTTCCACCGGAGGCCGCCGAAGCCCTGTCCTCCGAACAGCAAGAGGGACTCCTCGCCCACGAGCTCGCCCACGTCGTTCGGCACGATCCTCTATGGCGCATCGTGGGCCTCATGTTCGAGCGGGTGCTGTTCTTTCAGCCGCTCAACCGGCTCGCGTCCGCCCGCATCTCGACCTACGCGGAGTACCTGTGCGACGACTGGGCAGCCAAGCACACGCAAGCACCGCTGGACCTGGCGCGATGCCTCACCGAGGTCGCCCGCTGGGTGGCGCAGCCTTCGGTGGTCGCCGCGACGATGGTCGGACCTCGGTCGATCTTGGGGAGCCGCGTACAGCGACTGATTCGCCCATCGACCGACGCCACGCGCCCAGCGTGGCTGGCTGTGCCACTCGCCGGTCTGCTGTTCACCATGCTCCTCGTCGCGCCAAGCGTCTCGGCACAGCGGGTGGATGCCGAAGAAGAATCTGCCGACGGAGAGAACGCCAACGGAGAGGACCCCGACGCCTCGTCCGGGGCGAAGGCTGCGCGCCGAGACCGTCCCTCAGCGGTCGCCGCCGCTCCGGACAAGAAGCGCCGTCGCACGAAGCGGAGCTCGAAGCGCCGGGCAGAGCCCAAGGCTCAGCGAAAGGCCAAGGCCAAGGTCCGCAAGACCCATCACAAGAAGCCGCAGGCCTACCGCGTCCGCAACGATGGCTCAGTCGAAGCCATCGAAGGCGCCGAGGCCGTCGAGTTGGAGCGTGAGCTGGCGAAGGTCCACAGAGACCTGGAGACCCTCAAAGACGTCGAGCGCCGCATCGAACGAGAGCTCTCGGACCCCCTGGAGGAACTCGAGGTTCTCGAAGTTCTCGAGGGCCTGGGGGAACTCCAGGAGTTCGACGGTCTCGAGGACCTCATTGCGCAGAGCGACGAACTGATCGCGCTCGGGGACGCTGAAATGGCGCGGAGCCTCCGGGCACTCCAGGCTCTGGGCGAAGTGGCGGACCATCGGCACTTCGAATCTCTAGAAGACCTCGAAGACCTCGAAGACCTCGAAGACCTCGAAGACCTCGAAGACCTGGCCATGGGGATCGAGCCCGCCCTGCGGGTCATCGAATCGCTCGAGATCGAGGGCGCACAAATCAACATCGAAGTGAACGGCGACGACATCACCGTCGAGATCATCGATGAGCGGAGCAAGCGTCACAAAGCACGCAGCCGCAAGAGGCGGCGCAAGCACGACCGCAAACGACAACGCAGCACTCGCAAACGCTAGCAGGGTGAGGAAAAAGTCGCGCGTATGCAGAACGGTGTCATCGCCATGCAGAGCAAGGCGCGAAGAGGGAGCTGGTTGGACACCTGTGACCGATGAGAAACGCAGCTATGCATGACGAGGGCGCCGTTATGCACTGCGTGGGACTTTTCCTCACCCTGCTAGTGCCGAAGGACAGGACTCGTCGTCCGAAACCGGGTTGCGCTCCGCCCGCGAGAAGACTCCGTCGAGACGAGTCGCGGTCGGCGAAACACAAAGGGTGGTGGGAGCTGCTTGGTGTCGTCCAAGCGGATGATCGGAGGCGCTCAGCGTGGGACTCAGCTGGAGCAGACGAAGGACGTGCGTGATGACGACCCGACCGCCGCATGTCGCGTCGGGACACTGCGCGTAGGCTCACCCGCCGACGACCTCGACGATCCGCTCCGCGGCCGCCTCGAAGTACGGGGCGTAGTCTTCGACGCAGATCGGGGCACGGACCGCGTGGTCGCCGAAGCCCGACGCGAACAGCCAGAAGCGTGCGCCGTCCTCGTTCGCCAGCGCGTTGCCGTCGCATTCCAGCCCAGGCGGATCCACGAGCGTCACGACGAACACGCGGTCTGCACTCCCGCGCGCGCTCTGGATTCGGTCGGACCACGACTGTGGACTCCCCGTCGCAGGGTCTTCGTCCCCGTCGGCGAGCAACACCAGCACCAGCACGGCGTCATCCCGAAGGAACCCTTCGTTGCATGCCCCCGCCTCGGACAACTCGCCCTCCACGACCTGTAGCGCCGTCTCCGCGACCCGGGGCACAGCATCCCCGAACACGCCTACCCGCCCCACACACCCGAACACCGCTTCGAGGTCGTCCCCATCCGTCATGTAGTTGAATCCCGAATCGAACGGACCACAGTCCCCAAAGGCAGTGCTCCGGACCAGGCCGGGTAGCGTCTCGCACCCAGTTCCGGACGATTCGTTGAAGCCGTAGGCGTCCCCGGTGCTGACGCCGACGTGCAACGAAGCGCGCAGTGGCTCCGCGCGCAATGCCTCCAAGAACGGCGGTGCAGCATCGATGAGCCGCTGATGTGCATCGGAGAGCTGGAAGTCGCTGATGTCGTCCTCCACCGAGTTGTCGATGACGAACAGTACATCCACCGTAGGCCCATCCTCGACAGGAGCACCGCTCGAGCTTCCGCTCCCCGTTTCGGAGCCCCGCGTCGTCTCCGAGGCCCCAGCGTGTCCATCCGCGGACGTCGAGGCGGACGTCGACGCGACAGGATCCACTCCCGAGGCGAAGGGGGTGTCGTCATCGTTCGACACCCCTTCGACGGTGCAGGCCTGCATCGCCGCCACAAATACAGAGAGAAGCGGGGTCCGTTTCGCATTTGATTTCATTGCGTCCCTCATGCGGGGGGTACGAAGGCATCACAGGCGAGAGAGATTCGCCCCACCGCCTCGGCAAACAACGGGCTGTAGTCGGGCTCGGCGACGTCCCCCACCAGGCCATTGTCTTGAAACATCTCTGTGAACTCGGCCAAGCGGCGGCCATCGACCTCCTTGTTTTGAGCCGAGTCGGACTGCTCGATGACGGAGACCACCACGACGTTTTGCCAGTAGGTCTTGGCTCCGACGATCAGGTCGAACCAATCTTGGGGAGACCCTCCGGGGGGCCCGAATGTACCGCAGTCGGTCAGGAGCACCACGACCAGCAGTGCATCCTCGCGTAGGAACCCCTCGTTGCACTCGCCCGCGCCATCGAGGTCGCCCGTGATGACGCGAGTCATGGCGAACACAGGAGCCTCATTCGGGTCTCCATCCGTCCCTACACTCGCCGCGCACGAGAAGGCCGTCGAGAGGTCATCCAACTCCGTCATGAAGTTGTGGCCCTCGGCATAGGGGCCGCACAGTGCATCGCTGGAGTTCGCACCACCGGTCCGAGTGACCAACCCGCCGACTTCGCGGCAACGCTGCTCATCCAGGTTGAACTCGTATGCGTCCGTCGTCACCACCCCGAGGTGGTAGCTCGTGACCTCCTCGAGTGTGGACTCGACGGTTTCGATGAACCCGGGGAAGCTCGCCCGCAGGCTCTCCTGGTGCCCACGCATGCTGTCCGAGTTGTCCACCACGAACAGGAAGTCCACCTTCTCGCACCCCATGGGAACGTAGCCATCGGGGTCGATGTGCGGCAGGTCGAGCCGGGTGCCCTCGGGTCCGGATGTAGACCCGAACGCACCGCTGTCGTCTTCGTCCGGTGCACCACCGCTCGACTCCTGTGCTGCTGCAGCCGTCGTGGGCTGCATGGCAACGACATCTTGCCTGGGGGTTTCAGAACAACCGCTCCCCATACTGAGCAAGACCAGCCCCGACAGCGGAGTGAACGCGCCTACCCACGGCCGCGTCATGGCGTGCACTCCGTCGGCTGGAGATCGAGGTCGCGGGCAACGTCCGGGTCGATCCCCTCGGCGTACAGTACGATCCTGTCGATCGTGTGCCCTTGGAGACGGGGCGCCAACGTGAGCACGTAGTTCCCTGGCTCGGGAATGTCGATCGCGAGTTCGTTGCTCAAGCTGAAGTTGGACAAGACACTCGCGGTCCAACTCCACGAGAGGTCGCCCGCATCGCGGTTGAAGGGATCGAGCCATCGCTGGTGGGACCAACCACCGACGCACTGCACCGAGTCGACGCCCGGCAGCCCCGCGACTTCGGCCAAGACGTCGAGGTCGTAGCAGGTCGGCCGTGCGTACAAGCGGACATTGTTGTCAAAGGCGGTATCCATCGCGTAGAGCCCCAAGCCCGCGTCGAACCGGACCCAGGTGCTGTTCCGCGTGAAGCTCTTGCCCTCGAAGGCCGACCTCCAGTCGAAATGGTACTGCCCCGCCTCGGCAAACCCGATCGAGACTTGAATAGGGGATCGCGTGGCGTCCTGCAGCAGGCTCTCGCCGGTCCACACCAGAGCACCATCGCCCGTGGCTCCGGCGATGACCACGTCGGTCTCCCAGGGAGACTCGAAGTCCAAGGCCTCCGCTTCGATGACGACGATGCCGTCTCGGGTCTCGTAGTCGCACGTGCTCGGCATCTCGAACCCGCCGCCCGAGCTTCCTTCATCGCCGGAGGATTCCTCCGAAGCGCCGACGGTTCCCGACGAGGAGGTCCCTTCCTCCTCCGTGGCACCGCTGGTCGTCGACACTCCGGTGTCGGAGCTCGAGGCCCCGGACCCGGACCCGGACGTGGTCGTGCCAGCCTCCCCTCCGCTGGACTCGGCGGACCCGCTGGGGCCTTCGGCGACGTCGTGCGCCTCGGGGCTGCACGCAACAACGAGGGCGACCGCAGCCCCCGAGAAACAGATCGTTTTCAGAGTCTTCATGGCTCTACTCACTCCTGTTCAGCCCTCGGGGACAAAGTCCATGCAGGCTGCCTCGATGCTGTCGATCGCGTCCCCCAACACTGCGGAAAAATCGGGTTCACAGATGTCGCCGACCACCCCATGGGTGAAGGCTCGGGTGAACGCGATGATCCGGTCCGCCGGCGAGAAGAACTCCGGGTCCTTGGGGTCGAGCAATCCATCGCAAGCGTTGGGCGGCACGGTTGGCACGACCGAGACCACGGCGACATGTTCTTCGCGTCCTTTGCGGTCGACGACATCCTGCACCCACTCGACCGGCCCGCCCATCGAACCCGAGTTGGTCATCCCCTGGCTGATGTTGAAGTCGTCGATGTCGGTGATCAGCACGATCACCAACAACGCGTCGTCTCGGATGAAACCGTCGTTGCATGCACCTGCGGCGTTCAACGCGGGTGCAATGGCGTTGCGTGCGGAGTCGATTGGGCGCTGCCATGTGCTCCCGCTCGTGCCCAGAAGGAGCGCACAAGACAACGCTTCGGTGAGGTCGTCGTCCTCGGTCATGTAGCGGCCCCCGCTGACAAACGGTCCGCAGTCGGTGTTGGATGAGTTGGCGCCGCCCGGCGCAGTCACCAGTGCGCCCAACGTGTCGCACTCTGGCGGGTCGGGGCTCTCGACATTGAACGCCCCGGTCGACACCACTCCGACGTGCAGACTCGAGATCTCGTCGAGGTCGGTGCGCAGCGTGTCGACGAAGCCCGGAATGCTGCCGACGAGCGTGGATTGACTCGAAGCCATGCTGGGCGAGTCGTCGACCACGAACAAGATGTCGGCCTTGCTGCATCCGATTCCCGCGTCGGGGTCGGCGGTGTCCGGCGGCTGCCCGCCCCCCACGTCCAACAGCACGCGCCCCTCTCCCGTCTCCGACGTATCAACCTGAGCGGTCGAGGATGCCTCCCCCGACGACACCACCCCAGTCGTGACCTCGGACTCCTCTCCCTCCCCCTCGGTATCCGCAGCTCCGAACGAGCCAGAGCCCAGCGAGCCGGAACCCGTGCACCCCGCACACAGCCCCACGGCGGCCAGCGTGTACGACAACCGGAGACAGCGGCTCGAGCGTAGCGGGTCCATCTGCCCGAGCCATGTCCACGTCGAACAGAACTCAGTAAGAAAAGTGGAGCTCGGGCGACAGACCACTGCCCATGCTCCGCGCACTCCCGCTGGTCGTCGCTCTGCTCGCACCCAGCGAAGACAGTGACTCGATGATCATCCGCTGGACCGCGCCTGCGCACTGTCCGACCGAAGCCGACGTGCGCCAAGCGCTCACTGCCGAGGGGCACCACCGCGGCGACTCGAAGATTCGAATCACGGCCGAGATCGAGAATCTGGCCCCCGGTGCGCCAGCACGACTCTCCATCGAGGTGGTCGCGGGCGACACTCGGATTCAACGGACGGTGAGGGGTGAGGGGTGTGCGCAGCTGGGTGCCACCGCCGCACTCATCATCGGGATCGCATTGGACCTGCTCCCTGCAGCGCCGCGCATAGTCGAACCGCCACCGGCACCCGGCCCGGCCGACCCCCCGCCCCGTCGACCGCAGACGCCCGCTCAGCAGACGCCCGCTGCGCAACCGCCCGCAACCCCGTGGGTGCTGGACATGCGAGTCGGGGCAGGGCTGCAGTCGGGCCCGCTACCGACCGGCCCCGTCGTCACGGTCGCCCTCGGAGTACAACGCAGACGACTCCGCGCCAGCGTGGCGGGGCACTACGCACCACCCCGTCCCGTCGTCGCCTTCCCCGAAGAAGACGCGGGTGCCCTCGTGCAGGGCGGCGGCGTACAAGCGCGAGGCTGCGCCGTGCTGGCGGTCGGAGCTTGGGCATTTCCATCCTGTGTGGGCGCCGAAGTCGGGATCGCCCGGGCAGCCGGAGTGAACTTCGTCCGTACCCAAGCCGCGCATCGGGCATGGGCAGCCGTGGTGTTCGGGCCGGAGGTCGTCTGGGCCCTCCACCCCGTTGTCGGGGCGTTCGCCGGACTGGACGGGGTGGTGAGCATGTTACGGCCCTCCTTCTCCGCCGACGGCTTGGGCGTCGTTCATCGAGGACAGACGTTGGGCCTTCGTGTGCAGCTGGGGCTCGTGCTGCGCCCAGGAGCTGTGAAAAGGGAGAAGAAAAATTACTGAGTCCGCCGCCGCTTGGACACCGCCCGTTCGAGAGGTGAACGCAGAGGCGATTCAAGAGCCGGCGCCACGCCGGGACGAACAGGCGTTCGAAGCCTTGTTCCAGCAATACTATCGCTGGGCCGTCCGAAACGTGTGCGCTCTGGGCATTGCCAGAGGTGACGCCGAGGACGTGGCTCAAGAAGTCTTCGTCGTCGCGTACCGCCGCTGGGCGGAGCTTCCACTGGACGCCCATGAGCCCGGGTGGCTGTTCGGCGTCGTGCGCCGCGTGTGCGCAAACCACCGACGCGCCCGGCAGCGAGCCGGAGAACGCCTCAAGTATGCCGATGGACCCGCCGAAGCCATGGACCCCGATGCAGCCTTGGACCAACGCGCCGCAGCGATGTTGCTGCAGACCTTTCTCGAGCAGCTTCCCGAGCCCCAACGACTCGCGTTCGTCCTCTACGACATCAATGGGATGAAAGCGCCACAGGCCGGCACAGTTCTGGGCATATCCGCCAACACCGTGCACTCCCGCGTTCGGCAAGCGAGGGACAAACTCGACCGGCTCATCGCCAACCACAAGGCGCGCCAGAAACGAGGACTGCGCAATGGATGACCCCAAGTCGGCTCTGCAGTTGTACGTCGACGCGTTCAACGACGATTGCGAGATCACCGATGCCGCCGTCGAATCCGCATGGCAACAGGTCCGTGCGGACACGATCGCCTCGGCAACGGTCGGCACCACGGCACCCGCAGCCGCCCGCACATCGGCCCGAGTGCTGGCGGTGCTCACCGGAGGGGCGGTCCTCGCAGCGCTTGCGCTGCCCTTCCTCCTCTCGCGTGAGCGGCCACCGGCTCAGGCGGTCGCCTCGGTCCAGCATCGACTGCCCCGAACCGTGGCGAGCGAGCCGCCCGTGCCCCCTGAGGCACCGATGCTCCCGGCGACGATTCAGCCTCAGGCTCCGAAGGCTCAGGCTCCGAAGAACACCACCGATTCGGTCCCTCGGGCAGACGAAGCGCCGGGCAGCCCCCCGCCCCGACGGCCGCGCCGAAAGACGAAGACTCGCCCGACCCCAACACCTCCGGACCCGCTCGACCACGCGAGCGCGGACCCACGCGACGACCTGATCGAGGAGCTGAGGATCATCCGTCGGGCCCGTGCAGAACTCCGGTCGAATCGAGGCGAAGCAACCCTGCGTGCGCTCGCCGAGCATGCCCAGCGATTTCCGCACGGGGCGCTCACGCAGGAGCGCTGGGCGACCGAGATACAGGCGCTATGCAAGCTCGACAGGGACCGGCAAGCGAGCCGCGCAGCGCAACGGTACTCCGCGACATACACCCGGGACCAAAATGCGAGGCGCCTCCTGTCCGAATGCAGCGACCCTCCGCGGACACGACACGAGCCGTAGCGCGGCGCATAACACAGCGCGGACTTTGCCCGGGAGCGCCCACTGGTCTGGCCCGGCCCTGTCGGTCGAGCCTCGCCCCCTCCCCCACCGCTCTATTCGATATCGTCGAGGTTCTCCCACGACTCGCGGTCGAGGTCCTCCCAGTAGTCCGCCCGGTAGACCAATCGACGCGGCTGGCCATCGGCGCCGTTGGGTACCGAGAGCCCCTGGAAGCGCATCCACGCGCACCTGCCATGCAGCTGCGAGATTTCGCCAGGGCGAATGTGGATACGTTTTTGCGGGTCATAGCTCGTATCGCTTCTCACCGTCGTGGCGGACCCGCCGCCAGGGTTGATGCACTGGCCACCGACAGGGTTGGTGGTGACGACACGAAAGATGATGTCGGCGGCGAAGTTCGACCCATTGTTGGCGTTGAGGAAGGGCTCGTCCCAGGCGATGGCCCCGGTCCACGCATCCACATCGCTGCTGATCGGGGCGCCTCCGATCGGGATGTCGGTCACGTCGCCATGGTGGACGTACAGCGCCCCTGTCCCCCACGCCCCGGGGCCGTCCAGCCCTGCGTTGTTGAACAAGCGCATCTTGAGCCGACCCGCGCCCCACAAACGATTCATTCCGCTGAGCGATAGGCCGGTGGGTGCGCCCGGGTTCTGGTTGAGCCCAAAACCAGCGCCGCTCCCGTCGCCCATCAACAGCATGTTGACGTGCATGAACCCCGGGTCGGAGAACACCCCGAAGCTGTTGGTGTTCGCCCAATCCTTGAGCGACACGGCTGCCGAGGCGGCATGTGGAGCGGCCTGAGACGTACCGCAGCACTGCGTAGTGTAGGTCTGCGTCAGTGCGTTCAACGGCCCGTTCATCTGGGCACCAAGTGCCCGACCCGAGGGCGTCACCACGTCGACCACGCCTCGGCCGGGGTTGACCTGGACGGACGAGAATCGGAGGTTCGCCCCTCCGATTGACGAGTTCCAGCAGGTGGCTCCGTTCCCGCCGCAGTTGGGGTTGGCCGCCAGGTTGGTGAACTGCTGCCCCATGATCGCCTCGGTGTCATAGTTCCAGCCCGCGATGGGGGTCGCGGCTGTGTTGTCGCCCATGCCCCCAACAACCAAGAGATCAACACGGGTCGCCCATCCATTGGCGCTGCAGTTGTCGTTGGTGCGGTTGACGGCGTTGCCCGCTGAAATCACACCAAACGTGCCGTGCGAGTAGGCGAAGTCCCATGCGTCCCGCCACGCTGCCGCACCGTCGACGTTGGCGCAGCTCCCACCCGACCAGCTGATCTCCGCAATGTCCACGCCATTGTCGACGTTGGGGTCCGTCGCTTCGATGAGCCCAGGTTCTCCTCCACCCGCAAACCACCGATAGAGCTCGAGCTCGGCTTCGTAGGCGCCATGACTTCGCTCCTCGCGAGCCTGCGCGGAGACGACGGTTGGGTCCTGGCCCTGCTTGAGATGCGAGAAGGCCCCCACCATGGAGATCGCGCCGTGTTTGTTGCCATCCGTCCCGCTCACGGTGTCGTTGACGCATACACCTGACCCGAAACACGCTCTGACCCGGTCGATGCGGGTTGGCCCATTTGCCCAGTCGTCGAAGGCGGGATGGTTCCACGCGCGGTAGAAGCCCTCGCCGTCGAGCAAGGCCACCTCGACCACGGACCGACCGCTGCCAGGTGTTGCCGTGTCCCCCTGAAACGCCGCGTCGTCGGTAAAGCGGGCCAACTGGGCGCCCGTGTCGGCGCGGAGATCGTCGCCGCGCATATCCGTAGGTTGGCCGACCTCGATGATGTCGATGTCTTCCACAAAGTCGGCATCGCGAGCCAACAGACGAAGACCCTCAGGTGAGCACGCAAGGTACCCCGCGTGGTTGGCCTTGGTCCCGTAGAGAAACTCGCAGTGTCCCAGCGCCTCTAGGCGGGGTCGCGTTCGTGCGAGCCGCTCTCGGATCTCGACCTGCCGTTCGCGCTCAGCCGCCTTCATCGCGGAGCCGCGGTCCTCCTGCTCGGCCAACCAGGCGACGCGCATCGGCGCATCGGCTCGGACCTGAGGGGTGAAGGTTGCGTAGACCAACAATCGATCATCATCCACCCGGACCGGGGCATGCGTTTGCTCGAGCTCCGTCTTCGCGGCCAGGACCCGTTCTTGACCGGAGGGTCGGCGAGGCTCCTTGGGGGAGTCGACCACCGGGCTGCGACCCCGATACATCAGACTCTCCCGCACTGTGATGTCGCCAGCCTCCGAGGTTTTCGACACGCGCAAGTCAAATGCGAGGTCGAGCCCTGTCTGCTCGACAAGCGCGGCCAAGGGCATCCGCATGGGATCGATCGTCGCATCGGCCAACAAGGGGCTCTCGGCCTGGCTGTCGACGCGCTCGTGTTCGGCGTCCTTGGCACGCGCACGTACAAACAACGGGGTATGCCCAGCCCAGGTTGTCTCGAGTCGCTCGCGTGTGGCCTGATCGATGTCCTCGCGTGGTGCCGCGAGTTCCGGCTCCGGCGCTCGGTACGGGGGGGACCACGCTTCGGGGTCAAGACCATGTTCCTCCAGTCGTTCCGCGAGCTCGGGGCCAAGCTCGGCTTGGGCGCGTTCGGAATACTCCTCGCTCGATGCGACAGCGGAGTCGTCTTCCGGCTCGAGAGCACAAGCGCTCATCGCTGCGAGGATGCCCAGGGGCCACAGTGGGGGTGCGTAGGGTCTTGGAGTTCTCATGGCTTTGCTCTGTCGCCGACCACGACGACGTCGTCGTGTTCACCAACGGAACCCAAGCCCCAAACACCTCACCTTGCTCGGGCGAATCTTCGCAGCCGCCCATCCTCCGCGACTTCCCCACGATCATCAGGACACGCCGGCCGCCTGGTCGGGATGGCCGGGACCTTTTCCTGAGACCCGTCCTTGGGCCACCTTCTAGGCCAACGGGGCGTGCTCCCGGCGGCACTGAGCTGCGTACGACTCGGGCCGTAAACTCGGCCCGGCCCACAAGCTCGGTCCTCCGGGTCGTCCCAACAATGCGAATCCCTACGGCGAATCGTAGATGGAGCCTATCCGTTCGATTCGCGAGATTCCTGAGCCCCCGACCACGGCCTCGAGCGCGGCTTCGTCGAGCTGCTGGAGCTCCGACTCGGAGCGTTCTCGCTTTTCCGAAGGAGGCTGCGGTGCGTGCGAGCGAGTCTGATCGCGAGTCATCGTACGATGATCGACGCACCCAGTGCCAGTGTCAATTACCCTGGACGGAGGGAGTCTTCTGGTGACAAACCCCCTCGCGGGAAGACGTGCAGCTGCTGTCATGCCCCCTGCGGTCATACATGCGAGGCTTCTCAATTCGCGGGGGCGACGGCGCCCAGTCCCGTCGGCAACCACTTCCTCGCAACCGGAGCGCCGGTCACAAGGTACAGACACAGCGGCGCTGACAACTTTGGTTGGTGAACGTCTCGTCGCACGACACCTCGGTGGTCACCGTGCAGACACGCGCAGCGGCGAAGCACACGTAGCCTCTGTTCTCACAGAAGTCGTTGCAGCTCCCAGAGCCGTCCGTTGTCTGATCGAGAACGCAGTTTCCGGCACCATCGCACTCCCCCGAACCGGGGCACTCCAGACCGCACTCTCCGCAGTTCGTTGTGTCCGTGTCCAGGTTCACGCACGTCGTAGAACACAGGTCGGGCACATCGGCCGGGCACGTGAGTGCGCCGTTGAGACAGGCCGCGGCGTCGTTGTCGATATCGGAGACGGAAACGCCACATTCACCGCAGTGATCCGGGTCGGAGATCGACACGCAAGCCCCGTCGCAGCGATGCTGCCCCGCGACGCACCCGGGAACACCGTCGACGCAATCCACCCCGTCGGTCGACACCCCGCACGACCCACAGTTCCCGACGTCCGAAGAGAGGTCCACGCAGACGCCATCGCAGGCCACGCGCCCTTCTTGGGTACATGTCGCAACGCCATCCTCACAGTGGCCCCATTGTGGAACCGGGGAGTCACACCCGCCGCAATGCTGCCCATCGGTTCGCAGGTCGACGCACTGCCCGTCGCACGCCGCGCCAAACTCGGAGATACAGCGTGGGACCCCGTCTTCACAGATGCCGCCGCTCGGGACCTCATTCCGGCAGGCTCCGCAGTGCTGTTCGTCAGAGTTGAGGTCGTGGCAACTCCGTCCGCAGAGGGTCGTCTCGGGCTGGCAGATCTCGATATCTGTGGAGACTTGCCCCCCGCCCTCGAGTTGGTAGTTCAGGACCAGCGGGAGCGTATTCTCCGGCATCTCGAACACCAGGGAACAAAATGTCTCGCGCCCCTTTGGCACCGACGCGTCGGCGCGGCACCCCCCTTCGAGCAGGTCGGTCAGGACCGCGCCGAGGATCTCGACGCCGGAGTCCGTCTCCACGGAGAACAACGGCGCGGCGAGAAGTGTCTGCCCGTTGGAGACGTTCATGATCGAGACATCGAGCACAATCGCCTCACGACCGTCCTGCAGCCCCGCGACTCCGGCAAGAGAAGGCTCGAGATCTACACCACCGACGTCGAGCAACACGGGTGCCGATTCAGCTGCCGAACACCCCCCGGCAAGAAGGGCAACAGCCACGAGGTTTTTCCAGCAGGACACTGCAGCGGGACTAGAGCGGAAGAAAACCCACCGTCAAGGCTACAAACCTCGGAGGGACACCCTGCTCAGAAAAGGCCATTGTTGCCGAGGTCCCAGTGGTCCCGGAGGCATGCCGGTCAGCCGGTCTATAGGTGTTGAAAAAGACAGGTCGCACCTGCCCGGCGTCCGTCATGGATGGGCCGAAGAATCGCGAGTCTGCGATGGCATTGACCTGCGGCGAGTTCGCCACCCCCTAGTGTGGTGGAACAGGAATCCGTTCGAAGTGAGCGCCGCCCTCGAACCCCGTGGCTTCGTTGCTCATCGGTCGACTACGCCCAGTGTCGTGGAACAGGACTCCGAGCTGCGAATCCTCGCTCTGCGCTTTCCGGCACCGCCGTCAGAGCGCGGCCGACGGCCGACGAGGCGCACCGCTACAGCAACACGCTGGGCAACGGTTCGCCGATCTGGTTGAAGTCGTAGTCCAACGCGTGGGTGCTGGCTCCCTTGCCTACGGTTGAGGTCGAGCCGTAGCCGGGTTCGCCGTTCGTCTCGTAGTCGCCCGGCTGCAAGCCCATTGCCTGCAGCATCGTCACGAAGAACTGGTTGTACGGGATCCCTCGGATGACGTGGCCATTGTGCTGGCTGAAGTAGGACTGCGTGTCCCACTCGGTGAAGTCGAGGTAGCGACCCGTGTCCACGCGGCCCCCCGCACTGCCGGCGGTGATGGTGGGCACCGAGTAGTTGAGGTGGTTGAACCCCAGCTCGTTGCCCCAGACGATCAGCGAGTTGTCGAGGTAGGTCGACTCGCCGCCCTCGAGCACATCGAGCCGCTCGATGAGTCGCAGGAACACGTTCTGCGCGACCCACTGGTTCATCCGTCGCAGGTGGGCGTCGCCGGAGGGAGAGCCCCATTCGTGCGCGAGAGCGTGCCAGGTTTGTCCCGAAGCGTTCTCGCTGTGGGTGAAGCCAGCAGGTGCTCCGTCTGCGTCGGAGATGACCTTCTCCGCATCGATGGTGATCACGCGTGTGTGGTCGCAGATGATCCCCGCAACCGCGACGTCAATCATGAGCGCCCACGACTCCTCGATGTCGGAGAGGCCCAGACTGCCGCCGTCTGGATACGAGTTCGGCATGGGTGGGAACTCGCACTGCGCGGTGACGCCACCTCCTTCGAGCCGACCCTGGAGCTCGTTGAGAAAGGTCAGGTGCCGGTCGAGGAGCATCCGGTCGTCGGCCGACAGTCGGGAGTTTGACTGGATACGCCCATAGTCTTCGTAGACTCGGTCGACGAGGCGCTTGTTGGGGGACTCGCCTTGTTCGGGCTCTCCGTCGGGCTTCGGGGGGGTGACGCCCGGACCTGTGAACAGCTCGTTCCAGGCGGTCAATGGGTCGACGTGGGCCTGCATGCGGTTCACCTCGCCGCCCTCGATTCCCGCGTGGGTATACGAGCACGAGTCCCCGCGTGAGTTGTTGAGCTGCAGCGAACGGACCAGCGGTTGCGACGAATAGAAACGGTCCGAGTACGCCATGACCTGGTCGACGGTCGGGACGTGCTGAAGCGACAGGGATGCACCTGCGGTCACGGTGCTCGCGCCTGCATAGTTGCCCAGGAAGGCGCCGTGGTTGTGGTTGGTGTCGGGCAAGAAATCCATGCCCCGCAGCAACATCATCTTGTGCAGATACGGGTTGAATGCCTGATCGATGATCTGGGACAAGCCCGGGTCCATGAAGTCGGTCATCGGCGCCTGCTTGTAGGGCGTACCGGCGATCTCCTGCGTCAGCCCGGTCGTTCCGTCAGCCTTGGCTTTGCGTAGCGCGTATCCGTTGCCTTCGAAGGTCGGGTACCAGTCCACGATGGTCTGCCCGCTGTTGCTCTTGATGCCGATGAAGCGCACCGGCTGTTGCACATCCCCACCCGCATGAGCATCGCGGCGAAACAGGGAAGACAGCATGGGAATCGCAAGGGTGGCCCCGCCCATCCCCTGGAGAAACATCCGACGTCGAACTCGATCGTATTTCATGACTACTCCACCCCCCGGACGCGGAACTCGGTTTGCAAGGCGACCTCTCCCAACGCGGAGAGAATGCTCCCGTCTCCGGCTTCGGACTCGATCTGCTCCATCACACAAACGTCGCTTTCGCTCTCGTTCGGCTCACGCCGATACGTGAACTCGAAGTAGTGCTCCGCGAAGCAGTGCAGGTAGGCCGGCTGGGCCGCGGCGATCGTCGCGAGTTCGACGGGTCCCGAAACCTCCGGGTTGTCGGGAAGCCCCAGCAGCGTCGCGGACGAGTCCACCGGAAGCTCGGCGAGTACGTCGCCGCTTCCATCGATCACCCGCTCGCTCGTGCGGTACCGACCCAGCCCATCATAGGCTTCGAGGGTGTGGCCGAAGGGGTTGATCAACTGATGGCAGGCGATGCACTGGCTGTCGGCCGTCTTGTCATCGATGCGCTCGCGCGTCGTCTTGCTCGGGTCGAGCGGCGGGGGGTCGAACGCATCCGCGGGTAGGTCAGCGGGCGGCGGGGGAATGTGGGCGCACAGCAGCCGCTCTTGGATGTCGATGCCGCGATGAATCGGGTTGGTCGTGTGATCGCCCGTGACGAGGTTTGCCGCACGCGTATGCACGCCGGCCCGCTCCCCCTGCGGGAACTCGGGCGGTTGGCCAACGCCGTCCCACGGCTCGACACCGTAGAGTTCGGCAAGGATGGGTGAATCCGTGAACGAGAGGTTGCTCGTGAGCAGGTCTGAGATGTGTCCGTCTTGCTCGAACGTGTAGTAGGCGGTGAGCGCATCGAGCTCGGCAACCATCGCGGTCTCGAGCTCGTCCCCCACCTCGCCGGGGTCGCCGGCGAAGGTGGCGAGGTTCTCGGAGAAGGTGCGGAACGCCGGGGTGTCGGAGAGTCCGCCGAACTCTCGCGCGATGAACCACTCACGATAGAACGACCGGGTGCTGTCGCGTGTGCGTTCGCCTTGAAGGATCCGTTCGACCTGCGCTTGGTAGCCCGCGTCCGTGTTGAGGCTGCCATCAGCCGCGGCTTCAAACAGCTCTTCGTCGGGCATCGACTGCCAGAAGTGGAAGGAGAGTCGCGACGCGATCTCGTATCCGTCGAGCACCAGAAGGTCGTCCCGACCGATTGCGGGCGCCCCGTCGATCTCGAAGTGGTACACGAACCGAGGGCTCATCAGCATCGTGACCGCGATGTCTCGGTAGTTCTCGGGAGCCGTGCGCTCCGAACTGACCAGGCTCAGGTAGCTGTCCACGTCGTCGCTCGAGAGCGGGTGTCGATGCACGTGTAGACCGAAGTCATTCACGAAGGCTTCGAGACACTGGTCGTCAATCTCAGCCGAAGAGGCACAGTCCCCGGCCAATGCGGTCATCACAGCCGGGTCGTCCAACATCGCATCGCCGACGGTTGTCGCCACCGCGAACCAAGTGTCGATGTGTCGTGCGGCGAGGCGGTTGTCCATGTTGGTGAACGTCGTCTCACCGCCATCGACGGGCAGCGAGGCGATGAGCGGCGCGGCGCTTTCGAACACGGCTGGGACGTCCTGCAGAAGGTCGCGTAAGGCGTTGCTGTACTGAGCGACGGACAGACGCTTGAGCGACGTCGCCCCCGGAGAACTCCCTGCGCACAGCTCTCCGGGGATGTCGGTGGGTTCGTCAGGCCCGCCCGTGCCGCCGGACGAGGCCGGGGAGTCCGAATCGGCAGCGTCGGTCTCAGAGGAGGCGTCCGAGCCGACGTAGCAGGCATTCACCACAAGCCCGGACGACAACAGCCCGACCCATCTCAAGCGCGAAGAAGGAAAAGTACGGGGCACGCGGGGCATCGCGTCGGTGGGTGCGCCTCCCCGACGGAATTTGTCCCCGGAACAGGATGACTGCCATTCCCGCGGCTTGGCACACAGAAGACACACCGAACTGCCCCATCGGGGATCGGAGTAGGCGGCGACGCTCTGACGACGCACCGCGACCCAACTGCCAGCCGGGGACTCCGCCCTCAGTCGACTGCGGGGTTGCTGCAGTCGGCGCCGCTTCCCGGCTCGACGACGTGGAGGGCACCGACATCCACTTCGCGCTGGTCGGCGATGAGCACACCTTGGCCTCGGGCTCGAACGAATGGCTGAGCGGCAATGCGTGAGGCCAGCCCCTCTGCATGTGCTCTCGCCACGGGGGCGCCACTGCGCGCCGCCCAGCCCACACTGGAGTTCTTTCGCTCCGCCGTTCGCCGCTTCAGGCCATCAGGGCACGATGGTCAGCAGCCGGGGGGTTCCGGTCGCGTCGAGCATCGTCTGCTCACCCGTAGTCAGCCCCAACAAGGCGTACCCTCGATCCTCGAGGCCCTCATCCTGCCATGAGCACGACAGGACGGACCCGTCGGGTGCGAGCGACGCGTAGATGTTGGCGTCTCCACAAGCGTCGATCTCGGTGGTCACCGGGGAGACTCCCGCCAGGTCGACAACCCACAACCGGCTCTGGTCCAAGCTCGTGGTCACCAGTGTCGATCCGTCTTCAGAGATTGAGAGGGACCGCGGCTGCGGACCTTCGAAGACGAGCTCTGGCGGGCCGGCGATGCCCTGGTCCAGCGGCGAACGCTCGATCGAGTACGACTCGCCGTCCGCTGCTACGAAGTAGACGAAGGACTCGTCTTGCGTGAACTCAACCCCATAGCCTCCCTCACCCAGGGGAATCGGCTCGAACGCCGAGTCCTCGGACAGCGAGACGAGGTACAGCTGTGCACGCTCCTCGCCCGCGGGTTGCGATGAGAACGTGAGCCATTCACCCGCAGGCGAGAACGTCGTGATCCGAAAGCCGCTCGAGGTCGAGACGCCACCGGCGGCTGCCCCTGTCGACAGTTGAACGATATCTCCGAGTCCTCCTTGCGAGTACGGGATCCAGGCCAGGTCAGCCGCTTCGCTCCCCTGAACCACGGCGATCCCTCGTCCCGTGGGGTGCACCGCGAGGGAGTAGGGGTTGTGCCCTGCAGCACCCTGCAGCAGCGGCACGTCCGAGGCGGACGGAGGCTCGGTGAGAACGTCCACCATCGTCATGTCCTGTTGCCATCCGCTCTCGTCCTCGTCACGGGCCCGAAAGAGAAAGCTCTGCGAGCCCGAGACCACGTCGTCAGGGTCAAGCTCCAAGAGCAGCTCCGGGGTGCCGCCAGGCTCAATCGGCACCCGCAGTAGCTGTGTAGGGTTCTCACGCGGTTCGGTCACGCCGAGATATCCGCCGTCGAGCACGTGCCGCACGGTTCCCTGGGCCGCGGGGTAGAGCATGATGGGCTCGACCCCTGCGCCCTCGTCAGCGACGACGACATAGAAGTCCGAGCCCATCGCCTCCGGCCGAATTTCTCCGGCGAGCCATGCCCCGCCTGCGTAGAAGACCGAACACGTGTCCGTCTCCGGGCAGTCGGCCGCCTGCGGATTCAAACTCTCCGGCGACCAGGGGCCGATGAGGCGGACCGGGCCGTCCTGCGCAACAGCGACCGCCTCATCGGCGCTGTTGACGAGTGTCCATGCGCCCATGGCAATGAGTTCGGGATCGCCTATCACTCCGCCAACCGCCGTACGGGCCATCAGTCCTGCCTCGGCTGAATAGAGGATTCGGATCGCCGGAGGGTCCGCATCGCCGTCCGACTCACCGGACGTCGAGCCCGAGCCGCCCTCGGAGGAGGAATCGTCCGAACTCGAACCGTCGTTGGCACTGGTGGAACTTCCCGTGCCAGTGGCAGAGCCTCCAGTCGACGACGTAACCGCTGGGCCGCACGCGACCGTCAGAGCGAGGGCTAGAAGAGCATGGCGTGAGACGGTTCGAGTCATCGTACTCGCCATGCCCACGCGGAACCGAATCTATGTGCGGCTTGGGATGGTTTCGGTCACGTACCACCGTGGTCCCGCAGTACGGCCGCGAGAACCGCGCTGCTCCGCAAGTCGACGACGAACATGTCCGGCATCCCAGGCCGCGCCCAGCGACCGGCACGAGGGCTACTCGCCATGAATCCGGGCAACGAGAGTATCCTGGCTACTGTTGGAGATCGACGGGTCAGGTGGGAGCCCGGCTCCAAGATCCACCTCATCCGCATCGAAGGAGGAGATCGAGAGCAGTAGGTCGCCGTCGGTGGCACCCGTCACGCGAACCGGCTCCGGCACCTCTCGGCCCCACGACGGACTTGGGGGAGACGCGGACGGATCCGCCACGACCACGGCGGTCGAGTCGTTGCCCGTCGGCGTCAACGTGAACGCTCCGAAGTCTGCCGGCGCGGCGAGCTCAAATCCGAGGAGGAGTTGCCCCTCGTCGTTCGCAGCCAAGCTCAACATCTCCGTGGGCCAGTCCGACTCGGTGCTCGACGCCAGGACGGCCCCATTTTCATCGCGCTGCTCGAGCCAGAAGTTACTTCCCCAGTCCTTCCGAAGAGCCCACAGCGTCTGATCCGGTGCGACGGCGAGCTGGACCCTCGTCGTGGAAGGGAACGTCTCGAGCCCGGCGGAGTAGGTGACCGAGGCGAACGATCCATCGACCGCGAAGAACGCGAAGATGTCGTTGTCCGGAACCGGGGGCCCGTCTTCGAGAATCCACTCGGCATCGCCCGCCGACGCGCCGTAGTAGGCAGTCACTCCGTCTTGAAAACACGCGACGTCGAAGGCCGCGTTGAACCCGTTGGTAAGGGTCGCGTGTGCAAATACGGCGTTGCCGGACGAGTCCAGCTTGGCAACGTAGTCGGTCCTTTCTGTGGATGGCGGGAGTCCCAGCGGCGGTTCCTCGACCGCGGCGGTGTAGCAACCCGTGAACACGACGCTGTCATCCGACGGCGAGTACGCGATGCTACGTCGGTGATAGCAGCCGTTCGAAAGTGCGGAGATGCTGCCTTGGGGGAACTGACGGACCCAGGCGAGTTCGCCGTCGGAGATTCGGAGCACGAGCAACGGGAAGTCCGGCCCCGCCCCACCGCCGAAGTCGACGGGGCCTTCGCCTCGCCCGACCAGCACTACATCTCCCCCGGTCGTGATTTCCACATCCATGACTGAGATGTCGTCCGAAGTCGACACGGTCTCCCCAAAGAACGTAGTGTCGACACCCGCTCCAGATTCGGAGAGGCTAGCCATGAACACCCGACCGGAGTCGCTGCTCGACTCTTCGACCAAACCTGGCCAGGGCTCGAAGTCGTATCCGCCGGTCGTTCCAACGACGAGGTGGGAGCCATCGGGATGCTCGAGCAGCTGCCCGAAGATGGCGCGTTGGCCCGCGAGGAGGTTTTGCCAAGCGACATCCCCTGCGCACGCGGGCGCCGACATGCCATCACAATCGGCATCGACCCGGGTGCCACATGCCTCGGCGGAAGGCCCGATCCAGCGCTCGCAGGGTCCGAATTCGCCGTTCGAACATGTCGCAAGACCCGCGACGCACGAACCCACACCCAGCGTCCCCTCGGCTCCTTCGTAACACTCCGAAACCGCGCCCTCCTCGCAGGCACCACCCGAAGACCCCTCGGACGTCGACGTCGACGTCGTCATCGTCGTCGACGTGTCCACGCCGGACTCCAGTGTCGGGTCGACCTCGCCGGACGACGACCCGTCCGTGGTTCCATCCCCATCGGAGCTCGTGGTCGAGGGCGAACTCTCGATCGGCCCCGCCTCTCCAGAACCGGCCTCCGACGCCGACTCAGTACCGCGACCTGACCCCTCGCCGTCTTCGCCACAAGCCAGCGGGGGCAACGTGATGGCCAAGAGTACCCACGCCGAGACGAGCCGATTCCTATTCGCCACGGAGATGGGACGCTGTGCCCGGGACATGATTCAGCGAGCGAGCGAAGGCGCGACGTCGCCGGTCTGCCTCGGACCGCCGGCTCGGAGCAGTCCCCGCCTAAAGCGAGTTCGCTGAGACGTTCTTGCCACTTCCACAGCTGTAGGAAGATCCAGACAGGCCCGACGGCGGCTGTTGGGACGGAACGTGACCCCGTGGCTCCGGAGACCACACTCGCGCCGACCTCTGCGAACACAGTCTCTGCCCTCTCTTGCCGGTTTCGGGTCGTGCAGACGAATGGCGAGGACATGCCGGGTCAGGACTCTGGCTGATACGCCGCGGTGAATTCGGCCGAGGGGGGGATGTTTTCGATCACGTCCACCAGGTTTCCGGCGGGGTCCTGCGTGATGAAATGGCGTTGGCCAAACGCTTCGTCGCGCAAGGGCAGCAACGGCGGCAGGCCGCCCTCCTCGACGAGGCGCCTGTATGCCTCCGTCGCATCCTTGACCTCGAGGTTGACCAGGGTCCGGAACTCGAGGTCACGGGACTCGGCCGGAATGGTCGAGTGGCCTGCGGCGAGCACGGCCAACTCGAACTGCGTGGCCGTGGCGTGCCGCAAGCTGACGTACCAGTCGGACTCGAAGCTCACCTCAAAACCGAAGTGTCGACGGTAGAACGCGACCGTTTCGACCACCGCGGGCGTGATCAGCACGGGATAGCTGCTGGAAAGGGACATCGTGGCATCGCCTTTTACGTTCATCGAGTATGTATACTCGTGATTCCGAAGGATGTTACCGACGACGATCTAGCGCTGCGTGAGCCACGTCATACGTACTGCATGTATGTTAGTCTGCGTCCCATGCCACGCCGGACCGCAGAGCAAGCGGCGCAAACCCGTCGCGCCCTGATCGAGGCGGGCATCGAGCACTTCGCCGAGCGCGGCTACGCCTCAGCCAAGCTCGAGGAGCTCATCATCTCCGTCGGCGTGACACGGGGCGCCCTGTACCACCACTTCGGCAACAAGCGCGGGTTCTTCGACGCGGTGGTCGAACACCTGCTCGAGGCGCTCGGCGAGCGCGTGACCCGGGCCAGCGCGAAGGCGGGCGATGGCTGGCCCGGCATCGAAGCTGGCTGCTCCGTCTTCCTGGGCGCCGCGATCGACCCGGTCTACCGCCGTGTCGTGATCATCGACGGCGCTGCCGCGTTGGGTTGGCACCGCTACAAGGAGCTCGACGACCGCTACCTGACGCGTCCGCTCCAGGAGGGTTTGAACGCAGCGGCCCGCGAGCACGCCGACACCGAAGCACTCGCGACCGCGCTGTCCGGCGCGATGAACGAGCTCGCCCTGTGGGTGGCTGGCCACGACAAGCCACGCGCCGCCCTCCGCCGCGCACGCGGCACCATCGCGGCGCTGACCGCCTCTGCACGTATCGACACCTGACCAATGAGGTCCGGTCACATGCACTGCGCGCCATTGTCATGAAGCACCCAGAATCTCGCGTGTTCGCGAGACCTCTTCGACGACGCGCGCGTTCCTGCCCCCATGCACCTCCTCTTGGAACTCCTGGCGGCGCTCGGCCTTCTGGGTCCAACGACCGCCCCCTCCGACGAAGCCAAGCCCGCCGAGACTCACACCGTGTCGCCGGCCCCGCGCGCGAGCATCCCGCCCAACCTCGAGGCCACTTTGAAAGACGGACCACGAGACAAGCACCGGGTGGTCGTCCGGTTCGAGGACGATGTGGATGTCGCCGCGCTCCGGCGGAAGCACGCCTCCACCGCGAAGTTCATGCGCGCGCTGCGTTCACTCCGCGCACAGGAGCGAAAGACCATGCTCGCGAGGTTTCGGCGAGCAGGGTTGAAGGTCGAGGACATCCACGCGTTCACCCTCGTCAGCGCAGTCTCCCTCACCGCGCCTGGCCGCGACATCCTGAAGCTGGCGTCCCTCGATGGGGTCACCGCCATCACCGCGCCCCAGAAGCGCAAGCCGACCGGCAAGAAGAGACCGACCGGTAAGAAGAGTCCGACCGGCAAGAAGAGACCGACCGGTAAGAAGAGACCGACCAGGACCCTGTGAACACGTCAGCGCGCCCGACGGTCGGGACACAGCGCGTTCGACACCCCAAGAGAGCAAAGGGGCATCCCCAGGCCGAATGCTTGGCTCGACAAGCACCCGCCCGCCCGCCCGTCTCAGTAGGAGACCTCGACGGCGACGCTCGCCGCGTCGATCTCACTCTGCCAGGGGAACGTGGTCTCGACGTGGCCGAAGCGCAAGCGCAGGGTCTCCCCCTCGTTCGATTGGAGGAAGGAGAGCAGCTCGCCGCTGTCGATGGTGGTCTCTTCCCAGGTGACGCCGACCGTTCCCACCATGTCCACGGGCAAGTACAGCTCGAAGAGGATCGGGGCGTCGAAGACGTCCTCGGCAGGGTCGATCAGGTCGACCCGGAATGCGTTGGACTCGGTCTTCGCTCCACCGGAACCCACCATGATGGTCTGCACGAGGTCGGGCGACAGCACGGCCCCGGGGTTCTGAGCGAAGTCGACTGAGAACGCCGCTGCGGTGATGCCCACCGGGACCTCGAAGTCTTGATACAGGGTCCGAGCCGCCGGCCCGCTCGAGAGGCCAGCCGTAACCACACCCGATCCCGCGGCCGTCTCGGTAAACACAGTAGTCTGGTCGATTGCCCCATCGGGGTTGTTCACCGTCATCCAGTCGGTGAACGCGTCGTCGAAGGCTCCGTTGAGAAGCAGCTCGCGCGTTCCACTGCACAGCGGAGCCTCGCAGCTGTCGCCCTCTTCGCAGGAGTTGTCGCAAGAGCCACATGCGTCCACCGTGTCGAGCATGGCTTCGCAACCGTCCGCCTCGGGGTCGCAGTCACCGAACCCGTCGTCGCAGGTGAACCCGCAGCCTCCGTCACACGCGGGCACTCCGTTCGCGCCGTCTGGGCAGACCTCACCACAATCGAGGCAGTTCATCGGGTCGGTCTGCAGGTCGATACACATGTCCCCGCATGGAGTCAGTCCTTCATCGCAGCTGATTCCACCCGACGAGGAGTCGGCCGCCGTCGACTCCGAACCGCCGCTGGACGCATCGGTCGTGCTGGTGCCACCCGAAGTCGTCGAGGGGTCGGTCGTGTTCGTGGGGTCGGTCGTGTCCGTGACCGTGGCCGTCGCCGTCGCTGTCGTGTCGGACGAGGTCGACCCCCCGTCGTCGTCATCGTCCGTCCCGGCGTTCCCTGAGTTCACGTCGTCGCCACATGCCGCGGCGGGGCTGAGAAGGGTCAATAGGAGTAGTCGTCGAAGGGCTGGGTGTGAAGTCGGCACCGCACTATCGTGCGCCTTCGGGCGACTTCAACAAAGGGCGTGACGCCGGCAAACGTGGCCCGAGTGAGACCCGTTCGCGACATCGCGCGCGCGAACTTTTCGTACGTTGTTGACCCCCGTCCCGCTACGAGCCGGATCCCCGGAACCTCGTCCCACCAGCTCGATACCGGGCGGCCGCCCTCGTCTCGGAGTCGTGCATGGCGCGACCGGATGGCCAGGGTCGAAGCGTTCCGGGACCCGGCCGCGGGCGACGGCTGATGTACGAAGCACATCTCCCGGCCTGGATCTCTCCACCTCCCCAGACTCGACGTCTCCCTCCCGCGGTCTATCTTCCTCTTGTGGGCTCGGCAGTCTCCATGTCGCTCCGGAAGACCTCGTAGACCACGAAATCAGTGCCGCCCGAGCCCAGGAACTCGGCCAACAGCGGTTTGACCTCCCCCTGCCACGACAGCTTGCCGAGACCGGCGACGATCTTTGGTAACGCAACGGACGAGGGCCCTTACAGTGCCCAACGCCGACGCCCGCGTCTCCATGGCTTGGCTTCCCACTCGTGTGCTCGCTGGCAAGACGTGCCAAGGCTGCGCGGACGCTCCGCAAGCCACGCTCGACGCAGAGCACATGGCACTTCCGATGCTGTTCCAGCGTTCGGTTCTCGTTGCACGGAACTCCATCGCGCGGCTCGAAGGGCCCAGGCCCCCGCTGGCCGACCGCTGACCCACTAGGGACAGGTTCCCAACGCGTAGGATTTCTCGCAGGGCTCGTGATCGAACTTCGCTCGGGAGCGACTACCAGTGCGTGAACCTTCGTAAAGGACTCTTGCTCGCCTCTTTGGCGGCTATCGTGGCGTGTGACAACGACACGCGGTCGTGCACCGATCAATCGTGCACGCCCTTGAGGATCGAGATCGAGCTGGACACGGCGTTGCTCAGCGAACCGACGATCGAACTCGTCGCCGATGGCGAACCATTCTCGCAGACCTGCTCCCTCCCCGAACTCGACGTCTACCGCCCTTGTGTGACGCAAGGGGGCGACCTCGGCGAGCAATTCGCCGTGAGCACCGACTTGCTCGGGCGCGAAGGCAGCGTCGTCGCGATCATCACAGTGGCCAACTACGGCAAATCCCACAGGACTGGGCCAAGCCAGCTCCAGGTGTCGATCGATGGCGGGGAAGGCGAGGTGTTTGGGGAGGTGTTCTCGCCCGAATACGAGGACCTCGGCGAGTTCTGGGGCGCGGGCTGTGGCACATGCTCCAGCACGGAAATCCTGCGACCGCTGGCCGACTAGGACCAAGCGCGTCAGAGGGGGGGGAGAACCTGTCTCGGGGGGGGGAGAACCTGTCTCGGAGTCATGCATGGCGCTACCAGACCCCCGAGCACTCAACACCCCGCGGACGCACGGAGTCTTGCGAAGACTCGAACCCTCCCTGGCCCCGAGGGACGTGCACCCATGCGCCTGACGGCCAGGGTCGAAGCGCTCCGGGACCCGAACAACCAGCGCGAACGGACGAGCCAGGGCCCGCCTCCCGGAGTTCCAGTTTTCCCCGGCCTACGCGACCAGAAGCAGGTCAAGCGGGATCGGCTCGGTCAGCACTTCGTGCCGCAACCGCATCCGGACCGTCCCCGCCGGAAACACCACATCACGCTCGCCAGCGTTCCACCGAGCGAGCGCGAGTCGATAGTCTCGCAAGAACCGCCCCCGCAGCCCCCTCATCCGGCTCCGTTGCTCCCGTGTCTGGGTCGAGAACGTCGGCTGCCGGCCAAACAACTCCGCCCCTTTTGTGGGCACGGTCGACCAGTGGACTCTCAGAGCGGCCTTCATCCCGAGCACAGGTTTCCCTGCGCGTTCGACCTGAATCTTGGCCTCACGCTTTTTCAGCCCTTCGCGGACTTTCGCACGAAGCTCCTCATCCGACAGCTCGGGCATGATCCGGGGCCGATCGATCATGAGCACGGCGGTCTCGGGCATCTTCGAGCGGTCCGCGAAGGCAGCTCGGCCGGAGCGTTGGGAGCGCCGGCGGTGCTTGTGCTGTTGCTTCTTTGACCAGATTCCGATGCGCGGCTTCGAGATGACGTACTGCTTGCCGTACGGCATCCGCAGCGAGTTCAACCCCTTCCAGTGCGCGGCCTTGTGGACAATGCCAGCCGCAACGGCGTTGGCGAGGGTGTAGACGCAGTGCTCGAGAACCCTCTCGTCACCCAGGACTGTCTGAATGCCGGGTCCATCCGCGAAGAACTTGCCGCCCTTGCCGCGGAGCGCGTTCAGCTCGCGGGCGACGACTGCGTTGAAATCCTGAAGGAAGTCGCTGACTCGCCCGAACCGGTCGAACAACACGATATGGTAGTGCGTCGAGAGGAACTCGTAGAATTCCATGCCCCATTTCTCCCTGTGCTTCGAGGACACGGCCGCGAAGGCGAACTCAAGAACGCGATTGACGCGTTTTCTGGGAACGAGACGGTAGCTGCGATGGACCGCGCGCACCGTGACGTACAGCGTGGTGTCAGGATAGAGGTTTCGGGGGCTCGACATTGCACGGCAACGGTCGACCGTGGGCCGCGGCTGTTGCACGAGACAGGTCTTCCGGACTGGTCTCTCCCGCCCCTCTGATCTCCTCGCCCCTCAACCCCAACAGCTGCCGGCGAAGTTTCTAGCCCTTGCGACTGTTCGTTCACGGGCATGCGTTCTAGAGTCCAGGTGTGACGATGTCTCAAGTTAACCGGGTCGGTTCAGGGCGTGCAGCGAGTCTCGGCTTTGCACTCGGGACACTCGCGACACTCGCGACACTCGGGTGCTCGAGCGACGAGGCCGGAGCCGGAGCCACCGACGGTATCGAGTCCGCCGGTGTCGACGCTGACCCCGGTGTTTCGGAGTCGACAGGCGACGCACCGTCTTCGACAAGCTCAGGCGACGCCACCTCCACGGGGCCTGGCGGCGTCACGTCGATGACCTCCGACGACTCCGACGACTCAGACTCCGGCCCCCCGCCGATCGTTCTCGACGTGAACGAGGTCCCCAAGGGCAGCGCAGCGTGCGATGAGCAAGCACCGACGATCGACTTCGTAGAGCCGACGATGGTCATGGTCCTCGACCACTCGGGTTCGATGGGCGGCAGCTTCACCGATCCCGTGCTCGGCTCCATCACGCGGTGGAATGCGCTTCACAACGCCGTCACGTTTATCCTCGAGAGCTACGCACCGGTCGTCGAGTTCGGCGTCAAGGTGTTTCCCACCAACTCCAGTGACAGCTGCGGCGTCTCGGCGGGCCTCGACGTGGACCCAGCACTCGACAACGACGCCCCGATCCTCAGCTCGATACCGCTGGCGTCCAGTAACGGCACCGGAGGCACGCCCGCCTACGAGGCGTTCGTCCAGGGAGCCCTCTCGCTCGTCCTCGAGGCCGATCCGGACCGGCCTCGCGCCGCGCTGCTCGTCCTCGACGGGGACGCAGGGTGCGCGGGTTCTCCGGCAGCGCTGACGACCGAGATCGACGCTCTGTTTCAGAGCCACGGGATCCCGACCTATGTCGTCGGCGTCGACATCGGCACGGCCACGGTCGCTGCCATGAACGGCTACGCGGAGGCCGGCGGCGTCCCGCTCGGCATGCCCGGGGACGTCGAGCGCTTCTACAACGCCACCGACACCACTCAGCTGCAATCGTTCATGGACGTGGTCATCGGCGACTTGCTCAGCTGCGACCTTGACCTCGACCCGGCCCCCACGCACCCCAGCCTCGCTGAGGTCGACATCGCTGGCGGTCAGTACGACTTGATCGATTCCGAAGCATGCGAGGCCGGCGAGGAGGGCTGGACATACAGCGTCGAGTACACCCAGATTCGCCTCTGCGGAGCAGCCTGCGAGGCCTACCGCGACGTTCAGCAGGCCGACGTGGCGTTTTTCTGCCCGCAGGGATGAGCCCGCACCCAACCACGAGTTCCGCCGCCGCAATCAGCGAAGCGGCACGGACTCTGGCGCACGCGCGACTCAGCCAGGCGTTCGAAGCTCGGGAACGTGTCCTTCGAGGACATTATCCGCAATAGCCGGCCCCGGCCACAGGCCTGAACATTCCGGGACGTCGACCGCATGCGGCTGTGACAATAAAACGTCGACGAGTTGTGGTTGGGCGCGTTCTCGCGCACCCGGAGCGGCGCGTTGTTGCGTCTACCGCGTCACGGAGGTGTCCAGGCAAATCGGCTGGGTCGAGTCGTCCATGGACATGAGCCTATGCTCGAGCGCCTCGATCTCCTCCTGCAACCGCTCGACCACCCTCAGCCTTCGCATCGCGAGCCCGCGATCGCCCGTCGCGTACGCAGCATTGAGGTAGGAGAGGCGTTGACGACGCAGCGCCCCCAACTCGATCTCCAGATTCGCTCGTGCCGACACTCTTGAGTTGTACTCCGACCCGCAACCGAGGGCCCGAAAACGACGCCGAGATTCGACGTGCGCGCTGGGTCGGTTACGACGCCCACGGGATCGGCGAGGCTGCGACTGTGGAGATGTAGGAGCGGTGGGGCCTGGCTGGGGGCGCTCACGCCCCGGACAACTGATGTTCCGCCGTGGTCGCGCGAGACGAATCGGAGAACGTCCGGCGTGGAGGAGTCGCGGCACGAGGCCCCCGGAAACTAAAAAATTGATAATCCAATCAAACTTGATAATATGATCACATTCATCCTGAGGCGGGAATATGAGCCCTCTAGGGGCACTTCACGGACTCTCGAAGTCGCACGCCCCCAAAGCCCCCGAAGCCTCCGCACTTCGCGCCCCCCATAGCAGCCGATGCCACGCCCGCGCCCGACGACAACTCCCCTGACCCCCTTCCGTACCGCGAAGGCGCTCGTCGCCGATCAAGACCCGAGCGGCCACAACGTGTCCGCCTCGACAGCGAAGCGGACACGTCGGCCTTCGAGCGCCTACGAGTCGAGGGCGCCGCTGTTGATGCTCTCCCTGTGTTTGAGCACGACGGGGTGCTTCAACCCGGACGACGCCCCGGCAGCCGACGGCGTTGGCGAAAGCTCCACCGGCATGGCGACCACGAGCGGGGTCGTGAGCACTTCGGGCTCGAGCACAACCAGGTCCAGTACGACCTTGCCCAGCACGACCCCTCCGGCCGACACCACCGGCAGCACGAGCGGCGGCACGGAGCTTTCCGAAACGACGACAGCATCGGACGAGACGACGACGGGCGCGCCGGCGGTGCTTTGTGGCGAGGACGAGTTCGTCGCCTCGGGCGTGTGCCTGATGTGTCCCGAGGCGACGTGGAACGAGGCTGGCGATGATGCGGCCGGCCCGGACACGGTGTGCGATGACGCGTGCTCAGAGGTGCTCGGGGTGACGTGTGACGTCTACGAGCAGGGGTACGTCAAGGCGAGCAACACCGACGAAGAAGACACCTTCGGCTTCTCGGTCGCGATCTCCGGCGACACGCTCGCCGTATCCGCGCCAGAAGAGGCCAGCGGGGGCACGGGGGTGAACCCGGACGCTCAAGACGACAACACCGCCGGACAAGCGGGCGCGGTGTATGTCTTCACGCGCGCCAATGGGGAATGGAGCCAGCAGGCCTATCTCAAGGCGGACAACTCGGACGCAGGCGACCGGTTCGGGGAGTCGATTGCGCTGTTTGGAGACACGCTGGCGGTTGGGGCTCCGTACGAGGGCAGCGGGAGCGGTGGGGTAAGTCCGCAGGGATCCGCAGACAACTCCGCCTCAGGCTCCGGTGCCGTGTACATCTTCGAGCGCAGCGCGGAAACGTGGACGCAGCAGGCATACGTCAAAGCCAGCAACACTGGTGCGGGGGACAGGTTTGGCGTTTCGGTCGCGCTCTCGGGGGACACGCTGCTCGTGGGTGCGCCCCGGGAGGATGGCGCGACCACGGGGGTGAACCCGGCCGACCAAGGGAACAACTCGGCCTCCAGCGCAGGCGCGGCCTATGTCTTTGAGCGGGTCGGCGTCACGTGGGTCCAGCAGGCCTATCTCAAGGCGAGCAACGCCGACGCGGGCGATCGCTTCGGCTCGTTAGTGGCGTTGTTTGGAGACACGCTGGCGGTGTCTGCCTGGGCTGAGGATAGCGCGGCGGTCGGGGTCAATCCCGACGGTGAGGACGACAACTCCACATCCAACGCTGGCGCGGTGTACGTGTTCGAACGCAGCGACGCCACCTGGTCGCAGCAGGCGTACTTGAAAGCGAGCAACACGGACGAAAACGATGAGTTCGGTTCTTCGGTGGCCCTCTCGGGCGACACCCTTGCAGTGGGGGCGTGGGGGGAGGCCAGCGCGACAACGGGAGTCGACGGTGACCAGAGTGACAACTCCCTCGTTTTGGCGGGTGCCGTCTACGTGTACCAGCGGGTTGCGGGTGCCTGGTCACAGCAGGCGTACATCAAATCGGACAATCCGCGTGACGGTGACAGCTTCGGCGAGTATGGCCTCGCACTCTCGGACGACATCCTGGCCGTCGGTGCTTGGAGAGAAGACAGCGCCGCGACCGGGCTCAACGGAGACGCGACCAACGACTTTGCCCCGCAGGCTGGTGCGGCGTATCTGTACCGCCGCATGCGCGAGACGTGGTCGCCCTTGGCGTACATCAAGGCCGAAAACACAAACTCCGGAGACGCGTTTGGACGCTTTTTCGCGCTGTCGGACGGCACGTTGGTCGTCGGGGCACCGGGCGAGGACAGCGATGCGACGGGAGTCGACGGCGACGCCAGCGACAACTCCGCCGACGACGCCGGGGCAGCGTATCTCTACCAAGTTGCCCCCTGAACCCCCGCCGTAACCCCACACCAAGTCGTGGCGACTGCAACGTCTTCAACCGGCCCCCTTGGAATCCGCGGACAACATCGACCATCGGGATTGTGGCCGAGCCCGGTGACGGGCGGCCAACCTCGTGGCGCACAATATCGACGCCCTCGAGAATCCTTTAGCAGCACCGAAGCCATGGGGCTGCGTCGGTTTGTGTGCGTCGCTTTGGGGTTCCTATCATACGACCGACCGGCTCCGCGGGCGGGTCCAGAGTTCGCCCGCGGGTTTGTTGCAGCCGAGTTGGTCCACCACGGCAAGGCCTGTCGTTGTGCGATTGACGGTGGCCAAAGCGTGGTTCGACCCGCGGTACTGCTCTGCAGTGCTCGTACACGCGACGGCGGTTTTCGAGGTGTCGTTGGCGGTCCCGCTCTCCAGCAAGTTATCGGCCGCGGCCGTGGCTGGGAGGGTCAGCAACGCACCGGCCAACAGGCAGGATGAGAAGAACATGCCGCTCATCACGGTGGTCGTGCCGCTGGGCCCGGTCGTGCTCACAATAACC
The DNA here is from genome assembly GCA_050633305.1 of Nannocystales bacterium. Taxonomy (GTDB): domain Bacteria; phylum Myxococcota_A; class Polyangia; order Nannocystales; family Nannocystaceae; genus CAJXVA01. Next base: position 298,001 of record JBOEGF010000002.1, read on the forward strand.
TTCGTCCGCGAATCAACCGCCAGGGGTGGACCAACGTCGCTTTTCCACTTCGTTCACCGATTCGCCAGCTCGAGCTCAGTCCTCTTCGCGCCCGATTGATGCAATGAATTCATGCCACGCGCGACGCCGTGACGTTGCGCCTCTCCCCGCCGGGGTGCGGCCCTTGTATGATTCGGCGATGTTGCGTCGATCGTTCTTGGCCTTCGTGATGCTTGCCTTGCCGGCCTGCCCGGCCGATGACGCACCGGAAGAGGGGGCCGAGACGAGCACCAGCGGCGACACGACCGCTGCCGAGTCCACCGCCACCATGACGGCTGCGAGCGGACCGGCGACCTCGACAGCGGGCGGCACGACCGACGACAGCGCGACCGGCACGGTGGACAACACCACTGGCTCGAGCAGCACCATGGGCTCGTCCAGCACCAGCACCGGCGACTACGGCACCAGCTCGGGTTCGACCGGCGCACCGCAGACGACGTACCCCGCGTGCGACCCCCGCGACGAGCCGCCCTGTCCTGAGGGCTACGGCAGCTGCTTCGATACGATCCCCGGGTACAACATCTGCAACGTGACCGAGTGCGAAACGGAAGACGATTGCCCCCTTGCGGATGGCGGCACGGCCGAGGTGCTGTGCGCCGCATTCGGCGGGGGCACGTGCGTGCTCGACTGCCCTGACGGCCTCGAGTGCCCCGCGGGGATGGAGTGCGTGTTCTTCGAGGCTGCCGGCGTCGAGCGCTGCCTGTGGCCGGTCGACGGCGCATAACGTCCCAACTGTCGAAACCGCCGGTCAACGGCACTCGTTCCTCGACGCGCTCGCTGAATGCGAGTGGCTGTTCGCAGCTGGGGCGACAGGGGTGGTGGGCAGGACCTCCCCCCATCATCGGCGGCCCGAGTTTCCCACCGGGGGCCAAGAGACATGCACAGCCCGTGTCCCGCATAAGATGCTTCAACGGCACGGGCAACGACAGCTTCGACTCCACCGGGGATTGGGGCACGCTGACCGCGAACGCCCGCGCGGTCGCTTGGGTGCAGTCGCTCGTGAGGCGGGCGGCCCTCGGGGCGATTCTGCAGCCCCCGGCCGCTCGTTGTCGACGCAGTGCCAGCAGCCATCCCGGCTCGAGGCGCCTCGTGTGCACTCGCGTGCACGGGCGAATGACTCGAGAGAGAAGTCGGAGAAGCGAGCGTCACAGCGGGCTCGCGTGGACATAGGCCCAGCTCTGCTCGTCGAACCGAGGGAAGCTCACTTCGCAAGGGTCGGGCGAGTCCAACCCATCCACCCGGGCGAACCCTTGCTCGTCCAGCGTCCCGCTGCGTACCGACCCGTCGGGTAGCCTCAGCCGATACTCCGCCCGCGCCACCGGAACGTCGTCTTGGTCGATGAGCTGAAGCTCCACGGCGTAGGCCTCCTCGGTCGATTCGAGGACCGTCAGATCGGACAGGTCGACCTCCGTCTCCGTGGTGGGGCCACACAGGATGGGCAAGGGCCTTCGGAGCTCGACGTCGATTCGGCCACGCCCGAGTTCTTCGAGCAGGCGATCGACGACGGATGTCAGGTCAGTCCCCGCCATGTCTGCAAAACGGGCCAGCTCGCGCACGCCCTCGGGCGTCGACCCGTGGTGGCGAAGCTCGGCCTCGACGTGCGGTGCCACGCGCTCGGGAACGGGGGGGCGTGCATTGGCCGTCAGGATGAAGCCCGGAGTGCGGAGTGTCCCAAAGGTTGCGCTGAAGTCAGTCATGATGGCGTGGCGGAGGCCGGCGCAGCTTCGGCGTCGGCGGTCTCGGGGGGCAGCGGGGTCGCGACGGGTGGCCGCAGTGCCGCCGCCGCGTTGTAGAGCCGCTCCGCCACAGCGAGATCGATCGCCCCCTGCTCACGACTGGTCATCCCTTGTCGCGCGAAGTGACGGCGGAATCGGTCGGCCGCGGCAAACGTTCGCGCATCGAAGGCCCCGGTGATCCTCAGGGAGTAGCCGACGGTCCGTAGATCGGTCTGTAGCTGTTCGATCACCGCGACTTCAGGGGCGTGATCGGGGCGGTCGACTCCGCCATAGTGGGCCGCGCGTCGGCCACGAGCGTCAGCATCACCGCGGTCGAGCTCGAGGCCCGCGACCGTCGTGAAGACTCCGCCGTAGGCCGTGGCAGGGTCGAAGCTTTCCGCTGGCACCATGCCCAGCCCTGCGTGCTCCAGGCGCTCCCATTCGAAATGCAGGCCCGGGTCCCAGCGCCGTTTGCGGTGGTACGTGTCCCGAGGAACCCCGGTCTGTCTCCTCGCATTGCCCGTGGCGACGTCGCAGTGTCCCAACACGCGCGACCCCACGGTTGGGTAGGCCTCCGTGATTTCGCGCGCCAGCCGAAGGATGGTGGCGTATTGCTCTTCGGTGTACGGGGTCTTCGCCCGGGCCATGTAGTCGTCGGGTTCTCCCGTGTTTGGATTGATGATCTCGATCCCCAGGGAGTGGTTGACGATGTCTCGATCACCACCCCATCGCCCCACCCCCGCATGCACCTTGGTGCGGTCGTCGGCGGTCAGCTTGATCGCGTGCCCATCGATGTCGAGCAGGTAGTTGGCCCCCTTGGTCTTGCGCCGGGTTCGCGCTGCGTCGGCCCATCCGAAGAAGTCGTTGAGAGGCCCGCCGACCCGCGAACCTCCGGTGCAGTGCAGCACCAGCATGCTGATCGCGCCGGTTCCCCCACGACGCGCCCGAGACCCTGGGTCTTTCCACCACTGAGGCTTGAGACTCAGCGGTAGCTGGGTGGTGGTTGGCGTCCACACCTGACGGTTTCCCACCCGTGCATGGGTCTGGGCGTTCGGCGGGTCGTAGGGGTCCTCGATGCCGACAAGCCGCCCACCGCGAAGCTCGATGTTCACCGACGCGGCCTTGTAGAGCAGCAGGTGGTCACTGCGCATGCCGGGCCCGGCGGTGTCCTCCGTGATCCGCTCAGGTGTGATGTCCACAGTGAACACACCCGTGGACGAGGCCGTCGCAAGCAGGCACGCCCCGTCGCGCCCCGTGCAGTTCCCCTCGGACAAGACATCCCCGTCTTCATTCCGTAGACGCACGGTGGCCGCAATGACCTCGGAACGGTCCGTGGTCAGCTGTCCGGCGTTGTCCCCTGGTTCCCCAAGGCTCGGTCGGCCGATGCCCCAGCCAAAGATCGGTCGGTCGTCCTCACTTTCGAGTTCTTCGTCCGGTGGGGGGGCGCCTCCCTCACCGTCCTCGCCCTCGAATGTCCATCGCTGGGGGTCCTGCTGAACGCTGCCGTCGGCGCTGCTCCAGGCCCACTCTCCCAGCCGCTCGCCGCGTCGCAGGGGGAAGTCTCGGCGGAGGGTCACCCGAATCGAAGTGGGCGCCGCCAGCACGTTTCCGGTGGAGCCGTCGGAGGACGGCGCCACCAGAGCCGTCCCCGCGTGGAGGACACCGCCGGGTTCCACGGGACGCAGCACATCACCATGGTCGGCGTCGTCGGTCGCATCCTCCTCGGCGGAATCCTCGATGGTGTCCGCATCCTGGTCTTCGTCGGTTTCATCGCCCATGGTTCAGCACCCGTAGACCTCGCGCAGCCGGTCGCGGACCGCCTCGGTGCAGTTGCCATCGACGTCCAGACCGTGCGCGGCCTGAAAGTCGCGGATGCCTCGCTGCGTGCGAGGGCCTGCATCGCCGTCTGCAGGTCCGCACGAGAAACCGAGGTTGTTCAGACGGGCCTGCTGACCCTCGACCGTCTCGGCCGGGTCCAGATGCCCGACCCGCAGGTCCCAGCGCAACGGAGTCTGAGTGTCGTCGTCGGGGTGCAGTTCCAGTCGAGCTTCTTCAACCCCAAAGGCGACCGGGTGGACGATCGGTCCATCCACGGTCCCTTCGAATCGCTCGGCGCCCGCGGTCAGTACGTACTGCCACCCGTCGAGGGGTTGGCCGTCGCAGCCCCGCGGCGCCAACCGGAGCTGCTGCCGCGGTCTTTGCACCCGGAATCGGTGCCGAGCATCGACCCGAACCTCGGCAAGCCCCACAGCAGGGTCGGGAATGACGACCTCGTCCCCGGGCGCCAGGACGTCCGGGTTCTCCCTGCGCTCCCGAAGGGACGCGTTGTCGGGGTGTTCGTAGAGATCCGCACCCCGTGCGAAGCCGTGACGCTCGGCCAGAACGGCCAGCGTTTCGCCAGCGACGACAGTGTGACGGACGGGCATCGGGGGACTCTCTGTGGAGTAGTGATTCCCGGAACCGGATCGTTCCCAAAAAAGACACGCCCCGCGGGCTTCCCGCAGAGCGTCGGTGATTCGAAGGATCCAGCCCGATCCTGGTGGCGGCGGCGAAGTCGGTGGAGTCGAGGAGGTGTTCCGTGACGCCGCCTCCAGAGGCGATGTGAACGTCGTGCGCGCCCGCGATCAGGAGTCCCGCTGGCGCGCCAATTCTTCCGTCGGAGAACTCGTCCGCGCGCCAGCAGTACAGTGCGAGCCGAGCGGGGAACCCGTGTAGAAAACTGCGGAGATCGGGGCGAGGCGCGGGTGGCTCTCGGCCCAAATGCGACAGCGCCCCCGACGGATACTTCGGGAGCGTCCTCGAAGATGCAGAAGCCAGAGCCGTAGCCGTGGGCTCGTCGAGTTCCCGAGCATCACAGCCTTGTTTGGTGCTCAACAGCATGGCGTCCGGACCGGCCGGTCACGGGTGAGTCGGGGGGGTTGGAGTCAGACCGATGAACGGCCTGTGACACACTCCGCGCCGATGTGGCAGCAGCTCAAGAAACTGTTCGAGCGCGTGTTCGGGTCCAACACGGTGTCCACGGTTCCCAATGAAGACGAGGTGGCCCCCAAGACCCCATCAACCCACCAGTACGAGGTGCTCACGGAGAGTCCGTGGGGCGTGCCTGTGCTCGATGTTCAGCCGCTCACGCGGCATGTGGTGACGACGACGCGGAACCCGGAGAACGCGCGAAACAGCGTCTCCTACCGTGGGGACGAAGGGCCAGAGTTCTCGCGGCAGGCCCTCGAGGGGACCCGTACGACCACGATGGAGCTTCGGATCCCGATCGACGGCGAGGTCTTCAATGGTGCGATCCACAAGCCGGCGGCAATGGAGGAGAAGTGGGTCCTCTTCCTTCAGGATGGAGAGCTCCTCTTCGTCCGGAGCTGGACTCGGAAGCTGGCTGTCCGAGCCCAAGTCGAGTTCACGGACAACGAGGCGATCGTCCGCTCGGCGCACGGTGTGTTCACCGACAGCGACGAGACGCCCGAGTACACGCAGGCTTTCCTCGAATATCTTCTTCGCGACTATGGACTTGGGGAAGGCCTCCCGATGCCAATCCCTTTCCCCTTCGAGCACCGTCATCACGAGGCCGCCTTGTTTGCGTTCTCGCTTGTCGGCCATACGGCCCGGTTCGTCACCCACCACCGCCCCGTGCTCGCACCGCCTTACCAGCCACTTCGGACCGTCAACGCACTCCACCTCGCCGTCGCGCAGAAAGACCTCGCCGCCGTGGACACAGCCATCGGTTCTGGGATCTCGCTGGACGTCCTGGCTACCGATGGCCTCGCCCCGATGCACTGGGCAGTCGGGTTTGGCACAGACGTGGTGGCCGGGTTGCTCGACCGCGGTGCAGAAGTCGATGTTCGCTCGGACGAGGGAGCGACACCGCTCATGCAGGCCGTTCAAGGCCGAGACGACGACGCGGTGAACTTGCTACTCGAACGAGGGGCGAGCGCGCGTGCGGTGGACGAACGAGGCTTCAGCGCGCTTCACCGAGCCGCTGAGATGGGTCAAGAGCATACGGCACGCAGCCTCCTGGACGCCGGGGCTGACCCCATGTGCCTCGCGGGTGAGCACACACCGTTGACCCTCGCGCGTACCACCGGGGAGGCCGCGATCGTCGAGATGCTGGAAGCAGCAGTTGACCAGGGAAAGACGGATTCAACCTGAGCGATGCCGTCGCGAGTCTCGGACACCCGCCATCTTGATGGCGTCGCTCGCGTCGAGCCCGGCAACAGCGAGGACGACACAGCCCGCCTACGGCGTCAGCAGCCTCTTGCCGACGTTCGGTAGAGGTCGGAAACTGCGCGAGCGCGAACGAGCAACCCGGCTCAGCCTCCTCGAAACTGGCCGATGGGTGCGGCAGGTCGTGAAGGTCCGTCAGGTTTTTGCCCGAAACTGCAAAAGCTAACTCGTGTATCGATTGTGCAGTCTCGTACTCCTCATCGCAGTCTCTGCCACCGCATGCCTCGCCGCGGGTGAAGAACCCGCGGATTCGGAGGCCGCGGCGGTCGAACAGCTCGAGCGCGAGGCATGGGCCGACCCTGCGCTCGCCGATCGGCCCACCGGTGGCAACCCATCGTTTACGGACGGACCGCGATCGACGGCGACACTGCGAGCCTGCAACGGACACTTCGATTGTCAAAGCGGGTGCTCGTGCAACGTCTCGGGGGTCTGTGTTCCTGATGGTTTCGGTCCCGCGAACCCGAACTGTTCGAACCCTCCGCTCAGCATCTGCGCAAACGAGATGGAGTGCCAGCACGGGTGCGATTGCGTGAGCGGCACCTGCGTTCCCGATGGGTTCGGACCTGCGAACCCGAATTGCGGAGCGACATCTCCGTTGTAGCGAGCACGATCCGGCGACATGGGTCGCGCCCTCGACTCACCGGTGTCTCGAACGCCGGCGGCGTTGGGCCCTCGCGGCGGGAGGAGGTGGACGGTCGAGTCTTGGACCGCCGTCACTCGAGCGAGTCTTGCATTTCGGGAAGCCGGCCCGGCGGATGGCGGGGTTTGGCTTGGAACGGGACGCGAGGGGTGGCGGCCCGCCGACCGTTGCGGAAGCTTTCCGTAGCGTCGTACGTTCGAGTGGCGGATGCTCTTGGCGTTGCCGATCGTGCACGTACTGTCGTGGATCGCCGGGGCTTCGGTGCCGCCCTCGGCCCAAGACGCAACGTGCGTTCGATGTCATGCACCCGAGGCGGTGCAATGGTCTCTGTCGTCACATCGGACCGCGTTCACGGGGAGCGAGTTCCAGGCTGCCTTCGCGGTCGAGCCAACCGCGTTCTGTCGCGACTGCCATGCGCCGTCCGACACTCCGGCGGTCGGGGTTGGCTGTCTGAGTTGCCACGAGGGGCCAGATGCCGCCGTTCTGGCTGGGCCTTCGCCGCGCTCGGACGCACCGGCGCCGCACCCCGTGCTGCGTACTCCGGCGTTTGCGACGACCGACGCCTGTGCTCGTTGCCACGAGTTCGCGTTTCCCGACGGCGCGTTACGCGATGGCGTCGCGCTGATGCAGAGCACAGTCACAGAACACGCACAGTCGCCGTTTGGGAACCGTAGTTGCGGCGATTGCCACATGCCCAAGGTCGGTGATCGCAGGGACCATACGTTCGCGGCATCACGGGACCCTGACGTGCTCAGACAAGCGCTCCGGTGGGCCGTACGGCGCGTCGACGCGGGCACCGTGGAGGTCTCCTTGTGGGCTGGGGAGGTCGGACACGCCTTTCCGACGGGCGACTTGTTTCGACGCCTCGAAGTCTCGGCGAATGTGGTCGGCCGTCCCAAGACGTTGGTGCAGCGGTACCTTGCGCGGCACTTTGGGCCCGCCCGGCAGTCGAGTGGTGTGGTGTTGCGCGGGGAAGTCCGCGACGACCGCGTGCCCGCCAGCGGTGAACCTCGCATCGTCCGGCTCCAGGTCGATGCGGGCCTCGACGACACGGTGGAATGGTCCGTCCGCTACCAGCGTGTCGCGCACCCCCGCGGCTTCGATCCCCGGGAGGCGCTGCTCGATGGCGAAGTCGAGCTGGCCCGCGGCCAACTCACGACCGTCGACATCGCGGACACACGGCCGTGACACCTGCGACCTTCGAGCGAACCCACCCTGAACACGAGCACGAACTCTCCATGCGAACGACCCGTCTCCTTCTCCCCCTCGTGTTCGTCACGCTCGGCTGTGATCAGGCCGCTGCCCCCGACGCCGCTGCCAACGAAGCATCCGCCCCCGAGCGGGGCGAGGCCAAAGCCGCCGCCGACCCCAGGCCACAAGCCCCGGTCCAGGCCCCACCACCGGACTCGAAGGCAACGCCGAAGGAGACGCCGAAGCCTGAGCCGGTCCCGAAATCGCCGTCCCCATCGGCCTCGGGCCCCTCCTTGCACCTCGTGGCGCGGGCACCCGCGGAAGACACGTTCGACTCGGCGAGGTTCCGCGTGTTCGGAACGCGCGATGGTCAGGTGTTCGCCGCGTTTGGTCCCCGTCTGATGCGTGCGCGGGCTGACGGCACGCTGGACGACGACCCGCGTTGGCTCAAGGGCATTCACACCGTCGAGCCCGAAGCGGTCACAGGATCGGCTTGGTACGTGCAAACCGTGGGTGGGCGCTGGCCCGACGATCTATTCATGACGATCGTGGTCGAACCCAGCTGGCGCGCGATGTGGAACCCGCACGAGGTCTACAGCTGGTCTGGAGATGGCTGGCGGCAGCTCGAGAATCAGCGCGAGCGCTACCTCGCGTTTCCGCAGCGGCTCGTCTCGTGGGTCGAGGGGTCGGTGCTCGCGCTCCGCGGGTTCGAGCCTCGCTACGAAAGCTCGAAGTACTGGCTGGACAACGGTGGCCCCCCGCCGGCCGAGGAACAGGCGGTGGCCAGCGCCATCGCGCGGGCCAAACCGATCACCGTGATTCGCGGTGCTGGCCAGGCTCCCGACTTGGGAGACTCGATGTTCGACATGGATGCGCTGGACGAGGGCTTGCTGATCGCGGTCGCAAGCGAGAGCACCCACGAGGTCATCCACTACGACAACAGTGCCCGCACCCAGGTGTCGCTACCGCTCCCTGCCGTCGATGGCTCGAGCCTCGAGGGCGTGGCTTCGTTTGCCTCCGATCGCGCCTACGCATTCGGTGGCGGTGAGAAGTCCCCGTACTTGGCACGCTTCGATGGAAAGGCGTGGGCGGCGGACACTCCACCCCCGTGCGACGGGCCGATCATCGCAGTGTCGTGGGCCGCGGGCGCAGGCCTGTGGGCGATCTGCGACAGCCATGAGGAGGTCATCGCGATTCGAAGTGGCGGACTGTGGCGACGAGCCGAGGGGGGTCAGTGGCAGGGGGTCAGCCCGAAAGACGGCGAGCGGACCACGTCCGTCGTCGCGCGGGGTGCCGACGACGTCTGGGTCGCCACCACGGGCGGCGTGTATGGGCCGACTGCCCCGTCCACCGTCCTCGAGTGCGCCAGCAACCAGGCTACGGCGACGACGGTCCTCGAGTACGCAGACCCGGGGCCTTCCCTGCAGTGTGACGACCTCGCGGCGTTCTACGTCGTCCTCGATGCGAAGCCCGGAGCCCCGCGGCCCACCCTCGACGAGGCCCTCGCGGCGGCACAGAAGAAGGTCGGTGAGTCACCGAGCCTATCGATCGCCGAGATCCAGCATCGTGGCGAGACCACCGTGGTTCTCCACGCCGAGACCTACGAGATGACCGCGAAGAATCGCAAGGCCATCCGCGCTGCGTTCGGTGATGCCCTCGAGGGCACGTTCTGCATCGACCGGCTCCATCGTTGAACGTTCGCCATGGGGCACACCCGGCCGCGACGGTGTTGCACAGGACCAGCACCGCAGCGGCGCAGCTCGATGACGGGCCCCGGGAAATCTTCTCCGGGGAGGGAACGCGCTGAGCGTCGTGGGTACTGCCCGTCGATATGAAGACGTTCCGAAAATCTGCGTCACTTCTTGCCGTTTTTGTAGCCGGCTTATGGGCCCGAGAGGCCGACGCCGCCGTCTGCGACTCGCTGGTGCTCGGCAACAACCCGCAGGATGTGGTCATTGGTGAGGCTGGGTTCGAGACCTGTGTAGGAGGCCCGTCGCCGTTCTGCTTTTTCCAGCCCTACCTCGGTACGCCGCGACTCGGGGCTTGCTGGCGGGACGACGGCGGGGATTGGCAAATGGAGATCCTCGAATGCACGGGCAGCACCGTCGACACCGACATCTTCTTCCTGCAGACCACAGGTGGAGACGACCGCGTCGCGGTCCTCGAGGACGAGCACACGACCGGCGACCTGACGCTGTTGCCTGCAGGTGGAGGAACGGGCGCAATGTACTGTGGAAGCACGGGCGACGCCATCGCCCCGTGGAACCCGAACTTCGACTTTCAGATCTACGCGTATCTCGGGACCGGCTCGGATCTCTTTCACGGCTCGGACAACCGGGATGTCGTGTGGACGAATGCGCCGCAGATGTCAGGCGGCATCTGGACATCGCCTGCCGACGGCCCCGGATACGACAAAGTCTGCACCTGGGGCGGCGACGACTACCTGTACGGCGACCTCGACGACTCGTGGACCACCGCGGAAGACTGGCTCGACGGCGGAGCCAACACCGACCTCTGCGATGGTGACTACAACGTCGATGGAAACGACACCAGCGATCTGCACCGCAACTGCGAGACCCACTACGACGCGTATCCCGACGCGAGTCTGAACCTCATTCTTTGCGACGACGACGACGACCCCCTCCACGAGTGGTAGGGGGGACACCCCAGACAGAGGGCTGCTCGCCCACCTGCAGTCGAACTCGCTGGAGTTCGAGACCTGTCGCTTCGGAGCGCGCTTTTCGGGGCGGGCTCCGTCTTGCCATCGCGCTCCGGCGATCGCACCCGGGTCAGTGAAGCAGGAGCTGCAGCGAGAGCGTCTCGTCGAGCGCCTCGAGGATCTCGAGGGCCGGCGCCCACTGAAGCGCGCCCCGAAATCGGACGCCAACGACTTCGCAGTTCGGCAGACCAAAGTGCGGAGCCTTCAAAGCCTGGAGCAGTTCCGAGAGGCGGTCGGGGCCTGTGTAGACGTGGCTGATCGACGGGTAGCCGATCGACACCGGTGGCTCGCTGGCGGCTGCGGGAGAGTCCAACGAGAGCGCGGTGGCCGGGGAGGGTTCGAAAGAGAGCCGCGCGCCGAAGCCGTTGTTGGTCAGCTGCGGATATCGACTCAGATGGATGCGATCCGGCTCGACGTCGACGCTCACTCGGGAGCAGCGCGGAGGCGGTCGGTCGGTCGCATCCGCCGGCGGGAGCCTGAACCGGAGCCCGAGTACCCGCAGCGGGGTCTTCTCGCCGCCGACCGGTATGCGGACGACTCCAGAGTCGGGGAGTATGATTTCGGGTAACGCGGCGAGCACGTTCTCGACGGGGACGTCATCATCGGGCAGCAAGACATCTGGCTCGCCGGAGCAGGCCCTGCGCAGGTCACCTTCGTGTCGCTTGGTTCGAAGCGCGTCGAGAATCTCGAGGGGTGTGCCCTGCGAGAGGACGGTCGTCTCCGAGTGGATGCCCGATTGGACCGAAAACTCGCCCGGCGAAAGGGTGACCAGGTTGGGTAGAGGCGAGCAACTGGCGTCGGGTCCGGGGGTGGGCGTGGCGGTGCAGCCTGCGACTAGCGCAACACAGCCACAGAGCAGCCGGCTCATCACAACTCTTGGACACCCGGACATCGTGGCAGGTTCTACACGACTGCGGTTTGTTCCAGGCGCCTGGTTTGCGGGGTCAGTCCGAGGCGCTTGGTCGTGCCGAGCCGACCCTGCATCACGGCGCGCGCGACTCGGCACAGCGAAAGCCGATCCTCGCAGAACGCACCTCCGAGACGCGCTCTTGGGGATCCGTCACCCACTCGGAGACGTTCCCAACCAGGTCGTAGATGCCGTGCACACTGCGACCTTGTGGTGCAGCGCCGACCGGCGCCGTCGGGCCCCGCAGCAGAGGGCAATCATTTTGCCACGTCGACATCGTCGAACACGTGGGCTCGGACTCTCCCCATGGCCACGTCCGCCCCTCCGCCCCTCCAACGATCTCCCATCGCTGCTCCGCGCCTGTGGGGAGTCGGCGACCTTGCCAGCTGCAATACGCCTGAGCCTGCCCGAGGTCCACGCAGTTCACAGGGAACCCATCCCGGTCGGAGAAGCTGGAGTTGCACGTGCGTTGTTTTCTTCGCTGGCAGCCGGGTAGCGGCGTCTCACACCAACCGTCGTCCTTCTGCCCGAGCTCGAGCTCGCCGCTGCACGCCCCTGCCTGGACACACTCGTCGTACTGGCGAACGGTCACTTCCGTCGCCTCCAGGCAGTAGGCAGCAATCTCCACCCTTTGGCCGCCACCATCGTCGAGCACGCCTCCTGGGATCGGGACGCAACCGGTCCGACTCGTTCCGGACGAGTCGGCACCGGGGGCCATGGAGCCTGGCAGCGCGCAGCCCATGGACAGGGCAAGCCAGGTGAGGAACGCGGTCCGCATCGCGCGGTTCGAACGCCCCACGACCCCTCGTCCTTTCAGGTCAAGAGAGTTCTGGTGCTGAGCTATGGGCGGACCTGTGGCGTCAACAGCACCGGGTGTTCCACTGAGTATCCGCCTTCGTACGGCAGGCCGATCGCCTCGACAATCGCCACCGTCGCGTCGACGGCCGGTAGGCGAAACGCTCGAGCGACGCGAACCTTCCGGCACGGCCCGAGAGCTTGGGGAGGCGCGGCGAGGCCTGAGGTGCCGAGGCATCCGTAGCTATCCAAGACGACAACACCGGCCTTCGAGTGGTCTGCGGAGCGCACACGCACACGAAGGCGCTCCCCGTACACGGGCGGGTCGAGCGGATTCGGCTGCCAGGTGAGCCGTCGGACTCGGCGAGCCTGCGCTGCGAAACGCCACCGGCGCTCCTTCTTTCCCTGCCGCAGCCGCGCCACGAGGCGGTCGATGTTGCCCTCCCCATCCTCGGCGGTCTCATCGGGCGGCCCAGCACGAGGCCAGCTGCGAACCTCAACCACGGTGCCTGCACGAGGGCCGGACAGCGTCATGTAGATCTGCCCCGTGCGCCCCTCCCCATCCCCGTGGCGGATCGTCTGGAAGTACGCCTTGCCGTCACGGGCGGCGTATCCGAGGAAGGAGATCGTTTTCTCCCCCCCGGATGTCGCGCCGGCGATTTCTGGCGTCGATAGGGCGAGGATCACGAGAGCCGCGGTCGAGACGAGCAGACGCACCAATGACACTGACGCACCAACGGGGCGTGGACATTTCAAACGTGAGCTCTGGCTCCAATGAGCACCGCTCAACCCCTGCCTTCGACAACACCCGCCTGCTCCGGACACAGAGCGCCTCCGAGTGACCGCGGACTCGAAGGGCAACCTGCCTCCCTGCACGCCTCGCTTCGTGGGTCCGCATGCCAACTCCGCTTCCCTTGGCCTGCCCCGGGCCTGTGCACGACGGTGATGCGGATCTGTGCGGCCGGCTGACGACGCTCGCGATGGATGAGCAACGTGCAGTTCAGGGATACTCGCAGGCCGGTGGTGGCCCGGGGAACCTCCCGTTGCAGAACATGCCCTCCGGGCAGGTCGTCTCGTCGACCGAGCAGGAAAGCCGACACAGCGACCCGCGAGAACTCTTCACGCAACTGGCCACCGCATCTCCTTCTGGCGGGGCCGGGCAATCCATTCTCGCCATGTCACATGCGGGCGTGCAATAGCCCGCGGCTTCCGAGCAGCGGAGACCCGCCACGCACTCCTCGTCGTCAGCGCACTGGTCATAGGCACCTCCGAGACTCGCTCCGGCCGTGCTCGCCGACCCGGACCTGGTGCCCGTGGACGTGACCCCTCCCGTGGTCGTCGCCCCACCGGTGGAGTCGCTCTCCCCGGGACCGTCATCGCCGATCGACCGCTCCGGTGCCACAGGATCTGCAGCCTCACTTGCAACCGCCACAGCACGGGTGGAGACGCGTCCGAGCGTCGCCACACAATAGGACTTGCGAGCCGCGCTCCATGCTATCCGGGGACATGGCGTGGACAAACACCGTCTCGAGCATCGCCAACCCCGACGTGCGGGCCAAGTTCGAGACGTACCCGCCCGCGATGCAAACGAAGCTCCTGCGGCTACGGCGACTGATCGTCGAGAGCGCGCGGGAACACGGCGTGCTGGGCACACTCCAAGAGACGTTGAAGTGGAACGAGCCGAGTTACCTCGCAAAGGGTGGCAGTGCGGTTCGCTTCGACTACAAGCCAGCGATGCCCGACCGCTACGCGTTGTACTTCCAGTGTCAGACCAAACTGATCGCGACGTTCCGTGAAGTCCATCGCGACGCCTTCGAGTTCGAGGGCAACCGTGCGATCGTGCTCAAGCGGTCGGCCAAGGTTCTGGTCCGGCCACTCAAGCACTGCATCGGCCTGGCCCTTCGATACCACTCGATCAAGCACTTGCCGCTCCTTGGAGCGTGAGCTTCGCAAGCATCCCGCCACGCGTAGGCGTCAATCATCGACGGGCGTTCGCGCAAGGCCACGGCGTTCGAAACGAGTGTGGGCTGCGACCGCCTGGATGCAGAAAACATGGACGGCACGAACTCGGTGTCGTGCGCGGCCGAGTCAGTCGACTTCGTAGGTCACATGCACGACGGTGATCACGTCCTTCTCCAGAGAAGACTTGTCGTTGTAGCCCTCCCACGATGTTGCAGTGGAGTTGGCGGGGTTGATGTTGATCACGCCCATGTGGGTGTCGACGATCCCTCCCAGGTGTGCCCCGCCGGCGGCTTCCAGGATCCGCTCGGCTCGCTCCCGAGCGTCTGCCGAAGCCTCGGCGAGGATCTCGATCTTGAGGTCCTCGAGCCCGGTGTAGTGGTACTGGGGCGGGGACGACTCGATGGGGATGTTCTGATCGAGGAGCCCAGTGATCTCTCTCGAGACCGCTTCGACCTTGTCGACGTCGTCGCTGGTGACGGTGAGGGTTTGGCCTGCGAAGAAGCCGTCGAGACGCGAGTGCGACACCGCCTCTTCGCCCACCTGTTCGTACTCGGTCTTGTAGGACGCCGAGACTTCGGTGGAGGAGATGCGGATCTCATCGCGTTCGATGCCGTGGTCGATGAGATAGGCGACCGCTTTCTCCACGTCGGTGTGAACTTTCCGGTAGGCGGCCGCGCGTGATGGAGCCCGGTGACGGATTGTGGCGTTCCACTCGAGCAGATCGGAGGTGATCCGCTGTGTGGCAGAGCCGGTCACGCGGATCGTGTTGCGCTTCGTTTTGACCTGGTACCAAGCCGTTGCGGCGATCGAGACCGAAGCGACGATGCTCAGCGGCACCAGTAGCCGCGTTGCCCAGCCGCGGATCGCTGCGCTGCGGGTAAGCATGTGGGGGTCGGTTGGTTGGGTTTCGGACATGCGTACCTATCGCCGTAGACGGGACGGGCACGCGGCCGCCGAGTTGCAGCGTGCGCCTCTTCTTTCTGCCGGGCTCACCCGACGTTACGCTCGTGTGCAACGCCTTCCTCGTCGCAGAGCGGGCGCGGTCTTCTTCCCCCCGGTGGGCACCGTCAAGCACGCAGGTCGTGCCCTCGAAGAGGCGGCCTGAACGTCATGTTCCCGACTCGATGATCCGCACGACGATCGCCCTTGCCAAGGCGGTCCGCATTTGTTGGTTGCCTCGATGTCCGTGTCGCCTGCGACCTCGACAACCGGACGATGGGGACCTGACCTGCCGTCACCGCAGGTTGCCGCGCTGAACTGGCGGCAGTGTGCACGGCGGGCCGCGAGCGAGCGCGATCGTGGAGCAGCGGCTCTGCGGCCGGGTGTGGATTGGGGTGCGACCAGCGTTGGGTCGAGCCCGGCTAGAACAGGGAATACGCAAACGGGGCGATGTAGGCGAGGCCGCCGGTCAGCCACAGGAGCACGCCTGCACAGAGCAGCACAAGCAGCAGCGGGGCGAGGACAAAGCGCGCCGGGTGCAGAAAGTGGGCGATCAAAGACCCGATGGTCTTCAGCCGCGCGCCGAGGCGGTGAAGGGGTCCGGGTCGCGTCGGAGTGCGCGGCGGCGCGATGTCGTTTTCGCCGCTCATTCGGGTCGGTCGATCCTCAGGTCTTCGATGAGCATCGAGTCGACCTTGTGCCGCATGAAGAAGGCGAGGGCGTCCTCGGCTCCGGCGACGATAGGTTCTCCCGGACCATTGAGGGAGGTGTTGAGCGCGATCGGGTCGTGCCCCGAGGCTTTGAGTGCGGTGAGCACTTCGTTGAGTGCGGGGGCACTCTGTGCGCAGACGGTCTGTACGCGAGCGGTGCCGTCCTCGTGTCGAACGGCGCCGAGCCGGCCAGCGCATTCGGGGCGAATTGGCAGCACGCTGGTCATGAAGGGCGTCATGTCATTGGCGTCTCCCTCGAAGAAATCGTTGGTGTCCGTCTTGAGCACTGCGGGCGCAAAAGGGCGGAAGGACTCGCGCTGTTTGATGAGGTGGTTGATACGATCCCGGGTCGCTCTCGCCCGCGGCGATGCGAAGACGCTGCGTTGCCCGAGCGCGCGAGGTCCCCATTCGAAGCGTCCTCGGACCACCGCGATGATCTTGTCCTGTGCGATGAGCGTGGCCGCCACGGTGGAGGGCTCCGAAACCCGCAGGACCGTCAGGCCAAGCTCTTTGGCGAGCCCGTGAGCGCGAGCTGTGTCGACTTCGACGCCCAAGGCCGCGGTTCGCATCGCCGCCGGCCGACCGTCGCCGAGTTCGATGCTGGCCAAGATGGCGGCGCCCAGCGCTCCGCCAGCATCGCCCGCGGCGGGCTGAACGAACACCCGGTCGAATCCGGATTCACGCGCGAGCCGTGCGTTGGCCACACTGTTGAGGGCCACGCCCCCACCGAGGCAGAGCGCGCCGACCCCCGGCAGTTGTTGTCGCAGTCGGCGGGACAATCCGAGCAACGCGTCTTCGAGCACGCGCTGCAAGGTGGCGGCCACGTTCGCGTAATGCCGGTCCGCCGGATCGTCGAAATCCCACTTCTTGCCTGCGGCGCGTCGCGGCCCGAGCAAGGCCTCGAGCTGCGGGCCGAAGCCGAGGTTGGCGTCGCTCATATGTGCGAAGTAAGGCAGGTGGAGGTGATAGGCGCCGTCGCTCTGAAGGGTGATCAATCGCTCGAACGACTCGCGCAGGCCGTCCGTTCCCGCCCTGCCCCACGCGGCGAGGCCCATGACCTTGTACTCCCCCTCGTTGACCGCAAAGCCGAGCCACGCAGTGATCGCCGCGTAGAGCAGCCCGAGCGAATGGGGAAAGTCGATGCTCTCGAGTCCGCGTAGTTCGGTGCCGTTCGCATGCCAGGTCGTCGTCGAGCTTTGTTCGCCGACGCCGTCGAGCACCAAGACGGCACACGCCTCGTACGGGGATGTGAAGGCGGCTGCCGCGGCGTGCGTGCGGTGGTGTTCGAGGCACTTCACTTTCTTGCGTTGGACGCCGAGCCCTTCGGCGAGGTGGTCGAGGACCCACAGGTTTCCGCCGAGCTGAGAGGCCATCGCACGGGGAAACTGCCGCCAGCTGCGTGGCAAGTTGCGCAGCATGGAGACCATGACGCGCTCGAGTTTGTGGAAGGGACGTTCGTAGAAGGCCACCGCGTCGAGTTGTTCGGCGCGAAGACCCGCGTGGGCCAAGCAGGCCTGCGCGGCCTCGAGCGGCAGGGTGGGGTCGTTCTTGATCCGGCTGAGGCGTTCTTGCTGGATCGCCACCCGCACCTGTCCGTCCACAACCAACGCGGCGGCCGCGTCGTGGTAGTTGGCCGAGACGCCCAAGACTGCCGCCATCGCGCTACTCCGCGTCCTCGCCCGCGGGCAGCGGCTGCCATCCCTCTCGGACGGGTCGCACGATCCGGACGAGGAGAGCGAGGGGCGCCGCAAGCACGTAGAGCACGAGCATCGTTGCGGCGTAGGCACTCTCGGCCAAGAACCGTCCGCTGCGGAGCC
Organism: Nannocystales bacterium; assembly: GCA_050633305.1. Lineage (GTDB taxonomy): Bacteria > Myxococcota_A > Polyangia > Nannocystales > Nannocystaceae > CAJXVA01. Next base: position 315,662 of record JBOEGF010000002.1, read on the forward strand.
ATGCGCGCCCGAGCTCCCACCGTCGCACTCGCCCGATGGCGCGCCGCATTGTCCTGGGGTCCCCGGCGAGTTCCAGGAGGAGTGCTTGGGTGTAGCTGGCGTGGCGTCGCTCGTCGACCAAGATGGTGCGTAGCAACGTGGCGTCGCGCTGCCGATTGTTCGCCTCGAAGTAGCTCACATACGCGTCGAACTGTCGAATCGCCCGCGCCTCGCCCCAATGGACGAAGGCGAGGAAGTCGAGCTCGCCGAGGCGGTCGAACAGGCCTTCGTAGTCGGCATGCACCCGGCGAACCTCCGCGGTTGGGCGCCCGGCTTGACTCATCAGCTGCACGCTGCGTCCGGTGAACATCCTGCAATGCCTCGCCTCATCATCCGCGTGACGAAGGTAGGCCGCGGCTCGCGAGCGCGACGATGTCCGGCGGGCGGCCAGCCGCAGGTCGAGCATGCTCGCCTGCTCTGCGTGCGCAAATCCGTGTAGCATTCGTGCGCTGCGAGCCGGCGTGCGCCAGACCCAACCGCTGGTGACCCGCGCAATTCCGCCGACGAGGTTCAAAGGCAGATGCCTCCGCCGTTGTACGGCGTACAACGGCCCTCGGAACACGGGTGAAGGGCGTCGCAGGGCGCGTAGCAGTCGTTCGTCGCGGTGGCGTGGATCGTCCCTTCGGGACACTTGGGTGGGGACAGGGGGTCGCCCTGCGAACAGGCGAGGAGCTGTTTGCAGTCCACCGGGTGGCCCTTGGCTTGCTGTTTCTTCACGCCGACCTTCCGTTCAACGTCGGCGCGTCCGTTCGGGCCGTAGGCATCGTAGCAACCCTGGCTTGCTTCACCCCATGTCTCGCGACAACTGGGCTTGCAATCATGAAGACCAACGTCCGTGTAGCGGCCGCCCTCAACACAGGTCTCGTCGTTCGTGACCTCGATGTGGCACTCACACAATGCCACGCGCAGCTTCGCATCATCACCCACAACTGCTTCGGCGAGCGGTCGGCCTCCCGCCGCACTCTCCACGAAGCTTCCGCTGAATCCGTAGCTGCCGTCTTCCTTCTTCGGCCAGTCGATCTTGAGTTCGCGACTTCGTGTTTCCCAGTCGAATCGCGCGACCAACGGGGTGCCTTGGGTCAACGGGGTGGTGAGCGAGACGCCATCGCGAGTCACCAAGGTCATCACCTCGGGACCGCCACCGCTTGTCACGCTGACACCGGTTGCAGCTTCGTCACCCACGCGTCGCCGGGCGCAACGCACGCGGAGCCAATCGCCACGGATCTGAGTGCTGCAGCCGGCGTTGCTCGAGCCTGTCACCCTGATCTCATCAGAGGCCAACCAGTACTCCGCGCTTGGCGGATAGCTCCTCCCCTCGGGCAGGCCGGGTGCGGGAAGGACGAGGCTTGGCGGCGACGCGAGCGTGTTGGCCAGAGCCGAGGCCAACGCCGCGTGCCCTTTCGCGGTCATGTGGATGTCGCCATTGAGAAAGGCGCCCGGCGACGCATCCCGTAACGCCGCGGTGGCGTCGAGAGCCCGCGCACCCTCGGCCCGGGCGCTGGCGGTGAGGTCGGCGAGGAGGGCGAGCGATGGTTCCATGTCGGGCCCGTCGTCGACATCGTACTTCTTCCATTCTTCGGCGGAGACCTGGACATCAACGGGCAAGGCGATGACGACCAGCTCAACGCCGTGCTGCTCGCACAGTGCCGCAAGTTCCTTCAGGTGGGGGGCGAACACCGAAGCTTCTCGCCCCGTCTCGATGGCGCCATCTGTGCCTGCGACCCGCCGCAGCGTTTCTCGCTGGTTGGCCATCGCCTGCGCACCTTCGAAGAGATCGCCAGCGGCGATTTGCTCCCGGAGCTTTTCGCGCTTGACGAGCAACTCCTCGCGAGAGGCTTGGAGAACCTTGGCCTCGGCGCCGGCGGCTGTCCTCCGTGCCGCGACGCGCTTCAGGTGCTTTCGTCGCGCCCGCGCCGCCCGGTTGATGTGGGCCGCGGTCAGCACAATCGAGCGGGAGGACTCGGAGTAGCGATCGTTGACGATGTCCCCTGGCTTTCCCTCTGCGACGCGGCGCTCGAAGTCATCCGGATCGTCGTACTCCTCGACCAGCAAGTCGTCGATCGCTGACTGCTTGGTCTGGATGTCGCTCTCGACGGACTCCAGCCGAGCGAGTTGGGCTTGGGCGCCAGCACGCGCCCGCTGCTTGCGGGCTTGGGAGGTTTGGGTTGAACGGGTCCCTTCGCCGATCAAGTCGTCCCATGTCCCCTCGGACGGCACCCCAACGTCGATCGCCTCGGGCCCGGCATCGGCTTCGTCGCGCTGGTACCACCAGCGACGCGCGGCATAGAACAGGTGCGACCGGGAGTAGAGCCACTGGCGCCCCGGAAAGTCGACCACGCTCTGGGCCGAGGGAGCCGTCTCTTTCCGTACCGCCCAGCCGTCCCAGACCGCATGGCGATCGGTGTTGGGACGCTCGAGTTCAAAGGGGTCGTTGAGGAAGTTGAGCGTGTAGACGAGGGTCTGCGGTTTGCGTAACTCGATAAGCTCCCGCGCCAGCGCGAGGTACTCTGGTGGGCCGAAGGTCGGAACTCCCGCATTGAGCACGGGTCGGCCGGTCGCTTCTGCGAGCTTGGCGGAGAACGTCTCGTCGTCGTTGACGCCCAGCCCGAAAACCTGCGAGTCGCCGATGACGATGACTTCCTCGTTGTTCTCGGGATTGGCCTGCGGCCACGCCGGTCCCCGGTACCCGCTCGAGTTGGTCGTAATCTCGCTGGTCGGGTTGTCGTGGAGGTGGAAACGCATCTGGGCACCCGCCTCCAAGCGAACGCCGAGCTCGGCATCGGCGACGTAGAAGTTGACGTGGGGAAAGGCCCCGTCGGCGCGCTTGGTGAAAGCCCATTCCGCGACGGCAAGACCGACCCCGGTACCGAGCAGCAGCTGTGCCGCGACAAACAAGCGCCGCCACGTCTTGGAGCGGGTTTTCTTGGATCCGGCTTTGCCCGCAGAGGCAGGGTCCGAAACGCGTTCGGGCGAGCGTGTGGGGTCTTCCATATCAGAGGTGAGGGGGCGGGGATTCCTAGATCTGGGACCAGCTTAACCCCGTTTTGGGCGCCGTCGTCTCTGCGCGTACACGTCCGGGGCGTCGTGTTTGTTCCCCGCCAGGGGGGCCCTTCGCTCATGTTCTCATGACGGGAGCCACTTCTACGCGCAACGAGCAGATTGGTGCGTGGGGAGCCGGTGACCACGAACCCCCAGCGCATCAACGCCCAGCGAGTCGCCCCTAAAAGCCGGCGGCCGCGAACGGGCGCGTGTTCAGGAGTCGGTCAGCGGGCCGCGACTGAGCCCACACCAAGCATCGCGTCGTCGTTCATGACCACGTAGGGCAGCGTGTCGATCTCCAACATTCCCTTGCCGTCGTGAAAGACGGTCTGCACCTGGCCCATCCCGTATCCCATTGGGCCGCGGGCGTAGTAGTGGACGAACAAGTCGTATGGATAAGCACGAGGCGTCCCTTGAATGACAAAGGTCTCAGGGCCAAACCCGTTGGTCACATCCGCGAGAAGGTCACCGCCTGAAGGCAGCGCGGGAAGGGCGTAGGAGGCTTCACTGCCCCGTCCGTCTCGAACGTGCAGGTCGACGTCATTGGCGTCGGTCTCCCACGTCAGCACGAATCGAAGCGAAGGTTCAGTCGCACGGGACAGACCGAGCTCCCCCAGCTTCTCATCCACCTCCGCTCGTCGACCGGGTTCGCTGCGAACCCACGCCGCCGCGACGACGCTCAACTCGTCCGCAAGGGCTGCCTTTGCGGATGCAAAGCGACCATCCGGGTAATCGCGATCGAACCCGTCGACCAAAGCCTTGAACGCCTTGCCGTACTGCTGCCGCTGCACGTGTACCCACGCGAGCGACCGGTGGCTGCTGGGGTGGTCGGGGCGCTGACGCTGCGCCTCGCGCAACAGGTCCGTAGCCAACTCGAGACCGCGCGGCCCGAGCGCTTGCAGACGCCCTGCGGAGAATCGAAGCATGGGCGCGCTCGAAGGGTGTAATTCCGCGATGGATCCATAGGCACGAGCCGCCAGCTCCGTCTTCCCCCGCGCTTCTGCGGCGCGTCCGAGTGCGGTCAGGGCCATGAGATCGTCCGGCGACTCCCGCTGCCAACGACGGGCGAGAGCCTCCGCTTCTTCGTCTCTCTTCATGGCGACGAGTCGCAGCACGTCCCGCAGCTGCCCTTCGAAGACCGTCCGGCCATCGCCTGGAATGCCGGAGACGAAGGACACGGTCTGCTCGGGCACCCAGCCTTCGTGGAACGAGAAGCTCATTCGGACCCGGCCCGTTTTCCCCCCGAAGTTCAGTGTTCGAAGCCGTTGGTCCATACACCGCCGGATGCTTTGCGTCGCACCAAGGCGATCGCGTAGGAGGTCGACGCCCACGACAACGCCGTCGGAGACCTGCAGCTCGACCGTCATCTTCCCCTCTTTGGAGAAGCCCGCGTTGAGTGCGTCGAAGTAACAATCGTCCACAGACTCTCCAGCCACGGCTGCATAGGACTTCGTCGCGGGCCGGCGGAAGTCGCCCCGAACCTTCCCCACACTGGCTTCAACCCGGGCCGATGGAGGCGCACGTCTTCCGCGTCCCCGCTCCACGACGTGTGACGATTCGGCCGACGTCGATCCGGCGAGAGAAATGCGGGCCGAGTCACGAGACGCCGTCGCCGAGGACTCGACGACTGCCGTGAAGTCCCGGCTCGAAGAGCGCCCGACCGGGATGTTCTTGAACTCGTCCAACGACAGGCTCTTGCCGGGTGACGACCCCGCGGGCGCCTGTGAGGGCGCTTCTTCCCCGGACGTCTCGAAGCCGAAGCGTTCGTAGTCCTGGTCGGTTTCCAAGACGATCAGGGCCGTGAGGTCGTTGAGAATCTTGTGCTCGACCGATAGCGCCACGAGCTGCTCGAGGTCGGGTTGTCCGCCCGCGGCGAGCGACTCGAGCTGGTCCTCGACGTGGGCCCGCAACCACCCCCTCTCGAAGTCGGCGTCGTCGCGCGTTGCAACATCCAGACGTTGAGTGCTCACCTCCCCGCTCGTGGGGCTTAGCCTCACCTCGACGGACGCTTCCTTCGACTCTGTGTGCGCGTAGACGAGCACGGCATCCCCCTGTTGCACTCCAGCGAGCGTCGTTGGGAACACCCGGCTCGCGCCCTCGATTCGAACCTTCAACGGCGGAGCGGTCGGCCGGAGCAGCCGCATCGCGACGGCCTCGATCGACTGCGAAGCGTCGACGACCACCCCGTCTTGTGGCAGAGCCGTGGTCACGAGGTTGTGAAGCACCGTATCGTCCTGAAGGTCGCGGCTGGCGATGACATCCAGTCGCTGAGCGCCCGCCTTCGAGACCCGCAGCAGGCTGTTGCGCAGCCCGGCCGCATCCCGAGCCCCAGCGGTGAGCATACCGTCGGTGACGAGTACGACCCGCGCGTGACTCTGCTTGGCTGCGGCCGCCAGAGCTCGTCCAACGTTGGAGGCTCCCAGCGCACCACGCGAACGCAGCCTCGCGCTTGCCGCGGAGTCCGCGTATCCGGAGAGTGCGCCGCTGTACACAGGCGCGCCCACGCTCTGATCGAACGGGATGACCGTGACCTCCGCCGATTCGGCTCCCCGCTCGCCAAGCTCCTCGAGCAGTTGTTCGAGGCGCTCGACCTTGAGACCAAACTCCACGGCCCGCGATGCGCTCGTGTCGAACAACACCGTATAGCCTCCGGTCGGGACCGCAACATCTTGCGTTGCCGGGACCACCACGCGGGCGAGCAAGTGCTCACCGTGCCGCCAGGCGGTCGCCGACGCATCCGCTCGCTGAACAATGAAGTCCTCGGTCGGTCGCTGCCGATCCAGTTCCTTCTCAGTCCACGTGCGCTGGCCCGTCGCGGTGTCGAGAACACCCGCCCGAACACTGAGGTTCCGTACCCGAGGCAGCCCGCGTAGCGCCAAGCGGTAGGGCTGCGATGGCTCGGAGAACGCCTGGGTGTAGCTCACCCTCAGATGGACCTGACCGCGCGCGGCGATCGGAAACACCCGCACACCGAAACGATTGCCGGAGGATTTCTCCAGGAGTGCGGGGTCTCTGTTCTGGTGCAGGGATTCTTCGTAGGCCACCCGCCCCGCCTGTCTCTCGACGACCGCAGCGTCCTGCCAGTGCTCCCCAATCTTCATCGCGAAGTGCGTGATCGAAGCCCCCGGAGGCAGGGTGAGCTGCAGCTTTCCTTCCACCACATGCTCCTTGGGGTTGTCGAAGCGGAGCTCGAGGTGGGTCACGGCAACCGGATCGTCGATCTCGGCGCGGGCGCTCATGGAAATGAGCTCGAGTCCCGAGCCGTCGGAGGCGGTCAGCGACAGAGGCGAGGGGAAGGACGCCAGCTTGGGCGAGACGAAGCCCTTTCCTCCCACGACTGGGACCACTTCCGCGGGCGCCGGGCCAGCTTCGGAACGATACAGGGGGCGCGCGGCTGTACACGCCGCGAATACGAGAAACGTTGAGACTGGTGCAAGGAGTCGAGACATCGAGCAGCTCCGGCATGACGGTGCAAAGCGGGCGCAACACCGTGGCGCTGAATGAACGCTCGAGGGGACCATCAGCTTACGGCGGGTGCCGACGTTGACCGGGCGCGGACCAACTGGAGCCTCGATCGACCTGCCTAGCTGTGGGTGAACGCAGCCAGAAACAGGACGTAGGTCGCCCAGTAGAGCCCCTGCTCGGGTTCCTGCAGTGTCACGTGCGCCAGGCGCCTCCGGGCCTCAACGTCGGCTCCGCAAGCGGATGAAAGACCGGGTGGAGGCTTCGGTCGACTTCTGCGATGCACGCCGCAAGGGGGTAGATCGGAGGTGTTCGCTGGCCTGCGCCGTTGGATGCGGATGCGATCTGCGGTGCCAGCAAACCCAGCGCGACCAGCCCTACGGCGCGGGCGATGATCGGGTGCCGACCATGCCTCACCCACGGAGGGTACCAGCCACCCGAATCGGCTGCCCAACCCGGCTTCTTCCCCTAGGGAAGTCGATAACCCTCCTGGCCTGCGTGTTTCACATTGACACCTCCGCGTGCCCGCGCTGATGAAGACTCTGTTCGTCACCACCCCCGAGGACATCGCCGCCGAGCTTCACGGTGCTCGGCCACCACCTCGAGCCTGTGCGGCCGCGCAACTCCAGCAGTTCTCGGCAGTGCCCTGAGCACCCTCAGTCTGGCTCACGATGCCCCTCGCTTCGCCTCGTCTCCGCGTGCCTGGATTTTCGGCCCCGTGCCTTCACGCTGCCCCTCGCGCCCGCTTTGCCCCTCGATGCCCTCGCCCTGCCAGGGCTCAGCCCCTATCCACAACCGGCCGCTGGCCCCCTACGCAACGACCGCGCGCGAGCGTCCTCGCCGTACTCCTCCGCACCGGCTTTGTTCCACTTCGTTTCGCGTAAACGCGCTGGGTACGACCATGTTCAAGAGGCCCGGGAGGCCCGGGCTCGTGACTCTCAATCACCGGATAGCGAAACGTATCGCGTGACTTCGCCAGTGGTGAAGACCTCTGCGAAGTCGCTGATTCCATCGTCGTTGTAGTCCCCGGCAACGCGTAGAGGCAGCGGAAGCTCCCGCAACTGCGTCGTGTCGTCGAGGCCGGGGAAGTACACGATGGACGCCTCTTGATCTTCTGAAGCCCCCAGCGGGCGGACGTCGGAGAACAACAGCCAATCGGGTCGTCCTCGAGTCTTGCCAACCCCGACGGAGACGCCGTGAGTAGGGTCGGGCTCTAACGCAAGGCTCAGCGGGCTACGCTCACGCAGGCCCTCGCGCCCCCAGTCCACCACGGTCATCGAAGCGTTGTCGTGGAAAATCACGACCTCGTCGTCCTCGTCACCGTCGAGGTCAGCTGCGACGACGGACTTCGAGGGGCCCGGTTGAGGAAAGAACTCGAGGGGAAGGGCAACATCCAGCCCCGCCCCACCCCGCAACACGCTCATCAGAGGCTCGCCCTCGATGCTGGAGTCCGACTCACCGATCCTCACAAGGGCGAGATCGTCGAACTCGTCTCCGTCGAAGTCGCCAACGATCCCCTCGAGCTCCCCTTCGTGTGTCAGCTCGGCCCGACCAACCTCGAGCAGCCCATCCGCAGCCATCGACCACGCAAGCACTGAATACCGAGGCCGATCGCCGTGTAGGGTCACCAACTCACTCGTGCCGTCTCCCTCGAGGTCGAGTACCACGATAAGAAGTGGGGGGCCCTCACGCGGATGGACAAGTTTCGTTTCGAGCGTCTGCGAGTTGAGCACGAGTAGATTCCAACCGAGACCGCCCGAGTCTGCTGCGCTTAGGACCAGCTCATCATGACCGTCACCATCGAGATCGCCGGCGGCCGGATGAAACGAACTGAGCGACGGCGAGCCCGGGTCAGGACCGAGCACTTCGAGCAAGGGCACGCGTACATCGAGCGGGTTGAAGAGGGCAAAGGTCTGCGGGGCGAAGCGGGTCGCAAACTGGGGCCGAACGCCGTCACGCGGCTGCAGCAAACCACCTTTGTAGTAGACATTGCGGTATGGCAAGTCCTGCCCGTCACCTGCCACGAGCTGGCGGTGGCAAAACGGCGCCACGAGCTCGGAACCGGGGCATGGTGAGGGCATCCGCAGCGCTGCGTCCTCGCCCGACGGGGAGCACCCGAACAAAGCGGCCGCAAGAGAGCACCCAAAGACACGCTGCAGCCCAGGCATAGTGCGAAAGACGCTACGCCGACTCGCCTCGATTGGGCAGGGTTTTGGGACCCCTCTGGTTGACCCCGCGTCCATCTGCGGGCAGAGGCGGTCCCCACGGCATCCCCGTCAGCCCTAGGGGCCTTCGGCCGGCGCCCCGGACGATAGTCCCTGACCTCTCTCGTTCGTCGACCAGCGCGCGGACTTCCGGGTGGGCGGAGGCGAGTGTCACCCAGGCCGCACGAACGGCGGAGGTTGGCGCGGTCGTGTGAAGCAGGCGTGCGGGCTCACGGTCCACGTGCAGGCGTGAAGGCGTGACCTCGGAATGCTCCACATCCACGACGTCCGAGAGAGGCGCGGGTGCCGTCCAAGGTCTCGAGTTCAATCGAGCTGAGTCATCGGGATCCGAGGCCGGCAACGGTGCGCGCCCGGAGACGCAGGAACCTTCCCCAAGCTCGGAGTCACCAGCAGCGGTGGACGAAAAAACACCGGGCCCGGACGAGATCTCCGAGTATGACGGCGTCCCGCCGTACTCCTCCACACCGGCTTTTTCCCAGTTCATTTCGCGCGAGCGTTCGCGTCGAGCCTCGGTCGAAGCCTCGTCTGGACTACTGAGTCTCTCCCATCAGGCCGTCCTGCAGCCGAATGCCAAAGCGCATGGTGTGGCACAGACCGGGCGCCAGAGCGTAGAAGCGAAAGTTCTCAGGCGGGATCCCGAGCGCATGCAGGTCCCCGTACACAGTATCCGGATTCGACCCGTTGCCGGCCGAGTGGATCCCACCCATGACATTCTTAGAGTCCGCATACCAGCCGCCTCGGTGACTGGACCCGGCGAGCACAGCGTAGAGTTGGGCAGGAGGCGTGTTGCCCATCTGTTGTAGAAGGATCCTCCAGCTTCCCTCCCGCCTTCCCCATCCGGCGCCCGTGCCCCCGGGGTAGTACCCGCCGGTCAAGTGTGCCAGTCCGATCCGTGTGAACCGGTTGTTGTGTGGGTCATAGGCTCCGATGGCGATCGCGATGCACGAATCGAGTCCCGAGGTCCAAATCGTCCCGGCGGTCGCAAACTGGTGGTCACCGGTCTGCACATGAGTCTGCGGCCCGATCAGGGGAGCCCGCAGCCGCGGGCGCGTGCGTGGAGCTCTGGTCGTCGAGAATCCGCCCTGCAGCGTTGCCTGACTCGGCACCATCGCAGCCACCGTCGCGATGTAGACCTGTTGGTAGGTGAGCCCGTCGGCCGTGCGGTAGGCGTGTTGGGGGTGTGCCGGAACCCAAGGCATCGCAGTCAACGTAGAGCGGCCCTAGATCGGAGACCATGTCGGTTCGGTCTCACCTCGAACAGCCAGGCGGACGGTTGTTTGAACCTCGACGTCCTGCAGCGGTTCGAACGCTTCGAGCACCGCCATGGTGCCATCGTCGAAACGGGTCTCCTACTGGCGCTCGACCAGCACGTCGTCGCCGATCCACACCGTGGCCGTGATCGAGTCCTCTCCCGCGACGTGCGGAACGTGATCGGCTCGGCGGGGAGGTCACCGTGGTGCGGTTCCATCACCGCGACCGTGCGTGCCTCGGGCCTCACGAACGTCGGTGTCGGGCACATCGGGAGGACGGCCCGCGACGAGCATGGCGAGCGTGTGCAGCAGGCCCATCCGCACGGATGCTCACACCGAGCACGTCTCTGAGTTCGGGCGGCTGCGGCAAGTCGAACGAACTGCGCCCCGCCCTCGCCGCGCATGCGTTTCCCGTCGGCCGGCAACGAGAGAGACCTGTTTCTCGGGCAGGACGTCTGCCGACAGGGCCAGGAAAGCCCGCGGCGTTGAGCATGGTGCCCAGTGCTGCAGCACCCACGTAGTGTTCCTGACACTCAGGGCAGCGCGTTCTCGATTCGTGCTTCCCACGCTGTGCGCCAACCCCGGCGGCTGAAACAAAAAAAGTGACCCATGCGACCGAAACTCTCGTCACAGGCAGCGCGCACCGAGTCTACCTACCCGATGAAAAGAAAGAACAAAACGCCTTCTTGCAAACGCAACCTCAACCGCGAACTGCCCGACGCGTTGCTTGAGTCTGTCACGGGCGGCGCGAACCCAGGCGCGGCGCCTGTGGCCAGTTTGCCGTCAATTGGCACGATAGGGTGCTTCCCGCCCGTGGGTACCGTCGGCTGCTTCCCACCCGTTGGCTGCTTCCCACCCATCGGCACCTAGGCCGAGCACTGCTGTGCACCCGCTGTACCGGGCCCATGAAGGTGACTCGTCACCACGCCCGAGGACATCGCGGCCGAGCTCCACGGTGCTCGGCCGCCGCGAGCCTGTACGACCGCACAACTCCAGTTGTTCTCGGCGCTTATTCCTTTGGAGCAGAGCACCACAAGCACACCCTGCGAACACCACGACGTCTACCCTCAGCTATGGGTCGCGGGTCGCGCGCATGCCACCCGGAGACCTCCCAACAACCCAGGGACATTCGGGAGGAAGGTATCGCGGAGGTTCACCGGGACGAAGCGGGGCGCGTTGTGGCCCTTTGTCTGGGGGGAGCCCTCCAACTTGGACTGTGCTATTAAGCCTTTCATGGGGTGAACTAAGGCTGTATGTCGAGTGCCAGCACGCAGGTTGGGAGTTCGTCGGCAACAAGACAACACAGAAATACTACAGGTTGTTCGCGATACTGGGTGCGAAAGGATTCGAAGAGTACCTCGAAGGCCTGATGTCGTTGACATCAGTCCCAGGGCCCCAGACGATCCATCTCCGGCAGTCCTCCGAGCCCTCAAACTGATGCACGGGGATGAAGATTTTGCAGTTCATATGGGGCTCCAGGATCTGCTCGACTATCCCTGGAGCGCGACAGAGCCCAAGCGATGCCTGGCAGGTCCGCTCGCCTTTCATCAGTACGAAACCGACGGAAAAGACGAGTTCCTACTGGACGAGTCTCGCGAAGAGTTCGCGAAGAGCTTGGGCCTATCGGAGGTCACGAACCAGACGATGCGCGCTCTCATTCGGGAGCGCCCTGCCGTTCTGGCCGACCCGTTGCGAGAATCTGCGGGTGCGTACACCTTCGTTCGATCGAATCTACGGCGGCCCAGCAACTAAGCTTCGCCGAGGCTGTCGAGTGGTTCGAGTCTTGTGTTGAGGAGCCTGGACGAAGACAGGCTCGTGTCATGATGATCATAGGTATTTAGAGCCGTCTGAGTCCACGCGACACATTCGACGCCAAGCGTCCGCGGTGAGGGACCCGACACCACTCGCCGCATCGGACGGATCAATACGAGTCAGCGCACGGACAGCAGCGAGACGCATGTCTGCATCGACGGCGGTTAAAGGCAAGGAAGGTCTACGCGACTCGGTACCTCTTCGAGAGCTTCTTCCACCGCCTCAAACGCTTCCGAGCCATCGCGAGGCGTTTACGAAAAGACCAGCCGCAGCTTTCTGGCCTTGGTCCAGTTCGCCTGTTCGATTCTTTGGCTGGAATCGAATTGAGGACACCCCCGAGTTGTTCTACCCTTCAGGTAATGGAGCCCACTGAGTCCGATCGACTGCGGACCGCGTTCCCTACGGCGCTGCGCAATGACGTGGAACGTGCCCTCGCTGTTCTGCCTCCAACGGCGCATCCCCCGACTCAGGACGTGGGGCCCGTCCTTGTCGCAGGGGAACGCATTCGTATCCCGCACAGGATCTACTCGTCAGAGCCCAACGAGGTTCAACTCGATGGGCTCTCCCCGCTCCACCGGAAACTCGTCGCCTGCCTATACACGAGACATCACGACGGGTTTGTGCGTGAGAAGCACTTGCGCGAACTACTGAGAGATGCCGAACGGTGGGTCGTCCCGTTTGTAATCCAGCTTGTTGGCGAGTACGTGCTTGAAGTCATACTGCTGTTGGAGTCCCGAGCCCCGCTGTTCCAGCAGCCTCACTTCGTCACCTTCGCACGCGCGAACCCCGACTTCATCGACCTGACGAAGCAGCGCGCGATCAGCTATTGGGACTGCTACCATCGCCACCGCTATCCCAAGTTGAAGGACTACCCCGGCGTCAAGCTCATCGAGGCATTGGAACGAGCGTCGGCCACCCAAGCTGACTAGCAAGCTAGCTAGGGGGTGTCCTCAATTCGATTCCAGCCAAAGCACCGAAACGTCAGCACGTGCTTTCCCTTCACCGGGTCACCGAGGGAGAGGGGAAGCTGGCGGAGTTCGGGCCGGAGCGCTGCATGTTTGGTATCACCTCGTCGGAACCGGCCGATGGCTATTCCCCGGACTGGGCGCTCGAGTAGCCGCAGGCGCGCAGGCGCGCAGGGGTGCTCGTGGCGACGCAACGGCGCGATATCGGCGTACCGCTGAAGGTGACACGAGCCCCCGTTCGCACCAATTCTTCTCTGCCAACCTCCTGACGCCCCGCGACTGACGACGGCATCGAGCGACGGCCGGAACGATGAGCAGACACGCCCACGGAGGTGAGCGTGCGACTTGGATTGCTTCCGCCACTGCGAAGCATGCTTCCCTCCGGCGCGCATCGTTGGGCCTGTACGTAGGTCGTCTTGACGGTCTCATCTGGCGACGTCGCTACCGCCGGACCAGTCAAAGATCCACTCGTGCGCCTCAACCCGCTCGTGCTTCTCCCCGTCGACGATGACAGTGACGCGGAGTTCGAGCATCGCTTGGGTTGGCAGCAGTGTGATGGGGTCGGTCACAGTTTCGGCCGTCGATAGACGGCGGACCTGCATCTGGTCACTGCGCGTCTCCCAATCGGAGACAGGAAGCGGCGTGTCGCCGTCGACACTCTCGGAGAACTGCAAGGCCATCGTGCCAACTGCAGCCGCTGCCGCCGGCCCCTCCAGAACCGAGGATGCCCGCATCCGCACTCGCCCGTCCGCAGCCCCGAGATGCTCGACGGTCGCGGGTATCGAGAGCGGACGACCAAGAACGCTAACTTCAAACGCCCCATCGAGGCTTTCCCCGGGCTCCAACTGCATACCGATCCACAGCTCGACCCAAGTTCTCCAGAACTCGCCGAGTTTCTCGTCGAGCATCGCCTCCATCCCCGGGACCGCCATGGACTTGTGGAGGGTGGCAACCATCTCGTCGGGAAGAACCCCTTTCATCGCGGCCAGGAAAGCGTCCATGTCGACCCCAAGCCAACGTCCGTCCGAACTGACACGATACGGCGGCAGGCGCCCAACAGCCTGGGTCGCGACTTGGTCGAGAGCAGCCACAACCCTGGGGTCTTGCAGGTCTAGGCCTTCGACCTCACGGAATTCAAAGTTGCGATAGAAGATGAGCCAGTCGTCTCCGTCCCGCTCCGTCGCGATCCGGTAGTGTGTCGTGGAGTGCCGTCCCTTCTTCAGGATGCGCTCGGTGACCTCGGCCGTCGCGCCGTCGGGCCAGTTAAAGCGAAGCGCTTGTCTCGCCGGGGGGGCAGAGGGTGCACGTTCGGCCGGGGCGTCGACGCTCGAGCGTGGGGCGCAGGCGCCCGCCAAGAACAAGCAACAGAGGCCAGCAAGGGCAATTCGTTCCAGTCGCATGCCTACCTACACAACGTACGCACGGAAGCCGAGCGAGAACAACCGCAAACCTTGCCCACAACGCCTACTGCATCGACAATGTTCTCCGTCGAGTGAGTGCGTGCCCCAGTTCGTACGCGATCGCTTCAGCCGAGCAGCGCCAGCGGTCCCGTTCCTTCACCGACAGGGACTTCCTTGCTTGTGCTGGCGCGTCGATCGAGCCCAACTCTTGGACCCAACACTCGTGGCATGATGGGGAGTGCTCCGCCGTTTTGCCATGCTTGTGTCGGTGCTCGCCGCATGCATGCCCGTCGTCCAAACCGAGGCTGAAACCGAGCACGGCTCCGATTCGGGCTCGGAGTGGGATTCGGCTGAAATCACCGGAGACTCGCCGTTCCCACCGCCAGTTGAGGGGTACTCGAGTTGCGCCCCAACGGTACACCGGGGCACGGTACCTCGCTCCCAAGTGGCCAGCTCGCTCGCGGCCACGCTTTGTATTGCACAGGAAGAATGCTGCCCGGATGCTCGGCCTTCCCCGAGCTGTCGTCATTCGATGAACATGGGGTTCGAGGAGCTTGATGCACGCGCGGAGGAGCTCGGCCTCGCCTACGATGACGTATGCACGGGCATTCAGCGGGCGATCGTTGGCGGCCTCGGATGCGAAGGCATGTCCCCTCAAGACACCAGTCTCGGGGCTTGTTCGATTTACTACGGCGATGGAGAGGAAGGCGACCCCTGCGAGGCGATCGGGACCCTCGGCTCGACCTGCGCCCAGGAGTTTTCGTGCGCAGCCGGCTCATGCGTCGACCCGTGCAGCGCAGCTCCCCAGGACCGACCCTATGTCTACGGCTACGCCTGCGTTTCCGGAGAGGTCCCCGCGGGGTATGAATGCAGAGCCCCGCCCTCTGTCGGGGACGCGTGCGACGGCGTGTGTGAAGAAGGGTCGTACTGTGCGGGTCCAGACGCCTCTTGCGCACCCGGCTGCCTCGGGCGCTGCGTTCCCGACGAGCCGCTCGGTTCCCCCTGCGCCGTCGATGGTGATTGTCGCGAGGCGGTCTGCATCGAACGAACCTGCTCCGTCGGCCAGCCCAAAGGCGCGCCGTGTGCCCCCGGGTGCGGCCTGGGCCTCAGCTGCGACGCCGAGCTCGGCATCTGCCAGCACACTCCAAGCGTATGCCGCTCGACCGCCGGCTGAGCAACGAACCCCGGCCAGGGGACCACGAATCGCCACTCGAGTAGGTTCTTCCCATATCGGTGGTACGCTCAAACCTGGGTGTTGGATAGGGTCATTGGCGTGGGCGTAGGATTTGCCCTCGGGTTTCTCACGTGCGCCGCTTCCTGCGAGCGTTCGGAGGAGGAGTGCCCGTCGGTTGACCCGCGGCCTGGCTGCACGTCCGATTGCGGAGCCCCCGGATCACTGCTGTGGGAGCGAACCTTTCAAGGAGGTGCCTCGGGCCGCGTCGCCGCGCTCACTGTCGACGCGTGCGGATCTGTCATCGCCACGGGGGAGGTGCGCCCGAGTCGCTTTACGGGCAGCGAGGAGATCTGGGTTGCGACCTACCATGCCGACGGAGAGCTCGCGTGGAGTGTCGCAGATCGGCTGACACACGGAGCCACCGGAGCCGCGGTCACGCTCCACGAGGGTCGGATCTATGTGGGCGGTCAGGCTATCGTCTCTGGAGTTGGCCTCGCCTCAGGCGACCGACGGCCGCTGGTGCGCGCCTACTCGACCCAAGGAGAAGGGCTTCAGACGCACATACTCGGAGATGACGACCTGGATGTGGTCGATGGGTTCGCGATGGACGCTGAGGGACGCTTCCTCGCCCTGACCCGGCTGGGCAGCACTTGGACCATCCCACCTCAGGAGCCGCCGGTAGAGACGTTCGACTTCACTGAACTCAGGGCGGTCGCCAGGATGGTGGCGTCTGGTGATGGTCGGGTCGCCGTGTTGGGCGCGTCTGCCACCGACGATCTCACTGTGCTGTTGCTCGTGTACGACAGCGAAGGGACCGAGATCTGGCGGGCGTCGAGGGACGTATTCCCTCGCCACGTCGGGTTCGACGGTGAAGGAACACTTGTCATTGTCGACGGACCGGAGGACGACGTGATCACCGTGCGCCGATACCTCCCTTCGGGGGGGACGGCCGTAGCGGAGAGCGTACCCCTTCCCTCTGGGGTTCGGCTGTTCGCGTCTACCGTGGACCAGCGCGGTCGGGTGGTTGTCGGAGGAGACCTCGAAGACGCACAGGGTCTTCGCGTACCGTGGGTCGCACGGTTGTCCGCAACCGGTGTCGAGTGGTCGTGGACGCGGCCTGACCTGCCCGGGGACGGTTCGGTTCAGAGTTTGGCTGTCGATGCCGTCGATGCCGTGTTCGTCGGTGCTCGTGTCGATGTGTCTGCACTCTCCGGGATGATCGGTAGCGACATTTGGATTGGACGGCTTGCACCATGAGGATTCATCTTCGGGCAGCACTCGGACTGTGCAGCGTGCTCCTTGGACTCGGCGCATGCGAGGAGCCCAAGATCGCGGGTTCGAAGGGCGTCGTTCGTGTGGGGCGGCACAACTGCGCGAGCTTGGGGGACGGGAACGTCCGCTGCTGGGGAGGCGGCGAGGAACTTCCCTACGTAACGAACTGGGCAGGTGGTGCAGACCCAGAACAACTCTATGCAATTGCGCCCGTCCACATCGCGCCCGGCGTGACCGACTTCGACACAGATGACGCGATGTGTGTGGTCACCCGGGACGGCGACGTCTGGTGCTTCGGGAACAACCTCTCGGCCGGGGAGGAAGTTCGAACCCCCTATCGCCCGAGCATCACATCCGTCGGAGAACCGTTCGTTCACGTCCGTACAGGACAGGGTCGGACCTGCGGCATCACAGAGGCTGGACGCGCATGGTGCTGGGGCGAGAACTCCGCCGGTGAACTCGGACTCGGGGACATCGGGGACGTTGGGGACGACGAGACCCCCCAAAGCGTCGGCCCGCTTCCAATTGAGGCGGACGTCAAAAGCGTAGCGTTCGCATGGCGCGAGACGTGCGTCCTGACCACGGCTGGTGTCGTGCGATGCTGGCCTGCGGGGACGGGAGCTGCCGACGGGACAACAGTTGACTTGCCGTCGAGTGCTGAGCAGATCACGGCCGGGACCGAGCATTTCTGCGCACGGCTTGAAGACGGTCGAGTGTACTGCTGGGGCCAAGTGGCCGGCGGTCGATTGGGCCTCGGACTGGGGAGCGTTTCGGGGCCGTGTTCCACCTGTGACGACGGCCCGCAATGTTGCATTGGCGACGATGAGTCCGTTGCATCCGCGGGTCCCGTCGCGCTGGGCGGGCGGGCGACCGACATCGATGCGGGAACCGGGGTGACGTGTGCAGTGCTCGAGGCGGGTGGCGTGAGGTGCTGGGGACGCAGCACCTACGGCGTCGTTGGCCTCGCGGAGGTTCAAGTGGTTGGCAAGCACGAGACCCCCGACGCCGTCCCCACGCTCGATCTCGGCGGCCCAGCGCAGCAGGTGTCGGTGGGCTCCTCCGAGGCGTGTGCCTGGATGACGGACGAGAGCATCCGCTGTTGGGGCTGGACAGATTGGTGGGACGGATTCGACGATCACGTCTGCTGGATCGAGACAGAGATCCCTTCCGACGGATCGCATGGCATCTTCCCCACGATCGAGCGAGAGTTCTCCTGCGAGCTGCATCCGCGTTGTTGCATCGGCGATGACGAGTCTCCCAAGGACGGGCCCCTCGTCCCGTTGTGATCGAGCCTTGCGGCGGACGGTGAAGACGCGAGTGACCGGCACCGGCCGTCGTCCAGGTGTCGGACGCGTAGCCAAATACGACAGCACTGTCGTATTTGAGCTGCGACGTCGGGCGGCGCAGCTTCCGGTTCCCATCAGGTCTCGTGAGAACGAGCGAAACGCGGAGGGTTCAGACGCGGCCGGCATTCAGGGCTCGAACACGTCCGTCGGGTCTGACACGGTCGCAGCCCGCACGAGCCGGCGGTCGAGCGTCTCTGCCAGACCCACGCTGAACTTGACGCCCTGTTCCACCCGGCGCAGCAAGAGCTCGGCCTCGGTGCGATAGAGGATCTGAGGGGAACCGAGCCCTTCAAAGTCGGCGACTGCAGCGTCCAACACGCCCTCGAGAACCCGCGTCGTTTGGAGCACGCCGTCGTGGAACTCCACCTGGTCGACCGCAGCGTCATTGACGACGAACACGAAACCGACCGGGCCTTGTCCACCTGCGTATCCTCCGAGAAACCGGGAACTCCGCCGCGGGCCAGCAGGACTCGTATTCCGTGCCCAGCGACACGTCGGTCACGACATCCTCGCCGGCGTCGGGGATGGGCTCCCGCCTGAAGCGGTTCCTCGATGACTCGTTCCTTCGATCGTCGTGATCATCTGCTGCGCGACGCCGTGGAAGAACCCCGGCTCGTTGTGGAGGACGACGGCTGAGTGGCCGTTCGATGACGAAGTTTGGCGCCCGTCTAGCTCTCATCGAGAACGAAGGTCGCGATGGCGTCGATCGCTGCGGCATCCACGTGCCCGAGCCGTTTGTACTCGTCTGGGCCCGGAGTACCTTCTCCCAGCATGAACATGTGGTTGACCCCCGGGATCTGTACGAACGTGGCTGGAGTTTCGCCCAGCGCCTTTTTCCACTTCCCAGCTTCGGAGAGCGGCACTTGGTAGTCCCGCTCTCCAAACATCAACAAAGCGCGCTTCCCGGCCCCCTTCAGGCCATCCGCCGGGTTGTTCCCGTTCAGGTCAGCCCAGAACCGATTGGGGGCACCCATTGTTGAGCCCGGCGTGGATCCGTCCAGCGCCGCGATCCGCGTCGACATGTTTCGGACCAGCGCGAGCTGTGCCCGCTCGGCAACCGACAGCTCTCCGTCAAGGTTTGCGAGGTACTCGGCCTGCACTGGGATGAGCGAGGCAAGCGGAGAAATGTTGGCCGCGAGCAAGACCACACCAGCACACGACGGAACCTCGCTCGCGATCCACGGCAGGACATGCCCGCCCAAGCTGTGGCCCGCCAGATACACCGGAGCCCCGCCCGCAAGTTCGTGAGCAGCTGTTGCTGCCCGCACAGCATCCTCGACGACAACTTCGCGGACGCCTACGCTAGCCTCCACCTCAGCGAGCGCCGCCGGGTGCACGAACGTCCGCTTGTCGTAGCGGAGCGTCGCGATCCCGTGAGCGGCCAAACCCCAGGCGATATCGCGAAACGGGCGGTTGGGTCCGAGACGCTCATCGCGGTCATGCGGACCCGACCCGTGAACGAGTACCACCCATGCGCGCGGATCCTCGGGGAGTGTCACGGTGGCCGACAGCGGCCAGGCCTCACCGGGAAGTGCCAGGGCCTCTTCGTGAAAGCCGCTGAGGTCCGCCTTGGGGTTCGGGCGCCAGTCCATCCATCGCAGGGAGGTGAGCCGGCCTTCTTCGGTACGAAGCGCCCGCAGCGGAACGAGCACGCCTCCGAACGTGAAGAACAACCGCGTTACAGTGCCGTCGTGGCTCGAATCGACCGCAGCCAAGCCTGAACAAGGCCCGAACGCGTCGATCAGCCCGTTCCACTTGGTCTCGAACCCATCGCGGCCTTCCTCCGTGTCAAGAAGATCGTGCGCCTCTTGTAGCCGCCCTTCGCACGCCGCGGTCGCAAAGGCCTCCACCGGCGAGCTCTGGGCCTCGGTCTTTGCGTTGGACGACGCGTCAGGTTGCGCCGTCGTCGGACTTGGCAGCGACGGCGTGCTGCAGGCGAGGCTCGAGGTCAGTGCTAGGACGGGAAGAAATCGCATGCTGTCTCCTGTTGAGCTCGTCTCGCAGCTGCTTAGGCGCGCGCGAGGCCACAACGTAGCTTCGAACCCCGACCGCGGTCATCTTCGAACTCGATGAAGACCCCGCGACCTCCGCTCCCGGGGACCGAGAACTCGGTCCCCCGGCCCGATCGCCGAAGCCAATTGAAGCCAACGCCTCCGGCAATGGACATCCTCGTCACGACGACCGAACGAATCGAATGGAGGGGAACGCAGCGTTCGAGAAGACCGAAGCGAATCCGACACGACTCGCTATCGATCTCCACGCGCACCACCGCGAACAAGAACCAGACCACAGCGAGAACACCGACAACGGCGAGCTTCCAAGTCGCGGCCAGTG
The DNA here is from genome assembly GCA_050633305.1 of Nannocystales bacterium. GTDB lineage: Bacteria > Myxococcota_A > Polyangia > Nannocystales > Nannocystaceae > CAJXVA01. The sequence goes on from JBOEGF010000002.1 coordinate 335,980, forward strand.
CAGCAAGCACCGCGACCACCAGAACCGTACCCAGGAAAACCTTCCCGGGTACGCTCGTATGTTGCTTCCAAGGCTTCATCGGTGAGAGCGCAGAGGGAGCAGGTACAGGCACAGGACACCCACCATGGTGATCGAGAAGTTCGTGATCCCGTGTAGCAGCAAGATCCCGACGTGAAGTGCGACCGCCGGCACGAAGATCGCGCGTCGAAATCGCGGACCGACGAAGATCGAGACCGCCAACGTACACTCAAACAAGATCACCAGGTCCGTCAGCTGAGGCGCGAAGCCTCGATCCGCGTCGCTCACAACAGCACATGGATCGAAAACCGCACACTCGCCCTGGACGAGGCGGTCGCGGCGATCGAGTCCAAGGCCGCCGGATCTGAGAGCCGGACGAGCCCCGAGGTCGAAGTCCGCAACTACTTCGATGCCTTGGCGCTGATCGACGACAACCTCGACGTCGCGCCCGACGAGGATTGGATGCGCCGGCTCCACGCCACCATCATGCGGGGCGTTGGATCCGGCCGACCTCGGGAGCGCTCGGAGTATCGACAAGGCACCGTCCAGATCGGCAACTTCGCCTACGTGCCACCGGCTTCGGAAGATGTTCCGGGCTTGATGGCGGACTTGTCCGACTGGGCCTCGACGGCGACGGACGAACTCCCCGACGACCTGGTTGCAGCGATCCTTGCCTACCAGTTTGTCACCATTCATCCCTTCATGGACGGCAATGGTCGGACCTGCCGAGCGCTCGCGACCTGGGTGCTGCGGCGCCGCTACGACCCGAAGGGCCTGCTCAACGTTGAGGAGTTCTACGTCGGAGACCTCGACGGGTACTACGGCTCTCTTCAGATGGGACTCCATCCGATCTACTACGAGTCCAACGAGAACGGTAGCCGCTCGGATCCGGATCTCAGCCCGTGGCTCGACTACTTCTGCGCCGCTTTGGGCGAGGCCGCTGGACGGATGCGGGAATCCATCACCGCGAGCTTCCGCGCGCGCCATCCGGAGCTTCTCGATGACCCGCTGGTCCACCTCCCGGACAACCTGCGTCGCTTCCTTGTAGACCTCGATCCGCTCACCCAGCTGTTTGGTGCGTCCGAAGTTAGCGGTCGCTTTCACGTGAGCCCGAAGACGGCACGGGTGTGGCTCAAAGGCTGGAGCCAGGCGGGTTTCATCGAGCCTGGGACTCCGGGCGCACTGCGGGTGCACAAGTTTCGACTGACCTCGGCTTGGCTCGGGCGGCTCGATAGCGGAAGTTGATCGGAGCCAATAGAGGAAGTCGTTTGGTAGGGGCTCGCGGAAAACCTGAGTATTTTCAGCAAGTGCACCAGCCTTCGCCGGGAAATAGTGCCCATCGGCGACGGGAGTAGTGGGCGTTTACTGAGGACCAAACTTCGCGGAGAATGCTCCGACGGCGAGACTCGACGCCCCTCTACTCGCCCGCGCTTTCCGGCAATGCGGCGAGGCCAATCTCGTCTCCGATGTTGGCACCGACGAACGCGCCTGTCGCGTGGTGAACCTCGAGCCCCGCGCCTCCGAAGCCGGAGGCCGGAGCGAGCCGGGCGATCAGCTTGCCCTGGGCCGCCTGCTGGGCCGGCAGCTTGTCGTTGGTCCAGGACAAGCTCAGCTCGCAGCCGTCGTAGTTCGGCGGAAGTCTGCCAAGGTCCACCGTATCGGTCGTGATGTCGAATTCGGCAATGTAGACGGCCCACAATTCAAGTTGACCCCGGCTGGTCTCGACGACGACAGGGCTCGACTGCTCGATCTCTCCCCACGACTCGTTCCAGACGATCCAGACGTTGCGGATACGCGCGCCAACGAAACCAATGTACTCGCACTTTTCCACTTGTCGCTCTCCGTATGTCGGTTTCTGGTCACCCAATCCGCGTCGGAGTTTAGCGACGCGGGGCAGGCCAGTCCGAAAGTGATGTCCGGTAGTACGCGTCGCGGACCGTCGACCGTCGACTGGCTTGGTTTCCTGGACACTCGCTCGCGATACGGGAGCATTCAGGGCTCGAACACGTCCGTCGGATCTGACACGGTCGCCGCCCGCACGAGCCAGCGGTCGAGCGTCTCTGCGTCGCCGCAGCTCTCGATGCGCTCCTGCACGTCTGCAGAGACATGTAGGCCGCGCGCACGAAGGATGACGAGGAGCGCCTCGACCTTGCCCTCCGCTTTGCCCTCAGCCTTTCCTTGCACGAGCCCCTTGGCGTGTCCTTCGGCGTGGAGTTGTTCTTCGATCGTCATGGTCACGGCCTCGGCAGTGGGCGCCTGCCCATCAAGGATGGCACGGAACTCGGACAGCTGCAGGTCGCGTGAGGCCTTGGCGATGTAGCGCAGGAGCACGATGAGCAGGTCTTTGCCTCGGGGTGTTTGCGCGAGCGATTCGAGGTCCCCTGCCCACGACGGGAGATTTCGAAGAAGCGTGTCTCGGTCACGAGCGTCGCGCAGCAGCCACAGGGAGAGCCGCGCGGCGTTGGCGAGCTCCCGAGCGCGCAGGTCGGCGTCGCTGGAGTGGTGGAGGTCGTCGATTGCGTACTGGAAGTCGGGGAGGACGCCCGGCGCGAGTTCGGCGACCGAGGCTGCGAACAGGTCGGCGAACCGACTGGGAGCCGTCCAGCCCCCCGGGACGTGGGCGAGGACCGCAGGGATATGAGGGGCAGCGGATCCTTCGGATATTCGCTTGCGTGGCGCGTCCAGATTCGGACCATGTAGCGAAGCAGTCGCAGCGCCATGCGTGGCTGCGCCGTAGACTGATGCTCGAACAGGACGTAGACGAAGACGGGCTCCTCGGATGGACGCGTGGCGGCGGAGAAGAGCAGGTCGCTGTGCTGGTCGGCGAGTTCTTCGTCAACGTAGGTACCGGGTTGGGGGGTGAGGCTGGACCAGTCGATGCGGGCGGCGATGTGGCCGGGGAGGATGTGTTGCAGCTCGGCGGCGGCGTGTTCGGGTTGGCCGAAGATGGTCTTGAACAGCGCGTCGTGGGGGGCGTTGGTCACCGGGGGAGTGACGTAGCACTGGGCGCGGGCGCAGGCTCGGATGCGTTCGGGGCTCGGACACCTGTCTTCTGGGGACGTTGTCGACGATGCGCAGGGCCGCCGGCATGACCGAGGTTTTCAGTCCAGCGGTCGCTGCTGTCGTGTCTCCGACCTCGCGATTCGGTTGAGTGGGGTGTGGTTCTCCTGGCCTGGCCGTCGGATGGCCTCGGCTGGCGACGAAAGCCCGTCGCTTTCGGAGAGGACGTCGACCTCAAGCTCGCCCCAACCGAGGACGAGGACAGGCAAGGCACGAGGCCGCATGGCCTTGAGAACGCTGGGCGAGCGTCGAGTGACCACGCGAGAGGTCGCGCCGCTGCTGGTCGTGGTTCCCGCGCCGGGCCCTGAGCGAGCGCTTCAGGAGGACGAGTATTTCTCGGTGAGCGTCGATGCCTTGGGGTTCGACCGCAATGGCCTGCTGTGGGCGACGGGCGATCAGCGACTCTACTATTGCAGCGTGGCGACGGGGATCTGTGCGACCCAGGGCATCCTTCCCCCCGACGCTTGGTCGATCTGGTTCGCCGATAACCCACAGGGCGAGGAGGTTCTGCTCGCCTCGGATGTCGACTTCACGACGAGCCTCCTGCAGCGGCTCGCTGTCCCCTCGATCTTCGGTCCGCTCGCAGGTGAGCTCTTGGGAAGAGTGGAGCTGTGCGCCGAGCCGGGCCCAGCAGCGCCGCCAGGTCTCGCGGCCGTCGGCGCCGGTCCAGTGCAGAAGCAGGGCGGCGTGGCGGTCGCTGTCGTGCGAGACGAGGGCGCGCTCAGGTTGACGTTTCTCCAGTTCGGCCTGGCGCCCGGGGTGGTCGAGCAACACCGACTGCCCGAGGAGCTTCGGCCGGTTGCGCTCGTCCCCACGGACCGCGGCGTTCTCCTCTTCGGAGCACAGGGGGCGATTCACGAGTGGTCGTCGAGCGGAGGCCTCCGAAAGCTTGCCGAGACAGGGTACGAGTGGAGGGCAGCGGCGGGGTTTGAGCTGGAGGTGCCATGAGGGTGTGCGGCACCAGGGTGAGATGAGGGCGGACCAATCGATCTCTCCGGTCGAGCCTTCAAGACCTCGAGCGCGTAGTAGCCATCGAATCCCTCGAATGAGAGCGTCCAGTCTGGCCCGACGCCGTCGGGCAGCTCGGGTGACTGGGAGTGCGTTTCCCGGTGGATGGACGGCAACGGATATGTCGGTGGATTGAGTGCGCGCAGTGCAGTCTGCAGCGTGGCACCCTACTGCAGGTTGTCGCGACGCTCGACAGGCTCGCGGACGATGGGGCTGGTGCTGGTGCTGGTGCTGGTGCCGGCCCCGCGGGCCGCCTCGGAACTCGGATATCGCCTCGGCGTCCTTCGCCGTTGCATACCGATCACGCCGTCCAGTCCACCCAGCGTCGGCGCAGAATGCGCCGGCTGAAAATGCTCAACAGCTCAAGCCCGAAACGACGCAAGGATATGGCACAATCAGAAGAACGGCGTGTACTCCGATTGCGATTTTGACTTCGACAGCTGTACCGCGGGCGGAGGAACACAAATCCTTCGACGAATATGGTGGCCACCCCACGGCATTGTGACTATCGACTACGGTCTGGACGTCGACTGCAGCGCTGCCGAGGGCGAATACACAGATCAAGGGCTAGAAACCACGATCGGCGAGTGGCCGTTCGACCGAAAGGAAGAAGCCCTAACTCGCCGATTCGGACAAAACTGGCCTCCCAACAGCACCCCAATGGCCTGCGCGAGCGACGAGCTTCTTGCCACGAAGGATCGCTGTTCTATCCCTGAATCGCTGGAGCCCACCGCAGGTGCACCGAGTCACTTCGGGGCGGAAGAGGACCCCGCGGGGACCTCGGCTCACCTGGAGTGGAGCTGGGCGGGGCTGACAGGGCGTCTCGAAGAGACGGAGATTGACCTCGATCTTCGCCACAGCATCGTCCAATGTGACCATGCAAAGAGCGGAAACTGTCTAAAACTTGCTGCCTTGACAGCCTCAACGGACAGCACATACGCCGTCGACGGATCGACTATCCAGCTAAGCGATCTACAGCTGCAGATTGTCGGACAGGAGAAGGCGGGAATTCCTCTGGGCCGACGAGATTCGTTCAAGATCGCTCCAGGCTCACTTGAGTCGCTTGTTTCTTTCCAGTCGAGCGAGCGCGGCGCGACATCCGTATCACTCAAGAACGCCGCAGAAGCCACGGGCCGAATATCCCCGACATCAGGCGCCCTGACCATCCGAGGCCTAGTATTCAACTTCGGAGGGTTGGGGTTCGAGGCTCGTCTGACCCTAGATATCACGGCGAACTACACCGAGCGGCCGCCCGAGACATCGATCGCGATCGTGGAGGCTCCCCGAGACTGCGCCTCTCCGATGGTATTCCGTGGGATATCGAACGATCTCGACGGCGGGGAGCTCCACCATCACTGGTGGTCAAACAAAGGGAACCTCGGAGATGGCCCGTTACTTGAGGCCGTGCTCCCAGCTGGGCCCAATTTCGTCGTCCTCACGACGTCTGATGCCGAGGGCAACTTCTCCACCGACAACGTTGAAATCGATCGGCGTTGCGAATGACTGTTCGTACGACGAAGACGTATACCGTCATCTCGCTCTTCACCCTCGCGAGCTGGCTACCCGGATGTGAGGCCGATGGGGGCGGCGACGAAGTGTTCGCCAGCGACGAACTCGTCATCCTGTCTGTTCCCGGAGAGGTTCTCTGCAACGGGTCGGTGGATGGCGTGGTGCGTGAGTACGACAGGATCGCCCGCCTCCACGTCGGCGACGCCTCCATCCCCACAGAGAAACTCGTCGCTCGGGTAGGAAGTCGGGCGGGTGAAGAGTTCTGCGATTTCGGAGACAGTTCGCTCGGCGGCTGCGCTGGCTACACCGAGAACGGCACGCTCACGGCAGTGGGACAAGTAGACGTCATCTCCCACGAACTCGTTCACGGGATCCGACGACAGTTCGGGTACTTCGGTAACCGGTTCATCGAGGAAGGTCTTGCGGAGTTCGATCGCGCAGGGGCGTTTGGAGACTTCGGTGCCGCACCAACAACAGTCGACGTCGACGCACAGCTCGAAAGCTTCGGGGGCGATGGCTCGTCCTACATTGGGGCGATGACCTTCGTCGCCTTCTTGTTGGACCGGCACGGCGAGGACGCAGTTCGCGAGGCAACACGCACGCAAGCCTACGGGGACGCGTTGACTCGGGCAGGGTTGGACGACTGGTTCAGCACGAGCTTCGGTGAGCCCCTTGCAGAAACGATCGCCGCTTTCGAAGCGGCGGACGCACCGGCGCTGACTCAGCGTGCCGGTCCGTGCGCGCTCGAAGTCAACGACCCAGCTCCGCCCACCACCACGAGCGAAGTTCAGTGCTCGACGAACGGCATTGGTGTCATCTCGCCGTCGCTGGGGCCGGACCGACTTGAGAGCTTGCCAGAGTGCTTCACTACACCGGGAGGAGGCGCGAGCGTCACCCACCAGTCGTCAGAGGATGTCGTCATTACGGTCACGTCCTGGGCATGTGAGAATGGCGAGCCGCAGAACCGAGCCGCCACGATCCTTCGCGCGGGAGAACAAGCGGAGGTTGGTCCAGAGAGCTGTATGTTTAGTATCAGCTCGTCGGGACCAGCTGATGGCTATTTGTTGGACTGGGCGCTCGAGTAGTCGCGGCGCTACATCCCACAGCATGGGGTCGAGCGCATGACCGGGCAGCAGCGCACCCGTGGGGTCAACGATGTGGATCATCGCGACGTCGCCCTCCTACCCGCCGACCGCGATGCACCGGTCGTCCGGGACCTCGACCGCGTAGCCGAATACGGCAGCACTGTCGTATTTGAGCGCTATTTCGCCCTATCTCGCAGGCGCTCCCAAGGATGAAACTGCTGACGCGCTAGAAGCACGGGTTGAAGCAGCTTCCGAGCTTCTGAGAGGGAATTACAGGAGCGCGATTGTTCATGACTAAGTCCGAAGCTCCGAACCGGTGACGCGACGCCACACGCTACGCCCAGCTCGCGGTGCGTATTCCCGTATTCCGGTCGCACTTGGGCACGGATTCCGGCCGGACCTGGGCAAGGATTCCGGAGCACTTGGGCAGGCTTAGCCTGAACGTGAGTGGTACCCGAACAGCGGTGCGGCTGAATCGCGGAGGCCCCGAGAGACCGTACGGAAAACAGGTTGGCGGGGCTGCGCAGGCATCTTCAGAGCGTGAGCTGTCCGGGCGGATGCTGCAGCTCGGCCGTGTCCATCGCCGACGACGAGTCCGGACCTCAGTCGGGGTATCGAGCCGACGACACCGTACTGACGGGCGTCGCCAGAGGACCCACGAAGGCCGAACCGGCGCGCGTCGACCGACCTGCTCAGGGGTCGGTGGTCATACTCGCCGTAGTCACCACCGTCGCACTCCATTGGGTGGTGTCGACCGCAGGGGCGACCGGCGAGGGACTTCGAGAGACTCCGAGCTTCCTGGTCGACGCTCCGGTCCTCGTCTGCTCGGCGGTCACCAGCCCCCCTCAACCCTACCAGGTAGCGTTCAAGACCCGAACACATCGACCGGATCGGAGACAGTCGCCGCCCGGACGAGCCAGCGGTCGAGCGTCTCCGCGTCACCGCAGGTCTCGATGCGCGTCCGAACGTCTGCGGGAACATGGAGTCCGCGTGCACGAAGGATGACGAGGAGCGCCTCGGCCTTGCCCTCCGCCTTTCCCTGCACGAGGCCCTTGGCGTGTCCTTCTGCGTGGAGCTGTTCTTCGATCGTCATGGTCACGGCCTCGGCTGTGGGCGCCTGCCCGTCAAGGATGGCACGGAACTCGGAGAGCTGCAGGTCGCGTGAGGCCTTCGCGATGTAGCGCAGAAGCACGATGAGCAGGTCCTTGCCTCGGGGTGTTTGTGCGAGCGTTTCCAGGTCTCCCGCCCACGACGGGAGGGTTCGTAGGAGTGCGTCGCGGTCTCGGGCGTCGCGCAGCAACCACAGCGAGAGTCGCGCCGCGTTGGCGAGCACCCGAGCGCGCAGGTCGGCGTCGCTGGAATGGTGCAGGTCGTCGATTGCGTACTGGAAGTCGGGGAGAACGCCCGGCGCGATGTCGGCGACCGGGGCTGCGAATAGGTCGGCGAACCGCGTGGGAGCCGTCCAGCCGCCCGGGATGTGGGCGAGGACCGCAGGGATGATGAGGGGCAGTGGCGCGTCAGGGTGCTCATTCGCGTGGCGTTGCCAGATCCGGACCATGTAGCGAAGCAGTCGCAGCGCCATGCGTGGCTGCGCCGTAGACTGATGCTCGAACAGGACGTAGACGAAGACGGGCTCCTCGGATGGACGCGTGGCGGCGGAGAAGAGGAGGTCGCTGTGCTGGTCGGCGAGTTCTTCGTCGACGTAGGTGCCGGGTTGTGGGGTGAGGCTGGACCAGTCGATGCGCGCGGCGATGTGGCCGGGAAGGATGTGTTGCAGCTCGGCTGCAGCGTGTTCGGGTTGGCCGAAGATGGTCTTGAACAGCGCGTCGTGGGGGGCGTTGGTCACCGGGGGAGTGACGTAGCACTGGGCGCGGGCACAGGCTCGGATGCGTTCGGGGTTCGGACACCTGTCCTCTGAAGACGTTGTCCACGATGCGCAGGCCGCCGGCATGACCGAGGTCTTCAGTCCAGCGTTCGCGACTGTCGTGTCGCCGACCTCGCGAGTCGGTTGAGTGGGGTGTGGTTCTCCTGGCCTGCCCGTCGGATGGCCTCTGCAGGGGACGAAATCCCGTCGCTCTCGGAGAGGACGTCGACCTCAAGCTCGCCCCAACCGAGGACGAGGACAGGCAAGGCACGAGGCTGCATAGCCTTGAGAACGCTGGGCGAGCGCCGAGTGACCATGCCAGAGGTCGCGCCGCTGCTGGCCGCGGTTCCCGTGCTGGGCCCTGAGCGAGCGCTTCAGGAGGACGAGTACTTCTCGGTGAGCAGCACCGACTCCCACGGGAGCTTCGGCCGGTTGCGATCGTCCCCACCAACCGCGGCGTTCTCCTCTTCGGAGCACAGGGGGCGGTTAACGAGCGGTCGTCGGAGGCGGGCGCTGAACCCCACGGCCCCGGGTCGATCGCATGACTCAAGAGCAGCCGAGCCGCTGCTTAGCCCCCGATCTCCCGCAGCCCGAAGTACATATCGTCGGAGGACCGATTGGAGATTCGGACCGACCATGTGCCCGGCAGCAACCGATCCGAGTACACGCGGGGTTCGTCCATGAATGCCCCCGTTTGGATCTCGGACTCGCTGCATTCGCCGCACCTCATCATGACAACATCCACGTTCTTCAAGGAGAACTCAACGTCGGTCTCTTCTTCGAGCGTGAAATGCAGTACTTGTTTGGGCGCGTGCAGTTCGAGGACATCGGAGTCGAATCCCTGCACATCGGGACCGTCGCAGTCCAGCGGGCCATCTTGAACGATCGGCAATACGGTGGAGATCCCGTGCTCGCACGCCCAAATCGGATGGTTGCACATCGGCTCGGTGGACAGCGTTTCGAGCTGGGGCTGCAATGGCTCTCCGAACACGTCTTCGAAGACAACGCCGATCTCGGCAACCGAAGCGTCGCGCGGGAGGTCTTCGTAGAAGCTTCGATAGCGCTCGACCCCGTACTCTTCGATCAATCGGCCTGTAAACCCGCCCGCCGCGTTGTAGCCGAGGTTCCAAACCTCGAGGAGCTCGGTGGATGTTTGGGACTCCAGCAGCGGTTCGACGAGCTCCGGCGGTATGGTCCACTTGCTGAACGGCCGGGAGCCCCAGTATGTGGCGACACCCTCGGAAAAGAACGGCGGTGCGTCGATGTCGGCGATGAGGTGGACCAGTTCATGCTCGCCGGAAGACGTTTGACGGATCCACGCTTCCCTACTGGAGGGCGACGCACACCCTGTGCTCTGTGTAGAGCAGCCGAGCGAAGCCCAGGGCTGTTCGCCTGGCGACACAACCTCCATTTGCCCGCGCCACCCTGCAAGCTCGAAATCCCATCGGTCCGCGACGCTTTCGACAAACCGATCGTATCCCGGGAGCGTGCCGGCGCAGATTTCCACGTCGCTAGGCAGCACGACATCGAGCCACTCACCCGAGACCTCGCGCTCGACCTCGGCCTCGCCGCAGGCTACGGACGCGGCAAGGCCGAGCGCGACGGCACACTGCGAGGTGACCACGAATGGGGTCCTGTTTTTCATGGTCGCCGGCGTTCGAGTACGAGACTAACGCGGCGACAAGGGTCAGCGATCGAACACGTCTACGGGATCGGAGACAGTGGCCGCGCGGACAAGCCAGCGGTCGAGCGTCTCCGCGTCACCGCAGGTCTCGATGCGCGTTCGGACATCTGCGGGGACATGGAGTCCGCGTGCGCGAAGGATGACAAGGAGCGCCTCGGCCTTGCCCTCCGCTTTGCCCTCGGCCTTTCCCTCGGCCTTGCCCTGTACGAGACCCATGGCGTGTCCTTCAGCGTGGAGTTGTTCTTCGATCGTCATGGTCACGGCCTCGGCAGTGGGCGCCTGCCCGTCAAGGATGGCACGGAACTCGGACAGCTGCAGGTCGCGGGAGGCCTTCGCGATGTAGCGCAGAAGCACGATGAGCAGGTCTTTGCCTCGGGGTGTTTGCGCGAGCGATTCGAGGTCTGCCGCCCACGACGGAAGGCTCCGCAGGAGCGAATCTCGGTCTCGTGCGTCGCGCAGCAGCCACAGGGAGAGTCGCGCAGCGTTGGCGAGCGTTCGGGCGCGCAGGTCGGCGTCGTTCGATCGGTGCAGATCGTCGACTGCGTAGTGGAAGTCCGGGAGAACTCCAGGCGCGATGTCGGTGACGGAGGTGGAGAAGAGGTCGGCGAACCGTGTCGGGGCGGTCCAGCCACCGGAGACCTGGGCGAGAACGGCGGGGATGATGAGAGGCAGCGGATGTTCGGGGTGCTCGTTCGCGTGCCGGGTCCAGCTCCGAACCATGTACCGAAGCAAGCGCAACGCCATGCCAGGCTGCGCGCTGGATTGATGCTCGAACAGGCCATGCGCGGCGACGTGGTCTTCCGAGTCTACGGGGTAGTGACCAACCGAACCGACGATGTGTATCTCGGCACGTTCCGCACTCGAGCCCTGGCCGCGGCTGAGATCGCGACACTCAGTACTCGCGAGATGCACGGAGAGAACTGGGCCCGCCGCTACCATGACGGTGGGTTCGTCGTCCGGGAGGTCGTGGTCGAAACGGACTTCGAGATCCCCTCGCGACCCAAGCCACGGGACGCCTGGGCCGTGCGTACGACGGAGGTTTCTGGCGGCGAGGGTGTGTGGCCTTCGACGGCGGTGGAGGTGTGCCGACGCGGCGAGCACGGGCTCGAACCGGCCGCGTCGTACGTCCGGAACCACGGGCTGTACCGGACGTTCGAGCCGTTCCGCCAGGGGGACCGAGAGCTCGCCCTCATCTCTCGAGACTACGAGGCGACCGCGGTGCTGGACTTGGTCACAGGGGAAATCATCGCGGAGGAGGACGAAGATCATAGGGGCTTTTGCCCGGTTGGGTTCTACGTACCCGACTGGTGGGACCTCCACGATGGGAGTGTCATCCCGGGCAGCAAGCATTGGAGCCCGGACAGGGAGTGGCCGAACGGGGACTTCGGGTTCGTGTGGGGCTGCCACTGGGGCGACGACACCTCATGGAAGCTTCAGCACTTGGATCTGTCGCGCGTGAGCGAGGGCATCGTGACTCGCAGCGAGCGGTTCGGGTATCTCGAGCTCGCGGATCACGGGTGGGAGCCGGCGTGGCTGGATGTGGACAGGGAGCGAACGGCACCAGCTTCGAAACCGCCGGCGTTTCTGCGGGTTTGGATTGAGTCTGGGGAGGCTCGGGTTGGCGTTGGGTCGGAGCTTCGGTTCGAGGTCGGGAGTGGGGAGTTGGATCGGTGGCAGCTGAGGTGTTTGATGCGGGCTGAGAGTGGGCCGGAGTAAGAGAGCGAGCGCTCCCAGGTTCGACAGCCATCGTGCTCTGTTCCCGCAGCCAGCCAGCACTCGCGCTTCGCACCGACCGACAGCAACGCGTTGACACGACAACGGCGACGCGAGAGGTCGCACCACGTCGGAGGGCCCAGGAAACTCGCCATCGTACGAGAGCTGGCCGATCCTGGTCGCGGTTGCCGTGCTGGGCCCTGAGCGAGCGCTTCAGGAGGACGAGTATTTCTCGGTGAACGTCGATGCCTTGGGCTTCGACCGCAATGGCCGGCTGTGGGCGACGGGCGATGAGCGACTCTACTGTTGCAGCGTGTCGACGGGGATCTGTGCGGCCCAGGGCATCCTTCCCCCCGACGCTTGGTCGATCTGGTTCGCCGACAACCCACAGGGCGAGGAGGTTCAGCTCGCCTCGGATGTCGGCTTCACGACGAGCTTCCTGTAGCGGCTCGCTGTCCCCTCGATCTTCGGTCCGCTCGCAAGTCAGCTCTTGGGAAGAGTGGAGCTGTGCACCGAGCCGGGGCCAGAAGCGCCGCCGGGTCTCTTGGCCGTCGCCGCCGGTCCAGTGCAGATGCAGGGCGGCGTGACGATGGCTGTCGTGCGAGACGAGGGCGCGCTCAGGTTGACGTTTCTCCAGCTCGGCCTGGCGCCCAGCGTCGTCGAGCAGCACGGACTGCCCGGGGAGCTGCGGCCGGTTGCGATCGTCCCCACGGACCGCGGCGTTGTTCTCTTCGGAGCACAGGGGGCGATTCAGGAGTGGTCGTCGGGCGGAGGACTCCGAAAGCTTACCGAGACGGGGTACGAGTGGAGGGCTGTGGGGGGGTTTGAGCTGGAGTTGCCGTGAGGGTGTGCGGTAGCAGGGTGAGATGAGGGCGGACCACCCCCGATCTCTCCGGTCGAGCCTGGGGAGACGTAGAACTCGAGAACGCGGTCGTAGGCGGAGTGCTCGTTGTCGGCACCGTGAGAGACCAACACGGCAAGGCGCTGCGCGTCGAGGCGGTCAAGCTTGAGGAGGGGTTCGGAGGCGGGCGCTGCATCCCGCGGCATGGGGTCGATCGCATTGCCGGGCAGCAGCGAACCCGTGGGGTCGGCGATGTGGGTCGTCGCGACGTTGGCCTCCTGTCCGCCGATGGTGATGCGTCCGTCGTTCAGGACCTCGAGTGCGTGGCCATCGGATCACTCGATCGAAAGCGGCCGATCTGGCGCGATGGCATCGCGTTGATCGGCTGGCTGGCTGGCTGGCTGGCTGGCTGGCTGGCTGGCTGGCGGGCTGGTCGATGATGCAGACGCGTCCGAGGCGGGGCTGGCTTCGGTTGTTGAGCTGCCTCCGGTGGTGGAGCTATCTCGTACTCCCCGTCGGGTCCGCTAACTGCCGTGAGTGTGGTCCTCGGTGGCCCCGAAGCGATTGGGGTTCAGGAACCGCACGCGAACATGTCCGGCCGCAGTGCGCTGCCCTGCGTCGAGGTAAAAGGCGGTCCCAGCACGTAGCGGTAGGCTCGCTCCAGCCGCTAGAGTCTCGACCGTTCACCGTGACGGCGGCGTACAGCTGCATGCCGAGGCATCGGCGGAGCCGGTCGTGGCTCGCACGGCAAGCTCTCGCCGAACGCAATGGTAGCGCGAGCTAGACTCTGACCACGAGCGCCTCGTCCACAGGCTTGCTCATTCAGGCCGAGCGAACGAAGCCGACTCTCCCCCAGCCGGTGCGGAACGATCCAGCGAGTGTTTTCGACCGAATGAGGTCTCGGAGCTCGGGTCGACGAGTCCTCGATGACATAGGCGGCCACGGCAACCCAACCCATGCGCCCTCATTCGGGGGAGCACCAGGACGCTCACACTCGTTCATGGCGCGGCCAAGTTTGCACCTCCCCAGGACCTGGACAAGGAACTTCGCACACCACGTGGGAGCCCCACTGTTGTGAAGGTTGCTAAGCTTCTGGTAGCCAACATACATGCACCGCCTTGAGGACCTTGAGTCTCATTCCACATTCGAGAACCTCTGCAAAGACGTTCTGATTGCAGTCGGTTGTCGAAACGTACGAGGGATCGGAAGTGGACCAGATCAAGGGAGCGACATCATGCTGGATCTCCCGCGAGAGAGCCCACTCGGGCTTGAACTGACACCATTTGTCGTGCAGTGCAAGTGGGTCACATCCGCCCTAGGGCAGGCTGCGATATCAGGCACTGTCAGCTACCTTTCACTACATCGTGCCCAAGGGCTACTCATCATCTCAACGGGAGGGTTCTCTGGAACTGCGGTGACGAAAGCCAACGCAATTTCACAAGATACAACAAACCCCTACACAGTCATACTTTGGGACTCGACCACACTACATGCAAAACTCGATCGCCACCCGTGGATCGCGACACACTACTGGCATCGCAACAGCCAAGAATACTCCGGAGGTGTGGATGTCGATAAGTTTCCAGCTTTCAGTCGTGCCAGCATACTCCAGAGACTCCAACGTGACCCTGTGTACGCAGACACCTCAACGGACTGGTACCGCAAGACGCCAAGCTACCCCCCAACTCAACTCCAGGCAGTGGCTGACCTAATCGACAGGTACCGAACGGCTCCGCCTGTTGTGCTGGTCATCACGGGCGCCATTGGCTCTGGCAAAACAAGCCTTGCGCACATCTTGCTGACAGAGGTCGGCGCCTGTCCCGATGCTTGCATGTCCTACCACATGTACAACGAGCTGTACTATTACTACGCACGCGACAGAGGACGAGCCCTACCACTCCTACTTGGAGCGCTTCTGGATCTGGATTTCCTGATCATTGACGACTTTGGCTATCGACTGCCAAATGGCACTTCGAACTCGCCCCCTGCCAAATTGCTCATTGACCTTGTCAGGAAACGAGCCAACGAGGGACGCCCAACGATTGTAATATCGGCAGGCGCCCAGATGGTCCCCGACTCAATTCAGGAGTTCACAAGGTGGGCAACCCGCTACTATCACAGCATTCATCTTGGCGATCACAGCTGGCGCAAGGGAGCCAAGCCACCCGAGGTCGACGAAGAAGACAAGAGGAGATACACAGGATTCATGAGCCGGGGGTGGCTCTCCGAAAAAATGACAGCCATCGAAGAATCCGCCGAAAGAGCAATCGATCTTCTCACGAAGCCCGACGAGCAAATCGAAGCCCACTCTGACTTCCTGGGCGAGATGGGCCACGGGGCACCCGACCGCACACAACTGGTCAAGGACGAGATTGAAATCGCCATTGCACTGAGTCGAGAATACCGCCACTTCATCGAAAGTCTCCCATGGAGACATATTTCATTTCACAACGTTGAGCTCCACTCAACCAAACCAACACAGGCGTTTGAGGTCCGTGGCACCGAAACTGACGAGTCGTGAAGAGGAAGCCGGTCTAGCAACTTGTGGGCTTGACCATTTGACCGTCGCCTCTCAGAGTCCTCCAGCTGGCTCACCGATCAAGGCCGACGAAACGTGAGCGAAAACGTTGGCGAGCCTCGTGGTTTTAGCGCGCCATAATTCCCCCGCCCGGAGTTGGGAACCTGGCAGCTCGCTGATGAACCCAACCTGGGGACACGAGCAGATAAACCGCAAAGGGTCCTCGAAGCTCAGCACCCATTGACGCCACGGCCTCAGGCAAGCGGTGCCGGGAGCGCAGCGCCGCGGTCTCGCCCGTGGGCCAGCCAACGCACGAGGGGCCGATGCCCCGGCTCTCGCACCCGAAAGGAACGCGCAGGCTGTCCCCGTCCCCGTAACGAGCGCATTGCGCCACCAAGAGTAAGTCCTCGCCCTGGCGGGC
>JBOEGF010000004.1:0-351928 GCA_050633305.1 Nannocystales bacterium
CATCAAGCGCCCCGACGAGATGCAGCCGTACTTCGAGCAGTATCCCGAGGCGATCGAGAACGCGGCGTTGATCGCCAAGGCGTGCAACGTCGAGCTCAAGCTGGGGACGCCCGAGCTCCCCGACTTCGCGCTCCCCGAGGGCGTGGAGAGCGACTTGCCGGGGTACCTGCGCGAAGTGGTGCTCAAGGGGCTTGTGGAGCGCTTGGCAGAGCTGCGCGCACGAGGCTTCAAGCCCGACGAGGACCTCTACCGCAGTCGGCTCGACTACGAGCTGGGGATCATCAACAGCATGCAGTTCCCCGGCTACTTCCTGATCGTGTGGGATTTCATCCGCCACGCTCGGAAGATCGGGGTTCCGGTCGGGCCTGGCCGGGGTTCGGGCGCAGGGTCGTTGGTGGCGTACTCGATGCGCATCACCGACATCGATCCGATTCAGTACAACCTCCTGTTCGAGCGCTTCCTCAACCCCGAGCGCGTCAGCATGCCGGACTTCGATATCGACTTCTGCATGCACCGCCGCGAGGAGGTGATCAGCTACGTGATGGACCGCTACGGCCACGACCACGTCGGCCAGATCGCGACGTTCCACAGCCTCAAGGCCCGCGGGTTGGTCCGTGATGTCTGCCGGGTGATGGGGTGGTCGGTCCAGGAAACCAACGAACTCGCGAAGCTGATCCCCGAGGGACCGAAGGTCACGCTCTCCGCCACCATGCTCGATCCGGCGGTGATGAAGAAGGAGATCAAGGCGGACCCGAAGGCAGCGGGAAAGTACAAAGACGCGCTGCCCATCGCGGAAGCGGCGGAGAAACTTCGTCGCCGCGTTGCGGATGATGCGGCCGGCAGCCCGTTCCGCAACGCGTCCAAGGTGATGAAGGTCGGGACCTCGCTCGAGGGGCTCAACCGTCACGCGGGCATGCACGCCGCAGGTGTCGTGATCGGGAACCGGCCGCTGTGGGAGCACGTGCCGTGTTTCAAGGCGGACGGCAAGATCGTGACCCAGTACACGATGGTCGATGCCGAGAACGCCGGGCTGGTGAAGTTCGACTTCCTCGGGCTCAAGACGCTCACCGTGATCAGCAACGCCGTGCGGCTGATCAACGACGGCAAGCTTCAAGCGTTGGCGCCATGGCCCCCGATCGAGCGCCCGACGGAGCGCACCGAAGAGCACCCCGAAGCGCCGCACGGCCCCGATCGCCCGCTGTTCGACATCGACACCATCCCGCTCGACGACCCGGACGTCTACGCGATGATCAGTCGGGGCGACACGACGGGGGTGTTCCAGCTGGAATCCTCTGGCTTCAAGGAGCTGCTCACACGGCTGAAGCCCGACCGGTTCGAGGACATCATCGCTGCCGTGGCGCTGTACCGACCGGGTCCGCTGGAGGGCGGTATGGTCGACACCTTCATCGAGTGTAAGCACGGCAGGCAGAGGATCGTGTACCCGCACGACCTTCTCGAGAACGTCCTCCGCGAGACGTACGGCGTGTTCGTCTATCAGGAGCAGGTCATGCAGGCCGCGCAGATTCTCGCCGGCTTCAGCCTGGGCGCTGCCGACATGATGCGCCGCGCGATGGGCAAGAAGAAGAAGAAGGAGATGGACCGGCAGCGCGGCTTGTTCGTCGAGGGGTGCAAGAAGGTCAACGACATCGATGAGAAGACCAGCAACGACATCTTCGACTTGATCGACAAGTTCGCCGGCTACGGCTTCAACAAGTCGCACTCGGCTGCATACGGGCTGATCACCTATCAGACCGGCTATCTCAAGTGTCACTTCCGGACTGCGTTCATGGCCGCGCTGATGACGTGCGACAAGGACAAGAACGAGAACGTCGTCAAGTTCATCGCCGAGGCTCGCAGCTCGGGGATCGGCGTGCTCCCGCCGTGCGTCAACGAGTCCGAGCGGGACTTCTCCGTGGTCACCCGCCCTCACGAGGACGACGACACCGTGACCGAGCAGTGGATTCGCTTCGGGATGGGCGGCGTGCGAAACGTGGGCGACAACGCCGTCGAGTCCATTCTCACCGCGCGCAAACAAGACGGCCCGTTCGTCTCGCTGTTCGAGATGTGCCGGCGGGTCGACATCAAGAAGGTCAACAAGCGGACGATCGAAGGGTTGCTGCGCTCGGGTGGTCTCGACAGCGTGTCCGACGGGCACGGCCGAGCGCAGGTGATGGCCGTCATCGAGAACGCGGTCGAGCAGGGGCAGGGGGCACAGCGCGATCGCGAATCGGGACAGGTTGGACTGTTCGCCGCGATCGCCGAGCCCGACTCGGTGTTTGTCGAGTCCTACCCGGACATCGACGACTGGTCCGCCAAGGAGCGGCTGCTCGGAGAGCGGGAGGCGCTGGGCTTCTATCTCACCGGCCACCCGTTGGACCGGTTCCAGCAAGACGTCGAGCGCTTCGCCACCAGTCACGTCGGCAAGCTCCATCGAGGCCTCGATGGCCAAGAAGTCGTGCTCGCCGGGGTGATCTGCGAGTTTCGCGAGATTCAAACCCGCAGCGGCAAGGGCCCGATGTGTTTCTTCCAACTCGAGGACCAGTACGGTCGCGTGGAAGTCATCGTGTTCCCCAAGACGTACCAGCGCGTCGACGAGGAGAGCGGCATGTCCCTGGGGGACGAACTCCAACAGGCCGCCGAAGAGCCGGTCCTGGCGAGCGGCAAGATCGAGGTCGAGCGGTCCGACGAGGGGGATGTCAAACGCTACAAGCTCCTCGCGGACTCGGTCCGTCTCGTGGCCGACGTTCGAAGCGAACGTACGAAGAAGGTCTTGCTTCGCTTGCGCGCCGACCAACTCACCGACGACAAGGTGCTGGGGCTCAAGCAGCTGGTCAGCGACCACAGCGGTCCCTGCACGATGGAGTTGCAGGTGACCGTCGATGGCAAGTTCGCCTCGCGCATCGTCTTCGGCGACGAGTTCGGCGTGACGGCCGATGAATCCTTGATGCTGTCGCTCGACCGCATGTTCGGTCCCGGCATGGCGACCATGCGGTGATGGTGGCGGACACGGCGACCCACGTTCCTGGGCTCCCCGAGCGCTATCGCGTCGAGGGGCCGTTGGGACGTGGCGGCCAGGGGCAAACCTTCGCCGCGGTGGATACCCACGGCGGGGACGCGGTCGTCGTGAAGGTGTTCCGACTCGCCGGCAGCGATGCGTGGAAGCGTTTCGAGCTGTTTGAGCGGGAGTGCGCGGTCCTGCGTTCGCTGAAGCACCCTTCGATCCCCGCCTATGTCGAACACGGGGGGGATGAGGATGCGGGCAGTTTCTTCTTGGTGATGCAACGCGCTCCAGGGGACACGCTGCAGGCCCAGATCGACGCTGGCCGACGGTACACCGATGGCGAACTCGAGGCGATTCTCGACGGCCTGCTCGGGGCGCTCGAGTACCTCCACTCGTTGAATCCGCCGGTCATCCATCGCGACCTCAAGCCCGGCAATGTCGTGCTCAGCGAGGATGGGCGGGTCTGGCTCGTCGATTTTGGCAGCGTTCGTGACGTGCTCATCGACTCACGCCAGTCCACGGTTGTGGGCACGTACGGCTACATGGCGCCGGAACAGCTTCGGGGGCAGTCGTCTCCCGCGTCCGACCTGTATGGCCTCGGCGCGACGTTGGCAGCCGCGGCCACAGGCACCGATGCAGCGAAGTTGCCCGCGAAGGGCTTGGACATCGAGCTGGGGGACGTCATCAAGCCGGGGCCGCTTCGTGACCGTTTGCAATGGATGCTTCGGGCGGACCCCGACGCGCGCCCAGGAAGCGTGGCCGCGCTGCGGGCGGGTCCGAAAGCGAGAGACCCTCTCGCACAGCGCCGGGACGCGGGTCCACCGAGCGCACTGGCGAAGCGCCCCGCGGATCCCCTGGCGACCCCCGTCAAGACTGCCCCTC
Organism: Nannocystales bacterium; assembly: GCA_050633305.1. GTDB lineage: Bacteria > Myxococcota_A > Polyangia > Nannocystales > Nannocystaceae > CAJXVA01. The sequence continues at coordinate 3,884 of JBOEGF010000004.1, forward strand.
GGCCGTTCGGGCCGCGGAACCTCATGTTCGTTCTCGGTAGCGCGTCGACGGTCGCCATCGCCACGGTGGTCGGGACCGGCTCGGGGGTGGCGGCGGCTGTGCTTGGCCTCTCCACCTCGGTTCTCGCTGTTTCGTTCTCGCGTGGCCTCTTTCGTGGGCTTGACGGCGACTGACTCAAGCCGCGTCGTCGGGGACCCACGCGGTCTTCACGGTCGCTTCCCCTGGTGCGTCTTTGGAGAGGAGCTGGACCGTCGGTACGCCGAAGAGCAAACCAGGTTCTCCTCCCGCCACGCCGAGCATCCAGACGACCCAGCGCGGCCCGACCGGGAACGGTCTGCGCGGGTACAGAATGAGTCGTCGTGCGAAGGTGCTGGAGTGTCGTACTGAAACGCGTACGCGGCACGTCGTCGAAGCCGCCCGAAGCGCCGGGAACCGAACCTTGATCGTTCCAGCGTCGCCCGGCCCCAATCTCTGCACGCGCTCGACCCGGAGCCCCCGGTGCCCGCGCCTGCCAGGTAGCTCCAGCCGAAGACGAATCTTCGCGAAGTCATTGCGGATGTTCTGTACGCGAAAACGGACGCATTCCCGGGGTTGCGTTGCATCCCATCCCACGTGGACGGCTCGTACGTCGTAGATGACGTCGCAACCGACGACTCGGTCCGCTCGTGTGGCGTTCCCGACGTGACGCCACACGACGTACCCGACCGCGGTAAACGCGGGGACAAAAAACGCTGCCTCGACAGCACCAAAGTGCTCGGTGACGGCCCAGAACAGCCCTCCGAACAGAATCAGGACGAGCGCCAGGCAGGTCGCCAGACCCATCGGGTCAGCTCGCCAGAACGTGAGGAGCGTGGCACCCAACGCAGCTACACTGGCGGCCGTGGCGGCACCCAACAGGACTTGGGAGACGCCCGGGGGGTCCACGGAGACCGTCGCCGCGAAGAAGGCGAAAGAGCTCGGCCCGAGCAGGACGCACAACACGACGAGCGGGAGCGAGCTACTGGTCTGGGGCTGAATCATCGCAACTGGCTGGGCCCTGGAGCGAGGACGATCAGCTCTTCCGTCGACGGCGACGCCGGGGCTTCTTCTCTTCGGCCGGTTCTTCGTCAGCTTCGGGCTCCGGGGCGCTGAGCTCGGCGAAGAACACCCCGAGTTCCTCGTCCAACGAGGCCTTGAGTTCCTCCTCGAACTGCGCGGCGTCGCGACAGACCCGGGCGATGTTTGCGACGTAGATCGCGATCCCGGTCAGGGTGAGGGCGGTGTCCTGGGGGTCGAGCCGAGTTCCCAGCGCGAGTGCGGGGAGGCGAGGGTCGATGCCCTCGGCAACGAGCTCGGGCGCGGGACGTTCTTGAATCAGAACGGCGATCGGTCGCTCTTCTTCGATCGCTTTGCGAATGGCCGGGATCTCGACCCGCTGCAGGGCCTGCAAGACGCGGCGCTGGAGTCGGCCCACCGGCGGGAGCCACTCGGGCAGGGGCGTTCGCGCGTCCAGTTCGAGCGTACGAAGGCTGGCCTCGGCGGCGTGGAGGACCTCTTTGCTGCGCAGCCGCGCTTCGCCAAGCAGGTACCAAGCGTCGGCCTCCTCGGGGAACCAGGAGGTCAGGGCGCGCAACTGTTCGGTGGCCGCCGGGACCTCGCCCAGATCCAGCTTGAGTCGCGCCCATCGCATCACGAGCTGAAAGGCTCGGGCGACCCGGTCGCGCTGCTCGTCAGCGTCGAGGCGTTCGCCGTCGCTGTCGAGCATCAGGGTCTCGGCAGCCTCAGCGTGGACGGGATCTCCGTTGTCGAGGTCGTTGTCGGCGGGTCCGCGTGCCGCGAGGGCGAGCGTGGCGAGGACGACCGCGAAGTCCTCGGCCTGTCCGAGTTTGGGCGCGTCGTCTCCGCGAAACGCGAGGGGGCCGTCGGAGGGGGGGCCGGCTTGGGCGAGCGTGCACTCCGCGTGGAGCAGCCCGAGGTCAAGGGCCTCGAACGCGCTGAGGTGATCCAGTTCGAGTGCGTCCTCGCAAAACCGAAGGGCGCGGGTCGGATCCTCCAGGTCGAACAAGCAGACCTGGGCAGCAGCGACGTACGGCTCGAGGTATTCGGGGTCGAGCTCGGCCGCGCGCTCGTAGCAGCGCAGCGCCTCGGCGGGGTCGCCTTCGGCCAGGGAAATCGCTCCGAGCAGGACGCTGGCGTCGGGGTCGTCGGGCCGAACCTCCTGCGCGTGTTCGACTGAGGTACGTGCAGCGACCACGTCGCCGCGGTCGAGCAAAGCCCATCCGCGGTCGAGGTGCGCAGCGTAGCGGCTCGACTCGCCGTATCCGCTGTCGAACTCTTCGACGTCCCGACCGACCATGAAGGTCTGATATATCATGCGCACGGATGACCGAAGCCGTCTCGCGCGTTCGGTCTGTGTCGCTCCCCGTGTTGTTCCGCAAGCTCCGATGGGCCGCTCTGGCGGTCGTGCTGACCGCGCCTGGCTGCCGCCGAAACTCACCGTCGTCGATCCCGACGTTCCTGGGCGATGACAGGCGTAGCGAGGTCGATGCGTCCTCCCTGGACCCGGCGTTGGCCGACGCCTGGACCCGCCTACAAGCAGCGTGGGAGGACGCTCCGGAGTCGGAACGCGTCCCGACCATCGCCGACGAGATCCTCGAACAGAACCCGCCGCCGGAACTCGCGCGCGAAGCACTGCACGCGAAGTCAGCCCACGCCTACCTGCACGGGCAGGATGTCGACGCCGCTGCTCTTGCGGAGCGTGGCCTTTCCTGGGAACCGAAGGCGGACAAGCCCGGGGACCTGGAGCGTTCGCTCACGCAGCTTCGGCTTCGGGCACTGGCGCGCGGCGGGGACCCGCAGGTCGCGCTGCAAGAGCTCGACGATCCTCAGTGGATTGCCCAAGCGGGACTCGAGTCCGGAGCACTCGCGGGGATCCGTGCCGTCGCTCTCGAGCGGGATGCGTCGTTCGGGCCCGCGCTCACGGCGTACACGCTTTGGCGGGCCTCGGTGACCGACGACTCGGCCGCGGCGCTCTACGCTGACACGCGCATCGTGGCGCTTGGCCGGACCCTGCCGAAGGCGGCGATCGAAGAGGAAGCCGCCGGACTCGAACCCGGCCCCGCGCGCCGCTGCCTCGAGGCCCTCGCCGGAGGGGCACGGCCGGCTGCCGACGAGGCCAAGTGGGTTCAGGCCTGCGCAGGTCCGCCCGCACGAGTTGGAGTGTTGTTGCCTCGGACGGGCCCGTTGTCGGCGTTCGCAGATGCCCAGCTCGCGGCAGCCTCGGTCTCCGCGGTCTCTCTCTCGGAGGCGAGCGTCGGTGGCTTCCTATGGCGGGACGCAGGGTCGAGCAAGTCCTCGGCGGCTTCGGGCGCGCGCGCCCTGGTGGAGGAGGGCGCCACCGTGATCGTCGGCCCGATCGGGGCTTCGAACGTTCGCGCGGTTCACAACGCCGTGGGAGACCAGGTTGCGGTTGTGGTCCCCGGCGAGTCCGTCGGGGGGGCCATGGGCGTCGCTCCGTCCTTGGAAACCCGCATCGACGGTTTGGTCCGTCTTGCCCGCGACCGTGGAGCCCGACAGATCATGGTGCTCACACCCGACAACGGCTACGGCCGTCGCGCCCTCAAGGCGATCGAAAGATCAGTCGGGAAGAAGGCGAAGGACGACCTCGTGGTGCAGACCTACCCGGTCGACACGACGAGCTTCCAGCCGCTGCTCGCCCCGTTGCTCGGGGGGCTCCGGGCGGGCGGAGCCGTGATCGTCCCCGACCATGTGACCCGCCTCGAGTCGGTCGTACGTCAGCTGATCCGCCTCGATCGAGCCCCGTCGGCCGATGGGTCCGAAGGGGTGATGGTGTTGAGCACGGCTGAGGGCGCCAGCCAGACCGGGTTGATCGACGACCGCAAGGTGCTCTCCGAAGTGTGGATCGCTCCGGTCGCGTGGGCCTCGGAGGGGACAGCAGACTTCGAGCAGGCGTTCCTCGACGCCGAAGGGCATCCTCCGGGCGACCAAGAACTCCTCGTCTTTCGCGCGTTTGAGCGCGCCCTTGCCTTCAGCGCGGAAGGCCCCCCGACCGTGACCCTTGCCCACGTAGGACCCGATGGCGTCATCCGAACCGCAACGCAATAAAGGTCGCCGCCGCGGCAAACCCGGCAAACACGTGAAGTCCGGGAAACCTCGCAAGGGAACGCCTGCGCGCTATGCGGTCCCCGGCGAGCGTGCTGTCGTGGAGTTGTTCGAGGCTGCCTCGGATCGCATCGAGCGAATCCTGGTCGACGAGAAGCGCGACTTCGACGTGGCCGAGCGAGCCATGGCCCTGGGAATCCCCGTGGAGCGGGTCGATCGCGAGGCGCTGCAGCTCGAGGTCGGGCAGGCGGACGCCCGTGGCATCGTCGCGCTGGCCGCCCCTCCGCCCTTGCTCGATCTGAAGGATCTGATCGAGCGACCCACCGTCGAGGCGCCGCGAAGGGTCTATGTCGCGCTCGATGGCGTTGTCGACCCTCAGAACCTCGGCGCCATCTTGCGGAGCTGCGAGTTCTTCGGAGTCAGCGGAGTCTTCTGGCCGCGGGACCGGGCAGTGGGTCTGAACGCGACCGTGGCTCGGGCATCCGCGGGCGCCACCGAGCGTCTCGCAATGTCTGAGGTCACCAACCTCGCCCAAGCGCTCCGAACGTGCAAGGATGCGGGCCTGTGGATCGTCGGCACGGTTGTCGACGCGACCGATGACCTCGCGACGCTGTGTCAGACCGAGGCCATGCCCGACGCCGTGGTTTTGGTTTTGGGCAGTGAGGGGCGGGGGATTCGGCGGCTCACCGCGGAGTCGTGTGACTTCCAGGTCACGCTGGCTCGCCACGGTCAACTTGGTTCGCTGAACGTATCCGCCGCTGCGGCGGCGAGCCTGGTTCTTCTGATGACGCCCCGCGCCGGCGCTTGAGGATTCGTCTCGACCGCTCGCCGAGGGTCCAAAGAATCCTGAGCAAAGGCGCCGGGTTGTCGTTGAACGCGGCGGTGCCGCGGGCGTAGAGTTGCGTGCCTCCGACCTTGGCGGTCGGAGATGGACGGCGCGCGGCGGTCATTCGTGACCTCGCGCCCACCTCTCGTTTGCCGCGCTCACGATCGAAACACGACGACCCATGGCCGAAGTTCGCTCCGCTCTCGCCCAGCTCCTCTCCGCCGACAATGACGACGCGCGTGCTGCCCTCGCGGCTGCCCTCGAAGGCGTCGACCTCGCACAGGCCCGAATCGAGGCCAAGAACAACCCGGACTCGGCCGAAGCGGTCGCGACCGTTCTGGGGGCGATGCTGATTCAGGGAAGCGAAGATGCCGACCTGGTCGACACCGCGAAGGCTGCGGCGCAGCGTGCCCCGCGGGATGGCAACGGAAACGAGTCCGTACTCACCGCGGCCATGGTGTTGTGGCGTCGCGGTGAGCAGCCTCAGCTCGCGGAGCCGTACTACCGACGGGTGCGGCGCAGCGACCCCGCGCACCCCGACGTTCTCGCGTTCTATCGCGAGCTGTTTGGGGATGAGTCCAAGACGACGCAGCTGATTCAGGTTCTTGTTCAGGCACGGCGAGCCAGCAAGGATCCTCAGGTCCGGTTCGGTCTCGCCGAAGAAGTCGCGACGTTGGCCGAGGAGCGACTCGGTTCGGGCGACCGCGCGATTGAGATGTGGCGTTCGGTCATTCGCGAGGACGGCCATGACCCTCGCGCTTCCGAAGCGCTCGTGCGGCTGTACCGCGCGGGCGGGAAGTGGACCGCCTTGGTCGACCTCCTCAAGGACGAGCTGGAGCGGCTCGGTTCGGGGGATGAGGTCAAGGAGCAGCGCATCGCGGCCCTGCTCGAAATCGCGGCCCTGTACCGCGACAAGCTCCGACTCGACACGATGGCGCTCGCGACGTTGCAGCGCATTCTCGAGGTGGACCCGAGTCACGAAGAGAGCCTTGATGCGCTCGCAGATACCTACGCAAAAGCGGGTCGGCACGCAGACCTCTTGGGTGTGTACGACAAGCGCATCGCGGCGGCGGCTGCAGAGAATGACACCGAACGGGAGTGCGAGCTGCTGCGCAAGATGGCCACGATCTGGGTCGAGCAGTTGGGCAACCCGCAGCGCGCGCTCGAGCCGTTGGGTCGAGTGCTCACCCTGGCGCCGAAGGACAAGGACGCTCGGGCACTGCTGGCTCGGATCCATGAGGAACGACGCGATTTCCGAGCGCTGATCGGCCTGCGCCGAGAAGAACTCGAGGACCTCGAAGGGGAGGAGGCACTCACCGCCCGCATCGACCTGGCGCGGCTCGCCGAAGACCGCCTCGGGGATCGGCGTGAAGCGATCGAGGCTTGGAACGACGTCCTGACGAACCACGGCGACGACGACCGGGCGCTCGCAGCCCTCGCGCGTCTGTACGAGCGGGAGTCTCGTTGGGCGCACGCCGCCGAGATTCTGCATCGCAAGCTACGGACCTGCGATCGCGACCAAGCCATCGCGCTGCTTCAACATCTTGGTGGGCTCTACGGAGACCGCCTGCAGAACCGAACCAGCGCAATCCGTGTTTGGACCGAGGTCCTTCGACTCTCCCCTGGGCACGACAAAGCGACTCGGCGCCTGCGCGATGCTTTCGTCGCGGACCGGCGATGGGACGACCTCACCTCGCTGTACGAGCGGCAGCGTCGGCTGGCCGATCTTGTCGAGGTGCTCCAGAGCGCGGCTGATCGTATCGCCGACATCGAAGAGCGGGTCCTGCTGTACCGCCGGGTGGCGGGCTTGTGCAACGAACGACTGGGCCAGCCCGAGCGCGCCCTCAAGGCGCTCGAGCGAACGCTCGCGATCCAGCCGGACAACCTCGACGTCGCGCGAGAGCTGCTGCCGATCTACCGAGAGCAGAGCAACTGGGCCCGCCTGATGAGCACCTACGAGGTGCTGCTGGCCGCAGCGGAGGCCGACGACGAGAGGCTCGAGCTGCTCGCGTCCATGCGAGAGGTGGCCGAGGACCGGCTGCACTCTCCCGCGCTGACCCTCCAGCTGGCCTCGAAGGCCTATCACCTGCGTCCTGCCGACGAGTCTCTTCGTGAGCAACTCGAGCAAGCGGCTGAGGGGGCTGATGGCTGGGACGAACTCACGACCATCTTCGAAGCGCGCATCGAAGCGGAGGGCGTGGAGGACGAAGAGCGCCTCGTGCTGCTCGAGAAACTCGCGATCATCGCTCGCGACCGGCTGTTCAAGCCGGACGATGCGCAGCGCTACTACCGACGCATCATCGAGCTTCAGCCGACCAACGCTGGGGCCATGGCTGCGCTCGAGGACATCTACTCCTCGACGCGCCGGTGGGACGACCTGAGCGAGGTCTATCGCAAGCGGCTGGACGTCACGGACGACGTGGATGCCCGTCTCGCGACGCTCCGTGGGCTCGCCAAGCTACAGGAGGACCAACTCGGCGACCTCGAAGCCGCGGCGCAGAGCTACCGGACCATTCTGACGCTGTCTGACAACGACGCCGCATCTCTCGATGCGCTCACCCGGATCTACCGCAATCGTGGGCAGTGGGCCGAGCTGGCCGCAGTGTTGGAGCAGAAGCTCGACCTGTCGTCTTCGGACACCTCGCGGGTTCCGCTGATCTTCGAACTCGCTCAGCTCCACGCGGCGCGCTTGCAGGAGCCGCAGCGGGCAGTCGAAGAGTTCCTCTCGGTTCTCGACCTCGACGGCTCCCACAAAGAGAGCGTGGCGGCCCTCGAAGAGCTGCGCCAGGCCGATCCCAGCACCTCACTGGCGGTCATGCAGGGGCTGCTGCCGTACTACAAGCGGACCGAAAACCGCCCCAAAGAAGCGGAGGCGATGGAGGTCATCGTTGGCGCCGAAGAGGTCGATGCGACCCGTCTCGAGCTGCTGACCACGCTCGCGGGCATCTACGAGCGGATGGATGAGCGCCGCGAAGACGCGCTTCGGATCCGGGACCAGTTGTTCCGGGCCGACCCCGCGCAGTGGGACGCCCGCCAAGTGCTCGTCCGCCTCGGTGGGGAGTTGGGGCGGATGCAGGACGTCTCGGACGCTTACGAAGCCGCCTTGCTGGGTGTGGCAAGTGAAGCCGAAGCAGCAGAAGCCGAGGGCAGAACGCTGCCGCGCGAACGCGCCAACCTCCGGCGAGACCTGCTGCTCGAGCATGCTGTGATCCTCCGCGATCAGCTCGGAGAGCCCGCGCGTGCCGAAGCGGCATTCGGAGTGGTGCTGAGCCACGACGAGACCCACCAAGCCGCGTATGAGGCACTCGAGGCCCTCCTGCGGGGCCGCGACGCTCACGAGGACCTCGTCGCGCTGTATCGCCGCCGGGTCGATGTGACGTTCAACCAGCGAGAGCAGAAGGAGCTTCTGTCTCGGATCATCGAGCTGTCCCGGAACGTCCTGGGCGATCGGAGAACCGCGGTCGCGACGGCCGAAGAACTGCTCGATCTCATTCCCGACGACCTGGGCACCATCGGCCTGTTGGCGGGCATGTACGCCGAGGGCACCGAGACCGACGACTACTTCAAGCTCGAGGAGACCCTGGGTCGCCAGGCCGAGCTGGTCGAGGATGCAGCCGAGGCTCGCGAGCTGAGGGTCCGGCAGGCGAGCCTACGCATGCAGTACCTCGGGGACGCCTTTGGTGCCGTCGACCTTCTCGGTCAGGTCCTGGGCGACGACCCCGACCACGAAGAAGCACGCCGGCTGCTGGAGGAGCTGCTGGGGATCAGCGAGGTTCAGCTGCAAGCCTGCGCATTGCTCGAACCCCTGTATGTGCGCTCCGGCGACCACATCGGGCGGATTCGTGTGGCGAACGTGCGGCGTGAGCAGGCGGAGTCGATGGGGGCGCACGACGATTCGATCGGCTACCTCATGAAGATCGCGGCGGTGTACGAGACCGACCTCGGTGACCCGGGAACGGCGATGTCGTATGTCCGCGAGGCGTACCTCAAGGACCCGACGCGGTTCGACACCCGTCAGGAGATCGAGCGCTTGGGCCTGGGTCTGGGTCGTTTCTCGGAGTTGTCCGAGGTTTGGATCGCGGCCCTCGCCCACGAGCGGGTGGTGGACTCGGCGCTTCGCATCGATCTCACAACCCGGCACGCGCGGTTGCTCGACCAGCACCTGCGCGACCAAGAGGGCGCACGCGAGGCCTACTCCCAGCTGCTCGCCCTCGATCCCCCCGACGCCACATTGGCCCACGAGGCCGTGTCCAAGTTGTGTCGTCTGCACCTCGAAGCCGGTGATGGCGTTGCCCTGGTGGCGGCCAAACGCGCCTTGTTGCGCTTCGTCGACACCTCTGCCCAGCAGGTCGATGTCCGGCTCGAGATCGCCGCAGTGCAGCTCGAGTTGCGCGACCGGGTGGGCGCGGCGCTCACGTTCTCGGAGGTCCTCGATCGCCAGCCCTCCAACTCCGTTGCGCTCGATGCCCTCGAGCAGCTCTTCAGCGAGGAGGAAGAATGGGCGCGGCTGGTGGAGGTGATCGAGCACCGCATTGGCGTGACGAGCGAGGCGCGGTCCAAGGCAGCGCTGTGGCGACAGTTCGGCGAGTTGCATCGCGACAAGTTGGACAACCCGCATCGGGCGATCGAGTCGTTCCAGTCGGTGATCGACCTGAAGGTCGGTCGCGAGGAGACGACCTACGCGTTGCAGTCGCTCACCGATCTGCACGAGGCGCTCGAACACTGGCCCGATGTGGACGAGTGCCTGCGGCGCCTGACGACGATCGCCCAAACCGAGGACATTCGGGTCGGACTGCTGACCCGGACCGCGGTTGTCGTGGGGAAAAAGCTCAGCCGGGGATCCGATGCGCTCGATCTGCTCAAGCGGGTGCTCGACTTGGCGCCCACCGACGCTCGGGCCCGGAGCGAAGTTGCGGGGTACCTCGAGCCCGATGCGACTCGGGACCGTGCGATTCGAATCCTGACGCCGCTGTACGAGGCGGAGCAGAACTGGCCCGCGCTGGTCGAACTCGAGGAGCTTCAGGCGCGCAAGCAGCCCTCGGGGCGGCGGCGCCTGCAAGCGCTGCTCAAGGTGGCCGACACCCAGGAAGAGAAGCTCCAGGATCCCGACAAGGCCTTCGGGGTGTTGTGCGAAGCGATGGTCGAGGCGGCGGACCAGCCGGAGCTGGAGGCGATCCTCGAGAAGGTCGAGCGCCTCGGCGCCGAGCCGGATCGCGCGGAGCCGCTGTTGGCCGCGTACTCGCAGACCGTGGACCACATCTTGGATTCGGGGCTGCAGGAGCGGGTCTTCCGTAGTCAGGGCAAGGTCGCGCTCGACCGGCTAGGCCAGCTGGACGTCGCTCGCCACGCGTTCCAGCGGGTGCTCGAACTCTCTCCGGACGCCGCCGACGCAGCGGATGCGTTGGAGCAGATCTATCTCCGACAGGAAGACCACCAGCCGTTGGCCGACCTCTTGGTTTCGCGGGCCGACCGGGCCAGCGAGACCGAAGTTCGCGATGCGGCCCTGACCAGGGCGGCAGAGCTCAACCGGGACCACCTCGGTAACCCGGAGGAGGCGATCCGTCTGTATGAGCGGTTGTCCGCGGACGCGATGGCGACGCCCGAGCTGCAGGACGTGCTCGAACCCCTGTACGAGCAGGCCGAGCGGTGGCGTGAACTCGCGGCCCACCTCAACCGAAAACTCGCTCGGCAGGAGCGAGGGGATGCGGTGCAAACCCACCTGCGTCTTGGGCGACTGTATGGCGGTCGGCTCGACGATTCGGAGACTGGCATTCACCACCTCAGCGCGGCACTCAAGCTCGACCCCGACCAAGCGGTCGCGACGGAGGAACTCGACCGCTACCTCGAGGACCCCGCGATGCGAACGCGCGTCGCGGAGCTGCTCGAGCCCGTGTTCGCGGCCGTGGCAGACTGGAACCGCCTCATCCAGATTCAAGAGATTCGGCTGGCAGACGCGGCCGACGATGCGACGCGCATGCGGATCTTGATGCGGGTGGCGCAGATCGAGGAGGAACAGCTCGAAGACCTCGAGCGGGCGATGACCAGCTACGAGCGCCTCTTCCGTGAACAGCCCACATCCCGTCGTGTCCGGGACCAGCTGTCACGCCTGTCCGGGGTGCTCGGCGAGACCGAGCGCTATGCAGCGCTCCTGACCGACTACGTTCAGACGGACGGTGCGGACGACAACACCGATGAGATGCTCGCGGTGGTCCGAGAAGCATCGGACCTGTGGGCGGGGATTCTTCGGCAGCCCAATCGGGCGGTGCCGTTGTTGCAGCGGATTCGGCTGGCAAACCCCGACGACGCGCAGGTGTTCTCTGCACTCGAATCCACGTTGACGCACGCGGAAATGTGGCCAGAGCTTGGCACCCTGTACTGGTCCGAGGTCGACAGCGCGCTGGAGGAAGACCGACAGATCGAGGTGTTGCGAAAGGTTGCAACGCTCGCCCAAGAGATGCTCGAGGACCCCGACGAGGCCGCGAAGGCGTATCGACGCATGCTCGACGTCCGGCCCTCCTATGACCTGGCTCGGTCCCGCCTCGAGCAGATCTATGCCGACAACGATCGGCACCGCGACTTGCTCGACCTGCTTCGAGAGCGACTGGATCAGACCGAGGACCCGCATGTTCGATCCGAGGTCGGGCTGCGCATTGCGACGATTCAAGACGGCGCGCTCGAAGAGCCCGATGCGGCCGTGGACACGGTCGAGATGCTGCTCGCCGACCAGACCGACGCGCCCGAAGCCGTCCTGCTGCTCGAGCAGATCGCTCAGCGCCGTCGAGAGCTTCGTGCCCGGATCCTGGAGACGCTGCGGCCGATCTACGAGCGGGCAGGGAACATCCGCCGCATGGTCGAGGTCGACGAGTGGCGTCTGACGCAGACCGAGGACCCCGTCGCTCGCCACGAGCTGTATCGCGGCATGGCGACCCTGCTGGTCAATGCGCCGGACACCGCCGAGGCAGCCTTCCGCACGTTGTGTCGAGCGCTCGCCGAGCCGGGCCCGGTCGACACGCTCGAAGACCTCGACCAAGAGGTCGAGCGAATGGCAGGCGTCCTCGAGCTTCGCGGCGCCCTCGCCGAGGCCCTCGTCGCGGCCGCGGATGCCGAAAAACTACAGTCGGACGAAGACCGCCGCCTGTCGTTGATGGTGCGCGGTGCGGCCATCCTCGGGGAGCACGGTGCGGTGGAAAGAGCCGTGGACACGCTCCGAGGCGCGCTGGCGCTCCGGGACGAGCATCCCGAGGCGCTTGCGCGACTCGACGAGGCCCTGACGGCGCTGGGCTACCACGAAGAACTCGCAGGCGTGCTCGACAAGCGCGCCGGCGTCGCGGAGGACGATGGGGAGAGGGTGGAGTTGCTCCGCCGCCTCGCGAGCCTGTACGAGGAGGTCTTGGTTCGGCCCGAGGCGGCCGAGACCGCGTGGCGAGGCCTGCTCGACATCGAACCTGGCGACAAGGAAGCGCTTTCGCGCCTGAGCCGGGTCTACGAGGCTTCCGGGTCCACGAGCGAGCTGATGGACGTGCTCGAGCGGCAGGTCGAGAACTCGGTCGATGAGCAGGAGCGCCGAGACTTGCGGATGCAGCTTGCCAGCCTGCATCGCGAGACGATGAAGGACCGCGCTGCCGAGATCGATGTGCTGCGGTCGCTGTTGGCCGATGCGCCGAGCGACGACGATGCGATGGCCGCGTTGGCTCGGGCCCTCGAGGCGGAGGGGCGGCACGCCGAGGCGGCAGACGTTGTCTCCGAACGGGCCACGCTCACCCCCAACGACGAGCGACGCGCGTCGCTGATGCTCGATGTGGCCCGGATCTACGCCGGGCCTCTCGAGGATGGGCCGGGGTCGCTGGAGCGCTACGAGCAGGTGCTGGCCATCATGCCCAGCCAGGACGGCGCGCTCTCGGACCTTGTCGCCCTTGCGAAGCACCCGGACTCGTTCGAGACCGCGGGCACGTTGGTGTTGGAGCCCCTGGAACAGGCTGGACGACTGGCCGAGCTGGCAGAGGTTCTGGAGGCCCGCGCTGCGCTCAGTCAGGACCCGACCGAGCAAGTCGAGGCGCTGCAGAAGCTCTCCCGCCTTCGCGTGGAGCGTTTGGACGACCTGCCGGGGGCTTTGGCCGCCTGCAACGCCCTGCTCGATGTCGTTGATGGTGAAGATGCACTGGCCGATGCGCTGGACCAAGGCGGACGGCTCGCGGTGCAGCTGGGTCAGGGCGTCGAGCACCTGGACCTGTTGGCGGCGCGAGCTGCCAACGAAGACCTCTCGCCAGACGCTCGCGTCGCGACCGCGATGTACGCCGCGAATCTGGCGGAAGAGGTCTTGGGAGACCCCGAGCGCGCGCTGGGCCTGCTGTCCCCGCTCGTCTCGTCGGGCCTTGCCACGCTGGATGTATGCCTGCGTGTGGAGCGGCTTGGACAGGCCGCGTCGAACCCCGAGGCGGTCAGCGCGGCGCTGGTCGAGGGAGCTCGCTTGGCGCCGGACCCGTCGCAGCAGTCCGAGCTCTTCGTCCGTTTGGGCGATGTGCGTCGGGGCGCTGGCGAGACGGAAACAGCCCTCGATGCATACCGCGAGTCGTTCGACATCGATGGGGCCTCCGCCGCTGTACGCGGTATGGAAGCCCTGTTGGCGTCCGGAGGCGAGGTGCCCTCGCCAGCGTTGCTCGACGCCTTGGACCAGGCTTACCAGGCCGCGGGGGACAGGCGCGGGCAGTCACAGGTCACTGCGCTTCGGCTCAACGCCGCGGATGAGAGCGACCAGCCCCGCCTGCTGGAGCAGCTGGCGACGCTGCGTGAAGAAGGGGGAGGCTCGCCCGAGGAGGCGCTCGAGGCGTGGGGACGTCTCCTGGTCCACGACCCGGATGCGTCGTCTGTCTTGGAGCGCGTGCTGGGTCTTGCCGAGTCCGATCCGTCCCTGGTACGGCCCGCGGTCGACAAGTTGCTCGAGGCGATCGAAGCCGCTGCGGCCCGCGAGCATGTCCCCGTTGGCGTGTGTGTGAAGACGGCCGGACTGCAGCTCGAAGCGATGCGAGACCCGGCGGCTGCGATGAAGACGATCGGGGTGGTGCTGGAGGACCAGCCGGACATGCCCGAGGCGCTGGACCTGTTGATCGCAGCGTCCCGGGCGGGGGGCGAAGCCTCCACGCTTCACGATGCACTCGCTCGAAGCGCGGGGTTGCAGAGTGACCCGGTCGTGGCGGTCGAGCTGTGGAACGAAGCTGCGACGGTTGCACAGAGCGCGCTGGCCAACCCCGAGCTCGCGATCGAGGACCTTGAGCAGCTCATCTCGGTCGACGAGAACGACACACGCGCATGGCAGACCCTGCTGTCGCTTCGTGGAGCCGCCGCGGAGCCAGAGGCACTGGCCGATGCACTTGGTCGCCGCGCCGGCATCACCCCCGATGCCGATGAGCGACGTGAGCTTCGGTATCGGCTGGCCAACCTGCTCGTCGACAAACTCGAACGCACCGAGGACGCGGTCACGGTCTACCAAGACATGCTCTCCGACCGCCCGGACGATGCGGGGGCCCTCGCTGAACTCGAGGTCCTGCTTCGTCGCCTCGAGCAGTGGGAGGATGTTCGCGATGTCCTGGAGCGCAAGCTCGAAGTCGCCGAAGGCGAGGACCGGGTCGCGGTCTTGGAAGACTTGGCCCAGGTCGCCGAACATCGCCTGGAGGACGTCTCCGATGCTGTTGAGCGGTACCAGCAGATCTTGGTCGAGCGTCCGGGCTATGGGCCCGCGCAACAGGCGTTGGAGCGGTTGCTCACCGCGGAGGAACGGTGGGTCGAGCTCTCCGAGGCGCTCGAGGACCGGATGCATCGGTGCCGGGACCAAGGTGACCAGGAGGGATACCGGTCGGTGACGTCCCGGCTCGCCACGCTCCTTGCTTCCGAACTGAGTCATCCCGAGCGCGCCAAAGAGCTGCTCGACGCACTGCTCGAGGCCGACCCCGGCTACGTGCCGGCGTTGTTGGGCAAAGCTGCGGTGTACGAGGCGATGGGTGAGGACGGGGCCATGCAGCTCACGCTGCGGCGTGCGGCCGACCTCGATCCGCAGGGCTCCGAAGGGGCAGCGCTGCATCTGCGGCTGGCATCTCTGGAGCGGGACGCGGACGTGCGACAGGGGCACTTGGAGCGGGCACTTCAGCTCGACCCCGCGAACCTCGAGGCTGGGCAGGCTCTGCTCGACCTGTACCGAGGCAATGAGCAGTGGGACAAACTCGCGTACGCGCTCGAGTTGGTCGCCGGGCGTACAGAGGATGCGATGGCCCGCCAGGGCCTGATCCTCGAACGGGTGGATGTCATGCTCCACCACATGGGAGATGCCGACGGGGCGCTCCGAGTGCTGCACACCCTGTACAAGGACACCCAGGACGATGTCGGGATCAACCGGCGGATCGCGGATGCCCTGTATGCGGCCGACCGCTTCGAGGACGCGTCCAACATGTATGGGTGGTTGGTCCAGGTCGGGCGTCAGGCCAAACGCAACAAGGCGCTGGCACACGACCTGACACGCCTGGCTCGTATCAGCTTGGCGGGGTCAGAGCCTGATGGGGCGAAAGACCAGTTGCTCGAGGCGTATCGGATCGACACGACAAACGTCGAGACGCTGATGGTCCTGGGGTCGGTGCACGAGAAAGAGTCGGATTGGCGCGATGCACTGAAGATCTACCGGACGATGCTGTTGCAGAACGCGGACCAGTCCGGCCTGCTGCGCCGCGGCGACATCTACGTCAACTTGGCCCGTGCCCACGTCGCTCTGGATGAGAAGCCCAAGGCCCGCGCCATGCTGCGTCGGGGTCTCGAAGAGGACAACGAGCACCCCGAACTCACCGGGCAGCTTGCGGCACTCGACGACTAGCGCCGGGAGGTCGGTGTGTTGAAAGGGCCTCTTCGGGGGCCCTTTCTCGTGGTTGGGGGAGGACCGCGGACTGCAGTCCGCGGGTCGAGGAGCCTAGCTCTTGTAGGTTTCGGGGTGCATCTCGAAGCGCTCGAGCCACCGTTGAATCTGGTACGGGTCTCGGCCCATCGCGCTCGCGATGGCATCGCAATCACCGCTGAACTTGGCGAGGTGCCGCACCAGATCGGCCCGAATGCGTCGGACCTCGTCGGGGCTCTGCGGCAGGCCATCGTCCTGCTCGAGAATCTCGGCCAACGCGTCCGCGGTGATCGTTCCATCTCCGCTGGCGAGCAGGCTCGCGGTCGTCATGGTCTGCGTCAGCTGACGGACGTTGAAGGGCCAAGCTCGCCCAAGGATCCGCCGGAACGCGTTGGATGTGAGCCGGGTGGGGCGGCCGTCTCGCTGCAGGTTCTGGATGAACGAGCGGCACAACAAGCCGAGGTCTTCCCGGCGGGCCCGGACCGGTGGAAGCTCCGCGACGAACCCGGCGAGCCGCGAGTAGAGGTCGGGCCGAAAATCCCCGGATTCAACGCGTTGCGAGAGATCTTGCAGCGTCGAGGCGACGAGGCGCACGTCGAGCGCTCCGCGACCCGTTCCGGTGGTGGCCCGGGAATCCGTGAGGACCGAGAGAAGCTTGGACTGCACGGCCCCCGACAGCTCGCCCAGCTCGTCGAGCATCAGGGTGCCACCGTCGGCTTGTTCGAACAGCCCCGGGCGCTCGCCATCGCCAAACAGCAACGCCTCCACCCGGTTCTCGGACATCGCGGCCAGGTTGGCGACGACGAAGGGACCTGGGCGTCCGCTGACCCGATGGATCGCGCGCGCCAAGTACTCCTTGCCGGTGCCCGTCTCACCGCGGAGCAGCAGAGGGACCGTGCTGGGGGCGAGGCGCTTGAGTGTGCGCTGAAGTTGGTGCAGGTGCGGGCTGCAGGTGCCCGCGGGATCGAACTCGGTCGCCTTGGGCCGCTGCGTGTTGCCGCGGATCGCCCGTACCGTCCAGAACGAACGTCCGACCTCGAACACATCACCGGGGCGAAGCTTGACCGCCCCTGAGATCCGCTCGCCGTTGACGAGCGTGCCGTTGCGGCTGCCGAGGTCTCGCAGCGTGAACCCGATGCCGGCGCCGCGCGGCACGACCTCGAGTTCTGCATGCTCACCGCTCACCCAGCCGTAGGGGATGCCGACTTCGTTCTCGATCTCCGCCTCGAAGAATCGAAGCTCATCGGAGCTGTCGTCGCGTCCGAACTTGACCTGTTGGGTGACCGCGAGGTCGAAGATGCGTCCGGCGTGGGCGAAGCCATCTTCGGGCGAGCCGATCGAGATCAGCCAGGCACTCTCGGCCCCGCCGCCGTCGTTGGACTCGTCTTCGACGAGGGTGTCGTTCTTCGAGTCGATCATCGGCGCGCGCCCTTGATCGTACGGACCCAGGGCGACGTCGGTCAACGGTCAGCGGACGCCTTTGACCGCCGCAGACGTTCGGCGTAGGTAGGTGTGGGTCAGGAGGGTGCCGCGGCACACTCTTCGTCGACTTCGTTGTCGCAGTCGTCGTCGAGCCCGTTGCAGATCTCCGCGCCCGGCTGGACGTCCTGAATGCACCGGACCTTGCCCTGAACGCATTTGTTGGTACCCGCAAGGCACACCCCCGCCTTTCCGGTCGTGCAGGTGAGCCGATCTTCGGACACGGCGTCTTCGTCCGTCTGGCCGTCACAGTCGTCGTCGAGACCGTTGCAGGTCTCCGCCGTCGGCTCGACGATCGGGGCGTCGCAGGTGCTGCTGGCGGCGTCGTCGGAGCAGCGCCACCGGCCCTGGGTGCGGCACACGCCCTCGGCCCCTTGTCGGAAACACAGGGCGCCTTCGCGTTCGAATCCGTTGTCGACGACGCCATCGCAGTCGTCATCGATGTTGTTGCAGAGGTCTTTGGAGGGCACGACTTCGCCGCTGCACTCCCCCCACGCCCCGTTTTCGCAGGTCCGCTGTCCCAGACGACATGCGCCTCGTCCGGCGGTTCCATCGGGTCCGGTGTAGCAATCCTCGGAGACCCCGCTGTAGCAGGAGGGTCCTTCTTCGAGTTCTTCGTTGCGACGCTGTTTCTCCAGCATCTGATCGGACGTCGCGCAGGCTCCACCGACCATGCCGGCGAGCACTGCTCCCAGGACGGAGATGGACAACAGGCGAGGAACGGCCGAGGAGGCGTCGGGTCGGGCGACCATAGCGGGAAGATACACCGGCTGATATCGTGCGCCCATTCTGTGACCGCTCTGGGCAAGGTCTATCTCGGTGTTTCGCTCACGTTGGTGGTGCTCGGAGTGCTGTGGGCGAGCACCACCCTGCAGTCGAACTCGGCTTGGGTGGAGGTTGTGGTCTCGGTTCCGAGGGCAAACCTGCTCGCGCCGCTCTCCAACGTCCGATATCACGTCAACTTGGCCGCGCTGATGGCGGGCTGGCTTGTCGCGGCATCGCTCATCACGTTCGCGGCGATCCGGGCCCCGTTCAGGATCCGCACCGTCGCTCGAACGCGACGGCGGGTGAAAGAACTGGAGCGAGAGGTTCTCGATCTTCGGCGTCTCCCCCTCCGGCAGCAGGAGGAGGACGATCTGCTGGCCGCTGAGGCGCAGCTCGAAGACGGCACCAAGAAGGTGATGACCGAGAAGTTCATGCGCGATGATGCCGAGGTTCCCAAGTCCCGGCGCGGAGGCGCGCGATGATGACCTTGTTCGTCGCCCTGCTGTGTCTGGCAGCGGGCTTTGGGGGAGGTTGGTGGTACGTCGCCCCCCGTCGCCAGGTGGTCGAGGCGCTCGCGCGGCGGTCTCGAGTGCTCTACGAGTTGGCCGAGGGCGATCTCGAGAACGTGGCGACAGAGCTGGAAGCGCTGGCGGAAGCCGAGCCGGCCGACAGCACGGCGTTTCTCGCCCTCGCGGCCCTGGATCGTCGGCGGGGCCGCGTCGAGCGGGCCAAGGCGATCCACCGCACGGTCTTGGCTTCAGCCGACTTGCCCGCGGACCAAAGGGTCGCCGCGCTGGTGGGACTGGGGCGGGATCTACTCGCGCAGGGCAGCGAGCGGGCTGCGGTGGGCGCTTTGATGCGAGCCGCTTCCCTGGCGCGTGCGTCCGTGGCAACCCTGGAGTCGCTCGCGCAGGCGCTCGAGCAAGCTGGGGCCTGGGAGTTCGCCGCAGCGACCTGGGAACGGCACGAGAAGCAGGTCGAAGGTCGACGCCGTCGAGAGAGCCGGATTCGTCGCGGCCACGCGCTCGCCGGGCAGGCCACCATCGCCTTGGCCGAGGGGGACGCTCGAAAAGCCAAGCGCCTCGCGGACCGCGCGACGGAACTCGCTCCCGACAGTGGCCACGTTTGGACCACGGCAGCACGTGTCGAGTCGGGCGGCACAGATGCTCGAGCAGCGCTCGCGGCTTGGCAGCGCGCGTGGGAGCTAGCCCCCGCTGGCGCTCACGTGGTCGTGCCCGAGGCGTGGCGATGGGCGACCGAGCAGGGCAGGGTGGCCGACCTCGTCGAACGCATGCTCACGACCTTGCGGACCGTGCAGTCGCCATCGTTGATCGTCGCGCTGGCCGATCGTGTGGCGCGTCAGCACTCCGATCAGGCTGCGGCGGCGCTGGAGCGTGCGGCGGAGCACTCCGCGGAGGCGACGCTGGCCCTGGTCCGGTTGCGCCTGTCGCGGGGGCAGCGGGATCTGGCCCGCGAGGCGGCGATGGGGGAGCTTCCTCCGCACAACCTCCTGTGCGATCGATGCGGTGTGAGCATGGCTCGCTTCCGGTTCCGCTGTGACAGCTGTGGTGGCTGGGACGTGGCCACCGACCACGGCCTGGATCGGAGCGCCGCAGAGCGGACTCGGGACCTCGACCGCGATATCGCGGGGCGCCCGTTGCGGAGCTGATCACATTGGAATCAAGCGCCCCCGAGGGTTGTGAGACCGCCCGGAGATGTGCGATCCCAGGGGGCGCGCATGAGCGAAGAGACGAGCACCGAGACGCCGCGGCCGCCTGAACGTCGCCGTGCCGACACGTTGTGGCACACGCTTCGACGCTTCGGTCGCTTGTGGGGGTTCTTGCTGTTCCTCGTCTCGGTCGTCCTGCTGTTTCGGGGCATCGCGTTGCCGTTCATCTTCGGCGTGCTCATGGCGTACCTGCTCGCGCCGATCGTCGCCCGGATGCAGCCCCGGATCGGCCGGGTGCTCGCGGTCATCGCCTGTTACCTCGCGATCCTCGGTGTCCTCGGGGCGTTCTTCGGCTTCCTCCTGCCGGCTGTCGCCAAGGACTTCGCCAAACTTCGGGACTCCGCCCCCGCAGCGTTGGAGACGCTGGAGAAGGAGTACCTGCCTCGCGCCGAGAACTGGATTCAGAGTCAGTTCGGAGACTTCCTCTCCGACGAAGACGCTGAACCCGTGGTCCCCGACCCGGAGCTCCCCAACGAGTTGGTGGTGCGTCCATTGGGCGATGGTTCGTTTGCGGTCGACCTCGATCGCGTGAAGATGGCCGCCACGCAGCGTGAGGACGGGACGTGGGTGCTCGGCTCCGTCGAGGAACCCCAGGAACCTCAAGGGGAGCTTGGGGGGGTCCTCAAGGGCTTGTGGGCCTCGCAAAGCGCCAAGCTCGGCACGGTGATCGGTCCGGCACTGTCCGCTCTCATCGCCGGCGTGACGGACTTCCTCACCAACTTCGTGATCACGTTCATGATCGCGGCGTTCATCCTCGTCGACCTCCGGCGGGTCAACGCCTCGGTGCGAGGACTGGTCCCCGACGAGTACCAATCCGACTTCGAAGTCTTGTGGGCGAGCATGGACCGAGGCTTGGGCGGCGTGGTGCGAGGCCAGCTTCTGATCTGTCTGGTCAACGGCACCCTCACCTTCGTGGGGCTGGTCCTTTTCGGGGTGAAGTACAGCTTCCTGCTTGGATTGATGGCGGGCGCGCTGAGCCTGGTCCCGATCTTCGGCACCCTCATCTCCTCGGTCCCCATCATTCTTATCGCGGCCGCCAGCCCCGATGACGGGCTCTCGCTGGGCCCTGCGTTGGGCATGCTGGCGTGGATCGCCGGCGTGCACCTGCTCGAGGCGAACGTCCTCAACCCCAAGATCATCGGCGATTCCGCCCACATTCACCCCGTCATCGTGATCTTCGCGCTGCTGGCCGGAGAGAGCATGTTCGGCCTGGTGGGGGCACTCCTCGCCATTCCGGCTACGAGCCTGATCCAGGCCATCTATGTCTTCATGCGGCGGCGCAGCTCGGTCTTCGCCAAGTCCCGCATGACGCCCTCCTCCGGCGGCTAGCAGCTTTCGCCTCGTCGCCTCGATTCACAAGCCCGCCATGGCAACCAAGACTCCGACCCGCCCGCCGGGAGGCAAGAACACGTTGTTCTTGTTCGACGGCTACAACTTCATCTTCCGGGCGTATCACGCCATCCCGATGCTCAACGCGCCGGACGGTCGACCGACAAACGCCGTCCAGGGATTCGCACGCATGGTTCAAGCGGCGCGCCGCGACTTCGGACCGCAGGCGCTGCTCGCCGTGTTTGACGCGGGTGGGGACGGCGGCCGCAAAGAGGCGTTCGAGGGCTACAAAGCCCAGCGTCCACCGCCGCCCGACGACCTGATCCCGCAGTTTTCCATGGTGCGCGAGGCGGTCGAGGCCCTGAACCTTCCTCAGGCCGAAGACCCAGGGTTTGAAGCCGACGACTTGATCGCGAGCTACGTGGTCGCGGCTCGCAAGGCGGGCATGCGAACGGTCATCGTCTCGTCGGACAAGGACCTCATGCAGCTCGTCACCCACGGGGACGATGACGGAGGCCCACCGGTCTACCTCTACGACACGATGAAGGACGTCGTGATCGGACCTGAGGAAGTGGTCGCGAAGTTTGGCGTGGGTCCCGAGCTCCTCGGCGATCTCCTGGCGCTGACCGGGGACTCTTCGGACAACGTCCCCGGCGTGCCGGGCATCGGTCCCAAGACCGCCTCGGCCCTGCTGATCGAGTACGGCACACTCGAGGGGGTGCTCGAGGCGGCACCGAACATCAAGCAGAAGAAGCGCCGCGAGCGGCTGATCGAGCACGCGGAGGATGCCCGGCTCAGTCGCCAACTCGTCGAACTCCGTCGCGATGTCGTGTTGCCCAGCCCGTTGGAAACGCTCGACGACCCGGGCTTCGATGAGGACAAGCTGCTCGCGTTCTTCGAGCCCCTCGGGTTCAAACAACTCATCCGCGAGATGGGCCGTGTGCCCAGTCGCGGCGCCGCAGACCTCGAGGAGGATGCGAGCGCGCTCGAACTCGTTCCGTCGAAGACGGAGCCTCCCGAGGTCTCCTCGTTTGAAACCTGGACGGGCGCAGACGCGGACAAGCTCGAAGGGCTGGGGAGTGCGCTGGCGGCCGCGCCGAACGTCGCCGTATTCCTGATCAACGCGACACCGGCTGGGGCAGGGCAGACAGAGGCCGCTTTGGGGGCCCGGCCTTGTGGGGTCGCGGTGGCGGCCGAGGGCGTCTCACCGACCTACCTGGCGTTTGGGCATGCCCAAGCGGACCTCGTGGAGGGGCCGCAACTCGCTGAGGACGTGGTGTGGTCCGTATTGCGTCCGATCCTGGAGGACGAACAGAAGCCGCTGTCGGTCTTTGATCACAAGGCGGCCGCCCACGCGTTCGCCAATGTCGACATCGCGCTGCGCGGCGTCTCGTTCGACCCGATGCTGGTGTCGTACACGCTCGACCCCGCTCGGAGCTCCCATGAACTCGAGGCGCTGAGCGCCGACGTCCTCGCGCACAAGCTCGCCAAGACGGAGTCGGTGACCGGCAAGGGACGAAAGGCGAAGACGTTTGATGCGCTGGGCCCCGGGGAGGTCGGAACGTGGGCGTGCGAGCGGGTTTGGGCGGTTCACACGCTGCAGGGGGCTCTCACCCCGCAGGTCGATGCGGCTGAAGAGGAAACGCGGAGCTTGCTCAGCGATGTCGAGATGCCGCTGTGTGACGTCCTCACCCGGATCGAAGGTCGAGGGATTCGCATCGATGTTGACGTGCTGCGAGCCCAGGGCGAAGAACTCGATGCCGAGCTGAAGCACATCCAGACGAGTCTGGCGGAGGAGTCGGAGGAGGCGGTCAACCTCGACTCCCCGCTTCAGCTTCAAAAGCTCTTGTTTGAGGACTGGGGGCTCCCGCCCAGTCGGAAGATCAAGACCGGGTTCTCCACCGACGCCAACGCGTTGGAGCAGCTTGCGGTCTTGGATCCCCGGGTCAAGTACATCCAGCAGTACCGTCAGCTCAGCAAGCTGAAGAACACCTACGTGGATGCGTTGCCTCGACTGGTGCGAGAGGACTCGGGGCGGCTTCACACGACCTTCGCGCAGGCCGTGGCCGCGACCGGGCGTCTGTCGAGCGTCGATCCCAACCTGCAAAACATCCCGATCCGGACCGCGCAGGGGCGGCGGATTCGAGATGCGTTCGTGGCCCCCGAGGGACAGGTTCTGGTCGCAATCGACTACTCACAGGTCGAGCTTCGGGTCCTGGCGCACCTGTCGAAGGATCCGAACCTGATGTCCGCGTTTGTCGACCAGGTCGACGTGCACCGACGCACCGCGGCGGAGGTGTTTGGCGTGGCCGAGGAGGACGTTGACGACGAGCAGCGACGCATCGCAAAGGCGGTCAACTTTGGGGTTGTCTATGGGCAGACCGCGCACGGTTTGGCGCAGCAGCTCGGCATCCCGCGCGGCAAGGCTGGGATCTACATCCGTGGGTACATGGAGAAGATCCCTGGCGTGGATCGATACATGCGCGAGCTGATCGCGCTGGCGAAGCGACGCGGATACTCCAGCACGATCCTCGGTCGACGGCGGCGGATCCCGGAGTTGGCGCGCAAGGGACCTGCACGGGCGCACGGGGAACGCATGGCCCGCAACACGCCGATCCAGGGCAGTGCCGCCGACATCATGAAGCTCGCGATGATCGCGGTCGACCGTGCGCTCGCGCCCGTGGACTGGGCCCGGGTGCTTCTGACCGTTCACGATGAACTGATCTTCGAGTGCGACGCGGCTCGGGTCGAGGAGCTTGTCGGTCTGTGTAGACCACTCATGGAGGGAGCCGTCGAACTCGATGTGCCGCTGCGTGTGGACGCAGGCTCGGGCACGACGTGGGGAGCCTGCAAAGGGTGAGCGTGCCTCCCGCGGGCCTTTTGTGGAACGGCGGCCCCGCAGCCTGCGGTATTCTCTGAGCATGGCTTTGCTGGATTGGGGCCGCCTTGCCGCCCTATGCGCCGCGGTTTCTTCGGGGTCCGCGTGCACGACGTTTACCGCGGCGTCCGACAGCGACAGTACGACGTCTGCGACGTCGTCCGAGTCCGACAGCACCACGGGGTCCGACGGGTCGTCGACGGCGGTATCGGCGTCATCGTCGACCGATCCCACCATCACCCCGACCAGCACGTCCACGACGTCTCCTTCGGCGACGGATACGGAGGCGACGGACACCGAAAACACGGACGGCGGTCCGGTCTGCGGGGATGGCCTCCAAGAAGCCGGGGAGGAATGTGACGAGGGCGAGCTCAACGGCGTCCCTGGGGAGCGCTGCACGGCACTGTGTCTCAACGACGAGTGCGGCGACATGCATGTTGGCCCCGATGAGGCATGTGACGACGGGAACGACGTCGACGACGATGATTGTCCCAACGATTGCCAAAGCCCGAACTGTGGCGACGACTTCGTCGACGTGGGCGAGGA
The DNA here is from genome assembly GCA_050633305.1 of Nannocystales bacterium. Taxonomy (GTDB): domain Bacteria; phylum Myxococcota_A; class Polyangia; order Nannocystales; family Nannocystaceae; genus CAJXVA01. The sequence continues at coordinate 28,410 of JBOEGF010000004.1, forward strand.
CTGCGACGGCAAGCTTCTTGCGGGTCAAACCTGTGAGACCCAGGGATTCGGCGGCGGGGTGCTGACCTGCTCGGACTCGTGCGAGTTCGATACGAGCGCGTGTAACCCTTGCGGCAACGCGGTCATCGACCCAGGGGAGGACTGTGACGGCGCCGAACTCGACAAGGCGACCTGCATGTCCGAGGGGGCAGGGGGCGGCAAGCTGTCGTGCACGGCGGACTGCCAGTTCGACTACGGAGGGTGCGACAACTGCGGCAACGGCATGATCGATGGTGGCGAGCCCTGCGACCTGGACCAACTCAACGGCAACACCTGTATCTCTGAGGGCTTCGACGCCGGAGAGCTGACGTGCACGAACATGTGTTCGCTGGATCCGTCCGGGTGCAGCTACATCTGCGGCGACGACGACATCGATCCGGACGAGACGTGTGACGGTAGCGCTCTGGCAACCCAGGAGTGCACGGACTTTGGGTTCGACGGCGGGGCGCTTGGATGCCTCGGCGACTGCAGCGACTTCGACACGAGCGCGTGCACGTACACGTGTGGGGACAACGACCTCGACCCTGATGAGACCTGCGATGGCACGGCCCTCGATGGCCAAGACTGCACGGACTTTGGGTTCGACGAAGGGACGCTTGGGTGCCTGGGCGACTGCACCGACTTCGATACGACCTCGTGCGCCTACACCTGCGGCGACGATGGAGCGGATCCTGACGAGACTTGTGACGGCCTCGACTTGAACGGGCAGGGCTGTGTCGACCTCGGCTTTGACGGGGGGACGTTGGCGTGCGCGATCGACTGCGGAAGCTATGACACGACGATGTGCACGTCCACATGTGGCAACGGTGCGCTCGCTCCCGATGAGGAGTGCGACGGGGGCAACTTCGGTGGTGAGAGTTGCGAGAGCATCGTGGGGCCCGAGTTCTCCCTAGGCGGACTGTCTTGTGACATGCCTGGATGCACGATCGATTCCTCTGCGTGCTGCGTGGACGACGGTGACGGTTGTAGCGACGCAGCCGACTGTTGTGTCGGGACATGCGACATCGGGGACACCGACACATGTGTCTGTATCGAGGACGGAGAAGCCTGTGGCGGGAATGCCGACTGCTGCTCCAACGACTGCCAGGGCAACATCTGCCAAAACTGAAGCCCGGATTGAAGCCCGGGTTGAAGACAGGATTGAAGACAGGATTGATGCCCGTGCAGGTTGGCCACCAGGTGCCGGGGAGCGCGCAGGAGGCGAAGCGACGACTCCGTGCTGCGTCTGTGCCTGGTGAGATTGTCGACGTCGCACGGACCCTGCAGGAGTCCGGGCACGCCGCTGTGCTTGTCGGCGGATCGATTCGCGACGTCTTGCTCGGCCTTCCGGCGAACGACTGGGACTTGGCGACCTCGGCGCGGCCCGACGAGGTTCAGAAGGTCTTCGCGCGAACGGTTCCCACCGGAATCGAACACGGCACGGTCAGCGTCCTCGTGCGCGAGGCGGGTGCCGAGGCGTCGACGCCGGTCGAGGTGACGACGTTTCGGGGAGAGGGCACGTACGAAGACGGGCGCCGGCCCACCGAGGTCACGTTTCTACGGGACCTCGAAGACGATCTGGCGCGCCGCGACTTCACGGTCAATGCCCTCGCATGGGATCCGGTGCTGGAGGTGTTCTCCGACCCGTTTGCTGGGCTCGAGGACTTGCGGGCGGGGATCGTTCGCGCGGTCGGGGACGCGGAGCATCGTTTTCTCGAAGACGGGCTGCGTACGATGAGGGCGGTTCGCTTCTGCGCCACGCGCTCGCTGGAGCTCGAGCCTGCCACCCAAGCCGCCATCGCCGGGGCCCTGCATGTCCTCGACAAGGTCAGCGCGGAGCGGGTCCTGGTCGAACTCACGAAGCTGCTCCAGGCACCGCTGCCATCACGCGGTTTGCTGCCGATGGTCGCGACCGGGATGTGGCCGCACGTGCTGCCCGAGGTCCCCGGCGACGCGCGAGCGGCCGCCATCTCCGCCGTGGATACGATGGAGCCGGTGCTCATCACCCGACTGGCGAGGCTGTTGCGGCCGCGTGCCGAACTCTCGACGGCAGACTTCGACGTCGTCGCCGCGGGGGTGGATAGGCTCAAGCCGAGCCGTGCGGTGCGATCCGATGTACTCGCGCTGTGCGGGCCAGAGCTGACCTCGCTCGACGCGGCTGCGCGCGCCGAGGGGAGCGCGGCCGAGATTCGCCGGGCGGCGGCGGCAGTCGGCCGACCCCGGCTCGAAGCGGCGTTCGCTGTGCTCGGCTGGGAGTCAGTGCGACGCAGGTCTGTCTCCGACATGGTCCTTGGGGCGCCGTTGTCGGTTGCCGAGCTGGCGATCAAGGGCGGTACCCTGATCGGGCGTGGGGTCCTCGAGCCTGGGCCTGCTGTCGGAGAGACGATGAGGCGCTTGCTCGACTGGGTTCTCGAGGATCCTGCACGGAACGAGCCCGACCAACTCGTCGAGCACGCCCAAGCGTTGGCGCCCCCGTAGACGCGGGTCGGGGGTTGTCCTTAGGCTCGGCCCCAAAACGCTCGGGAGCGGATCGCCACCCCTCGCACACCCTTCGCGAGCAGGGCGAGGCGGAGGCTGCGGACTGCCGCCCCGTGTCCGTTCACGAAGAACACGGTCTGCGGTGTACTGAGCTCGTGCGCACCGATCCATTGATGCAGGAGGGCGCCGGGGCGCTTGTCGTCGCGAGGGAACAGCCCGACGCCTGCAAGCACGGGGACCTCGCAGCTCCCAAGGTCTACCGCGGCGGCGTGTTCCACGGCGCCGATGATGCGCACAGCGCCTCGGCGGGCTCGGTGCACGGCCTCGTAGAGACCAACGGTGGTCTCATCCCCCAGGAGCACGAGGGTCTGCGCGCCGGCGGTGCGGACGTCGAGGTCCGGTTTGGGGCCGAACAGCGTGACGACGGCGCCGAGAGCCAGTGAGCGGACCCATCGTCCTCCGGGGCCCCCAGGGTGGGCGACCGCGAGGATCTCGAACATCCCGCGGCATGGGTGCACGGAGCAGACGGTGTACTGGCGCCGAACCCCCGCGTCCACGCTGATCATCAGCCGATCTCCAAGGTCCCAATCTCGATCGAGCGTCGGGCTCTGGAAGGTCAGGCGGCGGAGGCCTCTGCACTCCCACCGAGACTCGACGAGTGTCGCGTGGTGGGTGGTGGCGTTCTGAGCCGCGCGGGCTCGATGCCGGGTTCCTCGGGCGCGCAGATAGGACGGGCGAGAGTTCGACAACTTCGACATGTGCCTGTCTCTTTGGGTCATGTTCAGGAGTTCAGAGCTGGGAGGACTTCGGCAAGGATGACGACTGCCACCGCCAGCCCGACGACCAAGGCCAGCCCCCCGATGCGACGCAGGCGGCGCATTTGCCACCACATGAACACTCCGGTGACGCACCAAAGGGCCAGGCACAGCGCCGACAGGTCCACGAACAACGCGTGCAGCCAGGAGAGCCCGAACGTGTCCGGGTAGACGTGGGTCATGTGGAGGCGGGCGAGGAGGCGGGGCAGATTTGCCTCCCGATCCGCAAGCGCCGCGAAGGTCACGTCTCCCGAATGGGCGTCGTACTCGACCTCCCAGCGTTCCCCGTCGATCTCCGCGTGAAACCGAAGAAGGGGGGTCGCCGTCAACGCGACGTCAGTCGGGGCGGCCTCCATCTCGGTCGCCACCATGTCGGCGAACCGCTGCCAGGCCGCGGCATCGTGCTCGGGTACCTCGATCTTATCGACGCCTTGGAGGGACGCAGGGAAGCGGGGGATAGGGGTCGGCCGAGCGCCCCATGTGCCTCTGCGGGACGGGAACCGAATCGAGAGCTGCTTCGGCGCTGTAGTGCCGTCGGAGGGGCCTGCTTTCCCTCGCAACGACCGACGCATCGAGGGGGGGGGACGGGACATCACGTGGACCGGCGCGCCCAGTGCGGCTACGACGGCCGCCGTCGCGGCGTCTTCATCGAGCACGACCCCAGCGGCCTGAGCCGGCGCCACCAAGTCCGAGAGCGCAAAGCGGTCGGGGCCGCCCGGCTTGGCCGCCCAGCTGGGATGGTTGAACAACATCCCGGAGGCCGCGTAGAGCAGCACCCACGGCACGAGAACGAGCCCGGTGTAGAGATGGGCCCTGCGGATCCACAACTTGACGTTGGCGGCGTTCCTCGTCACGACGGATCAATTGAATGAATATGAAAGTCAATTCAAGTTAAAGGTCTCGTCCACTGCCGAAGTTGTCTAGGAGGGGAAGCTAGTCCCATATTCTACCATTTGATGTTGACTTTAGTTTTCAAGATCGAATAATGCGACCATGCAGAGTCAAGCGCCTCACCGCGCCAGCGACAAGACCGTTGTGGCCGAAAGCCCGATTCTCACCATCGAAGCGTGCGGGTGCGGGGTGATGCACCTTCACTTCGGCCCGGTTTCGATGCGTTTCACGCAGGGGGGCCTCGAGGACATTCATCGCTCGATCACCGAGGCCCTGATCCGGGTTCAGGCGCCCGCGCCTTCAACGTCGGACACCGTGACGCCGCTGTTCATGGCCGGGGGTCCTGCGCGTGGCCAAGCTTGATCCGAGCACGATCGTCACCGCGTCGCAGTACGGCCGCGTTCGCAGGGACTATCGAAGGATCGTCGCGGGTCGGCGGGCACGTCGGCGTGTCCGGATGGGCGTCGTGGGCAGCTTGCAGTTCGAGACCCCCGAGTTTGCCGTATGGCACGTGCACGAGCTGTTGCACTTCGAGGGGTGGTCACAGGAGCGGGTCGAGCGCACGCTCGAGGACGTCGAGCCCTGGGTTCCGGGCGCAGACGAACTCGTGGCAACGTTGATGGTCGACACCTCCGATGCGGCGTATGCCGAAGCCATCGGGGGTCTCCTCGCGCAGCCCGGATCGGTCGTGCTTCGCGCGGGCCGGGATGCTCTGTCGAGCGAGGTGGTCGAAGCGGGAACGCCTTCCGACCCTGTTTGGTACCTGCGCTGGCGCGTCACGCCTTGGTGGCACGCAGCGCTGAGTTCAGGAACGCTGTGCGCCCACGTTGCCTGGGATCCCACACCGATCCAGTTCCCCGCGGTCACGGCCGCAGCTCTCCGGACGGACCTTGTCGAAACCCGAGGTGCGTCTTCCACTGTTCTCCAACGCCTCCTCGAGCGCACACAAGTCCAAGCCCATGTCCAACCCGAGAGTTCTTGTCACACAGCCCGCCCCTGACTTCACCTGTGCCGCGGTCGGCCCGGAGGGAAACATCGTGGAGAGCCTGCGGTTCTCCGAGTTCTCCGAGGGCAGGGTGACCGCCCTGGTGTTCTACCCGCTCGACTTCACGTTCGTGTGTCCGTCAGAACTGATCGCGCTCGATCACCGCATGGAGACGCTCCGGGAGCGCAGCGTTGAAGTCCTGGCGGTGTCGATTGATTCCCAGTTCACGCACGCAGCGTGGCGGAAGACGAAGATTGAGGACGGCGGAATCGGTCCGGTTCGCTACACGATGGCCGCCGACGTCAAACACGAGATCTGTCAGGCATACGGCGTGGAGCATGGCGACGGCGTCGCGTTGCGGGCGACGTTCTTGATCGACGACAAGGGGATTGTCCGAGCGCAGCTCGTCAACGACCTGCCCCTGGGGCGCAACATGGACGAGCTCCTGCGGCTCGTCGACGCCCTTGCATTCCACGAAGAGCACGGCGAGGTCTGCCCCGCGGGTTGGCAGCGCGGTCGTGCCGGGATGGATGCAAGTACGGATGGCGTCGCCCGCTACCTTGCGAAACACGCAACGCAGCTCTAGGGGCCGTCCGGGCCGCTCTCCTCGACTCCGTTCAAGCTACGCTCCTGATCCTCGACCGGTTCGGGCTCAGAGGCCTTCGAGGTGGGCCTCTTGCGTGATCCGTGCGTCCAGGGTCACGAGGCCGCGGGGGTCCAGCATTCGGACCGGGCCCAGGTCGACGCTGAGCACCCGCGGAGCGTGCTCGAACAGGGCGGACAGGTGCGAGAAGACGGCGGCCAGTCCCGGCACGTCCGGGTCAGTCTGCCGACGTAGCGCGGGCATCGGGGCGCGGGACAACACCGCGTGGGCAAGCGCGATCGCGTCCTCGGGCCGGAGTGGAAGCAACGCCAGCGCGGGTTCAATCGGGGCGCTGGCGCCCTCGATCCGTCCGTAGACCACGACCGAGTCGTTGGCGAGCCGCCGAGCGCCGCAGCGAATGTCGATGCCGCCGGCGACCATCTCGGCGACGACGACACCATCCACGCGCGCGGTCGGGGCGGAGCGTTCGACGTTGTCCATGATGCGGGCGTAGGCGCGGCGGACCGCGGATGCGGTCTCCAGGGAGAGCACCACACCCCCGATGTCCGTTCGACGACGAAGGTCGGGGCTGAGCACCTTGAGCACGACCGGGTAGCCGATGCGGTCCGCGAAGCCAGCCGCACCGCTGGCGGAGTTGGCGACCGCTTGCCGGGTGACCTCGAACCCGAATCCGCGCAGGACGACCTTGCTCTCCTGATCCGTGAGGACCTCGGCGGCGTTGCGGAGGAGCTCGCGAGCTCGGGTGAGCCCATCTTCATCCGCGGGCTCGACCACGGGCAGCTCGCGCCCGAGAACCTCATCGTGGGCCCGCGCGCGCAGCAGCGCCCGCTGGGCGAGGAAGGCTGCGGTGGGTGCCTGCAGTGGGACGGCTCCGTCGGGGGTTTGCATCCCCACGGCCGCGCCGATGATGGGGAGTGCGCGACGCGCCTGGTTCCAAAGCGCGAGCTGGTCCGCCGTCGGAGGCACGGCGCTTTGTCGATGCTCGAGACCGTCGAGCACCCCAGCGATCACTCGCGGTGCGGGAAAGACGGGCCCGGTTCGACGCTCCAGTGCATGGGCTGCGACGACGGTGAGGAGCGCGTCGTCCTCGTCGTCGTCCACCGAAGGGGCGTCGATCCCCAGCGGGACGAGAACGACCGGAGCCTCGCGGTTGCGGATCCAGGGGATCCACGGCCCCGACAGGGCGGCGCGCTCCAGCGTGCCCGCGATGGGGATGGAGGCGAGCGAGGGGTGTTCGGCGATGCAGCAGAGCCACGGGGGGGTGGGGGCGAGACGCAGCGGCAGGTCGCGCGGGCCCAGGGCGCGGCTGATGCCTTCGAGTTCGTCGGCCGAGTGTGCGCAGGCGAGCGCCCGTGCCGTGTTGCGGCTGGCGAGGTCACCGACGCGCAGGACGGCGGCGGGCCCCAGGACGAACGTCGCCAACGACGACAGCGCGGCGGGGTCTTCGAGTTCGTGGCCGTCGCCGGTGAGGACAAGCAGCGCGGGCGGGGAAGTTCGAAGGGCGCGCAGCAGCGGCGGGGACAGCTTGCGAAGGACGACGACCGCCACCTGATCGTCGCGGATCGCTTTGGCCAGCTCGCGTTCCCGGGAGGGCTCGCCGGGTCCATCGTACCGGCTCTCCTCGACGCCAGGTCCGATGAGAACCCGGTTGTGGGCTCCGCGGGCAGGCCACAAAGACTCGACGACGACGGCCGTAGCCCTCGCCGTGTCGCTCTCGCCACCGGTGTTCAGGCCGGCGCCTGGCTCCACGGTCCCTCGCGCAGGCTGGCAATCACGTCGGGCCATCGCCCGGGCATCACCCAATCTGCGTGTTTCCACGCGGCGGGGACCTGGTCGGTCGGCGCCTGGGAGGTTGGCCCCGCGAGGACCAGGACACGGCCGCGATCCGTTCGGGGTTCCAGGCCGAGCGGGCTGTCTGGCGCGCGCAGAAGCAGCGTGGTGCCGCCGCGGAGGTGGGGGCCGTCGTCCAGCGTGCTCGGCTCGGCTCCCAGACCCCGGAGCGCGGTCGTGACGACGGGGTCGAGGTTTTCTGGCGCCACATAGCCCAGCGGCGCGGCGCCGAGGTCGAAGACCGGGAGGTCGGGTCGTTCGGCGCCGTCGTCCGAGGCACGGACGAACTCCGGCAACGGCGCAACATCGACGTCACCTTCGAACTCCGGGTCGAGCTCGGCGTTGAATCGGTGCCACGGCTTCACGCCCGCGACGACGGCGGTCAGCGCGTCGGCGGCGGCGAAGGGGGGGCTGCGCCGCTCGATCCAACGAGGGACCGCGGCACCCAGCTCGAGCTCTGCGGCCGTTGCGAGCCCGGCTGGGGTGAATGGGACGAGCACGTGAACGGGGTTGAGCCGCTCGCAGAGATTGCGCAGTCCGTTGGGCCCACCAAACTGCAGCACGTCGGCACCGAACCGGGCAGCTGCGGCGACGATGCTTCGGTCCGCTTCGCCTGCATCGCCCACGCACAGTCCGGTCACGGAGGCACCTCGCGCTGATCCGATGTCGCGCGCCCAACACAGCGCCACGGCGCTTGCGGGGTGCAGACCTTGGGCCGTGCGCTGCAGGTGGACCGCAATGTGGGCCATTAGGACAGCCCGTACTTGTTCTTCACCGCTTCGAGTTGCTTCTGGTACTCGATCTCGAACGAGTCGGTGCCTTCGGACAGGTGCTTGATGTGCCGGCGAACCTCACGATCGAGGTCGTCGTCGGCCTGCATGTGTCGACGCAGCACCTCCTTGAGCATGCGGCGGAGCTGAGCGTCGTCGGCGAAGATCTCTTCGACGAATTGGCTTCGCATGAACAACTCGACGAGCTGGTTGGCGATCCAGTTGATCGACTCGTCGCCGATGCCGAAGTCCTCGCGCTCGGCGAGCTGGCGTTTGGTGCGAAAGAGGTCCGAGTACGGGAGGCCGCGACGTTCAAGGGTGTCCTTGGCGGTCTCGGTCAACTCTCGGTCCTTACGCAGGTACTCCCGGAGGATGGACTCGACGTCTCGCTTGAACTCCTCGCGGTCGTTCGTCTCGATGTGGCCCGGTTCGACGAGGGACCGAGAGACAGCATCGGTGATATGCGAGATCTTGCTGGCGTACAGGCGCATGGGAGGATCGCCCGGAGCATAGAGGGAGGCGACCGGGGCCGTCAAAAGGTGCTCCCAGAGGTACGCTGGCCGGCATGGCAGAGGCATCCCCGAGGCTCCTCGTCGCTGCGGGCCTGGTCTGGCTCAGTCCCGGGCGCGTGCTCTTGCAGCGCCGTTCTGACCACGCTGCGCACGGAGCGGGGTGCCTGGAGTTTCCGGGGGGGAAGGTCGAGCGGGGGGAGGCCCCGGTGCGGGCTCTCGCGCGGGAGTTGGTGGAAGAGTGGGGGCCGCGCGCGTCGGAGCTCGCGGTCGGGCCGATCGCAGAGGTCCTTCACCACGTCTACCCGCCGCCGGGACCCGAGGTGGTGCTGTTGGTGTTCCACGTTGACGGGGCGGCCTGGGCGGAGCACGAAGGAGGCGAGGCCGAGCTCGAGCCGGGCGCCACCGTGTGCGCCCATGACTGTGGTGCGCTCCCGATCGAGGCGTTCTTGGAAGCTGACCAGCCGTTTGCCGCAGCGATTGCGCGGGGCGAGCTTCGGCGTCCCTGAGCGCGCGTGACCCGGCTGGGCCGCCTGGTATCCTCGGTGTCGGATGATGGGGATGCGTTGGATGTGGTTGGGTGTCGCCGGGCTGGCGGTCGCTTGTGAGGGAGGCTCGAGCGGGACCGGGACATCGGTGGGCACCTTGGGCGGACTGACGACGGTGGGAGGCGGGACCGACACCGATGCGAGTACCGGGCCGACCGCCGGGACCTCGGGAGTCTCGCAGACCTCGGGAAGCACAGCTCCCACCGGGGTCGCAGACACAGGCACCGACAGCTGCATTTGCGAGCCGGGCGAGGCCATCGGTTGTGTGGGCACCGCGGTCGAGGTCTGTGCGGACGACTGCCTCAGTACCCGCGAGGAATCCTGTGTCGTGCCCGAAGAGTGTGTCGGTGGGACGTGTCAGCTGGTGGGCTGCATGCCTGGCAGCACCCAGTGTGCTCCGGACGGGTCCGGCGTTCAGACGTGTGACGGCTTCGCGGAGTGGGGACCGGGCGTTCCGTGCCCCGCAGCCGAGGAGTGTTACGGCGGCGCCTGTGTCTCGCTGTGTGACCTCGCCGCTGCGACGCCGTCTTCGCAAGGTTGCTCGTTCCGCGCGAACAACATGCAGACCTACAGCCAGTTCACGGAACCGTCTGCGCTCGTCGTTGGGAACACCTCCGAAGTCCTCACGGCGCAGCTGCAGATGTATCTGGTCCAGGCGGGTGCTGAAGTGGCGCAGGGAGGCCCCGTCTCGCTCGCGCCCGGCGCCACCCACACCTTCACGTTGACGCAGGCGAAGATGGGGCTGGGCAGCGTGCTGCGCTCAGGCGGCTCGTACCGGCTCGAAAGCGACGTGCCAGTGATCGCGTACCAGCACTCCCCCGTGGGGGCGCAGGCGGACAACGACGCCTCCATGATCCTCCCGGACAACGCGGCGGGCGATGAGTTTCTGATCTCGAGCTACACGCCCAACATCCCCGGCGACCCGTCGTACTTCAACGTCATCGCCCTCGACGACGCCACGCTCGTGCAGTGGACGCCTCCAGTTGCGACCCCGGCGGGCACTGGCGTGCCGGCGGTTGCCGCCAATGCGACGGGCATGGTCACGATGAACGCCGGCGACACACTTCAGGTCGCCGTGTACGCCGACCTGACGGGCACGCGCGTGACCTCCGACAACCCGGTCTGGGTGGTGGGGGCGATGACCTGCGTCCAGGTTCCCACCGGGGTCACCGCGTGTGACCACCTGGAAGAACAACAGATCCCGCTCGAGTACTGGGGCGAGGAATACGTCGCCGCGCATGCTCCTGCGCGGGGCAGCGAGGACTACCACTGGCGCGTGTTTGCCGGGGACGACGGGGTGCTGATCTCCACCGACCCCGTACTGCCAGGATTCCCAACGACGCTCAACGACGGGGAGTGGTTCGAGTTCACCTCGACCGACAGCTTCGTCATGACCGCGGACGGTCCGTTCATGCCGGTGCAGTACATCGAGAGTCAAAGCGGAGGGGCAGGGACGGGCGACCCCGCGATGGTGCAGATGGTCCCGGTCGAGCAGTTCCTCGATCGGTACGCCTTCGTCACCGGCACCGGCTACGACGTCCACTACGTGCAGATCACCCGCGACCTCGGGGGCGCCGACGTGTTGGTCGACGGTGTGGTGGTCGATGGGTACTACACGGTGGGCAGCTACGAGGTCGCCGACTGGCCGATCTCCGAAGGATCACACCTCGCGCAGAGCGACGACTCGTTCGGCATCATGTCCGTGGGGTACACCGGGTTCACCTCGTACGCGTATCCTGGCGGCCTCGAACTCGAGGTGATTAATCCTGGGTAGTGGTAGGGGCCTTTCGGAAAGGCCCCCCGCTGCGGCGGTGTAGCCGCCTTCGCTCCCCCCAAACGGGCGCCCGATCGGGCTTGGATGGCGTCCGGGTAGGCGGTGGTTCCGGTGGGCGCACTGTCGGGCTGGGTTGGCGTCCGAGGAGGAGGTTCCGGCGGGCGGCGTGTCGGGTTGGGTTGGCACCCACGGGGCTGGGTTAGCGGCCGGACCAGGTTCGTTTGCGGCCGGTGTCGATGTGCACGAAGCCGCTGCTGCGGTACACGCCGACGCCTCCGTCGTGGGTTCGCAGCAGCCACGGGTACAGCTCCTTGACGGAGACTCCGGCCAGGTTGAAGTCGATGGCGTGGCCGAGCGTGTGCTGGCTTCTCTTGGCGACCTCGCGGCCCTTCTTGCGCAGCATCTTGTTGTATTTGGGGTGCCGGAATCCGCTGACGATGCGGACGTGTCGGGAGTCGAAGTTGTGGGCAGCCGCAAGGATGCGATCGACCAGCTCGGGCGGGACGGCCTCCGGGGACTCCTGCGTAAACCAGCACCGTAGGAAACGGTCACGAGCGTCGGCGCTGAGGCCTGGGCCCTCCAGCGGCATGACCTCGTGCGTGTGCAGGTTCCGCGCGTAGACGATTTTGGCGGTTTCGGTCGTCGCGGGTTGCTCGCGCCCGAATTGCGCTTTCGCGGCCATGAACTGGGCCTTCTTTGACGGCTGGGCCTCGGGGGCGCCAAGCATCGCAAGCAGGCCGAGCGTCAGGGCAAACACACGACGACGGTACCAGCACCAACGGCCCGTGGAAGGGCTGACCGGCACGCTTGGACGATCGTCGTGTCCGCGCCAGCCAAGCCGCCGGGAAACAGGCGCAGGACGAACGATTCACCTGCCGCCGGGCTGGGTCGTCGGCTCACTCTCCCGTTTTGGGAGCGCCGAAGCGTTCCACTTCCACATAGCCCTCGCCCTCGCGGCGAAACAGCACGGCGCCACCGATGCCATCTTCCTGGGCGTCGATCACCAAGTAGTCGACGGGCAGGCCTGCGGAGAGGGCGGCGGAGGTGTCTTCTCCGGAGAAGTACGCTCCGACCCGCGGGTGCGAGTGATAGATGATCGTGGCCGGGTCGTCGGACTCGAAGCTTCGGGTGAGGTCGAGAAGCTCTCGGCCACCGATGTTGTAGCCATTCTCAGCCGTCCGCGGATGGTCCTTGGGGCTGAAGGCGTGCAGCTGGTCTTGGCGGTTCTTGCACTGCACCACCCGCGCATCAGCACCCCGGCCGTGAATGTAGCCGCAGCACTCTTTGGGAAACTCGGCCTGCGCTTGTGCGTAGATGGACTCGAGGTGTGCCTCAAGCAGGGAAGGGGTGTCGTTACCAGACATAGTGTTTCTCCCACTTCAGTGGGCCGAAGTAGCGGTCGCCGCGGTCGCACAGGACGGTGACGACGACGCCTTCTTCGCCGCGGGCTGCGAGCTCCTTACCCACACGCAAGGCTGCTGCAACGTTGGCGCCCGCGGAGTGTCCAACGAACAGGGCCTCCTGCTGCGCGAGCCGCTCGGACATGTCCCATCCCTCGTCCGTCGGCATCCACATCGTGTCATCGATCGCGTCCTCTTCGTAGATCTCCGGAACGATGGAGCTGGGGAGGTGCTTGAGCCCTTCAAGGCCGTGCCAGGAATCGTCGGGCTGCATGCCGATGCAGCGGATGTTGGGGTTGTACTCGTGAAGCCGTCGCGAGGTCCCGATGATGGTGCCGCTGGTGCCGATGCCGGTCACGAAGTGGGTGACCCGGCCGCGGGTCTGCTCCCAGATCTCGACGGCGGTTCCATCGTAGTGCGCGAGCCAGTTGGAGTCGTTGGCGTATTGGTTCGGGTAGTAGTAGCGCTCGGGGTGCTCGGCGGCGAGCTTGCGGGCCTCGATGATGGCCCCGTCGCTGCCAAGCATGGGGTCGGAGAAGACCAGCTCCGTGCCGAAGCCCTTGGTGATCTGCTTTCGCGGAAGGCTGACGTTCTCGGGCATCACCAAGGTGATCGGAATGTTCAACGCCGCGCCGACCAGCGAGTACGCGATGCCGGTGTTGCCGCTGGTGCTGTCCAGAAGGCGGCGCCCATTGCCCAGGTCGCCGCGCTCGAGCGCATCGTGAATGATACGGCTCGCGGCGCGGTCTTTGACCGAGCCGCCGGGGTTGGAGAACTCAGCCTTGGCCCAGATCTCCACGCCTGGACACTCCGTATCGATCCGTCCCAGCCGAAGCAAAGGCGTATTGCCCACGAGGTCCAGGACGGAGTCCACGGGACCGGGTGGACGCCGGGCAGCGCCCAGCTGGACACCAGCGGGCACGGGCGTGGCGATCGATGCGGCGCCCATGATCGGCTACCAGCCTCCGGCGATCGCCGGAATGATGCTGACCTCGTCGCCGTCTTTGACCGCGGTCTCGAGGTTGTCCATGAAGCGGATGTCTTCGTCGGCGACGAACACGTTGACGAACCGACGAACCGCGCCGCCCTCGTCGACGATGCGCTCACCGATGCCCGGGAAGGACGTCTCGAGGTTGCCGAGGAGGTCGCGCACGTTTCCACCGTCGACGGAGACCTCTTCTTGGCCTTGGGTGTATTTGCGGAGGGCGGGAGGGATGTGAACCGTTGCCATGATGTTGCTGCCTAGTGTCGGGTCAGTCGTGTTGGGGAAGACTCAGGCGGAGGCCTGAAGGGGAGGAAAACGGGTCGGCGTGGCCGCTGCGCAGGCGGAGCATGCAGGGCGCGAGGCGGGTCGCAGGGACCGGACGCTGCTCCGGCCGATGTCGAACGCCGTCAACGTGCCGGTTGTTTCGGGATCCGCGTTGCCGCTGGCCAGCGCCAGCGCGAGGTTGGCCATCATGAATCCCGCCAGACCCACGGCAACGCCGAGGACGCCCGCGGTCGCACAGGTGGGGAGGTCTTCGGCCGGCGGCGGGGACTCGTAGATGCATCGGTAGCAAGCCTGCCCTCGAAGCACGGCGATGCACTGCCCGTGCAACCCAAGCGCGGCGCCGATGATGACTGGGGTCCCGTGGCGCAGTCCTGCGTCGTTGAGCGCAAACTTCAGCGGTGGAGCGTCGGTGCACTCCAACACGATGGAGTCCGCGGGCAGTCCGGCGACGAACGCATCTGCCTCGCCCGGCGCCACCGCACGCACTCGAGCGGCGGCTTTCAACGAAGGAACTCGGCGCGCCAGACTCCAGGCTGCGGCCTCGGCTTTTGGGCGGCCGACGTCCGCAAGCGCGTACAGGACCTGGCGCTGTAGATTCGATGTTTCCACGCGATCCGGATCGATGATCGTGATCCGCTGGGCGCCGCCGGCACTGAGGCCCAGCAGCGCTGGACAGCCGAGGCCGCCCGCGCCTACGACCACAAAGTGGGCCTGCGCGAGCTGGTCTTGAGCGGGCATGGTGGAGAGGTGTTCGAGCTGCGGGCCGCTTTAGGGGATGGCGTCCAGCTCGCCCTGTTCCGTGAAGTAGGAATCGAGGCTGAAGTAGCGTTCGCCGGTGTCGCACAAGACGGTGACGACGTGCTTGCCTGGCCCCAGCTCCTCCGCGATCTTCCGGGCTGCGACGGCGGCAGCGCCCGCTGAGATGCCCACCAGCAGTCCTTCCTCGGTCGCGAGGCGCTGCTTCATCCGGTAGGCATCCTCGTCCTCGACCTGGACCACTTCATCGACCACATCGAGGTTGAGCACGGGAGGGATGAACCCCGCACCGATCCCCTGAATCTTGTGCGGTCCGGGCTCGCCTCCGCTGAGAACCGGGGAGCGCGACGGCTCGACGCCGATGATTCGTACGTCGGGGTAGACCGCCTTGAGCGCGGCTCCCACGCCGCTGATCGTGCCGCCGGTGCCGATTGCGGAGACGAACGCGTCGATGCCGGTCCCGCGCATCTGCTCGAGCAACTCGGGCCCGGTGCTGTCGAGGTGTTTCTGCGGGTTCGCAGGGTTCTCGAACTGCATCAACATGACGTGGTCCGGCTTCCTGCAGAGCTCGCGTGCCTGCTCGACCGCGCCTTCCATGGTTCGGTCGTCGGGCGTGAGAACGATCGTCGCGCCGTAGGCCTTGAGCAGACTGCGCCGCTCCAGGCTCATGCTCTCGGGCATGGTCAGCAGCAGCTTGTAGCCCTTGACCGCGGCGACCAGGGCCAGCCCGATCCCAGTGTTGCCCGACGTGGGTTCGACGATCGTGGTCTTGCCAGGCGTGATGCGCCCCTCGGCTTCGGCCGCTTCGATCATCGCGAGCGCGACGCGGTCTTTAACCGAGCCGCCGGGGTTGAAGTACTCGCACTTGCCCCAGACGGTTGCGTGGGTCTCGGCGTTGCCGCAGACGCGATGGATCCTGCAGATCGGCGTGTTGCCGATCGTTGACAGGATATTTCCGTGCGTCTCAGGACGCCGGCCGGGGCGGTCCGCAGGCGTCATGCGGTGCGTGTTCGATACTGTGTCTTTGGACATCGGCGGGGTCCTTCCACAACAGACTAGATCACGTAGTTGGCGGCGCTTCGCCGATGACGATCCTTGGCTTCACCGAGGAGGTCGGAGAGGCGCAGCGCACCGACGGCCGATGCGAGTCGTTCGTCGACCGAGCGCTCGACCAGCGCGGTGATCTCGTCCTGCGGTCGCCCGGTTGGAGAGGCCGCGGTGGGACTGGCGAGCGCACCGAGGACGTCGGACAACGCGATCTCCTCCGCGGGACGGGCGAGCCTATAACCACCCCGCGGACCGCGTTTTCCGATCACGAGGCCCGCTTTACGCAGCTCCCCGATGATTTCTTCCAGATATCGCGAGGGAATCGTCTGCTGTTCAGCGATGACCTGTGCGGACGCATATCCACGGTTTGCAACGTGGACGAGTGCGCGGAGACCGTATCGAGCCTTGGTGGTGAGCTTCATTTGTCCGGCAAACCTTGCGGAAAACCGTAGAATAGCCTGCCACAACTTGAGGGCCAGCGCCAGCGGACCGGGCACGCGATGTCAGCGCGACATGTGCGAAGGCGCCCGCGGCCCCGCCTTGACACCGGGGGCGCCGCGGAGGAAGGGTCCCTCCCACGCATGGACGTCTCGGACCTGAAGAAGAACGCCAAGCTGGAGATCGACGGCACCCCGTGGGTGGTCACGGACTTCCAGTTCGTCAAGCCTGGCAAAGGGCAGGGCCTCTACAAGTGCAAGATCAAGAACATGCTCACCGGATCGGTCGTCGACCGTACGTACCGGTCGGGCGAGAAGCTGACCGCAGCGAACGTCGAGTCAAAGAAGATGCAGTACCTCTTCAGCTCGCCCGACGCGTTCACCTTCATGGACAATGAGACGTACGAGCAGATCGAGCTGTCACCCGACGTCGTCGGTGACGACAAGTACTTCCTGCTCGACAACATCCAGTGCGACGTCCTGCTCTACAACGAGCGTCCCGTCGGCGTCAGCTTGCCCAGCCACATCATCATGGAGATCACCGAGTGTGAGCCTGGCGTCAAAGGCGACACGGCGACCAACGTGACCAAGACGGCACAGGTCGAGACCGGCAAAGAGATCCAGGTCCCGCTGTTCATCAAGTTGGGCGAGCGCATCAAGATCGACACGCGCACCGGCGAGTACGTCGAGCGCGTCAACAAATAGTGTCGCGCCCGTCGCTTTCGAACCGCGTGCAGGCCTGGGATCAGGCTCTGCAGGCGGTTCGTGCGTATTTCAGGGGGCAAGGGCTGCGCGAGGTGCTCACGCCCGTGCGCCTGCCCGAGGTCGCGATCGAGCCGTACATCGAGCCTGTCCGCGCAACGGGTGGCTTGCTCGCGACCTCCCCCGAGCTGCCGATGAAGCAGCTGTTGTCCGAAGGGGCCGGGGACATCTTCCAGGTTGCGCCGGTCTTCCGAGCGGCGGAGCAGGGGCGGCTGCACCGCGAGGGCTTCCACCTGATCGAGTGGTACCGATGCGGCGCCGACGAGCGGGAGGTCCGTGCCGATGTCGAGCGGCTGATCGACGTGGTGTTCACCACTTTGGGTCGAGCGCCAGTCGACGGGTGGTCTTGCGTGGCGTTCCTCCCTCTCCTGGAGTCGACGACGTCGATTCGGCTCCGCGGCGACGAGAATGCCGACATGCTCGCCGCCGCCACCCCGGCGTCGTGGTGCGTCGCGCCTCCGGACACGATGCCCGCAGCTGCACGGGACCTCTTCGCATGGAGCGCGCTGCTCACGTCGTGGTCGGATACGGCGCTGGACCCCTGGCTTGCCGAACAACCCGGCGGCGTGCATGTGCTCGACTATCCCGCGCCGTTGGCCGCGCTCGCGCAGCTTGGCCCCGCGCGCCTCGGCGGCGGAGTCGTCGCGCAGCGATTCGAGAGCTACATCGGCGGGGTCGAACTCTCCAACGGCTATCACGAGTTGCGTGATGTCGCGGAGCAGCGAGCGCGATTCGAACGCGTCATCGCGCTGCGGGCGGGGCATGGTGAGCCCCCGCTGCCGATGCCCGAGCGCTTCCTTGCGGCATTGCAGGGACTTCCGCCATGCGCCGGCGCAGCGCTTGGTTTCGAGCGACTTCTGATGCTCGCGACCGGGTCCGATCGCCTCCGCGACATCTCGATCGAGCCCCTTTGACGCGTCGGGATGTTGGGGCCCCGGTGGCGACACGACGCTCGATGGATGGCGAGCCGGCGCAGCGCTCGAAGCCGCGCCACACCGCCCGGGATGTCGCCCTGTCGCAAACGGTCCCGTTGTTGTTCAAGTGAAAGACCCACCGGAGTCCCCCGTTCGTGTGCATGACCCCAGGCGGCTGACCCGCCCGGGGAGAAAGGTACTCCGATGTTTGATGTCTACATGGAGGGGCAGAGCGTCGATCCGCGCACCCGGGTGCGGATGATGATGGCGCTGGTCGCATCGCTGTCGGTGACGACGGTCGCAGGATCGATGGGTTGGGCCTCAGGACGGCTCTCGATTGGCACGGTGGGCCCCCCATCGTTCCCGACGTCCGAGTTGTCGCTGCACACGATGGCGCCCATGGTCCGAACCGACCCTCCGCCGCGACCCAAGGCGCCCAACACCGAGGTCACACCGAGCGCGGTTGCGGCCCGTACGTCGCCGAATCCGCGACGCGGGGAACCGAAGGCCGAGTCCAGTGACGGAGCACCGACCGAACAGGTCTCCAAGAGCCAGGTGGGCGCCGCGGATGGGGCCGAGGACGGAGTCTCTTCGATTCCAGGACCCCGAAGTCCAGGGTGTGTTGGGGTGGGGTGCGTTCCCAATGCTCCGATTGGGGATCCGCCTTGGACCGTCGACCGCGAAAAGAAGCAGGGGAAGCCGGACAAGGCTCGCGAGGCGCTCTCAGTCCTCAAGGCTCGCGGGATCTACACGCCGGACCCGCAGGCGGCCGCGTTGGCGAAGACCAAGACAGGGCTCGGGAGTCGGGCACCGGGGACGGTCAAGGTGGAGTTCTGTGTGGGACCCAGTGGCAAGGTCTCGTCGGCCAAAGTCGCGCGTCGGTTCTCCGGAGACCGCGAGGTGGATCGGATCTGTCGGGCCGCGGTCGAAAAATGGCGGTTCAAGCCCGCGCGGGTCGGGGGCAAGGCCCGAACTACCTGCTCGGACGTCACGTTCCGGATCGAGTTCGACGGATGAAGTCCGACGCCGAACAACGCGGCTGTAAGGCCCCCGACGTGCTCGCGTTGGGCGGCGGACGTCGTTGTTCGGGTCGTCCCGTTCTCGGCACCCAGGAGCACAACTCCAGAGCTTCTCGCGCGATGCGCCGAGAGGCTGCACACAGTTCGCAAGCGCTCGCCATGCCTCAAAAACCCCAGACTCCTGTTGATTTCACCGGGGTATCTTGCTGTAGAGTGCCGTCTTACATGCGCCGGGTTTTTCACCGCAGTGGTTGGCTCGATAGCCCCGCGTGGATGTTGGGCATGGCCCTGTTCGCGGGCGTCTGCACCACCTCGTGCAAGCAGATCGAGTCCCGCGATCTCATTCGCGAGGGCAACATCGCCTACAACGACGGACAGTACGCCGAGGCTATCGAGGCCTACACCAAGTCCATCGAAATCGAGGAAGACGGCGTCAAGGTCTTCTGGAACCGGGGCTGTGCCGCTCTGGCCGTCGTTCTGAAACTTCGGGGGAAGAGTGACCCCAAGCTGCTCGAGGAACGCAAGAAACACACGAATATGGCGTTGAAGGACTTCCACACGTGGCTCGACCGAGCCGCGAGCGAGGAAGCCTCGGACGTCGAGGCCGGGGAGCCTCTCGAGGGTGTTGACGGCAAAGAGGACGAGCGCACCAACGAGGAGCTTGTCGCCGACTACCGCCTCGTGTTGCTCAAGGCGGACGAGCGGTGCGACGACCTTCTCCAGTACTACATGGACCGGCACAAGGCCGAGCCGCGCAGCGAGGGCTGGTACATCAAGCTCGGCGCGCAGTTCGAGGAGTGCGGTCAGCCGGAGAAGCGTGTCGAGTGGATGAAAAAGCGCACCGACGACTTCCCGGACAGCACGGATGCGTGGATCTCGCTGGCAGCTGACGAATTTGCTCCGCTGTACGCGGAGGAGGGCACCGGTCTGCCCTACAACGAGTCGATCGCTGCGGACGAGCGCATCAAGATCGCGAACCGAGTCATCGAGCTGGCTGACAAAGCCACGCTGGTCGACCCGCAGGCGCTGTCCCCGTACACATGGCGTTCGATGGCCTACACCCAGCGGCGGTTCGCACGGACGGTCATCGAGGGCGCGGAGCTGCCCGAGGAGCGCATCGAAGCGATCCTGGCTCGCGAGGACACGATGATGGCCTGGAAGAACCAGAAGGCCAAATGTGACCTCGAGGGCACCAAAGAGTGTTCCGACCCGCTGACCGAGCAGGACATGGAGCAGGGCTGCTGCCCGCGCGCTCCTTTGACCGCAGCCGAGCAGGCCACGGACTCGGCCGACAAGAAAGCGATCATCGCCGAGATGGCTGCGGCTGACGCCGAGGCCGCCGCGCCCAAGAAGAAACGCCGCGGGAGGAAGAAGTAGATGAGTTCGGTAGCAGCGACCCCCGACATGGCGCCCTCATCGGGCCGCCCGATGTTCGGCAACTACATCGACGTCCAGAGCGGCAACCCGAAGTGGGTCCGCGCAATGATCGTGGCGGCGATCCTCTCGGTCATCACGACCATCTGCCTAATCTCGTTCATGTGGGTTGCTGGCAAGATGAGCATCAAACGCGTCGATCCGCCCACGCAGGTGCAGGGTCTGGTGCAGATGATGGTCGAAGAGGCGCCTCCGCCTCCGCCACCTCCACCACCTCCGCCACCCGCAGGTGGCGACGAGCCGGAAGAGGAAGTCGAGGAGGACATCCCCGAGGAAGAAATTCCGGTCGAGGAAGACATCGTCCAGCCCAAGGAGACGCCCGACAAGGTGCCGGATCCGACCAAGGCGAAGACCGGGAGTAAGGGACCGAAGATCCCAGGCGGCGTCCCCGGTGGCGTTCCAGGCGGCGTGCCCGGCGGTGTTGTCGGCGGTGTTGTCGGCGGCCAACTCGGCGGCGTGCCCGGCGGTGTTGCGGTCAAGCGCGACACGCAGAAGAAGGAAGCTGTCGCCAAGAAGCCGATCGCGGCGGTCAAGCAGAATGCGATTTACTCGCCCGACCCCGATGCTCGAAAGCTCGCGGGAGCCTCGTTGGGGGACAACCGTCCCGGCACTGGCAAAGTCTCCTTCTGTGTGAGCACCGGAGGCAAGGTTGTGGACGTGAAGTCCAAGCAGAAGTTCCGCAGCGGCGCCGCGCCCAAGGTCGACCAGATCCTTCGGGACACGGTGAAGAAATGGCGGTTCAAGCCCTTCATCGTGAACGGGAAGCCGCACAAGACCTGCTCCGTCGTCACGTTCAACCTCAAGTTCGGCTGACCGAGCACTTCCCTAGTTTCTCGGAGGCCTCCGCTTCCGACCCAGATTCGACTCGCGTGGCCCGCAGGCCCGGTGAGTCCCCGTTCTCTCAGGCCACAGGACTACACAAACAATCATGGAACACCTGACCCTTTTGATCGCCGAATCGGCCCCCGACTTCTCGCTAGAGGGCATGTGGGCGGAAATGGGAATCTTCGCGAAGCTCGTCCTCATCGGACTGCTCGTGATGTTCCTGGTCGCGCTCGCGATCATCATTGAGCGCTGGGTCGCCTACGGCAAAGCCAAGCGCCAGTCGATCAACTACATCATGATGCTCCGCACCTACCTGCAGGAGCGCAAGATGCAGGAAGCCGTTGCCGCGGCCCAGCAGCACCCGGCCAGCCCGGTTGCGAAAGTGGTCGGCGCCGGTTTGCGCGAGTACCTCGAAGGGCTCGAGGCTCTCAGAGAGGAGGGGCCCGACGATGTCGGAGACTTCGACTTGGTCGACGCGGTCAACCGTCAGATGGAGCGCTCCAAAGAGCGCGAGACGGCGAACCTCAAGCGTGGCCTCACCTGGCTCGCAACGGTCGGCTCCACGGCACCGTTCGTCGGTCTGCTCGGGACGGTTGTCGGTATCATCAACTCGTTCCAGGGTCTGTCCGGAGACGGCGGCGGTGGTCTGGGTGCGGTCTCCGGCGGTATTTCGGAGGCTCTCATCGCAACGGCTGTCGGCCTCCTGGTCGCCATCCCAGCCGTGATGCTCTTCAACGTGTTCAACGGGCGCGTTGAGGCATACCAGATCGACATGAACGACGTGGCCTCCGAGCTCATCGACTTCGTCCTCAAGGAAGGTCGTTACGGATGAGTGGCGGCGGCGTCGGTAAGCGGTCGCGGCGGGTCCCCTACAAGTCCGACAAGGGGATTCACCACGAGGCCCCCAACAGCGACATCAACGTCACCCCGTTGGTCGACGTCTGCCTGGTGCTGCTGATTATCTTCATGGTGGTGACGCCGATGCTCGGCCGCGGCCGTGACGTCGTGTTGCCTGTCGCCGTGGCTGCGCAGGAGCACAAAGAAGGCGACCAAGTCTTCGTCTCGGTCGACGGCGAGGGCGCCTGGATCAACACCGACGTCTACGTCGACCGCGACGGCTTCCTCGAAGCCCTCAAGGATGAGGTCAAGGTTGCTGCCGGCAAGGCGGCCGCCAGTGGGTCGACCGGCCCGCTACTCTTCATCAAAGGCGACTCCGACACCGAGTATGGCCGGGTCCGCACCGTCATGGAGTGGATCAACAGCGACGAGATGACCGCACAGCCCGAGCTGGCGCTGGTCGTCGACCTTTCCGTGGCCGAGTGAGGGCGCCGACCGGCGTCTGAGCAGCCTACACCTTTCGAACGATCGAACTAAGAGGAGCAACCGACCATGGGAATGTCAGCAGGCGGAGGTAAGGGCGGCGCAAACAGCGAGATCAACGTGACCCCGTTGGTCGATGTTTGCCTCGTGCTGCTCATCATCTTCATGGTGATGGTGCCGCGAAACGTGCCTGAGCTTTCGGTGCGGATCCCGCCCGAGAGCAAGACGACCAAGCCCCCGAACCCCACGGACGAGAAGCCGCTGGTGATCGGGCTGTCCGAAGATGGCGCGGTCACGCTCAACACCAAGCCGCTCAAGGAAGCTGCGCTGGGCAAAGAACTCGGGCGGCAGCTTGAGTCCCGCGACAAGAAAGCGGTGTTCGTCGACTTCGAGGGCAAGGCCAAGTACGGCAAGGCCGTCGAGTTGGTCGACCTCGCACGTCGATCCGGTGCCGAGATCGTCGGCATCATGCGCGACAAGGACTACAAGATGCCGGAGACACTCCGCCGCTAGGCGAGTGATTCACCCTTCCTGCAGAGAAGCCGGCCATCGTGCCGGCTTTTTTGTGTCTGCGATCCGCTCGAGAACCGAACCCGCGACGCCGGGGCGGCTGAGAAGCCCTTTTGCAGGCACGCCGTGACTTCGCCTATCCTCGCGTCATGCGTTGGGGTGGTCGACTTGGAGCAGGGTTGTGGGTGGTGCTGGCGGGGTGTGGTGGTGATGACGGCGCCGGCACCGGCTCGGGTACCGATGGCAGTACGGGGACGCCGCCGGCAACGACGACCCAGACGCCGGGGACGACCTCTGCTGAGAGTTCGTCGACAGGTGCGGACCCGGCGACCTCAGCGGCGGAGTCTTCCGGCGGTGAGCCCGGGGGGTCCTCGACCGCCGGCGCGGACGAGAGCAGCACTGGCGGGGGCAGCGATGCGGGCCCGTTCGAGGCTTGCTACGAGGGCGTGTTCGTCAACGGGTTTCCCGGCATCAACTACGACGGCCTCGACATTCCGATCGGAGAGCACTGCCTGGGGACCAATGTGCAGGACATCCTCGAAGTCGATCGCGTGGTGTTCTTGGGGGACTCCGTCACGGTGGGGACGCCGCCCACTGGCACAGGCGACTACTACCGGAACATTCTCGCGGACGCGCTGGCCGATCGGTTCGCGCTGAGCTTCGGGAGCAACAAAGCGTTGTGGCAATCGGCCAACGTCTTCGAGGGCACCTCCGGAGTGATCGAGTCGGGTGATTTTGCCTCGTGTGCTGAATGGGGTGCGAGGACCGACGACCTGATCGCCGGCAACCAGATCGGAGACTGCTACCCCGAGAACACTCGGGACCTCCAGACGCTCACGATCATCACCATGGGCGGCAACGACCTGGCCCGCATCGCACAAGACACGGGCGAGGGTGCAAAGCCCGGCGCCGCGTGGGACCTGGCGGAGTCGGCTGTGGATCACATGCGGGAGAGCACGGAGTGGCTCAAAGACGAAGGCAACTTCCCCAACGGGCACCACGTCGTGTTTGCCAACGTCTACGAGTTCACAGACGGCACCGGGCTGGTGGAGTCCTGCGCAGCAGCCGGGCTTGCGGGCTTTGAGCCCCTCGACTCCCTCGGAGATGCCCTGTTGGTCATTGGGTGGATCGAGGACCAGTACGCCCGGATCGCGCAGGACACCGGGTCGGATTTCATCTTCATGTTCGAGGAGTTCATGGGGCGAGGATTCCTCAACGCTGACCCGACCGCGCCGGGGTATCGCGGCCCTGGTGGTCAGAACTGGTTTGACCTCACCTGCATTCACCCCACGCCCACCGGGCATGGCGCGATCGCGGACATGTTCTTGGCAACGGTCGCCGAGTAGGGCGCCGCTTCCCCGACGCGCACGGGCAGCCCGCATTGCGCCGTGCCGTTGACGGGTCCGGTCGTTTGGACGTCTGATGTTGACCCGTTTCGGCAGCGCCACGGCTTGCGCATGGGTGCTTCTTTGGCCGGCTGGATGTCGCCCCACCGAGGCCCAGGCGCCCCCGCGCGCCGTGACGGCCTCGGCAGAGGCGGGAGCCGAGCCCGCGACGCCGACGTCTGCCGAAGGTCCCGACGTCCCGGCGGTCCCGCAGCCGAGCATCGACGATCCCGGGACGCCACCCATTGATCGAGCTCGCCTACTCGACGCGCCGACGGCCTATGAGCACCTCACGCTGCGCGCGGGCTTGCCGGTTGGCGCGCGCTACGAGGACTTGGTCTACGAGGGCAACAACCGAAACTTCCGAGGGAAGCCTGATGCCGCGGGGCAGTATCGGTCTGGGGATGCCACGGCGCTGGATTGGCGCCGATGGATCGCGGGGATCGCTGCAATGATCGTCCTGCGGGATTCGCTGTTCAGCCAGCAGGACCATCCGGTGCTGCAGGCCCCGCGAGCCCTGATGCTTCCACCGAACTGGGTGTCGCTCGCGGTCGCGTCGACGATGCGCGGAGAGACGTTGGTGGCTCCGGTTGTGCCTGCGCTCGACGATGATTCGGCCTGGGCTGAGCTCGCCTCGGCGGGGGAGCGCTTCGGGAGCTTTCCGCCGAGCGAGCGTCTCTTCGAGGAGTCGCGACGCTCGCTCCTCGAGCCCGAGCCGGACGCCGGTGCGCATGCCCGGACGCGCAACGCCCGGGCCTCGATCCGTGCCGTGAGCGTGGCGGCACAGGCGATGGTGTTGGCGCAGGTGCAAGGCCCGTCGGCGGTCGCGACGGCAGGCGCGGCGTGGATCTCGGCGTCCGACCGGAACTACTTCGGCATCGAGCTCCGAGAGAGAACGATCCCGATCTTCGTCGAGAACCCGAACGAGCACGAGGCGCGTGACGAAGGGAAGGGGATGGGGGTCTGGGGGAACGTGTTGCCCCCAGAGGCGGTCGTGCTCGCTCGGAACGTGGTCTACGCGCGGCGTCTCCTCGATGGACCGCTCGGGGTAGAGCGATACGACCTGCGCCATGAGTCCGAACGCCTCCGAGCGATCACGCTGTTGGAGACCTTGGTTCCATCGGGGTCCAGCGGTCACCCGGTGTGGCTCTGGGTCAACGGCGGGTCGGACGGGCACGGCAAGGGCGAGCCGGCCACGCCGTACATCGACGCGTTCTCGGCCGCGCTCCGAGCCGCGGACGTGGAGACCAGCCGGGTGGTGTTGCTCAGCAAGCCCAGTGCGCGCCCGAAGTCCAAGGCTTGGCTCGATGCGGTCGCGGGCGAGGCCCGGGCGCTCGGCGTCCCTGCGAGCATTCAGCTCAACACCCGGAGGGCGCGGCGTCTCATCGGCGAGGCCCCTGGCGTCAGCTCGGCGGGCCCCGGCGAGTGATCCGTGCAGGGCCGTTCTCCCGGCCGGGGCACGCTGGAATCGCGGCGGCGGCTCGCGATCGCACGCGTCGGTGACATTCGCGTGGCATCGCCTGCAGCCGGCACGCCGACGCGCCGGCGGTGCCGGGTCCGACGTTCGAGTGCGGAACAGTCGCTTTCTAGACTCTCTACGGGGCAGCTCCTGAGGGATTGCGGGCGAGTCGAGTACGCGAAGGTGACGTGACGGAGTGTTTTGGGCGTGGCCGGGCGGCGCGTTGGCGGGTCCCCCAGCTCTGGGTAAAGTGCAGACGATGTCTCGCTACCTCGACCACGTTGAGCTCGTCACTGGTGATCCTTCTCAGGATGTTCTCGAAGCGATGCGGTCGCAGAAAGCTCGGGTCGAACAGGGACTTCGCGAGCGAGGTGCGGTGTTGCTGCGGGGGTTCCAGGCCAGCGATCCGAACACGGCGGCCGAGTCGCTCAAGGTGTTGGGCGGGGCGCTGCTCGACGACGCGTTCTGGTCGACCCCGCGTTCGGGCGTGACCGGCAAGACCTTCACCGCGACGGAGTACCCCAAGGCCCGCACGATCGCCTTGCACAGCGAGATGGCCTATATGTCCGGCTGGCCGCGCTTCCTCGCGTTTCATTCGATCGACGTGGCCGACCAGGGCGGCGAGACCAGCATCGCGAACCTCGACGCGGTCAGTGCAGCGCTTGGACCGGTCCTCGAAGAGTTCGCAACCAAGGGTGTGACATACCGACGAACGTATCGTGCCGGCATCGACATTCCTTGGCAGAAGGCTTTTCAGACGGAAAACCCCAAGGAGGTCGAGGCGATCGCGGCGAAGAACGGGATGCGGGCGACCTGGCTTCCCGACAGCGTTCTGCAGACGGCACATGACGCTCAAGGGGCGGTGAAAGCCGAAGATGGACGCTGGCTCTGGTTCAACCAAGCCCACGTCTTCCACGTGAGCAACGTTCCTGAGCAGCACCGCAAAATGCTCTCGGACATGTTCGGAGCCGACCAGCTGCCCCGGGATGCCACGTACGGGGATGGCTCTGCGATCCCCGACGACGTGGTGAAGAAGGTCCACGACGTGCTCACCGAGCACACGCTTCCGGTTCAGTGGCAGCCCGGCGATGTGCTGCTCATCGACAACATGCGGTACATGCACGGGCGGTTGCCGTTCGAAGGAACCCGGAAGTTGCACGTCGCGATGAGCACCGCCCACAGCGAGCCAGCTCGGACTCCGGTCTTCGCCTGAGTCTGGAGTTCAGCACGAGGGCGCGCGCGGTCAGGCGGCGTGTCGCAGCGGTTGCTTGTGCAGTGCAGCCGCGAGCGTCGTCAGCCAGCGCTGAACCGGGTCACGCTCGGGGCGCTCGAGAAGATCTGTGGACGGGTCGCCCAGCGCGTCCGCAAGCAGCTCTCGGGCTCGGCGGACTCGACTGCGGACTGTGTTCTCGGGAATGCAGAGCCCGCGACCGATCTCCGCGGCCGGCTGACCCTCGAAGTAGTACAGCGCCATGACTCGTTGCAGCGGATCGGGCAGGGCGGCCAGGCCGGCGGCAAGTCGGTCCATCGTTTGGCGGTGGCTGCAGACGTCGGAGGGGTCGTGCCTGGGAGGTTCGAGCAGGTCCTTGGCCAGGTCTTGGATCCGGCGGTCTCGGACCTGCGAGCGATAGGCGACGCGAACGTGGTTGTTCGCGATCGCAAACAGCCAGGTGCGGAAGCTGCTGCGCTGCTGGTAGCGGTGGATCGTACTGGAGACGGCGGTCCAGACGTCCTGCACGGTGTCATCGGAGTCGGCGCCCAGCCGTCGCTCGAGGAAACGGCGCACCGCCGCATGGTGTCGCGAGACAAGCACCGCCCCCGCCGCTGTATCCCCCCGTTGCCACGCGCGGGAGAGATCCTCGTCGGTCGCATGCGAGCCCGGCACGCCTATGTTCGCTGCATCGAACGTGCCAGGGAAAACGCCTGCCGATAGGGCCCCAAGTGGCCACGATGCATGCCCCTCGTGGGCCTGTCGGGGCGCGCGATGTCGCGATTGCGGCCCTTGGGACGCCCCGGGCAGGTCCGGCTGGCCATTCTAGTAGTGTTCAGAATTCTGGACGCCCAACACTGCCGATGGCCAGTATTCAGGACAGTTCTAGCCCGCGTCGCGCCGCAGCTCGCAACGCCGGATCATCGCGTTGAGGTGCGAGCGGCTGATCCGGAGGGTGCGGGCGGTCTGAGCGACATTCCAATCGTGCTTGGCGAGGACCTTTTGCAAGTACGAGCACTCCCAGCGTTGGCGGGACTCGTGGAAGCTCGGCGTCTCGCTGGCGTCACCGGACGGGAAGAGGTGGTGCGGTTCCAGCTCGCTCGCGCGTTCGAGCCGAGCGTTGACCACCGCCTCTTCACAGGCACTCGCGAGCTCGCGGACGTTCCCGGGCCAATCCGAGAACTCCGCAGCGACGAGTGCTGCGGGCGAGGGGCGCAGCACCGAGAGTCCGTTTCTCTCGCAGCTCTGAGCGCAGAAGTGCTCGACGAGCAGTGGAATGTCTTCCCGGCGCTCGACGAGGGCGGGGATTCGGAGCTGCACGCCCCGAATCCGGTAGTACAGGTCCTTGCGGAACGCGTTGCTCTCGAGCTCGTGCTCCAGCTCGCGGTTCGTCGCGGTGATGATTCGGACGTTCGCTTGGACCGCCCGTGTGCCGCCCAGCGGGTAGTACTCGCGGTTCTGGACGAGCTGCAGGACCTTGGCCTGTACCGCGAGCGGGAGCTCGCCCACCTCGTCGAGGAAGAGCGTACCGGACTCGGCAGCTGCAACCTTTCCGCCCACGGGCTCGGCAGCGGTCGAGTGCGCGCCACGTTCCGCCCCGAACAGCTCGTTCTCGACGAGCCCCTCGGGCAGGGCTGCGCAGTTGAGGGCGACGAACGGGGCGTTGGCACGGGTGCTGTTTTGATGCAGCAAGCGGGCGAACAGAGACTTGCCCGTTCCGGAGGGACCGGTGATGAGGACGTTGGCATCCATCGACGCCAAGAGTTCGAGTCGCTCGAGAACCGCGGCGAGGGCAGCGGAGCGGCCGATCAGTCCGTCGAGCTGCATCCGCTCTCGGACCTTGCCGGTGTAGTCCTGCTCGAGCCGCCGACGATTGAGCTCGAGCAGGCGCGAGGTCAGGGTGCCGAGGTATTCCGCCACCGTGCGCACGACGGTGACGTCGTCGTCGGAGAACGAGCCGCCGCCCATGTGGTTTTGCAGGTAGACGACGCCGGCCGAGTTGGGCGCGGTGAGGGGCACACAGAGCACGGCCTCGATGCGTTCGAGTTTCACGCTCGCGCGAACGGAGAACCGGTCGTCGAGCATCGCGGATGCGACGTGCACGACCTCGCCGGTCTCGACCGCTTCGGCGATGACGCCGTGGGAGATGCGCTTCTCGATCGTTGCGACCTCTTCGTCTTCGAGGCCAGCCGCAGCCGCCCACCCCCGATGCTCGTCCGCTCGGGTGTCGCGGAGCTCGATGTAGCCAGCACGTGCGCCCGCGATCTCCACCAGCAGCTTCAAGGCCTCGTCGATGAGCGGCCTTGGATCCTCCACCCGAACCAGGGAGAGGCACTTCTGGTAGAGGTCCCGTTCGAGTTCTTGTCGCGATCCTGCGGTTTCCGGGGACAACTGCACTCAACCTATCAGAACGACGATTCCAGCCAATCGCCGCTTGTTGCGCCGCTTTGCGGGCATTTTCGCGCAGCCGGCATGAGGGCTGGAAGGCCGCGCGAGTCAGGGTAGTGCCGTTCGATGCACAACCCGTCATCGAAAGAGTGATTGAGGGTGTGCTCGCGGCGCGTTCCGAACATGCATGTCAGGGCCTTCGCGAACCCCGCACGCTGGGGCGGGGTTGTCGCGAAGGCTACGTTCAGCGGGTTGGCCGCGACTTCGCGATCGGCTGCCCCGCCGGCGAGCGGGATCTGGCGTTGTGCCCGGGGCGGGACTCGAACCCGCACTCCAAAGGAAGGGGATTTTAAGTCCCCCGTGTCTACCGGTTTCACCACCCGGGCATGGGGCGGAGGGTAGCAACTGCTGGGCAAAGCGATAGGGGTGTTACGGGTTCCCGAGGTCCGCGTGAGTGATTGATCCCCAGAGCATTGGACGTCAGACTGCGCCGCATGAAGGGGCAGCCCACGGTGGCAATCCTCGGCGGCGGCCAGCTGGCGCGAATGATGTGCGCGGCCGCGACCCGGTTGGGCGTGCGAACCCGGGTGTACCAAGCTGCGGAGACCGGGCCGTGTGCCTTCGCCCGTGAGGTGGTGACCGGTGCCTGGGATGATGCCGCGGCGCTGCGCGCCTTCCTCGCGCCGGCTGACGTGGTGACGCTGGACTACGAAGCCGTGGATCTCACTACGGTTCGTGCCGTGCTCCCCAGCGGGGTCGAGATCCGACCGGGGCCCCAGACGATGGCGTGGGTCGCCGACAAGGTTCTGCAACGTCAGCGTGCGACCGAGGCGGGCTTGCCGGTGGGTCCGACCGCCGCATGCCGGACCCTGGACGAACTCCGGGCGGCGGGCGAGCGCTTGGGCTACCCGTTGATGCTCAAGCGCCCCCGGAACAGCTACGACGGGTACGGCAACCGAACCGCCAAGTCGAGTCATGACCTCGCGGATGCCCACGCGATGCTGGGCGGCGGGGAGGTTCTCGCAGAGGGCTGGGTCCCGTTCGAACTCGAGCTCGCGACGATGGTCGCTCGACGGCCCGGCGGCGAGGCCGAGGTGTACCCCGTGGTCGCTACCTTCCAGAAAGACCACAAGTGCGACGCGGTGGAGATCCCCGCCAGCGTCTCTGATGAGATCGTCGCGCGGGCGCGTGACCTGGCGTTGCGGGCTGCGGAGGCCTACGGGTGTGTCGGCGTGGTCGGAGTGGAGATGTTTCTGCTGGCCGATGGCCAGGTCTGGCTCAACGAGATCGCGCCTCGCCCGCACAACACCGGTCACTACACGCTCGACGCGTGCGCCACGTCCCAGTTCGAGAACCATCTGCGCGCCGTTCTTGACATGCCTCTGGGGGACACTTCGTTGTTGGCCCCGGCAGCCGCCATGGTCAATGTGCTCGGGAATCGGACCGGGGCTGCGGAGAACGAGGGGCTGGACCGTGCGCTCGCGGTTCCGGGGGCCTCGATTCACCTCTACGGGAAGAACGACGTACGACCGGGACGGAAGATGGGGCACGTCACGGCCCTCGGTCCAGACGTGGTCACGGCCCGTGCACGCGCGACGAGGGCGGCCAAGGAACTTCAGCCATGAACGACGCATCCTCCTCTCATCCCCTCGTGGCGATTTGCATGGGCAGCACCTCCGACCTGCCGACGATGAAGGCAGCCGGTGAGGTGCTGAGCACCTTCGAGATCCCGTACGAGACTCGGATCCTTTCGGCACACCGAACGCCCACGGCGATGGTCGAGTTTGGCGAGGCGGCGGTCGAGCGCGGCTTCCAGGTGATCATCGCGGGCGCGGGTGGGGCTGCGCATCTTCCAGGCATGCTCGCGAGTCTCACGACGTTGCCGGTGATCGGGGTTCCCGTCCTCAACGGCGCGTTGGCCGGGATGGACGCGCTCCTGTCGATCGTGCAGATGCCCCGCGGCGTGCCCGTCGCCACGGTCGCGATCGGCAACGCGACGAACGCCGGCTACCTCGCGATTCGAATGCTCGCGGCGAGCCGGCCTCGGTTGCGGGAGGTGCTCGAAGCCCATGCTGCGGCGCGGGCGGAGAAGGTCCACGACGACGACCGCGCGACCCGGGGCTGAGGCCGAATCTCACGCGGCGGCTGAGGCCGAGAGTCGTTCGGTCCCCGGGCCGCCGGGGTGCTTGGCGATCGGGAGCAGGACCGTTACGCTGCTCGGTATGAATTGGTTTAGTTGCACTGTACTGGGCGCTTGTGCCTTCTTCGCGGGCGCGTGCTCCGACGACGGTGTTCCGCTTGTGGGCGGAGATACGGAGGCGGCCGGGGCCACGGGAACGGCCTCGGAAGGGGACACCAACGACGGCGGGCCGGGGACCGCCGTGACGACGGCCGATCCTACCGGTCCCGGTTCCGACACGTCGACCGATCCGACGGCCACGACGAGTCCGACCGACACCGATGGGGGATCCGAGGGAACGACCAGCGGCGTGGGGAGCTCGTCGGGGGCCACCGACGGGTCCAGCGGAGGCAGCAGCTCCACCGGCGGTACGACCGAGCCCGAATGTGTCATGGACGAGGACTGCATGCTGGTCGATGACTGCTGCACCTGCGGAGCCATCGCGGTGGGCGATGACGCTCCGGCATGCGAGCTGAAGGAGTGCTTGGTCAGCACGTGCACCTCGCTGGGGCTGGGGATGCCTGCGGTGCAGTGCAACTTCGGGACCTGCGAGGTCGAAGAGGTCAGCTGCAATCCGACGCTCGTCACGTGTGACGGCAAGGACGCCATTCCGCCCGAGTGCCCCGAGGGTCAAGCGCCCCGGGTCGTCGATGGCTGTTGGAGTGGGTGCATTCCGGTCGAGTACTGCGATGTGGTCCCCGGATGCGAGTCCTGCGGCAAGGAGGAGGTCTGCATCGAGGCGATCACGCAGCTGGGGCCGAGCTTCACGTGTGTTCCGATGCCGCCCAGCTGCGACGGCATGCCGTCGTGTGACTGCCTCGGAGAGGCGTGTGAGGACCCCTTCGACATCTGCTCCGACGGGATCGAGCCGAAGAGTGGCGCTGAGCTCAGCTGTAGCTGCCCTGCTTGCTAGCGACGAGGAGGGAACCCAACAATGTTGGGTTTCCCTCCGGAGTTGGGCTTCCATCGGGACGACTGGGGAACGCTCGTCACGCGGCCCGACCCGGGGTTGGTCTCACAAGGACCGTCTGCTGTCTCAACGAGGGCCGGGGTCGTCGCCGTTTTGATAACGGACACAGACGACGCGGCCACCTCGCCAGCGCTGGGATGAGGAGCGCATCCTCTTGGCGCGCGGGTTCCAGATGACTCGCGCACCGCCGAACGCGTCGGCCTTCGTCGCGGTCCAGTAGATGCCGTTGCGAATCAGGTTGCTCTTCGAGAGCCACTGAACCTCGCCGATGTCCGGAAGCCGCCAGCCTCCGACGCCTTCCACTTTGAGGTCGTCGCAGTGCGAGCGCGCGGATTCAAAGTTCATCTTTGCGGCGACCGTCCGACGCCCACGCTTGCGGCTCGCAGGGGGGGAGACGAGGAGGATGTCGAGCGCGCGGATCGACTGGCTCCGGAGGGCCGCGTAGACGAGCGCGGCGTCGTCACCGGTGATGACCGGAGGGGCGGCGGCTTGCGTCGCCTCGGGCAGGGCGTCGGGCTCCTCGTCGGCGACCTCCAGCGGAAGGTCGCCCTCCGCGACGGGCTCGACGTTCGCGGAGGCGTTGCTCGGGGCCGCGTCTCGCTTCGGGTTTGCCTCGGCCGAGGCTTCCATCGGTGCGCCGACCGAGGCCGCGACGACGTCCGGCTCATCGGCAGCGGCGTCGCCAGAGCTGATCGTGATGCCGATGACGGCGACCGCGGCGACGGCCGCGATGCTCCCGACGACCCAGGCGGCACGCGGTGTTCGACCCCGCCCGGAGCTTGGAGGTGGCCCCGAAAGGCTGGGAACGTGGGTCGGCATCGCGGGTGCTGCCGGTGGAGCAGGGGGAGCAAGAGGAGCCGGAGTT
This sequence comes from Nannocystales bacterium, assembly GCA_050633305.1. Taxonomy (GTDB): domain Bacteria; phylum Myxococcota_A; class Polyangia; order Nannocystales; family Nannocystaceae; genus CAJXVA01. The sequence continues at coordinate 61,782 of JBOEGF010000004.1, forward strand.
GCGAGAGGAGCCGGGGCGGGTGGGGCGATCAGTGTCGGCCTGGGAAGCGCGGGCCCGGCATCGTCGATGTCGACACCCATCGCTGCCAGGCGGTCGACGGCCTGACGAGTCAGGTTGTCCGGGGCGTCCCACAGCATCATGGCGCTGGAGATCCTCCCGCTGGGAACCCCGTTGGCTTCCAGTTCGACGGTGATCGAGCGGAGCGTGTCTTCGCGGAGCTCGGGGCCTCCGAACAGCAAGTACGTGGCATGGGCCCGGTACCGAAAGGACAACTTCAGCAGGTCGACCCGACGTCGGTCGACACCCGCGACCACCTCGACGGTGGCCCCACGGTCGCGGAGCTCGTCGGCCACCTGGTCCAGCGGAGCGGACCGCAGGGCAGAGGCTGCGAGCACGATGACGGGTGCACTCGGGTTCGATTCGACCAATTCCATCACTTCAGGCTCCCGGGGCTTCCACTTCAGCTCCCGGCCAGAGCGTAATCTAGACTTCCTATTTTTGCCAGTCCAATGGCGCTCCGCGCGAAAAAAGCCGAAGAGCCCGCTCTATACCCGTCCGTAGACCTTTACAGCGGTTCCGCGGAGATCACGCGACGCGGCTTGCCCCAGGCGGATGATGGTCTTCGCGAGCGACGCCGCGTTGACCCACAGGTCGGTGTGCTCGGTCCCCATGGCCGCTCGATTGGCCGGGGTGTCAATGATGCTGGGCAGGACGGAGTTGGCCGTGATGTCCAGCTCCCGCGTCTCTTCGGCGATCGCTTGCGTGTAGTTCAGAACCGCCGCTTTGCACGCTCCGTAGAGCGCGGTCTGGGCCCCAGGCTCCAGCGCGTTTCGGGAAGCCACGGTCACGATCCGGCCGTAGCCGTCGGCCCGCATCCGGGCGAGCGCGGTCCGCAGGACGAAGATGGTCGACGACACATTGAGCGCCAGCATGTGTCCGACCGTGTCCCCGTCGACCTCGTGGGCAGCGCCCATCGTGAAGCCGCCCACAAGGTGCAGGACGGCATCGACACGGGGCATGGACGCGACCACGCGCTCCACGTCCGCGAGGTCGGTCATGCTGGCGTCCACGCATCGCAACGCCGGCTCGTCGCCGAACCGTCTCCGTAACGTCTCGGCGTCGGTCCCGTGCGTCGGTGCGGTCACGCGGGCGCCCGCCTGGAGCGCGGCCGCGGTGACCTCGATTCCCAACCCGCCGCCTGCGCCTGTGATCAAGACTTCGCGTCCCTGCATGGCGCCATGGTGGCGTGCTCCGGGATCCTCTTGCCACCTGAATGCGTGTGCAGGACGGGGCTGTTCGTGCTAAGGGAGCCGCGCAGCTAGCATGCCCGCGACCAGCTCCAAGACCACGCGTTCGAAGACCACCACGCGCCGCCGGACTCCGGCGAAGAGCGGCGCCGCAGCCAAGGCCTCCGGCTCGAAGAAGACCGCCGCGAAGAAGACCGCGGCAAAGAAGACCACCGCGAAGAAAGCCGGAGCCAAGAAAGGCTCGGCGGCTTCCCGCAACGGTGCGTTCCGAGGCAAGCCGACGGCCGCGGCCGAGCCGAACTTCATCGTCGTGGAGCAGGCTCGGCAGCACAACCTCGATGTCGACTACCTCGAGATCCCGAAGCGGCAGCTGGTCACGTTCACGGGCGTTAGCGGGTCGGGCAAGAGTTCACTCGCGTTTGACACGCTCTACGCTGAAGGACAGCGCCGGTACGTCGAGAGCCTGAGCGCATATGCCCGCCAGTTCCTGGGCCAGCTCGACCGACCCGACGTCGAGCACCTGCGCGGACTGTCCCCGACGATCGCCATCGAGCAGAAGAGTGCGTCCAACAACCCACGCTCCACCGTCGGCACCATCACCGAGATCTATGACTACCTCCGGGTGCTGTATGCCCGGGTTGGCATTCAGCACTGCCACAGCTGCAACAAGCCGGTGGCCGGGCAAAGCTCCGAGGAGATCGTTCGAGAGCTCCGAACCCAGCCCGAGGGCACCAAGCTCACTCTGTTGGCCCCGATCATCACCCACCGAAAGGGCGAGTTCCGGGACCTATTCGAGGAGTTGAAGGGACGCGGCTTCCTCCGGGTGCGAGTCGACGGCGAGATTCACCGCCTCGACGACCCTCCCAAGCTCGACAAGAAGTTCAAGCACACGATCGAGCTCGTCGCGGATCGGGTCACGATTCGGGCCGAGGACCGTCAGCGCCTGGCCGAAAGCGTCGAACTCGCCCTGCGCGAGGGCAAGGGCGAGATGCGGGCCGAGCCGGCCGAAGGCGGGGAGGCGATGGTGTTCTCGGAGAACCGAACCTGTTGCGGGTTCTCGTTTCCCGAGCTGTCCCCGCAGAGCTTCTCGTTCAACAGTCCCCTGGGGTTCTGCGAGGCCTGCAACGGGTTGGGCACGCGCATGGAGGTCGAGCCCGAGCTCGTGATCCCCAACGCAGAGCTCTCGATCCGCGAGGGGGCGATCGCGCCGTGGGCCACCGCGATGGACCGTGGGGAGGGCTGGACCTACCGGATCATCGAGGCGCTCTCCAAGGCCTGCGACGTGGATCTCGAGGTCCCGTGGAAGAAGCTGGGCAAGCGCAAGCAGAGCTCGGTGTTGTTCGGACTCGGCGGCAAACGGTTGCAGGTCACGTGGGGCAAGGAAGGCAGTGAGTCCCACGGATCCTGGGGCATGCGCTTCGAGGGCGTGATCCCCAACCTCATGCGTCGGTACCAGCAGACCAGCTCCGAGAACGCGCGCGACAACTATCGCAAGTACTTCGCGGAGCGGTCCTGCGAATCCTGCGGGGGCCGCCGGCTGCGCCCCGAGAGCCTGTTTGTGTTGGTCGACGGCATCGGGCTGTCCGATGTCACCACGATGACCGTCCGCGGGGCGGCCACGCACTTCGGTGAGATGGAGCTTCCGGGCAACAAGAAGACCATCGCCGAGGGCGTGCTTCGGGAGATCGACAACCGGCTGAACTTCCTGCTCAACGTGGGGCTCGACTACCTCACGCTCGACCGTTCGGGTCCGACCCTCAGCGGGGGCGAGGCCCAGCGGATCCGGCTGGCGTCGCAACTTGGCAGCGAGCTTTCGGGGGTGATGTACGTGCTCGACGAGCCTTCGATCGGCTTGCACCAACGCGACAACCAGCGGCTCGTGGCGACGCTGCAGCGCCTGCGCGACCTGGGCAACACGGTGTTGGTGGTGGAGCACGACGAGGAGACCATCGAAGCGTCGGACCACGTCATCGACTTTGGGCCCGGTGCTGGGCACCTCGGCGGCAAGGTTGTCTTTGCGGGGAGTCCGGCGGGGCTACGCAAGAGCAAGGACAGCCTCACCGGGCAGTACCTGTCCGGGCGCAAACGCATCGAGATCCCGGAGGTCCGCCGAGAACCGCGGGCGTTCATCGAGGTCAAAGGCGCCGCGGAGCACAACCTGCGCAAGGTCGACGTCAAGTTCCCGATCGGCACGTTCACCGCGGTGACCGGCGTGAGCGGAGCGGGCAAGAGTTCGTTGGTGGGGGGCATCCTCCTTCCAGCGCTTTCTCGGGCCCTGCACGGCAGCACGGTCAAGGTCGGGCAACACAAGTCGATCAAGGGCTTGGAGGAGCTCGACAAGGTCATCTCCATCGACCAACGCCCCATCGGCCGAACGCCGCGCAGCAACCCGGGCACGTATACGAAGGTGTTCGATGAGATTCGGACCGTGTTCGCCCAACTCCCCGATGCACGGGCGCGTGGATACAAGAGCGGGCGCTTCTCCTTCAACGTCAAAGGTGGGCGCTGCGAGGCGTGCCAGGGCGATGGCGTGGTCAAGGTGGAGATGCACTTCCTCTCCGACGTCTACGTGCCGTGCGAGGTGTGCAACGGCCAGCGCTACAACGCCGCGACGCTCGCCATGCGCTACAAGAACCTCAACATCCACGAGGTTCTCGAGAAGAGTGTGGACGACTGCGTCGAGTTGTTCGGCAACCACAAGAAGATCGGCCGCATCCTCAAGACGCTCCAGGACGTCGGTCTGGGCTACATGAAAGTCGGCCAGAGCGCGCCGACGATGAGTGGAGGTGAAGCCCAGCGCGTCAAGCTGAGTCGCGAGTTGGGCAAGCGGCACACCGGACGGACGCTGTACATCCTCGACGAGCCCACCACCGGGCTTCACTTCGAGGACATCCAGAAGCTGCTCAAGGTGCTTCAGCGTCTCGTCGACGCGGGCAACACCATCGTGGTGATCGAGCACAACCTCGACGTCATCAAGTGCGCCGACTACGTGATCGACCTCGGGCCCGAGGGCGGGGCAGGGGGCGGAATCGTCGTCGCCGAAGGCACGCCGGAGAAGGTCGCAAAGACCAAGGGCTCCTACACGGCGCAATACTTGGCGCCGATGCTCGCCAAATAGGGGGCGGTCATCGAACGCAGCTTGCCGCGGTGTGGTCCGCCACGGCGAGCAGGTCGCGCTTACTGGCACCATCGCAGGCGAGCTGGGACAGCCCTCGCATCGTTGCCGTGATGGACTTCGCCAGGACCGCGGGGGAGGCAGCGAGCACGTCCCCAGCTCGAGCGCGGGCGTTGAGGCGCATGACCAGTGCCTTCTCCAGTTCCGCCTTGTGTTCGAGCGTGACCGCGCCTGCCTCGGCGTCGTCCGCCGAGCTGCTGCCGGCACCCTCAAACATGGCGCAACCCCGGGGCGTGCCCTTCCCAGCGTACAGGGTGACCGCGGCGCGTAGGAGTGTGCGGACCAGGGCTGCGGCATCGAGCTCGGAGCGTTCGTCGAGCAGGATCGTGTTCGCAAAGTTCGCGTGCGTCGACATGTAGCGCTCGATGCATCGCCGGAACAACTCCAGCTTGCTCCCGAATGCGTTGTACAGGCTGGATGGACCCACGCCGACGGCTTTGCTCAGGTCACCGATCGACGTCCGATCGTAGCCGTGCGCCCAGAACACCAGGAGCGCTCGCTCGAGGACTTCGGGTTCGGGGATGGAACGTGGGCGCGGCATGTTTTGGATAGCTTACTTCAAAAAGTTTCTTGACGCCTGCTGGAGACCGGTCACCCTTCGTTTTGAAGTGAGCGATTCGAAATGAGCACAGCCCGAAAGAATCCCCCCCAAGCGTTCCTCTACACGCAGCTCCAGATCTCGGTGCCGTTCGCGGAGGTGCCGTGGCGCGAACTGAACGAGGGAATCCGCGAAGCGCCCGGATTCCTGAACAAGACGTGGCTGGCGGGAGTCGGTACCCGGTCGGTCGGAGGCTTCTATGCGTTTGACAGTCTGGACCACGCGCGTGGGTTCGCCTTGGAGGCATTCCCGATCGAGGCCCGTCGGTTCGGTGTGGCGCAGACGAGTCGTCTTTTCGACGCGGCGGCGACGCAAGAGGCCAGTGAGGCGATGCGCTCGGTGCACTTTGGCGCCGCTCCTCCCGAACGGGTCGAAGCCTACGTCTACACCGAGGTTCAGGTCGGGCTTCCAAGGTTCAACGACGGTCCATGGCGCACGCTGAATCCGGAGTTGTTGGCGCAGCCCGGGCTGCTGTCGAAGACATGGCTCTACGGCGCGAACAACGGGACCGCGGGTGGCATCTACGCGTTTGAGAGCGTCGACGAGGCAAAGGCGTTTTGCGTGGACTACTTCCCGACCGAAGCCCGAAAGCTCGGCGCCGCCTATACCACGCGCATGTTTGACGCCACGCTGACCCGGGACGCGAGTCGTGCCATGCGCTCGCCGTTTTTCGCATCGTGACCGCTGCGCTGATTCACACGATGCTCCGTGTGGGTGACCTCGAGCGCTCCCTCGCGTTCTACGTGGACACCCTTGGGATGAAGGTCGTACGACGCGAGGAGTATCCGCAGGGACGCTTCACGTTAGCCTTTGTGGGCTATAGCGATGAAGCCGGGGTGACGCTGGAACTCACCTACAACTGGGGCGCCGAAACGCCCTACGTGCACGGCACTGGGTTCGGCCATGTCGCGATCGCGGTGGGCGACATCGCAGAGGTTTGCGAGCGCGTCAGGTCGGCTGGGTTCACGGTCTCGCGGGAGCCGGGACCGATGGCGTTCCGCTCGAGAGATGGACCGCCCGAGCACATCGCATTCTTGCGCGATCCCGATGGGTATGTGGTCGAACTCGTCCAGCGCTGACAGGATGTGAGGGTGGCGCGGACGCACCGAACCCGGTTCGCCGGGGCGGAGCGGGGTCCGGCGTCCCCGACGGCGTCATCCACAGGTCGCGGAGGATGCGGCAGGAAGGTCTCCCGCGCCCACGGGGATGCCCGAGAATGCGCTCCCGGAGAGGTCCGTGTTCGTGGGAACCGTCACCGAGCCGGAGAGCGCCCCGCAGATCCGGTCTGAGGTGACCTGGCCGGCGACGGAGATGGACATCACGATGTCGCTGCCGTTGATTGGGTTCGCGGCGCCTGAAACCGCAGCGCCGTCGACCGAGAACTCGAACGTTCCGTCTTCGGCGACCGGGACGTCGGTACGCAGAAACTGTCCGGTCGGCGTTCGAGGCTCACTGTTCGAACCGACGTTGAGCGCGAGGTATTGAAGGTCGAGGCTCAGAAGGCCGTCCTCGTTTGCAACGGTGCCGACCAGTTGGATCGGCGTCTGAGGGCTGGCGGACAAGCTGAGCAACACCAGGAACTCTGTGGCGGGGAACTCGTCGTCCCCCATGTCCGAAGGTTCGTCGGTGTCGCTACCGCCGATCTGCGCGGCACACGAACCCGCGAGGCACAGGGGTCTCTCCGGATCGTACGCGCAATCGGCTGCGGTCTCGCACTCACAGCAAAGGTCGGTTTCCCCACAGGCGGCGTCCGAGAGGATTGCGCGACAGTCCTGCCAGCAAGCTTCCTTCGGGAACTCGTCCCAGCACATTCCGTCCTCGCCGTATTGCGCGATCAGGCGTGTGACGGGACGGTCGGTGTCGGCAGCGCAGTCGACGATCCTGGCACACGGCCCTGATTGAAGGTTGGTCGGGGTCCCGGTCGACTCGGTTTCTACAACGGGACCGTCCGCATCGGTCTCGCTGTCGGCGGCACCAGTGCCGGCGCAGGCAACGGAGAACGCCCCGAGAGCAACCGCGAGCAGGACCGGGCGAAGCTGACGCATTTCGAGAGTCTAGTGGAGTTCCGTGGGGCCCGCCACGGAGCGTGTGGATCCGTTCCCTACGCCGCGAAGCGGCTGTCCTGAGCGGCGACGTCGGCACACAGCGAAGCGTAGAGGTTCATCATGAAGGCCATCGCGAGCATGTTGGCTTGCGAGTCTTCTCCGCGCCGAAGCGCGTCCAGGGCTCGACCGAGCTCTCGTTCGCCCAGGACCGAGATCGCCGGGCTGCTCGAGGAGCGGAGGCCCTCCTCAAACCCGGACTCCAGGAGCTCGACCAGCACTCGAGAGCGCACCCGGTGCAAAGACTCGGCTTGGGCGCCACCGCTGAAGGGGAGTTTTCGTTCGACGGTCCGCCGCACCTTCCGCAGGGCCTTGGCGCCGAACTCGTAGCCATCTCCGGCCAGCCGACCCACTTCGCCAAGACTGGCGAGGTCGAGGCGTTGCACGCCATTGATCGGCAACGATATCGCCTCGGGCAGGTGCGTGCGGATCAGCGAAAGGTGGGGCGTGCAGTTGCGCTTGCCCTCGGCGGAACCCCCGTAGGCCGCCCGAATGCCTCGAATGGAGGAGTACGGGGCGAAACGGCTCGTATTGCCGTGGCAGCGCTTGAGCTTGTTGTTCCACACGCCGTACCGCTCGAACAGGTAGAGGCGGTCGAGGGTGTCGAGGGCGTCGGCGGAGTCGGTGCCAAGCTCGCGGAGCATCGTGTCGAGTCGGTCCTCCAGCAGGCCGCCCAGCTTCGCGTTGGCCCACTCGACGTTTGAGAGCCGAAACTTCGACCGGAACGCGTCCTTGGGTCGCACACCGTCGTTGCTGAGCGTCCGGAAGGGGCGGTACGGAAAGTAGTAGCCGCTGAACACTTCCCCGCCATCGCCACTGACGGACACATCGGGGTCTGCCGTGAAGTCCGTGGCCCGGTTGGTCATGCAGGCGAGCGCCTCGCCGGTGCCGTTGGCGGCCATCGCGAAGTGGCTCAGCTCGCGAATCACCGCCTCGTGGGTGGGGCGAACGGGCTTCGGGTTGTCGAAGGCAACGCGCACTCGTTTTGCGATCTCGCGAGCGACGCGCACATCTTGCGAATCAGGACCGCCGTCCGAGAATACCCTCAGCTGGTGCTTGGGCCGTACGGCCAGGGCTGCGGCGAGCGATCCGCGAGAGTCGAGGCCGGCGCTGAGCTCGACGGTGATCATGCCCTTTGAGGGCAGTGTCGCATCGAGATAGGCGAGTTGGGCAGCGACGACATCGTCGGACGGGCTGGTGGCGCGTGACCCGACCGGCACGCCGAGGCCTCGGAGGCTTCGGACTTCGGACCCGGACGTGGTCAGTGTCACCGCCTCCATCGGTTGGACCCGGGTGAGGCCACGCGCGAGCGGGACGCCCTGCAGCGACCAGCCGACGGCGAAGGAGGACGCGGCGGATGCGGTATCCAGCTCGAACGGGAGCAGGCCCGTGGCCAGCACCGCGATGTCGTGGGGGGATACGATCGTGGTATCGCCCGACGACGCAAACCGGAGCGAGCGTTGACCGATCACATCTCCGAGTGCGGTGAGGGTTTCGGTGTCACGATCGAAGCTGAGCGCTCCGAATGCGAGGTCGGTCGCTCGTGCAGCCTCGCCGCCCCCGGTCGCGAACTCGTGGAGCAGAACCTCGGGGTCGTCTCCGAAGATGCAAACGGGACTGTCCGCCGCGTCGGAGTAGCGGACCAGAGAGGCCATGTCTTCGGAGGCATGTCGAACGGTGAGCACCCGCAACGGTCCACACTCGTGCCGGGCCAAGTCGAATCGGAGCTCTCCGTAGACATGACGGAAGAGCCCCTCGAGAGTCCGTCCTGCACGGTCGAGAGCATGGGACGCCTTCGCGGCGTCATGGCTGAGCAAGGCGATGAAGGTCTCCATGGCGTCCGGTCGAGGTGGCGCAGACTTTACAGCAGCGGGTCTCTGCGCGGGCCCCGCAACGGCCGAGAGACGGGCTCTGTGCGCGCTCGCAGGGGTCGCGTTGTAGAGTTCGTCGATGACGCCTCACAACCGTTTCGGTGCTGCGCTCGCGGGCCTGGCTGCGCTGAGCGTGACCGGTTGTCGACAAGAGTCAGAGCCCTCCAATCCGGCACCGGCCGAGCGAGCGTTGGCCGACCGAGTTGAAGAGGAATCCTACGCCGTCGCTCCGGCCGCGACGCCGGAAGAGAAACATCCGGACCAACCCGAGAACCTCGACAGTGGGGGGTCGTTGAAGCTCCCGTTCCTTCGGGCGTCGCGGCAGGCCTGCGCGTCGCCGTGTGCGGTGATGTTCTCCATCGACGCGATCACCGATTCGTCCAACGACAACCCGTACGCGCTCAGCGGTTCGCACTGGGACTACGGAGACCCTGGCGCAGATGGACGAGAGGGCCCGTACACGCGCGGCGCAAGGGCGTCGCGCTCCAAGACAGGGCCAACGCGTCAGTCCGACACGAATACGCCGTTGGGGATGCACGTGTACCGTTGCGAGACTGGCGTCTGTACGTTCCATCCGGGGGTCTCGGTGCAGAACGAGGCGGGGGACTGGGCGACCGCATGGTCGACTGTCACGGTCCGAGCTGCCGACACCGCCTTTCCACAGGTCCGGACGGTCTGCGTGTCCAGTTCCCAGTCTTGGGGCGGTGACGTGCCGTGCCCCGCCGACGCGACGCGTGTCCGGGCCCTGCCCAAGCTCGGGAAGTGGCGCAGCGACACCCGCTATCTCTTGCGCCGAGGCGAGCGCTTCGAGTCGGAGCAGTCGTGCATCGGGTACGGTCGCCACGACATCCAAATCTCATCGTTCGGGCCCGCGTCTGCCCCCAAGCCCGAGCTCTCGCGCCTTGCGATCGGCCGAGAGTCGTCGTGCCGCAATGCGGTGGCCAACAACCGTCAGATCGCGAACTACGGACCGGGGTTTTGGAACGAAAACATCACGCTCTCGGATCTCCGGGTCCAGGCGATCGAGCTGGGGATGACGTTCAAGGACGTGACCTTGCTTGACCTCGACATGGACTTCGAGCGGAACGCGGCCGGAGGCTCGGTCATGACGGTGGCGACCGATCGCTGCACCAAAGATGACGCGTTGTCCTGCGAACGCATTCCGCTGCCGCAAGGCCTGTACATCGCAGGATCGAAGCTGATCGGTTCTCGGACCGGGCCACCCAAGTACAACGTCGGGATGCTCCGGACGACGTGCGCAAGTTTCGTCGGCTTGCTCGACAGCGAGCTTCGCATCGCGATGGGCCACAACATGCGCCTCGAGTGCTCGTCGCGGGTGTTGGCCCTTCACAGCAGCATCAATGGCCACCACCTTGGGCAGCCGGGGCAGGGCAAGGTCGCTCCGCGCCACGCGCTCACCGTCCGGAGCGATGGGAGTCTCGACCGCGACATGCTCGCGCAGCAGCGGCGTCCCTCCTCCGACCCGTCCAACGTGTTTGAGAGCCGTTACACGGCGGTGAAGGACGTGTACTTCGGCGACCCAAGCAGCATGAACCACGCCGCCCGCGTGACGATCACGCCCTCGAAGGGGTCGGAGCCGGTGGTGACCCGCATGGCGGTCATCTCCGAGAGCGTTGTCGATCTGGCCGGCGGGTCCGGTGACGGTCCGGCCACCTTCGATGCGCACCTGTCCGGCCAGGGGCTGGTCTGCTACGACGACAACCGCTGGCAGGCCCCGAAGGGCTGCGGCGACAAGGGCCGCGGTGCGATCCCCGAGGGCCGATACAGTCCCGCGGGAGTCGACGTGAAGGCCCCCACGGTGCCCGACCCCCCGGCTTCGTACACCGGCGGGTGAGCGCCGGCCTGCCGCCTCACCCGTGGACGAGGCTGTAGACGCGTTTCACGAGCAGGTACGACACGCCGCAGAACAAGCACAGCGAGGTGAGCATCGCGGCGGCACCAGGGACGCCCGCGAACTCGAGCAGCGACTTGATGGGGATCGGGAACGCCGCGAGGATGTAGAAGAGCAAGGAGAGCTGTCCGATGGTCGAGACCACTTTGAGCAGCCACTGAGCCCCGCCTGCAAGGTTGTTGTAGCGCCGTGTCGCCACCATCAGCCCGCTGATCGTCACCATGACGAGTCCCACGTAGAACACCCACTTGGTCAGGCAGTTCTTCGAGGGCCAGTACGTCAGCTCGACGTACTCGCCGGTGATCACCCCGAAGACCAACGCAGCCGCGATCACGATGAGACCGCCGCGTAGAAGGTTCTTCGGCGCATCGGGCTCTTCGCCGTGGTGCTTGATGTACGTGCCAAGAGCCAGACCGACGAACACCAGGCTCATCATGTCGAAGTAGGCGAACTTGGCCTCCAGCATCAGGCGTACCAGCTGCAGGAACCCGGTCACTTTCACGTCGACCAACAACACGTCGAGCAACGCCTGAATGGCCGCAGAGGCGGCCGCCAGCCCGAGCAAGAATCGCATGCGGTGCCGGGGGCTCTGTGTGACGCGGGTGGTCAGAGAGAACCACAGCGGGATGGTCGCAACACCGAGCGTGTAGAACAGCAGCGGGGAGAAGAACGCGACGAAGAAGACGTGGTCGTCGAAGGGGACCTGCTTGATGAAGACCTTGACGAGGACCGCCAAGAGCCCAAGAAGCACCGACCCGCTGCCGACCAGCAGGACGGCGGTCCGCATCGCGGCGCGGACCCGCTTCGGGTTGGTCTCAAACACCGGGAGCTGGAGGTACCCGAGCCCCACGCCGAACGTGATCGCGAAGCCTGGCGTGCCGTACGAGAACAGCGGAGAGAGGGCCTTTGCGATGATGCTGAAGGCGGCGGGCAGGCGGTCGAACAGCGCGATGGACCAGTGGCCCGCCACCACCATGAAGATCAAGACGCCGCGCAGAGCGTTGACCATGATGTTGTTCGCGTAGCCGAGGTTGAGCGGGGCGGGCTCGTCCTTGGTCGGTGTTGCCGGGGTGGGAGCCGCCGCCGCTGCGCTGGCTTCCGCCGCCGCTCGCTCGGACGCACTGGCCTCGGCGAGCTGACGAATGGTGGCGCCCTGGAAGATGGAGCGGCAGATCGATGGGTCGATTCCGGCACGCCCCATCCGCATGATCACGTTCAGGGCCGTGAGGGAGTCCCCGCCGAGGTCGTAGAAGCTCTCGTCGAGTCCGATGTCTTCGACCCCGAGCGCCTCTTTCCAGATGGTGGCGAGCTCGTCGGTCTGGGCCCCGCTGGGCGCGGGGGCCGGCTCGGGAGCCGCAGCCTCGGCGAGCTGACGGATGGTGGCGCCCTGGAAAATGGAACGGCAGATCGATGGATCGATTCCGGCACGCCCCATTCGCATGATGACGTTCAGTGCGGTGAGGGAGTCCCCGCCGAGGTCGTAGAAGCTCTCGTCGAGTCCGATGTCTTCGACTCCAAGCGCCTCCTTCCAGATCGTTGCGAGTTCGTCGGTGCGGGCCTCGCTGGGGTCGGGAGTTGCGGGGGGGGCGGGCTCGGGCGAGGCAGCCTCAGCGAGTTGACGGATGGTGGCGCCCTGGAAGATCGAGCGGCAGATCGAGGGGTCGATGCCGGCACGACCCATGCGCATGATGACGTTGAGTGCGGTGAGAGAGTCGCCACCGAGGTCGTAGAAACTCTCGTCGAGCCCGATGTCGTCGACGCCCAGCGCTTCTTTCCAGATCTTCTGGAGTTCCTGGGTCTGGGCATCGCGTGCCGAGGGGGCGACGGTGGCGTCCGTGGCCGGACGGGGGGCCACAGGGCGCGCCGCAGCGGGAGCCGGCGCATGGGTCTCGACCCATTGTGCCGTCAGCTTTCGCCGTTGGACTTTGCCTGAGGCCGTGCGGGGCAGGGCGTCGACCGTCATCGTGTCGATGGCTCCGCGCGCATTCAGCCCCTGCGCTTCGGCGGCCTTGTCGACGGCCTCGCGGAGGACGGCTTGGTCCACGTCCGCGTCGGTGGCGACACTGATGAGGAGCCCGTCGCCACGAATGGGGTCGGGCTTGCGGGAGATGGCAAACTCAGCGGCGCCCACGGTCTGTCGAACCTGGGTCTCGAGGAGTTCGGGCGAGAGCTTGATGCCGCCGCAGTTGATGAGATCGTCCGCGCGACCTCCGAAGAACAGGTTGCCGTCGCGAATCGAACCGAGGTCCTGGGTCTCATACCAGCCCTCATCGTCGACAGCGGGTTGAGCTTCGCCGTCGATCCACAGGCTCTTCGCGACGTGGGGGCCGCGGATCTTGATCCGGCCGTCGTCGGTGAGCGCGACCTCGGCTTTTCCGTACGCGCGACCGACCGACTCGAGCGCGTCGCCTTCCGCGGAATGGACCTCGAGGAACGTGGTGCGTGACGCTTCGGTGAGGCCGTAGTGCTGAACGATCTTAGCCTGCGGGAACAGCTCTCGGACCGCGATCTTTTCGTCGCGGCTCATGTACTGGCTGCCGATCTCGATCCAGCGGACCCCCTCGCCGAGCCCCTCGAACATCGGGCGGGCGTCGAGGAGGACACGCCACAAACTGGGGACCGCCGAGATGGCGTTGATCTCCCCCTTCTTGAGCATGTCCGCGACCTCGAGAGGGTCGAGTCCGTTCTGCGGGAGGTAGGCTCGCCCGCCCACGGACGCGACGGCGCGGCAGCGCCCGAAGCCGAACGAGTGGTAGACCGGAATGCCGACGTACTCGCGGATCTCGGAGGTCACCTCCATCACGCCGTTGAGCCGTTCGACCACATCGGCGAGGGCGGCATGGGTGAGCTCGACGCCCTTGGGTCGGCCCTCAGTGCCGGAGGTGAACAGAAGCTGTGCGGTCTCTTCGTCGTGATGGGGATCGTACGACCACGACGCCCATCCACACTCCGGTGCGGGCTCGATGACCTCCTCGATCGCGGCGAACGATCGACGGTCGTGGTCGTCCGCGCTGCGGAGCGGAACCATCACCCGCCGCTGTTGCAAGAGTTGGAACGCCTGCTCGACGAAATCGACGGAATGTGTTGCGACGATGCCGACGGGAGACCGCGTTGAAGACCTCATAGTTTTCGCGGGCACCATACGTCCGCATCCTGCGCCAAGGCAATCGAATGGCGCCGCCGCGGAGTCACGGGGACGGGGCTCGTGCGGAGCCACATTGCGGTCGCACGTTCACCGGAAGCTCGGGCGGTAGAATGCTCGAGGGCCCGAGCAAGTCGACCAGCAGCTTTCGTGCGTCCTGGGGTCCGTGGACGCGATCGATCGCTTCGACAAAGAACGCCTTCTTGTCGCCTTCCATGCGGACGTGGAGCGGCACGTACCGCGCACCGACCACGCGGACGCCCTCGTCGGTCTTCGCCAGCCCGAGATACAGGATGACCGTGGAACGTCGGTTGAGTGTGCGTTGGTGGCTAAAGAAATTCCCCAACGAATAGAAAACGAAGCCTTGGCGGCCGTCCGCCGTGTCGCGAATCTCCCATGGCTCCACGACGTGCGGGTGAGAGCCGATGATCGCGGTGGCGCCCGCGTCGAGCCAACGTTGTGCGAACTTCCGCTGCCGCTCCCTGGGCTCGTGGGTGTACTCCTTGCCCCAATGCGGGGTCACGATCACCGCATCGACGTCCTTGCGTTTCTTCAGACGGCGGACCTGCTTGCGGACCGGATCGCCGGGCTCGAAGCAGTGCAGAACCTGCCCCAGGTCGTCTTTGCCGAAGTTGGTGTGCAAGGTGCACGACACCCAGGCGATGCGCATCCCCTTGGCCTCGGTGATCGCCCAAAACGGTTTCTCGGTTCCGGCGGGCCGGGTGCCCGTGTGCGCCAGCTTGCGCTTCCGAAGCTGGGCGAGGGTCCGGTCAATGCCCTCGGCGTCCCGGTCGAGGCTGTGGTTGTTGGCCGTCGACACTACGTCGAAACCGGCCTGGACGAGGTCGTCGAGAATGCTCGGGTGGATGTTGAACCGTGCGTAGCCGGAGTAGACCTGGTTGTCGAAGCGCCGGCCCGGATCTGCATGGGCCTCGTGGTCGCGGCCGAGTCCAGGCGCGGTCGGGGCCTCGAGGTTGCCGTAGGTGATGTCGGCGCCAGCGAGAAGGTCGGCGATGTTGGCCCACACGGCGCGAAACCCTTCGTCGGTGGCGTAGGCCTGCCGCTGGATTTCGCGGTGCCCCATGATGTCCCCAACCGCGGCGATCGTGACGACTTCGGTCGGCGCGCAAGGGTCGGTAAATGCCAAGACGTCCTCCGGCAAGGGGGTCGGCTCCGGCTCGGGTTCCGGCACGGCCTCGGGTTGCTCGGGCGGTTCGAGTGTCGTCTCCGGGGGTGCTGCATCCACGCCCCGTGCGGCACCGTCGGCCTCGGGCGCGGGGGGCTCGGGCGCCGCGGCGGCCTGCTCGGGTGCGGGGCGCGGTGCCGTGGTGGAGCAGCCGGCCGAGGCCAGGGCGACGAAGATGGTGGCGCAGCGGATCACGGGCGACGTGCACAAGCCTACCGCGCGGTGCATAGTCGCGCCGAGTCCCCGTGGAGCACGAGCACATCGACCCGAGTTCGCTTTCCGGCATCGACGTCTACCGTCTGATGACCGATCTTGTGGCGCCGCGCCCGATCGCTTGGGTCTCCACGGTCAGCCCCGACGGGGCCGAGAACCTGGCCCCCTTCAGCTACTTTCAGGCGATGGGATCCCGCCCACCCACGGTGGTGTTGGGGTGTGGATGGACGCGCGCGGGCAAGCCCAAGGACACGCTGCGCAACATCCTCAACACCCGAGAGTTCACGATCTCGCACGTCAGCGATGCGGTCGCCGAGGCGATGAATCTCACCTCGGTCGAGCTGCCGACGGGGGAGAGCGAGTGGGACTACGCGGCGGGGCAAACCGCGCTGTCGTCGTCGTCCGCGCAGGTCGTACGTCCTCCCCGGGTCGCGGAAGCGCGAGCATCGATGGAATGCCGCATGGTCCACGCAATTCCGGTGGGGAAGACCAAGGCGGGCAGCCCGGCGTCGACCATCGTCGTGGGAGAGGTTGTCGCGTTTACGGTGGCCCCCGAACTTGTCCGTAGGGATGAGTCAGGTCACTTGTTGCCGATGGACCCCGCAGCCTTGGGCTCGGTCGGACGGCTGGGCGGGATCGCGTACACTCGCACCGAGGGCGTGTTCGAGCTTCCACGCCCCAAGCCCCCCACGCAACAGTCTTGATGGACGCCTCACCCTCAGCTGCAACCGCCGTTCGCGACCGCCACTTGTTCGACGGGGTGCCCGACGAAGTCTCGATCTATGAGGTCGGGCCTCGCGACGGGCTTCAGAACGAGAAGGTCATCCTTCCGACCGAGCGCAAGCTCGAGTTGATCGAGGGCGCCGTCCAGTCGGGCATCAAGCGGGTGGAGATCACCAGCTTCGTGAACCCGCGCTGGATCCCCGCGATGGCCGACCACCTCGAGGTCGCAGCCGGGGTGAAAAAACACGACGGGGTCTGCTACAGCGCGTTGGTCCCCAACATGCGGGGTCTCGATGGTGCGTCGCGAGCTGGCATGCAGGAGGTCGCGGTCTTCATGGCCGCGACCCAGAGCCACAACCGCAAGAACATCAACAAGACGACCGAAGACGCGCTCGAGACCTACAAGATCGTCGTCGGTGAGGCATTGTCTCGGGGCATGCGGGTGCGCGGCTACGTCAGCTGTGTCTACGGCTGTCCGTACGAAGGTCTCGTCTCCGTGGATGACGTGCGTCGAGTGGCCGACGGGCTGCTCGAGCTTGGCGTCTACGAGCTGAGCCTGGGTGACACAATCGGCGTTGGCACGCCACGACAGATCGAGCACGTGTTGCTGGGTTTGTTGGGCTCGGGCATCGAGCTGGACCAACTCGCGGTGCACTTCCACGACACCCGCGGCACGGCGCTCGCCAACATCGTGGTGGCGCTGCAGCACGGCATCAAGACCATCGACTGCGCGGTCGGGGGCCTCGGCGGCTGTCCCTACGCTCCCGGAGCGTCCGGCAACGTCGCGACCGAAGACGTCGTGTACATGCTTCAGGGCATGGGCGTGAAGACGGGCGTCGACCTCGACAAGCTCGTTTCGCACTCGGGCCGGCTCGGGGCTCAGCTCGCCCGAGAACTGCCCAGCAAGTACCTCAAGGCCCACCTGGGACACTGCGCCCGGCTCGGCAAGCCCGCGTAGCGGCCGGGCGTGGGCGCTCAGCCCTGCGGCCGCATCGTCATCGACTTGCGCTGGAAGATCAGCCGTTCCAGTGCGGTCTGAACGCCCGCCACCAGCTTGTCGAGGCTGCCCGGCTCGACCGGGTTGTTGGCCCCGGACGCGAATACCAGCACGGGGACCTTGTCGCGGACCCGCACCGGGAGGACCAAGACGTTGCCTTCGATGCCACCCATCGCGCGGTCGAACGCGCGGTCGATGGCTCGGTCGGTCCGCCACGGGCCGAACGAGACCGTCGCGGTTCGGATGACGTCGGAGAAGACCGAGGGCCCGGCGGTGGGGATGCGAACCTGGGTGACCGCCTCTCGCACCACATCGTTGCCTCGGGCATCGCGGCCCTTGAGTTCGTCGCGGAGGTGGATGAACAGAATGACGCGGTCGAATCCCTCGCCGAGGAAGTCGAGCAGGACCTCCATGATGGTGTCGCGGTCGGACGCTGCGACGAGGCGGGGAAGGACGGCCGCGAATGCCGCGGACGACAGCGCGGGAGCGTCGACGAGCGGATCCGCAGCTGGGGGCTCACCGCGCTCGGTGGCGGCGGGGATCTCCAACGGCGTCGGAGGCCCTTTGGAGGGGGCGGTGGGCTCGCCGTAGTAGTGACGAACCGCGCGTCGCAACACGCTGACGGGGGCGACGGCGCGCAACAGGTAGGCACCGGTGTGGTCCGCGACCGCGTTGACCGCCCGCTCGTCGGTCGGATCGGCCATCGCGAGAGTGAGGTTGCCGGCGTCATCGACGGACACGGGCAGCACACCGCCGGACCACGCGAGCTCGGCGGGCACCGCGGCCAGGGTCTCGGGTTCGATGCGCTTGAGCACTTCGGCGGTCGCGACCGGAATCATCAGGCGTGCACTGAGGAGTCGCAGGAGCGTCTCTTCGTCGGAGAGGCCGAGCTCGACCACCGAGACGAACGGTGCGCATCGATGTTTGCGACTGTAGGTGTCCACCAGGGCGACGTCTTCGTCCCGGATATGCCCTGCGCGTCGGAGGATCGTGGTGAGGGTGCTCAAGCTGCCTGCGGTCCCGACCGCCAGGACACCACGGGTCGCGCGGAGGGTCAACGCGGTGCGCTATCCTCCCGCGCTCGTGATCAACCTCGACCACAATGCGACGACGCCGCTGCACCCCAGTGTCCGGGATGCGCTGGTGGAGGTTCTGCAGAGGCCCGATTTGGGCAACCCTTCCAGCACGCACGGCCTAGGTCGGTCTTGCCGCGAGGTCGTCGAGGCGGCTCGTCGGGCTTTGGCCGGCGCTGTGGATGCCATCCCGCTGGGGGTCACGTTCACCAGCGGGGGGACAGAGGCGGACAATTTGGCGCTGCTGGGAGGCTCCGCGGCCTTGCGCACCGCGGGCAAGGCCCACGGCGTCGCGACCAGTCGCATCGAACATCCGGCGATCGTCGCGGCCGCGGAGGCCTTGGCGGCCCGGGGGGTTGCCGTCGAGTGGATTCCCGTGGCTGCTGATGGTTCGATCAGCGCGGAGGCGGTCGCCAAGGTGGTGAAGGCCAACCCCGAAATCGGCCTGGTGTCCGTGGCGGTGGCCAACCACGAGTTGGGCAACGTCCAACCGATCGCAGAGATCGTCGCTGCGGTTCGCAAGACCCGAGAGGGCATCTTGGTCCACACCGATGCGGTCCAAGCGTTCGGTAAGATCCCCGTGCGATTCGCGGAGTGGGGCGTCGATCTGCTCAGCGTCTCGGCCCACAAGATCTATGGTCCGACGGGCATCGGAGCGCTCATCCATCATACCCACCTCAAGCTCGATCCCCGGTCCTTTGGCGGCGCCCAGGAACGCGGTCGGCGGGTGGGGACCGAGAACTGGATGGGCGCGCACGGGTTCGGCGTCGCCGCCTCGCTCGTGGAGGAGGGGCTGCCTCAGATCGAGCAACTCGAGGTGCACCGTGAGGCTCTCCGGACGGCCGTGCGCTCTGCGGGTGGTCGGATCCACGGCTGCCCGATGCTGCCCAACACGCTCAACTTCGGGTTCGATAACGCCCCCGGGGAACTCATGTGCATGAACCTCGATCTCGAGGGGATTGCGGCAAGCACGGGCTCGGCGTGCTCCGCGGGAAGCCTGGAGCCCTCCAAGGTCCTTCTGGGTCTCGGACTGCCCGTAGAGCGGGCCGCAGAGGCCGTTCGCGTGTCGATGGGCCGTTCCACGACCGCGGCGGATGTCGCGGCCTTGTCGGACATGCTACCCACCGTCGTCGAACGGGTCCGCCAGGCCCACCGCAGAGCGTCGTCATGAGAGTCGTGTGTGCCATGTCCGGAGGGGTCGATTCATCGGCCACTGCATCGTTGTTGCTCGACGCCGGGCACGAGGTCATCGGGATGACGATGCGGCTGTACGACGCGTCCGCGGATGAGCAGAAGGGGCGGGGCGGCACCTGCTGCTCGCCCGCCGAAGTCGATCTTGCGCGTCGTGTATGCGCACAGATCGGCATCCCGCACTACGTCGTCGACGAGCGCGAACGTTTCCAGCGCGACGTCATCGATCCGTTCGCGCGCGACTACGCGGCAGGGCTGACCCCCAACCCGTGCACGCGCTGCAACCAGCACATCAAGTTTCAGCCGCTCCTCCAGCGTGCTGCCGCGATCGGTGCCGAAGCGATGGCCACGGGGCACTACGCTCGCAACCTGTTCGGACAGTCGTTGCTACGCGGGGTGGACCCGCGCAAGGACCAGAGCTACTTCCTGTTTTCCATGGGCCGTGACGCCCTGCAGCAGGTTTGGTTCCCCCTGGGCACCTGGAACAAGGACGACGTCCGCAAGTACGCGGAGAGCAAGGGGTTGCCCAACTGGGGGGCACCCGACTCTCAGGAACTCTGCTTTGTGCCCGGCGGCAACCACGGGGATGTCGTGCAGCGACGGGCTCGGGAGATGGGCCTGTCCGGCGCCGCGCTCGAGCCCGGCGAGGTCGTCGACACTGAGGGCAACGTGGTTGGCGATCACGACGGCATCCACCGCGTCACGGTGGGCCAGCGTCGCGGCTTCCGAACCCGAACGCCCGAGCGCCGCTACGTACTCAAGGTGGTCCCGCAGACTCGTCAGGTCGTGGTCGGGGACGTCTCCGACACCCAAACCGCGCGGCTCGAGGTTGGAGAGCTCCAGCGTCTCGAGCTGGGCGAGGACGGAGAGAGGCGGTGCACAGTTCAGGTCCGGCACAAGTCCAAGCCGGCCGCTGCGACGGTGCGTTGGCAGGGGAAGACCGCGCTGGTGGACTTCGATGAGCCGATTCGCTCGGCTTCGCCGGGTCAGGCGGCGGTGTTCTACGGCGACGATGACCTCGTGCTGGGCGGCGGCTGGATCTCCAAGGTCGAAGATCGCGCCAACGGGTCGCTCGAGAGCCAAAGCCAGACCCAAAGCTAGACACGGCAAAAAGAAAATGACCCGTGGCCCGAGATGTCGCCCACGGGGCTGACATGCCGCAGTTACGTCATCTCGCCGTCCTCGCACTGCCCCTGCTGGGGTGTCAGGAGACCCGCGAGGAGAATCCCTTCGACGGCTCAGCGTCCGGCGCGTCTTCGGGGCCCGGGTCCGCCGCTGCGGAGTCGTCGACGGCTGCGGGCAGTACGGGGAGTGTGAGCACCGGGCTTCCGGCGAGCTCGGGCGGTTCGTCGGGGGATGAGATCAAACTCGATGTTGGCGGGGGGGCGGACGTGTTCGTGCCCGGCTGTGTCGCCGGGGATGCGGACTGTGGATGCTCCGCGGTCGACATCCTGTTTGTGATCGACAACTCCGGATCGATGGGCGAGTACCAAGAGGCGCTCGGGCTCGCGTTTCCAGCGTTCGCCTCCACGCTCTCGAACATCCTGCCACCGGGGACGAGTGTCCACGTCGGCGTGACCAGCTCGGAGATGGACTACTCCTCGCAGGGCAACTCGATGAGTACCAACGGTGTGTGCACCTTTGTCGGCGATGGCGAGCAGTCCAACGAGGCGTTCTACGTGCCGCCCGACGAGGTGAACACGGGTCGCAACGGAGCACAGGGCCGACTCTATGACCCAGGGAACGGCGAGACCTACTTCGCGTTCGACACCGATGGTGATGTTGCGGGTGCCGAGGCTTGGTTCACGTCCGCGGCCAACATCGGTGAGGGCGGATCCAACATCGAGATGCTGACCGCACCCGTCGGGTGGGCGTTCGACCCCGCAAACGCGGCGACCAACGATGGCTTTCTGCGGGATGAGGGGGCGGTCTTGGTCATCTTCTTCATGCAGGACGAGGCCGACCAATCCCCCGAAATGATCGAGGGCACGTCCACGGGCACCTGGGTCCTCGACCGAGTTGCGGAGGCCAAAGCTGGGTGCGGCGGACTGGACTGCGTGGTCGCGGGAGGCCTGCTGGAGGAAGCCGCGTGTATGGGAGACCGGCCGATCTCGGAGTTCCTCGCTGGCTTCGATGCGCCTGCGCTGGGGCAGCTTCCCGGTCCGTTTGGCGGTGGCACCCCGCAAGAACTCGCGGACGAGATGAACGAGCTGCTCTCGAACTCGCTGGCCGACCTCATCGGTCAGACTTGCGAGGAAATCACGCCCGAGGGCTAGGTCGGTGGTTCGGAGGCCGCCAGGTTGTCGAGGGAGCGCAGCCGACGACAGATGTCGGCGTCGTGGTCTCCGCGGAGGCGTGCGGCTTCGCATTGGTGGACGACCTGGGCGCGCGTGATGATTCCGGAGTCGTCGACACCGATGATCGCGTCCTCCCAGAACCGGATGCTGGTGTCTCGCACGCCCGCAAACGTTCGCGTGACCACGGGCTCGCCGCGACCGTCGCCGTACTCGGTGTGTTTGCCGAAGGCGACTTGCTGATAGACCCACTTCACGTCACCAGTCTTGGGCGCTTGCGGGATCAGGATCTCGCGACTGTGTGGCTGGCCCACGCTCGCGATGACCTGTTCTCCGCTCATACCCCGAGCCAGCGCACCCCGCAGAATCGCCGCGCGGACCGGGTCGGGAAGGCTCGGGTGGGCGTTGACGTAGGTGTCCCGCCGCTCCTGGGCTGTGGGCTCGGCGGGGGCGCTGGGCTGGCTCGTCTTGTCGCGGACGAAGAACTTCGACAAGGAGCAGCCGCTGGCGGACAAGACGAGCAGGGCGAGGGCAAGGAGGTGGGGAGAACGAAGCATCGCGGGGCCTGAGTACCCGCAGGTCTGCATCGGTTCTCCGGTGGAGCCCGCGTCACCTCACACGTGCGTCGCGGCTGCTAGTCGTGCCAACCCTCGAGTCGTTCCAGGACACTTCGGCGCAACTGGGAGCCCACGCCGGCGGATTCGATGGACTCACGAAGCAGGGCGCGCGCCCGCGAGAGTCGGCTCTTCACGGTTCCTACAGGAGCCTGCACCACCCGCCCGATCTCGGCGAGCGGAAGTCCCTCCCAGTAGCGCAACTCGACCAGCGTCTGTAGTTCGACCGGGAGGTTCCGCATGGCCTCTCCGAGAGCACCTTCAACGTCGCGCATCGCGGCGGCCGTGCTCGGGCCGGCGAAGAGCTCATTGACCGAGACCTTGAGGGTGTCGAGAGCCTGGCGGCCGCGGATGGATTTACGGAGGTGTTTGCCGAGTTGTCGGCGAGCTACGCCGAGGATGAACGCGCGCAGCGGGCCGTCTCCCCGGTAGCGGCTGTGCGCCGCAAGGCACTCGAGAAACGTCTGCTGGGTCAGGTCTTCCGCCCCGGTTCGGACCTTGCGGTCGAAGAAACGAAAGACCAGGTCGAAGTAGACGCCGACGAACTCGGCCCCCGCGGCCTGGTCCCCGCGTGCCCAGGCATCGAAGGCACCGGAGTCTTGGTGGTTGTCGGTACTCATGGGGAGTCGGCGGTCGCGGCCCAGGTGTGCCACGCCGTGAGATCGGGTTCCGCTTCGGTGCCCGCGGCGTCGAGGAGCCTTGCAGCCTCGCGCAAACTCTCGGACGGGTCCCTCCCCAAGGCCAACAGAGCCCGGCCGCGCGCCCACTCGACCACGCCCCGGGACCAGGGCGGCATGTCGACGGGCAGGACGGAGGGCAGGCGGCCCAAGATCAGGTCTGCGGCATCGGGCTGCTCGTCCTCGAGGAGCGCGAGCACGAGACCCGCATCGATCAGAACTCTCTGTGCCCTCGAGACCTCGGACGACGCGGTCGACTCTTGGGCAGCGGTGAACCACTCCACCGCTGTGCTCGCGTCCCCGTTGGCCAAAGCGAGACGTGCGAGCTGGTAGCGGGCCTCGACCTCGCTGGCCTGGACCCCGTGATCGGAGCGATGAAAGGCCAGCGCCTCGCCGAACGATCGTCGCGCGACGTCGAACTGGCGATGACGCAGCGCGAGTTCTCCGGCGGTGTAGTTCGCGAACGCACCGATGGGCGTTTGCTGCAGCTCGAGGCGAGCGACACGTTCGAGTGCATCGGTGATTGTGCGCTGAGCGTCGAGGAGGTCGCCATTGTCCATCGAGGCAGCGCCCAGGCCGACTTCGAGCGACAACGACTTGGGGTGGTCCTCGCCAAAGGCCAGGATGGCTGCGTCGAGACCCGCGCGATAGTGCGGGACGGCAGCCCCGATGTCGCCCGAGAGCCGCGCGGTGTTGCCCAGCCCGTTGCGAGCGGCGACCACGAAGTGACGCTTGTCGGGTCGGTCTCGGCATCGCTCGAGGACGGCGCGATAGTGTTTCTCAGCGGCGCCGAACTCACCGGCGCGCTCTTCTACGGTCGCGAGGGTGTACTCGAGCAGGAGCTCGAGCTCCGGGTCCGAGCCCGCGCGGGTGATCGCGCTGCGAGCGTTGCGGGCCCATCGGCGGGCGATTTCTGCTTCCCCGGGTCCGTTGGCGAGCCCTGCTCGGTGGACCGCAGCCTCGGCCGCGACGAGGTCGTGTCCGCTCGCCCAGCCGACCTCCCATGCCGCCTCCAGGGCCACTGCGGCCTCCGGATACCGACCTGTGAGTTCGAGGACGGTGGCGCGGCTCAAGTCGAGTTCGGCAGACAGGGGCCCATATCCAAGTTCGTCGACCGCCTCGTCCATCGTCGCGAACAGGGTGAGCGCGGCGTCGTAGTGCCCCTCTTGTTCCAGGCTTCTGGATGCGCGTAGTTGTTGGCGGGCGGCAGCGATCCGGCCGCGGGTCTCCGCATCGACCGGGAGCGCGGGCCGTTTCGCATCGGTGTCGCCCGGGAATGCCACGGCCTGTGCGGCGATCGGCCTTGGGTCGGGCGAGCGATCCGGCACGACGAGTCTGGCGGCGAGCAAGCTCATGCCGAGTACCGCCAAACCAGGAATGAGTCGTCGTGCGGCCGTCGGTGCCGGGACGCCGTTCGTGGCAAGTTGGAGAGCCAGCGCTGCGAGGCTCTCGTGGCGGTCTTCGGGCGCGGGTGCCAATCCCTGGGCAATCACGCGAAACAGCGGCTTGGGCAGGTCTCGGCGCTCAGGCGGTGTGCCAGCCGCCTTGGCTGCACCGAGGGCATGCACCGTGTTCCCGAAGAACGGCGGCACCCCGGTCAGCATCTCGTAGAGCGAAGCACACAACGCGAACTGGTCGCTCCGAGGGGAGGGCGTTTCTCCGCCGTGCTGCTCGGGCGCCATGAACAGGGGGGTTCCAAGCGGCGCTGCGTAGGCGGGCTGCTCGGGGTCGGAGGTCGGCGTGTCGGACTCGGACGCTCGCAATGCCAAGCCAAAATCGACCACGCTGATCCGGCCATCGTCGGTCCGTAGAATGTTCTCGGGCTTGAAGTCTCGGTGAACGACTCCGACGGCGTGTGCGGCCGCCAGAGCTTCGGCGGCGGCAACAAACGCAGCCACGATCGCCTGCGGACTCGGGTGTTGGACGCTCACCCAGTCCCGGACGTTGCTCCCTTCGATGCGCTCCATGACGACATAGGGCCGGGCGGAGACCTCGTCGAGGCCGAAATCATAGATCGTGACGATGTTCGGGTGATCGAGCGCGGCGAGGGTTCGAGCCTCCTCGCGCAAACGGTCTCCCCACCCGGGACCGTAGTCGGGGCCCGCCGTGAGGAGCTTGATCGCGACTTCGCGATCAAGCTCCGGATCGTCGGCCGCATAGACGACGCCTTGGGCCCCGCGACCGAGCATTCTCGTGAGCTGGTAGCGCCCAACGGCAGCAGGGGCGACGACCGCGGCGAACATCTTGTGCAGCACGAGCGAGCGCAGGTGCGGCGGTGTGCCCGGCAATGCCGCGCCCGCACGCCCTGTCGCCGCCGTGTCCGCGCACATCGCCTCCAACCGTAGCAGCTCCGCGCGTTCGGCTGCGCGAGCCCGAGGAGGGCGTCCGCTCAATCGTCCGCGAGCATGCCGTCGAGGTCCTCATCGGAGAGGATCTCGATTGTGTGCTCTGCGATGACGGAGTCGTCCACGCCCAAGCCGGTCGCGACCTTGCGCAGGTAGGCGTCTTCGTCGAAGTCGATGACGTCGTCGGACTCGTTGATCGACGCGACCAATTCCAGGACGCGCTTCTTGTCGTCCTCGCCCAGCGAGGCGAGGGAAGAGGAGGCGGCACTGACCTCGAACTTGGCCGGGTTGAACGCCTTGAGCTGGTCCTGCTGCGCTTCGGGAAGCTCGTCGACTCCGAGCAGTTTGCACACCATGTTGGTGATCGCGCGGAGCTCGTCTCCTTCGAGGCGTTTGTCCGCGTACGCGGCTCCCAGGAGCAGGTCGGTGATCGTTGCGATGTGCTCTTTCATGGCCGCTTCGAGGCGATGGTACGCCCGGGGCGCAGCGGACGTCCACATGGGCGTATGCTGCGGCCTGTGACGAGGCTGCCGAAGGTCTTGCGCGGGCTGCCCGAGCCGTCCGTGCGACTTGATGATGGGACGGAGCCGGCACCGGAGTACGATCTCGACGCGCTACAGCTGGCGATCGGCTACAGGTTTGTGGATCCGGCGCTTCTTCGGGTGGCCCTGACCCTGGGGTCATGGGCGAACGAGCACACCGCCGCAGGGTGGCCCAGCAATGCGTGCCTGGAGTTCTTCGGCGACGCGGTGCTCGACCTGGTCGCAGCAGACGCGGTCTGGCGCCGGTTCCCCGAGCTTGCCGAGGGACAGCTCACCCGCCTGCGAGCGTCCCTTGTCGCCGAGACGTCTCTGGTTCAGGTGGCTGCAGCCCTGGGGCTGGGCCAGTTTCTTTACCTGGGCCGCGGCGACCTCAAGCGCGACGGGCGTGAGCACGCGGGCACGTTGGCGGACGCCGTGGAGGCGGTGTTGGGGGCCGTGTTCCTCGATGCTCGCGAGGCTGGCCACCGTCCCGAAGCCGCTGCGGCTGGCGTGTTCGAGACCTGGTTTGGGGCCCGAGTCGCTGCGCTGCAACCCCAACACGGACTCGACGCAAAGAGCCGGCTTCAGCATTGGGCGCAGGCAAAACATCGGGTCACGCCCCGGTACGAGCGCGTGGGAGATCCGCCGCCGCCGGGTGAGCCCGTGTGGCGCGCTCGAGCGGAGCTGGAGTTTCCCGATGGGACGGTGAAGGTGCTTGGCGAAGGAGAGGGCCGCTCACTCAAGCGGGCCGAGCAGGCGGCGGCGGCCGATGCTTTGGCGACGCTCGAGGCTGGCTCCGAGGGCTAGCGACAGGCCGCCGAACGGCACCCCGAAATCGGCCGCCGAACACGGTTTTGCTTGCACCTCGGGCCTGCTGCCGTAAAGAACGTCCGAGGCAGCAAGCCCGCGGATGACGCTCCAACCTACGCTTTTGGGTCGAGACGATGAGGTTCGGGTCTACGCTCGGGACACGGCGGTCGTGGTGGTTCCGAACTCGGACACCGGCTTCGACGAGACTCGGGCGTTCATCCAGCAGCGTCACGCAGAGCTCGGGGCCCGCATCGGAGTTGTGGTGCTGGTGCGTCCCGGGATTGAGGGCGATGCGCTCCGGATCCGAGAAAGCACGCAGACGTTCCTGGCCGAGGCGTCCGACGCCCTTGCCTGCATGGCGTACGCCATCGATGGCCGAGGGTTCTTCGCGAGCCGGTTCATGAGTGTGGCGTCAGGCATCTTCCTGCACCTACGCGGCACGACGACGCCGATGAGGGCATGCGCCAGCGCGGCCGATGCAGCCGACTGGGTCGCGATGCATCTCGGGGATGCCCCGTGGGTCGGCCCCTTCGTCGAATCGGTTCGCGAACAGCTGTGAGATCGGGCCGCTCGCCCATTCGAGGACGCGGCCATCGGGGCGTTCCCTGATCCCACGCGGTCGCTCTTCAGCGTTGCTTGGGCGTGGGAACGGCCGCTAGTTCTCTTCACCCACGCCGTGGCGGGCGGTGAGCCACATTGCGACATCCTGGATGGTCAGGAAGCCGCGGGTGCGCGCGAGGTCGACCTGTCCCTTGTCGTTTCGCTCGAGGCCGTGGAGCTCAACTTCGAGTCGGGTCAGCAGGTTCGTTGCGAGCACGGAGGTGTGCTCCCCGATGCCCAGCGCGTCGCAACGAGCGGAGAAGTCCCGGCGAACGGGGTCGGTCAGCCGGGCGCGCTCGACGAGGTTCTTGGACGCCCAGTCGAGATCGTCCGGGGTCAGCGGCGCGAGGGATCCGCGACTTCCTGGCAGGAAGATGTGCACGATGGCGGTTCGGATCAAGTCGCCGATCACCAACTGCTCGGGGCTGTCCGCTCGGGTCAGCCATACCGCGTCGATGGCAAAGCCTTCGGGGGCGAAGGCGAGACGGGACAACGCACCGGACTGAGCGACGAGCGCGGTCGCTTGCCGGACGTCTGCGAACGTCTGCAGGGGCCGGGTCGCCGAGCTCTTGTCCATGACGGGAAGCTCGGGATACCAGGCGCTGAGGCTGGCGATGGAGGGCCCCCAGGGGCGGTCGAGTAGGGAACCAGGGCTGGTGAGCGAGATGCGGGTGGCCTTGCCGAGGTGGGCAGTGGCCTTACGCAGCTTCTCCAGCGCTCCGTAGCCGACGCGGAAGATGTCACGCAGCCCGATCGCAACCACGCGCTCCGCGAGGAACGCCTCGGGGTCGGGGTGCTCGGTGCTGGTGGTCAGCAACAGCTCCAGCCCGAGGCTGATCGTGGCTTGGGTCTGGTGGATGGCGCGCTCCTGGAGCCCGGTGTCGCCAGGCGGAAAGCGCTGCGCGGACATGACTTCGGACACCAGCAGGAGGAACTCGCGCGCTCGCTGTCCGTGCTCGGTGTCTCCGAGTCGCTCCAGCACCCGCGCCAGCAGCCCCGACGTTTGCCAGCGGGGCAGGGCAAGCATGCCGTCAGGGTCGTCGAGGTAGCGGAAGTCGCGGGGGTCTTCGGTGGCGGCGGCGGCACGGTCGAATGCGGTGAACAGCTTCATCGCCTCTTCCCACGCCACGAAGCCCATGTCCGCGAGACGACCCTCCCGCCAGCGGCGTAGGTCCTCTTCCATCTGCGAGTGGATCCCCGACTGGATCGAGAGCAGCAGCTTGCGCCCCTCGTCGAGGTTGTCCTGGTAGATGAGTTCGATCGTGGCGAGCGCCTGCTGGCCGAAGTCGTCGTCGGGGACCCCGACCACGAAGAAACCGTCGGGGCTGTCCCAGGTCCGCAGCTCGTCGAGTTCGCCATGCGCGAAGTCCCGGCTTTGATCGTCTTCGTGGTCGAGGATGATCACCTGCGTGCCGAGCATCAGGGCCATGGTCCACATCTCGGGATCCATGCTGTAGATGAGATCGATCAGGGCCCCGCGCGGCTTGTCCATCGCCTGGTAGAGGCGGGCGAGGAGCATGACCCACGTCCGCGCCTGCGGGACGTCCACACGGTCGCGCTGCCAGGCGTCGAGGTCCATTAGGCTGGTCAGCTGCTCGGCGGTCGCGTGTCCGAGCAGCAGGTCGAGCCGCCGCTCCTCGCGGAGTGCTCGGGCGACCCGCACGAAGTCCTGCCCGTCGATGCGGGGCACCAGGGTGTCTGGGGCCTCGACATCCTCGAGCGCGAGGGGAGAGTTCAGGACCGCGGTGAGGCGGGCGCTCGGGGAGTTCCGATCGAGGTCGTCGACCATGGGGTGGGGTACTATCCCAACGCGGTGCTCCGTGCCACCTCGTCACCCCGACATCGCGCACGCGCTCGGCCCGGCGCGGGCGGCATTGAAGGAGGCCCGACGCGTAGCAGGGCTGCAGCGGGACGTGCGGCTCGGTCTACTCGTGGCCTGTTCGGGCGGTCGGGACTCCGTGGCGATGCTGGGTCTGCTGGCGCTCCTGGCCGAGTCTGATCGGCTCTCTCTCACGGTCGGTCATGTCGACCACGGCCTGCGTTCGGGGTCGCGGCGCGAAGCCATGCTTGTCAGCGAGATGGCGGCCCAGCTGGAGCTTCCTGTGCTCGTACGGCGGTTGGAGCTCGACGGCGGCGCTCCGGGGCTTCCGGCCCGGGCCCGGGATGCTCGGCATGCCGCGTTGCATCAGATGCGAGAGGAGCGGGGTGCCCATCGCATCGCGTTGGCGCACACGGCGACGGATCAAGCCGAGACCGTCCTGCTGCATCTGTGCCGCGGCGCGGGCCTTCGGGGTCTGGGCGGGATGCGAGCCGTCGAAGCTGGCAGCGCGCTGCTGCGGCCGCTGCTCGAGCTGCCAAGGGGAAAAACCGGTCCGCTGTGCTCTCGGCTGGGTTTGGCGTACGTCGACGACCCCACAAACGAGAACCTCGACCATCCTCGCGTCCGGATCCGTCAGGAGGTGCTTCCCCGGCTCTCAGAAGGACGGGGTGGGGTTGAAGATGCGCTCGCAGCGTCGGCGCTCGCGGCCCGAGAGGCCGCCGAAGCGCTCGACGTCTGGATCGACCGGGAGCGAGTCGCCCGTCATCGTGGGGACCACCGGTATGACCTGACCGGATGGCGAGGCCTTCCCCGTGCGGTTCGTTTGGGGTGGTTGCGGTCGATCGCGCTGCACGCGGGGGTCGAGGTCGATGGCCTGGGTCGACGATCCCTTGGTGCGATCGAGCGGGGGCTGCTTGCGGGGGGCACCAAGGGATGGGCCCTCCCTCGTTCAACGCGGATCGAGACGGACGGGCTCCTGCTGACGATCACGCCCGGTCCGGGGCTGCGTACGCCACCAGAAGATGCGGCGTAACACTCTGGAATAACCCCGTTCGTGAGGATCTACGCCCTCGTGCGAACCATTGACCCCCTTGTGGCGCAGGGCTATGCTCCGCCCCTGGCAGCCGGCTGATTCGTGAAACAGCAAACGAAAACGCTCCTCGTATGGCTCGGTCTCATCGTCGCGGTGTTGGCTCTTGCGAACCTGTTCAACACCAGCACGTCGGTCAAGACGATCAACTACGCGAAGTTCATCGAGGAGGTGGAGGGGGAATGGCACAAGTTCCAGAACACCGTCGTCGAGATCGAAGTGCACGCAAACCACGTGGGCATCGAGTACGAACTCGACGGCAAGATGTATGAGGTGACCGGGCCGGTCACCGAAGAACTCTACGACAAGCTCGGAAAGAACAAGATCGACTACAAGGTCGAGCCCGAGGACGACAGCAGCTTGCTGCAGTTCGCCATCATGTGGCTCCCGATGATCCTGATCGTGGTCATCATGGTCATGTTCATGCGGCAGATGCAGGCCGGCGGAGGCAAGGCGATGAGCTTTGGCAAGTCCAAGGCCCGTCTGCTGACCGAGCACCAGGGCAAGGTCACCTTCAAGGACGTCGCAGGGATCGATGAGGCCCGCGAAGAGGTCGAGGAGATCATCGACTTCCTCCGCGACACCCGAAAGTACACGCGGGTCGGCGGCCGGATCCCCAAAGGCGTCCTGTTGATGGGCCCTCCGGGAACCGGCAAGACCCTCCTCGCCCGCGCCATCGCAGGTGAAGCTGGCGTCTCATTCTTCAGCATCTCCGGCTCGGACTTCGTCGAGATGTTCGTCGGGGTGGGTGCCAGCCGGGTTCGGGACCTGTTCGAGCAGGGCAAGAAGAACGCGCCGTGCATCATCTTCATCGATGAGATCGACGCGGTCGGTCGACACCGCGGCGCCGGAATGGGCGGCGGTCACGACGAGCGCGAGCAGACGCTCAACCAGCTCTTGGTCGAGATGGACGGGTTCGAGAGCAACGACGGGGTCATCCTCGTCGCCGCGACCAACCGCCCCGACGTGCTCGATCCCGCTTTGCTGCGTCCGGGTCGGTTCGACCGCCGCATCATGGTCGGGCTCCCCGATGTCCGTGGTCGCGAGATGATCCTCGATGTCCACACCCGCAAGGTCCCCGTCGATGACCACGTCGACCTGTCGATCGTCGCGCGCGGAACCCCAGGCTTCTCTGGCGCGGACTTGGAGAACTTGGTCAACGAGTCGGCACTCACAGCCGCGAAGGATGGCCGAGACATGGTCATCGCTCGCGACTTCGAATACGCCAAGGACAAGGTCCTCATGGGCGCCGAGCGCAAGAGCGTGATGCTCTCCGCCGAGGAAAAGGAGACCACGGCGTGGCACGAGGCCGGGCACACGCTGGTGGCCATGGACCTGCCACGCAAGAGCGTCGACCCGATCCACAAGGTCACGATCATTCCACGGGGCCAGGCCCTGGGCGTCACGCAGCAGCTTCCAGAGGAAGACCGCCACAACCTCGACCGCAACTACGCCGAGGCGCGCATCGCCATCCTCATGGGGGGCCGCATTGCCGAGGAGGTCGCGCTGGGCGGTCAGATGACCACGGGCGCTGGCAACGACATCGAAGTTGCGACCAACCTCGCCCGGAAGATGGTGTGCGAGTGGGGCATGAGCGACGCGCTCGGACCCATCGCCTACGGAAAGAACGACTCCGAGCCCTTCCTCGGTCGCGACATCCAAAAGGCGTCCAACTATTCCGAGTCCACCGCGCAAGCGATTGACACCGAGGTCCGGCGCATCGTCATGGACCAGTACCAGCGCGCCAAAACCATCCTCACCACGCGCAGCGACGCACTGGAGCGGTTGGCCAAGGCCCTGATCGAGCGCGAGTCGCTGGGCTACGAGGAGGTCAAAGCGGCCATCGACGGCACGCCACTGCCTCCCGTCGATGCTCCGGCTCCCGCAACACGGACCGCCACCGAGACCCCAGCGTCCAGCGCTGAGGACCCGCAGCCCGCGAGCACGGGATACCCCGCCGCGGAGCCCGAGCCCAGCGCGTAGACCCCGAGTCGGCGTTCAGACAAGCGTGCGGTCTCCGTCTTGGGGCCGCGCGCTTTGTTCGTTGGGGCGCCTGGGCCCGGAGCGAGCAGCTATTTGAACTCCGCGCCCATCGGGTCGAGGCGTCGCTCGAGTTCCCACAGCAGGGTCTCCAGCCCGTGGGTCTTGATCTCCAGCATCATCGCCATCTGCTCGCCGAGCTTGCCCGCCGGGTAGCCACGCTCGCGAAACCAGATGAAGTACTCCTCGGGGATGTTGGACAGCGGCCGACCCTCGTACTTTCCGAAGGGCATCTTGGCGCGAACGAGCTCGAGCAGGACCTTGGGATCCGGGTTGAGGATGTCCATCGAAGTCTGCTTGTCCTCGCCCTGATCATCCCGCAGCGAGGGCGGCCTTGATCGCGGTGTCGGCTTCGGAGTCGCGCGCCTGAATGATGCCCTCGCGGCGCCACCGGACCACGCCGTTTCGGTCGAGAAGCACGGAGGTCGGGTAACCGTTGACGCTGAACGTGCCCTGGGACTTCCCGTCCGGGTCGAGGACCACGGGGTAGTCGATGCCGTGCTGGGCGATCATGCCGTGCATCTTTTTGTGCAGACGCGGCTTGTCGACGTTGATGCCGACCACGACGAAGTCGTCTCCGTGGGCGTGGTGAAGCTTCTGGAGCTCGGGCAGCTCCATGACGCAGGGCTTGCACCACGTGGCCCAGATGTTCACCAGCACCACCTTGCCCTGGTAGTCCGCGAGGTTGAAGTCCTCGCCTGTGCTGGTCTTGCCGCTGAACTTCACACCGACAGCGTGGGTGTCCGACTGCGGAGCGCCGCCGCTGGCACCTTTGCCTTGGCAGGCCGAAGCGCAGGCGATCGCGAGTCCGAGGCAGAGGTGGCGCATCACCGAGCGACCATCCGCGATACGAGGAAGCGCGTCAACTGGGTGCGGCAGGCTCAGGAACACGGAGGCGGATGGAGCAGAGCATCGAGCTCGTGCCACAGGGCGTCGCACAGGCCGGCTCGGTACGCGGCCGGCCGAAACGCCTCGTGCTCCCGGCGGTACATCGCGAGCCGGGCGTCGCCCGAGGCCGTGCAAGAGCGTACGTTGGCGAGGCGATCCGCGACTTTCACATGCAGGGCCAACGCCGAGGTGGGCTCGTCGATCCCCAGCCCCGACAGTCGGACATGCAACTCGGCCTTTCGAACGTTGCGGGTGGCTCCGGGAGGATCGGTGACCAGCGCCACGGCCTGAGCGACCGAATGCCCGAACCGCTGGACGAGGGTGCTGTGCTGGACGTCGGTGTCTTCGAGCACGTCGTGCAGATAGGCGACGGCGCGGATCTCCGGCTCGTCGGGGACGAGGGCAGCGACGGCGTCCAGATGCACAACGTAGGGCTGAGCCCCGTAGGTCTGGCCTCCGTGCGCGGCGGCGGCGAACGTCCGCGCGTCGCGGGTCATCGCGGGCCCACCGTGGCGGCTCACAGCGCCCGGTTGAGGTTGGGGCTGACGAGCCGCTCGTTCGGCGGGAGCACGTCCGGCTCGTCGTGCGGGCACTCGCCGCGTTCTTTCTTCTCGCAGATGCAGTCCGCATCGGCGCCGCCACAAGAGCCTGCAAGCTTCCGGTTGGACACGATGACGCCAATCGCCATGCCGGCCATCAGCAACGCGACGAGTCCCATGGTGAGACCCGCGGTGACGGCAAAGGAGGCTGCTGCCAGCATCGTGGACATCATAGGGCGCTCGCCGACGTCCTGCCAGCCGGGCTTCGGGGGCGCTTGTGTGCCGCCTCAGCCGGATGTCGCGCCCTGCACGACGTCGTGACAGGTCAGACGCTCCTGAAGGTCGGTCGCGTTCAACATGCACTCGAATCGGGCCCCGGGGGTGGTCAGCGCCGCGCAGGCTTGGGCGTCGAAGTCGGCCGGGAGGGGGCCGGCATACGCCTGCTGGGTCGTGTCCTGGTCCTCCTGAATCGTCGCCTCGAGGGCCGCGCGAGAACCGCCGATGTGAAGCGTTCCGCTGGACTGGATCGTGCCGTCGGACTGTAGGACCGACCAGGCGAGGCTGCCGATGGAGCTGGGGTCGCCCAACGCAGTCAGAGCGCACATGACCGCGGCGTCCGACGCCTGGTCGAGCGTGCACGTTCCCGTCCCAAGCACGCCGCTGCCGCAATCCGCCTCGATGCTCGGGCACAGTTGGGTCTGGTCGCACGCCACGACCCCGGGTTCGGGGAAGCAACAACACGGGTCGGGGTCTTCGCCGTGCCCCTCGCAGCCGGGTCCGTCCGTGTCCGCAGGGGAGCTGTCATCGTTGCACCCCGGCGCAAGCGCTGTGAGCAGCGCGAGCATCAACCATTGCGTGCCTCGCATGGTGCTCAGCGTACCACCGGGCTTCAAACGACGCGGGTCACTTCACCCGGCGCTGGATCCACGCATCGGTGGCCCGGGCCTCGAGGTGCTCGGGTGTGCCGATGAGGAACAGCGCGGGCAATCCCTCACGCTCCGCAAGTTCGAGACCGCGCTGCGGGCCGAGCACATTGAGCGCGGTCGCGAGGGCATCCGCCTCCGCACAGGTATCCGCGACGACGCTCACGGAGGCGAGGTCGTGCGTGACCGGGCGCCCGGTGGTGGGATCGATCGTGTGCGAGTACCGGGTGCCGTCCACGACCGTGAAGTTTCGGTAGTCGCCCGAGGTCGCCATCGCGCGGTCCTCGAGTTCGATGACTTCGAAGATCGCGCGCTCGGTGGTGCTTGGTTTCTCCACCGCCAACCGCCATGGGCGGCCGGCCTCGGTCTTTCCGGCGACTCGAACCTCGCCACCAACCTCGACCAGGAAGTCTTCCCACCCGGCCTCTTGCAGTGCGGCGGCGGCCTGATCGACTCCGTAGCCTTTGGCGATGGCGCTGAGATCCACTTGAAGGGCTTCGGCGTCCTTGCGCAGGGTCGAGGCTTGCGCGTCGAAGGTGAGGTGGGTGTGCCCGAGACGACTTCGAAGCGCGTCCACATCCGCCTGGCTCGGGACGACGGTCAGCTCGCCCTTCGCCCCGAATCCCCACCGCTCGACCAACGGGCCGACGGTGACGTCGAAGGCGCCCTGGCTGCGGGTGTGGACGTCGAAGGCCACAGACAGCACATCGGCGAGGGCGCCCGAGATCGGGACATCCTGCGCCCCTGGACCGGCGTTGAACCGGGAGAGTTCGCTGTCCGGCTTGTAGGTCGACATCGACGTGTCGACAGCGTCCAGCGCCTGCTTGACCGCGGCTGCGATGGCGGCTTCCGAGGCATCGGACTGCTGCTCTCGGGTCTTCGCGACGACCTTGACGGTGTAGGTCGTGCCCATGACCTCACCGCGGACCATGACGATGCGCGGCGGGGTGGGGGCAAAGTACAGCCGCCAGATCGTCAGCCCGATCAGGACGAGGAGGGCACCCACCAAGAAAACGGGCCGCCGTTTGAGGGGGCGGCCCGAGTCTTGGGGAGGCGTGGTCGGTGTGTCAGCCACCGAAATCGTCGAGGGCGATGTTCTCGGGCTCGACGCCGAGGTCCAGAAGCATGTTGATGACCGCCTGGTTCATCATCGGAGGACCGCACATGTAGTACTCCGCATCCTCGGGGGCTTCGTGGTCCTTGAGGTAGTTGTCATACAGGACCTGGTGGATGAAGCCTTCGTAGCCTTCCCACTTGTCCTCGGGAAGCGCGTCCGAGAGGGCGAGGTGCCACTTGAAGTTCTCGAAGTCGTTCGCGATCTCGTCGAACTCCTCGGAGTAGAACGCCTCGCGCAGGGACCGAGCGCCATACCAGAAGCTGACCTTGCGGTCGGTCTTGAGGCGGCGGAACTGGTCGAAGATGTGCGAACGCATCGGCGCCATGCCGGCACCACCGCCCACGAAGACCATCTCCTTGTCGGTCTCCTTGGCGAAGAACTCGCCGAACGGACCGGAGATGGTGACCTCGTCCCCTTCCTTCAGGTTGAAGATGTACGAGGACATGATGCCCGGAGGAATGCCTTCGGGTCCGCGCGGAGGGGGGCTGGCGATCCGGACGTTGAGCATGATGATGCCCTTCTCGTCGGGGTAGTTCGCCATCGAGTACGCGCGCTCGACGGTCTCGTCCACCTTGGAGACGTAGCGCCACATGTTGAAGCGGTCCCAGTCGCCTCGGTACTCCTCGCCGATGTCGAAGTCCTTGTAGTTGGCGACGTGCGGGGGGCACTCGATCTGAATGTAGCCACCGGCGCGGAACGGAACCTCTTCGCCTTCAGGCAGCCCGAGCTTGAGCTCCTTGATGAAGGTCGCGACGTTGTCGTTGGAAATCACTTTGCATTTCCACTTCTTGACGCTGAAGATCTCAGGCTCGATCTCCACCTTCATGTCCTGCTTCACCTTGACCTGGCAGGACAGGCGGCAGCCGTCGCGGGCTTCGCCACGCGAGAAG
Source organism: Nannocystales bacterium (assembly GCA_050633305.1). GTDB lineage: Bacteria > Myxococcota_A > Polyangia > Nannocystales > Nannocystaceae > CAJXVA01. The sequence continues at coordinate 98,379 of JBOEGF010000004.1, forward strand.
TGGACCTCTTCGGTGGGCAGCATCGAGCCGCCGCCGTCCTTGACGTGCACGGTGCACACGCCGCAGGAGCCCTTGCCGCCACATGCGGAGGGAATGAAGATTTTCTCCGCTGCGAGTGCCCCGAGCAGGGTTCCACCTGCCGGGATGCTGATGTCTTTCTCGCCGTTGATGTTGATGGTGACCGCGGCGGTGTTCACCAGCCGTGAGCGTGCAGCCATGAGCACGCCGACGAGGCCGACGATCACGACCGTGAACATCACGACACCGAGGATGATTGTCATATCCATCTTCGCTTGGTTCCTTTCCTAGAGCTGGATGCCCGAGAACGCCATGAAGCCGATGGCCATCAGACCGGTGAGGATGAAGGCCATGCCCAGGCCGCGTAGGCCGGTGGGCACGTTGCTGTAGCGCATCTTCTCGCGAAGAGCCGCCATGGCGACCACGGCGAGCGCCCAGCCGATGCCGTTGCCGATCCCGAAGACGGTGGACTCGGCGAAGTTGTAGTCGCGCTCGACCATGAACAGCGACGCTCCGAGGATGGCGCAGTTCACCGCGATGAGCGGAAGGAAGACCCCGAGCGCGTTGTAGAGCGCTGGGGAGAACTTATCGAGGGCCATCTCCACCACCTGGACCGTGGCAGCGATGCTGCCGATGAAGGTCAAGAAGGTGAGGAACTCGAGGTTCACATCGGCCAGGTCGGCGCTGATCCAGGTGAGCGCGCCTTCCTTGAGCAGGCCGTTGTAGATGAGGTTGTTGATCGGCGTGGTGACGGCCAACACGAAGATTACGGCGCCGCCGAGGCCGATAGCCGTCTCGACTTTCTTCGAGACGGCAAGGAACGAACACATGCCCAGGAAGAACGCCAGGGCCATGTTCTCGACGAAGATGGTCTTCGCCAGAATGCTGAGATAGTGCTCCATCGATAGGGCTCCTCTACTCTGCCTCGACCTGGTCGGTCTTGAAGGTCCGCAGCACCCAAATGAAGATGCCGATGAGAATGAACGCGGAGGGCGCCAGGACCATCAGTCCGTTGGTCTGGTACCAGCCGCCCTCGGTGGTGGGCTGGAGCAGCTGCAGGCCGAAGAACGATCCGGACCCGAAGACTTCTCGGAAGGCGCCGACGACCAGCAGGATGAGCGAGTAGCCCAGCCCGTTGCCGATGCCGTCGAGGATGCTGTCCTTGACGTTGTTCTGCATCGCGAACGCTTCGGCGCGTCCCATGACGATGCAGTTGGTGATGATGAGGCCGACGAAGACCGACATCTGCTTGCTGATCTCGAAGAGGTAGGCCTTGAGGACCTGGTCGACGATGATCACCAGCGAGGCGATGATGGTCAGCTGGACGATGATCCGGATGCTCGGCGGGATGCGGTTGCGAAGGGCCGAGATGGCCGCGTTCGAGAACATGAGCACCACCGTGACGGCGATGGACATGACGACCGCAGTCTCCATCTTGGTGGTGACCGCGAGCGCAGAGCAGACCCCGAGCACTTGAAGTGCGATCGGGTTCTCGTTGAAGAGGGGATCGAGAACGATTTTGGACGGTTTGGCCATGTCGCTTGCTCCCTATTTCTTCGCGCCGGAGCGCACCTTCTCGAGGTAGGGGCCGAACGCTTCTTTGCCGAGCCAGAACTGCACGAGGTGCGAGACACCCCGGCTGGTGATGGTCGCGCCGGAGAGGCCGTCGACGCGGTAGGGGTCTTCGGCGACCGGGCCCGCTTGACCCTTGATGACCGAGAGTTTGACCTCGCCCTTGTCGTCGAACACCTTGCGGCCGGGCCACAGGGCTTTCCACTTCGGGTTGTCGACCTCGCCGCCGAGACCCGGGGTCTCTGCGTGGCTGTAGAACGTCAGCCCTGCGACGGTGGTGGTGTCGGGACTCAGGGCGACGAAGCCCTTGAGTGTGGACCACAGTCCTTTGCCCTGGACCGGGAGGATGATGGCGCCGATCCCCCCATCGGGGTTCTTGAGCTCGTAGACCTTGGCTTGCTTGGGCAGCCGCTGGACCTTGGCGTCGTTGGCGGGAGCATCGATGCTCGTCGCCGGGTCGTCCATGGCGTCTTGTGTGTCGAAGCTCTTTGCGTCGACGTCCTCGACGTATTCGCCGGTCGCCAGATCGACGACCCGCGGCACGAGGTTCTCCTCGAAGCGTTTCGTGACCTCGGCGGCCTGGATGGCTTCGCCTTCTTTGACGAGTCCGGCGACCTTGAGGACCTGGGTCTGCTTGTCGACGACGGCGTTGAGGTCTTGCTTGTCTTTGAGCGCGACCGCCGAGCCGGCGACGAAGATCGAACAGAAAACGCAGACCGCGCCTGCGAAGCCGATGATGTAGCCGTTACTGAACGCCATAACGAGCCTGCCTCCGTTTGATGTTGGCCTGAACGAAGAAGTGGTCGATGAGGGGCGCGAAGATGTTCATGAACAGGATCGCGAGCATCATTCCCTCGGGGTAGGCCGGGTTCACGACGCGGATCAGGATGACCATGACGCCGATGCCGAAGCCGTAGATGAGCTTGCCGCGTTCGGTGAACGCAGAGCTGACGGGGTCGGTGGCCATGAAGACCGTGCCGAAGGCCCAGCCGCCGAGGACCACGTGGAAGTGCCACGGGACCGCGAACATGGGGTTGGTCTCGGAGCCGACCCAGTTGAGCAGGCCTGCCATGGCGACCGTACCGACGAAGACGCCGACCATGGTTCGCCAAGACCCGATCTGGGTGAAGATGAGGATGCCTGCGCCGAGCAGGGCACACAGCGCTGAGGTCTCTCCCATGGAGCCGGGGACGAGGCCGAAGAAGCCGTTCCACCACACTTCGTTGGTCAGCGTGTCCAGGCCGCTCTCGGCCGCGCGAGCCAAGTAGGTGGCGCCGGAGTAGCCGTCGGCTGCGAGGTTGTCGGCCGCGATCCAGACCTGGTCACCCGAGATTTGGGCCGGGTAGGCGAAGAACAGGAACGCACGACCGGTGAGTGCCGGGTTGAGCACGTTCATGCCCACGCCGCCGAAGACCTCTTTCCCGATCACCACGCCGAACGCGATGCCCAGGGCGACCTGCCACAGCGGGATGGTCGGGGGGAGCGTGAGCGGGAACAGCAGCGAGGTGACGAGGAAGCCCTCTGTGATCTCGTGCTTGCGGACGATGGCGAAGGTCGCCTCGATGATTCCGCCGACCGCGAGCCCGGTGACGTAGACCGGGATGAAGTAGATGGCTCCGTGGATGACGCACCCGATGGTGTCGGTCGAATCCGCGGTCATCCGCAACATGTCGTAGAAGATGATGTCCTGCCACGTGTCCAGGCGCGTCGCTGCCCCTTCGACGGCGAGCGCGGCCTGATACCCGGTGTTGTACAGGGCCCACAGGACGCACGGAATGAGCGCCGCGACGACCGTGAGCATCAACCGCTTGAGGTCGAGGCCATCTCGGACATGCGAGGAACCCTTCGCCCGGTCCAGGGGCGAGAAGTGGATTGTGTCGGCAGCCTCGTACAGCGGGTAGAGCGACTCAAACTCGCCCCCCTTGCTGAACGTCGGCTCCAGCCGATCCAGAAATTTTCGGAGGAATTCCATCAGCCTTCCTTCTCGATGATCGTCAGCGTGTCTCTCAACGCGGTGGTGTAGTCGTTCTTGCACGGGCAGACGAAGCTGCAGAGCGCGAGGTCCTCTTCATCGAGTTCCAGTGCGCCGAGCTTCTCTGCGAAAACCGTGTCGTGCACAAGGAGTGCACGCAGGAGGTGGGTGGCCATGACGTCGATCGGGATGACCCGTTCGTACATGCCGATCGGCACCATCGCGCGATGGCTGCCGTTGGCCGAGGCGTCCATGGCGAACTTCCGCGGCGCGACCTGATGCATGATGGTGCCGACGAAGGCTCGGACCGTGGAGAACACGCCGAACCCGGGCATCACCATGCGCATGAACTCGCGCTCGTGTGGCTCGGCCAGCGCGCTGACCTGCTGGTGGTAGCGGCCGAGGTAGCCGTGGAGCTCTCCTTGAGCATCGCGGCCGTGAAGGATGGAGCCGGACAGGATTCGGCTGTCGCCCTCGGGTTTGAGCAGCTCGCGACCTGCGGTGAGGTCGTCGATCGAAGCGCCCAGCCGGGTGCGGACGAGACGAGGCCGGTCCACCAAGGGTCCCGCGAGGGAGACGGTTCGCTCGACGGGGAGCGTCCCGGTGCGGAAGAGCTCTCCGATTGCGATGACGTCCTGATAGCCGACGTGCCACACCGTCTTGTCGCGGAACACCGGGTCCAAGGTGTGGATGTGAACACCGACGGTGCCGGCCGGGTGGGGCCCGCTGAACTCCTCGAGCGTGACGTCCTTCGCGTCCCCAGCATCGACAGCCGTGCCGGCCATCTTGCACAGGTACGTCTTGCCCTCGGTGAGCTTGGCGACCGCCTCCAACCCTCGGTGGAAGTCCTTCTCGCGGCCAGCCATGACGACGTCGACATCCGGCGAGAGCGGGTGCGTGTCCGAGGCGGTCACGAACAGCGAATGCGGAGCGTCATCGCCCGGGGACGGGGTGCGGGAGAAGGGACGGGTTCGCAGCGCGGTCCACATCCCGGATTCGACCAGCAGGGCGACGATTTCGTCGCGTCCAAGCTTGCCGGGGTCCGCTCCGGTGTGGGCCTCGAACGACTGCATCTCGTCGTCGCGGGACTCCCCGGCCACCTCCGCGTCGGTCAGCTTGATGACGACCGACTGCAGCGCCCGTCGTTCGCCCCGGTTGACCGCAGTGACGGTGCCAGCGCCAGGAGCCGTGAAGCGAACCCCAGCGGTCTTCCGGTCTTCGAACAGCAGCTGTCCACGCCTGACGACGTCCCCGACCTTGACGGCCATCGCCGGTCGCATGCCGATGTAGTCCGCGGCGATGACGGCGACGGAGCCCACCGCACGACCTTCATGGATCTCTTGCCGCGGCTCGCCCGTGATCGGCAGATCGAGGCCGAGCTTGATTTTGTGCGCGCCCATGTGTGACGCCGTTCTAGGGGGTCCTCGCCTAGATGGAAAGACCCTTCCAGCCGTCGCTTGCGCCGTTGTGATGCCCCTGGCTCAGATTGGACCTGGCCCGGAGCGGAGGGATCCGCGGCCCAGTGCGGGACTGCCGCGAGGCTCAAAACCGGCAAGGACCCCAGAATCAGCCGTTGTCGGCGAGTTCTGCAGTCCTTGCGGCATCCGCGCTCTCGCGCCGCCCAGGCGCGCGGGGAGAGGGAGCGGGCCGACGATGGGAAGACGCTCACATTCGGCGCAAACTGTGCGCGCTGGTCGATCTCCTCGTGGGCCGGTTGTCGCGGCTCAAGCCGCCGCTGCGTAGCCGAAGCCGGCCGCATATTCGGTCAGTGTCCCACGCATCAGCTTCCGCGCGCGGTGCAGGCGCGACATGACCGTCCCCAGCGGAATGCCGAGTTCCTCCGAGGCGTCTTTGTACGGGAGGCCGCCGAGGTCGACGAGCTCCACAACCTCGCGGTAGTGGGTGGGGAGGGCCTCCAGTGCCGCGACGACCTCGTCCGAGAGGTCGTGCCGATGCCACGTGGACTCGGGCGCGTCGGCTTCCTCCATGCGACGACGGTCGAAGAGGTGTTCGGCGATGTCCGGGCGGGCGGCGGTGCTCTGCACGACGCGTTGGTGGCGGTGACGAGAGACGAAGGCGTTGTAGAGGATGCGCGAGAGATAGGCGCCCAGGCTGCCGCCTCGGTCGAAGGACGACCAGTTCGCCCAAGCCCGAGTCAGGGCCTCCTGCACCAGGTCCGAGGATTCGCTGGGCTGATGGGTCAGCCGCAAGCCCAGCCGGTAGAGGCGGGGAAGGTGGGGCAGCGCGAGGTCGGAGAACTGTCGGGCGGCAAGAGCGGTCATGCCCGTCTAGAGAGCAAGGACGCGACCAACGACGATTCTCCCCTGATTCCAGGATATTGCGAGGGCTGGCGGCCCCGCTGCCTTCCGAAAGACATCGGTATTGCGACGAAGGATGCAAAAAGTAGCCGATGGGTGCGTGGTGCAAATCGAAACGACTCTTATTGTGGCGTTTCGATGCTCGCGCGGATCCCCCACAGGCCTGGACGCGTCCCTAGGACGACGACGGGATTCTGCGGGACACCTGCGCGTTGTGGCTCCGCCAAGAGCCACAAGGTCGGTGAGGCCCAGGGGGTCGGCCCGACGGGCTCGAAGACGAACTCGGCCCGGCCGCCCCGATCGTCCTTGGCGGCGGCACGCACGTGTACATCGGGGTCGACCACTGCCAGGTGTCGGCGCCGCTGACCCCAGGATGCGGGGGCTTCGTCGGCGACCGTCAACGCCGACACGGCGGCGGCGCGGGCGACGGCTGCGGGATCGAGCATGAGGAGCGCGGTGTGCTGCGGGGAGGTGTCGCGCGCAGCCCATGCCGTGCAGGCCCGTAGTCTCGCCGAGTCCGCGGCCAGGAGCGTCTCGAAGGCTGAGGTCGCGACGGCTTCCGCACGCTTCCCCTGTGCGCGACCCAGCGCGAGGGCGGCCGCACATCGGTCTGTCTCGGACAACGTTCGGTCCAAGGCCCACTGTGCCAAGCGGGCCCAGGGGACGAGCACGTCGTCGCGGAAGGCGACCCGGGTCGGCAGCGCTGCGAGTGCGAACACCCAAGAGCGTGCGGCCTCGGAGGGCCCGTGTGCGATGCCGGCGCGTGCGCGCTCGACCAGCCATGGGGGATGGGCGCGGCCGAGCGCGGCAGCGGCTCGCAGCCGATCCAGCGGCGGACCGATGAGGAGCCGCTCGGCCCACGCCTGCTCATCCTCGTCCGGTGGCCATGGTGTCGGCACGGGTGCGTCGGCATCCATCGGTGCTGATGCCTGAAGCAAACGTCGGACCTCGGTGTCGAGGCGAGGGCCGAGGCCGCGGTCGAGCGCCTTTCGCAGCTGAGGTGCGGCGGCTTCCCCCAGCCAGAGCAGTGCGCGTCGGGCAGCCGGTTCCACACCTGTGTCCCGCAACCGATCGACCAACCCATCGATCAGCGCGGGCTCTGGGTGCGCACGGTCGCCGATCGCTTCGGCGACCGTCAACGCACCCACGCCGGGCGGGGGAGCATCGAGAAAGCCCAGCAGGGTGTCGACGACATCCGCACTCGGAACGCGGGCCAGTGCGCCCAGCATCGCCCGCGTGACGTTGCCTTCGTTCTGGCCCTCGATCGCGCGCTCCAGCGCGGCCCGGGCCTTGGGGTCGCCCAGTCGTCCCAGCGCCACCGCTGCTGCCGCGCGAACATCCGGCTCCGGATCCTCCAACAGCCGAGCGATGGCCAGCGTGCCGTCCCCAGGTCCTTGCAGTCCCAAGGAGGTGACCGCGCGTTCGCGGACGGAGGACGCGCTGTCCGAGAGCTTCGACAGCAACGCGCGGCGGGTTCGGACCAACGCGTCACCGCGCACGGGGGCCCAACCGGCGAGCTGGGCGGCTTCGGCACGGATGGTGTTCGATGGATCGAGCATGGCCTCGAGCAAGATGTCGAGACGTTTGCCGCCGGGGTCGGTCGCGAGCACCCGCAGCGCTGGCGCCTGCAGAGTGGGGTTCTTGCCGTCGCGGTACAGCTCGGTCGCCGGGTCGAGGCAGACGGCAGCGCGGCGCAGGTAGCAGATCCTCAGCGCTTCACGAACGACCTGGATGGATGTGTCCTCGGTCAGCGCGAACACCAGAGCATCCTCGATGAGCGGGGTCGGATAGCGCTGCAGTCGAATCAGGGCGGCGACGCGATCACGATCGTGGTTGGCGTAGTCTTCATCCAGGAGCGCTGCTGCATCCCGATCGACCGCGCTCGGCCAACTCGGCCAACGCGCGGGGGCGGCGTGAGCCGAGCACGGAAGGGCGAGGGAGAGCAGCAGCGTGAGGCGGCCAGCGACGCGCACCGCCGAACGGTACCATCGGCGCACCATGGCGCGAACGCTCCGGTTCAGCTTCGACTTCATCTCTCCGTACGCCTATCTGGCCTGGGCTCGGCTTCACGACTTCGCGGCCCGCCACCGCCTGGACCTGGAGCTCGAGCCAGTGTTGTTCGCCGGGCTGCTCAACGCGTGGGGGCACAAGGGGCCGGCGGAGATTCCGCCCAAGCGCACCTATACGTTCAAGCACGTCGTCCGACTCGCCGCGGACCAAGGTGTGCCGTTGCGTCCACCGCCTGCGCACCCCTTCAACCCCTTGCTCGGGTTGCGCTTGGCCGCGCTCGACCTCCCGCAGATACAGCGGCGGACGATCATCGACGTCCTCTTCGCGCGGGTCTGGGCGATGGGCGTGGGGATCACAGATGCGGACGCCGTGGCGAAGGCGTTGTCCGGGGCGGGCCTCGAGGGTCCGGCGCTGGTCGAGGCTGCCGGTTCTGCGTCGAACAAAGCCCGCCTGAAGACCTTCACCGACGGCGCGCTGCAGCGCGGTGTGTTTGGGGTTCCGAGCTACGAGATCGACGGAGAGCTCTTCTGGGGCCAGGACAGCATCCCGCACATCGAGCGGTTCTTGCGGGGAGAGGACCCCGCGGGCCCCGAGGTCGTGGCGCAATGGGAGAAGCTTCCCGCGCAGGCTCGGCGTCCCTAGGGACGCCCACGAGCGTTCGCTGAACTCCGCGAACGTCTGGACGATGGCGCGTGCGGTCCGTCTAGCCGCGAGAGGTGAGCCACCAGGCCGCGGCCGCGAATCCCCCGAGGGTCACGAGCACCCAACCAAACGTGTACAGCGCCCGCAGATCTCGGGGCGGGCGGGGAGGTGCTTTCGGAGCCGGTCCGGTCCGAGGTGTGGCGCGTTGCTGGGAGAAGCGGAGCAACTCGGCGCGGTCTTCCGCCGTGTCGAGCAGCTTGTGCAACACCGGGATGGTCTCGACGGAGTGCTCCTCGCCGGTTGTTCGGTCCTGCACGGCGTCGTCGAGTCGGAGCTCTCCCTTGGATGCGCGCTCGGTGAGGGTGGCGAAGGCCAGGGGGCCTTCGAAGTCACCATCGCGTACCAGGAAGTAGGACCGCCCGGGTCGCGACGTGTCCAAGCCCGAGTCTCGGGGGCGCGCTCCGGGTGCGTCATCCGCGGTGCTCATCGTCTCCCCGACGTTGGGGACATCGCTGGCCACGCCGTCGATCGTCTCCAGTCGGCTGGCGACTTCGTCCATGTCTCCCATGGACAACCCGAGCAGCGATGAACTCGACGCGGCGACCGGAGCCGGGGTCGCAGAGCGAGAGGGGCGCCCGGGAGGCGCGGGGGGAGGTGGCGTCCGGGGTGCTGCGGGCGGAACAGGGGGGCGTTTGGGCGGCGGAGGCGGGGGGCCGCGATGTGCCGTGGCGGAGCGGAGTGCGGCCGGCGGTGCGACCGGAGGGGGGATGCCCGGACCCGGCGGTGGCGGAATGGGGGCGGACAGCGTCGCGTGCCGCTCCAATGGGCCCTCTTTGAGAGCCTCTGCGAGCTCGTCGCGAAACGCTTCCACATCGGGGGGCCGGGCGGTGGGCGAGGGCGCGGTCGCCCGTTCGAGACACATCAGCAAGGAGGGCGGGCCGACCAAGCCGAGCGTGTGAATCGGTTGCCCAGCCTCGACCAAGGCGCGGCCGGTGACCATCTCCATGAACAGGGCACCGAGCGCAAAGACGTCCGTGCCCGGGCTGAGCTGTGGGGTGGAGAGCTGCTGTTCGGGGGTGACGTTGGGCAGGCGTCCGGCCTGACGATGCCGTGCGAATCCGGGCGTTCGGGTGATGTGACGCCCGATCGCTTGTGCGGACAAAAAGACGCGGCCCGACTCGCTGACGAAGGTCGTGTCGGCGTTGACGTAGCCGTGAATCACCTCCGGATGAAGGGCAGAGAGGGCTTGGCACAGGTGCCCCACCAGCGTGAACGCGGCCTCGCCATCGAGTGGGCGCCCGCGAGAGATGCGGTGCTCGACGAAGGCTCGGATCGTGGTCCCACCCGGGTCGTGCTCGAGGATCAGGAGCTCACGCTCCGGCCGACCGTAGCCGTGCAGCGGGAGCAAGCCGCGGTGGGGGAGCTGTGCCGCGGCGTCGAGGTCACGGCGCAGGCCGGCGAGGACGCCCAAGTCGGCGACGAAGACGGGGTCCACGACCGTCAGCAACACTGCCACGCCGTCCTGCCACGCGCGGTAGCACGTGCCGTGCGGTAGGTCGGTCAGGTGCTCGCGGATGCGCAGCGGTGAACCCCCGGTGGCCCCAGGGGCCACGAGGTCACCGGGCTCGAGCTCGGCGTCGACCGGGAGCGCGTCCACCCCACAAGGCTACCCCGAAGCCGCGCGTACACCGAAGAGTTGTCGGACAGACGGCGGCCCACGGTGCGCGAGCTAGATCCCGAGCGCCTCTTCGACCGTGGCGTTGCTGTTGTCGTCGCGGCCGCTGCGGATCCCCGCGAGCAATCCCCGCGCGGACTCGCGCGCTGCGGGAGTGGTCTCCTCGTCGTCGATGATGCGTTGCAGCCAGGGCTCTGCGCGCGCGCGAACCTCCGGGCTCGTGGCTCGCATTTGAGCCATCGAGAGGATCACCTTCATGGCGAACGTGTCCTGCGGCATGAAGAGGTCGACCCGGTCGTCCGGGTCTCCATCGGGACGCATGCTCAGTTGAATGCGCGCACAGAGGGTGGCGTGCTCGGCTGGAGTCGCGCGGTCGTAGGCATCCATCAGCGCCAGGTTTGACTGCTCGTCGGCCAGGATGCCAAGACTGTGCACAAGTGCGCAGCGTACCTCGTGCGAAGCGGTGGGCAGCCGGGCCTCGAGGACTTTGACGACCTTGCGACCCCCGCGTTGATCTCGATGCTGCGCGAGGGCCCAGGCGGCGAGGCGCTGCGTCTGCGGCCGGGCGGTGTACATAAGGTCCTCGAGAAGGGGGATGGAGGAGAGCGTCTGGATGGATCCGAGCGCGTACAGGAGCCGGCCGTCGACCGTTTCATCGCGGTCCCGCTGCGCGCGGATCTCGTCGTGGATGGCACTGTCCGCCGCGCGGTGTTGAACCCGGCCCAGCGAGACGAGCGCTTCCCGCCGGATTCGCGGGTCCTCGCTCCGAGAGGCGGCGGCGAGTGGGGCTTTGAGCGGCCGCCGGGTAGGAAGGTCGGTGAATCGACCTAGGGCCCATGTCGCCCAGATCGCGGGTTCTCCCCCTTCCTGGACCCGCCACTTGAGCGCCGGGAGGACCTGGGGTTCGCGCCGGATCGACAGGGTTTGCACGGCCTCGATCTGCTCGGCCGGCGTCCCGATGTGCATGGCTACGACGTGTTGGCCGACCCGCCGGTAGTAGGAATCGAAGTCGCGATTGACCAGGTTGAAGAGCGTGTAGGTGAGCACGCCACAGACGAGCAGTAAGAAGGGGAAGCCGATCGTCGTCCGCCGCAGCCCGGCGGCGATGTCGTCCATCGAGTCGCTCTTCCCGCCCTTGGTGCTGAGCTGGGCGACACGGCCCTCGATGTGGGTCTTGCGGAAGCCGCCGCGGAAGAACAGTTCGTCGAAGAGGAATGCGTCGGCGACTGCAACGATCACCATCGCGGTGTAGTAGCCGAACAACAGCGCCGTCTCGGCCCCGGATGAAGATGGGATGCCGCGGATGCTTCCCGCGACGAAGATCGACATCGCAAACCCGCCGATGTTGGCCAGGATGACGAGGGTCCACAGCTTGACCCACACGGGAAGGGACCGTTGCACCCGGACTTGGGTGGAAGGCGAGCGCGACTGGGTCATCGATGTACTCATAGCGCGGTTGCGAAACGAAAGCCTGGTGAATGCAGGAAAACTCAGCGGTGTCTGGGGGTTGCGGTGTCTTCTTCGAGCTTGACTCGAGGCGCGGTTGCGGCCGCTGAGGCCCTCGGGAGATTGGACAGCCGGCCGGGCGAGAGGTTCCCGGTCAGCCCTCCTTGGGCCCCTTTTTTGGAAGGCCGCGGCGCGCCGCCTAGGTTCGGGCTCGATGACTGAAGTTGCGCTCAGGACCGCTGCCGACGCACCCGACGGTGGACGCGCTGCGCCTGTGGAACGCCGAGACGACGGCGGTGCTGCGCGTGGCGGACCCGAATCGACAGCGGGTAGGATCGCCGCGCGCGTGGAAGGATTGGTTCTGCTCGGTGCGCTGGCGTGGGGCGGAACCCAGGTCCATGAAGCCTGGGCGGCCGGCCAGTCCGATGACACGGTCGTCCAGGGGGTTCGCATCGCAGGCGTGGACGCCGGGGGGCAGGGCGGGGATGGGCTTCTTCTTGTCGCCGAGGACGCGGGGCGCCAGGCCATGCAACGCGCGATGGTCTTGCGCGCTGGTGACGCTTCTGTAGAGACGACGGCGGCGGAGCTGGGGGCTTCGGCGGCCATCGACCGCGCTGTCATCTCGGCGCTCGAGGTCGCGCGCAGCGGTGACCCGGTGCTCGATCTGCAGGCCCGGCTTGCGGCCGCAGCGGGGGCCATCGACATGCCCGTGTCCTACAGCTTCGACGAGACCGCGGCGCTGGAACAACTGCAAGCTTTGGCACCCTCGGTCGAGAGCCCGTCGTTGCCGACGCGGCTGGACTTCGAGGGGCGCAAGGTGCTTCAGGCTCGGGCAGGCACTGCGCTGCTCGCCTACGACTCCCTGTCCGCGGTCGCGACCGGGCTGGCCTCGGGTGCCGCCGAGGTGGAGCTCGTCGTGGCGCGTAAGCCCGCGGTGGAGGACCCCTTGGGACATCTCAAGGGGACCCTGGACATCTCAGTGGTCCTGGGTAGCTTCGACACTCCGTACCGGTCGGACGAAGCGCACAAGGACCGGACCCACAACCTCAAGGTGGGCTCGACATCGATCGATGGGTTTGTCCTTCAGCCCGGGGAGGTGTTCTCGTTCAACGAGACCGTGGGAGCGCGTTCGGCCGAGAACGGCTACCGCTACGGCACCGGAATCTCCGGAGGAACGCTGGTGGACGTATTGGGGGGCGGAATCTGCCAGGTCAGCTCCACGATGTTTGGCGCCGGGTTCTTCGGCGGCCTCGAGGTCGTCTCGGCCCGTCCACACTCGCGCCCCAGCAGCTACGTGGACATGGGCTTGGACTCCACCGTGGTGTGGCCCAGCGTGGACATGAAGCTGCGTAACCCCTACGACTTCCCCGTCGTGCTGCACATGACCGTCTCCTCGGGAAAGGTGCATGCCGAGGTCTTGGGCCCGCGCCGGCCGTACCAGATCTCGTTCGAGCGCACGCTCGAGGAATCACTCCCGTATCCGACGGTGTGGCGCGACGATGCTCGCTACCTCACCGGCTCGACGAGCCTCGCGCAGCGGGGACGTCGCGGCTTCAAGCTGAAGCGTAAGCGCAAGTTCTTGCAGGCGGGCGAGGTGGTGAAGACCGAGGACTGGGACCTGCGCTATCCGGCGACCACGGAGATCATTCGGCGGGGCACGAACCCGGCGGGAGACGTCCCGGAGAAGAAAACGCTGCCCGGACTCCGGGACCCCGATCCGACCCTCAAGATCGTTCAGTAGGCCGGTTCCACTTTCTTGTCGCACATCCACCCCTCACGTAACTCTGTGGAAGAGATCTGATGGAGATCTCCAAACCCGAGGACGCGAGCGATGCGAGAGATGCACAAGTGGAAAGACAAGGTCGAGCTCAACCTCGACAATCGCCAGATCTTCTTCCTGTTTTTCGGCCTCAGTGTCGTCGGTTGCTTCGTGTTCGCGCTCGGGGTGATGGTCGGACGCCGGGTCGAGGTCGGACCTGGAGGGGAAGTCGCGGCGCTGTCGGCCGACTCGCTGTCGATCCTCGATGGCCACGGTGAGGTGGAAACCGAGCTGAGTTTCCAGCAGGGGCTCAAGACCTCGGAGATCGACGAAGTCCCTCCGACGCGAGACCTCGAAGCCGAAGCTGCAGCTGAGGAAGCCGAGGCGATGGGCATTCCGACCGCCGCGATCGCGCAGGATGAGCCGGTCCCCGAAGCTGCGCCGAAAGCCGCAGAGCCCAAGCCCAAGGCGGAGCCCAAGCCCGCCAAGCCGAAGGCCAAGCCCGCAGCCAAGCCGAGCAAGAAGCCGACGGCTCTCGCGTCGTCCAACAAGAGCGCTGCCAAGGACAAACCCGGCGTCCGCAAGTTCACGCTCCAGATGAAGGCCTTCGCGAAGCGGGAGCAGGCCGACGCGTTCGCCGCCGAGCTCAACGCCAAAGGACACTCCGTGCGTGTCGAGTCCCAGGAGGTCAAAGGTCGCCTGTGGCACCGCGTCCGCGCCGGATCGTTCGACACCTGGGCCGCCGGCATCGCAGCCAAGGAGAACTTCGAGTCCAAAGAGAAAATCATCGCCTACGTCGTCCGCAAGTAGCTTCGAGCTGACGATGCGAACGGGGCTCCCTCTTTGAGGGGGCCTTTTTGTGTTTGCGGGCTGCTGCGGTCATGCGATTCCTCCCGCGACCCGGCGTCCGTGCTTCGATCCTCTCTCCAGGGACCGCACAGGCCCCGCATTCGCGGTCCTCGACCCGCCGCCACGTCCGGGTAGCGAATCCCCAGCCCACTGCGGTACTCGATCGGCGTGCCTGCCCCGCACAACTCGGCCGACACCCCGGTGATGCGGCAATTCCTCGGTATCAAGGCCAACTACCCGGACTCGATCTTGATGTTCCGGATGGGGGACTTCTACGAGCTGTTTTTTGACGACGCGGTCGAAGCCGCGCCGATCCTCGACATCGCGTTGACGACCCGTGACAAGGGGGTGGCCGACCCCGTGCCGATGGCTGGTATCCCGCACCACGCGCTCGGAGGATATCTCCGGACGATGGTCGAGCGCGGGCTCAAGGTCGCGATCTGTGAGCAGACCGAGACCCCGGAGGAAGCAAAGAAACGACCGGGGCCGAACATCGTCAACCGGGAGGTTGTTCGCGTGGTCACGCCCGGGGCGCTGGTCGACGAGGAGCACCTCCAGCCGGGGGTGCCGAACTACCTTGCGGCGGTCGTCGTCGCCGAGGGTGGCGTCGCCCTGTCTCTGTGTGACATCTCGAGCGCCGACTACTTCGTGCTGTGGGCCGACAACAAGGAGGCTGCCCAGGCCGAGCTCGCGCGTTTCGATCCCCGAGAGGTGATCGCCGACGAGTCGCTGCATGGTTGGCTGACCGACTCGCTCGCGCCCGATGTGCCGCGGCTGGAGTACGCAGAGCCGCCGCCGGCCGTGGTGCGGCGGCGGGTGAAGGCCCTGGCCGAGGAGTCGGGGACCAAGACACTTCGCGAATCCGAAGAGGTGGCTGCGGCGACGGTGCTGGCCTATGCCGAGGCGACGCAGCCCGGCCAGACGCTGTTGCTCCATCGGCTTCGTCGGCACGCGCCCTCAAACCACCTCGTCCTCGATGAGACCTCGATTCGCAACTTGGAGCTGTTCCGAACCCTGCGCGACGGACTGCGCAAGGGGTCGGTGCTCTGGGCGGTCGATGGGACCAAGACCGCGATGGGCGGACGCCTGCTCCGACGCTGGCTCGGTGCACCCTCGCGCGATCGGCAGGTCATCGCCGATAGGCTCGATGCCATCGATGCGTTGGTGGCCGAACCGACCCTGAGGGCCGAGCTTCAGTCTCGGCTCAAGGACGTTCGAGATGTGGTCCGGCTGACCGCGCGAGCGCGCCTGGGGTCGGTCAACCCGCGCGAGCTGGGCTCGCTACGCAACTCGTTGGCCGTGCTGCCGGAGATCGAGACGTTCTTGGCCGAACTCGCGGGGCGCCGGACCGATCGCACCGTGCCGCACCTGCTCTCGTTGGGTGAGGACCTGCTCGAGGACGTGTTCTCGGACCTCGTGGGTCTGCTCGTCGACCAACCCCCGGCGCACACGCGCGAGGGCGGCATGTTGCGTGCGGGTGCCGACGAGGAACTCGACGAGCAGCGTGGTCTTCGTGATGGTGGCCGTGAGGCGCTCGCTGCAATCGAAACGCGAGAGCGGGCGCGAACCGAGATCCCATCCCTCAAGGTCCAGCACAACCGGGTATTCGGGTACTTCCTCGAGGTGCCCAAAGCCCACCTGGCCAAGGTGCCACAGGAGTACGTTCGCAAGCAGACGCTCGCCAACGCGGAGCGCTACGTAACCGAAGAACTCGCCGCTCTGGAGTCCAAGGTGTTGGGCGCACAAGCGCTGGCGTTGGCCCGGGAGCAGGAGCTGTTCGAGGCTTTGCGTGCACGGGTCAGCGCGCAAGGGGAGCGGCTGTGCGACATCGGTGAGCGGGTCGCCGCGCTGGATGTTCTTGCCGGTCTGGCCGAGGTCGCGCAACGAGAGGGCCTTTGTCGCCCCGATGTGGTGGAAGAGCCGGTGCTCGACATCGAGGCTGGGCGCCACCCCGTGGTCGAGCGGATGCTGGACGCGGGCCGCTTCGTGCCCAACGACGTCCATCTTCACGCGGCTGGAACCGAGGCTGCACGACTGTGGGTGCTCACCGGCCCGAACATGGGCGGCAAGAGCACGGTCATGCGCCAGACGGCGCTGATCACCATCTTGGCGCACATGGGCAGCTATGTCCCCGCCACG
This sequence comes from Nannocystales bacterium, assembly GCA_050633305.1. Lineage (GTDB taxonomy): Bacteria > Myxococcota_A > Polyangia > Nannocystales > Nannocystaceae > CAJXVA01. The sequence goes on from JBOEGF010000004.1 coordinate 114,779, forward strand.
CGGGCGCGGGTCGGTCTCACCGATCGTGTGTTTACCCGGGTTGGCGCAGCGGATGACCTCGGTCGCGGCGACAGCACGTTCATGGTGGAGATGCGGGAGACCTCGCAGATTCTCGCCGCGGCCACGCCGTCATCGTTGGTCTTGCTCGACGAAATCGGCCGGGGCACGGCGACCTTCGATGGACTCGCGTTGGCGTGGGCAATCACCGAGCATCTGCACGATCAGGTGGGTTGCCGCACCATGTTTGCAACCCACTATCACGAGCTGTGCGCACTCGAGAATGTGCTCAGCGGCGTGCTCAACATGCACGTGATGGTGCACGAGCAACGCGGACGTATCGTGTTCCTGCACCAACTCGCCGAGGGGGCGGCCGGGCGGAGTTATGGGGTGCAGGTGGGACGCCTCGCCGGGCTCCCTGCGAGGGTCCTCCGGCGTGCTGCCCGGATCCTCGAGCGCCTCGAAGCCAATCCGCAGGGGGGGGCGTCTCCGCAGCTCTCGCTCTTCTCGCCTCAGGCCGGCGAGGCGGCCAGCCTCGGAGCGCCCGGCGGGCCTGACCCTGCGGCGGCAACCGAGGTGTTGGATGCGCTCGCGGACCTCCAGATCGACGACCTTTCGCCTCGTGCGGCCCACGACCTGCTCCGTGACCTTGTTGCGCAGCTCCACGGCGGCGAGTAGGCGCCCGGGGCCTGCCACCTGCCGCGGTTTCGTGTTAACGTCGCCGAAATCCGCCATGAACACGACGGCAAAAGGTCTTCTCAGTGTGTTGGCTCTGTCCCTGGCGCTTGGCGCTGGCTGCGACAAGGACAAAGGAACCAACAATCCCGATGATGGGAGCAACCTGCTTGGCGTCGGCGGTGGCGGCGGAGGCGACGAGGACCTCGAAGGAGGCCTGTTCGGCGGCGAGGACGACGAGTTCGAGCTCGACGAGAATGCCGCGTGGGAGCCCGAGCCGCGTCCGAAGCTTGGCAAGCGAGGCAAGGCCACGGAGAAGTGCAAGACGACGGGCAAGGGGAAGAACAAGACCAAGGAGTGCAAGATGGTCGACCCCAAGGCCGGCGTCAGCGCTGCGTACGGGGTCTACGCGCTCATGGAGGACTTCCGTTGGGGCATGAGCCCCGCCCAGGTGTACTCCGTTCTCTCGCGCGAGATTGAGACCGAGTACGAGAAGCGGCAGAAAGAGGCGAGCGACGCGACCGCTCAGGATGCGAACCGCCGGTGGCGTCAGGATCAGATGGCCTCGCTCAAGGCCGACCACACCAAATTCACCAAGGCCTCTCGCCATCGCTGGGGCGTCTCGCTCATCCAGTTTGAGTACGAGGACGACAACAACGAGGCGATGCTCTTTGTGCGGACGGGCAACGGCCTTCGGAAGTTCTACTTCTTCAAGGACGACGAACTCTGGAAGATCTTCTACGCCTACGGCACCGACGTCTGGCCCGGCAAGAGCTACGAGGACATCGCCAAGGAGAAGTTCATGGAGTGGTTCGGGCAAGCGCCCGAGGTGAAGATCAAGGCCGACGAAAAGACCGGCTCGATGCTCATCCGCTACAACGAGTGGAAGTCGCAAGACAACGACATCGTGCGCTCCTACGATCTCACTCAGGTCCACGGTGCGATCGGACTGACCGTGATCGATGGCAACGCCGAGAAGAGCATCGGCGAGCGTCTGCCCACCGGGCGCAAAGAAGGCGACCTCACGGACGCGGTCGATGACATCGTGGGCGGCACCGACGTTTGTTACAACGAAGAAGGCGACATCTCCGAGTGCTCGGAGAAAGAGGCCATGGGCCTCGAGTAGCCGAGCATCTCCGGCCCACGCAGCGGCGGCATCCTTTTCCGAAGCCCAGGGTTGGGGTTGGAGTTGGGGTCGCCGCTTTGTCGTGGTCCCGAGACGCACCGGGCCGTTGGGCGCCGTCCCTCGGGCTCGGGCTCTGCGGCACCGTCGGCCCAACTTGGGGCCCCCCGGCGCTTGCATCGGCGCCTGGACGGCCCGAAGAGAGTCAGGCTGTGGCAGGTCGACGCATCGTCATCGTGGGAGCTGGGGGATTTGCTCGGGAGGTGCGGTGGTTGCTGCACGAAATCGAGCGCGACGGGGGCGAACGGTTCTCGTTTGCGGGATACGTCGTCAGCGACCTCTCAGCGCTTGGCGAACACGACAGTCGTGACGAGGTCCTCGGCGACCTAGGATGGCTTCACGAGCACCGTGACGCCTTTGACGGCCTCGCGATCGGCATCGGGTCGCCCGCCACCCGCTTGAGCATCCCACAGACCCTCCACGGGTTCGCGCAGGACCAATGGCCCGCCCTGGTCCACCCCTCGGTGCAAGCGGACCGGGAGTCGTGTGCGTTCGAACCGGGCGCGATCGTGTGCGCCGGAACCATCGCAACGGTCAACGTCACCGTGGGTCGGCACGCGCTGGTCAACCTCGCCTGCACGATCGGCCACGAGGCGAGCATCGGGGCCGGCAGCGTACTCAATCCCACCGTGAACATCTCCGGCGGCGTACAGATCGGGGAGGGCGTCCTGGTGGGTACCGGCGCTCAGGTCCTGCAATACGTCGAGATCGGCGACGGCGCGACCGTAGGGGCCGGCGCCGTGGTGACCAAGGCCGTCCCGTCAGCATCGACCGTGGTCGGCATCCCCGCCAAGCCGCTGCTTCGCCGCGCCGCCTGAGCGGCACGGGTTCAGCCGTCGGCGTCGGTGCCCGACTTGAAGTACATCGCCGCAGTTCGTTCTTTCTCGCCGGCCATGTACGTGACCGACTTGCTGCGGATGCCCGGGGGCCGCTCGGCAGGGACGGTCCCATGCGGGATGTCTTTGACGACGGACTCCATGTAGTCGGCCCACAGCGGGGTGACGGTCGTGTAGCTGGCCTCTTCGTCGCCCATCGAGCGCTCGTAGTGGTCATCGCCCATCCATGCCGCCGTGACGTACCGGGAGGTGAAGCCGACGAACCAGGTGTCGGTCGTATAGGCGTGCTTCGATGCGGTGCCGCTCTTGCCGCCCGAAGGCACGCCGATGCGTTGCGCCCGTCGGCCGATCCCGCTGGTCACGACGTCGCGCAGCATCTGGGCGATCAAGAACGCGGTCCTCCGGTCGATGGTCTGGGTCGGGGGTTGGGTGCCGAGCCTCGCCATGGCATCGAGACGGCCGCGGAGGTCCATCGCGCCGTCGTGGGGGTGTCGGGCGTCGAGGATGACGGCACCGCGTTTGTCGGTCACGCGGCGTACGTAGACGGGGTCCCAACTCAGTCCCTGGCGTGCGTAGATGCCGAACGCGCGGCTCATCTCGTCCATCTTCACGCAGCTGGCTCCCAAGGACAGGGCTTTGTCCGCGATGAACTCGGTGGTGAAGCCCAGGCGTCGGGCCCATCGCACGACGTTGTCGGCCCCAAGACGGATGAACAGCCGGATCGAGGGGAGGTTGAGGGAGTGGATGAAGGCGTTGCGCAACAGCACCTTGCCCTCGATCGTTCCGTGGATGTTCTGCGGGTTCCACTCCTCGCCCTCGTCGGGTTCGTAGGCGTGGTCCTCGAGCACCGAGCCCATCGTGTACTTCTCGGTGTCGAGCGCGTAGGCGTAGTAGATGGCCTTGAAGACGCTGCCGGGCTGCCGACAACCTTGGGTGGGGCGGTTGAACTGGCTGCGGTCGTAGTCGACCCCGCCTTGGACCGCCTCGGCGTAGCCCGTCTCGTGATCGGCGGTGTACAGCGCCGCCTCGTTGCGTGGCGTCTGTCCGAGCTCAACCTCGATGCGTTTCTCGGTATTTCCGCCCGCCGGTCGCTCTTGAAATCGTTCGGGAGCTCGACGCACCCAGATGACATCGCCCTCCTGGAGAGCCTTGCGCACGTCATCGATGGTGCGTCCGTTGACGCCCGAGTTCCGGTCGTACTTCGCCGCCCAACTCATCGAACGCAGCGGCAGGAAGGCTTCGATGCTGCCCACGCGGACCTGAGCAAAGCGCCGGTCGAGCTGGGTCACGACGCCGAGACGGAAGTAGGTGTCGTCGTCGAGCGCTGTGGGGCCGTACTCGGCGGTTGCCCGCTCGACGAATGTGGGGATGTCGGCGGGCTTCAAGCTGGCGACGGGTCCCCGGAAGCCCTGTTTCCGATCGAGTTTCCGGACCGCCCGGTCCACGGCGGCCTCCGCGTCCGCTTGAACGGTCGGCACCAGCGCGGTCTCGATCTGCAGCCCCTCGGTGAGGACGGCTTGCTCACCCAGTGAGGTCTGCGTCCATTGCCGAACATGCTCAGTGTAGTGGGGCGCGCGGGCACGGAAAACGTCCGGCTTGCTCACCAACGTGATGGGCTCGTCGTTCGCGGCGTCGCGTTGCGCCTCGTCGATGTAGCCGGCCTCGACCATGTCTTGCAGGACGACCGCGCGTCGTTTGGTGGCGCGCTGCGGGTTGGATACCGGGCTGTAGCGGCTGGGCGCGCGGGCGAGCCCTGCGATGAGCGCACACTCGGCGAGCGTGAGGTCTTCGAGCTCCTTGCCAAAGTATCGGCTCGCTGCGGACGCGACCCCGTAGGATCCATGACCGAGGAAAATCTTGTTGAGGTAGATCTCGAGGATGTCCTCTTTGGACAGGGTTGACTCGACCCGGACTGAAAGAATCGCTTCGCGGAACTTCCGGGTCAGCGTCTGGTCGTCGTTGAGGAAACCCTTGGCCACCTGCTGGGTGATCGTGCTTCCGCCCTGCGAAATCGTGCCCGCGCGGTAGTTGGCCAGTGCAGCGCGGGCCAAGCCGCGGTGGTCCAGGCCGCCATGTTCGAAGAAACGACGGTCCTCGGCGGCCAGCACCGCGTGCACCAAGTCCTCGGGGACCTCGTCGTAGCGAGCGTACGCTCGGTGTTCCCGGGCCAGCTCGGCGAGCATGGCTCCGCCGCGGGCGTAGATCCGCGTGACGCCAGGCGCCCGGTCGCTGTAGTCGGTAATGGTCTGAATCGGCGGGAGCCCGGAGGCGAAGTGCCGATAGATGGCGACCCCAAGCCCCGCCGCGATCAGCAGGACGACGAAGCCGAAATACGCGGCGAACCGAAGCAGGTAGCGGAACAGCCCCGCCTGGGACCGGTTCACGACCCAAAGCCGGACCGCTTGGCCCTCCGCAGGCGGGCGCCAGGCCAGGTCGAGATCACCTTCCGGCTGCTGACCCGGGTCGGAGCCGCGCTCCCCCGACGCACCAAGCCCGAGGCCGTCGTCGGACTCGGGCTTGTTCGGCGTTTTAGGCCTGGAGCCGGAGGCGTCTTCTGCAGACGCCTTCGACTTACCCCGCTTCGGGGTCGGGTTGCTCGGCGCTGCCATCCACGTTGGGGTTGTCGGCGAAGTTCTCGAGCGCCTTGATCGCAGCCTTCTCGGCCTTGTTCATGGACTCGAGGTGGTCCTTCGCGCGCTTGAGCAGTGCGTTGCGCATGATCATTGCGTTGCGGTTGGGCTCCATGCCGACCGCGTAGTCGTAGATGGCTCCGCCAGCGCGCAGCAAGGTGACCTGCCCGGGCGCGGCGCCCTTGGGGAAGACCTTGGTCTCGCTGCCGAGGCTCTCGAGGACGGTGTAGCCGAGGGCTTCAGCGGCCTTGCCTTCGGGGCAGGGTTTTGCGGTCTGCAGGGTGGGCTCTCCCTCACCAGCGGCACAGACAGCCCCGACCGCGGCGACAAGGACCGCGCCCTTGTCCGTGAACTTGACCGCGAACTGGCTCGGTCCGCCGCCGGACTTGAGCGCTTTTTCCTGCGAGGAGAGGAACGCCGAGAGGTACCCGAGGTCTTTTTGGAGGCGGGTGGCCTCGTCGTAGAGCTCGAAGGTACGGCGGACGCCGTTGGAGTGGATCGCGGCGAGCTGCCAGCCGAAGAGCTGGTCGACGTTCACCTTCTTGGCGAAGCTCTCCTTGACCATCGTGTCGATCTCGGAGGCTGCGCCAGCGGGATCGGTGGCCATCTTCTCTTCCCACGTACCCATGGCCTTCGAGACATCGATGCGGGCATCGGAGATCTGTTGGACCGCGGCCGCCATCTCGGCACCCTTCGCGGAGGCTGCCTCGTTGGTCTCGGACTTGCGCGTGATCTTGGAGACGAAGAAGCCGCCGATCGCGCCCAGGCCGATACCGAGGATTCCGACGAAGATCGCCAGGCCCGCGTTGCCCTTGGACGGCATCTCGCCGCCACCGGCATCGATGAGGCCGTCACTGGGGTCGAAGCCACCGCCGCCGCCGCCGCCGAACGGATCGTCGCTGACGGGTGCGGCCGGAGCAGGTGCGGCCTGCGCGACCGGTGCTGCTGCGTAGTCGGACTGCGCGGGCGCTGCTGCGGGCGCTGCGTAGTCCGCTGCCGCTGGCTGCTGCGCTTGCGGGGCAGTGGCGGGCTCGGGTGCCGGAGCGGGCGCGGCCGGGGCGGCTTCCACCGGCGCGGCTGCGACAGGCTCGGGTGCCGGAGCGGGCGCGGCTTCTGGAGCCGGCGCGGGCTCGGCCGCCTTCTTGTTCTTCTTTGCGAGGCGCGCTTTGAGGGCGGCCAGGTCGGTTCCGGGTTTCTTCGGTTTGCTCAAGGCTCGTCCCTCGATCGTTTGCCAAGCGGTTCGTGGGTCGGACCTTGGTAGGCCTTCCCAGCGCCGAACCATAGTGACAGGGCAAGAGGTGTGTCAACGCCGCGGCTCGCGCTTTCGCGCGGAGCTGGGGGCGAAGTGGGCAAGGTCGCCAGGGTGACTCGTTTCAAGGGCCATTGAAGTTCCCACGCGCCTGCGCCTGTGTGCAGGCCGTCAGGCGGGGTTGCCGGGGCGGCCCGGTGCGTCACACCCTCACGGGGGCGACGCTTTGTCGTCTCGAAGCTGCCATGTCTTCCGCACCCGACCGCCGAGATCGTTCGTCCTCTCCTCCCGTGGTGGGCGTATTCGGCGGGAGTTTCGACCCGCCGCACCTGGGGCACGCGCTGTTGGTGGCGTTGTTGCGGGCGCAAGGTGAACTCGATCGACTCATCGTGGCGCCGGTGTACGACCACCCGCTCGCCAAGGGAACCAAGACGCCCTTCGCAAAGCGGCTGGCGTGGACACGCGCCGCGATGCAGATGTACGGCGACTTCGTGGAGGTGACCGACCTCGAGCGAACGTTGGCCGAGGCCGACCCCGAGCGCCCCAGCTACTCGCTCCGGCTGCTCGATGCCGTCGCCGCCCAGCACCCCGGGTCGGAGGTCCGCTTGGTGATCGGGTCGGACATCGTGTGTCGCGGGGAGACGCAACGCTGGCATCGATGGGAGGACATCGAGTCTCGCTACTCGCCACTGGTCGTCCCGCGGACCGGCTACGCGGAGTCGGCCGACTGCGTCCTCCCCGAGGTTTCGAGTTCTGACGTTCGAGACGCAGTCTCCCGCGGTGACTGGGACGCGGTGGGGCGCCGGGTCCCTCGCGCAGTGGCCGAGCTGTTGCGGACGCCGGACCAGGGGGACCTGTGGGTCATCGGGAACGGACACGTCGCCCGCCACGCGGAGCCGTGGCTGGTCGAGCGTGGCTACCGCGTGCAGCGGGTGTCGGGCCGGGCGGTCACTGCGGGCAAGGTGACGTGGCCGGCCCAGACCCCGGTCGCGGTCTGGATCCTCACCTCCGACAACGCGATCGAGCCGGTCGCCCAGGCGTTGGCCGACGCCGCGGTGTTGCCCGCGGGGGTGCCGGTGTTCCATGGTGCCGGCGCGCGCTCCTCAGCGGCGCTGCTCGGTCCGCTTCGGCCTCGCCATCCGGTGGGCAGCTTGCACCCGATCTGCGCCCTGCGTCGGGAACGGAGCTGGCCCAGCCTGCTCGGGCAAGCGAGCTTCGGTCTGGAAGGGGACCCGCACGCGGAGTCGTTTCTCGAGGCCCTCGTCGCGCCGCAGTCGTTCCTTCGGTTGGGGTCACTCGATGCTCGGGCGCGGCTGGCCTACCACGCGGCGTGCGCCCTCGCGGCCAACCATCTCAGCGTGCTCGAGGCCCAGGCCACCGCTGTCCTCCGTGGCCAGGGGCACGCGGAGGAGGCTGCGGAGGCGGCGGTCCGAACGCTGATGTTGAGTGCCTTGTCGAACCTGCACGCGCTGGGCATCCCGCGCGGAATCACGGGCCCGATGTCGCGGGGAGATGTCGGGGCCATACAGGCCCATCTCGCGGCGCTCGATGACCCGACCCGGAGCTTGTACGCGCGCTTAAGCGACGACCTTGGGGCGATCATTCGCGCTGCAACGCCGGCCGAATCCGAGTTGTGACCGGTCAATCCTGCTAGCAGAGTTCGAAGCGTCCCCGGGAACGGGTGACGGTGATCTCCGTGCCCGCGCGCAGCCGACCTCGAAGGACGGCATCCGCCAGCAAGGACTCGACCTCGCGGACCAGCAGGTGCCGCAGAGGGCGGGCACCGAGGGCGGGGTCTCGTCCCGCGATCTCGACGAGCGCGTCCGTGGCCTTGTCGTCGAGGGTGTAGCGGATCCCGCGCTCCTTGAAGAGGCGGTCGCTCGAGGCTCGTGCGAGCCGGGTGCAGATCCGTGCGAGGTCGTGAGACGCCAGCGGGTGCATCACCAGCGGGGCTTCGATGCGGTTCCACAGCTCGACGGGGAAGGCCGCGCGGGCCGAAGCCAAGGCCGCCGCCTCGTCCATCCGGGGCCCGTGCGGCGTCTGTGCGACATGCCCCGAGCCGAGGTTGCTGGTCATCACCAACACGGCGTGCCGAAAGTCGACCGTGCGTCCTCGGCCATCCGTCAGCCGGCCCTCATCGAACACCTGCAGCAGGAGCTGGTGGACGTCTCGGTGGGCCTTCTCGATCTCATCGAGCAAGACGACGCAGTGCGGGCGGCGAAGCAGGGGATCGGTGAGCGCTCCGCCTTGCTCGTGTCCGACGTATCCCGGAGGCGCACCGACCACCCGTGCCACCGAATGGCTCTCGGAGTACTCCGACATGTCGAGGCGGAACAGGGCGGCGTCATCGTCGAACAGGGCGCCGGCCAGGGCCTTGGCGAGTTCGGTCTTGCCCACACCGCTGGGGCCGAGCAACAGCGTGGTGAGGACCGGTCGTTGCCCGCCGAACCCGGCGCGGTTGCGACGCACGAGTTGCGCGAGCGTTGCCGTCGCGTCCGCGTGTCCGATGACCTGGTCGCTGAGCCGCTGGTCCAGGTCGAGAACATCGTGGTCTCCGCGTGCTTCGATGCGAGCGGGAGACAAGCCGCTCCGCTCGGAGACGATCTGCAAGACGTGGTCGCGCCGAACGGTCGCGTGGGGGCTTCGACGTGCGCGCGCACAGGCGAGATCGAGGAGGTCGAGCGCGCGGGCGGGCATCGCCAGGCCGGTGAGGTATCGCTCCGCCCAACGGGTCACCTCTGCCAAGCGGAGGTCGGGGCCCAGCGGAATCGAGTGCTGTTGCAGCACGTTGCGGCTCGCCGACTTTACCGCGGCACTGAGTGGAGCCCCGCGGAGCGGCTCGATGGTGATCGCGTCCGCGGTCTGCAGTGCGCCGGGCAACCAGTTCGCGAGCCGGCCGTGCCCCTCGGAAGAGACGATCGTCAGGACTCGGGGCGTCGCCTGGGTCCAGGCATGGCTGAGCGCACCCAAGAAGGCGGGCGCGACCTCCGAGGGCACCCGGTCGAGGTCGTCGAACACAACGATGCCGCCGCGCTCTGCGACGGCCTCCAGGTCCTCGGCGAGCGCGCTTTCGCTGTCATAGGCGGAGGCGAGCAGACGATAGACCGGCGCCTCGAAGTGTGTGGCGAGGTGCTGCGCCAGGAGGCTGCGGCCGCTGCCCGGCGGTCCCACGAGCAACGGGACTCGGACGCCTCGGCGGCCCAGCGCATCGCACAGTTGGTCGAGTTCGCGGGGGCGCCCCTCGAGCGGGGGGAGCTGCTCGGGATCGACCCGGCGCTCTTCCAGGTCCAGGTGAGGCGGCGGCGCTTCAGGAGCGTCTTGGGGGGCCAGCGTCGTTTCCACCTCGACGGCGGGGGTGGGGGCTGACTCCGCAGCGCGAGTCGACGCGCGAATCCCGGCCCGAATGATCGGGCGACGGGCGGGCGCGTTTTCGGCGGGCGGGCGCCGCGAGTTCACCGCCGGAGCCGCAGGGGCGGGCGCCGCGGCGGGTGCGTCGTCGGGCCCACGCGGCGTTCGCCGGGGGCGCGTACGCACGTGAGGCGAGGAGGGGCGCCGGTCCCGGGCCATGCGAGCGCCTCCGGGCCGACCCGACTCGGCGTGCCCGCGCGGGGGCGTGACCGTTCGCTCCGCGTTTCGCAGCAACAAGATGACTTCGCGGCGCAGGGCCGAGCACTGCAGCCCGACCTGTTCGAGGAGCTGGTACGCGTGGCACTCCGCGGTCCTGCATATCGCGAGTAGCTGTTCCAGGTCACCGGGGCCGCCGCCGCGCGCTTCGAGTCGATGCCTCCAGTCCGCCGATTCGGGACCGAGCACCGCGTCGAGGTCGCGCCGCGCGGCGAGCAACTGGCCGGGGCTGACGCCGAAGCGCCCCAGCAGCTCGCCGACCGGATCCCGAGTGCCGAGATCCTGAAGGAGATCACACGAACTCTCCGGCCCGAGCTGGGCCGGTCCCCGCATCCGCGCGCTGGTTCGCAGAGGCGTATCGAGCTCTTGCAAACGTGCCATCGTGCACGAACGTACAGCCGCAACGGTCTTGCCCCCAAAAAGCCGCGAACTCGGGCCGTCCTCGCGGGCGGAGTCGTGCCGTCGGGCGCTCGGGGCAGGGCCACTCAAGGTCCCGCGTGGCCCGTCGATGACCCGAAGTGCCATGCAGTGGGTCAGGTCCAGGAAGTTCGCAGTTTGTTTGCGCCCTCGTCGTCGCAACGGCTGGCTGTTCGCTGCCGTCCTGGCGATGAGCGCTGCCGCGAGCCCAGCGTCGGCGACCCCGCAGGACTCGATGCTCGAGCTGCAGATCGAACTCGCAGAGCTGGTCGAGCAGGATGACGCTCAGAGCGTTTCCGCGCTTCGGGACCGGGTGGGGGAAGGACTGCCACCCGCCGCACTCACCGCGATGCTCGATGCGTGCCTCGAGCATCCCCGTTCGGACCTGGAACCGCTGCTGCGCGACCTCGCAGCGCACCGGACCGCGGCGATTCGAGCTCGGTCGCTCCTGGCGTGGGCGGGTCTGGGACCGGGCGAATCGGTCGACGCAATCGAGGCCGCCGCCGACGACCGCGATGGCGGGGTGCGCCGACTGGCGGTTGTGCTCGCCACGCTGCACCCGAGCGAGCGGGCCGATGCCTTGGTGGCCCAGCTGCTCGAGCAGGATCCCGAGTTGGCCGAGGAAGTGGGCGGACAGGACCTGTCCGCACCAGAACAGATCGAGGACGGAGAAGGATCGTGACCCGCGGGATTCTGCTCGCGCTGGGCCTCGGGCTCGGGTTGAGTGCCGGATGTGCCGGCCGGAAGCTGGCTGTCCACGCCGAGCCCGGGGGGAACTTGCTGGCGCTGACCGCCAAGCAGGGAGCCCGGGCCGACCGGCATCACCAAGACCGCCCGCTGGTCGTGATGATCGAGGATTCTGGGCTGCGCGCGGTCGATCCGGAGACCGCCAGTGACCGCTGGAGGTCCTCACTTCGCGCCACCGGTCATCTCACCGCAAACGAGACCGCCGTTTTCGTGCCACTGTCGGGGCATCGGTTGGCCGCGCTGGATCGGGCGTCCGGTGCAGTGCTCTGGAAAATCGAGCTGCCTGGAGAGGCGCTGTCGGGAGTCGCCGCGAACGGACGGACCGTCGTCGTCAGCGTGCTCGACCACCACAAGGGCCGCTCTCGCGCCGTCGGCATCTCTGCGCTGGATGGCCAGATACGCTGGATGCGGCGCACGCAGGGACGCCTGGGAAGTCCGGCTGTGGTGGGTACGGTTGCGCTGGTCCCCGTCGGCAACCAGGTCGTGGCCCTGGGGACTCGAGCGGGTTGGGAGCGCGGTCGATTGGACCTTGGCGGTTCTGCCCCCCAAGGCGACGACATCATTCCCGCAGTCGAGCGGGTCAGTCGCGACGGCAAGGCGTTGTACGCGGGCACGAAGCGCGCGTGGGTAGACCTGCAGACCGCCACGTCGGGGCATCTCGATGGGCTCAGCGAGATTCAGGGCTACGGAGAAGTGTTCTCGACCAACGAGGGGCTCGATGCGGGTCACGCTGACGCGGAGCGCCTTCGATTGTGGGTGGACCTCTCGGCCACGACCGCCGGCCACCGCGACGCGGTTTTCGTGTGCCGCCGCGCGGTGGTTGCGATGCGTGTGGATGACGAGGGAACACCTCGGCTCGCCCAGTGGACCTACATCAGCTCCGGCCCCGAGTTCGTCGGGTTCGACGTTCGCGACGACCGCGTCGTGCTGGTGCGTGAAGACGGGCTGCTCGTCCAGCTCTCGCGGACCGACGGCGCCGAGCTGGATCGGGTCGCCGGCGCGGCCCCGACTCGCGGCGCATTGATGCTCGACCTGCCGGACACGCTCCAGACTCCCCGGCGACCCAAGCCTCAGCGGGAGCAACGGCTTGCGATGATGCGTGACCTCATCCTCGACGCCGACCCGCGGCTGGTTCCCGCGCAGCGCCTCGCGATCGAGATCCTGTGGCGAGACGATGACGCGGATGTGCGGGACGCGGTGGCCCGCATTGCGCATGGAGAAGTCCGCGACGAGCCGGGGGCTGCCTCCGCCGAGCTCCGTGCTCACGCCGCCGAACGACTGGCCGAGCCTTGGGGCACCCCCGACGCCGACCAGATCGCGGCGCTGCGGAGGGAATTGGCGGCGCGGCCGTCGTTCCTCAGCGGTGTGAAGCCTCCGGTCGCGGTGTTGGCCCGTCGTGCGGTCGCCGCCGGGGAGCAGTCGATGGTCTCGGACCTGGTCGCACTGCTCAACCACCCCAGCACCGAGGCGGCCGATCTCGACCCTCTGGTCCGGGCGCTGGGTGAGCTGGGCACGCCCGAGGCGTTGGATGCCGTCTCGGCGTTCCTGAGGCGGTATCACGCGGACGACGGGGTCTTGTACGAGTCCGCGGCGTTGACCTCAGCCGTCGACATCCTCTCAGGAGATGAGGCGCACGCCGAACTCCTGCGCGAGCTGCTCGGTGACCCCTTCACCGCGCCGGGATTGCGTGATTACATCGCGGGCCGCGTGCCGCAGCAGGCACCGCGCAATGCCCCCGATGTCTCAGAGCACCCCCCCGAAATCGCGGCTCTATCAGCTCCGGGTCTGTGATGGCCCCAGCTGCGGAGTCACCCATGAGAGCGAAGTCCTCGTCGAGTTGGCCGAGCAGGCCATCGAAGGCGACCCCGCGCTGAAGGGGCGCGTCGGCGTTTGCAACTACACGTGTTTCGGACGGTGCGAAGACGGGCCCAACCTGTTCGTCCATGAGCTCGACGAAGAGGATGAGCGCTACGACGATCCCGACGACGATGTCCTCGAGGAACAGCGCGGCTTCTACACCGACCTCGACAAAGAGAAGATCGGTCGGATCCTCAACGAGCACTGCAAAAGCGGGGAGCCGATTCCCGACCTCGTCGGGGAGTATTAGGCTTGGCAGGGGCCTTTCGGAAAGGCCCCTCGCTGCGGCAGCGAAGCTGCCTTCGCTTCACCCGAAACGGGCGGCGGTTGCCGCCTGGCGCTTCGCGGTCGACGGCGGGGGGGATTGGTTTTGGCAGGGGCCTTTCGGAAAGGCCCCTCGCTGCGGACGGGGCTTGGGTTCTGCTGCGGCGTTGCCGGGTTAGGCCGGGGACAGTCGGGCGGTGCCGCGGGCCAGATGGGTGCTGAAAGTGGCGGGGTCGATGTTGGCTCCGCAGACCAGCAGTCCGACCTGCTTGCCCTGCAGGCGGTCTCGCAGAGGGCCCCACAGGGCAGCGGTCGCGGCTGCGCCCGCTGGTTCGACGGCCAGCTTCATCCCCGCAAACAGCCGGACCATGGCCTCGCATAGGGCGTCGTCGTCGACGGTCACGACTTCGTCGACGAACCGACGGCACAGCTCGAACGAGTAGGGGGCTGCATGCGGGGCGCCCAGGGAGTCTGCGATCGTCGCGACCCGGTCGATGGCGACGGGAGCGCCCGCCGCGAGGCTGCGCGTCATGGAATCGGCGCCGATGGGTTCGACGCCGTAGACCTTGCACTGCGGTCGCAGTTGTTTGACCGCCGCAGCGATCCCTGCGCACAGCCCACCTCCGCCGATCGGGACGACCACGGCGTCGAGGTCAGGTCTCGCGTTCAGCCACTCGAGGCCGACGGTGGCGGTGCCCAATGCGGTCGTGGGTCCCTCGAAGGGATGGATGAAGGTGCGGCCCTCGTCGGCCTGGATGCGTTCGACGGTGGCGAACGCCTGATGGACGTCCTCGGCCAGGAGGACCTCGGCACCGAGGCGTCTGCATTTGTCGACGCGGGACGGGCTGGCCGTCTGCGGCATGACGACTTTCGCGTGGCTGCCCAAGGTTCTCGCGGTAAACGCGACGGCAGCCGCGTGGTTTCCGGCGGAGACGGCCGTCAGTCCTCGGGCTCGCTGCGCGTCATCGAGGTCCCACGCGCACAGCAGCGCTCCGCGGGGCTTGAACGAGCTGGTGTGCTGCCAGGCCTCGAGCTTGAGGTGGACGCCGCCGCCCGGGCCGAGCAGATCGGAGACGGCGTCGTCCGTCCAGGTCCACACCGCGGTTGTTCGGACAGCGTCGCCGAGCCGCTCCCGGGCGCTGCGGATCTCGGACAACGTAGGGGCGGTGACGCTCACGCGAGTCTTGTACCCTCGCGGTCGTGAGGTTGCACGCGCCCGCTGCGGAACGAAACGCTCTGCCCATTCTCGAGGTCCTGCGAGAGCGGTTCCCTTCTTCGGGGTTGGTCCTCGAGGTCGCGAGCGGGACCGGGCAGCATGTGGCCACGTTTGCGGCCGCGATGCCGGGCCTACGCTTCGCGCCGAGTGATCGGGATGCCGATGCACTGCGCAGCATCGGCGCGTGGACGGAGGGGATGGACAATGTCGCGCCTGCCGTTCAACTCGACGTGAGCTCGGCACGATGGCCGGTCGGGACCGTGGACGCGGTCTTCTGCGCCAACATGATTCACATCGCCCCCGAAGAGGTCGTGGGAGGCCTGATGCGAGGCGCATCAGAGCATGTGGCACCCGGCGGAGTGCTTGCCCTATACGGCCCGTTTCGGGTCGGTGGGCAGCACACCGCGCCTAGCAATGCGGCGTTTGACGCCTCGCTACGATCTCGTGACCCGAGTTGGGGCGTCCGAGATCTCGAGTCCGTAGAGGCGATGGGCCGAGCGGCCGGCTTCGACCTGGAGCATGTCCAAGAAATGCCGGCGAACAACAAGCTCGTGTTCTTCCGCCGGACAGCTCGGGCGGAACGACCGGAATGAAAGGGTCCGTGCAACGCGTGTCGGGTCGTGCGACAAGCACCCCACCTTTCGACGGAGTTCTGCCCACGATGCGAATCGACCTGAAAAAATTCCTGGCCCTGACCAGCCTCCTCTCCATGCCCATGGCCCCCGGTTGCGACACGGGTGACGACGAGGACACCGCGACGACCAACGCGAGCACCTCCGGCACCAGCGGAACTAGCGGTACCGGATCTGCGGGAAGCAGCACCGGCGCCAGCAGCGGCGGAACGACCAGCGGCGCCGAGACCGGCTCGACCGGCGAGAGCTTCGGCTCCAGCTCGACCGGCGAGAGCTTCGGCTCCAGCTCGACCGGCGAGGGCTTCGGCTCCAGCTCCAGCACCAGCGGCTGACGCACGATGACGTTGGTCCGCCCGACACCGCCCGCGTTCGCGTGGGCGGACCCGTTCTTCTCGTTCGGCGTCACGGGCACCAACGGCAAGACCTCGACCGTGCATCTCATCGGCGCCGCACTGGCGGCAGCCGGACATCTGGCCCTCCAGATCAGCACGGTCGAGTACCGCCTTGGCGACGAGAACCTCGGCCTCCCGCACACGCGCAACGGTTTCTTCGACGCCTTCTCCGCAGCCCACGAAGCGGGTGCTCAGTGGGCTTCGGTCGAGGTCACGTCGCGAGCACTGGCCGATTCGTACGCGAAGCGTTGGCGTTTCGATCTAGGCGTATTCACCAATCTCTCGCCCGATCACCTCTCGACGCACGGAAGCTACGAGGCCTACCTCGCGGCGAAGGCCCAGTTGTTCATTCACCTTGGCCCTGGGCGTACCGCGGTGCTCAACGCGGCGGACGAGCACGCGATGTTCATCGACCAGGCGATTCCGCCGGATGTGAAGCGGTGCTGGTTCGCCTCGCCAACGCGCGGTCCCTTGTTGCGGGAGGCGGATCTCGAAGCCGAGCGCATCGACGTGGACGCCGCAGGCACCCGGGTCACACTGAAAGCGTCCCCACTGGCGGATGCCCTGGGAGGCACCCTGAAGACCCGCATGGTTGGAGCCGTGTTTGCCGAGAATGCGATGGCAGCCGCGGCTGCGGCGGTTCGAGCGGGGCTGGAACCCGAGGCGGTTGCGCGCGGGATCGTGGGTTGCCCCCCGGTCGCGGGCCGGTTCGAAGTGCTCGGGTCCGACCCGGTCGCGGTTGTCGACTACGCCCACACCCCCGACGCGCTGGAGCGGACCTGTGCAGAGGCTCGGGCGCTGGCCCGCGGTCGTTTGCTCGTGGTGTTTGGTGCCGGGGGTGGAGCCTCTCCGGAGAAGCGCGGCGAGATGGGGGCCGCGGTGGGGGCCCATGCCGACCGCGTGTGGGTGACCAATGACAATCCGCGCGACGAAGACCCGCAGCAGATCGCGGACGCACTTGTCGACGGCCTGGAGGGCTGTGGGGCGGAGGTGGCCGTCGTGCTCGACCGCGCGGCTGCTATCGAGGCGGCCATGCGCGTGGCGGGCCCCGGCGACGTGGTTGTCGTGGCTGGGAAGGGGCACGAACGGGGACAGACGGTTCGGGGGGAGACGCGGCCGTTTTGTGACCGCGATGAGGTCCGCCGTTGGGTGCAGGGGTGAACGAGGGAGTTCGCCACGCGCTGGCCGAAATCCAAGCGCTGGAGTCACGGCTTGCCGTCCAGCACGGGCTGTGTCGGCTCGATGTGCGGCTCCAGGCGAGCAAGCAGGAGGTCCGGGTGGAGGGGACGGTTCTCGTCGACCGACTGAGGCAGCCGGTGCTGAGCATTGTCGCGGCGGCCCTGCCGGGCGTTTCCCTGAGCGACGCTCTGCAGGTCGTGCAAGGGGGGCCGTGGCACGCGGTCGAAACGGTAACGTCGTTGCACGCATCGGCGACTGGCGGGCCTACGGTCACTGTGCTGCACCCCGAGGACGGCCCCGTGGAGGTCTTGGGTAGAGCTGCGGCCGCGTGTTTGGTCCGCGATCGCTGCGGGACCACGGGTTGGATGTCTGGCGCTCTCGGTCCGGGGGTTCAGCCTCCGGTGCTCCCGCATCCGCGGACCGAGGATCCGCAGGCCTTTGTCGATGCCGCACGCCGCTTCGTCGGGACGTCGTATGCGCTCGGTGGGACGGACCGGGAGGTCATCGACTGCTCGGGTCTCGTTCAACGCGCGGCCTGGTCGTCGCTGCGTGTCGCGCTTCCTCGGAACACCGGGGACCTGTGGGGGCTTGGTGCCCGGCAGGGGCGGCCACCCGACGGCGCGGGGCACCTGGTCTTCGTGTGGACGCGTGGCGAGTCACTACGCCACGTCGGCATCGTCGCCCCGGATGCCGTCGTTCACGCTTCGTTGTCTCGACGTGTCGTGGTCTGCGACCCTGCCGAGCGCTTCTACCGAGGCGTGGCCCGGGTCGAGCATCTGCCCTTTGAGGCGTTGTTGGCCCTCGGACGACGGTGCGCCGGGCACCCGAACGTCCTCGCAGCGGGGGTGCGCCTCGGACAAGCCCCGCCGGCCTGAAGACCGTGCCGGGCTCCGTGCCAGCCGTGGGGCACCCAAGAGAGGCCCGAGGTAGAGGGCCATGAGAGCGGTCCCGTCAGGCGCCCGAGGCGAATCGGAAGAACCGCGTGAGCAGGCTCGGGCCAGGGTCGTCGCGAAGCAGTCGGTCGACCTGGCGTCGGAGGCGGCCGCAGCACTGCCGCCCCACGGACGCATCGAGGATCTCGCCGTCGCGGGTGCACAGGATGGTGGGCGAGCCGTCCTTCTGCACCGGGGGGAAGGCTTCGCGGTTGTTGCACGTCTCGGGGAGGAGCCGGGGGTCGACGTGCGCGAACATGACCGAGTCGGGGTCGTACCCCTCGGCGAGGTCCTCGAGCGCCTGCAGACAAGCGCTGGTGGCGCGGGTCCGGCTATCGCCGAGCAGGATTACGACAGAGCCGATTCCGTCCTCGAGCAGACTTTGGGCATCGTCTGCACACAGGGGGATATAGACGCGGGAGGCCGACAACGTCGCTCAACGTAGCAGTCTGGGATCAGGACGCCACAACTTCGATCCGTTTCGACCGAGGTCCGGGGCGCTCGACAATCTCACCGACGACGCTGACCCAATCTTCCGATGGAGCCACCGCACGCAGGGCGTCGAAGACCTTGCTGCAGGCCCGAGCCCCCACCGCCGCAAGCAGACCTCCGGAGGTCTGAGCGTCCGCCAGCAGCAGCTGCGTGTGCTCTTCCTCGCGAAGGGCTTTGGCCCAACGCACGTCTTTTACGGCGGCACTGAGGTTTGCGCGCGTCCCTCCTGGTGCCACGCCTGCGGCGACCAGGCGGCGGGCTGCGGGAAGTGTTGGAATCGCGGTGGCATCGAGCCGGGCGCCGATCGGCCCCTCGAGCATCTCGCGCAGGTGTCCCAAAAAGCCATATCCCGTCACGTCCGTACAGGCGTGAACGGAGCGCGTGTGCTGGGCGAGGACCTCACCGGATGCGCGGTTGAGGGTGGCCATGACCTCGATCGCGTGGCTGATCTCGGCGGGGGTCGCCTTGCCCTGCTTGATGGCGGTCGTGACGATTCCGCTCCCCAGAGGCTTGGTGAGGATGAGCTTGTCCCCAGGACGAGCCCCCACATTGGTGAACACCTTCTTGGGGTGCACCTCACCGACGACCGCGAGTCCATACTTGGGCTCCGCGTCCTCGACCGTGTGCCCGCCCAGCAGGACGGCGCCCGCGTTGGAGACCGTGTCCGCGCCGCCGCGAAGGATCTCGTGCAGGACGTCCAACGGCAGCGCCTTGCCTGGAAACCCGACGAGGTTGAGTGCGACCAGCGGGCGGGCGCCCATGGCCCACACGTCGGAGAGGGCGTTGGCGGCAGCAACTCGGCCGTAGTCATAGGGATCGTCGACAACGGGGGAGAAGAAGTCCGTCGTGCATACGAGCGCCCGCTTGGCGTCGAGTTGGTAGACCCCCGCGTCGTCGTGTGTCTCGGTTCCGACGAGTACCCGTTTGTCGAGCACTTTGGGCAAGCGGCGCAAGACCTGCGCCAGCTCCGGCGAGCGGAGCTTGGAGGCTCAACCCGCGGCCTGGGCGTACTCCGTGAGGCGGATCGGGGGAACCTTGGGGCTGCGGGTCGACGCGCGGCGAGCCATGCTGCGGCGATCCGTAGCAGCTGGGCGCAAAATCCTCCACGGGAGACCGTTTCGCGCGACGCGCCGGGACTGGGTGAAGTCTCGGGCCCATCTGGGATACCCTGGGGGGGATGGAGCTCGACGAGATGTACGGGTACGTGTTGATGGCGTCGGCGGGAGGTGGAGCCATCGCGCTGTTGCTTGTCGCGGTCGCCAAGGCGCGTGGGAGTGCAGCGACCGGCGGTAGCGCGCTGCTTGCGGTCTCTTCGCTGATGTACGTGCTCGCCGGCGTAGGGGGAGCCTCCGCGCGTGTTCGCTCGGCTGGCACCGCGGGGACCGCCCAGGCGAATGTCGGTGCGCAGCAGGCTGACGCTGAGGCGAAGGATGCGGCGCCAGAGGCCGAGGCGCCCGAGGAGGAGAAGCCGGCGGCTCTTGTCGCGGCTCCTGTCGTGGAGGCCGAGGCTGAACCCGCCGCCGCGGTGGACGCAGAGGCCGAGGCTGAACCCGCCGCCGCGGTGGACGCAGAGGCCGAGGTCGCGGCGGAGCTCGAAGCAGAAGCAGAAGCAGAAGCAGAGCCCGAGGTGGAGGCCGAACCCGAGCCCGTCGCGACACCGAAGCCCAAGAAGAAGAAAAAGAAGAAGAAAAAGAAGACGCCGCAGGCGGATCCGGAACCGGCTGCCGCGGACCCAGAGCCCGCCGCAGAGCCCGAGCCGAAGGCCGAGCCTGAGCCGAAGCCCGAGCCCAAAGCCGAGCCGAAGGCGGAACCCGAGCCGAAGGAAGAGGCTCCCAAGAAGCCCGCGCTCATGGATGACACCCCGCCCAAGGTGCCCAGCGAGTAGATCCGCGCTCTAGGGGGCGGCCGGGCGAAGCTTGGGGCGCAACACATCGAGGCCGCGTTCGAGAACTTCGTCGCGGCCTTCGGCAATTCCAGCGACGCTGGGCCTGACTTGGATCTCGGGGGTGACCCCGTCGTTGTGAAATGGCGTGCCATCGTGGCGGGTCACTCGCATCCCGCTGAAGACGACATAGAACCCGCCGAGGGTGTCGTGGCGGACGATATCCCCGTTGGCGCCCGCGGTCGTGCTCCCGACCAGCGTCCCCAAACTGTGCGTCTGGACGTAACTGAGGATGGACTCGGCGTAGCTGATCGCGGCTGCGTTGATCAGGAAGACGGTTGGTGCCTCGATGTGGGGGGTCGAGGGGCGACGGTTCCAACCGATGTCGGCGAAGCTGACCGGGGCCCCACCAGGCTCGATGAATCGCGGGACATGCATCCAGGCGGCGTCCTCGGGTGAGGACATGAGGTGGTCGAGCAAGTCGTCGTTGTGGATCGGGTAGCCGCGGAGGTCGAACACGATTCCTTCGGCGGCAACCAGCTCCTCGAGCCTGGGCTTGAGGTCGGTCCATGAAAGCCGCGTGAGGTCGACGTAGAGCACCCCCGGCTCGACCTCCCCGAACGCGTCGGGTCGGATGTCGGGAACGATCTCGTGCAGGGAATAGCGGGTCTGGACGGCCTCGACGGCGCCACCACGCTCGATGCCCAACGTGACGGTGTTCCCACCAGGCCCGCGCGCGCCGTCCCATGTGCATGCCCGAAAGCGGCGCCACTGAGGGGTTCCCGAGAGGCGCTCGGCGATCGCCTGGGCTCGCGGCCACGCAGGCGTGCCGTCGATGGTCGCGATCACCTCGCCGACGGCGATGTTGGGGTCCTCGGAAGCGGCCACCACGACAGCATCGCCAACACAGGCGGTACGGACAGGGAGCCAGCCGATACCGCGGTGTCCCTCCCGTTCCACACGGGCGTGCCCGTCCTGCAACGCGCGGGTGAGCGTGCGGATCGAGTCGATGAGGTCGGCTTCGGTGCTGTCGTCCGCGGTGTCGCGTAGTGCTTGGCGGAGAACATCTTCCCAGGGAACGGAGACGTCCTCCTGGTAGGGGTAGAAATGGCGGAGCACCGCCCATACATCGATCAGCAGGGCCTCCCGGACCGCGCGAGAAGAGAAATCGGTGGGATCGAGCGTGGGGGCGAGCGGGGCCGGGGTCCGGTGGGCGGCTTCGGGCTCCAGGACCAGCGGGATGCGGGCATGAAGGGGGCCGAGAAGCGGGGCGGTGTGCGGCCGCGTGGGGTCGGGCGCTTCGGAAAAGCGGCGTTCGTACCGGGTCTGCGGCGTCACGCGAACGCTGGCGTACGGGGGGCGAAACAGCGAGAGCGAGGTGCCCTCATACCCCTGATGCTGCCAGTAGATGAGGTCCGCACGTCGCGGCGGAGGCTCGAGGTTCGGCGGTTCCGGGCTGGGCGCGACCCACAGTGCGAGGCCGTGGGTGTAGGGCGCGAAGGTGCGCCGCAGCGCCTTGGCGAGCTCTCCGTATCGTGTCGCCCCCGCCGCAGCGTGCACACCGTCTGCCGCGACCTGGGCCCAGTCCGCATCGTGGGCTGCATCGGTCGGGTGGAAGTACCGGACAACCCCATACAGCCGAGCGAAGGCGACGAGGGCGTCTTCACGCGAGACGGCCGCACGCTCCGCCTCGGTGGGTGTTGGGTCGGGTGGGGGAGTCGTGGGCGTGGGGGACGGGCAACCCAGGAGTGCCGTCGCCAGCAGGGCCGTCACGGCACCGTTGGGCTTCAGCACGTACTCCCGAGCAGGAGCTGTGCGACGTAGTACATCGGGAGTCCCCACAGACGGTTGCTGAAGTCGGTGGATACGAATCGATCTCGGGCGACCGAGAGGTCGGAGAGGTAGAAGGCGATCGCGCCCGCGAGCATTGTGCTGGGGGCTCCCGCGCGCCATGCCGCGAAGGCGGCAGCGACCATGAACGTGATGACGACGATGTAGACATCGACGGGTCGTTTCATGTCCTGCGGAATCGTGGGGCGTAGCCAGCGACGAACCGCCCACGCGGCGACCGTGAGTCCGGCCACCGCCACGGCCATCGTCGTCCACGCCGGATCGAGCCCGACAAACGCGACGATGTACGCGACGTGAGCGCCCAAGAACGCGACAAGTCCTGCGAGAAACCAACTCGACCGCTTGCTCAGCAGGAACACGTCTCCAAACCACGACAGCACCAGGCCAGCGAAAATGGCCTGTCCGTAGGAGGTCTCGAGCGCGCCGTGGTGCAGCGCCCAGCCCAAGAAACCAACGCTCGCGGCGGGTTTGAAGCGGCGGGTCCATTGCTGGGCGTCCGCTCGTTCCGCCCACAGGACACCGGCGAGGGCGGTGAGGGTGAGGCCGAGCCAGATCATGATGCGTCGTACTCCAAGGTGCCAGAGAATCGGCCGGTCTCGCCGAGGTCTTCGGGCTTGCTACCGAGCATGCCTTCACGGACGCAGCCCACCAGGTCCGCGGGGGGGTCGCCCGCGACGTCGGCCCGTTCGACCCGGACGCCGACGCCCCGTGCAGCGATGATCTCGACCGAGACCTTCAGCGGTGTTGCGGCGCTCTGTGGTCGAGTGTTTCGGCAACGCTCGATGACCGGAAGCAACGCTTCGCGAACCGCGTCGGCGACCGAGCCGTCGAGGCTCGGATCGCCAGCGGCGGTGAGCGCATCGCGGATCTGGGCTTTCACCCCCTTGGGTGGGCTCTGTGCCCCGACCGCCGGGGTGCTGGACTCCGCGGGCTCGGGATCAGCAGTGGCTTGCGCGCGCAGCAGCAGCAGCCCGAGCAAAACCAGGGCCGCGACCGCCGGGAGGATGAAGGCCTTGTTTCCCTCCACCCCCCGATTGTGCCCGTCTCGGAGGGGGCTCGGGTAGAAAACCGACCGGCTTCGTCGGGATCGTATTGCAGGGTGGGTCTACGACTCGGGCGTGTCCACGTAGCGGGCGCGAAGAGCCTCGAAGAACGCTCGAATACCGAACGGTTCTCCACCCGCTGGCCGTCCGGCACGGCTCCCGGTGTAGTAGGCCATCGTGTCGATGTGGGACCAGTTAACCCCGGTCCCGACGAACTCCTTGAGGAACAGAGCTGCGGTGATTGCCCCGCCCTGGCCGACGCTTGCGATGTTGTTGAGATCGGCGAGGGTGCTGTCCAGGTGGCGGCGATACGGCGTGTGCAGCGGCATCCGCCAAAGGGGATCGCTCGTCGCGATTCCGCCATCGAGGACGGACTGGGCGAAGGCGTCGTCGGTCGAGAACAAGGCGGGAAGCTCGGTCCCCAGCGCCACCCGTGCGGCGCCGGTGAGCGTCGCGAAGTCGATGAGCTGATCGGGGGACTCCGAAGCGGCCTCGGTCAGGGCGTCGGCGAGAATCAGGCGCCCCTCGGCGTCGGTGTTGCCCACCTCGACCGTGAGGCCTTTTCGGGTCTGCAGCACATCACCGGGACGGAAGGCGTTGTCCGAGACCGAGTTCTCGACCGCGGGGATGAGGACGCGCAGCCGGACGGGAAGCTCCGACTCCATGATCAAGGAGGCGAGGGCGAGCGCCGTGGCTGCGCCCCCCATGTCTTTCTTCATCAGTTTCATGCCAGCGGCGGACTTGAGGTCCAAGCCCCCGCTGTCAAAACAGACGCCCTTGCCCACCAGGGTGAGCTTGGGTGCATCGGCGGCGCCCCAGGTGAGGTCCAGCAGGCGAGGGGCCCGGGAGGCTGCACGTCCCACCGCATGGACGGCCGGGTATCCCTTCTCCAGCAGCTTGTCGCCGACGATGACCGAGGTCTTCGCGCCGCACCGTTTTCCCAACTGCACACCTGCGTCGACCAGCTCGGCGGGTCCCATGTCATCCGCGGGGGTGGTGATCAAGTCGCGGCCGAGGACGGTCGCGCGATAGAGGCGCTCGACGTGATCGCGGTCGGCCAGCTCGGGCCAGACGAGCGATGGGTGCCGACGGGTCGAGGCTTTGTAGCGGTCGAACCTACGGGTTTCCAAAGCCCAGCCGAGCGCCGCATCGGAGGCCATCCGTGCCGTGAGCTCGCCTTGAATCTGGTAGCGCGCTGCGGGAAGTTTCGCGGCCGCGCGCGCAAACGTCCACGGCGTGGCTTCGCTGTAGACGAGCACTGCGCGGCTCAGGCTGCCGGTGCGGTCCGGGATCGTCGCGAGGTCGCCGGCCTTTCCGCGGAGCCGAAGCCCCTTGAGCCAGTTCTGAGTGACCTTGGGCTGGGCCTTCAGCCAGCGTTTGTACGCCTTGGTGTGGACGGCGTGCAGGAGAATGGTGCCCTTGGAGGGCCGAGCAGCGAGATGATCCACCATCGCCCCGACCTTATCAGGTGATCTGTGTCAGCCGGGACAGGTGCCGCATGCCTCGAACTCGACCCCTTCGGCACAGGTCTCGTCCCATCCTTCCAGGCAGCAAACACTGTCCACCGCACACACGCAGGCCTCGATCTCATTGTCGTCACAGCCGGGTGTCCCGTTGTCTGCACAGCAGTCTCCCTCGCCGCCGACGCCTTCACAGGTTCCGCAACCGTAGATCACAACCGCCACCACGCAGGCCTCGTCCCATGCGTTGTCGCAGCAGAACGGATCTTGGTCGCATACGCAGCTCGTGACCGCTTCGTCATCGCAGCCGGGTGCGGCATCCTGGATGTCGCAGCAGGTCCCCGCATCGGGAGGAGGATCGCCGGTGGGGTCCGTCGGATCGTCGGTGTCGGTGTCGGTGTCGCTCGTCTCCGTGTCGGTGCCCGACTCCGTGTCGGTGCCGGACTCCGTGCCCGACTCCGTGTTGGAGGCCGAGGTGGATGTGGACTCCGAGGGCGAGCTGGAGTCGTCGGTGGGGTCGTTCGTGGGATCGCTCGAAGGGGATGATGGGTCGCTGTCGGTCAGGGATGGGTCATCGTCGTCGTCGAACGTGTCCGGGAAGGTATCTGGAGGGTCGAACGTGTCCGACGTCGGGCTGCTCGCGGCGCTTGGACTCGCCGGCGACCCGGATGCATCGGTATCGGTATCGGTGTCCCCCTCGGAGTCGTTGCCACAACCCACAGCCAAGGCGAGGGAGGCAGCCAGAGCGCAGCGCAGCAGATCCACCGGACCATTTCACCAGCTTCGGTGTCCTCCCACAACCAGGCCGACCACCAGGCTCGCAGGGGCGCGAAAGAACATGGTGCTGGCGTGGCGCCAGCGGTGCCCCGGTGCAGTCAGCCGCTCGACTCTGCGGAGCCCTGGCCGGTCGAATCGGGGGCTGCACACGTGCCACAGCCCATGGACTCCACCGCCTGTACGCACTGGAAATCCCACGCCTCAGCGCAGCATGAGGGGTTCTCCGCGCAGACGCACTGCTGGACGTCTGGATCCGCGCAGCCCGGAGTCCCGTCTGCCACGCAGCAACTCGCCGTGCCGGGGCACATGCCGCAGCCGAAGAGAAAAACGTCGGCAACGCACTGCGGATCCCAGGCGTCGTCACAGCACGCCGGATCCACATCGCATACGCAGGTCTGCAGCGCGGGCACTTCACAGCCGGGCTCCTCTCGGGCCTCGCAGCAGCTCCCCGGGGCCCCGCATACTCCACACCCCAGCGCATCGACCTGTTGGACGCAGTGCTCGGTCCACTCGACTTCACAGCACGAAGGCTCAGCATCGCAGACACACGCGCTGAGGATAGGGTTGTCGCACTGGGGCCCGGAGTGCGCATCGCAGCAGTCGGCGTCGCCACCGGAGTCGTCGTCATCGGTCGGCACACCGGTCTCCCCGCTGGGCGGGTCGTTGCTGCCGAAGCGAAGCTCTCCGCACCCCATCGCCGAGAGGCAGACGGCCACAGCCAGTGCGCAAGCGTGTTGCCGCATGCGGTCAGGCCTCGTTGGGCGTTCCCAAGACGAAGCTCAGCGGGCCGATGCCAAACACATCGCCCGGCTCGGTCGTGATGACGCCACGGGCAGGGTCGCCGTTATGGGTGAACTCGGCTCCATCGTAGGCTCGAACCTGGATGGGCCGCGGAGACCCGCTCCAGTCGAGAAGCACGTGCGTGTCGGCCATCTCGGGGGCGAGCACCGTGATATCGGCGTCGAGCTTGCGACCCAGTGTCCTGCGTCCGGGGAGCAGCATGTGCCGCTGCGGCGCACCCGAGGGTCCTACGATGGTGAGTTCGCCAGCCTCGAGGGCTTCGAGTTCGTCGTGGAGAATCTCGGCCACCCGGGAGGCGAACACGCCCGCGTTCTTGGGTCGGTTGGTGGGCTCGGGATCGAGTGACTCTTGAAGCAGTTGCAGCAACGAGTCGGGGAGGCCTGCGCAGCCTGGGTAGCGCACGATGGGCTGCATGCCTCGGGTCGCGTGGGCGTCGAGCCAGGCGATCGGTGACTCCTGCAGCGCCTCGACCACCTCGGAGACCCGGTAGTGTTCAAACAAGACCGCGTGCCCCGAGAGCATCTCGTAGAGAATCGTGGCGAGGGAGTAAATGTCGCTGGCGGGCGTGAGCTGGTCGGTGAGCAGCTGCTCGGGCTGGCAGTAGTGCGGGGTCCCGACGACCGTCCGAGCTGCGGTGGCGTTGGTGCCGAACGCCCACGGAACCCCCCACGCCCGCGCGAGGCCGAAATCGAGGACCTTGACGGTGCCCTCCGGGGTCACCCAGATGTTCTCGGGCTTGAGGTCGCGATGCACGACGCCCTGGGCGTGGGCTTCCGCGAGTCCCATGGCGACCTGGAGCACGATCTTCAGCGCCTCTCCGGCTCGCATCGGCTCGTCGAAGTCGTGGAACTCGCCGAGTGGCTGTCCCTCGAGGTAGTCCATCAAGACGTAGAAGTGGTCCGCCCCAACGCTCGAGCCGTGGAGGCGGACAACATGCGGATTGGTCAGTGAGCGAAGCACCGCGACCTCGCGAATCGCCCGCTTGATGACGTCCTCGGCGAGGCGGGTGTCGGTGGCGAGCTTGAGGGCGAGCGGGCGGCGGTGTCCGGGCGCACGTACCTTGTAGACCCGCGCGAACGAGCCGCTCCCGATCTCCTCCAAGATCTCGAAGTCTCGGTAGCGGCCTACGACGGGCCCGTCCTGTGGCTGGGACCTCATCCGACGATCGACCTTATCATGGCGTGGTACTCACGGAGCGTGGCGGGACGCGCGGCACAAGGGTGGGCCGGACGGCTTGGCTGGCTCGCCGGCGGAGCGGTGATCGGTGCCTCGATCATGTCCCTTCGTGCACCGGTTCCGCGCGACATGCCAGTGGCGGCGGACACCGATTCGGCATGCCCCCCTGCGCTCGCCCCAAGCTGTCCCGAGCCGGTTCTCCCAGACCCGCCCCGGATCCTCGCGGTGAAGGACGTTTCCGGCCCCGCGCCCAAGGCCCCTGAAACCGAGCCTGAACCGACGCGTGCGGCCAAGCGGCCTCCCAAACCGACGCTCAAGTTGCCGCGGATGCCTGGGACCAACCAGCTCCGGGCCGGCACAAAATGGGATCAGACGCGTGAGGCGTGGGCGCTGACGTTCGCGTACGAGATCCCAGCGGCTCGCGCCCAGGTGTCCACGTTCTATCGGAAGGTCTTGGAAGACGCGGACCTGGTTGTCGAAGCGTCCGAGGGGGCTCCCGACGAGGAGGGCGCGGTTCCGCTATACATCAAGGGACGCAATGCCGACGAGCACGCCCACGTCACGGTGCGCCAGTCGGTCGACGAGTTCGAGACTCGCGTCCGCGTCATCTGGCGGTTCTACGACCGAGCGGTGCGGTGAGTTCGTCCTTGAACGGTGGGAAACCGGTGGAATCCGGTGGAATCCGTCGCCGCGTTGGCGCGTATGCTGCGGGAGTGAGATGTCTGGGCGCGATTGCGGGGCTTCTGTGGCTCACCGCCTGTGGGCAACCCGAACCTGCGGACCCGCCGGCACCTCCGACGACTGCACCGCAAACCGTACCCTCCTGTCCCACGGCACCCGTGCAGACCGACGTCCTACCTGGTACGCACGCGCGGCACACGACGGCGGATTTTTGGATCGACCGGCTGCCGCCCGGTGTGGCGGATGAGGTGCTGGTCCCCTCCGAAGCCATCGCGGGGCTCAACGCCCAGTTCTCTCAGGTCGTGGGGGCGTGGCGGAGCATCGACGAGTCGACGGTCGGGGACCGGGGCAGCATCGACGCCTCGATCTCCGAGCGAATGCAGTACCTCAAGGGGGAGCTCGAGGCAGGCCGGTTCGTCGAAGCCCGACCCGACGCGTTCGCCCGAGCCGAGGCGATCGTGGCTGCCGCGACCGCGGTCGATCATCAGCGTCTGGTGATCGGCGAAACACCGCTGCGCTGCGTCCCGATCCCAGGTGGGGAGTCCGACGGACTGTTCAAGGTCCCCATCGATCGCGACTTCGACCGCAACGCGTGTGCGAGCTTGCACCCCGGAGAACGGGTGCGGGTGTTGGCGCGTGGGCCCAAGGGAAGGTGGTTGTACGTCCATGCCGGGCACACCGTCGGATGGGTCGAAAACGCGGTATTCTCCAGGCGGCTCTCCCCTTCAGCGATCGATGCGTGGGCCAGCCCCCATCGACTCGTTCCGGTGCGTGACGACGTCACCACGGGGGGAGGTCTGCGGCTTCGACTCGGCGTCAGCATCCCACTGCTCAGCAAGACCGACGAGGGGTCCTACAAGGTACTGGTCCCCGGTTCGCAGGGGCCCGTGGAAGATGTGGTGGCGTCCGATGCGGCGGTTTCGGAAGGCTACAAACCCCTGACGCGGCGCAGCTTGCTCGAAGCCGTCTTCAGCGAATTGGGCGACCCGTATGGCTGGGGCGGTCGCGCCGGAGAGCGGGACTGCTCGCGCCTCGTGCGTGATGTCCTCGGAACCTTCGGTTTCGAACTCGCGCGTCACAGCGGTGTTCAGGCCAAGCAGGGGGTCCGTAACATCGACGTGTCGGCGCTCGAGCCCGAGGCCAAACGCACCGCGATTCGTGCCGCAGCGCAGCGCGGGGTCGTCGTGCTCTACATGAAAGGCCACATCATGTTGTACGTCGGCGCGGACGGGCCTCGCGACTACGCGATCTCGGCGATGAGTGAGTACCTGACCCCGTGCGAGGGCGGGCCGGACACCACCCATCGCGTGGACGCGGTTGCGGTCAGCACACTGGCGTTGGGGGAGGGGACCGAGCGGACTGCGTTTCTCGACCGCATTCGCACGTTGGTCGTGTTCGAGCCCCCGAAGGCACCCGACGCAGGCTGATACCCTCTGCGCCCGATGGCAGTCGAGATCGCCCTGGTCACCGAGCGCCGCTACGAGGCGGTCTCTCAGCAAACGTCGTACACGGCGAACATCTTCGAGGAAGACCGCCTGCTGAGCGAGGCGTTGGCCCGCCACGGAATCGCCACCCGGCGGGTGGATTGGTCCCGTACGGACGTGGACTGGGGCGACTTTGCGGCGGTTGTTCTGAGAACGCCCTGGGACTACTTCGATCGTTTCGAGGCTTTTTCAGGCTGGCTCGACAGCTTGCAGACTCACCCGTGCGTGCTCAACGACCTGGGGACGCTGCGGTGGAACATCGACAAGCACTACCTCGCCGATCTGCAGGCCGCAGGGGTGCCGGTCGTGCCGACCGTGTTCGTGGAGCAAGCAGAATCCACCTCGCTCCATGACGCGATGGCCCAGCTGGGGAGCGAGGCGGTGGTCTACAAGCCGACCGTCAGTGGCGCGGCTCGGGAGACCTACCGAGTGCGAACCGGCGAGGCGGATGACCACGCGGAGCGCTTTGGGCGACTCGCGCAGGAGCGCGCGATGATGGTTCAACCGTTCATGCCCTCGATCCTCGAACGAGGAGAGGTGACTGTGGTCGCGATGGAAGGCAGGCCCACGCACGGGCTGATCAAGAAGGCCAAGGCCGGTGACTTTCGGGTGCAGGACGATCACGGCGGCACGCTGCACGCTCACGTTCCCGCGGCCGATGAACTGGAACTGACCGAGGCAGCGTTGGGGGTCCGGGGTCCGACGCCGGTGTATGGCCGCGTCGACATGGTGCGCGACGAGACCGGCCAAGCGCGCATCATGGAGCTGGAGCTGATCGAGCCGGAGCTGTGGCTTCGACTCCACCCTCCTGCCGCGGAGGCATTTGCAGAGGGCATCCGCGCGGCCATGCGAGGCTGAGGAGGCTCAGTGCGCTTGTAGCCAGGTCCCGACGCTTTCCGTGTCGGTGGGCAGCGACTCCGCGAGTGCACGGGCCTCCCGCCGCGACCCTTCGTCCCACAGCGTGGATGCGAGCTTGAGCTGGAGGTCTACCCGAGCCTCCTCGGGCTCGGAGACTCGCGTCATCACCTCGAGCGCCGATCGATAGTCCGACTGTGCGCTTGCGAACCGCTCGCGCGCCGCAGCGCAGTCGCCCCTGGCTTGGAGGAGGTAGGCCAGGGGCCCTGCCTCTCCAAGCGCATCGCGGGCGGTGGTCACGAGTGCGTCCAGGGGCTCACAAGCCTGCGCAGTTTTTCCTTGGCTGAGCCGGGAGCTGGACAGGCCTGCGTGGGCGAGCAAGGTTCGCGGAGCGGTCGCGCCGAGCGTCTCCTCGAGCAGGCCGCTGGCCCACGCGTACTGTTGCTCCGCCTCCGCGTAGTGACCGTCGGTCTCGTCGAGCCACGCCAGGTTCAACGCGATGCCAGCTCGGGTGGGGTGACGATCTCCGTAGCGCCGCTTCACGAGAGCGTCGGCTTCCACCCACCGCGCTCGGGCCTCGTGCCTTCGGTCTTGGTGCACTGCGACGAGGCCGAGGTTGATCAGGGAGGCGCGGTTCGATGGGTGGTCGGCGCCGAAGAGCGTGGTGCGGTCCCGAAGTTCGCGCTCGAAGAGTTCCTGGGCCTCCTCGAATCGTCCGGCCCGGTCCAGCGCGAGCCCGAGGTTTCCCAGGCCGCCGATGGAACGACGCGAAGGGACCCCGTCGAGTCGGTCGAAGATCTCGACGGCTTCCGTGCCGGTTTCGATCGCCCGTTCGAGGTTGCCTCGGGCGCCCTCGAATCCGCTGATGCTGGTGAGAATCGCGGCTCGCAGGCGCGTCCGATCTGGACCGGTGAGCCGCTCGGCACCTGCCAACGCTTTGTCGTAGCGCACTGCGGCCTGCTCCCACTGTCCCAGCGTGTCGTAGGCGATCGCGACGGAAAGGGCGATGTGAACCGCTCGCACCTCCCGGATACCGTCGCGCGCGGCCTCGACCTCAGCAACCTCCGCCCACTCGATCGCGGCCTTCGCTTCGCCGAGCTGGATCGCGAGCAGCAGGACGAGTCGGTCGGCGGCCTCGGCAGCGTAGCCGGCATCGTCGGCGTTCCGAGCGTGGTGATAGGCGCGCTTGAGGGCCGCTTTCATCTCGAGTGGGGTGCCTCGGCGGACCTGGGCTTCCACGATGGAGAGTTGGGCCAGGATGGAGGGGTAGGATTTGCCCGCGAACTCGACTTCCGGGCGGATGGCGTCCAGGCGTCGTGCCAGCTCCTCGACGTCTGCGTTGCTGTCGGCGTCTTTCTGTATCGCCAACAGCAGGTGTCGAAGCGCCTCGATGCGGGGCCGCAGCATCACCGGTGCTCTCGGGGTCGCCTGCAAGAACTGGGGCCGCACACACTCCGCGGGGTTCATCCACTCTTCGACGCGCTGAGGTCCGCTTCGGCTCGCTCTGCTCGGCGATCGCTGGAGTGAGGCAAGCGTTGCATTGGCATCGCGGCCGAGTTCGTACAGGCAGTGTTGGGCGCGGTGCGTCAGTGCGTCTGTCGTCGTTTCGCGGCTCTCGCAGACCTGTGCCGCAGTGTCCATCCATTGCGCGGCAAAGTCGTCAACGGCCTGCTCCATCCGGGGCCATTGGCGCTCGGCTTCCGCATCGCCTGCGAAGATGCGCTTGAGTTGTGTACGTCCATCGTTCGACCAAGCCGGCATCGGGAGTTCGATGTCGTCGCGACACGGGCGGTCGAAGTTCGCGGTTGCGAGCGCGGTGAACCCCGCCAATCCGACGCCTCCGAGCGCAAACCACGCTGAGCGTCTTGGAGATCGGGCGCGCTCGAGCTCGTCGAGAAGCTCGTGCATCGTGGAAAAGCGGCGCGACGGATCGACGTTGAGCCCCCGCTCCAACACCTGCAGGACACGGCGCGGAACGTGGCCGTTGCCCGAGCGCAGCTTCGGTGGAGCGACCGTCAGGTCCGTGGACGTCGCTCGGTAGGGACGCTCGCCAAACAGGCCCTCGTACAGGGCAACGCAGTATGAAAACTGGTCCGAACGGGCGTTGGCGGATGCGCCGGCAAGCTGCTCGGGCGCCATATACGCTGGCGTGCCTGCCGGACGACTTTCCGTCGTCTGGTGCCCCGTCGCACGCCCCGTAGGCGGCTCGCTGAGAGTGTCCGGCGCGACGGGGACGGCGATGCCGAAGTCCGCGACCTGGCAGCGACCGTCGAGTCCGACAAGGACGTTGGCGGGCTTGAAGTCGCGGTGCACCAGGCCAGCCTTGTGTGCGTAGGCGAGTCCGCGGCCCGCCTCGACGTACGCGTCGACCACCTCGGCCCAGGTCTTGTCGGCCGTGCGCCAAGCGTTGAGATCACCTCCGTCGATCAGGTCAGCGACGAGGAAGACGCCGCGGTCGAACTCACCGACGTCGTGTACGGCCACGACATGGGGATGGGAGAGCTTGGCCATGGCCTGCGCTTCGACCATCAGCGCTCGCCGCGAGTCGAGGTGCGTGGTTTGGTGAGTCTTGAGCGCAACTTGTCGGTTGAGCTTGGTGTCGAAGGCTTCGTAGACGACGCCCATGCCGCCTCGCCCGACCTCAGCGTCGATCCGGTAGCGCTCGGCCCCGAGGACGTCCCCGGGGGCAAGCGCGTGGAGCTCGTCCTCGCCGGGCGCCCGGGCTCGCGCGAGCTTGGCCAGCCAGGTCGAGACTCGTTCGTCCTGGGCTGTGTCACCTCCCTGCTTTGTCATCCGATCGGGATTCACATCGGGCGCGTCCGGGCACTGACCCGGCGGTGTTTCCTTGCCCCCCATGAGCGTTGAAAACTAACAAAACGTACAGTCGGGCGCCTCCCTGAATCGTATTTGCCCGGACGCAGGAGTTCAGCGGCTAGCAACGGCCATTCATCGCTGGGGTGGGGTTGAGGACGGCGGCGGCCCCCGGGGCGGTCGGGGCAAGAGCTGCTAGAGTCCGCCGCCCGTGGCTGCACCGCGCAAGAACGTCCGCTTCACCGTTGCCTACGATGGACGTGCGTTTCACGGTTGGCAGCGCCACCCGGGCGTCCCCACCGTGCAAGGAGCCCTGGAGGCCGCGCTCTGCAAGGTTTGTGACGCTCCCGTCGAGGTTCGCGGTGCGGGACGGACCGACCGGGGCGCTCACGCGTCGGGCCAGGTCGCAAGCGCGCGGTTGCCCGACGAGGTCGATGTCGGGACGCTCGAAGCCAGGGTCCTGGCCGAGCTCCCGGACGGGGTCTCCATTCGGGGTGTCCGTGTCGTGGAGAAGGGGTTTCACGCTCGAATGTCGGCGCTGGGCAAGCGCTACGTCTACACGATCCACAACGCGGACCCCCTGCCGGCGGAGTCCCAGGGGCGCGTTTGGCACGTCCCGGATCCACTCAACATCGAGGCGATGAGAGACTGCCTGGAGATGTTCGTTGGCGAGCATGACTTCGCAAGCTTCGCCACCAAGGCCAATCACGCCAGGAAAACCACGGTTCGCACGGTGTCGTCGTTCACCCTTGAACACGATGCACCGAGGATCGTCTTGCGCATCGAGGCGGACGGCTTCCTCTACAAGATGGTTCGGAACTTGGTGCGGGCCGTCGTCAAGGTCGGCGAGGGGCGGTGGACGCAGCCGCAGCTCCGCGAGATTCTCGCCACGGGCGACCGACAGGCGGCTCCCGGCACAGCGCCCGCTTCGGGCCTGTGCCTCGAGGAGGTGTTCTACCCCGAGGAGCCCGCGTCGTGACCGAGGACTCCGGCGCGTTCGTTCACGAGCGCCACAAGCCCGGTTCGGCGTTGGAGCGTCCTCGTGAACTCGTGGTGGCGTGTGTTCCGATGCGCAGCAACGTGAACGTTTCGCAGATCGCCAGGACCGCGAGCGCGATCGGTGCGGAACGCCTGATCCTCACCGGTACCGCGAAGTTGATCTCCAAGATCGCCCGCGATGGCGCGGAGTCCCTTCCTGTCTCGGTTCATCGAACGCTTCCGCCGGTTCTTCACCGACTGCGCGCGGACGGCTACCGCCTGGTGGGGCTGGAACAGACCACGGGCTCGAGGAGCCTGTACACGTACGCCTTCGAGCGCCGGACCGCGCTGATCGTCGGCAATGAGCGACTGGGCCTTTCTGAAGAGGTCCTCGCGCTTCTGGATGACGTTGTCGAGATCCCGGTCTACGGCATGCCCCACAGCTACAATGCCGCGATTGCAACGTCGATCTCGTTGTACGAGTACTGCCGCCAATTTCCCAGCGGCTGACACAGGGCTCCGGTAGGGCGCTCACTCGAACGAGAACGACGTGCGCTCCGCTGGGGGAGTCAGCCCGAACATCCCGGTGAGGCGTCGCCCGTAGTTGAAGTACGCCGAGTCCATCACGATGCTGTACAGGGCCCACTGCGGGCTGTCGGCGGAACGGGAGACGCCCACGTTGGCCGCCGGATCGGTGAGCATGGGAGGCTGCGCGTAGAGTTCCTTGCCGGACGCGTCGTACAGGCTGACGTCCCAGTGCACGCCGAGCGCCATCAGGAGGCCCTCGTACTTCACGCCGCCGGGGATGTCCGTCGTGAGCGTGTAGTAGCCCGGCTGTCGCACGACTTTGCTGTGCACTTGAAGCACGAACTTGCCGGCCCGGGGTCCATTCAGGGGCTCGATGGAGAGGAGTTCGGGCTCGAACACGTCTCCGAACGAGCCGCGGAGGACCTCGATGAGCGTGTCTCGGCGTTTGGTGTCGAACCGAGTCGAGAATGCATCGCCCGCGTCGATGACCGGTGGACCTTTGGGGAACGCCTTCTTCATCTCTGGGTGATTGGCTTCTTCATCGAACAACGCTTTGTCGAGTTCGGCGTCGGGCGGGCTGAGGTCGACGTCATTGGTGAACGCCACGTAGAGGACCGGGTCGGCCTCGTGGGCCATCGCGTGCAGGACCGTCGAGAACGCGTCGCGGAGCTTCTCGTCTGCTGAGAAGGCGTTGTTGCCCTCAGCCGGGGAGCCCAAGCCCGCTTGGACCTCGGTGTAGATCGCATCGAGCGCAGCGGCGGCGACCTCCTCCGCGTGCTCATGGGCGTCCGTGGGGTCTGGGACGTTGGAGACCTCTTGCATCGTCGCGCGCAGGCTCTTGATGTCGCGGTCCCGCGCGGCAAGGGCTGCGTTCGCCCAGAGGTGATATGCGCGGGCTTCGGGGCGATGGAAGGCGGGGTCGACCTCCGTCACATACTCGAGGTCCCATCGCGCCGCCGTTGCGGCTGCATCATCCTCTGTCGCCGCGACGAGGGCAGCGAAACGGGCGGCCTCCTCCGACTCCCAATGCGCTTGGCTGACGGGCGGCCCGACGACGCCTCCGAGCAGCGCCGCGCCGAGCGGGAGCCCGAGTTTGATCGCTCTGGGCGTTTCGGTGCGCTTGACCAGCCCCCATAGGCCAGCCGCCGCCATCCATCCAAACAAGCCGACGAAGATCCCCGCGATGACGCCTGCGCCGATCCCATCGAATGCGGTCTCGCGAAGCGCCGACAGGCACGCGGCAAAAAAGAGCCCTCCGAAGAGGAGCTTCAAGACAGCGCCGGCGACGCTCGGTTTCGATGCGGTGTAGTGGGCGCCAGGCGCGGGACCGGATGGGTAGCCTGGGGGAACGCCCGGTGGCTGCCCGTAGGGGTTCGGTCCGCTGGGAGGCTGCGCGTAGGGTCCGGACGGGGCGCCGTACGGACCTTGTGGCTGACCATAGGGACCCGGTTGCGGCGCATGACCGGGTGGTGGAGGCTGGGCGTACGGGCTCGGCTGGGCGTACGGACCGGGCTGCTGGGGCTGGCCATGCGGTCCCGGGGCCGGTTGTGCGCCGTAGGGCCCCGGCGCGTGCGGCGGTGGCGCATGAGGATGTGCGGGATTCGGAGGGCCCTGAGGGGGATACGCCATGGCGACTCAATGGACGGACCCGAGGGCGCCAGGTTGCACAGTGGCGTGCCTCGGGGCCCCAGGCCGGACTCTGGGCAGGGCCGGGGCGCGACGCGTGACAACGTGTCACGCCCGGTGAAACGAGAGATCGCGAACTGCAGAATGCGCAGGCTTCTCCCGAAGGTGCATCGGTGAGACTGCGAGATTGGCAGGCTCGGTGCTGGATGTCTGCCATGTCTGCAGGGGGCACGTGTTTGGCATATGTCTTTTAGGGGCATGTCTTCGGATCTGTGATGTTTTGTGGGCGCCGCCTGGCTTGCGTGCTGAGAGTCACCGACCGACAACGCGTCGGAACTTCGGGAGGCCGGTCCACGTGGATCTCATCCATATGTGGTCCCTTCGATCCAAACCAACACTCGCTTGTCTCTCGCTCCTTGCCGGGATGCCGGCGTGCGATCCTGCGGGTGCCGACGAGGCCCCGCCGACGGGGCAGGGGAGTGCTCGACCCGGACTCGGGGGCCGTGGCGATGGCGCCATCCCAGTCGAAGACCTGGTCCCCCGGGTGCGCACGCTGGCCGAGCGTTTCGACGTGCGCCCCACGCCTGCTGCGCCCGACGTCTCGGACGCCATGTGGACGCTCGGTCAGGCCCTGGCCTTCGACAAGATCCTCAGTGGCAATGGCGACGTGTCGTGCATGACATGCCACCACCCGAGCGTGGGCACGGACGATGACCGGGCGTTGCCGCTGGGTGTGAGGGGGCACGGGCTTGGGGGCGCACGGACGGATGGGGCGCTGATCCCCCGCAACGCGCCCGCGCTGTTCAACCTCCACGCATACCGCACGATGTTCTGGGACAGCCGGGTGCGGTGGGAGGACGGAAGCCTGCGCACGCCTGCGGATGACATCGACGATCGGATGTTGGCCGTGTTGGGAGACGCTGAGCTTGGATTGGTGTCGGCGCAGGCCCTTTTTCCTGTGACCTCGCGCGAGGAGATGCGGGGGCACCTTGGCGAGAACGAAGTCGCGGACCTCGATGATGAGGACTTCTCGGGGGTCTGGTCGGCGCTGATGTTGCGGCTGGAGCAGACGGGTGGGTACCCGGAGTTGTTTGAGGCCGCGTATCCCGAGTCCAGCTTTGAGGACATGACGTTTGCCCACGCCGCCCGGGCCATCGCCTCATTCGAGGTCGCGGCCTTTGAGTCCCGACAGAGCCCCTGGGAGCGCTTCTTGGACGGGGATGACTCCGCCATGAGCGAACCGCAGCTCCGGGGAGCCGTGGCCTTCTTCGAGCGCGGGTGCGCTTCGTGTCACCGCGGCGTCGGGCTGTCTGACTTTCGGGCGCACAACATCGGAATGCCGCAGTTCGGTCCCGGAAAGGGCGATGGCGATGGCGGCACTGATGACTTCGGCCGCGGTGGAGTCACTGATGAGGCTCGAGACCGCTATGCGTTCCGTACGCCCGTACTGACCAACATCGGACTCACCGCACCGTACGGGCATACCGGACAGTTCGCGTCGCTCCGGCGCCACCTCGAGCACTACGCGGACCCACGGGAATCCCTCGAGGCCTATCGGGTGCAAGACGAAGTGGCGGAACCCGAGCTGTGGGGCCTCGTGGTCGACAACGTCGAAGCCGTGCTCGATCGACTCAGCCCCCGGCTTCGAGAGGTTCGGCTTAGAAGGGGCGACGAGGAGACCGTCGAGGCCCTGTTGGACTTCATGGATGCGCTCACCGACGAGGACGCCGCCGCCGTGCCGGGTCTTGTTCCAGCCTCCGTTCCCAGTGGGCTTCCGGTCACAGATTGAAGCGTCGCCATCCGCGGAAGGGGGCGCGGCTGGCCTACCTTGTCATCCACCGGAACAAGCCAGGCCGTGGTTGCTGACCTCGATCTTGTGCCGCACCGCGAAGCGCGGTCACCAGGTCGAGCATGGACCCGAACCGTCGCGGGCGACTGGGCGCCATGCCTCGGGACAGGGCGTCGAGCAGCGCCTGCGGGACGTCTCGCCGGGGGGCCGACCGTGCCGACGCCCTCGCAGCAGCATAGAAATCCTGGTTCGAGTGTTCTGCAAACGGGTGGACTCCGCACAGCACTTCATAAGCGACGACGCAGAAGGAGAACTGATCGCACCGGGGGTCCAAGCGTCGTCCTTCGTGCTGCTCCGGTGCCATGTACTGGGGGGTCCCCGCGACCTGCCCTGTCTTCGTGACGTTGGAGTGCGATGTCTCGGGAAGCGGATCGTCGGGGAACCGCCGAGGGCTGTCGCCGGACCTGGCTTCGAGGTCGTGACGGTGGTCGTCGGTCGCAGCGCGGCGTGCGAGCCCGAAGTCGGCGACTCGCACTCGGCCGTCGTCCCCAATGAGAACGTTCGAAGGCTTGAAGTCTCTGTGGATCAACCCCGCTCCGTGTGCGGCGGCCAGTCCCTCCGCCGCCTGGAGCAGCAGGTCGAGCGCGGCTCCCAGCTCCGCGTTCGGCCGGTTGGATGTCCACTCCTTGAGCGTGGCGCCCTCGACGAATTCCATGACGAGGAAGAGGGTGTCCTCCCACTCGCCGACGTCATACACAGTCACGACGTTGGGGTGAGCCAGCGCAGCCAAGGCTTGGCCTTCCCGAACGAGGCGAGCCAGCACGACATCGTCGGGCTGCCGGTCGAGATGAAGGAGCTTCAGAGCCACGCGGCGTCCGAGTTTTGTGTCTCGTGCCGTAAATACGGTCCCCATCCCCCCTTTTCCGGCCCGGCCCAGGATCTCGTAGCGGTCGACCTCCACCCCTGCCTCCGGCATCGTTCGTTCCCGAGCCCTGGTCAGTGACTGGGAGCTCGGTCCTCCAGCTGCACGGGTTCGCGTCGGCGCATCACGATTCACACGGGCCGGGTGGGCGACAGGGCTGGGCGGGGTGCCGCTGCCCGACTCTGGCAGCGTGTTGTGGCCGTGGAGGGCCCGGGTCGAGCCCAGCTCAGTTTGACGCCGAGCCTCCAGCAACAGCTTTCGCTGCGCAATGAACCGTCTCCCAAGATCGGTGAGGGCGCCCAAACCCAACCCCACCACCGGGCACAGCCAAAGCGCAACGGATGGAGGCATCATCCGCAGCGGCGTCGCGAGTGCGAGCAGCACGCCGAGGCCTGTGCCGACAACAGGCGACGCCCAGCGGTTCTGCGCTCGAATGCGGACCCGGTACGTGCAACACGCGTCGCCGGTCGCGATGCACGAACGCTCTTCCACCTGGGCACACGGAAGTCCGACAAGCATGGGCAAGGTCGGAAGCTGTGCCCGGCGGGTGAGACACATGAGTCGGCTCTCCGCGCGCTGGCTGAAGTACCGAAGCGTGAGCTCCCGGTCTGAGCGGACCTCCACTTCGTAGCGGCTGATACGAGACACGAGCGACAGCGTGCGTCCAAGAACCTCGTACGCTTGCCGGCCGGTGAGGAATGGGAAGACGACGAGCAGAGGTCCGTAGGCGCGACGGTTGTCGTAAACGCAGGCCTTTGCGAATCGCTCCGTTGTTCCGAGCGCAGCGCGGTAGGCCGCGATCAACCGCTCAAATGCCTCATGGGACAGCCAGCCTGAGTCTTGCTGAAAGATCTCGACCGGGACACGAGCCTTGCGGTGGACTTCGTGCGCAGCTTCGACGCCGAGCTGCTCCTGGGTGTACCAGAGGAGCGGTCGAAGAATCCGAGCGTTGAGCTCAGGAAGATCGGAGTCTTGAGCCACCGTGTACTGCGCGCGTAGCGGAGCTGAGGTTACCACCCGCCGCACGCGCGGCCTGCCCCCTGCCTCCTGGTTCTCGACGCATCACCGACGGCGGCGGGCGACCTCCGGGAACCTGTCCTTCGTGCCAGTGTCTCTGGTCGCGAAAAAGAAAAACCCCGCCGGGAAGGGCGGGGTTTTGGAGCCGTTAAGCGGAGTTGAACCGCTGACCTGCTGATTACGAATCAGCTGCTCTACCAACTGAGCTACAACGGCGTGGGCGCAGGTTCTACGACCCCGGTGTGGGGGCGTCAAGCGCAAACTCGCGGTCGCGGTTCGCTTCTGCGCAGACGGCGTGCGCCGGGACGGTTCGGTCGAGGGCTCAGGGCTTCCACAGCACGCCTCGGGCGCTGGGATCGAGGTCCGGGGTCGCGGCGGGATCTCCGGTCAGGCGGAGCATGACCCGTCCTCGCACGGCATCTTCGGGGAGCCAGCCCAGAGCGCGCGAATCACAGCATGCGCCGCCATCGCGGTTGTCCGCGACCACCAGGAACCCGGGGGCCTGCATCTGCACGGGTCCGAAGTCCGGCGGCGGAAGCTCCAGCCCGGGCCACAGAACGGGGGTCTGTTCCGCCCGCACGAGTACGGGGTACCGCCGCGCGTCGGTGGTCTCATACGCGAGCGTGCGGAGAGCCTGTCCTCCCTCTTGCAGACGGATTCGGATCGGATCGGCGAGCTTGGAGGGCACGGGGTCGCCGTTGATGGACAGCCCGAGGGCGCCGGCGGGTCCGTGAAACTCGACGGTGTCGCCGGGGACCGCCAGAACTCGACCGAGGCGAAGGGGTCCCCGGTCGATCTTGACGATCCCATCACTGCGGGACTGGACTTGCTCCCAGTTCGCGTCGAGCTCGGCTCGGTCGACCACGGAGGTCGCGATGCCGGTGTTCTTGAGGACACCCTGAGGATCTTGGCGGACGTCGGGGCGCCCGGCCTCGGCGGGGACGCCGTTGGGGTGCTCGAGCTCGGGCGCCTCCCATGATCCCGGTCGGGCCATGCCGGGGTCGTACAAGACGATGTCGCCCCGCTCGAGGCTCCACGGGTCCCGGGTGATGACGACATGGTCGCTGTCGACGAGGGTGGGAGCCATGCCGTCTCCGTGCACCTCGACCACGGTCGCAAAGCTCATACGCACGACGACAAGCGCGGCGCCGCCGACCAAGGTCAGCCAGGCGATGCGGGACGACCAACCACGCGCAGGGGGGCGTGCTCGGGGGTCATCCTCTGGGTCTCGGCGGAACATGGGGCGCGCGCGCCAGCGCACGGGCCAACGCTTGCAGAGTGTCGGCGAGGGCGTCCGCGGAACCCAAGAAAGTGGAGATCCCGGCCAGGCCGTATGCCCCGGCGTGCATGCACGAGCCGGCGGTTTCGGCGGTCACCCCACCCAGGGCGAATACCCGCGGATGGCGCGTGGTCCAGGCCGCGAGCGATTCGACTCCAGCGGCGGGTTTGGCAAACGCCGCAGCTGTACGGGGCGCGAACACCGGTGCGAACACCATGTAGTCGGC
Source organism: Nannocystales bacterium (assembly GCA_050633305.1). GTDB lineage: Bacteria > Myxococcota_A > Polyangia > Nannocystales > Nannocystaceae > CAJXVA01. Next base: position 156,287 of record JBOEGF010000004.1, read on the forward strand.
GGTGGAGGCCCTGGGGCCGCCGTGCACGGAGGCGCCGAGGAGCGCCTCGGGCCAAGCTGCGCGGGCGCGCAGCAGTTCGTCTTCGTTGGGATCTCCGCGCAGCTGGAGCCCACACAGGCCCGCATCGCGGGCGAGCGGAGCGAACCGGACAACGTCCGGCATGGCGCAGGATCCAAGCACTGGGATGTCTGCGGCCCTCGCGGAGCGAACCAGCGGCCCCAGGCGATGCTCGGGGTGGAGCATCGTTGCCGGATCCACGCCTGGATCCCTCAAGAGGACGGCCAGGGCGAGTCCGAGGTCGGCCGCCACGTCCACGCACGTTGTGGCCACCGGCCCTCGCGGGGGCGTGATGGCCAGCAACCGTGGGATCACTCGATGAGTCCGGCAGCCGGGCTCGAGGCGTGGGCGTGGGCTCGCATCGGCATTCGGCCGGCGAGGAACGCCTTGCGGCCCGCGTCGATGCCCAGTCGCATCGCCTCGGCCATTTGCACGGGGTTCTTCGCGGCCGCGATCGCGGTGTTCATCAGGACGCCCTGACATCCGAGCTCCATCGCGACGGCGGCGTCGCTCGCCGTCCCGACGCCAGCGTCCACGATCACTGGAATGCTCGACTGTTCGAGGATGAGTCGCAGATTGTGCGGGTTCCGGATGCCCATTCCGCTGCCGATGGGCGCAGCCAAGGGCATGACTGCGGCGCAGCCCATGTCCTCGAGCTTCCGACAGACGATCGGGTCGTCGGAGACGTAGGGCAAGACGGTGAACCCGTCGTCGATCAGCTGCTGCGCGGCGCGAAGCGTCTGCTCGTTGTCGGGCAGCAGAGTCTTCGGGTCGCCGATGACCTCCAGCTTCACGATGTCGGCAATCCCCAGCTCTCGGGCGAGTCGGAGCGTCCGGACGGCTTCGTCCGCGCTGTAGCACCCCGCCGTATTCGGAAGCAGGGTGTACTTGTCGCGGTCGATCCAGCTCAGGAGGTTGTCGGTGGCTTTGAGATCGACCCGGCGCAACGCGACGGTGACGATCTCGGCACCGGAGGCTTCGAGCGCGGCGGTTGTCTCTTGCGCATCCTTGTACTTGCCGGTTCCGACCAGCAGGCGGGAGCGAAGCGTGCGACCGGCGAGGGTCCAGGTGTCTTCCGAAGTTTGGGTTGTGGTTGCTTGGGTCACGGTCAGCCTCCTCCGACGAATGTGACGATCTCGAGCCGGTCTCCCGCCGTCAGCGGGGTGTCGGCATGCGCGTCGCGAGGAACGATCTCTCGGTTGCGTTCCACGGCGACGTGGCGCGACTCCAGGCCGAGGCTGCGAAGCAGGCAGGCGACGGTGCTTCCTTCCTCGACCGGGCGAGTCTCGCCATTGACGAACACGTCTTGCACCATCGCGGGATACCAATGGCTGGCTCCGACGTCACGCGCGCGGGCAGCGGACCTGCGGCGCCTGCGACACAGCGAGGCTTCTTGCCACGCCCAAGCGTGGTGGCTTTCCACCACTGTATGATTTCTGCAACAGCGCGCGGAAGTGGAGCAAAAATGAGCGTTCCGTGAAACCGACGGAAAATCAACCGATTAGAAAATCGGTGCGGGCTGTGCGGTCTGGCACGGTCCTCGCTTATGGGAATGGACATGCGCTCCCTCGCTGACTCCCGCCGCCCCGCCATTCCCCTCGAACGACTCCCCGTTCCCGAGGTGATCGCGGTCGTCGAGCCGTTCACGGCGGCGCGGCCCGAGGAGGTCAATGTTCTCGCATCCGCGTCGGTCCGGATCCGAAAAACCTCAGGCACGGTTCTGCTCGAGGAAGGGGCGCCTGCCGAGGGGATCTACATCGTCCTCCGTGGCCGCGTGAACTTGATCCGCGAAGGTGCCGGGCGTGACCTGATTCTCAGCTCGCTTGGGCCCGGTGATGTCATCGGTGAAGGCTGCGCGTTCGACGACACCCCCATGTCGACCTCCGCGGTGACAGCGACCCCCAGCGAGTTGCTGCACATCCCGGCGGACGTTGTCGCGGCGCATGTCGGTCGGCATCCGGAGACCCTCGTCCGCCTGATGCGTCTCATGTCGACGAAGATCCGTGACATTGAGAACGTCGCCAGCAGCCTTGCGCTCCACGACGTCGAGGAGCGACTGCGTCGCACGCTGGTCCGGCTGGCTCAGCGGCAGGGACGCCGCTCCCCGCAGAGCAGTGGGTGGATTCTGGCGCCCGTGCCCACCCAGTCGGAGCTGGCTCGGATGGTCGGGTCTTGCCGCGAGACGGTCTCGCGGACCCTCAGCGCGATGGCACGCAACGGTCTCGTGAGTTCCAGCGGTCGTCGGATGATCCTCGACGAGCGGATGGTCAGCGGCGGTGCGGAGGCCTCGGCCGCCTGACCCAGGCCCGTTCCTCTCGGCGCACAACTGCGATCGATCGCGCAAGACGAAGGTCTCCTCGGAAGTTCGAGGGGGCCTTCGTGCGTTTGTCAGCCTCAGGTGGCGAGGCGTATAAGAAAACCGATGGGCGGAGCGGTACACCAAGACCTCAACAGGGCTCCGGCGACCGCTGGCGTCGAGGTGCGGCCGACGTTTGCACAGATCGACCTTTCCGCCCTGCAGCACAACTTGGCGGCAGTGCAGGCCCACGTCGGAAGTGCCCGTGTCCTCGCGGTGGTCAAGGCTGACGCCTACGGCCATGGCGCCGCTCGGGCCTCGGCAGCGTTCGTAGATGCGGGGGCTTGGGGGCTGGCGGTCAGCCTCGTTGAGGAAGGTGTCCAGCTGCGGGAAGCCGGGGTGCTCGCGCCGATCGTTGTTCTCGGCGGCGTCGCGCCCGGCTCCGCCGATGTCCTGGTGCACCGACGCCTGACACCGGTGATCTGGTCTGTCGCGCAGCTGGAGCGCTTGAGCGAAGCGGTGTGTCGAACCGGCGCGCGTCCAGCACGGGTGCACGTGAAAATCGACACCGGAATGACCCGGCTCGGTGTGCTGCCCGGCGAGCTCGCCCCGCTCCTGGATTGGTTCGCTCGCGACGAGGGCCGGACGGTCGTGTTCGAGGGGGTGATGACTCACCTCGCGTGTGCGGACGACCGCGTCGATGAACTCTCCTCCAAGCGCCAGTTGGGCATCTTCGAGGACTGTCTCTCGTCGATCTCGGCGGCCGGTTTCTCGCCTCCACTTCGGCATGCCTGCAACTCGGCGGGCTTGGTGCGATTCCCCAGCGCGCACTTCGACATGGTTCGGCCCGGGATTGCGCTGTATGGCTCGGCTTCGGCGCAGGATGTCCAGCTCGCGGGGCTGCGCGAGTCGATGAGCATGCGCAGCTCGGTGCTCGCGGTCCGAGAAGTACCCGCGGGGGTGCGTGTCTCGTATGGCGGGACCGTGCAGCTCGGGAGGCCGTCTCGTCTGGCCATCGTGCCGGTGGGGTATGCGGACGGGTACCCCCGCAACATGAGCGGGTCGGCGCAGATGCTTGTGCGTGGGCACCGATGCGACGTGGTCGGCAGCATCACGATGGACGTCACGATGCTCGATGTCACGGACCTTCCTGGCGTACGTGCGGGCGAAGCCGTGACGATGCTCGGGACGCAGGGGCTCGGCCGCATCGACTTGCACGAGATGGCCGGCTGGTCGGGTACGATCAGCTACGAGGTGACCTGCGGCGTTTCGAAACGCGTCCCTCGGCGTTACGCGTGAGTCAGCGCGAGCCGTGAACACGGCCCTTGCTGGAACAATTCCAAGGTAGGCTTGGTCGAGGCTCCGTGCGGTCGCGAAACCTGGCTCTGGGCGCTGTGGCACTCCTTCTACTGGGGGCGCTGGCGTGGTGGATCACGCGACCGGATGCTCCCGTCGAGTTGGGACCGGGCGCGGTGGGCAAGCCGGCAGCGGTCGAGAGCAGTGACAGGGCAGCTCGGAAAATGGCGCTGCGGGCCGATGCGGACGACACGGACCCCGTATCGGTGGTCGGGGTCGTCCGGGACCAGGATGCGGCCCCGGTCGCCGGAGCCGTCGTCCTCCTGACTCCGAAGAGTTTCGAGCAGAGCATGGGGCGAAGGGGCGAGCGCCCCGAGCCGGTCCACGTTCGAGCCGACGCAGGCGGTGGGTTTTCGATCGACGACGTTCCCGTCGGTCGGTACACGATCTCCGCGAGCGCAAAAGGATATCTCAGCGCCAGCCATCTGCGGGTGCGGGTCATCCCTGGCCGCGACCCAGCACCGGTCGAACTGAGACTCAGCGTCGGCGGCCATGTCTTGAGCGGTCGGGTCGAAGATGTCTCCGGCGGTCCGGTGGAGGGGGCGCTGGTGTCCGTCATTCGGTACGACGGACAGAATCTGATGCGGCAGACCGTTGCCCCCACGGCGGCGCTGAGTGACGACGACGGGGGCTTCGCGATGACGCTCCCGACCGGGACCTACACCGCGACCGTGACGCATTCGGACTACGTGCAGGTGCGGCGCGCGTTCGAGATCGCGGACGGGCCTCGCACGCTCCAAGTTCGGATGACGCCCGGCGCAGTCATCGAGGGCGTCGTGAAGGTCCGCGGAACCGACGCGCCGGTGACAGACGCGATCGTCATCGCGCAGGATCCCGGTGCGTCCGCCCAGGGGGGAATGTTCACGATTCGCGGGTTCGGAGAGCACAGGGTGGTGTCCGACAGCTCCGGGCACTTCCGCCTCGCGGGCCTCCCCTCGGGCGTCCTCCAGATCAACGCGGTGGCGAGCGAGCAGGCATCGGCCGAAGTCACGGAGGTCTCGGTGGGGATCGCAGAGACGATCAGCGACGTGGTGGTCTGGGTTGAGCCGGCGTTTTCGATCAGCGGGTTTGTGGTGCCACGGGGAAGCGAGGAGGACGACGGTATCGAAGGCGTTTGGGTGGGGGCGCTGTCGATGCAGCCCCCAGGGTTGTACGTCGCACGGACACCGAGTGAGGCGGATGGGTTCTTCGAGATCCCCGGCGTCGAGCCTGGCAACTACCTCGTCTCGGCGCTGGGTGAGGACCACTTGCCGAACCTCACCGGGACCTCTGCGCAGGTCTCGGACGAGGATGTCACCGGCGTCTTGGTCGAACTCGACGAGGGCGTCACGATCTCCGGCCGCGTCGACCCTCCTGGACTTGCGACCGTTTCCCTGAGCGTCTCATCCGAGGGGATGGGCATCAGCGGCATGCTCGCGAGTGTTGGCAATGCCTTGGTTCGCACGCGGACCGACGCCGAGGGAAACTTCGAGTTGCGCCCCGTTGCACCGGGGTCTCTGGAGGTCATCGCCAAAGCGGATGACGGATCCTACGGATCCCTGAAACTGGAGGTCGGAGACGAGGGAGAGCATGACGTGGTCGTTGAGCTCGAGCCCCGCGTGTCCATGAAAGGCACGGTCGTGACCGCGGACGGCACGGCGGTGCGGGACGTCAAGGTTCGTGCGACGCGGATCGATGTTGATGCCGAGTCCGCCTCGTTCTCGTTCTCGGTCAACGACAGTCCCCTGTTCGGCAGTGGGGCACCGACGGGCGAGGATGGCGGGTTCACGATTCGGGGCCTGGAGCCGGGGGAGTACGAGGTCTCGGTCAGCCCCGGCAAGGGTCCGTCGCTGAAGTTCGACGACGGCGGCGCTGCCGGGGAACCGCGCGCGTTCACGGTTCCCGAGGATGGTCTCAGCGGCGTCCGCCTGGTGGTAGAGGCTCGCACTGGAGAGATCGCGGGCGTGGTGTTGGATGAAGACGGGGCCCCGGTCGCGGATGCGTGGGTCTCGGCGTCCATGGAGGGCGCTGGCAAGGCCTGGATGGGCGAGATGATGCGGGCCCGCAGACCTCGCAGAGGGCGGGAGGTCGAGGCGAAGTCCCAGGACGAGGACCGGAAGGCGTCTTCGCGAAATGGGCCTCTGTCCGCCATGGCGTCGGAGCCTCCGGTGCTGACGGACGCTTCGGGCCGCTTCCGCATCCGTGAACTCCGCGAAGGGAACTACCGGATCACAGCAGAGGCGGCCGGAGGAGGGATGCGGGTCTCCGAGGACGGCGTCGCGCTGGGCGGTGATGTGACACTGGAACTCGAAGCCCTCGCGGGCGTACGCGGGCAACTGCGCGATGGAACCAAGCCGGTCCCCGCGTACAGGCTCTCGCTGAAGGGTCCGACCTCCCGCTCCAAGCGGATTCAAAACGACAAGGGCGAGTTCTCGTTGCAGGGATTGGATCCGGGGACGTACACCGTCGAAGCGCAGGCCGAATCTGGAACCGCCTCGGTCGAGGTCGAGGTCGAGCAGGGTGCAGTCGCCGACGTCGCGCTCGAGCTGGAGGCCTTCGGGACCCTGACCGGAACGGTTGTGAGTGCCACCGGAGAGCCCTTGAGTGGGTTGTTCGTGATGGCGCAACCGAAGGATGGAACCCCCAACGTGGGCTCGGGCCTGCAGATGTTGATGGGCGGGGGTCCGCGGACGGACGGGCGCGGCAAGTTCGAGCTGTCTGGAGTGCCGTCCGGGACCGGGCAGCTGATGGTCGTCGACCCCGATGGTGGCGAAGGGGGCGGCGCCACCGCGAGCTACGAGGTCGATGCAGGCGAGTCCACGGACCTGGGCACCATTACGTCCGTCGCGGCCGGAGAGGTCCCGGTGGCGGAGCGCGGCACCCTCGGGTTCCGTACGACGGTGCGCGACTGGACGCATCGGCCTTTGGCACCGGAAGCGGACCCGGAGGATGCTGATGCGCCGGATGACCCCGAACGAGAGCGGCTGTGGGTTCGCGCCGTCTCCGAAGAGGGGTCAGCCGAGGCGGCGGGATTGAAGCCAGGCGACGAGATCATCGCGGTTCGCGATCAGGACGTCGCCAGCATGGGGGCCTCGAGTGCCGCCTCAATGCTCGGGCCCAGCCACTTCCGGGTCGGGGACACGGTCGCCCTGAGGGTCCTCCGCGAAGGATCGGAGCACCGCGTGAACATCACCGCGGCGAAGCGCGACCTCAGAGGACTGATGCCCGGCCGTTGATTCCGAGGCTCAACGGAGGCCCGCTCGACGCAACAGCGCACCCGCAACTCGACGGGCGACGGTCTCGACCCGTTCGCGACGTCGGGGTTCGGCGTCGGCGTCGAGGGCGAGTCCGCCGAACGTCCACGTGATGGTGTTCCGCTCGTCGTCGGTGAGCTGGAGCGACGACGAGCGTACGAGCGAATGAGCTTGGCTCGGCCGACTGATGCCCACGACCAGCGCATCGACGCCGGGCTGGTGAAGAAGCCACGCCAAGACCACCTCGGCGACGCTGTGTCCCGTTCTCCTTGCGACCGGCGCGACGCAGGCCTCGAGGGCCCGATCGATGCGGGCGGCGTTGGCATGGATGAAGGCAGGGCGTCTTCGTCGGGGGTCGTGCGGGTGGAGGCGGTTGCGGAGCGCGGCGCCGCCTACGAGTGCGCCGCGGTGCAGCGGGGAGTAGATGAGTGTACCGATGCCGCGTCGCACGGCCGCGTCGACGGCGAGCCGCCCAGCGGGAACCAGCAGGCTGTACTCGACCTGGTGGCTCGCCAAGGGGGTGCTCCCAAGGGCTCGCTGAGCCTCATCCAACTGTTCGGGGGAGAAGTTGCTGACCCCGATCTCCCCGACCTTGCCTTCGGAACGAAGCCGCAGCAGCTCGCCCATCGTCTCCGCGATCGGGGTGTGGATGTCGGGGTGGTGCACCTGGCACAGGTCCAACCGTGCGCGCCGTAGACGGACGAGGCTCTCCTCCACGTCGCGCCGGATCGAGGCGGGGCGGCTGTCCTTGCGAGCGACGATGTCTCGCCCGCCGATCCGGGTTCGCAGCATGACCTCGCCATGCTGGTCGTCGTCCCACCGGATGCCGACCTTGCCCATGACGGTCGCGTCCCGACCCGCGATCGCCTCCCCGAGGAAGCTCTCGGTGCGGCCGAAGTGATACAGCGGGGCTGTATCGATGGTGCTCAGCCCGGCGTCCAGGGCGGCGCGGACCGTCGCCATCTGTTGCGCGCCATTGCGATGGGTTCCGTAGGCCATCGTACCCAGGACGATCCTCGGCACGACCAGGGTCGCGAACCCTCGCGTCTGCATCAGGGCTGCGCCGCGGAGGTGTCCATGCACGGCGTGGTTCCGACGTAGTCGGCGTCGCATGGGTCGTCGATGTCTTGGACGTCGGTCGTGCCCTGATCGCCCGAGTCGGTGCGGTTCCACGTCCCGTAGATCTCCTGCACCGCGGTGCCGCGGACCGGGTCGAAGTCACGGAGCTCGGTGCGGGTCTGCAGTGGGACCCCCTTGTCGGTGAGCGCGACGGCCGTCTCCCCCTCCACCTGACGTCGGCGCGGGCCACTGGCGGTGCTCACCTCGATCGCGGAGACGAATCGGACCTCCAGGTTTGCGGTGACGGGGCCGGACTTGCCTTGACGGGACAGCCCGTCGAGGCGCGTCTCGTTGTGGTGCAGACCTGGCACGTTGGCCGAGTCGACCCACGTACGGTCTTTCTTGATGGGCCCCGTGGGGAGTTCGATGAAGGCCAAAGTCGCGGCTCGACCCAGGGTGTCGAGCAGCCCCTCGAGCTCGACCGGAGTGCGCTGCGCCCCCGCGGGCAGGGAGAGGATCTTCCCCCGGGCGGAGACGGTGAAGCGCATCTCGGTCTCTTTGAGGGTGGTCGCGGCCAACTTGGCGAACGCCTCCGTCGAGAGTCCCGTCTCGGGGGGGACGCTCCAGTCCAGGTCGACGCTGCGGAAGGTGGCCCGGATGATTCGAGAGCCGTCGGCCTCGGCCTTGACGACAAACAGCCGCGCGTCGCACTCCACACTCTGGGTCAGAGGGTCGGAGAGCCCCTCGACGCTGCGCGTCGTCCCGATCCGTAGGTGGCCGTCGAGACTGGTCCCAACGTCGAGAGCGTAGTGAAGCTTGGCCCCTGCCTTGGGAGCGCGGACGTTGCGTTCTCGGTCCGCGCCGCAGCCCGCGGTGACGCACAGCGCCAAGCACCCGAGCGCACCCGCAAGAGCCAGCCGTCGAAAGGGGGATCGCATGTCCGCGGAGCGTACGCGCGCCATCATGGCTGCTGCAAGCGCCGCGTCGTGGATCGGGTGACGCGTCGCTACAGCGGGGCAGGCTTGGATTCGATGCGCGTGGCGGGGCCGCCCGAAGACGGGAGAAACTCGCCTGCTCCGATGTCTGGGCCTGCTGCGGCGGTCGCGTTCTCTCGGCGACGCTGTGCCGCATCGCTCTTCTTCCGCTCCGCGGTGCGATCCGGGGGCCCCCAGGGTCGCTGCTGCGTGAACTGCAGCCCCGGTTCCTTGTTGCTGTCGCGAACGTGCACGATCGGGCTCTTGTGCAGATCGTCGGGGAGGAATCCCGTCCAGCCTACGGGGAGCGTCGGACCGATCCACTCGAACACCCAGCGCGCATCCAAGGGCGCCAGGTTCACGCATCCGTGGCTCTTGCGGTTGCCGAAGCGGTCGTGCCAGTAGGCGCCGTGCAGCGCGATGTGGCCCTGGAACAGCACGACCCAAGGGACACCTTGAACCAGGTAGGGGTTGTCCTCGTAGTCCTGGTTGGCCATGTCCATGGAGGCGACCTTGGCCCAGACCGGGTAGTTGCCCAGCGGCGTGGGGCTGCCCCGACCGCTGCTCACCAGGGTTGCAAACTGTGCTTCGCCGCCGCGATAGGTGACCAGCACCTGCTCACCGACGTCCACGTCGACCCACTGGTCATTGCCGGTCTCGCCGCGCCGAAAGTCGGTCACCACGCCATCCGGTGGCGCGATGATCGTCACTTCGTTGAGATCGGCCTGATCGACCCATTGCGCCTCTCCGATCCGCCGATACTCGCCTTGCGACTCGAGGATCGGGACCCGGTCGCGCAGCGCGAGTGTGGCGACCGCGGGGTTCTCTGATGCAGGCGCGTCCCACACCTTGGCCTTCTTCTTGCGGACCCAGCCGAACAGGGGTCCGGGCTCGGCGTTGTGGAGCCGGACGCCTTGCCACTGCGAGCCTTGGCCCATCCACCCCACGTCGGATTTGCTGACGATGAGTCCATTCTTGGTGGTGACGTAGCGGACGCCGTCGATCTCCGTCGCTCCGGTGACCACCAGGGACATCCCCTTGGTCAGCGACCGCTTCTCCACGCCCAGGCGCACATCATCTTCGGACCCGTACGCGGGCGTGCCATCGGTCCGCACCAGCGCGTAGGCGTGCGGGAGCCGCTTACCAGGACCCAACGGGAGGGCGGCGCCAACTTCGGGCGGGGTCTTGGCCTTGGTGAAATGATTGCTGCACACAAAGCCCAGCGGCCACACCGCGTACCAGGTCTTGCCCTTGCAACCCGCCTTGTCTCGGCTCTCGACCTCGCCGCGCACGACCAGCCGCGTGCCCTTTCCGATCGTCGCCAGGCGCTTGTTCGGGACCCACGGGCGCCCACGAATGACGGTATCCTGGTACCGAGCCGAGATGTACGCAACCTCAGACGGCTCGATCTGGATGGTCGCGACCTCTGCCGCGGTGGCCTCCGACAGCTGGGAGGGATCCAGCGTCGGGTCCAGGGCGCTCAAGGCAGTCGCGCACTTGAGCATCATCAGGGGGGCCAGCACGCTCACCATCGTCACGCTACCATCGGGTCCTTGGTTCCGCCCAACCATACGCACGGACGCGGTGCGGTGTTCCGGCGTCGCCTCATTCGTCTCCTCGTGCTTCTGGCGGTTTGTGCGCCGTGGTTCAACATCGTGCGAGACAACGCGGACTCCGCGGGGATGCTGGCGCACCTGCATGGTGCATTCGTCGACGCTGACTTGCTCTACGACAACGAGATGAACGCGCTGCGGCTGACGCCCACGTTTGCGTTCGTGACCGGCGAAGGCGTCGTGTCCAACCATTGGCCGGCAGGGGCGACGTGGCTTCAGGCGCCGGGATACGGGCTTGGGCTGGTGGCGGGGCGTGCCTTGGTGTCCACCGGTCTACGCTTCAACCCGTACGGTGCGGTTCCATTGCTCGCCGTGCGAACACTGGCCATGCTGGTCCTGGTCGGTCTGGCGCGGCTGCTGGCTCGGGTCTACACGGAGGCAGCGGGGACGGCTCGCGCCGGTGCGATCGCGCAACTGGCATGGGTCGCCGGGACGCCGTTGCTCTACTACGCGAGTGAAGCCCCTCTGCGCCCGCATGTTTGGGGATTCGGCGCGATGCTGGTCTTCATCCTGGCGTGGAGGAATCGAGGCTGGGGGACGCCGATGTCGCGCGTGGTTGTGCTGGGCGCGCTGCTGGGGCTCGCCACGGGGATCCGGCCTCAACTTGCTCCGCTGTGGCTGTTGGTCGCCGAGGATGCTTGGCATGGAGGTTCATCTCGAGACCGCTTGCGGCGGCTTGGCGCAGGCGCAGTGGCGGCAGCGGCCTGGCCGCTGCTGCACCTCCGACTCCAGCTGTGGATGTATGGCGCGGACCTCGGGGGGTATGCGTCGCAGACGACGCACCACCTCCGTGCGTTTCTGTTTTCGCCCTACCACGGGGTCTTGACCTGGTCGCCAGTGGTCCTGCTCGGCATCGTCGCGCTGGTGTGGGGGGTGGCTCGCCGAGAGCGTGCGGCCTGGTTGTTGCTCGGCTTGTTCGCTCACCAGGTCTGGCTGGACTGCGGCATGCGGGATATCGGCCCCTACGCCGTGTTGGGAACTCGGACGTGGTCGGGCGGCACGAGCTTTGGGGCGCGCAAGCTTCTCGACGCGTTGCCGCTGCTCCTGCCCGGCACCCTCGGGATCGTGGCGTGGGCCCGGGTGCGGGGCCGACTGCGGCTGCTCGCCGCCCTCACGCTTGCGCTGGTTGTCCCCGCGGTCGCGTTGCTCGCGGCGAGCTTCGTCGATCCCAACACGACCGGCGCGTTGCTGGACTGGCGCGGTTACGCCGTCGTTCTCGAACGACCGTTGTCGACATCCGCCTGGGGAGATGCCGCGCTGGCCCGCGCGCTGCCGCTCAAGGTTTGGGCCGTTCTCGTGGCTGTGGTGGCGTTGCCGCTGTGTCTCGCGGCCACTCGAACCGCGGACGGTATCGCGAAGGTGAGTGCCTCGGCTCGGGTCGGCCTGGCAGGGGTGCTGTTGATGGGCGGTGCCGTCCTGGCCCACTTGAGTCTGACGGTGTTGATGGTCCGCAGCGATATGGCGCTCGCCGACGACCCGCAGCGAATGGCGGTGGCGCGCGCCCGTCTGCACAGCGCTCACGAGGCCGCCGTGGCTCGGATCCCAGCCCGGCACGCGACACTCCGGGCCCTGCTTGGGGACCACGCAGCACCGCCGCCCTAGCGGCCAGCCAATCCGTCATAAACAACGGACGGCTCGCTCGGGACACGTGTGGCTCGTGCTCAGGATCCCGCTGGGAGGACGCGCAGACGCGCCTTTTCTTCCCGCTCGTTGGCCCGGCGAGCCCGGCGAGCCTTGAGCGCCTCGTCGCCGAACACCAGCGGTCGGGGGAGGGGTTCGAGCCGCTCGAAGGCCTTGATCCACGCCCGGTACCCGCCGCCTCCGTAGACGGCTTGCACGGCTGCGTGCCCACTCTCCGCACCGCGCTGGGCGACGAGGTACTCGACATGGGCCCAACGTGGCGACTGGGGACGAATCTGGACCCGCTTCCCCAGCGCCTTGCGAATCTTCTTGAGGCGCGCCTCGGCTTCCTTGACCCCGATGAACGGTTGACCGTCCAAGGGGGTGTTTTGCTTGGCGACGAAGGTGGAGAACGTGAGCGTGAGCCGAACCTTGTCGGCGATCTCCTGGTTGAAGGCGATCAGCTCATCGACGTCATCCTCCGTCTCCGTCGGAACGCCGATCATGTTGTAGACCTTCATTCCGCGGACGTTGGGGTCGGCGCGGACCAGGTCGGCGGCGCGAAGGATCGACTCGCCCTTGATGCGACGCTGCAGCTGGTCGCGTAGACGCTGGCTGATGCCATCGGAGGCGACCGTGATCTGTCGGTAGCCACCCCGAGCCAGGTTGGCGACCAGCTCCGGCGTGAGTCGATCTGCGCGAAGACTGCTGACTCCGACGCCGCGCCCGGTCTGCACCACGCTATCGATCAGTTCTTCGAGCTTGGGGTGGTCGGTGACTGCGGCGCCGACGAGGCCGACGCGTTTGGCGGTCTCGGGGATGAGCCCCAGCGGCTCCTTCATGTCGAGCAATCGCATGCCCCCGGTGCTGGGTCCCCGCATGACGCAGAAGGTGCACTGGCGGGAGCAGCCGCGTTCGGGCTCGACCAGGAACATGTCGGCGAGCTCGGTGTTTGGCGTCGTGATCGCGGAGTAAGCGGGGAGGACTGACTTGTCGACCTTGGCCTGGGTGGGGAACGCCTCGAAATGCCCGGGCTCCAACTCCCCCCGGATCGCGTGCGGCATCGAGGCAACCGCCTCGATCGCGGTGCTCCTATGTTTGTTGCTGAGGATCCGGTCCACCGCCAGCGGGAGCTGCTCCTCGCCCTCGCCGAACATCAGGATGTCGACGAACGGGAGCAAGACGCTGGGGTTGGTCGTCGTCAGCGGACCGCCGGCGAGCAGAATCGGGTCACGGGGTCCCCTGTCCTTGGCGTACAGGGGAATCCCGGCACCCTCGAGAAGGCGGATGACCCCCGTGATCTCGAGCTCGTACGACATCGACATCGCCAACACCCGGTAGTCGGAGATCGGTCGCCGCTGCTCGTAGCTGAGCATCGGGTCCTTGGGCGCTGGCCACTTCAGGGACGCGGGCTCCCAGTCGTCGGGGAGGAACGCTCGGTGTGCGCCAGGGCCCTCGGTGTTGAGGATCCGGTACAGGGTTTGGAAGCCGAGCGCCGACATGCCCACCCGATACGGACTCGGGTAGATCATGCACACCGGGGCCGGGCGTTCGAGGCCCATGGTCCCGTGCTCGGCTGCCAGGCGCTCCTCGATGAGAAGGCGTGCGCGATCGCGAGGACTAGGCATGCAGAATCATCCCCGGACCTGGCCTTGCGTGAGCGGAGACAGGGTTCGGGGACGAGGGGCGGCCACGCGCGGTCTAGAACCGGACAGAGGCCGACGCACCGCCGCCACGAGGCAACAACGACGGACCGAATCCGGCGAGGTGCGGGCGGGTGGGGGCCGAAGCGTTCTTGTCGCCAACCTTGGCGCGCTTGGCCTTTTGGCGCTTGAGACCGACGACCAACAAGCCAACGCCGACGCCGGTCACGACCGCACCGCCCACGAGCAGGGCGATGGTGGCGGTGTTGTTGCCAGGCAGGCGAGTCTGGTCGAGGTTGAAGACCTCGTCGTCGCTGTAGTTTCCGTCGGGGAAACCGGTGTCCCCTGGGGACGCGAGAGAAGCGAGGCGGTTGGCCTTGGCACGTGCGAGACCGACCGAGACGCCGCTGCCGATCAGGGTCGCGCCGCCGACGGCGGTGAGAATGATGCCGGTCAGAAGAACGGGGTCGGTCTTCTTCGCGTCTTTCTCGTCCCGCTCGCGCTCGGACGCTTCCTCGCGCTCGTCCTTCTTGGAGGTGAGCAGCGGCGAGTCCTCGTCGTCCTCGGTGGCCGGGGTCAACGTCGTTGTCGTGACTGGCGGAGCGGTGGTGGCTGCGGCAGCCTGGGCGCAACCGGAGCGCTCGATCTCGATGAGCTTCTCCTGCGCGGCTCCACGCTCGGGGTGGTCGGGCACCAGATCGAGGAACCGCTGGAAGGCGGTCTTGGCCTTCGCACAGTCACCGAGCTCGTACGCGGCCGCGCCGATGTTGAAGTTGAACAGGTGCAGCTGCGGCGCGTAGTAGTTGTAGGCTTCCTCGAACTTGGCGAGGGCGTCGGCATAGCTGCCAGCTTGGAAGGCCGCGTCGGCCTCACCGTACAGGCCCTTGGCCCGCTCCATCTTCTGGTCCTCGGTCATGGAGGCAGGATCTGGAGAGCCCGCGGGCTGCGCCGCGAATGCGGCGGAGGGAAGCGAGAGCGCCGTGGCGAGCGCGACGGCGATGGGGGCGTTCATCGAAAACATGTGGGTCTAACCGAACGGGTTGACGGTGGAAGACTTCTTCTTCGAGCCGGAAGTCTTCTTCTTCGCGGGCCGAGTCCCGCTCCTCTTCTTCTTCTTTTTCTTCTTCTTGGTCACCGGCTTGGGTGCGTCGGCAGCCGGCGTCTCGCCAGGCGTGCCAGCGGCCGGGACCGCGCCGGGCGTACCCGGTGCTGGCGTTGCGCCAGGCGTCGTGGGAGTGCCAGCAGCTGCGGGTGTACCTGGGGCGCCGGGCGTCCCTGGAACTGCGCCGGGCGTACCGGGAACCGCCCCGGCGACCGCGGGGGTTCCCGCTGCGGGTGGGGTCGCTCCTGGGGCTGGAGGGGGAGCCTCGGCAGGCTTCTTCTCGCCGTCCGCGGCGTCGGCCTTTTGCTCCGTCTTGTCGTCCTTCTCCGCGACTTGCTCGTCGTCCTTACCGCCGAGGACGATGATCGCAGCGACACCGATCGCAGCAATTGCGCCTCCGATGCCGAGACCCAGACCAAGCCCCAGGCCGCCCTTTTTCTCGGGCTCTGGGTAGTCCACCGGGGTGCCCTGGTGTGGGGCAACCACGTTGGCCCCGCCACCTGAGGGTCCCGGAGCCGACGGGGCTGGGCCCACGGTCGTCCCGCCAGGGACGGGTACCGGCTGTTCTTGTTCTGCCTCTTCGGGCATCGTCGGCGTCATCGCCAACTCATCCACGAGTTGCCCTAGAAGGTCGTCAAACGCGTCCGCGTCTTGTCTTGCGTTGCTCACAACCGTTGCTCCCACTTCCCCTGCACGTGAACCTCGTGTCGAGGTTCCAGTGCGCCGGGAGTGTATCCTTTGGGGGGTTTTAGCGACAAGGGATCGACAAGCGAAGGTCCGAAATTGAACCGCGCTCGGTGTAGGGACGTGGGAGATAACATCCACACATCGCCGGGGAATGTCTTGCGACGATCGCGAGGGGGGGGTGTGCTGCTCATGGTCTCTTCGTCATGGCGCCGCGGAGGATGGGACGTCGCGCGAGTGGAATGGCGCCTCAGGCGGGCCGCTGAGGGCTTGTACGAGGCTCCGGACCCGAAGTACGAGTTCATGGAGCTCGCGGCTCCGGCGACGATTTGGCGCCGGCAGCCCGGTGGCGCGGGGGTGTTGCGGACCGCGCTCGGACGGGAGCGAACGCAGATCGCTTGGCCAACTGAGCACACGGTACACCCGCTCATCCATGTACAGGCGGCGTGACACTTCGAGTTGCAACGCGTGCACCCCTTCGCTCGGTCTTCCGAATGTTCGAACGATCTCGCCCCCCTGGTAGGGATCGTCGCGGCGAACCGACAGGAGCGAGCGGCGGTCCGGGGCGCCGGCGAGGGCGCTCATCGCGGTGTTGGAGACCGCGTCCGCGCAGCTCGTTCCCTCGAGCGTGCCCAGCACCAGATCGACACCGACGCTGCCCGGCATGCTGTGGGCATCGAGCAGCACCGCGTACCCGAAACGCTTGCGCCGGCGCTCGAGCAAGACCTCGAGTGCGCGGTAGTACGGTCGATGAAACCGAGCGATGCGGGACTCGAACGCGGGGTACGACAGCGGCGGCGTCAGGATGCGCGTGGTCCCACGGACTCCCGTCATCGCGGATGCCCACACCACCCCGCGACCCGGCCGGTCCCAGCCGAGCGGGGCCGGGCTGCCAGGGACTCCTGGTTTCATCCGGGCTCGCGGCGCCGGATGATCTGGCACAAGCTGGCGCGCCACATCATCGTCGGCGCGGTTGAGATCGACGACCAGGCGAGAAAAGTGGGCGGTGACCGTCGCAGCACCGAGGGTGGGAACGCCCGCGTACAGGGTTTGGACCTCGTAGTCTGCGTTGCGGGAGAACTCGACCTGCGGCTTGGGGCGTAGCTCGTGGGGCCAGGCAAGACCGACGTGCGGGAAGCTGACCACAAGCGGAGACCAGCTGTGTCCAGGTGCGAATTGGAAGGGAATCCGCGCACCTTCAGGCAGGCCGACGTCTTCGGGCGTGAGCTGCTCAAGATGGGCGGGGGGCGTCATCGGGCCAGGCGCAGAGCGGCAGCATAGCGAGCGAAACGAGGTTTTGTGGCATTGCTGAGAAAAACCGCCGCAGCCTCGGAAAATCGAGCGCAGAGGCGGTCGTATCCAGTGGACCCGTGGCACGTCACCGGCGTCCACCCGCGCGCCCCCGAGGCCCGCGCCACACAGTGTGGCACCCGTGAACACCATGGACCCCATGGACACGGGGGACTTGGGTGGGGTGGATGACGGCGGTTCCGGACCCACCGCTGCGGCGAATCTCTCTTCTTCCTCGGAGGTTCGCTGCGGCGGGGACTTTTTTGGGGCGGGGTCGCGGGCGGAGGTCAGTGGTCTGCGAGCCACGCGTCGATGAGCTTGGCGCGATGTTCGTGTGCGTTTTGCTTCCGGAACGTCGCGCGTGCCGCTTCCATGTATGCGGTCGCCTGCTCGATGTTTCCTTGGTCTGCGACGGACAACGCAAGTTCGTACTGGGTGTCGGCAATCAGAGCGGGTTGTGATTCTGCTTTCCGCCGGGCGAGCAGGACTGACTCGAGCAGTGCGGTCGCGCCATCCGGGTCGCCGCCACCACGCATCGCGCTCCCCCGCAGGGTCCGAATCCGGGCGAGCCGGCCATTGTCCCCGGGGAAGTGCTGTTGGGCGAGGGACTCAGCGCGTTGCGCGGCCACAGTCGCAGCCTCCCAGTTCTCGAGCTTCGCGTGGCCCTCTGCAAGGTTGGCGTACAAGTAGACGTAGTCCGGGTGAGTGGTGGGAAGGGTGGACGCATAGATCTCGGCGACGTGGTCTAGAACGTCGACCGCCTCTTGGGGGTCGACGTCGGACAGGACGTGCGCCAGGTTGAGCCAAGCTGTCGCAGAGTCCGGGTTCTTCAATCCGTAAACCCCTTCGAGGACTTCCGCAGCCTCACGAAGCAGGGATACCGACTCCTGCAGATCGGTTGTGGAGTAGGCGATCCCCAGCGTTGCGCGAGCCCTCGCGGCCAAGACGGAGTTTTTCCCCTGGACGGCATCGGCGTCGACCACCGCAGCCGTTGCTTCTACGACCCCGTCCTGAACGAGGCCGAGGTTGCACATCGACACCACCAGCCCGAGTCGAGCACGGATCGTGCTGGGCGTTGCGCCGCCGAGCCGGCCCGTGAGCAACTCCACCGCACTCCGGGTGGCGGTCACGGACTCTTCGTACCGCCCCAGCTCCCCGAGCGCCTTGCCCTGCGCCGAGAGACTCCGGCCGACTCGCGCAGATCCTCCAGGCCCCTGCGCGCGCGCGTGCGCTTCGGCGGCCTCGAACCGTTGGAGCGCCGGCTCCATGTCGCCCTTGTAGAGGAAGAGCCACCCCTCGACGAGCTCGAAGTCGCTCAGCAACCCTGGAGGGTCGGCGAGGTGCCCCAAGCTCGCCCTGATGAAACGAGCCTCTCGAAGTCCGGCGTCAAACTCACGGCGCTCGACGAAGAGCCGGAGCAGCTCGAGTCGTGCCTTGACCCGGAGGCGAGTGTCTCCGAGTCGTTCGGCGGAATCGATCGCGTTGCCGGCCATGGACACGGCCTCTTCGAGGTCGCCAGAGCGCCGATGGACCCGTGCCAAGACGAGAGCCGCGAGCGCGGCAAGTTCGTGGTCCGGGACCGCGTTCGCGCCCTCGAGAGCCACCTGGGCTTTCGAGCGGGCGACCTCGTCGTCCCCGGTCCGGAACGCGACATCGGAGGCAGCGAGCTGCCCGTACAGGGTGCTGGGTGCCTGCTCTCGCTCCTGTCCACGTTCGAGTTGCTCTCGAACCAATGCAGCCTCATCACATGTGGCCAGCGGGGGGATCGTGTCTGCGGCATCAACGGCGCGGTCGACGGTCTTGGCGGTGGGGGCAGCGAACGTGTCGAGCAGTGCAACGAAGTCGGAGCGGCGTCGCCCGATGCATCGCAGGCGAGCCTGGTTCAAGGGCGGTGCAGGAACCGGTGCGGCCAGGTCCGCGAGACAGGCCCGCTGCGCGACCTCGGTCCACTGCTTGGCATACGTGTCGAGACGAGGCGCGACCCGTTCCCACGTGTCCGCGGCGTAGGTCAGCTTCGTGCCCAGGAAGCGTTGCTGCAGCGTTGCGCGCCGCGAGTCGGACCAGACCTCGGCGATCTCGGACCCCGCGTCGGCGCAGGGGTCCGAGGTCGCCGCGATGATAGGGCTCCACTGGCTCCCGAGCCCTGCGGCGGTCGCGGTGAGTCCGACGCCCGCGACGGCGATCGCGGTGCGGCGGCGTCCGCCGCCATCGATCCGGCGTAGCACGGCGAGCAGCTGGTTCATCGAGGGCCAGCGGTCCGCGGGATTCGGTGCGAGTCCTCGGGCGATGGCCGCCCGTAGCCAACGAGGCGCAGCGGCGGGCGTGCCCGCCTGGACTGGGGCTTCGCGGGCGCTGAGCATCGCCTCGAAACCCTCGGACTCCGCGTCTGCGTGGGGGCGGCGCCCCTCGATCGCCTCGAACAGCGACACGCAGAACGCGTACTGGTCTGCGGCGGGGTCGGCCTGGCCCCGTGCCTGCTCCGGGGCCATGTAGACCGGGGTTCCAACAAACGCGCCGGTCTGGGTGTAACGCGCGGGCTCGACAGGCTCGATGGGCTCGTCTTCGTCGGACTGCGTCATGGTCACGCGCGCATCCTCGGTCCCCGCGGCCAGTCCGAAGTCCACCACCCGAGGGAGTTCATCCTCGACCAGGACGTTGTCGGGCTTGAAGTCGCGGTGGACCAGTCCGGCGTCGTGGGCTGCCTGCAGGCCCTCACCCGCACCGATGAACATGCGCACGATGTCCCCGAGGCTGTGCCGGGCTTCCATCCACTCCCGCAGGGTCTCGCCCTGCACGAGGTCCATGACGATGAACCGGTCGTCGCCGTCGGTGCCGACCTCGTAGACGGTGACCACGTTTCGGTGGCGGAGCTTGGCAAGTGCCCGAGCTTCGTGCGCGAAGCGCTCGGCGCCGTGAGGGTCCAAGGCGGTCGAGCGCAGCACCTTGAGGGCGACCTTCCGGTCGAGATCTGGGTCGAGGGCTTCGTAGACGACGCCCATGGCGCCTGCGCCCCGCCGAGCGCCGAGTTCGAAGCGCCCCAGGCAGACGGGGCCCATCGAACCAAACATGCGCGCGTGGACCTCGGCGAGCGCCTGCTCGCGCTCGACGTTCCTACCGGCAGCCTCGTTCGGGTCCTCGGCGAGCAAGGCGTCCGACAGCGAGGGATGCTCAGGCGGCTGGTCTTCGTCGATCACCGTGAGGGAGGAGACTAGCGTGATCCGGGCCAGGAGCGAGGTCGCGCCTGATAGGTCGCGAGGGGTATACCTGCGCGGGATGATGTCGCTTCGGTTCACCTCGCTCGTTCTGGGGCTGTCGCTGCTTGGCGGTGGGTGCAAGACTGCAGGACCCGGGCCCGGAGCATTGCCGGCCGACCCGGGCGAGACCACAACGTCGCAGGCGGCGCGACCTGTCCCGGTGCGAAGGACCATGCCCGCGGGCGAGGCGGATGGGACCCGCGTCGCGCTGGGCACCCAAGGCGCGGTGACCTGTGCTGAGGCGAGTGCGAGCGAGGTCGGTATTGCGATCATGAAGAAGGGCGGCAATGCCATCGACGCTGCCGTCGCGGTGGGTTTTGCACTGGCGGTCACGCATCCCTCTGCCGGCAACATCGGCGGAGGAGGATTCATGGTCGTCCGCATGGCCGACGGCGACACGGCAGCATTCGACTATCGCGAGCAGGCTCCCGCGGCAGCCACCCGGGACATGTTCCTCGGCCCCGACGGCAAGCCGACGAGAGAGCGCCTGGTGGGACCCAAGGCCGCGGGCATCCCCGGATCGGTCGCTGGTCTTGCGCTGGCCCACAAGACCTACGGGCAGCTTCCGTGGCGCGACGTCGTGATGCCGGCGGTGGAACTCGCGCGCAACGGCAACGCCCTGGACAGCTTTCACGTCGAGGACATCGAGCGCGGGGTGGGGCGCATTCGGGATGCGGGCTACGACGCATCCGCTGCCTTCTATACGAAACCGGATGGCTCGCTGTATGCGGCTGGAGAGACTTGGAAACAGCCGGTGCTGGCCGCGACCCTCGAGGCGATCGCCGAGGGCGGGCCCCAGGCTTTCTACGAAGGTCCGATCGCGGAAACGATGGCGGCCGAGAACGCCGCCGCCGGTGGGCTGTGGACCGCGAAGGACCTCGCTGCGTACGAGGCCAAACGGCGCGAGCCGATCGCCTTCGAGTATCGCGGACACGACATCATCACGATGCCGCCGCCGTCGGCCGGTGGGGTGGGCCTGTACCAGATGCTGGCCGCGGCCGAGTCGCTCGATCTTGCGTCGAAACCGTGGCGAAGCGTGGAGGAGGTCCACCTGCACATCGAGATCGCTCGAAGAACGTACGTGGATCGCAACATGCTGTTGGCGGACCCCGACTACGTCAAACTCCCGCTGGACCAGCTGATGACCGAGGCCTACGTCGAGGGGCGGCTCGCCGACATCGACCCCGCTCGTGCGACGCCGTCGAGCGAAGTGCACCCTGGCATCCCGCCGATCAAGGAGGAGTCGCATCAGACGACACACTTCTCTGTCGTTGATGCTGCCGGCAACGCGGTCTCCAACACGACCACGCTCAACCTGGGCTTCGGCGCGCGGTTCGTGCTTCCAAGCTCGGGCGTGCTGCTCAACAACGAGATGGACGATTTCTCCACGCAGCCTGGGGCGGCCAACGTGTTCGGACTGGTGCAAGGCGAACCGAACAAGATCGAGCCCGGCAAACGCATGCTCAGCTCGATGACCCCCACCATCGTTGCCAAAGACGGAGCGCTGCGAGCCATCGTGGGCAGTCCGGGCGGGCCCACGATCACCACGACGGTGCTTCAGGTCATCCGCGCCGTTGTCGACTATGGCCTGACGATCGACGAGGCTGTCGCCGCGCCGCGCGTGCATCATCAGTGGCAGCCCGACAAGGTCTGGGCGGAGAGCGGCATCGGACCCGATCTACAGTCGGGGCTCGAAGCGCTGGGCCACGAGGTGGACGCTCGCCGCTCGTCGATGGGGCACGCGAACTGCATCGAGGTCGATCCGGCCAGCGGTGGGTTCCGGGCGGTCGCCGACACGGTCCGCGATGGTGGCAAGGCTGCAGCGTTCTAGTGGGCGTCTCCACCGTCTACCTGTTCGATATCGACGGCACGATCCTCGACGCCCGGGGGGCTGGGCGTCGGGCGATGCAAGCGGGCTTCGAGAGCGTCTGCCCTGGATGCGGAGACGCGATGCAGGCCGTCCGTTTCGCGGGGATGACCGATCCGGGCATCGCTCGCGCGGCCCTCACCAACGCGGGGCAGCCTGCGGATGACGAGCAGATCCAGCGCGTCGTTGGGGCGTACCTCGAGCGGGTCGAGGTCGAGCTGCGCAGCGCCCCTCCTACGGTCTACGACGGGGCTCAAGCGGCCATCGACCTCGCCCATGCCCAGCCGGGGGCAGCGGTCGGGCTCGGAACGGGAAACCACGTCGATGGGGCGCGGTACAAGCTCGCGACCGTGGGGTTGTGGGCGTCGTTCTCGTTTGGCGGGTTTGGCAGCGACGCGGAGATCCGAGCCGACATGCTGGCGGTGGGTCGAGACCGAGGCTTGGCGCGGCTGGGTACAACCCTCGCCCGGACCCGGGTGATCATCATCGGGGATACCCCGCGGGACGTCGAAGCCGCGGCCGCCATCGGAGCGCTTTGCTTGGCCGTGAGTACCGGATCGCACGACGCGGACGCGCTGCTACAAGCCGGGGCGGACCGCGTGGTCGACCGCCTCGACCGGCCCGAGGCCCTCGAGTTCCTGGCCGGCTGAGTCTTTTTTTGCGTGGTGGCAGGCCGGGACGCCCACTCGTGCGTTGGCCCGCTTGCATGGACCAGATCGGCGACTACGACGTGCTCCGCCCGCTGGGCGAGGGCGGCATGGGGATGGTCTACGCTGCCAAGGAGCGGCTTTCGGGGCGCGAGGTCGCGCTCAAGACGCTCCGGCCCGAACTTGCGGCGTCCCCGGAGGGCCAGCGGCTGTTCCGCAGCGAGATGACGATCCTCGCCCACTTGGACCATCCCAACGTCGTTCGCTGCTTGGCGTGCTCCGAGATCGACGGGCAGTTGGTCATGGCGATGGAGTTGCTCGACGGCCCGAGTTTGCGCGCCATGGTGCAGGACCGAGGCCGGGTTGCCTGGATGACCGCCGTGCAGTGGGTGAGTCAGATCGCCGCCGGCTTGCACGCGGCCCACTCGCAGGAACCCGCCATCATCCATCGGGACCTCAAGCCCGAGAACGTGTTGATCACCGGGGACGGTGGGACTGCGAAGGTCGCGGATTTTGGGGTCGCGAAGGTGCTCGAAGCGCTGCATCAGACGACCACGCATTCCGTCGGCACGCTGTCGTACATGAGCCCCGAACAGATCGATGCGGCTCCGGTGGACGCGCGGGCTGACCTCTACGCGCTGGGTGTCGTGTTCTACGAGTTGCTCGCCGGGGTGCCGCCGTTTCAGAGCGCTTCGCCGCGGGAGCTGCTCAACCTTCATTGCACCGCCGCGCCGCCTCCCTTGCCGGACGAGGTGCGGGATGGGCTGCCCAAGGGGGTGGAGCGGCTGGTCTTTTCTCTGTTGGAAAAGCGCCCCGAGGACCGCCCGCAGAGCGCTGGAGAGGTCGTCGAGCAACTCGAACCGTTCTCGACCTCGGCGTCGGCGGCAGTGGCTCGAACGACGACAGCGAGCCCGGCGAGCAAGCCGGCGACTGCGATGCGCCCGGTCGAGTCCTCAGAGCCGGTGGTCAGTACCGATACGATTGCGCTGATCGAGCGGGCAGCGGCACCGGCGACGATCGGGAACCGGGTGGCTCTCTCCCTTCTTCTCGTCATTACCGCGGTGGGATTCGCGCTGGGGTATGCGAGTCCGTGGTTCACCCCCGCGGCGTCCGGGGTGGAGGCCTCCCGTTGACCGGACGCCCGGGCGGCGAGAAGACGCTGTCCGACCTGGGCCTGGCTCGACGAACGCGCTTGGACAGTGGCGCGGAGCACTGGTCGTTTCCCAGCGGAGCGGAGGACGTCGTCACCCGACTCGTGGCCCTGGGTCGGCATGGCGTCGGGCGCTTCGAGCCGCACCCTCAGAACGCTCGCGTGGCTGTCCGTGCTTCGGTGGAGCAGACCCTGCGGGGGGCATGGGGCGGTGCCCCGTGGTCGCTCGAAGACGCGCGGAGGCACCTGTTGCCGGTCGCGGAGGCGCTGGCGTATTGCGAACGAGTCTCTTTGTTCCCGGGGCCACTCACGCCTCGGACCGTTTGGGTGGATGCTGCGGATGCCGGGTTGATCGCCCAGCCGCTGGTGGCGAGCCTGACGAACGCTGCCGCCCCGCAGCTGCCTCCGGTGGGCCGCTGGACTCCGCCCGAGCCTGCGCGCGGCGAACCGTGGGATCGGATGAGCAACCGGTTCGCCTTCGGGTTACTGCTGTATCGAAGCCTGGCGGGCGTCCACCCGTTCGAGGGTGGTGGCCGGCGGCTCGGGCTGGCGGATGGAGCGCAGCGGGGAGCACCACCTCTCCCGGACGCGATCGCCCGCGAGTTGCCGCCGGGCGTGCAGGCCCTGTGTCTGCGACTCCTGTCCCCCCACGCACACGACCGCCCAGACCTCGAGACCGTGGTTCGCACCCTCCGGGGAGAGACGAACACGCCGCGGGCTCG
The DNA here is from genome assembly GCA_050633305.1 of Nannocystales bacterium. Classification (GTDB taxonomy): domain Bacteria; phylum Myxococcota_A; class Polyangia; order Nannocystales; family Nannocystaceae; genus CAJXVA01. The sequence continues at coordinate 180,854 of JBOEGF010000004.1, forward strand.
CGTCCTGACCGAGGCGCCCTCCGTATCGGGCCCAGAGAGCATGGAACCCTCGCCGAGTCCCGCCGCTCGGCGTCGACGCTCCCTGGCGTGGCCGCTCCTGCCGTTGTTGGGCGGAGTCGTCGCGGTGTCGATGGCCCCCTCGGATCCCGAACCCGCGGCCCGAGCCACGCCGAAGGTCGCGGCTGCCTCCACACTGGTCCCCTCGCAAACGATGGCCGACGACTGCGCGGGTTGCCATCCCGAGCACGCCGCGCAGTGGCACGGGTCTGTGATGGCGCACTCGGTCAAGAGCCCATTGTTCGGTGCGCTCGAGATGCTGATCGAGGAGCAGGTGGGCAAAGATGACGACTGTCCCGGTGGGGCAGGGGTGTTGCGAAGTGCGGGGGCCGGAGCATGTGTCGATCCTGTGTCCGGCGTTCGCGAGACGGGAACCGGGGGGGCTCTGTGGTGCGTCAATTGCCACGCCCCCGGGGAGAACCTGCAGCCTGCGATGCCCGCGTGGGACGGTCGTTCGGCCCGCAGCGCGTCCAGGCGGCCTGTGGTCGATTTGCTGCCCCGTGAGACGCTCGAGGGCATTGGCTGCGCGTTCTGCCATCAGGTCGATGGACCCGCCCGGCCGGGCAACGAGGCGCGCGGGGATTACGAAGGCAACCCCGACTGGATCTCCCCGGTCACCGGGCGCCGTTTCTTCGCGCGACCGGAAGACCAGCAGGGAACGCCCGGCATCGGCAACAGCGGCTACCACGTCCAATCCGAGGCGCTGCGCAGCGGGGCGCCGATCGTTCCCGGGGGGCACGCTCGACCAGCCGCCTCCGCCCGAGAGTACCTGCAGAGCAGCGAGTTTTGCGGCGCCTGCCACGATGTTCGGCTCTTCGGAACCGATGCCCGCGCAGTGGATGCCACAGGCGAGCACTTCAAGCGCCTCCGCAACGCGTACAGCGAATGGGTGGATTGGGCGCAGAAAGAGCGCTCGGAGGGCCGGGAGGCCGCGAGCTGCCAAGACTGTCACATGAGCCTCTACCCGGGCATCTGCGTTCCGCAGGGCGAGGGCACACTGTCAACCCCCTTCGGTCGGACCCGCTACACCGCCCTCGAGCGAGCCTGTCCCGAAGGGACGCGGTTCTCCCCAGTCGAGCCGGGGGTCCGTCCTTCGGGGCGGATATCGATCAGTTCCCAAGAGGCGGGGCCGGTGTCCTCCCATGCGTTCGCGGGGGTGGACGTGCCGTTGTCACCGCTGTTCCCGCAGGGTCTCGTGGATGACCCGGGACTCGACGCCCACGGGAGCCCACGTGGGATTGTGCAGCGCCGAGATCTGCTGCTGGGATCGACGTTCCTGTTTGAGCTCGAACCCCCGCAGCGACGTGGGACGGGCATCCAGGTCCCGATCACCATCGAGAACGTTGGCGCGGGACACAAGGTTCCCGCCGGCTTCAGCCAGGAGCGCGAGATCTGGGTTCACTTGACGGTGACCGATCGAGACGGGCGGGTGGTCTACGAGGTCGGGCGTATCGACGATCCCGCGGAGAACCTGCGAGACAAGCGGTTCGTGCGGGTCAACGTCGACGATCGAAATGTCGATGCTCAGGGGCGCCCGCTGGGGATGTTCGGCGCCGAGATCATCGATGGTCCCGATGTACCGCAGTGGGTCGAGGTCGGTCGCAACCAGTTCTCGGGACGCGGATTGGTGAACCTCCAAAACGGGTTTCAGCGGTGCGTCACGTGCATTGGCCGGATCGACGACGCCGGGCGATGCCAGCCGGGGCCGGGGCAAGGCCGGCATCGTGCGGACCGCTTCGCCGATGGTGCGTACGACCTGGACTCCGGCGAGTGCATCTCCAACTTGCGTGGAGAGGAGAAGTTCCTCGAGGTGTACTTCCCGGTTGGCGGATTGGACGCGGAGCGCGGGCTGACCAAGGGCCCCGATGCGATCATCGATGAACGGTCCGCTGTCGCAGGGGAACCGCAACGCTACACGTTTGAGCTGCGCGCTCCGTCGGGGCCACTGAAAATCCGAGCCCGGCTGATGTTCCGCGCCTTCCCACCGTTCTTGGTTGAAGCCTTCGCGGATTATGAAGCGCTACAGGCAGCCCGCGGCCTCCGACCGAGTGGTCCGTTGGTCACCCGCGAAACCCTGAGGCGACTCGAAGCCGTGGAACTGGCCGTGGCCGAGGTGACCCTGCCGTGACGGCGGGGCCCTTCGATGCAGCGCCGCTGCGTGGGCTCGACCCGGTTTCGCGTCAGCGGATCGAGGCGGCCGGCACCACCCGTCAGCTCCAAGCCGGTGACGTTTTGTTCGAGGCCGGGCAGGACGCCGATGCCCTGTACGTCGTGTTGAGCGGGCAGGTGCGTGTGTCTTCGGAGGGGGGTGTTCTTCGGGTGGCGGAGCCCGGCCACACGCTGGGTGAGGAGGCCATGCTGGCGGTTCCGCGACGGGCCCGTGCCATGGCGCAAACCGACGCGGAGGTGTTCGCCGTCACGGCCGCGCTGCTGAGTCGCTCGTGGACTCGGGCGGGCGGGCGTCCAGCCGCAGCGGCCGAACGGCGACGGCTGGAGCGCGCGGTCGTGGGGGACCTGCTGCGGGTGACACTTCCCGAGCTCGAGGCAGACGCGATCGAGCTGCTCCTCGACGGGTCCAGCCTACGGACCATCGAAGCCGGGAGCTTCGCGGCACGCACGGGGGACCCGGCGGTCGCGGGCGCCTTCGTCCTGGACGGGGTGTTGCACGTTCGCAGCCAGGGCACCCGGGTCGTGGAGCGCGTGGCATTGAGCTCAGATGTCTTGGGTCTCGAAGAGACGTTGCGTGACCGTCCGTGGTCCCACGATGTGGTCGCGGCGGCCGACTGTCAGGTCGTGTGGATTCGTGCAGATGCCATGCGCTCCGCACTCGGAGCCTCTGCGGAAGCGCTCGAGGCCCGGACTCGGCGGCGGTCCGAGGCTCGCGCTGCGATTCTGAGTGGAATGCACACTGGCCCCGTACCCGAGCCGGTCGACGTACATCGGCTGGCCCGTGCGCGTTCGCTGCTGGTGATCGATCAAGACAGCTGCGTTCGGTGTGGCCAGTGCACGCGTTCGTGTGCGTCGCAGCATGTGGATGGTCAGGCCCGGATGACCCGCCAGGGGCCGCGTTTGCTCGCGCGGATCGGCACGTCGTCCAGCCCCAGCACCCCATGGCTCTTGGCCCAGGCGTGCCAGCACTGTTCCAGTCCGGCGTGCTTGCCGGACTGCCCGACCGCGGCCATCAGCCGCGATCGGGACGGGTCGGTTCAGATCGATGCCGCCCTGTGTACGGGGTGTGGGGCGTGCGCAAAGGCCTGCCCTTGGGACGCGGTCGAGCTCGCCGCGCGTCCTGTCGGGACGCCGTCGCCCGATGGCGGGCCGTTCGAGTCGGTTGCGGTCAAGTGTGACCTCTGCGTTGGTAACGCGAGCGGGCCCGCTTGTGTTCAGTCGTGCCCGACCGAGGCGTTGATGCGCGTCGACGCCGGGACCGAGATCGTGGAGGCCGCGGGCGTGCTGGGTCGCCCCGCACCCGCACGAAATCGCAAGCCTCGGGTGTGGCCGTGGCTGACCTCGGCGGGGATCGGTGCCTCGCTCGCAGGGGGTGCGTGGGGTGTGTCGAAACACGACGCGGGCTGGATTGCGGGCGCGGGACCCGGGCTGTGGATGGGGTGGCTCGCCGCGACTGCGCTGCTGGGCAGCGTCGCCTATGCGGGTTTGAGGCGCCGAGCGTGGCCGGTGGGGCGCGGTCCCCATGGTCTTGGACTGCACGGCATTCTCGGGGCGCTCGCCTGGAGCGGAGCTTGGGCCCACAGTGGTGGTCACGCCGTCGGCGTCGCCGGGGTTCTGGCGGGCGTCCTGCTGCTTGCGGTCGCACTCGGTCTGCACGGACTCGTGGCCTATCGGGTGCTGCCCTCGCGGCTGACTCGCCTGGAGTCGCGCGCGCCGAACGATGCCTGGGTGGAGGCCCCGGATCGGGCGGACGCGCTCATGCGTGCGGTGGGGGGACGCAGTGACGCGCTCAAGCGGTTGACCGCGGCGATTCTGCTCCCGTACGTGCGGCGCCCTGGGGGAGGCTTGGTGTTGTTGCTGTCCGGGCGGTCGCTGGCCGCCGAGCATCAAAGGCTCCGCGCACGGCTGGGGAACCAGTTGGGTACGGAGCGGCTGGACCGGATGGACGGGCTGGACGAGGTGTTGGCCGCGGTGGTCGATGCTCGTGCCTCTGGGGCCCGCCGGGTGCTTCGAGGGCTGCTCCGGGGATGGCTCGCCCCCCACATCGTCTTCTCCGCATTGTCGGTCGTCCTGCTCGCGGTTCATGTGCATGCGCAGGTCGGCCCATGAAACGAGGGCTTTGGAGCGACCCCTCCGGCCCTCGTCGTCGGCATGCGCCGGCCGCCACGGTTCGGACCGACCAAGGCATGCGGCGCGGGCTGTTGTGGGCGGTTGCAGTCGCCGGGCTGCTCGTCGGAGGCCTGGCGCTGTGGACCGGTCGCGACACGGCCCCAAGACATCCCGTAGGCAGGCCTCATGTGCAGGCGGGGTTGGTTTGCGGGAGCTGCCACGAGCCGGGCTCGCCCCAACCGACCTCGTGTGGGCAGTGTCATGCAGGGCACGCATCGACACGGTCCGGTCACCGGGCGCTCCAACAGCGCGGCGCCCTTCGGTGTGTCGACTGCCACCGAATCCACGAGGACTTCGGCGGGGTCAGCTGGGGTCCCGAAGGCACCACGCGGTTCGGCGTGGGGGGCGAGCGACGAGTTGCCGATGGTCCGCTCGGGGCGGCGGTGCGAGGGACGGTTCCAGTGGTCCCCACGGCAGCCTGTGCCCGATGTCATGACCCGAGCGCACCGACCGATCCGATCGGCCGTTGCCTGGACCGCTCGGGGTCGATGACGCTGTGCTTCGACGAGCACCAGCGGGTTCAAGGCGCCACGTTGGGGGACGCGGGCACACAAGACCGCTTGGTGCTCTGGACCAAGGCTCGCGAGGCCGTCGCCGCGGCCCCCGCTCCGCCGATCCCTGCCTCCCAGGACACCCGGGGGTTGTGGGGGGGCGTGGCCGTGGTCGGATTTGTCGTCTTGGTGCTCCGCGCCCTGTGGATTCGGCCTCGCCGAAGGCGCGCCGGGTTGGCCGCCGATGCCGATGCCGTGGATGTGCAACCGCCGCAGCGGGTTCGACTCCCTCAGATCGATGCCATGACCTGTCTGGGTTGCTCCGCATGCGTGGACGCGTGTCCCTACGATGTCCTGGCGTTGGAAGCCTACGTCGCGAAGGTGGCCCGACCTCAGGACTGTTGCGGGCTGACGACTTGCGAGGAGCGGTGTCCCAACGGGTCGCTCATCGTGCACGACGGCGCCCCCATCGACGACCGCCCGGCAGTGACTCAGACTCTGGAGTCCGCCGATGTCCCCGGGCTGTACCTTGCGGGCGACCTCACTGGCATGCCGCTGATCCGCAATGCGATCAACCAGGGGGCGGTGGCGGTTCGCAGCGCGGTCGCCTCGGGCCGAAGAACAGTGGGGGATCAACTCGACCTCGTCATCGTGGGGGCTGGACCTGCGGGGCTCTCCGCCGCGCTGCAAGCCAAGCAGGAGGGCCTTCGTTTCGTCGTGGTCGACCAGGGGGATCTGGCCCAGAGCATCCAGAGCTTCCCGCGCGGGAAGCTCGTGTTTGACCAGCCGCTGAGTGTTCCGCTGATCGGGGACCTCTGGTTGGCGGAGAGCACCAAGGAGGAGCTACTCCGGCATTGGACGCGCATCGTTCGGGCCCAAGCGCTCCCGCTGCACACGCATCACCGGGTGACCGGGATCGTAGGAGATGCCGATGGATTCAGGGTCACTTGCGTGCAATCCGATGAAAACACCGTGGAGTTCAGGTCCGCTCAGGTGGTGTTGGCGATCGGTCGGCGAGGCACGCCGCGCGCGCTCCCGGCCTCCATCGTGCCTTCGATGGAAGGCCAAGTCTTCTACAGTCTCGCCGACGCTCGCTCGTTCGCTCAGCGTCGGTGTGTGGTGGTGGGGCTGGGCGACGTGGCGATGGAGGCCGCGCTGGCACTCTCCTACGCACCAGGCACCACGGTGACGGTGGTGGCGCGTGGGGGCGACTTCCGGCGCGGAAAGGCGCGCAACATCGAGGCGATGAGGGCTGCGGAGGCCGCTGGCCGGCTCGAGGTTCGGTGGCGCTCCACCGTGGAGTCGGTCGGGGCCCAGGAGACGGTCCTGCGAAGCGGAGGTGAGTCGATCTCGGTCCCCGCCGATGCTGTCTTCGTCCTGATCGGCTCGATTGCGCCGTGGGAATTCCTGGCGGCGGCGGGCGTGCGCCGAGCCGGAGGCCGGTCTACGCCCAAGGGCGGGTCGAAAAGAACGCCGGCTCCAGATCGGAGCGGCGACTCGCGCGTTCAGCCCTCTCACGCGGGTCCGCCTTCAGGCCGGCCCGAGGGGATCGCATGAAGCTCTCGACCTTTGCCGGACTCGCCGTGGCCTGCCTACTCACCAGCTCTGCTGCCGGAATGGCGCTGGCGGGAAGCCTGGCGAGCGCCCCTTCGCCGCCGTCGTCGGCAGCGGCCTACACCCCGCTGGACACCGACCCGGCGGCGAGCCTGCTCTCGGTACTCCAGCCGGCGCGTGACCGCTTCGACTCCGGCGCCACCGTCCATGTTGAAGGGAGGTTGGGCCATGCGACCATGGCGGCGGGGCGCAGCGCGAAGACGTTCGTGCACCTCGACCTACACGCGGACGAAGAGTTGCGCGCCGCCGAGGCCGCCTCGACCAATCTCTCCATCGTGATCGATCGGTCCCGTTCGATGAAGGGCCAGCGCATGGAGAACGCGTTGGCGGCCGCGCGTGGCATGATCAGTCGACTGCGCGACGGAGATACGGTCAGTGTTGTTGTCTACAACACCCAGAGCACGGTGCTCGTTCCGCCCACCCAGATCACGGCGAACTCACGAGGCGAGCTGGGCCTGCAGCTCCGCAGCATCGAAGCGCGCGGCCACACCTGCATCTCGTGCGGGGTGGAAGAAGGGCTCGCACAGCTGGCGCGGGGGCAGGGGGCCGTGTCTCGAATGCTCTTGCTCAGCGACGGTCAGGCCAACACAGGGATCCGGAAGACCGAAGGCTTCGAACGACTGGCCGAGCAGGCCCGCGGCCGGGGCGTGAGCATCAGCTCCTTGGGGGTGGATGTCGACTACGACGAGCGGCTGTTGCTCGCCGTCGCCCAGGCCTCCAACGGGCGGCACTACTTCGTTCGGGACCCGTCGGGGCTGGCGCGGGTGTTTGAGGGGGAACTCCGTTCCCTGCAGAAGACCGTCGCGTCGGGGGTTGAGGCGGTGATCGATCTGGGCCCGGGAGTCGAGGTCACGCAAGTCTTTGACCGTGGGTTCACGCGGCGGGGCCGTGCCCTCGTTGTTCCGTTCGGCGCTTTTGCGGCTGGGGACCGGAAGTCCCTGTTGTTCGAAGTTCAGCTCCCGCGGGGGAGCGCTGGCCTACGGGATGTCGCTGACGTGCAGCTTCGCTATCGGGACCTCACCACCGATCCGCAAGGAGAGGGTGCCTGTGAAGGACAGCTCGCGGTGCGACTGACGGACGATTCCGGCGCTGTGTCGCCCTTGGACCCGTTGGTCGAGGCTCGCCTCGCCCGGGCCGAGACGTCGGCGGCGCTACGCGAGGCGAACGAGGCGTTTGCAGCGGGAGATGTGACGCGCGCGCGAGCCAAGCTCAAGAGAACCCGCGGTCGAATCCACAAGCGCCGTTCGGCGAGTCGCCCCCTCGCGAAGAAAGCGCAGCGAAAGCGTTTCGACGACGCCTTCGACGGTCAGTTCGAGGCCCTGGACCGAGCCGGCAAGAACTTCGAGGAGGCGGAGCGAATCTCGCCCTTCGAGCCGGCGGCGAGCCCCGCCGGGAAGGCTTCGGTTCGCAGTAACGCCGACGCCCTGTCGGGCCTCGGGCTCTGAGTCCGCGCATCTCTCGCGACCGCGGTATCCCCTGGCTGAGGCGGCCGAGGACCGGGTTGTGCATGGCGCTCCACGTGGGGGCACAGCGGGGCTACGATGCCGGCTCGATGAGCGTCGCAGTCGGCAAGGACATCTACTCCACGTGCGGGAAATGTGGCGACGTATGGCACGTCGTCGCGGCGATGAGCGGTGACCGGGTCACCAAGGTGACGTGCAAGAACTGCATTGGGTCGCACCGGTACAAGGCGCCCGCGGGTGAGGTCGACGTGAACGCGTCCGCGAAGGGCAAACGCCGAACGATCAGCACCAAGCGCAAGCCTGCGCGGGCCGTGGTCCCTGCCTCCGCCGACAACCCTCTGATCGAGGCCAACATGGACCGCCCGATTCAGGAGTATTCGATGCGCACCACGTTCGAGCCCGGGGACCGCGTCGCACACCCGAAGTTCGGCAACGGCGTGGTCGAGGGGACCTCGGAGGTTGGCAAGATGTTGGTGTTCTTCAAGACCGGCGGCCGCAAGACACTCGCGCACGATCGCGGCTGAGTCGCCGGTCCTCGAAGAGCTGGGCGCGGCCCAGGGGGCGGCCGTGTTCGGTATGCTTGCGCGGTGTCGCGTATCGAGGACCCCTTCGTACTCTTTGCGCTCGACGATGCCGAGCGTGGGGCCGCCGTAGGCTCGGCCGTCGTCCCTCACCGGAAGCCGGAACTCGACAAGCCGAATTCGTATTTGCGTATAACACCCGCTACGGGGCGTCTACTTTGCGTACAATTCCGTAGGGTGACATTTTTCTCCGATGTGCTTCGACCCCCGTCTCGTGGGTGCGGGCGACCGTAGCTGCGAAGCGTAGACTGGGGTGGTCACGCTGAGCGCTTCGGCTCTAGCTAGAGCGTCTCGGTTCCAACCCGTGGGAGCGAGGAACGTGGACCCGTCGGTGTTGGGGTGTATTGCCCCGCGCTCGTCATCGCGCGGCCTGGATCAATCGGGCGAGCATCCAACACGAAGGGGGCCGTCGTGAAACGGCCCCTCGCGTGGGCGTGACGCTCTCCGTCTGCGCCCGCTGCAGCGGGCCGATGCGCGTCGCCAGGATGCCAGGCCTTTTCGTCCAGAAATACACGTTGAAGCCCGGCTGCGTATGGCTTTCCGGTTGGCGTCGACCAGGGGGGAACAGGTCTCGGCGCTCGATCGGGCTGCTGACGACAGGAACTTGCGCCATGGTGTACACGCCGATGTTGCGAGGCGAGTGGAGTTCGCGGCCGCGTCATCCCGGGCTGGGGAGGCAGCAACCCGTGATGCAAGAGAAGAACTCGGGGCACGGGTCCTGGCCAGCCAGGCCGCAGGCCTGGACGCCGTCGGGGCAGTCCTGTTCACGGCGTGCAGCCGCGAGCGGGGGATCCACGGGCGCCACCCAGACTCCCCCCGCGACGTGCGGCGCCTGAGTTCGCACGGCACCGAAGCGCCGAAGGGATGGTCGCTGCGGGTGTTGCCCAAGCGTAGCGAGCGGCTCGAGGCGGTCGTTGGTGAGGACACGGTGACGATCGAAGGGGCCGGCTTGCGCTACCGCTTCGGACCCGAGAGCCGCGGCTGACGCTGCCCCCTACTCGAGACGCAGGTGTACGGAGTTCGACGCCGCCAGCACGATGGGGTTCGGCGCCGGGCTGCCCGAGGAGCTGACCGCGTTGAGGCCCGCGCTGGTCAGGCGCGGACGGACGCGGAGGTTGCCGTCGAACTCGTGTTCGCCGTGGGCATTTGCGCCGATCCGGGCCCGTCCGCCCGCGACGAAGATCGGCTTTGCGCTGGCATCGCGCCACAGTGCCCACGGGCCATTGTCGATCGAGACCTCCAAGAAGCCGCTGTAGGGCTCGTCGCCGTCGGAGGGGCGGGTGACGTACACCTCGTACGCGCCCGTGTGCGGCACGGTCAGGGACTGCGTCTCGAGCATGCCCTGTTGGCGGCGGAGGCGAAGCTCCAGCGGCTGGTTGGGGCGCGGGACGTACATCTCGATCGCGGTGGCCCGCACGACATGGTTGACCTCGCATTCGCCTCCAGGCCGCAGGCAGAAGTCGTCGTTGGGCTCCCACTGTTCGATCTGCGAGACGAGCCCGTCGTCGGTCCACGACCAGTCTTCGGTGACCGTAAACTCCTCCGTCAGGTCATTGAAGAGGAACGTCTCCGCGTATCGCATGCGGACCACGGTCCCCTCGGGAGAGGGCTGCGGGAAGTGGCCGGCGGCGTACGCCTTGCTCATCCACGTGCCGATGCCGACGCAGTCCACACCCTCGCTGCACAAGACGCTGTCCCCTGGGAGTGAGTAGGGCGTCGCGGTGCCGTAGGCGACCATCGCCTCGTTGGCTGGGATTCGGTTGTACCGGGGGAGCAAGCTGTAGTGCTCGGCCGTGAACTGCGGTCGAGGGTAGTCGCTATGCTCGCCCGCAGGCGCGTAGCTGCCCAGCAGGGCCGGCGAGCCCCCGGCGCCCGGAAGAGCGTCGGCGGGATAGGTCACCCGGACGGCGGTGGTGGATGGCATGGCGTGGGTGCTGCCGCCAGAGCCGACCAGATATCCGCGGTCCTTGCGGATGCACCATCGGAGCATCTGGCCGCCGCGTGCGCCCCAATACGAGGCGGGACTCGTCTTCGTCATCCGAATCGTTTGTCCGCCCGGGCAGTTTCCCGCGTCGTCGGTCTCGTAGTCGAAGCGGGAGTACCCCAGTCGGTTTCCGTTCTCGTCGGTGTTCTCGAACACGACATAGGACCCCGGCACGGCGTCGGGGACGCGTGGGGACGTCCACGGGAGCGGGGGAGGGGTCTGCGACGCCGCGTCGACGAAGATGGAGTCCCAGCAGCTCCACGGAAGATCCAGGTCGACCGGACGCAACTGCATCCCATACAGTCCTGGTGGAAAGTTCGAGTCCGCCGGGACTTCGACGATGCCGTCGTCGTTCGGGTCGAGCCACTGGTCTTCGGAGAAGACACTGCTACAGCGTGCGGGCAGGTTCGCAGGACCGTTCGGCGGCAGGCTGCAGTGCTTTGCCCGGTACTCCAGAGCGTCCGTGTAGGGCTGTCCGTTCAGGGAGACTTCGACGGTGTAGCCCCCGTTGGGGCTGATCCGGTCCTCGAGGATTTCGGCTTGAAATGCACCGCTCGTGCATGCCTGGGCGCTCCTCGGAGCGGTCTCCTCCAAGGCGGAATCCATGGTGTCGATCCCGTCCTCCTCCGGCGGAGCACAGGCCGCGGCGGCGGCGAGCGAGAGGAGGGTGGCGATGCGGAGCTTCATTGAAGTGTTCATGTGCACGTTCCTTCGCGGGGCGCGGGCCGAAGGACCCAAGCCGCGCACCCCTCTGGCTGCCGGACGCACCGAGTCGGTTCCGAGCACGTCTCTGCGATCGACTGGTCGACGCTGAAGCTCGAGCCCGGGAGCTACGTCGACGAGGAGCTCCCGACCGGAGCGGAGCCCCCTTGGCTTCCGCGTCGAGCGGACCCGCATGCGCGAGCGCGCATTGCAGGTGCCCGAGCCGTCGATCGAGGCGTTCCTCGAGTGGGCGGCGGCCTACGATGCAGGCAGTCGCAGCGGGCGCTCACGGGCGCGCCATGAGGCTTGGCTCGCGGGTCGCGGCGGGCCGTGTCGCTCGACCTCGTCGGGCAGGTGGAAGACGAGGCTCTCTGTGCCCGCCGAGCACTGCGAAGTGAAGCTTCGAGCCGAGAAATCTCGGGGTGTGGGTACCGTCGAGTTCGCGACGTTTTGCCTAGAGCCCGGCAAGGACCCACAAGCTGGAAGCTGCGCGCCCGGGCTGATCCACCGAGCCGGACTCAGCCGGCTTTGCTGCCGCCGCGGCATGGCGGACTCTGCGGGATCACGCCACCGCGGGTCTGCCACTGCTGCGGCGTGTAGGCGTGAATCGACAGCGCGTGCAGTCCCGCGTCCAACTCGTCTTTGGCCAGGGCATTGATCGCCCGGTGCCGCTGGACCAACGACTTGCCCTCGAACGCCTCGGCGACCAGCGTCACCTTGAAGTGGCTCTCGGGGTTGTTGCCCGAGTGACGGCTGCTCTCGTTCTCGATCTCGAGCACCGCGGGCGCCAGCGCATCCACGATCTTGTCATGGAGCGCCGACTGCAAGGGACCGCTGCTCACGAGGCGGGTGCCCCTTCGGATGCCGTGGCTTCGGGTGGAAGCGCGGCGGCGATCATCTCGGCGATGTCCAACACGGCGATGTCCTCGTCCTTGTCGAAGTGCTTCATGCCGTCGGAGATCATCGTCTTGCAGAACGGGCAGCCCACGCCGACGGCGTCCACACCCGCATCCACGATCTCCTTGGAGCGGTTGAGGTTGACCCGCTTCTCGGCCTCCTCCTCCATCCACATCCGGGCTCCGCCAGCGCCGCAACAGAAGCCGTGCTCCCGGTTCCGGTCCAGCTCGACCATCTTGTCGGCGCCGCCGACCGCGGCAGCGACCGCGGATCGTGGCTCGTCGTACATGCCGTTCCAGCGGCCCAGGTAGCAGCTGTCGTGGTAGGCGACTTTGCGCATCTCCAGCGGGTTCTCCACCTTGAGCTTGCCGGTCTCCATCAGGTGGGGAAGCAGCTTGCTGTGGTGGATGACCTCGTACTTGCCGCCGAACTGCGGGTACTCGTTGGCGATGGTGTGGAAACAGTGCGGGCAGCTCGCAATGATCTTGCGAACCTTCAGCTCGTTCATGAGGTCCACGTTCATCTGCGCGATGGTCTGGAAGCTCATCTCATTGCCGCCGCGACGAAGGGTGTCGCCGGTGCAGTTCTCTTGCGTGCCCAGCACCGCGAAGTTGACTCCCGCCGCCTGAAGGCAGCGGACCAGGGCCCGGGTGGGCTTCTTGGAGGCGTCGGAATAGGCGCCCGCGCAGCCGATGAACAGCAGGTACTCGGCGTCGGGGTTTTCTTCGATGGTCGGGACTTCGAGGCCGTCGGCCCACTTCATGCGGTCTTCTTGCGGAAGGCCCCACGGGTTGCCGGAGTTCTCGATATTGCCGAACGCCGTGGTCAGCTCGCCCGGGGTCCGGCCGCTTTCATCGTTGAGCACGATGTGGGTCCGCATCTGCAAGATCTTGAGCGGGTGGTCGATGAAGACCGGGCAGACCTCTTGGCAGGCGCCGCACGTGGTGCAGGACCAAAGCGTCTCGTCGTCGATGCGACCCCCGACCAGCGGATTCATCTCTTCCAGCTCGGTGCGGAGCTTCTCGACCGCTGCGACCTGCTCCTTCTTGGAGTCGTCGGCCTTGAGCTTCTCCCAAGCTTCCTGGGTCTTCTGCCACTCCTCGAAGCCCGGCTCCTCCTCCATGGGCTCCATGAACTCCACGCCCGCTGCGGGAGGAGACATGTCGACGCCCAGCTCGCCTTGCAGCTGCTGAAGCTCGAGCACCTTCAGCCCGCGGTCCTTCATCTCGTCCTTGAGGTCGTGGATGAGGTGCATCGGCGACAATGGCTTGTCGGTCGCGAACGCGGGGCAGTACGTCGTGCAACGCGCGCACTCGGTGCAGGCGTAGTTGTCGATCAGGCTCTTCCAGGTGAAGTCCTCGATCTTGGCAACGCCCCAGTTGTCCATGAGCGGGACGGCATCGGGATCTTCGGGGTCGTCGCTGCTGAACAACTGCAGCTTCGGCATCGCGCCGCGCTGGCCCTGGGGACGGAGCAGAATGTTGGGTCCTGATCCGAGCACGTGGATGTGCTTGGAGAAGGGGAGGTAGTTGAGGAAGCCCAGCAGGATCGCGACGTGTCCCCACCAGTGGACCTCCGCCGCGGCACCCGCCCAGCTCGCGTCGATGTTGGACGTGAGGGTGTCCCCAGAGATCGTGAACACGCCGGTCAGCGAGCCCAGCGTTCGCGCGACGGGCATCATGGGGTCGGCGTGGCCGGTCGCGGCCATGTGCCAGCTGTGGTGCCCAAAGTGGGTGAGCACCAGCGTGGTGATCGCCGACAGGATGAGCATGGCATCCATGTTGGCGGGCACGAACTCCGGTTTGACGATCAGCCGCCGGTAGAAGGCGTACATCAGCGCGACGAACACCACGGCGTTCATCACGTCGACCCCCAGCCGCACGTAGCCGTACAGGGTCTCGCCGAGAATTGTACCCAGCGTGAACCAGTCGCCGACCAGACCGGTGATGAACATCTCTGTGCTGGCGACCGTGAGGACCAGGAAACCCCAGTAGATCGCGAGGTGGTGGTAGGAGCGGGACTCCTCCATCACCTTTCGCTGTCCGAAGAAGAACTTCATCAAGCTCCCAACCCGCTGCCCCCAACTCTCCGCGAGGCCTGCTGGTCGTCCGAGCGCGGCGATGCGCACGAATTTCGAGACGTTGAAGGCGAACAGGGCGTTCGCCGCGATGAACACCAATGCGAAAGCGAGCTGCTTCATCGTAGATCGACGGGGTCATACCACAGGGGGGGCGGCCCGGCGCGCAGGGCCGCTGTGCGCGGATGCAGCGGGGCTCAGAGCGCGATAAGCTAGGGCTCACCGCGTGCACGACCTCCTGCTGATCAGCGACCTGCACCTGGGTTCGCACCTCAAGCCCCGCCTGCGGGGAGAGGAAGTGCACCTCGCGTCCCGGATCGAAGAGGAGTTTCCTCGCTTCATCGACCACCACCTCGAGCTGGCCGAAGCCCGTCAGGTGGGCTGGCAGATGGTGGTCAACGGCGACTTCATCGACTTTTGGAACGTAGTTCTGGACGAGCGGGAGGACGAGGACAGTGAGGCGCTCGCGGTTCGCCGCTTGCACGCGGTCCTCGACGCGCACCCGGCCGTGGAGGACTCGTTGGCGCGTTTTCTCGAAGCTGGCCACGGTGTGGCGTTCGTGACGGGCAACCACGATGCCGAGCTGCTCTACGGCGGAGTCCGGCGCGCGATGGTCGAGCGCATCGAAGGCGCGATGTCCTCGGAGGAAGGCGATGCCAGCATCACGCGGACCGGGACCGTGCGTCTGGACATGATGCGGGCGGGAAAGATCCGCTTCGTTCGCTGGTTCCTACGGGAGCCCGGTGGTGCGTGGATCGAGCACGGTCACAAGTTCGACCCCAGCTGCGCCACGCCTGCGGCCCTCTCGCCGACCCGAGGCGGTGCCCTCGTGCAGACGGTCGCCGAAGTCGCGACACGGAGCTTCGCGAACGTGATGCCCGAGATCGACTACGACGCTCCGGACAAGTTCAGCGGCTTCGACTACGCCCGGTGGGCCCTCGCCCGGGGCTGGCGATTCGTGGTGCGGGTGATCCTGCTCTACCTGCGCATGGTGGGCCGAATCCTGGGGCTGTGGGTGGGCGGCCGGGTCGACGCGGAGGGCCAGGCGGTCCACGACGAGCAGCTTGGGCGGATCGCCGCCAACGCTGGGCTCCAGATGAGCGCGCTGGCAGCCCTCGAAAACATGGCCCCGCCGCCCGCTGCGGTCACCGTGGGCGGCCTGGTCAAGCTCACAGCACTCGACCACGTGCTCATGATGCTGACCCCGATCGTGTTTGCGGTCGTGTTTGCGCTTCTGCGATGGGTTCCGCTTTGGGCCGGCCTTCCGCTCGCGATCATCATCGGAGGCTTGGGGATCGCGCTGCAACGGCGTGGGCGTCAGCGCCGAGATGTTGCTCGGGACATGCTCAACGTCGCCGCTGGCGTCGGGCAAGCCACCGGCGTCCCCCTGGTCCTGATGGGCCACAGCCACCATGGCGAGCTCGAGCGGCGCGGGGATGTGGTCTACGCAAACAGCGGGTCGTGGCTGGATGGCTCGCATCTGTACGTGGAACGGGACCCCGAGACGCAGCGCCTGATCCGGGTCGAACTGCGGCAGTGGCGCAACGGTGGGGTCCGCTGCTTGGACGCGATGACCGTCTTGCAGCCCGACGTCCCCGTCGATCTCGCGGCGGCAGTGCGGGCCGACACGGCCCTCGAATCGGTGTCCGATGGTGACGCCAGCGGCGCTTTTGTGCGAACGTGAACCCGCGTCGCCGGATGACGCGACAGGCAAGACGGACCGTTGGCCAACGAAACCATCCTCGTCATCGAAGACGACTCTTCCGTACGAACCCTTCTCAGCAAGGCGCTGTCAGGCAAGGGCTATCAAGTCGAAACGTCCGAGGACGGCCTTGCCGGACTAACGCGGCTGGAGTCCCTCCGGCCGGACCTGATCATCGTGGACATCATGATGCCCCGGCTCGACGGGATGACCTTCGTTCGGGCGATCAAGGCTCATGAGCACACCCAGCCGATTCCGGTCATCTTCCTCACCGCGAAGAACGACCCGAAGACGATGATCCAAGGCATCAACCTTGGCGCGCGTTTCTACGTGACGAAGCCGTTCCAGATCGACGAGTTGCTTGCCAAGGTTCAAAAAGCGCTCATGCCCGGCTGAGCAGGGGCGAGCGTGAGAACGGCGACCGGGCGGGTCCGACGACAGCCGCGGCTGCTGCCGCTCCTGCAGCAAACTCCCCCTCCAGGCCCAGGCCAGGCAGGGTCAGCCGACATGCGAAGTGCATCGCTTTGAGGCCACTCTCGGTCGAGAGCACCCCGACACCCAGGCTTGGAGGCTTGCCCACCGCATACAGCGGGGCCATCGGGTGTGTTGTCCCCGGGGCCGCACGCTCGGAGATGTCATGCCCATGGCCGTCGGTCAGCGGCCGGCCGTCGTGCGGAGAGTGCACCCACCGCACGTGCTCTTGGCAAAACGGCAATACGCCTCGTGCGTCGAGGGCCGCCAGCAGGCGCTCCCGAAGGCCGGCGGTCGATGCCTGGGGCGGGACCACGTGGCAGATCGAGACCCGGCGCGAGTCCTCGGCTGCCCCGGACAGGACCCGCACGTATGTGTTGCCGACCGGGTCGTCTGCGGATCCTTCCGGCAAGCACAGGGCGAGGGGTTCGAGCGCGGGGGAGAGACCCCGAACACCGATCTCGGCGTGCATGACGAACCGCTGGGCCGCGATACGAACCCCTTGCAACGTCTCTTGCAGGGTGCGCGGGAGAAGCTCGGGGAGCAGTGGACCCTCCAACAGGCGCAGGGGGTCCGTCGCCACGATCAGATGGTCACAGCCGTAGCAGTCTTGCTTGCCGAGGAGGCTGACGCCGACCACTCGCGAGCGCTTGAGCAGCAGCTCGGCGACCCGTAGACCGCGTTTCACTTCGCCCGAGTGGAGTTCGATCCGCTGGAGCAGCAGGGTTCGCAGCGCAGCCTCGCCGCCAGGCATGTCGTCCGGGCCGCGATGCCAGAGCCCCGCCAGTCGCAGGCTCGCGGCCTTGCCGAGCTGGGTCGGATGCAGGTGCTGCAGCCACGGGACTGCCGCAGAGCCGACGCGCCGCAGGTCGTGGTCGGGAGGGAGGGGGGGCATCTCGTCGACGGTGCCCGCGGGGAGCTGGCCTTCGACGCGGGCGAGGAACCGGCGACTCCAGAAGCCCCCGCCCACCAGGGCGTTGTCCGAAGCGAGCAGGGGGTCGAGCACCTCGTCCGTTGCGGCGGACCAACGCTGCGCCATGTCCCAGGCGGCCGGGACATGCTCGTCGTCGGGCCACACACGCGCGGCCTCCTCGCTGACGTTGGCGCTCGAGGGGGTGAGATCGACACGACCGTCGGGCAACACCACGTGGACTCGGTGCTCGATCGGGGCGTACAGGCGCCGGACCTGTTGCGCCAACCCAAGTTCGGTCCATACCCGAGCCGTAGGCGCCGTGCCCATGTGCAGGACCGGGGCGGTGCGAAGCGGGAGCGTGCGTCCTGCGATCTTGTAGGTCCCGTCGGCGGGGCCTTGCGGGATCACCAGGACGCGCTTCCCTCGACGGGCAACCAACGCCGCGGCGACGAGCCCGGCGATGTCGCTGCCGAGCACGATCAGATCGTAGTGATTGGTCGTCGTCGCCACGGGTGCTCAGACGAAGCGTACGCCCGCGTCACCCTCGGAGGCGACGACGCGCCCCATGCGGACCGCGCTCTCGCCGGCCCCTTCGAGGGCAGAGATCACCGTATCCGCGGCATCAGGGGCCGTGAACAGCATCATACCGATGCCACTGTTGAAGGTCCGCAGCATCTCCGTGGACGTCACACCTTGGGCCGAAATCGCCTCGAAGACCGGCATCGGGGGAATCGCCGACGTGTCGATCTCGACGGTGGTGCCCTCGGGGAGAGCGCGGGGCGGGTTCTCGAGCAGTCCGCCGCCGGTGATGTGCGCCGCTGCCGAGACACCGCCGACGGAGAGCGCGGCGGCGATCGCTTTGACGTAGACGCGGGTCGGCGTGAGGAGCACGTCGGCCACCGAGGACTCCGTTCCAGGGAAGGTGTCCCCGAGGTTCAACCCGCCGAACTCGGGGTCGAGCAAGGCGCGGCGGGCGAGGCTGTAGCCGTTGCTGTGTAGGCCCGACGAAAGCACGCCGATGGCGACGTCGCCGGGCTGAACGTTCGTGGGATTGAGGCGTGCGTCTTTGTCGACCACGCCGACTGCGAACGCCGCGAGGTCGTAGTGGCCCTCGCTATACATCCCCGGAAGCTCGGCGGTCTCCCCCCCGAGCAGCGCGCAGCCGCTCTGTCTGCAGCCATCGACGATGCCCGCGACGATCGACTCCACGATGCCGGGCTGCAACGCCCCGGTTGCGATGTAGTCGAGCAGGAAGAGCGGACGGGCCCCGGTGCAGATCAGATCGTTGACGTTCATCGCGACCAGGTCGATGCCAACGGTGTCGTGAACGCCCGCCGCGATTGCGACGAGAAGCTTGGTCCCCACACCGTCGGCACACGAGACCAGCACCGGTGTCTTCATGCCCGTGGGCAGGCCGATCATGCCGGCGAAACCACCGATGTCGTCGAGTTGCTCGGGCCGGCGTGTCGATGCGACCAGCGAGCGGATCCGGCGGACCGCTTCGTTGCCTGCGTCGATGTCCACGCCAGCGTCGCGGTACGACAGGGACTTGGGTGTGTCCGCCATATCCGGTCCCCTACCAAACCCCGGCGCGCCCTGTCGACGGATACCCGGTGACAGGCTCGCGGGGGCTGCGCGAGAGGCCTCGCACGCGTGGGGATGGCCCCCGGCGCCGCAGGGGTGGTAAGACCCGCTCATGGCGTGGTGGCGGCGCAAGAAGCAGCAGCTCGAGACCCAAACCCCGGAGGAGAAAGTCTCCGTGCCCAAGGGCGTGTGGTCCAAGTGCGAAGCGTGTGGAGAGATCACGTACACGGAGGAACTGATCGCGAACCTCCGAGTCTGTCCGGTCTGCGGTCACCACGCGCCGATGCCGACGGCGGAGCGCATCGCGTCCATGCTGGACGAGGGATCGTGGGAAGAGCACGACCTCGACCTCCGCTCCGGTGACCCGCTGACCTTCACCGATCAAAAGCCGTACGTGGCCCGGCTTGAAAAGGCGCTCCGTACTGCCGGTCCTCGCGACGCGTTCCGGTCCGGCCTCGGATCGATCGAGGGCATCCCGGTCAGCGCCGGATTCTTCGCTTTCGAGTTCATGGGCGGATCGATGGGGTCCGTGGTGGGCGAGAAGTGCACCCGCGTGTTCGAACGGGCGCTGGAACTGCATCGGCCCGCGCTGGTGTTCTCCGCATCGGGGGGCGCGCGCATGCAAGAGGGCGTGTTGTCATTGATGCAGATGGCGAAGACTTCGGCGGCTCGCGGACGGCTGCGCGAGGCGGGTCTGCCGTACATCTCGGTCGTCCTGCACCCGACGACGGGCGGGGTCGCGGCCAGCTTCGCGACGCTGGGTGACCTGATTATCGCGGAACCGAAGGCGCTTGTGGGCTTCGCCGGGCCACGGGTCATCATGCAGACCATCGGCCAGGAGTTGCCCAAGGGCTTCCAGCGCGCCGAGTTCCTGCTCGAGCACGGCATGGTTGACCGCATCGTGAGTCGACTCGAGATGCGGGAGCAGCTGGGGCTGATGCTGGCGCTGTTGGGCACCAAACCCAAGCCCAAGCCCAACAGCAAGCAGCCCGCCGCGCAGCAGTGAGACGATGACCTACGAGGCGCTGTTTGCCCGCCGAACGCTCGGCGTACGGCCGGGCCTGGTGGCGGTCCGTGGGGTCTTTGAAACACTGGGATCGCCCGGGGGCTCGATCCCCGCGATTCACGTGGTGGGGACCAACGGCAAGGGATCCATCGCCGCGATGGCGGAGCACGCCCTGCGCCAGCGAGGACATCGGACCGGGTTGTTCACGAGCCCCCATCTGCAACGGGTCACCGAGCGGGTTCGGGTCGACGGGCTCGAAGTCGACGACACGGTTCTCGAGGCGGCGATCGGCTCGGTGCTGTCCGTCGAGGGGGACCCGTCCGAGCGAGGGCGGCCGTTGTCGTTCTTCGAGTTGCTCACCATCGCGGCGCTCATCGTGTTCGAGCAGTCCGGGGTTGATGTTCTGATCGTCGAGGCCGGTCTTGGCGGGCGGCTGGACAGTACCCGTGTGATCGATGCGCAGGCTGTCGCGGTCGGCCGCATCGACCTCGACCATCAGGCGTACCTCGGCGACACGCTTGTGGAGATCGCGGCCGAAAAGGCCGGGGTGTTCCGCGATCGAGTACCGGTCTACTCGGTTCCGCAACACGACCCCGTGTGGACGGTGCTCGAACGGGCATCGTGGGACGCGCCATGTCCTCTCCGGCTCCCCGAGCCCATCGCCGCTCCGTTGCCGGGCGAACACCAACGCTACAACGCCGGTGTCGCCCTCGCTGCCGCTCAACACCTCGACCGCAGCGTCACACCCGAAGACATCGACGGCACCGCCTGGCCGGCGCGGATGGAACGGCGGGCGGTCGGCAACGGCGAGTGGATTTTGGACGTCGCCCACAACCCCGCATCGATGGAGGCCTTGGCCACCGTCCTGCGCGGGCTGCCGCTGGCGAAGACACTGGTCATCGTGAGCTGCTCCGCCGACAAGGACGCGGCAGCGATGGCGACAGCCCTGGGCGGGGTCGGCGAGTGCTGGACCATCACCGATGACGAGCTCGGGCTGTGCCCGCTCCCCGGCGCCCGGATGTTCGAGTCGCTCGCCCATCCCGGCCTCGAAGCCTCGCTCCACGAGCACGTGGAGGAGGGAGGGCGGGTGGTCATCTGTGGGTCTCACCGTCTCGTCGGCGCTGTGATGGGACGCTGGCTGGCCGACGGTGGCCCCCCGGATCCGAGCGACCCGCGCTGAGCTGCGGCGCGTCCCAGGCTCGCTGCGCCTCCATCGACGGCGGATGTTCAGCCCCTGCGCGTCGTGGTTTTGGTCGGGACGCGCAGCGGTCGATACAATGTCGTCATGCTGCGTGGAACTCGGGTCTGGACCTACTTGACTCGCGCAAGCGGTTTTGCCGCGGCGTGGGGGCTCGCAATCTCGTGGGCCCAGGCGGCTCCACCACCGGGACCGCCTCCGGCGTCCGCGACCAAAGACGCAGCGCCTTCGCCGACCCGACGTGCCAGCCCCCCGCCACCTCCCGGATCACGCCCCGCCGACGAAGCGGTGAGCGTGCCCCAAAACGAGGATCAGGAGCAGGTCGACCTGGCGAACACGTGGGGCTACTCGAAGACTCGCACCCCGCGTCCCCGATACGTCCGCAACACCCAGGACCCGATCGTCTACGCGCCGAACCCGGTCGGCTTCTACTCGGGCGTCTCGGTGCAGGGAAACCAGACGCCGCCACACCCGGCGAAGGCGGTGGGCAGCGGCCCGACCACGCTGACGTGGGCGGGGTTTGAGCGCACCTCGAACGGCTCACGGGTGTTCTTCCAGTTGAGCAACGAGGCCGACTACACGCTCAAACAGAAAAACGGCGTGATCACCATTCGGCTGCGTCGGACCCGAGTGAATGTCCGCAACAACTTGCGTCGACTCGATCTCAGCTACTTCAAAACGCCGGTGAAGACGGTCAAGGTCCGACGGAAGGGCCGGGACGCGGTGGCCACGGTGAGCCTCAAGACGGACGCGACTCCGGATGTGTCTTTCGTGGACAGTGGCGGGTCCGGCTACAAGCTTCTTGTCCTGACATTCACGCACGCCAGTGGTGCGGCGCAGGCTCCGGTGCGGACCAACGCTGCCCCCGCGAGCGAGTAGTCGCGGCTAGGCTTGTGGCCCACGGTCTCGGGCCAGCCGCCAGCCGGCGATCCCTAGGGCTGTCACGCCCGCAGCGGCACCGACGACGGGGAGACCGAGCATCGCTGCGCTCGCCGCAACGCCGAGGGCGACGCCGGTCCACCGCGAGCGAAACGCCCGTCCGATGCGGTTGTGTCGAGCGAGCCCAGCGAGGACGACCGCGAGCTGGGCTTCTTCGTCAGGCGGCAGAGGCTTCGCTTGAAGTTTGGCCGGCAAGTGCCTGTGATTCTGCCACAAAAGTCGGGTGGCAATCCCGTGAAGACGGTGGATCTCGGCGCCCGGCGTCGACGCCGTATCCAGCAGAACCGGGAGGGCGTGGGTGCGGATGCCAGGGCTGTAAACCCGTGCGCGGCTGAGCGCGGTGACGGCTTCGGCGAGGAGCGCTCGGGCCTGCTCGGCTCGGCGCCACTTGTCCCCTTGGTCGTCATCGCCCTCTCCGGCGAGCGCGAGGAGAGCCATGCTCAGCGCGTCGCTGGCGCGGCCAAGGTGGGCATCGGCTCGAGCCTCCAAGGCATCGGACGCGCGGTACGCGTTATGCGGACCGAGCAAGACCGGGAGATTTCGAGCCGCAGACATCAGAACACCGAATCGGGGGGACCCCTCTGTCAAGACGCACGGCCCTGCGGATCCTTTCACCCCTACCTTCAACGTAAGGCACTCGGTGTGCTGGTGCCACTGTGTCCCGCGACGGGGCCACGGAAGACCCGTCGTGGCCGAAACGGTTCAGCACCAGCCGTCGGGCCCGTATGCTTAGTCGTTTTTTGGCAGTCGCTCAAGGCGCTTGGCGTCTTGCCACCAGGCCTCGAGTTGCTCCAGCGACACGCTTCCCGGGGCATGGCCCGCGTCGTGTCCGGATCGCATCACGTGGTCGAACCGGCGAGCGAACTTTTCGTTCGCGCCGCGGAGCGCGTCCTCGGCGTCGAGGTCGAGCTTCTGCCCAAGCCGGACGAGGACGAACAACAGATCTCCATATTCGTCGCGCAGGGCGGCCACGTCGTCGGCAGCTCGCGCTTCTTCAAACTCGGCCCACTCCTCCTGGAACTTGTCGAGCGCACCCTGCACATCTGGCCAATCGAAGCCGAGCGCGGCGGCTTTCTCCTGCATGCGGCGAGCTCGGGCGAGCGCGGGCAAGGCGACGGGGATGGAGGCCAGTGGCTGCGGATGTGCGGGCTTGTCGGTTTGCGTGTCGCCTGACTGCCGTCGCTCGGCGGCCTTGATGCGCTCCCATTGAGCCTCGACGTCGGCGGCGGTCACTTTGGCTCGCCCTTCACCATCGCGAGCTCCAAACACATGCGGGTGCCGACGCAACATCTTGTCTCGGATCCCGGCGATGACGTCCTCGAGGTCGAACGCGCCTTCCCGTTCCCGCAGGGCGCTTTGGAAGACGATCTGGAACAGGAGGTCCCCGAGTTCCGCCCGATGGGCGAGGGGGTCGTCCATCGACTCCAGTACTTCGTACGTCTCCTCGACCAGGTAGTGCTTCAGGCTCGCGAGGGTCTGTTCACGGTCCCAGGGGCAGCCGTCCTCGGCGAGCAGCCGGTCCATGACTGCCCGCAGACCGGGCAGTCCCTCGGGCAATCCAAGTGTACGGAAGTCGGGGACTCGGAGGTCGCCGAGCTCGTCCGGATCGGGCTTCGACTCGGGAGAGGGGTCTGCAGGGTCCACCACGCGTGCTACCGTCCTTAGCGCATCCCCTTACCACGTCCCGTGTTCTCCGGGGCGCAGCCGAGCCCGCGTTGACCGAACCTACCAAGCTCATTTTCGAAGATCGCGAACCCCTCCAGCTCATGCTGCAGGCGGTTGGCCGCCACAAGACCCTGCTGGAAAAGGAGACGGGGACCTCGGTTCACGTTCGCGGCAACGTCGTCACGGTCGACGGCGAGCCCGACGGCATGGAACTCGTCGCGCGGCTTCTCAAGCAGCTCTACTCGCTCGCGCAGCAGGGCTCGCCCGTCGACCCGAGTGACGTTCCCAGGGCGTTGGCGGTGCTCACCGACAACGGCGAGTCGAGGCTGGAGGCGGTCTTCGACGACACGGTCGTGGTCAAGCAGAGCGACGGGAAGACCATTGTCCCGCGCTCGCTCGCGCAGAAGCGATACGTCGAGTACATGCGCCGTCACACCCTGACGTTCGGCGTGGGGCCTGCCGGTACAGGAAAGACGTTCTTGGCGATGGCGATGGCTGCGCGGGCCCTGATGGATCGCCAGTGCCGGCGAATCATCCTCTCCCGCCCGGCGATGGAGGCCGGCGAAAAGCTTGGGTTCCTCCCAGGCACGCTGGAGGAGAAGATCTCGCCATATCTGCGGCCCCTGTACGACGCGCTCCACGACATGTTCCCGGTCGAGAAGGTCGCCCAGATGATGGAGCACGAGGTCATCGAGATCGCACCGCTCGCCTACATGCGCGGCCGAACGCTCAACGACGCCTTCGTCGTGCTCGATGAGGCCCAGAACACCACGCGGGAGCAGATGAAGATGTTCCTCACCCGGTTGGGCACCAACACCAAGGTCGTTGTGACCGGGGATCCGACCCAGCTCGATTTGCCCAACGGGGCGCGCTCCGGCTTGGCCCACTCGCTCCGTTTGCTGCGGGGCGTCTCTGGCGTCGCGGTGTGCTCGTTTACCTCCGAGGACGTCATGCGCCACCCGCTGGTCAAGGCGATCATCGAGGCGTACGACTCGGATGCGAAATCTCGGGCTGCGGCCCGTGCTGCCGCCGCCGCCGCTGAGACCGAGGACGAGACCCCTGCCAGCTAGGCGCCGTCCGGAGGCCGGGACCGGGCAATCTCGTCGGCGCTCTCGCGGACTTGCGAGCTCCCTGCACGGCGGTCGCGGCCCGATCCCGTGGCCGTCGGGTCCGCGGACGTGCCCCGTTTCGAGCCTCCGCTCAGCGCGGGAGGCAGTGATCCGGCCCATGCGTCGACTCCGCGTTCTGAGACGTGGACCGTTTCTTCGGTGGGCCAGGTTCAGGGAGGGCCCCACAGACTGGACATGGGAGCCGCTCATGCCTTGCCGCCGGACGCCACCGACTCGCCTCTGGCCGATCAGGCGTCACGGCAGCGCGAGGTCGCGGGCTTGCGGGAGACCGTGAACGCGCTGCGAGACCCCGCGGGCGCGGTCCGACTGGCGGTTCAGCTGCTGGCAGGTCCCCTCCGCTCGGCGATTCGAGAGTCTTCACCCGAGGAGGCCGCACGGGTTTGCGAGGTGCTGGGGGCGCTCGAGACTGCGACCGCCGAGTTGACACGGTTGCTGGCGCCGCTGGGCCCGTTATCCGCCACCCCGGCCGCCGACGTGATCCCGCTGCCGGGGGCGTCCGTGGGCCCCGATGCGCTGGTCGCTGCAGTCCGCCAGGGCGTCCGGCAGCGTTGCCAGCTTCCGTTTACGGTGGAGACATCCGTGGAGGCGGGCGCACAGCCAGCCGCGGAGGCTGGCGATCTGCAGGTCGCCTTGGTGGGCCTCGTCGAGAACGCGGTCGAATCCATGGCGAGGCGTCGCCCCGGCGATGCTCCATGGACGGTCGAGCTCCGAGTCTCCATGGCTCTGGCCGAGGAGCTGGGGGAGGAGATGCACGTGGTCTTCGAGGTCCGCGACCGAGGCGACGGTTTGCCTCCCGGAGTTCTCCGGTGGCTCGAGGATCCGAGCAGTGCGGTGACGGAGTCCGCTCCCTCGGGCCCGGGCATGAGCCTGCAACTGGCGCGCCGGGTCGCGGAAGGATGCGGCGGACGTCTCGTCGCAACGCGCGTCGCTGGCGGCACGCGGATGCAGCTGCGGGTGCCGCATCGCTGAGCCCGCGCGGTATGCTGCCGCGCTTGTCCGAAGCACTCGAACTCGCCGGTTTCGCGGCAGTCCGGCGCTGGCTCCTTGGCCGCGACGGCGAGCCTGTGTTGGGCCGGGTGTCTCTGGACACCGGGGGCAACGTGGTGATCCAGCGGCCGCGGGCCACCGTCGTGTTGATGCCACCGGGCGCGGAAGTCCCCAGCCGCTTTGACGTGTTGCTCCTTGCGGGTCCATCCAACATTCTGGCCGATGCCATCGTCGAGATGGACACACCGCGGATGCAGCTGATGTCGCTGCCGACGCTGCCCGTCGTCGCCGACAAGGTCGTGCGGGAGGCCCTGCGGATGGCGGAGGCCGTCACCGGAGCGCGGGTCGCCGACCAGTTGGTGGAGATCGGGACCGCGCTGTCGACCGAGCGAGACCCCAGCCGCGTCCTCGAACTCATCCTGCAGCATGGACGGACGATCGCGCGGGCGGATGCGGGATCGATCTTCGTTGTGGAAGACGGCGGTACCCGCCTGCGGTTCTCGGCCGCCCACAACGACTCGGTCGAGATCGACTTCTCGACGTTCACGATGCCGGTCTCCGAGACATCGATCGTGGGCACCGCGGTGTTGTCGGCGCGAACAGTTCGGGTGGGTGACCTCTACGCGGACGGGGCCGCGGAAACCCACGACCGCCACTTCGTCCACGACAGGACGCTCGATCGGAGCTTGGGCTATCAGACCCGGTCCATGCTCACCACGCCGGTGATCACCCCGGAGGGCCGGGTGCTCGCGGTGTTGCAGCTGATCAACGCGCGGGAGGACGGCGTTGGCCCGCTGCGCACTGACGCAGACTTCGAGCAGCGGGTCCGGCCGTTTACGTCCGAGGACGAGCGTCTTTGCACGGCGCTGGCGAGTCAGGCCGCGGTCGCCCTGGAAAACGCCCAGCTCATCGCGGACATCGAGGCGCTGTTCGAGGGGTTCGTGCGGGCGAGCGTGCACGCGATCGAGCAGCGCGATCCTACGACGAGCGGCCACTCACAACGGGTGGCCGAGCTGACGGTGGGGCTGGCCAAGGTCGCCGACCGGGCCGACACCCCTCCATTCGCGGACACCCGATTCGACGCGGATGCGCTCCGAGAGATCGAGTACGCCGGGCTGCTGCACGACTTCGGCAAGGTCGGCGTTCGCGAGAAGGTGTTGGTCAAGGCGAAGAAACTCTATCCGGACCGATTGGCCCTGGTGCGCGAGCGCTTCGCCCACATGAAAACGGCCCTGCAGCGTGATGTGTTGCAAGCGCGACTGCGAGGCGAGGATCCTTCAGCCTTCGACGCCCGCGTCGCGGCGGTCGCCCACGCCTGGGCGCTGGTCGAGCGCTCCAATGAGCCGACGGTGTTGGCTGAGGAAGCCTCTTCGGAGCTTCGGGGTCTGCTCGACCTCTCGTTCTTGGATGCCGACGAGGCGCTCGTCCAGGTGCTCGAACCTGTGGATGTGGATGCGCTTCAAGTCGCGCGGGGTTCGCTGACCCCCGCGGAGCGACGCGAAATCGAGGACCACGTGCAGCACACCTATGACTTCTTGGTCCGGATCCCGTGGACCCAAGGTCTCTCCCGGATCCCGGAGATCGCAGCCAAGCATCACGAGTACCTCGACGGCAGTGGGTATCCGGAGGAACTGCTCGCGTCGAAGATCCCGTTGCAGGCCCGCATGATGACCGTTGCCGATATTTACGATGCCCTGACCGCATCGGATCGGCCGTACAAGCAAGCCGTGCCGCGGGACCGGGCGCTGGACATCCTGCGGACCGAGGTCGGGCGAGGCAAGGTCGACGGCGCCGTCCTGGACCTGTTCATCGGTGCCAAGCTCTGGCAAACCATAGAGACGTGAAGGTTCTCCTCCAGGTCGCCGCCCCCCTGCGTATGGCCGTTCCACGCTCGCTGCGTCGGACGCTGGTTCGGAAGCTCGCGGCGGCGGGTCGCCGGGTAGGGGTGGGCACGGATGCGACGCTCACCCTTCGAATCACAACCGATGAGGAGGTCGCCGAACTCCACGAGGAGTTCATGGGGCTGCCGGGGCCCACCGATGTGATGAGCTTCCCCGCCGACTCGGAGATCGACTGGGACACCGGCAGTTTGGGGGACGTCGTGATCGGCTGGCCGTTTGCGGTTCGTCAGTCGGCCAGCCGAGGGCAGGGTCCCGGCGCATGGGAGGCCGAGTTGATCGATCTCTCGCTGCATGGCCTCGCCCACTTGCTGGGCCACGATCACGGCTCGCGGTACGAGGCGCGAAGCATGCTTCGGTTCGAGAGACGGCTGGCCCGCCGCGCTGCGATGCCACCGCCGCAGCGCCCATACGCCTGAGTCCCGCCCTCAGGCTGGTATGGTCCCGCTCGTGTTGAGGGCCCTGTTGCTTGCCGCGTGCCTTGGGCCGCCACAGCCAACCGAGCTCGGGCAGATCGAACTCGGGCCGGCGGATGCGGGCACCGCGTTGGTCCGCGACGAGTCCGGTGCAACCGTGGCGACCGTGCACCTGCGCCCGCAAGGTTCTGCGGTCGTCCATGTGCCCCCGGGAGCCTACACGGTCGACCGTGGAGGGGAGACGCGCTCGGTCGTCGTCACACCCGGGACGGGGACACCATCGCCGTCGAACGGCCCCCCTACGCCGCCGTCGTCGGTGCCAGAGCCCGAACTGTCCCAGGCCCGTCTCCCGCCTCCCGCCTCCGGAGGCGAGCGGACCGGGCAGTCCGCCTGGAGAGCACCGCTGATGGCGGCGTTCGTTCCCGGACTCGGGCACGCGTGGACCGGCAAGCCGGGGTGGGGCGTGGGCCTGTTCGCGGCCACCGTCGGGGCGAGTGTGGGCGCTGTCGCGTTGGGGCTCGGTCGCGATGGCAGCGACGGCGCGACGCCCTCGGACGCATCGCGGTCGCCCGGGTACGCTCGACTGGGGGGGCTGGCGGCCCTGAGCAGCATCGCGGGGGCGCTCTATGTGGGCCAGATCTTCGATGCACATCGAGTTGAGCGAGGCGAGCGACTCAGCCCTCGCGCGGGGCGGGTCCAGCTGCGCTTTGATCGTCTCTCGGCGGTCGCGATGGCGCCGGGTCGACCACGGGCGAGCCTTCTGGATGACCTCTCCCTGGCCGCGCTCGTTCGGGTATCCGAGCGAGTCCGCGTCGGTCCGGCGGATGCGAGCATCAAGCTGGGACCAGAGCAGACGGTGCTTCAGCTGGGCGCACGCGCCACTGCTGCGCTGTGGGGTCCGAACGTCCAGCATCCGTACCGGAGGTGGTCGTTTTTGGCCGGGGGCGGGGTCTTGGGCCAGCTGACCACGCAGCGTCGGACCGAGGAGCACGCGTCTGGTCCGGTGACACGGGTGGAGCGAGCAGGTGGCGCCGAGCCCTACCTCATCGCGGAGGCCCGCCTCTTCGTGGCCCCTCGGTGGTCTGTCGGAGCGCTGGGGCGTTTCGGCGTTCCGCTGACCCCGCGCCGCTACGCTGCAGGGCGGACGCTTCCCGCCTGGGCGCCGACGCTCGAGCTTGGTGTATCGCTGGGGGTGAACCTGTGAGCGTGCGACGGCTGTGGCCGGCGCTGTGCCTTCTGGGCTGCTCCCTCGGGGTGCGGGCCGAGGGCGCATTCGAGGTCGAGGTCGAGCTGGCGGGCGCCCAGGCGCTGTCGATCGACCTTCCCAGCACCGCGATCTCCGTCCTGGGCTGCGATGTCGAGGTGCCCGAGTCGTGTCCGAACGCGGTGCAACTCTCCGGACGTTGGCATGCGATCGGAGGCACGGCGTCCGAAGCCAAGCGCACCGCCTCCACGCCGGCGATCGAGTTCGCAGCCGATGGCGACTGGCTCCGGATGCGCGCCGAAATTCCGTTGTCGGTCCAGGGACTCGTGGACTTGGAGCTTGGCGAGGTCGTGCTCCCTTCGAGCACCGATGTGGAGGTCGTGACCTCGTTGGGTGACGTCCAGTTGCGCGCGATGACCGGGTCCGTGCTCGTGGACGTGGCTGTTGGGGACGTGGATGTCCGTGGACCCATGCGATCGACCGGGATTCATACCGAGCGAGGCCAGGTGGTGGTGGTCGGTTCGGGTCCGGTGGATGTCGACCTCGAGCACGGGGGGGTCCGGGTCGAGCAGACCGCGGGGGCGAACGACGTCCGCATCAACGCGCCTCGCGGTGGGGTTGAACTCTTGCTCGGCAGCGATGCCGACGTGGATGTCCGGGTCGAAACGCCCGGCCAGATCCGGGTGCAGACCGACGCCTTCTCCGCGGCCACGTCCGGCTTGTACCGGGACCGCTCGGGGGCGGGGGCGTCGCGCATCGAGATCCGCGCGGGCGCGGACGTCACGATCCGGCTCGCTGATTGATGCCCGCGGCAGCGCCGCTCGCCTCGCCCGCCTGGGCAAAAAAAATGCCCCCTGACGCAAGCGCGCAGGGGGCGGTGAGTACCAGAGCCCGGACTCGAACCGGGACGTTGTCACCAACGGCGGATTTTGAGTCCGCTGCGTCTACCGATTTCGCCACTCTGGCAGAGCGGTCGCTCGATTTAGCAAGCGCGGGCCGAGGTTGCAAGGGGGTAGCGCGACCCCGTGCGTGGGAGCCCGCTGTGCCGCATACTCGAAACATGCCGGACTCCGGGGGCCTCAGTGCGCACTTGCTCTGCGCGGTGCCACAGCTGCTCGACCCCAATTTTGAGCGTGCTGTCGTCCTGATGCTCGAGCACAACGAGGAGGGCGCCCTCGGCCTGGTCCTCACCGACGAACTCCCGAACCGGCTGGAGCTGGTCCTGGACGATCTCGAGGTCCTGTGGGCAGGCGACACAGACGCCCTGCTGCGCAAGGGAGGCCCCGTGGAGCCCTCTCGAGGGTGGATCATGCACGACACGCCGAGCTGGGATCCCACCTGCCAGGAGGTCCTGCGGGGGGTGTGGCTGACCACCTCGCTCGATGACGTCGATCGCGGCCTGGCGGTGGGGGAAGACGGCAAATTCGTGTTCCTGTTGGGCTACGCGGGCTGGGGTCCGCGGCAGCTGGAGGAGGAGATCGCTGCGGGTAGTTGGGTCGCGGTGCCGATCGGTCAGGCATCCGAGGGGGGCCAGATGCCCCCGCAATGGCTGTTCGACGTCGCAGCGGAGGATCTCTGGGCGAAAGCGCTTGGCGTCATGGGCATCGATCCGGCGCGCCTGGTCGGCCTGCCAAACCGTGACGCGGCGCTTCACTAGGGGCGTCTGACTCTTCGCTGGCACCGGAATGTTCGTTTCGGTAGGCTTATCGTGCCCATGACTCGCCTTGCTGCGGTTTTTCTTGGTCTTTGCGTCCTCGCGCCCTCGCTCGCCTCTGCGTCAGAGCGTCCCAGGATCCGCGAGGACGTCCCATGGGCGCTGCACCCCGGGGATGATCTCGACAAGACACCGATGGAGCGGGCGTACGGAATCGACGAAGACGACCTCCCGCCCGTCGACTCATTCTGGGATGGCACGCTGCTGTACACGCGGGACAGCGCCGCGCGGGATACGCTCGCGCAGCAGGGCCTCCCGCCGCTACACGCGGTGGCCTACGACCCATCGCCGGGCGTCCTGTACGTCGCGATGCAGGGCATCACGCTCATCCCGACGTGCACCGGAGGTGACACGGCCAATGCAGCAAAACGCTGCAGCCCGCTCGTGGACGTGGAGACCTCGTTTCCCGCGGCCGGGAGCAGCCAGCAACAGGCCGCGCTCTTCAACCAACTCGCGGACTTCTACGAGCCCTTCGACCTGGTGCTGACCACCTCCGAGCCGCCAGACTGGATGCCGTACACGATGGCCGTCATCGGAGGCACCGCGGGGAACGCGGGGCAGCCGGGCGGGGTGTGCGGGGTGGCGAACGTGGCGTGCGATGGACTCAAGCGCAACCACGTCTCGCTGACGTTCCCAGGCAGCTGCGGCGGGTCGGCCGAGACAGCCGCCCAGGAGACCGCCCACAACTGGGGCCTCGAGCACACCGACAACAACAACGATCTGCTCTACCCGTTCAACAGCGGCGGCAACAAGTCGTTCGTCGATCAGTGCATGACGATCAGCCACGCCACTGGCGACGGGGTGACGCAATGCGACTACATCCACGAGGAGTACTGCCCGTCGGGGGGCGGCGAGCAGCAGAACACCTACCAGGAACTGCTGGGGATCTTCGGACCACGCACGCCCGACAATCAGGCGCCGGAGATCGTCTCGATCTTCCCTGAGGATGGAGCCACGTTCACGACCGAGGACACGTTCACCCCCACGGCGCGGATCCAGGAGAACTCGAACTTCGTGGGCGTGAAGTGGTCGCTGGAGAGCGAGGAGACCGCGCTCTCTCGCTGCACGAACAACGTCTGTGATCAGCCGTTCAACCCGGGGGTCGGATTCGATCCGAACGAGATCGATTGGCAGTTCACCACCCTCACCACGCCTCCCGCAGGGGAGTACGTGTTGCGATTCGAGGTTCTCGACTCGTATGGGGGCTACGCCACCGAGACCATCACGGTCCACGTCGTGGAGGCCGAAGGCGGGTCGGGGGATCCGACGACCGAGGGGGGAAGTGAGACCGACGGCGACAGCGCGCCCGGGTCCGGCACCGGCGAGGCCGGCAGCGGAAGCGGGGGCTCGGTTGACGAGCCTACCGAGTCCAGCCCGGACGACGACGATGACGGCCCCGCGATGGAGAC
Source organism: Nannocystales bacterium (assembly GCA_050633305.1). Taxonomy (GTDB): domain Bacteria; phylum Myxococcota_A; class Polyangia; order Nannocystales; family Nannocystaceae; genus CAJXVA01. Next base: position 213,294 of record JBOEGF010000004.1, read on the forward strand.
CGACGGTGTTGGCCTCGACGACGATGACCAAGACGGGTGCGCGTGCAACGTGCGTCAAAGCGAGGGACACGGCTTCTTGGCGCTGATGCTTCTCGGTTTGACGCTGCGGCGTCGCCGAACCGCTGGTTGAGCGCATCGACGGCCGGTCCGGGCCCCGCTCGTCCCGCGGTAGGCCACATCGCCGAGTCCAGCCTGTGGGCCCGAGGTTTGCAACGTCTGCGAGTATGCCTCTTGGTCCTCTCGTCACTCCGTGGCCCGTTGCGGAGGCGATCGCGCTGCGTTTGGCCCGTCATCAAGTCGGCTCGGTTCGAATCGACGCCGCGGCGAGCCGGAGTCGCATGATGCGTGTGCTCCCAGAGGCGGCGTTCTCCGGCGGCATCCGCATCGAGCTTGCCAACCCCGATGCCAAGGCCGACGCTGCGATCTCGATCGAGGACGTCTTGGACCCGGCCGGGTTGTGTCGACAACGACTCCTGCAGCGGGCGAAGAACGCCCGCGATCTCGTGGTCATGTGCGAGCCCCTGGAGCCGGGGCGGGGCGTCGGTGAAGCCATGCTCCGCTCGATCGACCCTGGAACCTCGATCCTGCGGTGTGACGAGGTTCCCGATGGCATCGGCGGGACCCGGATGCGCACCGAGGTGGAGGCCCCGGCGGTCTGGTTCGTGGCCAGCGCGGCTGCGTGGCGGTTTGGCGAGGCTGCAGAGCCGACGCGTGACGCGTTTCTTCGACGCCTGCCGAGGCTCCGGGCCGAGCAGATCATCATGGGGATCCGCAGGATCCTGGGGCGCTGGCCGTTCGCCTTTGAGTTGTTCGCGCTGTCCGCCGCCGAGTTGGCGCGCCGGGGCGATGGTGCGGGCGTGCAGCGGGTGCACGGAGAGTTGACGCTGCATCCCGATGCCCCGGTCTGGGTGCACGGCCGGGTGCGCGAGGCTCTGGTGAGCACGCATTCTTCCTCGGCGCTCCAACCTGCGGTCGCGACCGGTTCGTAAGGCTGCCCGGCTGCGACGGCCCAACCGGGGCGGGAACCCTGGTGGCTGCCGCTGTCCTGGCGCGCCTCGATGGGATCGCGTCGAAACCGACGAAGGCGCCGACGGTGGACCGTGGCGCCTTCACGTCGAGCGGGGTTGATTCAGGCGACCTGGCGGACTTCCTGCGTCTTCGCCTGGGCATCCAACCGGGGGGACGCCTGGGTTTGGCGAAGCGTCAGCGGTGCCCCGACGAACTCACACCCGAGCCAGGTGCCCCCCGGACCGACGCATCGGACCTCGACCGCCAAGTCCACACGCTCGAGTCCTGGCCGGGTCTGCACCACCAAGAGCAAGGAGGTCCCGACCACCACGCCGATCTCTTGGGTCAGACTCAGGCGAATGCCTCCGCCACCCAGGTCGACGACGGTGCACGGGGAGGAGCGAGCGCCAAAGCGAACGATGGCAGGCACCTGCGCGGCGAATCGGCGGAACTGCCGACGTTCGTCACTCTCCTGGTAGGCGTCCGGAGCATCAGAGCCGAGGAAGCGGCTGAGGTGATAGAACTCCGGATTGCTGTTTTTTGCCCCGGCATGGAGCAGCGTCTGGAAACGGACGACGGCGGTCAGGAAGCTGCGCTCCGAAGGGGTCACACGCTGCTCATCGGTACCGAGACGAGCCGGCTTGAGCACTGCGCCGTCCCGGGACTACCGGCGTGTGGTTCGGCCCAAAGCGACCCCGTGAACGACGAGCGCCGCCCAGCCGGCCATCAAACACAGCCCGCCGAGGGGGGTCACGGCGCCCAGGATTCGCGGGCCCCCGAGGACGATCGCATCGAGGGTGCCGGCGAAGACGACGATGCCCACCACGAACGCAATCGAGGCGACCCGCAACGCCTTGGAGAACCCGTCGCGGCCGAGCGCAGCGACGCCGAGCAGCACGGCTGCGTGGAGCTGCTGGTAGTGCGCCGCGGTCTTCCAGATCGCCAGGTCGGTCGCAGGGACCGCATCGCGCAAGGCGTGCGCACCGAAGGCTCCGGCCGCAACACCGAGCAAGCCCAGGACGGAGGCCGCCGCGACGACTCGTCCAGGCGTGACGGAACTCGTGGCGGAAACGGTGCCGGAGGTTGGGCTGGAGGTCACGGGGCGCCTCCCTTGGCCAACGCTTGCCGACGCATCTCGAGCTGGTCCTCGAGCCAGCCGCGAAACACCTCCTCACGACCGTCGCGATAGGTGACGAGGTACGGCGTCATGCTGACGAATGCATCGCTGGCGATCTCTTCGATGAACGCGTCGAGGTCGCTGATGTCCTTGCCCAACAGCTCCCACTTCTTGCGCAGCATCTCGGAGAATTCGGGACCGGTGTACTCCTTGCGCTTGCCTTTGACCTTGCCCTTGGGCGTCTTGCGGGGCGGTGCGACGAAGACGAGGTCGCTTCGCTCCACGATGGTCAGCGCATCGAGAATCCCGACCTCCCGGGTGCGGGAACCGGCGGTGTCTCGGGCGCTGTCATTGCCTTCGCCCGGCCCGGCGGAGTCGGCCACCGCGGAATCGACAGGGGCCCGCCGCGCGACGTATTCCACCCCCTCGAGCTCGGTCAGCCGCTTGAGCATCCAGTCGGAAACGGGAAGCATGGTGCCGTCGGAAAGTCGGACGAGGTCGGGGGTCTTGGACCGGGCCCGACCCGCACCGATTCTGTCGATGAACTGCGTGGCCGTCACGATGCCGCCCGGCGTACGGGCCAAGCGGTGGTCGAGCTCGTCCGCGGCAGCGTTGGCGTCGCAGGTCTCGCCGTCTTGAACGAACTGGAGTCCGCTGTCCCGCACGGCCTGGATCAGCGCCCGGATCTTGCCCACCTCGGAGAGTGGGCCGTCGGCATTTTGAGCCGTTCGGGCGCTGCGGGCGGGTTCCTCGGCGCTCGAGATCCCGGTCGCGGAGGACTCGCATCCGCCGAGTAAGAGGCACGCGGCCAGCGCAGGTGCGCGCCAAGCGTTCGATCGAGCCGGCATCCGGCGGCCAAGGTAGCACCCGGCGGAGCAGTGGACACCCCAAGCTTGTTGTACGTTGTTCGCCGCCGTGAGTTCCGAGCTCCCCGACCTGTTCGATGCGGCGGCCATGCAGGACCCTGAGGCCACGCCGCTGGCCGAACGCATGCGTCCGCGAACGCTCGAGGAGTACGTCGGGCAGGAGCATGTCGTGGGGCAGGGCAAGCTGCTCCGACGGGCCATCGAGGGCGACAGGATTCCGTCGATGATCCTGTGGGGTCCCCCTGGAACCGGCAAAACCACTTTGGCGCAGATCGTCGCGCAGAGCACGGGGGCCGCGTTCGAGGTGCTCTCCGCGGTCAGCTCTGGGGTCAAGGACATCCGAGCCGTGATCGAACGGGCCAAGAGCCGGAGGCGTGGGGCCGGGCAGCGCACCGTCTTGTTCGTCGACGAGATTCACCGTTTCAACAAGAGCCAGCAGGATGCGCTTCTGCCCCACGTCGAGGCCGGGGTGTGTCGGCTGATCGGGGCGACGACCGAGAACCCGAGCTTCGAGGTGAACGCCGCGCTGCTCAGTCGCGCTCGCGTGTTCGCGCTGCGACTGCTCGACCCCGCCTCGATTGCCTCGGTCTTGCAGCGCGCGCTGACGGACAAAAAACGGGGGCTTGGCCTGCGGGGGCTGACCGCCGAGCCGCGCCTGCTCGAAGCGCTGGGACGTGCGGCGCAAGGGGATGCGAGACGCGCTCTGACGACGCTCGAGATGGCCGCGGATCTGGTGCCCGCGGACACCTCTGAGCTTCTGCCCGAGCACGTCGGCGAGGCCCTGGGAGGACGCGCGCTGCGTTACGACAAGGGCGGCGAGGAGCACTACAACGTCGTGTCGGCGTTCATCAAGAGCATGCGAGCCAGCGATGCGGACGCGTCGGTGTATTGGCTGGCGCGAATGCTCGAGTCCGGCGAGGACCTCATGTTCGTCGCCCGCCGCATCGTCATCTTTGCCTCCGAGGATGTCGGCAACGCGGATCCACAGGGGCTGGTGGTCGCCAGCGCCGCCGCTGAAGCGGCCCGGTTTGTGGGGCTCCCCGAGGCGGTCCTTCCCTTGTCCCAGGCGGCCCAGTACCTGGCGTTGGCACCCAAGAGCAACACGGCGCTGAAGGGATACTTCGCCGCCCGCAAAGACGTGCGCAGGCACGGAGCGCTTCCCGTCCCGATGGCGGTCCGCAACGCCGTCACGCCGCTGATGAAGGAGACCGGGTACGGAGCCGGCTACCGCTACCCGCATGACACGCAGGGCGGGGTCGACCCGGACCATCAGTCGTATCTGCCCGATGCGATCGCACACGGGCCCGAAGGCGTGCCGCAGTACGTTCATCCCGCGCGCGGCTGGGAGCGGTCCGCCCAGGTCGCCCTTCAGGCTGCTCGGGACGCCGCTGGCCGGGAGCGCAAGCCCGAGCCCGATGGCGACTGAGCTGGTCTCGGCTCGTGGCGGTGCTATGCCCCGCCATGGCTTGGGCGACTCATTTCATTGAAGAACTGACGACGGGACGGACGGTTAAATTCCGCCCTCGGGGGCACAGCATGCGCCCGAAGGTCAACGACGGAGACCTCGTCACCGTCGAGCCTCTCGCGGCGGACGTCGAGCTGGTCGTTGGAGACATCGTGTTGTGCACGGTGCGCGGCTCGCAGTACCTCCACCTGATCAAGGCTCTCTCTCCGGGACGGGCGCAGATCGGCAACAACCGCGGCGGCATCAACGGCTGGGTTGGGCACGCCGCGATCCACGGACGCTGCACCGAGGTCCAACGCTCGGCGACCGCACGGGGCGGCACCCAGGACGCATAGGCCAGCACCTGGTACGTTCCGCGCCGTGGTGCGCCTGAGCGTCAACGTCAACAAGATCGCGACCCTGCGAAACTCGCGGTCGGCCCAATCGGGGGATCGATCGACGGGCTACCCGAGTGTGGTGGAAGCCACCCGGGTCTGTGTCGAGGCCGGTGCGACGGGCATCACGGTGCATCCTCGGCCCGACGCGCGCCACATCACACTCACCGACGTCCGCGAGATTGCGGCCTTCCTCGCGCCGATGCGGGATCGCGTCGAGTACAACATCGAAGGTGACCCCCGGCCGGAGCTCATGGATCTGGTGTCGGAGGTCCGTCCGCACCAGGTCACGCTGGTCCCCGTGCGGCCCGGCGAGATCACGTCGCAGGCCGGCTGGGCCGTCGCTACGCCCGTGGAGCCGATGCGCGCACTGATCGAGCGCATGCACGCTTCTGGCGTGCGGGTGAGTGTGTTTGTCGACCCCCACCCAGCACCGATCGACTGGGCAGCCGACCTTGGCGCAGACCGGATCGAGTTGTTTACCGAGCCCTTCGCGCAGGCGTTCGCGCGCGGCGAGGCGGAAGGACGTGCGTCCTTCGAGACGTATGCCGCCGCCGCCGAGCATGCCCACGCACGAGGACTCGGCATCAATGCTGGGCACGACCTCGACGTGCACAACCTCCGGCTGTTCGGTGCGTTGCCCCACCTCGACGAAGTCTCGATCGGGCACGCGATCGTCGGAGACGCAGTGTTCGAAGGGCTCGCCCCGGTGGTCCGGCGCTACCTCGACGTGCTTCCGTGACGCAGCGCCGCCAGGGGCTTCGCTTCCTACCCGTGGGAGGGAAGGGGAGACGGCGCGGGCGCGGTGGAGACGACGCGGTCCTGCACGATTTGAAGCCATCGTGTGGAGACGAGGCTTCGGGTCAACGCGTTGCTGACGTACAGGGAGGTTGGGCTTCCCGGCTGGGTCGTTGCCGGGTCGACGCACAAGCGCCCGTTCCAGCTCGGGTCTCCATAGACCAACGGACCGAGCAGCTCATGCCCCTTCTTCTCGGAGGTGAGGACGCCAGCGCCCGAGGACCCGTGACACACGAAGAGGTCAGTGGGGACCAAGTTGGCGGTTGGGTTCCCGAAGCGGCGGCGGGCGCCGCCCCCGTCCGCAGCCCCCCAGTTCTTCGACTTCAGGGGCAGCAGCGCGTTGGCGTCACCGCCGATGTAGTGGTGATTCGAGGTCTGGCTCCCCGGGGCTTTGGCGGTGTAGTGGTCGAAGCGGTTGATTGCGTCCGCATCTCCGTCGGGTCGTTCTGAGGGGATATTGAGGACCTCATGGGGCCAGTACATGTCCACTGCGCCTTGGCCAGAGTCCGAGCTCGCGACCGGGATCCACGCTGCGTCGTCCGGGCGTCCTGGGCAGTGCACCAAAGCGATGTCGGCCACCAACGAGCAGTCGTAGGGCTCGTGCTGTGAGGACGAATCGGCGCAGCGTTTGACGACCTCGCACTCGTACGTGTCGACCTCGTAACCCGGGAGACCATCGATGGGATACACGCGCTCAATGTTGGGGAAGACGCCCTCGACCACCGAGCCGAAGGCGACCGACCACGGGCTTAGGTTCGAGATGTCGTACTGCTCCACGGTCGCCTCGGGTGGAGTTTCCTGCGACTGGTCAACACAGTGTCCCGCGGTGATGGCGTACCGCGGCGAGATGAAGGTGATCCCGCAAGAGGTCCGGAACGGGTCTCCGCCGGGGGTGTACAAGGCCGAGCCGCTGGAGTTTCGGATGGAGTCGAGGATGGCGCCCGTCGCCCCCGCCGCGACGGACGAGTCCTGGGCGAGATCGAAGTGCGTGAAGAGTGCGTCCCACTGTGCTCGAAGCTCTGCGTCGTCCGCGAGTTCTTCGATGGGGTCGCCCCCAAGCTGCGGGTCGTCACACCCCGCGAGCGAGGAGAGGAGCACGAGGCCGAGGGTGGTGCATGATCGTTTCATGGTGGAGCGAGGCAACCGACGTCGTGCGGTGCCGGCTCCGATAGACGACTGCGGAGGTCGTTCGATCACGGAAGAATCGGGAGGCCGCGCCCTTCTTCGGCTGGGGTCTTCGCCCGGGAAGCCCGAAGCGTCTACGAACCAAGCTCGGCGATGATGCCTTCGACGCGCACCTGGTCGCGTCGTCGTCCCGGGGTCAGCTCGAGGTAGCGCTGGTAGTGCCCGAGCGCCTCGCTGTCGTTGCCCAGCTCTCGCTCGATGTCACCGAGCAAGCGGTGCAGGTCGCCGACGTCGGGTCCCAGCGCGAGTGCGACCTTGGCAGACCACAGCGCACGGCCGGGATACCCTTCGGTGAGCAGTCCCCGGGCATGACGCACCAACTCGATCGCCTCTTGGTAGTCCCGATAGGCTTCCGCGTAGAGCAGCGGGTCGGGGGGGATGTCGCCCAGTGGCGTCGACGGAGCATCGTCGCGTCCCAACAGCTCGCGGAGATCGAAGGCCTGGAAACGGCCCAGGCTCGAGGGCCCCTCGGACACCCAAAGCACCATGGCGGAAGCGTCGACCACCACGGTGTGGGTGCTCGAGAGATTGTCCAGCGCGTTACGGTTCCCGAGCCCCAACACCGCCCCGCCGAGGCCTCGGCGATCGCGAAGCACGGCTGCGGCACGCTCGGGCTCAATGGGCCCGGGCTCGGAGAGAAGCTCTTCGAGCCGGTCGTAGCGGTAACCGCTGGAGGTGTACCGCCGGATCCAATCGTTCTGGAGGTCAGCCTCGAACGCTTCTTTGACCATGTGGTTGGTTGCCCAGACGATGGCATCGTCTTCGCCACGAATCGTCCGCCGGTCCTCTCGGTCCCGGGCGGCGAGTTCGAGGACCATCGAGGTGCGCTGGACACCGTCGCCGACCAGGACGACCGCCGAGGTCCGCAGCTTGGCCTCCTGAAGCATGGTCGCGGCGGTCTCGAGGGTATCGGCGCGCTCGAGAACGTCGCGTAGCACCAGCGGTAGCGGGGCGCCTTCTTCCAGGGGGTCGTCGGTGCGCGCCGCGTTGACGGCCACGAAGATCCCGCGGGCGTTGATGCCGGTCACCACGCCGAGCATTCCAGCCCAGCCCACGGACACGTACGGGTACCGACCGTCAGGGCGCACGACGGTGACCACGGGGTCAACATCCAACTTTCCGTCGGTGTCGATGCTGAGCGAGCGGCCGATCACCAGGTTTCCACGCTCGGAGGATCCGGGGCGTTTGGAGCTGGCGGCGAACATCGATCCCTCGAGCACAACGTCCTCGAGGCGTTGGGAGAGCCCGTGAATGCACTGATACAGGAACAGGCGCTGATAGGCGCTCATTCGGTCGCTGCGCGCCTCGGGGATGGCGGCGGCCAGCGCCGCGAGTTCGAGTCGGCGCTCCTGGGCGAGGTACGTGTCCGCAGCCCGGTAGTCCCAGCGAAGCAGCATCGAGGCGGTCCACTGCTCGACGCCGGAGCCATACCGGCCGCCGACGTAGTCGAGCATGTCGCGGTCGACCTCGTCGAAGAGCCGGGAGCCCAATCGGCCATGGGCATCGCCGATGGCGACCGGGGAGCCTTCCAGATGCATCTCCCAGATCTTTCCATCGCGGGTGAGGCTGGCGCGTCCGTAGTGGACGGTGCGACCGGTCTCGTCGACGGTGAACGTGGAGGGGGCGACCTCGACTTCGGGCCCGTCGAGTTCGGTGAACCCGAGGTAGCCGGAGTAGCTCACGGCGACAAACACGAACGCCAACCCCGCGAGGACCCCGACCGCCCGAAGCAGGGCGAACACGCGGGAATCGACCGTGCGAGGGCCGCCGCCGAGGCTCGAGCGCGCCATCGCCGGGTCATAGCCCTTTGTGGCGTCCAGCGCCACCACGGGCTGCTAGGCTTCGCCCCGCCGTGTTCTCCGTGCGAGCCTCCACACGTCTGGGCCTGGTCCTTCTCGCAGCGATGGCCGCTTGCGAGCCGGAAACGCCGCCCACCGCTGCAGATGCGCCCCCCAGTGCTGAGGATGCGCCGACCTCGGCCTCCTTCGAGCCGGGCAAAACGCCGGCTGTGCTCACATTCGCCGCCGAGCGCGGATCGTTCACAGACTCCTCGAAGGTGGAGGACGTCCCCGAGGGCTCCCGTGGCTTGGTGCGCGTCAGTCTGCTCGAAGGGCCCAAACCGCCCCCGGGTCAGGTCTGGGTCGCCAACCTGAAGTCGAGCGCAGACGCTTCGGTCGAACTGTCGACGGTTGCGCGCGGGATGTTCGAAGAACTGGCGCTGGGCCAGGGCCTCAGCTCGGAAGTCTCACTGCCCGAAGGCCTGGAGCCACCGCCGCAAGTCGCTGCAAACACCGGGGAGGTCATCGTCTACAAAACAGCCTGGTGCGGGGTCTGCAAGAAGGTGCAGAGCTACCTGGACCGCAAGGGCGTGAAGTACGTCTCGAAGGACATCGAGAAAGACCGCGCGGCCGCGGCGGAACTCCAGGGCAAGGCGGCGAAGGCGGGAATCGGGACCGGCAGCGTCCCTGTGATCGATGTGGGCGGTGAGTTGATGGTGGGCTTTGACCGCGGCCGGCTCGAAAAGCTCCTCGCCGGATAAGGCCCGTGGCGGTAGGCTTCCGCCCGTGATTCGCGTCCCAAAGGCGTCCGTGCTGCCGTCCATCGTGTTGAGCCTGTGTGGTGTCGTCGCCTGTGCTCCGGAGCCGCTGATCGGCGAGGACGTGATGCCGCTGGACGGTGCCATGCACCTGCAGGGGACCGGGCAGGCCCAGGCCTTCGGCCGCAATGACGATGCGGCCGTGAAGCCTGGGAACGAATCGCACGCTGGCCACGCGCCGGACCCGTACGCGGGACTGGAGGCGGCGTTGCGCGAGCGCTGGGTGCACCGGGAGGTCCACGAGGAAGAGGGCGTTGATGTCGCTACGACGGTCGACCTCCTGCGACAAGAGGCCGAGGCAGCCCGGGGCCGCGGCGAGCGACGCAGCGCTGTGCGCCGAGCGACCTGCCGACTCGGAGATGGTCAGCTGCAGATGGACGAAGCCGGCGGGTCGCTTCACAGCGACTCGGGGCTGCGTGTGCGCGCTGTGGGTCCGGCGTTCCTGCTCGAAGGGACGGACGGGCGCTACGGCAAGGCACTGGCCGCCGGCGATCGCATTGTGGAGGTCGACGGGGCTGAGGTCGTTCCCTGGGCGGACACCACGTGCGCCGGTCCTGGGTCCACGGCTGCACATCGGCGGGCCCGCCTGGCGGAGAGCTTGGAGCGCGGCCGCGCGGGGCGAAGCGCATCCCGGCTGCGCCCGGAGACCATCACGGTGCGCCAGGCGAAGACCGGGAAGGTCCGCTCGGTGACGCTGTCCTGGAAGCCAGAAGACGACGCAACATGCGTCAGCGGAGAGGCGATCACCGGGGATGTTGGCGTCATCACGGTACGGGCTCTGAACTGCGAGCCCGCGGCGTTCGATGCTCAACTCACCAGCGCGGTCCGCTCGGCGGGCAGTGGTCATCTCCTGTTGGACCTCCGCCGCGTAGTCGGGGACGACGAGCGCAACGCCCAAGTCCTGGCCCGTCGGTTCACCCCCGCGGCGACCGTGTGGGCTTCGAAGCGCCGCGGTACTCAGGGCGGGTTTTCCTCGGTCGCGCTGCCCGAGGCGGAGCCTGCCGTGTCAGCATCTCAGCGTTGGCTGCTGGTCAGTCCGCGCTGTGATGCAAGCTGTGAACTCGCGGCCGCGGTGATCGCTTCGGACAACCTCGTGACCACGGTCGGAACCCCCACCGCCGGAAGCGCGGCCGAGACGGAGCCTGTCGCGATCGGCAAAGGAATCACCGTCCAGGTGCCGGTCGTGCAATATGCGCTTCCCGGGAGTTCAACGTTGCTCGAGGGTCGTGGCATCACGCCCGACGTCGCGGTGACGGCCACCATCGACGTGCTGGGCCGAGGGCACGACCCCGAGGTGATCGCGGTCGCCCGTCGGATTCGCGGCGAAGGCTGAGACGCAGCGCTACTCGGCTTTGTCGAGGCCTTCGGCGAACGCTTCGGCCTCGACGAAGGTCTTGAAGTGCGCCGAGGCGGCGGGCATGGCCTGTCCAGCACGCAGCGTCTCGAAGGCGTCCGAGAGCTTGCTGTCGGTGCCGTACAGCAGCACGGAGGGGAGGGTGCCGCTGTCGAAGGCATCCTTCATTTTGTCCTGATCGGCGGAAGGATCGGTGACGTCGATTTTGATCAGGTGGAATTCTTTGGCGAGGCGAGGCTCGACGTCCGCGTGGTGGAACGTCTGCACCTCCATCTCCTGGCATGGAACGCACCACGTCGCGGCAAAGTCGATGAGGATCGGCTTACCGTCGGCTTCAGCTTGCTCGATCGATGCGGTCAGCTCATCGAGCGTCGCCACCTCGTTCCACTCCATCGGGGGGACGTACAGCACGTTGTTGAGGCTGACGATGCCCCCGAGCGCTGCAACACCGACCGCGACAGCCTTGCGCGCAGCCTCAGCTTTTCCGGACTTGAAGCTCAGGTGGACAGCGCCGGCCGCAATGCCGGCCGCGACCAGGCCCATGCCGGCCCACAGACCCCAGCTGGGATCGAGCGTGAAGTCGGCCAGGGCCTTGTGAACCGGGCGCAAGAACCATGCGGCCATCACCAGCATCGCCACCCCGAAGAAGCTCTTCACGTGCTCCATCCACGCGCCAGGGCGGAAGAGGCTCGCCCCGAGGGCCACGGCGAAGAACAAGGTGCCCATACCCAGCGCGTACGCGAACAAGAGCGAGCCTCCGTAGACGACGCCGCCCCCGTCGGCCGACGACGTTGCGATGAAGGCCAGCAGCGAGAGCAGGACTGGGCCGGTGCACGGCGCCGAGATCAGACCTGAGACGAGCCCCATGAGAAACGCGCCGAGCGGGCCGGTCCCGCCGACCGCGTTGAGTTTGTTCTGCAGAGTCGTGGGGAGCTGGATGTCGAAGGCCCCGAACATCGACGCGGCAAGCGCCAGAAGCATGAAGACGATCGGATAGACCACCCAGGGGTTGCCGAGCCACGCGCCGAACGCCGCGCCGGAGAGTGCGACGGCGACCCCGAGCGAGGTGTACAGGACCGCCATGCCGAGCACGTAGGCGGTGGCGAGAAACAGCGCCCGGCCGCGGGAAACCCCTTTGGCGCCGAAGACAGCCACGGTGATGGGGATCAGCGGGTAGACGCAAGGGGTGAGGTCGACCAGGACGCCCTGACCGAAGGCCCACGCGTACGTGGCGAGACCTCCGCCGCCGATGTCTGGAGCAGCGAATGCGAGGAGCGAGTTCGGATCAGCCATGGCTCGTGCTCCCTCAACGTGTCGAGGGCGGGAAACGTTATGCCACGGGGCGCGCGTTCAAGTCGGCGCAAAGAGCGCCCGTGTCAGGGAGGCGCCTCACCCAGACAGAAGCCGTCCTCTTGAATCTCCCGGAGTTCGGCACCGGACAAAGCGGCGCAACATGTCTCGTCCCGGGCCTGGACAATGAGCTCGAACAGCAGAGACAGCGGCAGCCCGTAGCAACATGCGGCCTGCTCGTCCTCACCGCAGGTGGGCGCGCTGAGGCAGTCCCCCGAACGCGGATCGAGGCATTGCAGACGCACACCCGGGTTGGGGTCGGTGTAGTCGAGGACCGAGACGGTGTCCTCGAGCACGGAGGCCCCGATCAGCCCGTCAGGTTGCAGGGCCTCCGGCGCGACGTCGCGCCGCAGTGCGAGGACCATGGGGTGCGTCTCCGGCACGATGAGCGTGTCGAGCCAGCGATCGGGGTTCGGCGCGCTCTGACCTTCGTCGAATCGTGTTTCCCCGACCACGGCCAACGCGGTGTTCGAGTTCGCGGCGGCATGCGGGGTGGCGGTGTCTTCGATGTTGCCCCGGGCCGTGAAGTCCTCGACGAAGGTCTCGCACTGCTGCAACAAGGCGGCGCTCCGCAGCTGAGCCCGCACGCATGGGCCCGCACCCCGAGTTCGCGTGAGTCCCGGGAGCATCGCGACCGAGCGAATCGAGAGTCGGATCAAGGGCGACTCGTCGCCAGTCGGCGCGGATGGCCACCCGGGGATCGAGAGCGACCCGTCGAGCCCTCGCAGGCAGGCGCCGGTTTCGGCCTCGACCGCGGCGCAGTCGGGCAGGTCTTCGAGGGGTCCAAACATGCGTCGCGCGGAGTCGTTGAACAGCACAAACCCCGGCACGCCGGTCGCCATCACCAGCGTCGCCTGTTTGCCGCCGCCATCCGGATCGTCCGCGGAGATACAGGCCCCTGCGGTCGCATCGAGGTCAGGACCTGTGGACGCGAAACACGAGCCTGGCTTGAATGGGTCGAGGTCGGTGAGGTCGTAGGACACGCCGCACGGGGGCATGGCGACGCAGGCGTCGAGCACCATGCGGCTGGCTTCGAGCGCGAGGTCTGGGTTGCCCTGGATATCGAACCCTCCGAGTTCGCAGTTGTCGCCCCCGATGTCGCAGCGGTCCGCGAGGTCGCGCCCGAGCAAGCGACCGGGGAACTGCACGGGCATGAACGCGAACCCCTCGTCCGCCAAGTCCCGATCCGTGCCGGGGAACTCTCCATACAGTGCCACTCGGGCCCCACCCAACGGTGGCCGTCGGAGTCGGACCGCGAATTGTCGCAGCAGGTTGCCCCCCAAGACCCCCGCGGGTTCGACGGTCACTTGCCCATCGCCGGCTTGCCAGGAGAACGCATCGCCCCCATCGGCGGGCGCCCGAACGACGGGAAGGTCCCGAAAACGGAACCGAGCCACGGCGTTGTCGAGCGCGTCTTCGGTCGGCGTGGATGCGGCCAGGCCTTGGGCCTCGCGAAGTTCGAGGCACTCCCGCCCAAAGGTGAGCTGAGGTTCGTTGTCGCCGCGCTTGAAGAAGGTGAGGGGGGACAGGCTGTCGATCAACACCAGATCGCACGGCCGGCCGTCATCGGGGTTGCAGCCCGCTCGGGCGGAGGAGCCTGGGCACCCCTCGTCGATGAATGCCATTCGGGGGAGCGGCGACGCGTCCCCGCTGGCCAGCGGCACGCCCCGACCGAACTCTCCATCGAAGCTCGTTGGCTCCGACGCGCAGCCTGCAGCGAGCACGAGCCACAGCGGCCACCCACGCGCACGCTCGCTGGTCTCGATGCCCCCAGGACGCATACGGGCAGAGTGTAGACCAACCAACGACAAGCGCCCCGAGGCTGTGGGCCAGGGGGGCGCAGTCTGTGCCCGTGTTGCGCCGCAGGAAGGCGGCGCAGTGGGTCAGTCGGCCTTGGCGACGTCGGCCAGCTTGGTCTGCAGGCGCGTGATCAGGCCATCAATGCCCTCGTCGCGGACGATCTTGCCGAACTCGTAGCGGTAGGTCTTCGAGAGGCTGACGCCGTCGGTGATGATGTTGCGGGCGACCCAACGGCCATCGACGTAGTGCATCACGTATGAGACTTCGAGGACTTGGGTCTCGCCGTCCTTGTCGAAGGTGACGCGGGTATCGACCTTGGCCTTGTCCTTGCGAACCTCCTCGCCGAGGTACTCGACCGTGCCGGTGTCGGCCTGGCGGATGCGCTTGAGGTAGTTCTCGCGGATGAGCTGGGCCAGGAGCGCCTCGTACTCCGCGCAGCGCGGCTCACACTTCTTGGCGTAGCGACGCTCGCCACCCAGTGCGGCGTGGGCGATCCAGTCGTAGTCGAGGAGTCCATCGACCTCGGCCTTGAGTTTGTCGGCCGAGGCTTTCTCGTGGACCAGACCGACGACGGTCTGATGGGAGGCCTTGAACGCTTCCAACGCGGACGGGGGCGCTTCGCTCGCGGCCGCGGCGGCTTGCGCCGTGCTCGCAGCGGTCCCGAACACGGAAAGTGACATGCAAAGCGCGAGCGTGAGGGGGGCGAGTCGAGTGCGGATCATCATCGGTCAACCTCTCCGGGGGTGCCTGGTCAGACGGGCCCCACGCGTGCCGTATTCACGCGCGGACAAAGTACCACAGTGGTGCTGATCACTGTGTAGGGGGTGGCAGACGGCGTTCTGCGGGTGATCCGCGCTACAGCGGCGTCGCGGATGGGTCACGGGACCGCCACGCCGGGTTCGCGGCCGATCTGGGTGCCAACGGCGCGGGAGAGGCGCGCAACGGCGTCGTTGTAGCTGTAAATCGCCTGCTCGTAGTCGAACCGACGCTTGTACCACTTCTCCAAATTGCGCAGCAGGTCGCTCGCGTTGCCGCCGCCGACCGAGTCCTTCTGCTGGCCAGAGACCACCAGCCTCCAGCTGAGGTCCACGGCTTCCCCGTAGGTCTCGACGAGGTGCTTGGCCTGGATCAGATCTCCGTAGGCCTGCTGGACGTCGAGGCCGAGCAGCAGCGCAGCCGCTTCTTCCTGATGCATCGCCGAGCGCGTGTTGGCGCGTGCGGTCTGCAGGTCGAACGTCTTGAAGTGGAAATCCCAGCGCCATCGCATCGCGAGCGCAGCCGAGAACCGCGTCCAGTTGAACGGGTCCTGGTAGTAGAGCTGCGTCATGTTGGAATCAACGGCGTTGGACCGGCCGATCCCCGTGCTCACCGCGATGCCGAGATCGGGCAGAAAGTTGGAGCGCGCGACTTTCTCTTGAAACTGGCGGGCCTTGACCGCGGCCGATGCCATCCGGGCTTCGGGGCGCCGGGCTGCGGCCATCTGCTTGTAGTCCTGCGGTCGCTGAAGCCCGTCGGGCAGCTCCATGCGCAGAAGCTTGCGGGCGCGAACATCAAACCCCGGCGGCGCAGCATCTCCGGCGAGTGCCCACAGAGCGGAGAGCGCGTAGGACTCGACGTTGAGCGCCTGCCGCATCAGCTGCTCGAGCTCGATCGAGGCGAGCTTCACCTTGATGAGGTCGTCCGGATCACGCAGCTCGTTGCCCTCTCCGGGTTCCGCGTCCCAGTCGTCGTCCCCGCCACCGAGGTCCTTCTCGACCCGTCGCTCGGCGGTGTCCACGATGCCCTTGGCCTCCCGAAGAATCTCGATGGTGTCCCGGGCGAGAAGCAGCGCCGCGTAGGCCTGCTGGACCCGCAGCACGGTCTCCTGCTCGACCTGGTCCTTCTTGAGCTCGCGCAGCGCCACGCCGACCTCGGCCAACTTCCGCGTGTTGCGAATCTTCCCGAAGGTCGTGATCGGGATGAGCATGTCGGCTCGGAACTCGAACCGCACGCCGGCGTCGGCGAGCTGCGAGAAGTAGCCGTCGATGGTGTTGACGTCGAAATTGTTGTCGTCGCGGGTTCGGCAGTACTGGAAGTCGAACCCTTCCATGCTGCCATCATCGAGGTTCACGTCATCACAGCGAATGTTCACCCCGGGGCTGAGCACCGCGTTGGTCTCGATGACCGGGATCCAGGCGAATTGGGCCTTGCGAAGCTGAGCCCGCATGGCGGTGACGTCTTCCTCCGCCGACTTCACCGCGGGGTTGTCGAGCGCGAACCGAACGATCTGGTCGAGGCTCAACCGGGAAGCATCCGAGGGGCGGGTGCCGTAGGGGTCGAGTCGGTCGTCGGCGATGGCGTCGAACGCACTGGAGAGCCCCGGCGGCTTCACGGGGACCTCGGACGGCGTCGGGGGCGTCGGGGTCGTCGGGGTCGCGGGAGCCTGGGCAGGAGCCGGACTCTCGGACACGGCTGGAGCCTGCTCGACGCTCGCCGGCTGCTCTGGCGTGGGGCCCGGCGCAGCCAAACCCACGGAGGGCATTCCCAGCAGGCTGACGCCCACAAGGGACACGGCTCTCAGTCGCGGCAGTCGCAGCACCCTGCATGCGTACCCTCACCGCGAATCCGGTGCAACAGCTCTGGATCACGCCCCCGTTGAGCCGCTTGCGTCGCGTGATCTGTGTTGCCAAGCTGCCGTTCGTGGCAGTCCTCGGCGCCTTGCTTCAAGACCTCTCCCATCAGCACCGAAGGGTTCTGCGCCTGCACGGCCCGGACACCCACCGGTTCCTTCAGGGCACGGTCTCCGCGGACGTCAGCAAGGCGGAGCGGGGGCGGGCCGTTCCCGCCGCCCTCCTCACGGTCAAGGCCAAGATCGTCTCGGAGCTGGTCGTCCTCGTACAGGACGACGAGACTGTGGATCTGGTCGTCCCCGCGGACACGTTCGAAGGGGTCGAGAGTCACCTCGACCGTCACATCATCATGGACGAGGTGACCGTGTCCCGCCGTGAAGACGTCGTCGTGGCCGCGGTGTGGGGGGAGGGGCTGGAGGAGCCGACCGGCGAGCTGCGGTGGTCGTGCACGCACCCCGTCCATGGTCAGCTGCTTGTGGGCACGGCCGACGTCGTCGCCGATGCCTTGTCCGCCGTGTCGGACGCGGACGACGACGCGTTTTCGTCCCACCGAGTCGAAGTCGGCGCACCGGGATGGGGCTTCGAGGTCACCGCCGACCGTTTCCCACCCGAGGTCGGTTTTGTCGGCGCGGTCAGCTACGACAAAGGGTGCTACCTCGGGCAAGAGCCCCTGGCCCGGATCCACGCCCGTGGTCAGGTCAACCGGGTGATGGTGCGCGTTTCGATCGAGGGCGATGCCCAGGTCCCCGCGGCTCTTGCCCATGCGGACAGGCCCGAAGCTGGAACGCTGACCACGGCCGCAGGCGACCAAGGGCTGGCCGTGATTCGGCGAAGCTTTGCGGAGGCTGGGCAGGCTCTGACCTCGCAGGGCGTGAGCTTGACCGTCCTGTCAGGCCCGCTGGGCGACGATCCGGGGATCGGTAGCCGCAAGTCTTGACGCCGGCTCAGGCCCGAGCGCGAACGGCCTTGGCCGCGTCGTGACCACTTTGCACTGCGGACTCGATCGTCGCGGGAAGACCGGTGCGGACCCAGTCGCCCGCGAGATACAGCCCCCGGACCGGCGAGACTGTGCCGGGACGGTACTGGTACGTCCCCGCTGCGTGGGTGATCGTCGCCTTCTTCTCCTTGATGACCTTCGAGTCCAAGACCTCAAAGGTGCGAGAGGGGAAGAACCGTTGCATCTCGGCCTTGAACAGGTCGACCAACACATGCGGGCGGTCGTCGACCATGCCGCGGGCGCCGGAGATGGTGCAGTTGACGAGCACACGGCGAGGGTCGTCGAGCCCCTCGATGCGGCTGCGATCGAAGAGCCAGTGCAACGGCGAGGAGATCAGTCCCAAGAAGGGAACGTCGTCCCACAGCGCCCGGTCGAGCACGACCCAGAGGTTGACGATCGGGGAGTTGGTCAGCTTGCGGACGTCCGCGAACACCGGGTCGCGGAGCACGGCGTCGGGCAGCGAGGACAGCAACGGCTTGGGCGGGAGGGCGGAGATGACCGTGTCGGTCACGATACGTTCGCCGCTCCGCAACACGACAGCGCTGACCCCGTTCGAACCACACTCGATGCCCCGCAGCGGGGATGCTGTCCGCACCGAGACGCCCCGTTCCTGCAGGTACTGGACCGAGGGGTCCACATAGAGCTTGCTCAGCGGTAGCTTGGGCAGCCCGAAACTCGAGGCATCCCGGGTGCCGAGGAACGCTCGCTCGAGCACGGCCATCAACATGGCCGCGGAGGATACGAGGGGGTCATCGTTGAGCGTGGCCCACACCAGAGGCTCCCAGAACGCGTTGCGAATCGGCTGCGTCTGCCCCAAGCGTCGCAGCCAGGCGTCGCACGTTTCGTTGTCGTCCGGGCGGTCGACCTCTCCGCGGAGCAGCAGCCCCGCACGAAGGGCCGAGGCCTTGTGAAGGAGGCCCATCCCGCGCATCCCCAACAGCCCGGCCCCGAGGTGCAACGGCGCGGGGAGGGCAGGGCACCGCATCGAGACGCGCTTGCCACCGGGGTGCACCATGTCGACAGACATGTTGCGTTGAAACTCGACGTTGTGGTCCTGGCCCAGCGTACGCAAGAACGCGAGCGTCTCGAAGTAGCAGCCCATCATCAGGTGCTGCCCATTGTCGAGTTCGTAGCCCGAACGGCCGTGATCGAACGAGCGCGAACGCCCGCCGCCGCTGGCGGTGGCTTCGAGCACGACGATGTCCCGCGCGGTGTTCTGAGAACTCAGTCGAACAGCAGCGGACAGGCCTGCAAGGCCTGCTCCCGCCACTACGATGGGACCCTTGCCCTGGGTGGTCATCTGACTTTGTCGGGATCGAGGAGGTCGCCTCAGGCGACAACAGCAAGCGAGCTGCGGGCGATCGCCTTGGCGGCGACCTTGAGCTTGTCCCGGCGGCGCAGCGAGGTGCGCCGGGTGAAGACGTTGTAGTTGCGCTCCCGAATCTCCGCGAGAATCTTGTAGTAGGTGCGGCCCATGATCTCCGCGGGCAGCAGCGCGCGGGAGTTGGCCCCCCGAAGGGCTTCCCAAGCGCGCCGATACTCTCGTTCGGCCGCGTCCGCGAAGTCCTTGGCCATCGCGACAAATCGACCGTCGTACCGACCCTCGATGAGGTCTTCGTCGGTCAGGCCATGTCGATGGAGCAGGCTCTGCGGAATGTAGACACGCCCTCGCTCCGCGTCTTCAGCGATGTCGCGCAGAATGTTGGTGTACTGCAGTGCGAGCCCAAGGTGCTCGGCGTATTCGTGGGCGGCCTTGGAACGGTCGCCGAAGATCGCGATGCACAGGAAGCCGACGCAGGAAGCGACGCGGTAGCAGTACAGACGAAGGGCTTCGAGGTCCTCGTATCGGTCGGTGTGGAGGTCCATCTCCACGCCGGCGATGATCTCGTCGAAGGCCTCTCGGGGGTAGTCGAAGTGCTCGCGTGAGGCGGCCAGAGCTTTGCCGAGATCGGCCTGGGGCGCGACGTTCTCGACGTAGGGGTCGGCGAAGATTCGAGCGATCTCGGTGCTCCACTCGCGCAGGGCGACGCGGGCGCCCTCGGTGCCGGCCTCGCCTTCGGGACGCTCGTCGACAATGTCATCCACAACGCGGCAGAACTCGTAGACGTGCGAGAGCGCGTCCCGCTGCTCGCGTCCAAGGAACAGGAACGCGAACTTGAAGTTGCTCGAGCTGCGGGTGGTCAGGCGCTTGAGAAACGCGGCGGGGATGGCTGCGAAAGACTGCATGGCCTACGCCTCCCCTCGAAGAAAACGGCGGCCAAAGGAGAACATCGAGCGCAGGGCGATGCCTGCCATGTCGCGCTTCTCCAAGGTGGGCCGGAAGTCCAGCGTGTTGAAGTCGGCCGCCTCGATTCGGTCGAGGATCGCCATCCCGCCGCGCCATGTCGCGTCGAGCTCCATGGACAGTCCGGGCGAGACGCGGCGAATGAGCGGACGACCCCGTAGGAACATCGAGCGGGTGCGAGCAACCTCGTAGGCCATCAGCTCGCGGAACTCCGGGGTGTACCGCTTGGCGACCAGGTCCTCGTAGGCCACACCGAAGTGGAGCAGGTCCTCCTCGGGGATGTAGAACCGACCGCGGGGGATGTCGACGGACAGGTCCTGGAGAAAGTTGGCGATCTGCAGCGCTGCGCAGATCTCATCGCTGAAGCGGTGAAGCTGTTGCTCGCGGTGCCCGTGCACGTAGAGCACGAGCTGACCGACCGGGTTGGCGGAGTGGCTGCAGTAGTGCAGGCGCTCGGCGTGCGACCCGTAGCGAACCCCGGTGAGGTCCATGCGGAAGGCGGTGAGAAGCGCCTTGAGCGGTCCGATCGGGATGTTGTGGCGGCGCACCGTGTCGCGCAGGGCGATGAACACGGGGTGCTGAACCTCGCGGTGGTAGCAACTCTCGAGCAGTTGCTCCCACGTCGAGAGCGCTTCGTTGCGACGCCCTTCGAACCGAGGCTCGTCTGCGAAGTCGTCGGCCGAGCGTGCGAAAGCGTAGATCGCGAAGACCTGAGGCCGCAGGTGGGCCGGCAAGAACCGGGAGGCCACCGGGAAGTTCTCGTAGTGGTTGGTGGCCATCCGCTCGCACCAGCGGTAGCCGGTCTCGACGGTCCAAGGACCGGCGGGTGCACCGTCGGGCGCGGTGAAGCCCTCGCTGAGGTCATCGGCGGTGGATTCGAGCGGAACGGCGAAGAGTCGTGGTTCGGTAGCGCTGACCATGGTTGTCCCCCAAGTGCAGTCGTAGTGGTGCGGTGCGTTTCAGCCCGCGGAAGGTTCCTTCGAGTCGCCACCCCCGGCGGCTCGGAGTTCTGCCAGCAGCGCGGTCGCGCGTTCGGCTTTGATTTCCCCGTCGGCGACCAGTGCGGCCGCGAGGCGTTCGACCTCGTCGGCCTCGGCCCCAGCTCCCAGCGCGACGCTGCGAGCGTGCAAGGACATGTGTCCCCGCTGAATTCCCTCGGTCGCCAGAGCACGACAGGCGGCGAGGTTGCTGGCGAGTCCGGCGGCCGCGATGACCTGTCCGAGCTCATGGCCGCTGTTGCAGCCGATGATCTTCAACGCCAGGCGTGCGACGGGGTGGACCCGTGTCGCACCGCCCACGATACCGACGGCGGTCGGCAAGCTCATTGACCCCTCGAGCCAGCCATCCTCGCCCTTGCGCCAGACCGCGAGTGGGCCGTAGCCGCCGTTGGCACCGCGCGTTGCGGCGAAGGCATGCGCGCTGGCTTCCATCGCGCGCCAGTCGTTGCCGGTCGCGAGAACGACCGCGTCGACCCCGTTCATGATGCCCTTGTTGTGTGTCGTCGCCCGATAGGGGTCCAGCTCGGCGAATCGGCTGGCGGAGACGATGCGATCGACGACTTCGCCCCCGGTGAAGCCCTGCGACTTGAGAGCCTCGGGCGGGATCCGGGCGCTGACATGGGAGCACCGACGATCCGACAGATTGCTGAGGATGCGCAGCCCGGCCGTCCACTCGGTGAGCGCCTCCAGCCGGGGCGCGACCGTCTCGGCGACGGTGTTGAGGAGGTTGGCGCCCATCGCGTCCCGGCAGTCCACCAAGATGTGTACGACCACCATGGCGGGGTCGACCACCCGAACCTCGATGTCCCGCGCTCCGCCGCCGCGCTCGACCAGGCGAGGGTGGGCGCCGTCGGCCATCGCGAGCAAATCGTCCTTGTGCTCGAGCACCGACGCCGCGGCAGCGTGGGCATCGAAGCTCTCCCCAGCGGCAATGAGCTGGACTTGAGCGATCATCCACGGCGCATCGTTGTGCGCAGAGAACCCGCCGCCGGCCCGAATCATTTTCGCGGCGTTGCTGGCCGCGGCGACGACCGAAGCTTCTTCCACGCACATCGGGACGAGGAAGTCCCGGCCGTTGATGCGGAAGTTGGTTGCGATCGCCAGCGGCAGCTCGAGCGTGCCGACGACGTTCTCGATCATGTGGTTGGCGCGGTGCATGTCGAGCGCGCCAACGTCGAGATCGGAGAGCCGGGCCATGTCGAGCCCGGTCGCCTCAGCGACCGCTTTGCGTCGGGCCTGGATGTCGAGCTTGAAGAACCCCGACAGCCTGGAGTTGGTCGGAATGCGCTCTTCGGCCCGGATGCCGCGGTCCGCGACCTTGAGGTCGGAGAGCAAGGCCATCTTGTGCTCCCGGTGCAGCCGCTCCCCGAACCGATCGAGGTCCGCGCCCGAAGCCGCGAACACCACCACGAGGTCGCCTCCGCCCGCGCCGCTGGGCTTGGCTGCGAGACCATCGGCCTCGGCCTCTTCGATGATGCGCTCGATGGCATCGGTCATGATCGGGGCCCCCGACATGGTGGCCAGCGCACGCAGGCCTTCGTTGTGACGCCGGGTTGCTTCGCGGACACCCGCGAGGCTCTTGGCGGGGTCCGGGCTGTCGCGGAACGCGGTGAGGAACTGATCGACCGCTCCGGTGAGGAGGCCCATCGCATCGGCGTAGGGTCCGGGGCGCTCGACGGCTGCGGCCTTGACCTGTGCGACGAACCGGCTCGTGACCGCCGGCGCCCCCGCATCCACGAACCCGATGTGGGCCCACTGTGGCATGGCGACCGCCCGGGTCTTTCGATCCTGGAAGCGAAGCAGGCCTCCGAGCACCGCTGCCGCAACGTCGGCACCCGAGCCGCCGCCGCCCTGGGCTTCGGCGTGGGCGGCCAGCGCGAGGGAGAGCGCGTCCTCGCGGACCTGTGGGTCGAACGGGTCGAGACCCGCCGCGGTGAGGTGGTAGCCGATCACCGAGGCTGCAACCGCGGCACTGCTGCCCAGGCCAAGCTTGCGCGCGCCCATCGTGAACCCGCCGGTCTCCACGACGGGAGGCGCGCCGATGTCTTGCACGCCTCGGGCCTGGAGGTAGCCTTTGACCCGCTGATGAGCGCACCGTACGACTGCGGTGGGGCCCGCCTTCGGGGGGAGGGCCGGCGCGTGGGCGACTGCACGCACGTCGAGCGCCGCCACCAGGGCAGGGGCGCCCTCGAGCACCGCGTACTCGCCGATCAGGAACGCCTTGCCTGGCGCTGAAACTGGGATGTCGTTCATGGCGAGACCTCCACGCTTGCAGCCGGACCGGGCTTGCAGATCGTGACCTCCTCGACGCCGGGTACGGCGCGGCAGCGTGTTGCGATCGCTTCCGCGTCGTCCGCCAAGCACAAGACCTTCACGTGGGGTCCCGCGTCCATCGTGACGTAGCCGTGCACGCCATCTTCGCGGGCAGCCCACACGGCGTGAATCGCCCCCAGCGAGGCGGGCTTCCAGTACACGATGGGGGGCACCGTCGCCATCATGCAGGCGTGCATCTTGAAGCACGAATGTTCGACAATCGCGCCCAGACGCGGCAGATCGCGCGCTTCGATGGCGGCTTGCGCCGCGTCGAGGTCTTGAATCGAGGTGTCCACCCAGGGTTGGTAGTAGGGTGACGTATCGCGGCTGGCTTGCATGCCTTCGGTCGATCCGACCGGCTTCACGCCACGTGTGGTCTGCACCACGACGAGCCTGAGCGGCCAAGCATCGGCTCCGGGCAAGGGGCGTGCGACGCAATCGCGCCCGTCATCGGACTGCCCGGCATCGAGGCGAACGAATCCGCCGAAGATGCTTCGGGCCGCGCTTCCAGACCCCATCCGAGAAAACTCAGAGAGCCGCTCGGTGGTGAGGTCGAGCTCGAACGCCGTGGCGGCCGCCATGGTGAGCGCTGCGAACCCACTCGCCGAACTGGCCAAACCAGCCGCGGTCGGCAGGTGGTTGATCGAGGTCACCGCGCAGGTCGGGCGTGGGGTCTCGTGTGCACTGGCCCACAGGCGGTCCAGGTGTGCGTAGACTTTTTGCTCCGGTTTGCCCGAGACTACGGCCTCGTCGAGGACGAAGCTGTCCGCAGCGGCGGCAGTCACGGTCGTGACGGTACGAAGGCCGTCGAGCGTCATCGAAAGCGAACCCACTGCGGGCAGGTTCAGCGTGGGGTCAACGTCGGCGCGCTTTCCCCAGTACTTCACCAGCGCGATGTTGGAGTGGGCCGTGGCGGTCGCGGTCTTCATGGCTGTAGATCAATGAGTACGGGCGTGAGCCCGCGGTCCCGCAGGGCGCTGCAAAGCGTCGCGGGGTCGTCTGGGGGTAGGCAGAGGATGCACCCGCCGCCGCCGGCACCGGTCAGCTTGGCTCCGCGCGCGCCGCAGTCCAGTGCTACGCCGCACAGCTCATCGAGGATCGGCGATGAAACGTCGAGGCTCGAAAGCAATGGGTGTGCGATGTTAAAAAGCTCGCCCAAGTGACCGAGATCATTTGTCGCAATGGCCGATATTGAGCGGTCGACCAGGGCCCCGAGCGCATCGAGGACAGGTCGAACGACCATCGTGAATCGGTCGTGACGAACGCGGACCTTGGCGACCTGATCGGCGGTGCTGCGGGGCTGCCCCGAGGGGATGACCACCAGTGACAGCGGGTGCCTCAGTGGGATCGCCTCAACTTCGGCGCCCCGGACATACCTCAACAGCCCTCCGCGGGCCGCCACCTCGGAGTCGATCCCTGATGGCTCGCCGTGGAACACTCGTTCGCCGGCCAACGAAGCTTCGACCACCGTTTCGACCGGAGCGTCCTGTCCCAGGCACAGCCGCGCCAACGCGACGGTGAGGGCGGCCGAGGATCCCAGGCCGGCCCGAGAGGGCAGGGTCGTGCTGCCCTCGATGGTCCAACCGAGCAGCGGGCCGTCGCAGACGCCCAGCACCGCGAGCGCGGCTCGAGCCACCGGGTGATCGGTGTCGGGCGAGAGGGTGACGTCGATGTCCCACGCCGGGATGCGCAGCTGAACCGGGAGCTCGGCTGGACCCTGCGTGGCGGTCAACTCCAGCGAGGACGGAATTGCGGCCGCCAACGCGGGGTAGCCGTAGACCACCGAGTGCTCTCCAGCGACGATCACCTTTCCGCAGGCGGTCGCCCGGGGGTGCAGCGAGGGCTTGGGGTTCATCCCTGCGGCATCCAGTGGGCAAGCTCGCCCGTCACGATCTTCGGGGCGGCACGCAGATCCGCCACGGTCCGCGACCCGGTCAGCAGCATGTGCGCCCGGACGGAGTGCATGACCTGCTGCAGGAACGTCTTGGCACCCTCGTAGCCACCGGCCTTGTGGGCCTTGAGGACTTGCGCCGCGAGACCGCCTGCGCTCGCGCCCAGGGCCACGGCCTTGGCGACCTCGGTGCCGGACTTCAGGCCCCCGGTCGCGATGACGTCCAGGCCGAGTCCGGCACATTGCGCCACCGAAGCTGCAGTGGGGATGCCCCAGTCCCACAGCTCGTTGGCCAGCGCTTTGTCTTCCTCGTTGATCGCCCGGTGAGCTTCGACGGCGACCCAGCTCGTGCCACCGGCTCCGCTGACGTCGACGGTGCGGACCCCAGTCTCGTAGATCTTCTTGGCCACGGCGCGGGAGAGGCCGCAGCCGGTCTCCTTGGCCACCACGGGGATCGTGAGTTCTTCGGCCAGGCGCGCGAGGGTGGGGAGCCCGTTGCGGAAGTCTCGGTCCCCGCCTGGCTGCACGATTTCCATCGCCGGGTTGAGGTGGATGCACAGCGCATCGGCCCCGATGTTCCCGACCAGATCGTGAATCTCTTGGGCGCTCATCGATGCCGCCTGCTGGACGCCAAGGTTGCCCAGCAGCAACATGTTGGGCGCGACGTCCCGAACCTGGAAGGTCCAGGTGGTGTCGGGGCGCTCGAACATGGCCCGCTGCGAGCCGACGCCGAAGCCCAACCCAAGCTCATCGGCGGCGCGGGCGATGTCGGTGTTCACCTTGTGTGCCCGATCGGTCCCCCCGGTCATCGCCGCCACGATGAAGGGAGCCTGGAGCGTCTTGCCCAGCAGCTGTGTACTGCTGTCGACCTCGTCAAAGTGCATCTCAGGCAGCGCGTCGTGAATCAGCCGCACGTCCTCGAAGCCGGTGGTTTTGTCTCGAAAGGCCACGTTGGGGCCCGAGCACAGGGCCAGGTGGTCTTTCTTGCGCTGCGAGATGTCGAGGCGGTCTGCCATGGGCTCGCGCAGACTTACCGGCCCGGCCGTTGCGAGGCCAGCGAACCTCTCGTACTTCGCCGTGATCGGGCGCACGGAACCGTGCGGGGCGACGCTCCCGCAGCGCGAGCCGCAACGTGCGTGATTCGCTCCGCAGTGGCATGGTGCGACGGGTGTCCCGCCCGATTCGCGGCCGCTACGCACCGAGCCCGACGGGTCGTCTTCACTTGGGCAACGTGCGCACCGCATTGCTGTCCTGGCTGCAGATTCGAGCGTTGGGCGGGACGTATGTGATGCGGATCGAGGATGTGGACACAGGCCGCTCACGGCCCATGTTCGAAACCACACTCCTCGAAGACCTGCGCTGGCTCGGGCTCGATTGGGACGAAGGCCCGGACGTTGGAGGTCCGGCGGGGCCCTACCGTCAGTCGCAATGCACGGCGCGCTACACGGATGCGTTGGCAGCGTTGCAGACGTTCGAGTGCACGTGTTCCCGCAAGGAGGTCCGTGCCGCTGCGGCGGCTCCGGCGGGTGTCGAGCCCGTCTACCCGGGGACCTGTGCCGCGGGCCCAACCCACCCAGACCGGCCCCGCGCCGTTCGGTGGCTGCCTCCCAACGAGATCGTCACGGTTCGTGATGGCCGCGCGGGCACGCTGCGCGAGGATCCTCGCCGCGAAGCGGGAGCGTTCCTTCTGCGCCGTACCGATGGTGACTGGGCGTACAACTTCGCCGTGGTCGTCGATGATGGTTTCATGGACATCACGCACGTGTTGCGGGGGGAGGATCTGTGGACCAGCACCCCGCGGCAGGTCGCGCTGGCCCGGGCTTTGGGGCTTGTGGAGCCCGAGTTCACGCACGCGCCGCTGCTACGCGGGCCCGACGGCCAGAAACTGAGCAAGCGGCACGGCGCCCCCGATGTCGCCGCACTGCGAGAGGCCAGCGTCGACCCCAAACGGGTCGTGGCGTGGCTTGCTCGGTCGGTCGGACTGGTCGGTGAGGGGGTGCAGCGCGCTTCGGCCGACGAGCTTGTCGCGGACTTCGCGGTCGAAGCGATCGAGGACCGCCCGGTTGCTGACAGCCCCGACCCGTGGCGCTTGTGACCCACGGGCCGTCCCAGATACAACCGCGGATGTGCGTCGCTCGCTCTCTCCCTTGGCCTGCGTGTTGTTGCTGACCTTCGGTGGCTGCAACAAAGACACTTCGCTGTCCGAGCCCGCGGGCCCCGAGGCGGCCGCGCCCTCGGCCGACCCGGTCGCGAGCCTGGTCTATCCCCAGGCCCAGCGCGTCGAGCACGTCGACACGTATCACGGCATCTCGGTCCCCGATCCCTATCGCTGGCTCGAGAACATCGACAGCGACGAGACGCAGCAATGGGTTCGCGCGCAGAACGATCTGACCTTCGGCGTGCTCGACGACATTGAGGCTCGCGACGCCCTGCGCACGCGGCTGACCGCACTGTGGGACTACGAGCGTTGGGGCGTCCCAAGGCGCCGGGGCGACGTGTACTTCGTCAGCCGCAACGATGGCCTGCAAAACCAGTCGGTGCTCTACACGATGAAGAGCCCGGACGACACGCCTCGCCCGTTGCTAGACCCCAACACGCTGTCCACGGACGGAACCGTCGCACTCTCCGGGACATGGCCGAGTCGCGACGGGAAGTACCTCGCCTACGGCGTCTCCGAGGCGGGGTCGGATTGGCAGACGTGGAAGGTTCGCGACGTGGCCACCGGAAAAGACACCGGAGACACGCTGGGCTCGATCAAGTTTGCCCATGCCGCCTGGACGCCGGATGGCAAGGGCTTCTACTACGCCCGGTACCCCGAGGCGAAACAGGGCGACGAACTCGAGCAGCTCAACTACGACCAGAAACTCTACTACCACCAGCTCGGCCAGTCTCAGGACCAGGACACGTTGGTCTACGAGCGTCCGGACCACAAGGATTGGGGCTTCGACGGCTCCGTCAGCCATGACGGCCGCTTTCTGGTGATCACGGTCCGGCTGGGCACCGACCCCAAGAAGAGCGTGATCGTTTCCGACCTGCGGCCTAGCAAGAAGAAGCGCGGTGCCAAGCCCACCGCGGCGTTCATCGACCTGCTGCCGGGGTTCAAAGCGGCGTACAGCTTCATCGGCAACGAGGGCGACGCGCTCCTCTTCCGAACGAACGACGACGCGCCCCGAGGACGCATCATCGCGATCGACGTAAAAAAGCCCGGTCGCGAGCACTGGGAGGAACGTGTTGCGCAGCAGGACGCGACGCTGCGCGGTGCGGGCATCGTCGGAGGCCGCTTGGTGCTGAGCTACCTCGACAAGGCGGTCAGCAAGGTCTCGATTCACGCCACGTCCGGCAAGCACGAGCGAGACGTGGCGCTGCCCGGACTGGGTACTGCCAGCGGTGTCGTTGGCGAGGAGGAGCACGACGAGGCGTTCTTCTCCTTCACCAGCCTGGCCACTCCGGGGTCGGTGTACGGCATCGACGTTTCGAGCGCGGCGGTGACCCCGTTCAAGACGCCCAAGATGGCGTTCAACCCCGACGACTTCACCGTCTCTCAGGTGTTCTATCCGAGCGCGGACGGCACCTCGATCCCGATGTTCATCGCGCACAAGAAGGGCGTGACGCCCACGGGGGACAACCCGACGTACCTGTATGGATACGGTGGGTTCAACATCCCCCTCACCCCGTCGTTCTCGGTCCCAAACCTCGTCTGGATGGAGATGGGTGGGGTGTTTGCGATGCCAAACCTGCGCGGGGGAGGCGAGTTCGGCGAGGCTTGGCATCAGGCCGGGACCAAGCTGGAAAAGCAGAACGTCTTCGATGACTTCATCGCGGCCGCCGAGTATCTGATCGCGCAGGGATGGACGGCGCCCGAGCACCTGGCGATCGGAGGCCGAAGCAACGGTGGCCTGCTTGTCGGGGCGACGATGACGCAACGACCGGAGCTGTTTGCGGCCGCGCTCCCCGGGGTGGGGGTGATGGACATGCTGCGCTTCAACAAGTTCACCATCGGCTGGGCGTGGGAGAGCGACTACGGATCTCCACAGGACCCCAAGCAGTTCGAGGCGTTGTTCGCCTACTCGCCGTATCACAACCTCAAGCAGGGGACGGACTACCCCGCGACCATGGTCTACACCGCAGATCATGACGACCGGGTGCTTCCGGCCCATAGCTACAAGTTTGCGGCCGCGCTTCAACACGCCCATGTCGGCGAGGACCCCGTTTTGATCCGTATCGACGTGCGTGCTGGGCACGGAGCGGGCAAGCCCACGGCGAAACGCATCGAGGAGTGGGCGGACCTCTGGGGCTTCCTCGTGACGCATCTGGAGATGGACGTCTCGGAGCTGCCTTCGTGAGGGGGGCGGATCCAACAGTTCTTCCGAGCACCGGTCGCCGCACCGGAGCTTGGGTGGGCGTGCTCGGGCTTGCTTTCATTGCCAGCTGCGCTGATGACGCTGGGCCGAGCGGCGCCGGCTCGACCGGGACGCCGGGCACCTCGAGTTCCGGTGCGTCTGCGGACTCTGTCACGAGTGCAGGGACGGTCAGTTCATCCGGGGGTGCCTCGACCTCAGGCCTGGACACCGACACGATGACTGCGAGCAGTTCCTCGACCGGCGCTGCGTCGGTGTGCGGAGACGGCCAGCATGACCGAGGCGAGCTCTGCTTCGGCGATCTGATTTCGATCAGCGACATCGGCGACAGCCCGGCCGGGTTTGCGGTGGCGGATCTCAATGGCGACGGTCACCTCGACCTCGCCGTCGCGGTGGTCGGCAGCGCCTCGGTCGCTGTTTTGTACGGGGACGGCACCGGAGCGATGACCCTCGGGCAGAGCATCCTGTCCGGCTTTCAGCCGCGCGGAGTGGCGATCGCCGATCTGGACAACAACGGCGAACTCGACCTCGCGGTCGCCAATCTGGGCACCGACTACGTCGCCGTGTACCCGCAGACCGAGGGGGTGTTCGGCACACAGCAACCCGAAGCCGCCGGAGACCGCCCTCGCGCGGTCGCGATCGGCGACCTCGACGACGACGGGGACCTCGACATGGTCGTGGCGGCCGAGGCCTCGGGCACCCTCGAAGTCCTGCTCGGTGACGGAGCCGGCATGTTCGCCAGCGCCGTCGCGTACGAAACGGGTCCGCAGCCCTACGATGTCGCGCTTGCAGACCTCGATGGAGACGGGGTCCTCGATGCCGTGACCGCGGACTACGGCGGGACCACCGTTAGTGTCTTGTTCGGCGTCGGGGATGGCACCTTCTTGGCGGCATCTCCCGAAACCGTGGCCTCCCAGCCGCGCTCCGTCGCGGTGGTCGACTTCGACGAGGACGGGACGCTCGACGTCCTGGCTCCGAGCGCCGACGCGCAGGTGGTGAGCCTGCTGTTCGGTCAGGACAAAGGGGCGTTTGGGCCATTCATCCCGCTCCCTGTGGGACAAGGGCCCTACGTCTCGACGGTGGCCGACATGGACGCGGACGGGCGCGTCGACCTGGTGTCGGTGGCTCAAGCAGCGGGCGCGCTCTCCATCGTGGTGCCCGCGGAGGACGGGACCTTCGCCGAGACCGAGATCTTTGTGGGGCTTTCGCCGCTGGCCTTGGTGGTGGCCGACTTCAACGAAGATGGCTCCCCCGACGTCGCGGTGACCGATTCGCTGGGCGGCACCGTGTCCGTCCTGCCCTCCGACCCATAGCCGGCGCCCCGGTTGTGCGCGCCGGCCCGCAGGGGTAGGTTCGCGCCGAGATCATGTCCGATTCGTACCGCACGATCGACCCGCAGGCGCTTCCCAAGCACTTCGACGCCCAGAACGTCGAGGCCGAGCTCAACGCGCGCTGGCAGCAAGCCGGCCTGTATCACTACGATCCCCACCGGACACGGGAGGAGACCTTCGTCGTCGACACGCCGCCGCCGACGGTGTCGGGCAACCTGCACATCGGACACGTCTTCAGCTACACGCACACCGACGTGATCGTCCGCTACAAGCGGATGAAGGGGCTGAACATCTTCTATCCGATGGGGTGGGACGACAACGGTCTGCCGACGGAGCGTCGGGTTCAGAACCACTACCACGTGCGTTGCGACGCGTCGCTGCCCTACGAAGAGGGGGTGGAACTCGAGCAGGCGTCTTCGAAATCGAAGAAGAAGCCACCGCGGATGCTGTCGCGTCCGAACTTCATCGAGGCGTGCGAGACGCTCACCAAGGAAGACGAAAAGGTCTACCTCGCGTTGTGGCAGCGCCTGGGGCTCTCGGTCGACTGGCGTCAGGAATACAGCACCGTGGGTGCGCACTGCCGCAAGGTCGCGCAGATGAGTTTCCTGGATCTGTACGAGAAGAACCACTTGTACAGCTCTGACGCCCCCACGCTGTGGGATGTCGACTTCCAGACCGCGATCGCACAGGCAGAGCTGGAGGACCGGGACCTCGACAGCACGTTCAACGACATCGCGTTCACGGTCGAGGGATCGAACGAGGAGTTCATCATCGCGACCACGCGACCCGAACTCCTGCCGGCCTGTGTGGCCGTCGCGGCGCACCCGCAGGACGAGCGCTACAAGCACCTGTTCGGCAAAAACGCCATCACGCCGCTGTTTGGTGTCCCTGTCCGCATCTTCGCGAGCGAGGTTGTCGACATGGAAAAGGGCACCGGGATCCTGATGATCTGCACGTTCGGTGACCAGACCGACGTGCAGTGGTGGCGGGACGAGAAGCTCCCGCTGCGCCAGGTCATCGGCCGCCGGGGCCGAATGCTTCCTTTGGAGTACGGGACCGAGGGGTGGGAGAGCGTGGACGCGGCGGCGGCCAACGAGCACTACGCCAAGATGGTGGGCAAGCGCCCCGATCAGGCGCGAAAGATCGTACTCGAGATTCTGGCCGAGGCGCCCGAGGGCGGCGTGGCTCCGCTTCGCGCCCAGAAGCCGATCAACCACGCGGTGAAGTTCTTTGAGAAGGGCGACCGCCCGCTGGAGTTCATGCCGACGCGGCAGTGGTTTTGCCGCTTGCTCGACAAGAAAGACGACCTCTTGGCGCGCGGCGAGCAAGTGCAGTGGCACCCGCCGTTCATGCGTGACCGGTTCAGCCTTTGGACCGAGAACCTGGCGTTCGACTGGTGCATCAGCCGGCAGCGGTACTTCGGCGTGCCGTTCCCGATGTGGTACCGGCTTGATGCCGAGGGACAGCCCGACTACGAAAACCCGCTGCTCCCCAGTGTGGACGCGCTCCCGATCGACCCCACCACGTCGGTGCCTACGGGGTACGAGGCCAGCCAGCGCGGACAACCCGGGGGATTCACGGCGGAGTCAGATGTCTTCGACACCTGGTTCACCAGCTCGATGACCCCCGAGGTCAGCTCCCACTGGCGCCTGGACAACGCACGACACGAGAAGCTGTTCCCAGCGGACATTCGCCCGCAGGCCCACGAGATCATCCGAACGTGGGCCTTCTACACGATCGCCAAGGCGATGCTGCATGAGGGCAAGGTTCCTTGGCACAACGTGGTGATCAGCGGCTGGGTCGTGCAGCCCAAGCAAAAGGGTGGCAAGAACGAGAAAATCTCAAAGTCGAAGGGCGGGTCGGCGGGATTGGGTCCGCACGAACTGATGGACAAGTTCACCGCCGACGGCGTGCGCTACTGGTCGGCACACGCCCGTCTCGGCGTCGACACCACGTTCGACGAGAACATGTTCAAAACCGGCAAGCGCCTGGTCACGAAGCTCTACAACGCGAGCAAGTTTGCGCTCATGCAGACCGCCGAGCCGGGGCCGGTCACGCATGAGATGGACAAGGGGTTCCTCGCCGCACTTCAGTCCGTGGTGGACGAAGCCACGGCGTCGTTCGAGGCGTTCGACTTCGCCTCGGCCCTCAAGGCCACCGAGACGTTCTTCTGGTCGGGTTACACCGACAGCTACGTGGAGCTGGTCAAGGCCCGTGCCCGCGCCGAAGACGATGCTCAGGGGCGGGCTTCGGCCGTGGCCGCGTTGCGCCTGGGCCTCGAAGTGTTGCTGCGATTGTTCGCCCCGTTCGTCCCGTACATCTCGGAGACGGTCTGGGGATGGGCCTTTGCGCAGGAGCGCGGAGTGCAGAGCATTCACGCCGCTTCCTGGCCTTCGGCCGAGCTCTTTGCAGACACCGGGGCACCCGAGCGTGCGGGTAGCTTTGGGGCCGCGACGCAGTGCCTGGGTGCGATCAACCGCAGCAAGACCGCCGCCAACGTTGGCGTCGCTCGAGGCATCACCTCGATGACGCTCGCGGCTCCGGCGGTCCTGCTCGAAGACCTCGAGGGAGCCCGGGCCGACGTCTGGGCGGCCGCGAAGGTTGGAGAGTTTGAGCTCGTCACCGACGATGCCCTCACGGAGTTTGAGGTGCGGGCGATCGAGTTCGAGCCCAAGCCCGAGAAGCCTGCCAAAGGCTGAGGCTGATTCCGCTAGGAGACCGTCTGCGCGATGCACCAGGCCCGGTAGGGCTCGTGCACGGCGCTGGCGGGTAGGGCGACGACTTTCGGCGTGTCGTACGGGTGCAGCGCGGCCAGCGCTTCAATGCGTTGCGCCGAACCTCGCTCCGGCGCCTCCATCCACAGCAGAACCTCGCGCTCCTCACAGACCTGTCCCTCCCATCGGTAGATGGAGCGGGCGCCCGGCATGAGGTTTACGCACGCGACGAGGCGCTGTTCGATCGCGGCGCGAGCGAATGCGTCTGCGTGCTCCTCGTCGATGGTGAGGAACAAAACGACGAGAGCCTCCGTTGGCGCAGGGACGGGCATGAGAAGGGGATTGTGCTTGATTTTTCAAGCATTTTTCCCCATACTGCGCCCGAACCTGGAGCGACTCGGCGGTCTTTGACCGTTCTGTTCCTCCTGCCGGCACCGCCCAGCCTCCACCTGGGCATTCTGGAACGTTCGTTAGAAAGACCTCTGGAACAACCGGGGGTCCGCCCTTGTAGTCCGGCCGCCTCGCATGATGCGCGGCCACCGAAGCCAACCCACGAAAATTCCCGTGAACACGGGAGAAGGAGCTGCCATGCCGCCATACGACGCTACCCCCGCCCCCCAAGGCGCACCGCGATACCGGGCTGTGACCCGGAGTAACGTCCACAAGACGGCGCAATGGTCCAAGCTCCCTTCCGAGATGAAAGAGGCCATCGAAGTGGTCTCCCAGGTCCTGCCGTTCCGGACCAACCCCTACGTCATGGATGAGCTGATCGACTGGGACAAAGTCCCCAACGATCCGCTCTACCAGCTCACCTTCGTGCAGAAGGGCATGCTCTCCGATGCGGACTACGCCAAGATGGCGGAACTGGTCCGCAACGACGCGCCCAAGGGCGAGATCAAGCTGGTCGCCAACGCGATTCGGCGCCGCCTCAATCCGCACCCCGCGGGCCAGATGACGCACAACGTGCCGCAGATCGAAGGCCGGGGACTGCCCGGTTTGCAGCACAAGTACGATCAGACCGTGCTGCTGTTCCCCAGCCAGGGACAGACGTGCCACGCGTACTGCACGTTCTGCTTCCGATGGGCCCAGTTCGTCGGGCTCGACGACCTCAAGTTCCAAGCGCAAGAGACCACCGACCTGCAGGATTACCTGCGGGCGCACCATGAGGTCTCCGATGTTCTGATCACGGGCGGCGACCCGATGATCATGAAGACCAAGGCGTTGCGCGCCTACATCGAGCCGCTCTTGGCTCCCGAGTTCGAGCACGTCACGTCGATCCGGATCGGCACCAAGTCGGTCGCGTACTGGCCGCAGCGCTACCTCACCGACCCCGACGCCGACGACCTCCTCCGGCTCTTCGAGCAGGTCGTGGCTTCCGGCAAGCACCTCGCGATCATGGGGCACTACAACCACCCCCGCGAGCTCTCCACGAAGGTGGCCAAGGACGCGGTCCGGCGGATCCGCAGCACGGGTGCCAACGTCCGCATGCAGTCGCCGCTGATCCGGCACGTCAACGACGATGCCAACGCGTGGGCCGAGCTGTGGAAGGAAGGCGTCAAGCTCGGCGCCATCCCGTACTACATGTTCGTCGAGCGAGACACAGGACCCAAAGCCTACTTCCAGGTGCCGCTCGTGCGGGCGTGGGAGATCTTCCGGGACGCGTACCAGCAGGTCTCCGGCCTGGCTCGGACCGTCCGTGGACCTTCGATGTCCGCCTTCCCCGGCAAGGTGTTGGTCGATGGCGTTGCCGAGGTCGCCGGCGAGAAGGTGTTCTGCCTGCAGCTCCTGCAAGGGCGCGACGGCGACTGGGTTCGGCGTCCGTTCTTCGCCAAGTACGACGAGAACGCCAGCTGGCTCAACGACCTCAAGCCCGCCTTCGGAGAGGACCGCTTCTTCTTCGAAGACAAGCCTCAAGCGTCTCCTCCGCGGCGTCTCGACGTCGTCTGAGCCTCGGCTCAACGCGTGCGGCTCTCCCCGCCGCCCATCCGCCCGGTCTCTCCCGCACGTGCCTGCACGCAGGCAAGGGAGGCCGGGCGTCTGAGTCTGTGGCAGGCTCGGCCTTGCGATGGATAGCTTGGAGTCGTTCCTGGACACCGCATTCTTCGGTGTGACCGTGCAGCAGCTTCTGTTCGCGGCGGTCGCCCTGACCGTTGGGTTTGTCGCCGGGCGGTTCGTCGAGCGCATCGTCGACGGCGTCTCCAAGCGGACACCGGAAGGCACGGTCGCGCGTGCCGTGGTCTCGGCGTTCGTTCGGCCCGGCGGTTGGACCGTTCGGGTTGGGGGCATCTGGGTTGCGCTCAAAGGCATGCCGCTGGAGACGGTCGCCGCCACCGACCTCGACACGCTGGTGGACCACCTGGCCCAAGGAGCCACCGTGGCGCTCGCAACCTGGTTGGGGGTCCGCGTCGTCAACGGTGTCTCCGACGTGCTCTCCGAGCGCGCCGGCAAGACCGAAGGGACCTTCGACGATCAGCTGGTTCCCATCTTCCGCAAAGCCGCAATCGCGTTCCTCGTCATCACCGGCGTCGTGATGATCGTGCAGAACTTGGGCTACTCCGTGGCATCGCTGTTGGCGGGGTTTGGCCTCGGCGGGGCTGCGCTGGCGTTTGCGTCCAAGGACACGGTCGCCAACTTCTTCGGTTCGATCGTGATCTTCGTCGATCGCCCGTTCCAGATTGGGGATTGGATCGAGGTGGGAGACGTTGAGGGCACGGTCGAGACCGTGGGCATTCGTGTGACCCGGATTCGAACATTCTCCAACGCACAGCTCACCATCCCCAACGCCAGCTTCACGACCAACCCGATCAACAACTGGTCGAGAATGAAGAAGCGGCGGATCAAGATGACCGTCGGTCTGACTTACGACACCACGCCCGACAAGATGCGCCAGGCGGTCGGGGCGATTCGCAAGATCATCAAGAACGACGATCGGCTTCATCAGGACTTCTACCTGGTGAACTTCTACGACTTCGGGCCTTCGAGCCTCGACATCTTTTGCTACTTCTTCACCCGAACCACGAACTGGGCCGAGCACATGCAGGTTCGGCAGGAGTTCATGCTTCAGGTGATGGAGGCGATGCAGGGGCTCAAGCTGGACTTCGCATTCCCGACCACCACCGTGCATCTGGCCGAAGGGGCTGGGGCGCCTCGGGTGCCGGCGGGCATGCCCAAGCTGCCCGCCGGGATGCCCACGGCGATGGACCGCGACGTGCCGCTGTGAGCGACGCGATCACGGTTGAGGTGGCTCCGTCGCAGCGCGCGGTCGGCTTCGTGCAGCGCCCCCTGTGAACAGTTGCAGGACATCGCGACGGAACTCCGGGTAGGTGAACTCCTCGGGGCTCCAGCTGGTCGTGTTGGGGTCGCGCATCCGGACGGCCACGGCACGGAACTCGGGGATGACGACGATGTATTGCCCGAGGTAGCCGTCGGCGACATACGCCGCGACCTCGGAGTCTCCCTCGCGGCGGTCGAGCCACCACAACAGGCCGCAGCCTTCGTTGGGTCCGGGCTCGAGCATGGTGTCAATCCAGGCCTTAGACAGCAGTCTCTCCGGGCCGTACATGCCGCGGTCCAGGACCAGGCGTCCGATCTTGAGCAGGTCGTGCGGACGAATCACCAACTCGCCCGACGCTCGGGGGTCGCCGCGGCCGTCTTTCATCCAGTACGCGCCCGCGATGTCCA
Organism: Nannocystales bacterium; assembly: GCA_050633305.1. GTDB lineage: Bacteria > Myxococcota_A > Polyangia > Nannocystales > Nannocystaceae > CAJXVA01. Next base: position 250,383 of record JBOEGF010000004.1, read on the forward strand.
ACGGGCCGAACAACCCGGCCTGCAGCTGATCGTCGAGCGCCATCCCGTTGGAGGTCGCGCGGCGAACGATGACCGCGAGGATGTCGACGGCGTTGTTGTTGTACGCGAAGGTCTCGCCGACGGGAGCGACGAGTGGGGTGCGCTGAGCGTGTTCCTCGATCGTGGCATGGCGGAAGCTCTTCGCGTCGTTCCCGTATCGCTGTGGATCGAGTCCGGAGGTGTGGGAGAGCAGGTGCCGAAGGGTGATGGTCTCCTTGTCGGTATCCATCCATTCGGGCATCACCGACGCTGACAGCGGGGCGTCGAGTTCGAGCAGCCCCGCATCGACCAGCTGCCCGACGCGCAGTGCCACGACAGACTTGCTGACCGACATCGCGAACAACCCGCTCCTGGGGTCCGAGCCGAACGCTTCGTCGATGACAAGGTCTCCATCGACCCACAACAACAGGGCTGCTGAACGCTCTGTACGAGCGGCCTCGAGCAGCGCTGCGACGCGCCCAGGATCCACGGCCGGTCCCGGGGAGGGCGAAACCGTGGGCACTCTGACCTCCGCGGGCGGTGGAGAACTCGGGCTCGCCGGGCGGCAAGCCGACCCGAGCAGCAGGAGACAGGACAGCGTGGGGCCGCATCGGGCATCGGGCAGGGACATAGAAACGGCGGGGCGCCGCATCGGGTTGCATCGCGACGGCGGCCCATCGTTCCCGACGGCGTGGAGGATGGGATGTGGATTCGCTCACACTTTGTGGTCGAAGGTGAAAGCCACCAAAACGCCCGCCGTTGGAACGGTATGAGGGCAGGAGTGTTGGCGTGGAGTCTGGTGTTCATCTCGGCGGGCGTCGGGGCGCTGTACAACTCCTCGGGTCCTGCCGAGGGCACGGCGCATTGGCGCGCGGCTGCACCGCCGCCCTCCGCGTCCCCGGTCACACCTGCGCTGCTTGGCCGTCGCTCCACGCCTTGAGCCTGAACCTGTGGGGCGATTCGGCGACGGCTCCGGACCGTCCGAAAGCCGCCCGCGACCGCTCGGGTGACACCGGCGGCGGAGCCTGAGTCGCGGTGCTAGGCTCCGCCTCGATGGACACCCCGTCCGTAGCGCCCAAAACCCTCGCGAAACGCGAATCTGCTTTGGCAGAGCCCGCCGCCGCCGACGTGGCTGGTGTCGGAGAAATCGGAGGGTGGGGCCGGGTGATGCAGCCCGGGCGCGAGGTGCGGGACGAGAATCTCGAGCGTCTCACGCGGGACGCGGTGCTGTGCCGCGGGTTGGGGCGGTCGTATGGCGATTCGTCTCTGCCCCCGCCGGGCGTGTCGGATGTGGCCGGCACAACGCTGGCCGACCGGGTGCTCTCCTTCGACCCCCAGACCCTTTCGCTCCGGGCCGAGGCAGGTCTGTCCTTGCGCGAACTCCTGCGGGTGTTCTTCCCCAGAGGCTATTTCGTGCCGGTCACCCCCGGCACCACCTTCGTCACGCTTGGCGGCATGGTGGCCTCGGACGTTCACGGCAAGAACCACCACTGCGCGGGAACCTTTGGCGAGCATGTGACGGCCCTCAAGATGCGGGTCGCCGACGGGAGCATCATCGAGTGCACACCCGAGGTCCACGCGGACCTCTTCTGGGCGACCGTCGGGGGGATGGGCCTCACCGGGCACATCCTTGAGGTCGAGTTCAACATGGTGAAGGTCCCCTCGCCGTGGATCTACATGGAGAGTGAGCGCGTCCCCAACATCGACGCCTACATGACAGGGCTCGCGGAAGCTGCACAGCAGTGGCCGATGACCATGGGGTGGATCGATTGCCTGTCTTCGGGGGATAACCTCGGACGCGGCATCCTCATGCGAGGACGGTGGGCAACGCCGCAGGAGGCTCCCGGCTCGTTCCCAGAGCCGAAGAAGCGCCCCGGCGTTCCGTTTGTGTTTCCACAGTTCGCCCTCAATCCGCTGAGCGTCAAGCTGTTCAACGAAGCGTTCTACCGCAAGCACTTGCGCAAACAGGCGTCGGGTATCACCCACCCCGAGGCGTTCTTCTGGCCTCTCGACGCGATCCTCGACTGGAACAGAATCTACGGTCCGAAGGGGTTCACGCAGTACCAATGCGTCCTTCCAAAATCGGCGGGTCCGCAGGCCGCCAGGCGTTTTCTCGAGCTGCTCAGCACACTCGGCGGCGCCTCGTTTCTGTGTGTGATCAAAGATTGTGGCGCCGAGGGGAGGGGGCTGCTCTCGTTCCCGATGGACGGCATCTCGATCGCGCTGGACATTCCCGTGCGTGACGACACCCAGCAGCTCGTCGACAAGCTCAACGAGCATGTCATCGACGACGGTGGTCGCATCTACCTGACCAAGGATAACTACACGCGGCCCGAACACTTCGCGGCGATGGAACCCCGCCTCGAGTCGTTCATGGAGGTCCGCAAGCGCTGGGATCCCAAGCTCCGCTTTCGTAGCGCGCAGTCGGTGCGGATCTTCGGCGACCCCCGGTCCTAGGCGGGTCTCCTGTCGGGTGGGCTGACTGCCGCCATTGCCGTATGCTGCGCGCCGATGAAGGCCGTCATCCTCGGAGGAACGAAGGGCATGGGGCGTGCGCTCGCCCGACAATCTGCGGGACGCGGCGATGCGGTGTTTCTGCTCGGCCGAAACGAAGCCGACCTGGAGCGGTCCGCGTCCGACTGCTCAGCCCACAGTCCGGACTCGAAAGCCGTCGGGCATGCCGTCTGCAACCTCGAGGACCCCGAGACCTTTGAGGCCGCACTCGACGCCGCGGACGAAGCGCTGGATGGGTTCGATACGGTGATCGTCACCGCGGGGATGTTCGGAACCCAGGAACAGCTCGAGGCGGATGCCGGCCGATTGCAGGCCTTGCTGACGGTCAATTTCGCCCACACGATTCTGTTCTGCGAGGCGGCGCGAGCTCGCCTCATGGAACGCGGTGGAGGAGTGCTGTGCGTGTTTTCCTCGGTCGCCGGCGATCGCGGCCGCAAGCCTGTGGTGCTCTACGGAGCCAGCAAGGCGGGGCTGTCGGCCTATCTCGAAGGACTGGACCACCGCTACCGTGACGCTGGGCTCGTGACGGTTTGCGTGAAGCCAGGGTTCGTTCGTACAGGGATGACCGAGGGTCTCAAGCCCCCACCGTTTGCAGGCGAGCCGGGGGCCGTGGCCGCCCGGGTTCTTGGCGCGATCGACCGAAAGCGACCGCAGGTCTACGCGCCTGCGATCTGGGCATGGGTGATGTGGGTGATCCGGCTGATGCCCCGCTTCGTCATGCGCAAAGTTGGTTTCTGATCGGGAGTTGAACGCCCGGGCCCAGACGGGCAAGATCGTTGCCTTGGCGGGGTCCGGAAGCGCGGAGTACGAGACGGAGTTCACCGACCCCGTCCGCGCGACGCGTGTCTACCCCGCGCCATCGCAAGGCGCCCCGACCGAAGCGGGCGACGTCCCCCAGCCCCGGGTGCTCCCCGAGAGTGGACCCAGTGGAGCCCCGAGCAAGGTCGGGCGGTACGTGGTGCTGGACGTGCTGGGCATGGGCGGGATGGGGGTCGTCTGCACGGCGTACGATCCCAAACTCGATCGCAAGGTCGCGCTCAAGCTCCTGCGGAGACGGGTCGGCCGCACATCGTCGAAGAGCTCCACTGGACGGGCTCGTCTGGTCCGCGAAGCACAGGCGCTCGCCAAGCTCTCGCACCCCAACATCGTCACCGTCCACGACGTCGACACGACCGAGGATGGACGCATCTACATGGCGATGGAGTTCGTCCGCGGCCGAACGATCACGCAGTGGCTGTTCTCCGAGAAGCCCCACTGGAGAGAAATCCTCAGCATCTTCGAACATGCGGGCACGGGCCTGGCCGCAGCCCACCAAGCGAACATCACCCACCGCGACTTCAAGCCGGCGAACGTTCTGATCGGGGAGGACGGGCGGGTCAAGGTGTTGGACTTTGGACTCGCGAAGTCTGAGACCGGCCCGCTGAGCACCGACTCCGACGATGCTCGCAGCGAGCCTGGGTCGGGCGAAGACATCATGCAGGTCGTGCAGTCGACCGGCGACATGAAGCTGACGATGGCCGGGCGCATCGTCGGAACGCCCGCGTACATGGCCCCCGAGCAGCGTCGGGGTCGGACGACGGGCCCCGCGACCGACCAGTTCAGTTTCGCGGTCGCGCTGTACGAGGCGCTGTACGGCCGACTTCCGTTTCGCAGCGAATCCCACAGCCGGGATGCCGCACGGGGGCGGGTGATCGACCCGCCCAACGATACCGAGGTCCCCTCGTGGGTGTTTCGGGCGCTCAAGCGAGCCTTTGCGCCGCAGCCGAGCGACCGGTATCGCACGATGGAGGAACTCCTGGCTGCATTGCGGGCCGACCCTGCACGCCGCTTGCGGAGGCTGCTGCTGTGGACCGCGGGGGTCGTTGGCGTGGGCGGAGCAGGGGCGGGGGCGCTCATGGCCCTCGCGCCGGACGACGAGTTGTGCCGGAGCGCGCGTGACCGTCTGGGCGGGGTCTGGGACCCGGGGCGGCGGGCCGTCGTCGACGCGTCTCTTCGGGACACCGCGACCGCGTACGCGGCCTACACAGCGGACCGCGTCCTGGAGGACATCGATGCCTATGCTGATCGTTGGGCAGCGGCTCGCACAACGGTCTGCGAGGCGACGTGGGTTCACCGGGAACAGTCCGAGAGCACCCTGGACGTTCGGATGGCGTGTCTCGACCAACGGCGCGGAGAGCTTCGTGCGCTGGTCAACGTGCTCGCCGATGCGGACGGCGACGTAGTGGAACGCGCGGTTTCAGCCGTCACGGCGCTGACCTCCCCGGTCAGTTGCGTCTCGGCCGAGCCCGGGGCGGCGAGCCAGCTGCCCGCAGATCCCGAGGCCCGGAGCGCCGTGCTCGCGGCCCAGGCCCAGACCGACGATGCTGAGGCGCTGTTGCGGGCCGGGCGATACTCCGTCGCGCAGGAGGTCGTCCGGGAAGCGGTGAGCTTCGCCGCTGCGACGCACCACGCACCGACGGTCGCTCGGACGACCTACGTCCAGGGCCGCGTCACGCAGATGCTTGGCGACTATGAAGCCGCGGGCGAGCGGTTCCGCGAGGCGGCGGAGGGCGCCGCAGCCGTCGGCGATCCGGCGCTCGAGGCCCGCGCACTCACGGCCTACGTCGGGGTGGCCGGTGTGCATTTGCACGACCCCGACCGTGCCCTGGGCATCGCAGTTGGTGCCAAGTTGGCGCTCCTGCGCGCCGGGACGCCACCCGAACTCGAGTCGCGGCTCGCCTTGCAACTGGGCGGGAGCGCTCTGCAGGCGCGAGAAGTCGCCGACGCGGTCGAGCACCTCCACAAGGCGCTTGAGGCTGCGGAGCGGGCCTATCCTCCCGGCGACATCCGCTTCGCCGATCTCCGGGTCACCCTGGGTATCGCGTTGGCCCAGCAGGGGAACTTCGTGGAGGCCGAGGGGTTCTTCCGCCGTGCGCTCGATCTCCGCGAGTCCGAGCAAGGCCCGATGCACCCCGACCTCGCCTTCGTCGCGCACAACCTCGCAAACGTGCTTGCGTCGACCCCTGCAGGCTTGGCCGAGGCCATCGAACTCGCCGACCGGGCAATGAAGATCCGACGCGCGGTACTCGGCCCCGAGACCAAGGCCGTCGCAGACCTCTGGATGACCAAAGCCCGTCTGCACAAACAGGCGGGGGAGCCGGAGCGCGCCCTCACCGAGTATGCACGCGCGGCGGACATCTACCGGAAGCGCGGTGCGGACGTCGACCTTGGTGACGCTCTGACCAACCTCACCAATCTGCACATCGCGAACGAGGCATTCCACGACGCGCAGAGGGACGCACGGGAAGCCCTCTCCATGTTCAAGGGCTCGTCGATGCGGGCGATTCGTGGACGAGCTCGCGCCTCGCTTCGGTTGTGCATTTCGAGCCGCCGCCTGGACCCGGGCTCGCTCGCGGTCGGCGACGGTCCGATCGAACACTGCACGGACGCCGTAGCGCGGATGCAGGAGGCCGACCTCTCGACTCCGGAACTCTATCGGGCGCTCGAGGAGCTCGCGCTCGCACTCGAGGCTCGTGGAAACCGCGAGGAGGCCCTGCGTATCGCCCGGAAGGCCCTCACGGTCGCAAAAACCGACAAAGATCGAAGAGACGCGATCGAACTCCTCGATCGTCTCGTCCCGTAACCGGGCCACAGCCGAACGTGGCGGTGGTGGGTCCGGTCCGCGGGGGCAGCCGTTGTCGGCGTACCCCGCGCGCAGCCGAGGTGAGAGTTCAGCCCGGAGGCGGCAGGGGCTGCTGGGCCGTGCCGCACTCGCCCTCATACAACGCAGCGATCAGCAGTTTCCGCATTGGGTTCGCCTTGTGAATGTGGACGTTCGCGTGGGCGATCACATCGGCGGACCACCGAGGCCCATCAAACAGCACGTCACCGTAGAACTCGTACGCCAGTTGCTCGAGCAGGAGCTGCTGCCAGGCATTGGTGCCGGGTGCAGGCAACCCCTGCACATTGCCCCAGAATACGTAGCGACCCTGGGTGGCGGTCAGCAGGACGTCTCCGTCCAGTCCCTCGCGGAGCTTGTACATCCCGTCCTCGAAGTAGGCCGTGCACTGCAGGCTCCCCGTGGGGTCGAAGATCTGGTTCTCGGAGGTCGAGGCGACGAGTTCACCGCTGTGGTTGAAGACGTCCGAGCTGTCTCCGGACGACGGAATGTCCCAAACGATGACGTCGGGCAGCGAGTCATCCGACAACTCGACGTCCCCGTTGCCTGGGTCGGTCGGTCGGAAGTTCCAGAAATCGACAACCTCGCCCGCAGCGCGTAACGACTGCCCCTCGTCGTCAAAGTCATCCCCCTGGGCACACCCCGCAAGCATGCATCCTACCGCCAAAGGCAGCCCTAGCTTCAATCCGCGCACATTCTCAGGCTACCTAGATATCAACGCGATGACACGGCCTTCCATGGGACGCGACTCAGTTTTGGGAGATATGACCAGACATGTCGAGCGCCGAACCTGTGGTGGGGGCTACTCGATAATCGTCCCGTCCCGGCAGTCGATGAGGAGGGTGACCGGCCCGTCGTTCAAGAGTCGGACATCCATGTGGGCCCCAAAACGCCCTGTCTGCACAGGAACGTCGAGTTGGCGCAGAACGTCGCAGAAGAAGCCATAGAGCTGCTCGGCCCGAGGGGGATCTTCTGCGCGGTCGAAACCGGGGCGGCGACCCTTGCGAACGGACGCCGCGAGCGTGAACTGAGAGACGACCAGCGCCTCGCCGTCGAGTTCCGCCAGGGACCGGTCCATGGGCCGCGTGCCCGGGAAGATTCGAAGTCCCGCGAGCTTTGTGGCGAGCACCGTCGCGTCCCGTTCGGTGTCCCCCCGCTCGACCCCGAGCAGGATCACCACCCCCACGCCGATCGAGCCGACGACCTCGCCATCGACGGTGACCGAGCCCTCGCGGACCCGCTGAAGGACCGACCTCATGAGCCGGCGGGGCTCTGGGATGGCGTCACAGCCGGCGGGGGTGCGCTGGCTGGCGATGCATCCTGCTCCTCCGCGGGTAGGGCCACGGGGGCCGGAGGCAAGGATGGGCTGAGCGCCTGCTCTCGCGCCAGGAATCCGGCGGTGTGCCGCACCGAGAAGACCTCAGAAGATTTGATCGTGGTGCGGACCAGCAGTTCGCCGACCAGACCCACACCGATCAACTGAATTGCGGTGAGGGTGAGCAGGACGCCGAGCAACAGCAGGGGGCGGGTGCCGATCGCACCCCCGGCCAGCTTCACGATGGTCAGGTAGCTCAGGATCGAGACGCCGAAGAATCCGCTGACCATCCCCGGGATGCCGAAGAAGTGAACCGGCCGGGTGCGGTAGCGGGTCACCATCAGGACGGTGAGCAGGTCGAGGATCCCGTCGAAGAACCGTTTTACGCCGTATTTGCTGACGCCGTGCTCCCGCGCGCGGTGATTGACCACCAGCTCTTCGACCCGGAAGCCTCGGTGTCCAGCAAGGACAGGCAGGAAGCGGTGGAAGCCGCCGTAGACGGACAGCTCCTGGATGCACTCGCGACGGTACGCTTTGTAGCCGCAGTTGAAGTCGCGCAGCTGCACGCCGCTGAACTTCCGCACGACGGCGTTGAAAAGCTTGGATGGGGCGGTCTTGCCCAGTGGGTCGTGACGGCGCTGCTTCCATCCCGAGACCAGGTCAGCGCCGGCCTCGATGCGCTCCACGAACTCGGGGATCATGGCGGGGTCGTCCTGCAAGTCAGCGTCGAGCGTGAGCACGATGGCGCCGCGAGCCAGGTCGAACCCGGCGTTGAGGGCAGGGGACTTTCCGAAGTTGCGGCGGAAGTGAACCACGCCGACCACGCCCGGGTTCTCGGACGCGATCTTGTCCAGAAGCTCGGTCGTGCCGTCGCTGCTACCGTCGTTAATGTAGAGGACCTCGTACGAACGCCCCGTCTGCGCAAGGCCCGCGGTGAGCTCTTTGTGCATCTGCGGGAGCGAGCCAACCTCGTTGTAGACGGGGATGACTGCTGTCAGCTCCGGATCCGCGCCAGCGGTGGGCGTCGTCGTCATAGCGGCGGAGGCTACCGCATCCACCGGCCCCGGGCAGCAGCCCCCAGCGCGCGCCGGGTCACAAAGGCCACCACACTCGCTTGGCGCGGCGTTTGCGTTTGTACCAAACTCGCCCGCGTGACCCTTCGCCGTCATCGGAGCATTCCGCGCGCTCTCGGGCTTGCCGCGATCCTGGTTTCCGCGTCCTCGCTCGCCGACGTGGAGGCCAGACCACTCCCTGGTCCGGTGGCGGCAGACGTCGACCTCGGTCCCAACCGCTGGGATCTGGAGCTGCAACGACGCGTTGCCGCGCTGAAGAAGGTGCGGGGCAAAGACCCCGCCGCGATCGTTCCGCTGTTGGGGTTGCTCCCCGAGGTCCAGGGAGATGTTGATCCCCAAGCGCTGCAGCGTGCGCTCGCATCGGTCGCCGACTCTCGGAGTCGACACCCGCTGGTCCGCTCGTACGCGCGCTTTCTCCAGGCGAGGGTGCTGGAGTCTCGTGGCGATCTCGCCGGTGCGGCGGGGGCACTGCGCGATGAGGGCTACGTGGTCGGGTGGCAGATCGTCGGGCCCTTCGACAACAGCGGGCGCAAGGGGGAGAGCGCGGTGTACTCGCCCGAGACCGACGCGTTCGGGTCGACGCAGACCTTCACGGGAAAGCTCGCGGGGGAGCCACTGGCGTGGCGAGTCATCGACTACACCGACGCGCCACGTGGCGGCTACGTGAGCTTCGACGACCGGCTACGGCCCAACACCGACGTGACCGGCTACGCCACCGCGTGGGTTCACGTCGACAAAGACCAGGACGCCGCCGTCCATGTGGGGACGGGCGGCCCGTATGAAGTCTGGGTGGACGGCGATTCGGTCGGGGGGGCGAGCTCATACCGAGGCGCCCATCCCCTCCAGGAGACCCACGCCGCGCGGTTGCAGGCCGGCTGGAACCGGGTGTTGGTCAAGGTCAGCGCGCAGTCTGGCGCCTGGGGGTTCTTCTTGCGCTTGAGCGCCTCCGATGGCTCGCCGATCGCAGGGCTCCAGGCTTCGGCTGAAGCGCCGGCGGATTGGCGCCCGCGGGCAGGGGCTCGGCCGTCCGGGAAGACGCCGGCATCGCTTCGTACCGCCCTGGAGGCTCGCTTCGGCGAGGGGGCATCTGCACGCAAAGCCAAGCGTGAGGGCATGGCTTTGCTGGAGTTCTATCGCTCCGTGCATCCGTTCGATCGCGAGGACGAAACCGCGGTGGCGTTGTCCCGGCGGGTCGCCCAGGATGCACCGTCCTCACGCAGTCACTGGCTCCGCGCGTTGGTCGAGCGCGACCCGGGGGAGAGCCTCACGGCGTTGCGCAAGGGCATCGAGTTGGGGCGGGCCGAGGGACCTGCGAGCGCGTCCTTGCTGGCCCAGATGCTGCTCGAGCTGGGGTGGCGCCACCAGTCGATGGGGCTGCACAGCCGCTATCGCACCAACCTCGAAGAGGCCCATGCGGTCGCGCCCGGTGACCCGGTCGTGGAGCTGGCAATGGTGGACGAGGCCGCAACCGCGGGGTTCCGTTGGTGGTCGCTGAAGTGGCTGGCCGCGTTGGTCACGCGCAACCCACACGCGCAGCGCTTGCGCTTGGAGTACGCCTCGCGCCTCCACGCGGCGGGTCGCACGAAAGATGCGCTCGTGGTGTTGGGATCGTCCAACGCGACGTCCGACTTGGCCGGCGCCAGCATCGAGGTTCTGCTCGAATTGGGCGAGGCCGACGCTGCGGTCGCGCTGGCTCGCAAAGCCGCGGATGCGACACCTGGCCTCCCCGAGCGCCACGTGGCCGTGGCGCAGCTGGAGGAGTCGCGCGGGGATATCCACGCGGCACGTACCGCATGGGCCAAGGCTCTGGCGCTTGCCCCCCACGACGCGGACCTGCACGCTGCCCTGGGTCGATTGCTCATGCGCAACGATGACCTCTCGGCCGCCGCCGGCAGCCTGCGCCGCAGCCTCGATCTGCGACCCCAGCAGCCCGATGTCCGGGACCTGCTCGCCTCGCTCGACGCGACCGCGCCCAGCGATCTGTTCACCCGGTATGGGCTCGACCTTGGCGCAATCGCGAAGAAGACCGAGATCCCCGCGGCATGGAAGGGCAAGGACTCCGCAGTCCTGCATCACCGCATGGCCGTGAAAGTGCTTCCCAACGGCCTCACCGAGCGCCTCGACCACCGGGTGATCCGTGTCCTCGACGACCGCGGTGTTCGCTCGCAAGCCGTGCAGGGGCTGAGCTACGACCCCGCCGAGAGCATCGTCGAGGTTCGCCGCGCTCGCGTTCACCGAGAAGACGGCACCATCGAAGAACTGGGCGAGGTGAGCGTCGTGGCGCTCGCGTCCGCCGGCTACCGGATGTACTACGACCAACGCCAGATCCGCGTTGGGTTCGGCGGACTGAGGCCCGGCGACACGCTCGAGGTCGCGTTCCTACGCCGGGACGTCGCGGCGAAGAACATGTTCGACGAGTACTTCGGCGACCTGATGCCGCTGCAAGGAAGCGCGCCGATCGGCAAGGTCGAGTACATCCTGGAGGCGCCCTCGGACAAGCCGATCTACTTCAACCGCCCTGGGGTGAAGAAGAAGTCCACGGACGACGGAGCGTCCACGCTGTATCGCTACACCGACAGCAACGTCGAGGCGATCACGCCCGAGGGCGGCATGCCGGGATGGGTCGAGATCGCGGACTTCTTGCACGCCAGCACGTACGAGACATGGAACGACGTCGGGGACTGGTACTGGGACTTGGTCCGCGAACAGCTGGTCGTCGATGACGCGATCCGCGGCGGTGTGAAGGAGGCGCTGGCGGGGCTGCCTGAGGACGCGACCGACCGACAGAAGGTCGATGCCATCTACACGTACGTGGTCCGCAACACCCGGTACGTCGGCCTCGAGTTCGGGATTCACGGGTACAAGCCCTACCGGACGACCGAGATCTTCAGCCGCCGCTTCGGTGACTGCAAGGATAAGGCGAGTCTGCTCAAGGTCATGCTCGAAGAGGTCGGCATCGAAGCCAACCTCGTGCTCGTGCGAACCCGCGACCAGGGCGTGATGCCCAAAGAGCCCGCTTCGCTGGCGGTGTTCAACCACGCGATCACCTATGTGCCCGCCTTCGACCTGTTCCTCGATGGCACGGCGGAGTGGTCCGGACCCCGCGAGCTCCCTGCCTCGGACCAAGGTGCAAGCGTGCTGGTGGTGCGAGACGGAAAGGGTGCGCAATACCGGACCATTCCGGTGAGCGACGCAAAGGACAACGTCCGCGCCTTGGAGCAGGAGGTCACGCTCACCGCGTCCGGTTCGGCGACACTCGAGCACGCAGTCACCGTCCGCGGCGCGTCCGCGAGTTCGGTGCGCTACCAGTTCCAATCCGCAGAACAACAGCTCGAGCGCATGACCCGAGCCTTGGGCGGGTCGTTCCCCGGCGTCGACGTGCAAGACGTCTCGGCACCGGGCATCGACGACATCACCAAGCCTGCGACGCTCCGCGCTCGTGCATCGGTGCCGCAGTGGGCGACCAAGACCGGCGATAGCCTCCGTTTCAAGGTGACCGGCCGAGACTCGGGCTTCACCTCCGCCCTCGCGCCGAAGTCGTCACGCGACTACCCGCTTGTACTCGACGTCCCGATGCAAGAGACCCACACGCTGAGGTACCGACTCCCCAGCGGCTATCGGTTCTCAACCATGCCGACCGGGACGTCGCTCTCCACGGGCGTCGGAAAGTTCTCGCTCGAGGTTCAGGCCACCGACGACGGTGCCGAGGTCCGAACCAGCATCGAGCTCCCCCAACAGCGCATCTCGCCAAAGGACTATCCCGAACTCCGGAAGTTCTTGCGCCGAGTCGACGCTGCCCTCGAACAAGACTTTGAAGTCGTCCGCGCTCGATAGCCCGGCCCCATCATCCATGCTCTGGATTCGACGCCTTTCTCATCTGACCCACCAACTCGCGGTGGGGTTGCTGCTCACCGCCACCGTCGCGTGCAAGCCCGACCCCTCCGCGGTGCCGTTTGACCCCTCCGACCCCGGGGCGGCTGCGGCGACGCTGCGCGCTCACCTGGAGGATCACCCCGACGACATCGAGGCCCGGCGCGATCTGGCCCACTTGGAGTGGATCTGGCTGGGAGCTCCGGACTCGGCCGTCGGACACCTCGACAAGCTGGTCACGCAAGGGGACCCCGGGGCAGGGCTGACGCGCCTGTTGATCGCACAGGGCCGAGACGACGCCGACACCGAAGCAGAGCTCGCCTACCAGCTGTTGGAACAGGCGCTCAGCGGCGACGAAGCCTTCGTTGACGCGGCGGCCCAGGTGGCCGCGCGTGCTCTGCAGCGCGGTCACGGCGACCGCCCCGATGACGACGAGCGCTTCTCCGCGTTCTTTTCCAAACACGAGGGGGCGCTCACGAAGCTGCCGTTTTCCGTCCGTCAGCCGCTCCTGAGCCTGCGGGCCTCCATTGCTCGCCGGCTGGGCGAGCCCTACGAGGGGCTCTTCGAGGAGCAGGGGTGCGTACAGGCGTGGGAAGCGTCCGTCCTGGAGGGGCGGCTGGGCGACTACGAGCTGCAGGGCATCGATCCTGACGCGTTTGTCCCCGACCCGAGTGCCGCCGTCGTCCCGCTATCGTGCGTCGTTCGGGTCTGGAATCCCACCCCTCGCTCGGGCGTCCGGACGCTACGAACGACCGTCCGCAGCGACAACGATACGATCGTGCTCGACATCAGCGGGCAGGAGGCCATGCGCGTTTGGCTCGACGGCACGCTAATCCATCGAACCGATCGAACCGATCGTTACGCCCCCCGTCGCACGCGATTCTCGGTCCCGGTCAAGCCTGGCGCCCACGTCCTGGAGCTCGCGACATCGATCCCGCGGGACCGGGCCTGGGTCTTGGTCCGGGCGGCCGACAGCGAGGGGAGGGCGTTGAAAGCCACCGCCGATGGCACAAAAGAAGGGGCAGGGCTGCGTGGTGCCCCACAGGTCCGGCGTCCGTCGTGGCCCAACGCGACCGCCGAAGACGGTCCGCTGTCCGGTCCGATCTACGCGCCGCTTCGCACCTACCTGGCGATGGACGCCGCGCTCGCCGATGGCGATACGGACATCGCCGAGCGGCATCTCGGAGGACTCGACGAGGCGGATGCGTTCGCGTTTGGCTGGGTCATGCGCGCGCTGTTCGAGCGCAATGATCCCACTCGACCTCGGACGAGTTCGACGTCTCGGGAGCAGACCGCGCTGGAGTCCGCAATCGAACGGGATCCGCGTCTCGAATCGGCCCAGCGCAACCTCCTGCAACTCCTGTTGCGCCGCGGTGATGACACCGAGGCCTCTGGAATGCTGGCGAGCCTCCCCAAAGATCGGCTTCGGACGGTGGACGGGGAGCTGCTCCGTCACCAGATCCACGGCGCCGCGGGGGAGGAGCACCTCGCTCGCGCGGCGCTCGACCGCGCCAAGGCGCTCGATGCCGATCATTGCGGGGTCCTCCGCTACGAGCGGGCGCAGGCTCGCGACCTGCGGGACGTCAAGCGCGAAGACTCGCTGACGGCCGCGCTCGGCCAGTGCGCCGGGAGCCTCGACACCCGCGCAATGCTGGCGCAGATGCGTGGGGACTGGGATGGAGCCGGGACGCTGTGGAGCGAAGCGCTTCGTCGCAAACCCGACGACATCGACACGCTCGAGTCGCTCGCCCACCTCGCAACCCTTCGCGGGGACATCAAGACCGCGCGCGAGCACCTCAACACCATCACCGAACTGGTCCCCATGCGGGCTTCGAGCCACATCGCGCTGGCCGACCTGGCGCTGGCCAAGGGAGACCTCGAGGGCGCACGACGCAGAGTATCCACGGCACTCGACTTCATTCCGTTCAGCAACGGGCTGCGCCGACTGGGCAGCAATCTCGGCATCGAGGATGAACTCTTGGAGTATCGCGTCGACGGGCTCGAGCGCCTCGCGGCCTACCAGAAGTCCGGCGTGACCTACGAGGGCGCGGCGGAGGCTCTGGTGCTCGATCGAAGTGTGGCCCGCGTCTACGATGGCGGTGGACTGCGCCAGGTGGTGCACATCGTTGTGCATCTGCTGAGCAAGGAGGCGCTCGACCGCTACGGAGAACTCGAAACGCCGCAGGGGGCCGAGCTGCTCACGTTGCGTTCGATCAAGCCCGATGGCCACATCTTCGAACCCGAACTCGTCCCCGGCAAAGACGGGGTCTCGCTTCGGCATCTGGAGATTGGCGACTTTGTCGAGTACGAGTACGTGATCGAGCAACCGCCCTCGGGCGTGGTGCCCGGGTACGTTGACGTCTCGACGTTCCGTTTTCAGTCGTTCGATGTCCCCTACCACCGCAGCGAGCTGTGGGTTTTGGCACCGACGTCGCTCGACCTCAAGACCGATCGCCGCAACACGCCGCCGGAACCGATGGTCAGCGAGGTCACCCACGGCGGACAGACGCTACGTCTGAGCAAGTTCGGGGTCGACCAGATGCCGCGCCTGGGCGTGGAGCCCGGGACCCGCTCCGTGTTGGAGGAGGTCCCCAACGTCCGGATCTACACCGAGGTGGATGTCGAGAGCTGGATGCGGTCGTTGGCGGCGAGCGTCTACTACGGCCGCCGCACCAACCCCCAGCTTCGCGCGCATGTTCGCAGCCTGGTGCGCGGCAAGGAGTCCGACGCCGAAAAACTCCGAACCCTGTGGGGCTGGGTTGTCGAGAACATCGACGACGGCGGCGACCTTTCATCCGCGTCGACCGCCACCTTTGCGACGCGTCGAGGCAACCGTCTGGTGCTGCTCGCCTCCATGCTGGAGCTGGCAGGGGTGAAGCACGAGGTGTGGCTGGCCCGGAACCGACACGGGCCGAAGTCTCTGCCCGGAGGCCACCCGATGATCGAGAACTACGACGCCCCCATGCTCGCGGTGCAGCTGCCGGGGAAGGCGGAGCCGATCATGGTCATGACCGCCTCCAAGGTGATGCCGATGGGGTACCTGCCACCGGGGTATGCGGGAGGCCAAGCTCTTCGGCTCCCGCTGATGCCTGAGGACACCGCCGGTACCGTCACCGTCCCAGCCGTCCCGCCCGAGTTCGCAGACGTGCGCCGTTGGGAACTGGACATCACCACCGACGTCACAGGCGAGGCGAGCGTGACGGGCCGCATCACGTTGACCGGCGGAGAAGCCATCGCCTGGCGACAGGCGCTTCGCGAGATCGACGCAGACCGGATCAACGAGGTCTTCCAGCAAGCCGAGCTCTCGTGGCTGCGAGGCAACGACCTGGTCGACCTCCAGGTTGAGGGGGCCGCGGACCTGGATGAGCCGCTCGTTCTCGCGTTCGAGGCGACCACGGCGTCTCTGGGCGTGGTGCAGAACGGGGCGCTCCTCGTACGCTCCGACGTCGTCCCGCTCAACCTGGGGGCGCCCTATGTCGCGCTGCCTCAGCGCATGACCGGCATGGTCGTCCCCTACGCCCCTTTGCACGAGGCCACCGTGCGCATCGAGGTCAAGGATGGGCGGCTGGCCGAGCTGCCCGAAGCGGTCTCTGTACGGAGCGATTTCGGCTCATTCGAGCGTCGGGTCGAGGGAAGCCGGGGCGGGTCGTCGGTGACCCTCGAGCTCCGCAGCACCCTGAAAACCGGAGTCGTCGAGCCGCACGACTACCCCAAACTCTCGAAGTTCGTTCGCGGGGTCGAGGCAGCCAGCGCGGCCTCGCTGCGGGCGGCTCCCTGAGCGACGCACAGCGTTGCGCCTCGGGGCTGCTTGCTCGGTGCGCAACGCTGGTAGGGTCGGGGGGTGCGCCGCCTCGCTCCCGTGCTGCTGACAGTCTCCCTGCTCTTGGGTGGTCTCGCCTGCGATCCTGGCGGTGCGTGCCCCGAATGCGCGAGCGCCGAGCCTGCGGATTGTCCCAAGCCGAAGGTGAAAACGAAGGTCGTGCAAGCTGGCCCGCAGCCGGCCGTCGACAACGGAGACATCAAGCTGACCTTTGCGGATCCGAAGTCCGCCCGGCTCAAGCGCTTCAAGGCGCAGCTCTCCGGCAGCAAGCTGTTCGGTAAGGTCGTCTCCGGCGTCAACGACACCATCGCCCTTCCACGAGACGCCGCCGTTCTCGTCTCTGAGTGCGGGCGCATCGACGCCTACTACGAGCCCAAGGCCCCTGGCGTCGTGATCTGCTACGAGCTCGCCGAGCACTTCGAGTCGCTGTTCAAGGGGCGCGCAAAAGGCAAAGAGCTCGAACGCATGGTCACCGGCGCGGTCTTCTTCGCGTTCTTCCATGAGCTGGGCCACGCCCTGGTCGACCAGCTCAAGCTTCCGATCACCGGGAAAGAGGAAGACGCGGTCGACCAGCTCGCCGCCGTCATCCTGATCGAGAGTGGGTCGGGGATCGAGATGGCGCTCGACGGCGGACGCGCCTTTCTGCTGAACGACGCAAAGGGCTACAGCGCGAACGAGTTCTGGGGCGAGCACTCGTTCGAGAAGCAGCGCTACTACTCGATCGTTTGCATGGCCTATGGCGCAGCGCCGAAGAAACGAGCGGCACTCAGCGGGGGCAAGTACGGCCTACCGAAGGAACGAGCGCAGGGCTGTCCGGCGGAGTACGCCAGGATCAAGACGTCTTGGCAGACGTTGCTGGCCGAGCACGGCAAGGCTGACTAGGAGGCGCTCGGAGCGTCGTCATCCGGGTTCGTCCGCGCCGGCGGTGCTGGGGCCACGCGTCGGGCGCTCGTCGCCCTCCGCGTCTAGGAGCGGGTCGCCGTCTTCCCACTCGGCGATATCGGCGAACACCGCTTGTCCGGCGCCGCTGAGCCGGAAACGCAGGTCCTCCGTCGCGTTGAACCAGGCTGGGTTGTAGGCCGGGACGCTCACGCCAAACCCGGTCGTGTTGACGGCGTTGTTGCTCCACGTCGCGCCTTCGCAGCCGTCGGAGATCGAGCCTCCCGTCAAGACGATGCTGTTTCGGACGATCCCGGTGGTACCGTCGCCGCAAAGGAAGTCGCCGTCCGCGACGATCGTGGAGTAGCGGATATCGAGGGTGCCGTTGACCCGGACATGGGGCAGGGGGTCTGCGTCGATGGAAGAACTCTCGACGTAGAGGGAACCTGCCCCTTGAAGTCCGGCGTCGTTGAAGGCGAATGGGGTCGCGTTCGCGGCAAGCAGGTTCGACCGACGGAAGTGGGCGCTTCCACCGACGAGGTGGAAGGCCCCGCGCACGGTGCTGTCGTCCAGCCAAAACTCGGCGCCGAGCCCGACGGCCAGCATGGACACTCCAGAGTTCCCGCCATCCGCCGCTCCGTCCCAAACGACTTGGGAAAAGTAGAGTTGCGACGCGTCGCTCTCGCCGCCGAAGTACGTTGGGTTTGCCCCGATATTGCCTTCGAGCACTGTCGCTCCGCTCCCTAGAAACGCGACCTCTCGCTGGCCATCGATCTCGTACGGAGCAACGCCTCCGGTGTCGGGGACCGTGTAGGTGCCGGCGCTCAGCACGAAGACCCGGTCCTCCCCAGGGCCGACCTCATCAAGGAGCTGAGGAAAGGCGCCCGGAGCCTGAACTTCGATCACATCGTCGGAAGAGAAGCAGGAGCCGGCATCGGGTCCTGCGAGGTGGCAAGCGGAGTCCGGGCACTGTGTGTGCTCATCGCAGGGAGCGCATCCTTGTTCCGGGTTGCAAACTGGCGCACCCGCAGGGCAGTGGGAGGCTTCGAGGCACGGGACGCACTGTCCCGAAGAGTCGCACCAGGGCGTGTCGGAGTCGGCCCGAGCACACGCCTCATCCGGAGACTCGGTGCCATCGCATCCAACGCAGGCACCTTCGACACAAAACAATCCGGCGTTGCAATCCGAGGGGGCGCCGCAGGCCGCGCCCTCGGTCGTCGTTGGTCCAGGATCGGTGGTCGAGCTTGTCGACCCATCACCTGAAGTGGGATCGCTCTCTGTGGTCCCCTGGGTCGTCGTGTCCAGAGTTGTCTGTCCGGTCGGCTGCGATGAGGCAGAGTCGGTGCTAGCGCCCCCAGATGGGTCCGTTGCCGTGTCGGTTGCCGGTGTCTCCGAGGGCGAGAAACAAGCGCTCAATGACGCCAAGCAACTCAGTGCAAGTGTATGGATGGACCGTCGACCGCGCATCACGACGCTGTCGTACCACGGCGCGGCTGAGCCACTCCACCGCCCCTGTCCCGCGCGTCGCGTCCTGGACTTACCTCGGGGACTCTGATCGCGTACCGTGCCGGCCATGAAACGGTCGCTTGCTTGGTCTCTTCTCGCGCTGTCTCCGCTCGTTGCTGCGTGCGGAGACGACGGTTCCGCCACCACAGAGACGGACGTATCGTCGTCCACATCGATGGCTGGATCGACTTCGGAAACCCCAATGACGGACCCGACGGTTGGCTCGAGTTCCTCCGGTCCGACCTCCGCCAGCTCGAGCGGGTCGTCTTCGACCGGTCTTGACGGTTCCGAGTCTTCGGTGGGCGACACAGATGAGGGCACAACGGGGTCGACCACGGGCGGAGAAGTCGTCGACTGCGACACCATTCCAGCGGGACCGTTCGCGCCCAACGTACAGTTCATGCCGTTCAACGGAAGCGAAGACCTCGGGTTCGACGGCCTCGGCGGACTTGCGGGCAAGGATGGCGGCAACATCATCATCGTCGACAGTGCGGGGGTGGAGACGGCCTCCTATGCCGACGCGTTCAACCCCAGCTACGGGCTCCGCTTCACGGCCGATGGCAACCTCTTGGTCGCGCACCCCAGCGTCGGCGAGATTGGCGAGATCGGTCCGGATGGGTCGATCAGCACCTTCGCAACGGGCATTAGCGGCGTGAACGGTCTCTACCCGGACCTCGAGGGGAACGTGTGGGTGACCAACTTCAGTATCGTCGGCCGATACTCCGCAGACGGGAGCCTCGATACGCTGCTCACGGGCGCAGATGCGGCCAACTCCAATGGCATCGTCTACGACCCCGATCGTAATGTTGCCTTCTACACGAACTACAGCGCAGGTCGGGTTCTGAAGGTTGATATCAACGCTGACGGCAGTGCCGGGGACGTGAACGAGCTTGGCCAGGTCGGCGGGGCGGCATTCGACGGCCTCGCCCTCGATGCCTGCGGAAACCTGTACGCGGTCGACAACGGCACCCCCAGAGTTTTCAGGTTGATGCTGGACGAGAACGCAGACGCGATCGGCGAGCTGACAAACATCGTCGACGGCAACATGCAGAACGTCGCGAACGCCCAGTTCGGCCGCGGTGAAGGGTTCGACCCCAACAGTCTGTATGTCACTGGCAACCCGGGCGTGGTCTACCGCCTCGAAGTGGGCGTCCCAGGCGCTGAGATCCCGCTTCCGTAGTCAACCCGTACGCGTCGCACAGGCGCCAAGATTGACTTAGCATGGGCGCACCCATGCCCTTCGCTGCCCACGCTCGCCGGACTGCGCTTCCGGCCTACGTTCGTTGGGTGCGATGGGCCTGCGGTGCGTCTTTCGTTGTGACCGCCGCCGGGGAGGCGAAGGCCAGCGAGGTTCGCATGACGAGCCGGAGCGTTGGCGAAGGCTACATGGTCCGCCTCCCGGGAGAGCGGGGGCAACTGGTGAGCCGACGGCGGCTCGCACAGTACGTGGGCCTGGGCGTCTACGGAATCCTCCCGCCGCGTGAACCGGACGAACTCGAGCGCGATCCCAGCGACGGCCAGCTGCAGGTCGTCGCGTCGATGCGATTGCGCAATGACTTCGGGACGTTCACCCGGCGGGCCAACGGACAGGCGCAGGATCTGATCGAGTCCTTGGACGGCCGACAGATCGATCTGCTGTACGGCTATTTCGAAGGTCGCCAAGTGGCGCGCTTCTTCGACTTCAAGCTCGGGCGGCAGTTTGAGATGTCGGGGCTCGACTTCTACGCGTTCGACGGTGGCTGGCTGCGCGCCAACACGCCCGCCCACGTGGCGGTCGAGGTCTTTGGCGGTCAGCAGGTGGACGGCTCCGCGTTGTTCGGGTTCCCAACGTTCGAGCTCGATGGCACCCAGGGCACGCCGGCGGACCGTTCGCACTCCCCGGTCGTGGGGGCAGCATTCGCCCTCTCTGACCTCAAGTTCATGGATGGCCGCGTCGCCTATCGGCGGACGTGGTCCCCCGGGGCGATCAACTCGGATGTGCCGGATGTCGAGGGCGCGCAGGGGGTGGGAACCGTGGTGGACCAGGAGTTCATCAGCGCGTCTGCCTCGCTCCGGCTCGCCAAGGGCAAACTCGCGCCGTTCGGGGCGGCTCGCTACAACCTCGGGGTTGCCCGGCTCGATGATCTCAGCGGCGGCGTGTGGTGGGCGGTCACCGAGATGCATACGCTGCGGGCGTACTACCTGCGGACGATTCCAAGCTTCGACCTCGATTCGATCTTCAACGTGTTCGCGCTGGAGCCCTTCGAGGATGTCCGCGTCGTGTACCAAGTCCGGACCGGGCCCCGTTGGACGATCTACAGCCGCTTTCAGGGGCGCTTCTTCCACGCGTCCCCGACCGCAGACAACGGACTTGATCCGTCCGAACGCGTCGCGTTCGGCGGGGGCGGGGGAGGAGGCGCAGAGCTTCGCCTACGTCGCTTCGGCATGCGGCTGGACGGCTACGGACTCGGAGGGGAGGGGGGTGTTCGCGTTGGGGGCAGCGTCGATACTCGCACCCACGTCTTGTACGACCGCCTCGCGCTCGATGTGCGTGGGTACGGCCTGTACTACAAAGACGAGATCAACGACGCCCGGGAAGGGCACAGTGTGTCGCTGCAAGCCGGCGCGAACGTCCGCCTGGGCCACGGCATTTACTTCAATGTGATGGGCGAGGAGTTGTTCACGCCCTATACGCGGGCAGCCTTCCGGGCGTTTGGCATGCTCAACTTCGACTGGGCATTCCGGGTGGGGCAACGATGAACGCACGCAGTGGAACGACCTGGGCTCTCCTTTGGGGGGTGCTGTTCTGCATCACGGCCGCGCTCGAGCACACCGTGGACGCGGCCCCCCAACGCCGCGATGAGCCAACCACAACGTCGCCCATGGGTCGCTCGCCGACGACGGTGGGCAGGGGCAACGGGCCTCGGCAACGGGCCAATATTCCCTCGACTGTGGGTGTGATGCAAGGGCCGATCCGGCGGGGCTCGGCGGTCTACCCCAGGCAAGACATCCCGATCTCCTTCAACCACGGTCAACACCTGAAGATCGGGATGGACTGCGCGCAGTGCCACACCGACATCGATGCATCTCGGCGCGCCTCGGACAACAACTTCCCACGCGGAAAAGTCTGCGACAGTTGCCACGGTCCGCAGCATCCCAAGCCAGAGACCGAGCCCGCGAAGTGCGAGCTGTGCCACACGTCGGTCGATGACAAGAACCGGGTGACAGCGGGACTTCGGGCGCCGCGGCCCATGCTCAAGTTCAACCATGACCTGCACGACAAGGCTGGGTCGGACTGCGAAGACTGCCATGGCGACATGAGCCGGGTCCGCCTGGCTACCGTCCTGCAGTTGCCTGAAGAGCAGGACTGTCTGACCTGCCACGACGGCAAAGGAGCGACCGATGCGTGCAGCGCGTGTCATCCGACGCAGCGGGGCGGCACGCTGAAGGTTCGAGCCATCGACGACCGCTCGATGCCCGCCCTGGTTCCCAAGGACGACAACAGCTGGGGCGCAGCCCACGACCTCGCGTTCGTCGAAGACCACGCCCACATCAGCAAGGCCAACCCCGCGCTGTGCCAGTCGTGCCACGAGGAGTCCTTCTGCACCGACTGTCACGCGGGCGTGATTCGGCCGATGCGGATCCACAGCGGCGACTTCATCAACACCCACGCCCTCGACGCTCGTGCGCAGACGTCCAACTGCCAGTCGTGCCATCGCACCCAAAGCTTCTGCCTGGGCTGCCACGAGCGGATGGGATTCGACCGTGAACCGGGCAGCGCCTTCGCCGTGGGCGGCTCGCTGTCCTTCCACCCCGACGGCTGGGCGGGTCCGCCCGGGATGCCGCAGGCCCACGCGCACGCGGCTCAACGCAACATGACCGCGTGCTCGAGCTGCCATACCGAGGACAGTTGCCTGGCATGTCACGCGACCGCTGGCGGTCCGGTCGGGGGACTGGGCGCCAACCCGCACGGCTCACGGTTCCGAGATTCGGCGCGGTGCAACGCCTTGGCGACGCGCAACCGGCGGGTCTGCCTCAAGTGCCACGCGCCCGGCGATCCTCAGCTCGACTGCCTCTGAGGGGGCGGTCGCGCCTTCCGTACCGGTTGGGCCTACAGCTGAGTGTAGACCGTGAAGATCTCGACCTCGGTCATCGCGATCAGCCGATAGCGATGGGTGGGGTCGATGAGCAGCGGCCCCGCGGGGACCAGCTCGATGCGGTCGACCTCGGTGCCGTCGTCCACCTCAAGGACCGCGCGACCGCCGGTCAGCATCACGTGCATGTCTTGGCGGTTGGTCGTGGCGACAGGGACGCTCTTGCCTGCCTTGATGCGCAGCACCGTGGTCACGAATCCGTCGCCCTTCGCCCACACGAACGCGCCGCCGAACGTCTTGGGCACGAACGGAGGACCGAACTCGTCGAAGACCTCTTCCGCGTCGGGGTCAGGCGCGGCCGAGGCAGCGGCGCTGGTGTCGGCGTTGGGGTCACTGGCCGGGCCTTGGTCTGGGCCTTGATCTGGGCCTTGATCTGGGCTGGGCGCCCCTTGGGAAGGGGACGCGGAGGGGGCCACGGCCTCGTCAGCCACGGTGGCTTCGGGCTGCTCGGGCTCTGACATCAGGCGGACGATACCACGGCCCTCGAACTCAGCCGCCGGGCTTTTGAACGCCGGGCTTCTGGACCGCACCGTTGCCCGCCGGCTTCGACGGCTTGGCGGGCTTCGCTGGGGGCTTGCTGCCCGCGTCCTTCTTGGGCGGCTTGTCTCCGGCCTTGTCCCCCGAGAGGGACTTCGCCTCGCCGGCCTCGACCGTGGGGGTCTCGCCTGCGCCCGCTTTCGGTTTGAGCGACTCGCCCCCGGTCCGCTCGGGGGCGGAGGTGGCTGGCTTGGCGGTCTTGGTGGCGCCCTCTTCTTCCCCTTCGGCAGGAGTCTCTTCGACAAACTCGTCGGTGGTGCCGCCGGGGATGTCGGTGGTGCCGGTGTTCTCCTTGCGGATCGACTCGGCCTCCCGCGCCCGGCGTGCGGCGTCGTGATCCCATTGGTCGACGCGGCCATCGCCATTGACGTCGTAGCCGATGCGATCGACACGGCCCGCCACGTAGTAGGCGAACATGTCGGCCCGACCATCGCCATCGCGGTCGGTCTCGATGCGAAGCAGCCGCCCTTTGTCGTACCGACGCCAGGCGTCGACGAAGCCGTCGCGGTTGGTGTCCTGCTCGTCGAGCACGAGCTTGCCGTCTTTGAACGTGCGGCCGATGTCGATGCGGCCGTCGTAGTCGAGGTCGAACTGCTCGCGGTTGAGGACGCCCTTCTCGTCGTAGTGGAAGTAGGCGTCGAGTCGGCCGTCAAAGTTGAAGTCGGCCTGACGGCAGCGCAGCGTGATGCCCTCGCCGGAATACAGGGACACCAGGTCGGCCTTGCCGTCGTGGTTGAGATCTTGCTGGTCGGCCCGTTGCCCCTGGGTGGAGCACCGATTGTCGTCGACCCGCAGCGCCCGAAGGTTCGGGTTCACCGGCGGCGCAGATTGCGAGTCTTCGTTGGCCTCGTCGGGCGACTTCGACTTCCCATCGTCCTCCGCGTCCTTTTTTCCCGCGCATCCTGGCGCCACGGCCCCCGCTGCACACAGGACCGCCAGGGCGAAGCCGAGCCGCGGCCGGGCTGGACGGGCAGGGGAGGGGGTCGAAAACCGGCGGAACCGCACGCTCTGACTGTAGATGCGACGAGAAGCGTCGGCAAGCGACGGGGACTATGGTAGGGGGCCGTGCGTGGCCCTTTTTGGCCACCCATTCGACGCCATGAACGCTCCTGCCAAGACCCCGGCGGTTCCGACCGCCCCCGAGAGCCGGCTGATCCGGACGTTCTGCATCATCGCGCACATCGACCACGGCAAGAGCACCCTGGCTGACCGCCTGATGGAGCACACTGGCTTGTTGGGCGAGCGCGACAAGCAGGCCCAGTACCTGGACCGCATGGACATCGAGCGGGAGCGGGGCATCACCATCAAGGCCCAAACCGTCCGCATGGCCTACACGGCCGAGGATGGGACGGTCTACGAACTCAACCTGATCGACACGCCCGGACACGTCGACTTCGGGTACGAGGTTTCTCGCAGCCTCAAAGCATGCGAGGGCGCGCTCCTGGTCGTCGATGCGGCACAGGGCGTCGAAGCGCAGACGCTCGCGAACGTCTACCTCGCGCTGGACAACGATCTCGAGATCATCCCGGTGATCAACAAGATCGACCTGCCCTCGGCCGACCCGGACCGGGTCGCGGAGGAGATCGAGCAAATGGTCGGCCTCGACGCGACCGACGCGATTCACTGCAGCGCCAAGAGCGGGATCGGGATCGAGGAGGTCCTCAAGGCGGTGGTCGAACAGGTGCCCCCGCCGACCGACGACCGCACCGGACCCTTGCGTGCGTTGATCGTCGACAGCTGGTGGGACTCCTACCGCGGGGTCATCTCGATCGTGCGCGTCTTCTCGGGGCGACTGACGCCTGGAAGCAAGCTGCGCATGATGTCCAGCGGCAAGGCCTACGAGACGCTCAGCGTCGGGGTCTTCGCGCCGGACATGACCGAGCTGACGGAGATCGCAGCAGGGGAGGTCGGCTACCTCATTTGCGGACTCAAGGATGTCCGAGACGCCAAGGTCGGAGACACCGTCGTCGACGCGGCGGAGGAAAACCCGGAGGCGCTGGACGGATTTCAAGACGTCATGCCGATGGTCTTCGCCGGGGTGTTCACCACCGACAACGCGGACTACCCGGCCCTCCGAGACGCACTGGGCAAGCTGACGCTCAACGATGCCGCGGTCACCTACGAGCCGGAGACCTCCGAGGCGCTCGGCTTTGGATTCCGCCTGGGTTTCTTGGGGTTGCTCCACATGGAGATCGTCCAGGAACGCCTGGAGCGGGAGTACAACCTCGACCTGATCACGACCGCGCCGAGCGTGATGTACCGGGTGTACCTCAAGGACGGGAGCATGATCGAGGTCGACAACCCGGCTCAGTTCCCCGAGCTGGGTGGCTACGACTACATCGAGGAGCCGGTGATCGAGGGACGCATCCAGGTGCCCGAAGAGCATGTCGGCACCGTCATCAAGCTCTGTGAAGAGCGCCGGGGCACCCAGAAGGACCTCAGCTACCTGACCGAGACCCGGATCCAGCTCACCTACGAGCTGCCCCTGGCCGAGGTGGTGTTTGGCTTCTTCGACCAGCTCAAGAGCCGCAGCCGCGGATATGCGAGCCTCGACTACGAGCCCGGTGGCTACCGGCGCGCCGACCTGGTTCGTCTGGACCTCTTGGTCAACGGTGAGAACGTCGACGCGCTCAGCCTGATCACCCACCGCTCGACGTCCTTCTTCCGGGGACGGGATCTGTGCGTGAAGATGAAGGAACTCGTCCCGCGGCAGCAGTTCGAGGTCGCCATCCAGGCCGCGATCGGCACCCGGGTCATCGCCCGAACCACGGTCAAGGCGATGCGCAAGAACGTCACCGCCAAGTGCTATGGGGGCGACATCTCGCGCAAGCGCAAGCTTCTGGAGAAACAAAAGAAGGGAAAGAAGCGTCTCAAGGCCATCGGCAATGTCGAGATTCCCCAATCCGCGTTCCACGCGGTCCTCACGCTCGATTGAACTTGCTGCGAATCGGCTAGAATAGGACCAGCGCCTTGTCCGACCCGTCCCAGTCCGAAAACCCGTATTCGGCCGCCCCCAAGGGGCCTACGAAGGCGGACAAGCCTCGCTCCAGCCGCCACGTGCGGTCCGCCGCAAAGATCCTCGCGAAAGAAGCGAAGGTCATCTTGGCGAAGCACGCCTCACGCATCGCGGAGGCGCCCGCGGGTGCCATGCGAGAGAGTCTGGCGGAGCTCAACCGGCTGCGCGAAGAGAACGACACCGCCAACGCGACTTGGCTGGGCAACCTCGAGGCCGAAGCCGAGCGACTCGACGACCTGCTGCACCAACACGCCGCGTTCGCGCGCAAGAGCGCGCTGCGAGAGACGCTGGAGAACATCGGTATCGCCGTCCTCGTGGCGCTGGGCTTGCGTTCGTGCGTGTACGAGCCGTTCAAGATCCCGAGCGAGTCCATGCTGCCGACCCTCCGGATCGGCGACCACATCTTCGTCAAGAAGTTCAGCTACGGCGTTCAGATCCCGTTCACCAGCACGGTCGTCGCGTCCTTCCTCGGGGACATCGAGCGCGGAGACGTCATCGTCTTCCGCTACCCGCTCGACCCCAAGGACGACTACATCAAGCGCGTGATCGGCATCCCCGGGGACCAGGTCCGGGTCATGGGGCGGGTCGTGTCGCTCAAGCGAGCGTCCGACGACGACTTTGAGGTCTTGCAGCGCACGCCACTCGAGCAAAAGTGCGTCAATGATGCGAACGGCAGGACCCGTGCCGGGTGCCAGCTGTTCGAGGAGACGATCGACGACAAAACCTACGTCGTCCGCTACCTGACCTCGATGTCGGAGCGAAACGACTTCTTGCCCCGCGCGAAGACGTTCACTGTCCCCGAAGGGCAT
Organism: Nannocystales bacterium; assembly: GCA_050633305.1. Lineage (GTDB taxonomy): Bacteria > Myxococcota_A > Polyangia > Nannocystales > Nannocystaceae > CAJXVA01. The sequence goes on from JBOEGF010000004.1 coordinate 277,531, forward strand.
GTTCTCGTCATGGGGGACAATCGTAATGAGTCGGCGGACAGCACCCAGTGGACCGTCGAAGTCGAGGCCGTCGATGCGGCCGCAGTCATCTCCGACAAAGACCTTCGCGACCTGACCGACGAAAAACTCTTCACGCAAACACGGCCCAAGACGGACGAGATGGCGGACCCGAGCCACGACCACGTCGTGTGGTTGGCAACGCACCGAAGTCGGGCCCACGACATCTCTCTGTCGGCGTGGCGTTCTCCTCAGCTGGGCGCAGAACCGACGTGGGCCGCGCTCGCTGCCCGGGTCGATGGCGCCGAGGAGACCACTGTTGCGGCGCTCGTCGACGGAAAACCCGTCCCCAAGGGCGACGTCCTGACGACCACCCTGACCGTGGGGGCCTCGATCGACCGTCTCGTCGTAGGGCGGAACGAAGACGGCTGGAGCGCCGTGGCGTTTCTCGAAGAGGACGACGCCGTCCTGCACCTCGAGTGTGGTCGCAAGGTCTGCAAGAACAGCGGGCGGCTTGCTGCGAGGCTGGCCAACGCAGTCGCTGCGTTCCGAGCCAACCCCGAAAAGGCCACGCGCGAGCTGCTGTCGGAGCCCCGCGGCGTGGAGTACGGCACGCGCTGGACCGGCCGCAGCGATGTCCGCGACCACTACTACGAGCGGCAGTTCCAGCGTGCCGACACCGAGGGACCCCGAGGCCAGGTCCGGCTGCGGGTGTTTCGCAAGCCCAAGCAGAGCCTCGATGTCCTCCAGGATGCCGCGCTACGTGCTGTCGGGACCTCCGCGGCCGAGGCTCCACTCGCGCCCGAGCTTGGGGAGCGCGCCTGGGTCGTCTCGGGCGAGGACACCTTCACCTTGGTCACGACGGACGACGTGCGCGACATGGTCGTGGTCCTCGACTGCGGTCGGGGGATGTGCAGCACGGCACAAGCCGCCCGGGCTCTAGGGGCCGTGGTGCTCGACCGAGTCCCCAAGGCATCCAGCGATCGTCGCCAGCTCCGCAAGATGCTGCGGGAAGAGGACCTGTCCGCGATGGGGAACGCCGAGGTCAAGGACCTCAAGGTCCTGCAGCCGCCCCGCAACCCCTTCGACCGGACCCGGCTCGAAGCGACCGTCCAGGGCAAGGACCACGGCCTCGAACTCGAGGTCTGGCATGAGCCCGAAGAAGGCCTGGCCGCGAAGGTCGCCGCCATCGCTGGCCCCCTCGACCTCTCTAGTTCCGACGCTGTCGGGCAACACGGCCAAGCGGGCGAGGACGACGAGGCGTTCCATCACGTGTTCGGCATCGCCGGGTCCGACTCAGTCGTCCGCATTCGCTGCCGCAAGGGGCTGTGCGAAGAGGCCGACGTCGCGCTCGCCATCGCCCGACGGGCGGCCGACGAGGCTCAGGATCCGGACAACTTCATCGACCCCGATGCACGGCGCCCTCAGCCGTTCGTGCCCATGGGCAACGTGAAGGGACGCGCCGACGTGATCTGGTTCCCGCTCGACCGCTTCTGGCTCAAGGTCCGCTGAGCCGAGGGGATGCGGCGGTCCGGGTAGGAGGGAACGAGCGGGAGGGTTCCGATGAGGAGCAAGCCGTTCCCGGCCTAACGGAGGATGTTCCTGATTCGGAACCGCTTCTTCGACTTGCGTTTCGACGCTTTGGCTGGGGCGGCGTAGCCACGAGGCACGAACTCGGGGTCGCCCGGGGCGTCCGAGAGTGCGTCGAGCACAGCGTCTCGGCGATCGTTGAGATCGGTGCACTCCGCCTCGGTCTCATCCGCCCCCGGTGCGGGGACCTCGGCTGCCCGCAGTGTCTTACGGTAGGAGGCGGAGGGGGCTGCCTCCATCGAATCCAAGGTGGCGCCGTACAGCCTGCACGGACGATCGGTCGTTCCGGCCTGCCACAAGTCGAGGCATCGATGTTCGATCGGGTCCCAGGTCTCCGCCGTCGCGCCCGTGTCCCGCAGCGCAGCCAGGAGCCGCTCTCGTTGCTCGTACGGAAGGGCGGTCCTTCGACTCCCCAGCAGCGCGCGTGTCCAGTCCTCGAGCATCGGGTCGCCGTGTGTCAGGACCAATCCCAGGAGCGTGTCCGGAACCACGGAGCGCTCCAGTTCTCCGACGATGAAGGCCTGAACCTCCGCGTCGTGGATCCGTTTGGGATCGAGCTCCAGGGTGCGCAAGAGCAACTCGGCGCGGGGTTGCGAGTATCGTCCTCGTTTCCCCTCCGCCAGCGCGGCGCGCCAGACGACGGCGGGATCGTCAGGAAAGGCCCCGAGAAGAGGGGCAAGCAGGCTTCGAGCCTGGGTCCGAGCCCCGGCGGCAAGCTTGGCGTCGACGGCAGCGAGGGCAGAGGCCTCCGCCCGGCTCGCCGGGAGGCCCACGGCGACGTCCTCCGAGGCGGCTGCGGACGGGCTCGTGCTCCACATGGAGCGCGCGGCGAGCAAGCCCACAAGCGCTGTCGCTCCCACCGCGATTCCGACGATAGGTCGGCGCTGAAGGCCGAACGGGAGGCTGCTGCGTGCGGGCGGTGATGACGGTTCGTCATCGGGAGGCTCGATACGGGCACGTGTCTCTTTCGCCGGGACGACGAGTGCGGCCGCGGTGGGAGCCGCCGGCTCGACGCTCGTGGCCTCAGGGGACACCGCGGCGACCGTCGGGCTGTCCGCCCCCTCCGAATCCGCCGCGCGGGGCATCGTCGGGGTACGCAAGCCTCCGTGTCGGCGCAACTCTGCGCGGGCCTGCTGCACCGCGAGAAGGGCGGCGGCAGCGTCCTCATAACGATCGTCGGGACTCTTTGCGAGCAGCCTGCGAAGCACCTTTGAGACCGGAGGCGCGACAGGAAGCTCAGGCGGCGGCTCACGGACGTGCTGGCGAAGCACCTCCATCACATTTTTTGCCGCAAATGGGACCGCGCCGCTGAGCATCTCGAACAGGATGATGCCGGCGCTGTAGAGGTCGGTCCGCCCATCGACCGGGTGCCCGGTGGCTTGTTCGGGGCTCATGTACGCTGGCGTCCCGAAGATCATGCCCATCTGCGTGAGCGGAGCATCGCCGCTGGCTTGGACCATTTTCGCGATTCCGAAGTCGACCAGCTTGAGTATTCTGCCGCCCTCCGGGACGTCGCAGGCAAAGACGTTTTCGGGTTTCAGGTCGCGGTGCACCACGCCGCGCGCGTGAGCATGGGCGATGGCCGCGAGCATCTCTTCGAGCCACCCCATTGCGACCGGAGCAGGTGCGGGCCCGTCCTTCCGAAGCAGGTCCGACAGCTCGGCACCGCGCAGCCGTTCCATGACCAGGAACGCAACTGGGGTGTCCAAGCGCGGGACCTCAGCCGTCCCCACGTCGTACATTTTGACGATGCCCACGTGTTCGAGCCGGGAAACAGCGCGAGCTTCTTGCTCAAACCGGGCGCGGACCTGAGCGTCGGAGACGAACGCCGGCTTGAGAACTTTGATCGCGATGGCGCGGTCGAGGCCCAGGTGGTGCCCGTGAAACACCAGCGCCATCCCGCCTTCGCCCAACACTCCATCGATCCGGTAGCGCTCAGCAAGCACCACACCGAGCATGGCGTCCTCGAGCGAGGCGGGCGGGGTAGGGGGCGGCACGTCAGTCATCGCAGGGGCGAGGGACAGATTTTATCAGAGCCCGACGCGCACACCGCGGTCCTTGCAAAACGTCCGCAGCGTCTTGCGATGCTCGTCCCCGAGCTTGAACGACCGCACGATCTCCCGCGCGTTCTTCTCGTCACGTAGCCGGCACGCCGAGCGCCCGCGGAGCATCTGGGCCTTGTCCTTGGGCTTCGCGCGTTGGCTGCGTGTCGCCAAGCGATACGCGTCTTTGTAGCGCCTGTCGTCATACGCCTCGGTCGCTGCGGTGAGCAGCTCGTCTGCATCCATCTTTGCCTCAGCGTCACGGTCGGATTGGGTACGACCACTCGGGGGCGGCGTGGAGTCTGAGGGGGCCGAGTCGGCCGCGACCTCAGACTTCTCCGAGGCTTCGGGGTCGGCGCCCGCGATGTGCGAGGTCCCGACATCGGGGTCCATCAAGACAACGTCCTGCGACTCTTCCTGCTCGGCTTCTTCTTCCGCCGGCGGTGTTTCGTCCTCCGCGCCACCAGGGGGAGGGACAGGGGCTCCTTCGAGAGCGGGCTCGTGGGCTCTCTGCGAGGAGTCTTGCGCGGCGTCTTCGGCCGCCGCCTGATCCTCGTCGGTGGCTGTAGCCTGAGATCGCGAGACCGGACCGTCCGCGTTGGGTTCAGCGGCTGCGACCACCGTCGCTGGCGCGACATCCGTCGTCGAGCCGGTCTCCACGCTGAGCGCAGAAAGAACCGCGAGCAGGAGTCCCGCCGCCGCGCCCAGCCCCCCCACGGCTGGCGCCGACAGGGTGTTCACGCGATCAAGAAAGGACGTTGCCGCCGGCTCGTCGCTCATGGACGGAAGCATACCTGCGTGCTTGCGCCCCTGCTCAGCGCCGCAAAAACACCCTCTCAGACGCTCGCCGCGGCCCCACTTGCAGAGGCCTCCCGGCGACGGGGAAGGCGTCGATCGAGGCGCGTGAACTGGCGGCCCCCACAGAGTATGGGCCGCCGCTCACTCTGCGTTGCGCGATGTCAGCAGCAGTCGTGGTCGACGGCGGCCAGCGGTGACGTGCGAAGGATCCGGACGTTGCCCAGCTGGGCGCCCAGCGGGTCGGTGAACGTGCCGTTGGGCTCGGGTAGGAGCTCCACTGCCAGGGCGCTCAGCGGGCTCTTTCTAGGCAACCCGGCCGAGTCGAGCGCACTGTCGACCTCCGGGCGGGTCCACGCAGTGCCCGCCATCGGTAGGCGAGACACAGAAATGCCGTCGCTACGGGGGATCCTGGAGGCGCGTCGTAGACCTATCTGGATGTTGCGACGTGTCGATCCGTCGGCCTGCATGACCCGGGCGTACAAGACGAACCACATCTCGGTGTTGGACGGATCGGCCGCCGCCTGGCGCAGACCGACGTAGGGCGTGGCGAACGGAGCGAGCAGTGCCACGGTTCCGTGGGGCCGCGTGAGGGTGGTGCAGCGCAGCTCCGGCGCGGGGTGTTGCACGCCTTCGAGCAGGAGGGGTTGTCCGAAGCGGCCCTGGGCGGTCGTCCACAGCGGATTGTCCAGGGGGCCGCGGTCGTGGCCCACGCGGAACTCGTAGGTGAAGAACGCGAACAGCTCGGGTGAGGAGGGATCCGTGTTCGGCGGCAAGGGCAACAAGAACCGCCGGTCCGAGTCGGCCGCGGGCTCGAGCTTCTGCATGGACGCCAGTCCTGCGAGGTCCTGCACCTGCCCGGGCGTGATGACGCGGACCAGCTCCGGATCGATCGGGATGCTCTCGACCACGTCGGGGTCCGCGAGCGGCTCCGCGTTGGGCAGGAGCATCGGGTCGGGCGAGCGGGCCAGGGCTCGCGCGAAGCAAGCATCGCGCGGGTCGGCGAGGGGCTCGTCGAACTCGATCCATAGGCGTTTCGTCCGGGGCGCGGTCTCGTCGTACTCGGAGTCACGCTCATAGGGCGTGAGCGCGATGCCTGCCGCGACGACCTTGGGCACCTGTCGAGGCGGGGTGACGATAGGCAGGACGCTTTCGACCGTCTGGGTGACCTCGCCGCCGTCCTCGATCGCCAGCTTGAAGGTGTAGGCGATTTCGACCTCGTGCGGGCGCCGGGTCACATCGAGTGGGGGCGGCAGTGCGTCGATGAAGACCAGCCGCATGTACGTGCGGTCGGGGTCCTGTCGGGCTTGCACGTTGACCGTGGGCATCAGCTCGATACAACCGACTTCGGTGACCTCCGCAGGGAGCGACGGCTGCATCGGGTTGGAGACCGAGCGAATCACCTTCACCGCGGGGGTTCCCGCCCCACGCCACGTCCAGTCACGCGCGATGACCGCTTGTGCGACGTTGAGCCACTGTTCGGCGAGTTCGCTCGGCTCGGCCATTTCGAGGCTGGTGAGGTCGGGTGCCGCGTGATGCGTGAGCCCCGAGCAGCCGAAGGCCACCCGCTGTCCGGGTTGGCCCACCAGCAAATCGCCGTCGGCCACGAGTTCCGCAGCCTCGGCCAAGCGCCCCAGCAGCACCGGGGAAGGGTCGTTTTGGGCGACGACGGGGCGCACGTCTGCACTGCCACCGGTGGGGTCGGGCCGCAGGAATACCGAGCGCAGCATATCCGAGGGCGGCAGGGTGGCCAGAACGTCCAGCTCGGCACTGAGGCTCGCCCGGGCGTGCATGTCGATGCTGTCGGACTCGCCGAAGCGGGCTTGCTCGTCGCCGAAGTACGTCAGGTCGTCACGCCCGGCGGCGAAGACCTCGATACGGACGTCTCGTGCGGTGGGGACGAGCACGGGCCCGGTGATGGTGCCGTCGGCTCCGAGCTGCGCGCTCATGTCGTGGGCAGCCAGGTCGGGGATGTCTTGCCAGGTCAACTCGACCTCCAGCGTCTGGTCCGGATCCGGCGGAAACGCGCGACCCGTCTCGTACCACCGGACGTAGCCATCCTCGTCCGCAGCTGGATCGTAGGTCGGTGCTTTCACGCTGACGCGGATTCGTGCGAACGCCACGTCGACGTCCCGAATCCCGGCCGGGGTCGCATTCGCTGGATCGGCATCGTTGCTGGCGATCTGGGCCAGCAACGTCGGACGGACGGAGGGCCCCGCGGCGAAGACTGCCTCGGGGTACCCCAGGAGCGGACGGTCGAGGCGAATTCGGTCGGTCCGGCCGTCCACCCCAACCGCAAAGGGTCGAATCGGCAGGCGTCCGGGGCGACGCCTGCGCTTGAAGTGCAGGTTCCCGATCGGTGACTCTCCGGGACGCGACGGCACGTCGTCGACCTCGGGACCCCCGCCGGTGGTGTCCGCCAAGCGCACGCGGAACTCGTAGCGTTGCCCGTAGCGAAGCGGAACGTCGTCGGCGCCCGTAGGCACCTCGGGGACGGCGGGCCCCGGCGGCACCTCCATGAGGCGCTGTTCGTCGTTGGTGTCGATGACAAGCGACGAGCCGCGCCACTTGGCGAACCACGCGGGAAGCCACAGCTGGTCGGCGTTGGCGGTGGGGACGACCTCGGTCCAGCGCTCCTCTTCCGCGACGCCCAGGTCGACGCCGACGGCGAGGGGGGCGTTCACCCGCGAGAGCGAATGCCACTTGCTATCGCCGTCCTTGCGGACGTCGACCCGATACCCCAGCACGCCGCGCGGAGCGATCACGGCGTCTTCCCCTGCGGGAGGCGCCCCCAGCGACCGGTTCTGGCCCTCCAGGATGTCCTCGTCGTCCCATGCCAGCTGCACGCCTTCGTCGCGCGGCACCGGTGGCCCGTTGCCGTCTTCGTCGAGCACGTCGGCGCTCAGCGGCTGGCGGGCGTGCACCACCTTCGAGAAGCCGTCGTCGAACCTCAGGGCTTCGACGAACACCTTGTCGAAGTTCCCCGCGGCTGCGGCTGCGGCTGCGGTCCCAAACACCGGAAAGACCACCGGGGTGAACAGCGCGCGGTTCTGCGTGGGGTCGAGCGGGGGCACGCGAGTCGCGAACGAACGCGTGTAGCCGGGGGTGGAGGTGGCTGCGCCCGCGAAGCTGCTGGAGGGGGCAAGGTCGAACCACAGCCATCCGCCGTTCTCGAGGCGAGGTGCGGCGTCGACCGTCAGCTCGATCTCGTGTACGAGGGCCAACGCCTCGGCCAGACGCGGACGTCGCAGCGCGAACGCAAGCGCCTCCCCCCACCCGATGACGTTGGGGGCGACCGGCGGAGTCGCCTCGGGCGGGCAGCGCATCGCGCAGTGGTAGGTGTCATCGATGACCGCGAGTTCGGTGCGAGGCTTCACGAACGCGAACGAGCGCCGGTAGCTGCGGGGCAGGTACTTGCGAATCTGTACCGTGAGGTCCCGTGACTGCGGGGAGAAGGTGTCGGCTGCTGGGGCGTCTGGGATCGACAGCGCTGTCTTGATCGCACCGAAGATGGTGCGAGCGTCGGGGGCCGCCACCGTGGAACCCGAGGGCCACGTTTGCGCCTGGTGCACGTTGACACGCTGCGGCAGCGCCTCGACGGCGTCGGAGATCGACGCTTCGAAGGCGAGCTTTGCGTCCGAGAACGCGGGCTCTCCGGGCGACAAGGCTTCGAGCGGGTTGCCCGTGGGGGCCAGGAGAAGGCGGACCTTCAGCGTGCGGGACACGTGATCCCAGGACTGCAGGTAGGGAACGAGGGTGATCTTGTGAGGCGTTGCCATTGTTCTTCCTCGCGAAAGTCAGAGGGTTGTGGTGTCCGAAACGGTGTAAGAGGCGCTGATGGAGAAGATGAGGAAGATGTCGACCTGAACCTTGACGGAGCCCGAGTAGTCGCACTTCGTCGCCCCTGCATCGTCGTAGCAGAGGCCCTTGAGTTCGGCCCGAACCTTGACCTTGACGATGGTGAAGTCGATGCCTGCCTCCAGGGCAACGAGGCCCCCATACTTCGCTTTGTCGTTGGTGATGTCGTAGCTGAGGATGAAGCCAACGCCGAGGTAGGCGTAGGCTTTGAAGGGCCCGATGGCTCCCTCAACCCCGACGCCGGCGAAAGCGTTGAGGGCGAGCTTCTCCGAGGTCGCTCCGCCCGCGATGCTGTCGATGGCGAAGTCGGCCCCAACCGAGACGATCACGAAGACGGACGCGATACCGATCGAGAGCACGGGAATCTTGCCCTCGAGCGCAAGTCCGAACTTGCCTGAGTTCTTGACGAGGCCGGTGTCTTTGTCGAAGCCCGTGGAAGCGGCCAGCTTCAGCTTCAGCTTCAGGTCAGCGCCCGCGAACAGCGTGATCGAAACCCGAGGGACATCGACCTTGAGCGAGGCCTCGAACTTGAACTCGTGCTTGGCGTTGGTGGTGCCCAGCTCGATAGGTCCGTCTGTGCCGCGCTGGCCGAACAGGGGGATGAACTGCAGGATCGACTCAATGTCGTCGTGGACGAGGGACTCGATCTCGGCAATCTGTGGCCGCTGCTGGGTGGACCCCACGACCCGCAAGCGAGAGCCGCTGATCCGCTCCATGCCGGCGATGTCGTTATAGATCTCCAGTCCCGTGAACTCCGCCTCCCAATGACCGTGGTCGATGACCATCCGCAACGTGGCGTGGTCGTAGTTCATCTTGGTGCCGTGCCCGTTCTCGCCCGAGAGGCGCAGCGGCGTGGGGTGGCCCGCGATATTGATCGGAGACGACAGGGAGAGGGTTCCGCTCGGCGCGACGTCGAAGAACAGCGTGCCCGGCAAGTCGATGGTGTTCGGCGGGGGGGGGAACGCGCCCTTGGACGTGGTTCGCGCGATGACGTCAGCCAAGGCGGGCGTCCCCCCGGTCTGCAGCTGATTGCTCCCGGTGCTTGAGATCAACGGCCGGGGGAACAGGAACGCGTGGGTCGGCGTGCTCTGCAGAAGCGCGTACTCCTGTTCGGGGGGGCTCAACTCGTACAAGTCGGCGGGGTCGGCGAATCGATAGGGCCCCGCCAAACCCGTGAGCGGAGGCTCGGCGAAGACGGCCTGGCTCGCCGTGGGGTAGGTCACCGGATAGCGGCGGATCAGGGGGACACCACGACCCTCGCTGACGGGCACGGCTTCGCGGTGCTCGTCGGCGACGCCGGCGACGGGGCGCTTGACCACCGACCAGGCACCCGTGGTGGGAAGGCGGGGGACGCCCCGCACCGTCGCGACCAACACCGGGCCACCCATGTCCATAGCTATCGCGACTTCGAGTCGCCGCACTCGGAACGGCAGGCCGCTGTTGCCCACGTCGATCCACACGTCGAGCGGGCCTCCAACCGCCCCCTGCGACTCGACGAGGTCTCGCAGGGCTGCGCCCGAGGCTGGCTCCCCGTCGGGCGTCGTCTGCAGATACCCCAGCATGCCGATCGCCTGGGTCCGTCCGGAAGCCCCGTCCAGCGCGACGTTCGCGTCAAAGTAGTAGGGGATGAACGTGGCGCCACCCGAGGAGACCTCGGTCCCGGGCGCAGGTCGGATCGAGCGCACGTCAAACATGCCGCGGAACACCCCGGCGTCGAATCGATACGGCGCGTTGAGGATGTTTCCGGTCGTGTCCGCGTAGCGGTAGTCGAACATGCCCGGGGTGATGGGCTGCCAGCCCGAATCGCGCCGGACGACCCCGCCGCCGGGACGGCGCTCGATCGTGACCGACCGGGTGACGCGAATGCCCCACGGGTGCAGGACGCTGTTGACCTTGATGATCTCCATCGCGGTTCGGCCCTTGATCACGCTGAACTGCACCTTCGCCGTCTCGGCGAAGGCGGCGAACGGGTTCTCCCACTCGCTGAAGTTCGAGGCCCCGTAGCCCGAGATGTCGAACCGGGTGACCGGGACCCGCGGGTTCGAGGCCATGTCGTTGTTGAACACTGTCTCGACGTTGCTCGATGGGTCAGCGGTCGAACCCAGCACCGAGAGGCCCAAGGGCGCGCCGGTGGCCAGGTCGACACCATTGATCACCTGTCGCATCGCGCCCTCGAACGTGGGCGAGACGCCTCCCGGTAGACGCCCGTGTTCGGCGACTGCGGTGATCTGGTGACCGCCGACCGAGTCCCGCGTCGGGAACTTGGGGCGCGTGTTCTGCAGCAGGTCCGCCTTGCGTGCGCTACTCGCATCGGGGTTGACGATGGCGGTGGCCATGAGGCCGAACGGAAGGGTCGTACGTAGACCCACCCTTTGACCGGCTTCGAACTCGGCCTGGGTCCTCTCGAGGGCCTCGTCAGGCACGATGGGTGTCAGCCGCTGCGAGCGAACCCCCACGACACTCGGGCCCCCGTCGGTCGCGGAGGCTAGCGGAGTGGGAAACCAGCCCAGGGTGGCGACGTCTTGGTCCACGTCGAGGGTACGGACCGGCTCCCACTGGATGGCGGGCAAGGTCATCACCACCATGCGGGCCAACGCGGCCTGGACGTCGAGTCCGTCCACGGCGAACGAAGCCGAAACCCCGGGCACGAGGTGGGAGGCCGCGACGCGCGGCTCGTCCCGGTTGTGCGCCTCGAGGGCGACGCCAAGCAAGTCCTGGTTGGTCGAGACGTCGAGGAGGGCCACATTGGGCCGAGCCGGATGGAACTTGCTCCAGACGGCGCCGAGTAGGTCCATCGACTCCTTGTTCGACCGGCTCGCCGCATCCAGCCGCTTCGCACGGCTGTCCTGTTCCTTGCTCTGGGCCTTGTCCCAGCGGGCCTGCTCGCGCTCCGAGAGTTGCAGCCGATGTTGATCGACCTGGGTGAGTCCGAGGGCGACCGGCCGTCGGTCGTGGTCGTCCTGCTGCGGGCCCATGCCACGGACGGGTTTCGCGAGGGTGCGGCCGAGCTGTCCCTCGAAGGAGACCGACACGGTCTCCGGGTTCGACCAGGCGATCTCCGCCACGAGTCGACCGGTCGGGGACGGACGGTCCGCGCCAGGCGAGCTGGCACACACGTTCGAGACGTAGGGATCGGGAAGGGTCGGGCACCAGCCATACGCACCCATCAACAGGGCCGCGCGCCCCTTCTCGATCGTCTGCCCGCGGCCCCGCTGGCCCTGGGCCACGATGTAGACCGGCTTGCTCACCCAGACGAGCCCGTTCCGCAGCGCGAGCTGCATGGCCGCCTGCGGCGACTCCTCGACCACCATCAACGTCGCCTCGACCCGCTTGTCTCGCCGAAGCAGCGCGAACAGGCCCCGTCCTCGCGCGGCAGGGATCGGCTCGGCGTCCGTCTGCAGGGGGCGGTCGAGCCCGGCGAGGCCTTCACCGGAGACCGCGAAGGCCTCGCCGGCGACGAGGTCGCACGCATGAAGCAGCACGAAGGGCGCGGGGTGGCGATGCGTCCACGGAAGCCGGCCGCCGGCTCCGCGCGCCTCCCACAGGACATGGTCGAAGACAACCGCGGGGGACAAGGCGGCGACGTCGTTCGCGAAGAGCATCGTGCCGCTGGCCGAGATGCCGAGCCAGGCCTGCGCGATCGCGTGGAAGCGCTCGTCTGGCGAATACCAGCGGCACGAGAACTCGCGCAGGTCGAGCAAGAACTGAGGTGCGACCGAGGCTTCGTCCAGGACCGCCGGATCGGCGACCGACACCACGGGGAAGCCGAGGCCCCCCCTCTCGATGCGGGCCTTGCCGGTGAACGTCGCCAGCGCGTCGGAGAACGGCTCGAAGGAGAACGTGTCGGGCTCGACTGCATAGTGCAGCACGGCCGTCCATCGATCGGTGATGTACGACCACGTCGAGCGGGGCTCCTTGAAGTGAAAGGTCTGGTCCCACGCCGTGGCACGGCCCGAGGAGCCCTTGATGCGAAGCGCTCCGTCCTTGAACGCGAACACGAGTTTCTCGGGCAGCTCGATCGTCGCGCCTGCGGCGCGGCACCCCCCGTCCTGGGGCTGGACGGTCGGCGTCTGGAGCTCGAGCGTCAGCGTTCCCGTGAGAGCACCGCCGAGCTCCACTGTGTCGCCGTCGACGGATGCTGCGCCGGAGAGCGCGAGACTCCCGTCGCGTATCTGGATGCCGACGTAGGCATTGGCCGGCAGCGCGCTGCTGATCAGATCACCCCGAACCCAGACGGTGCCCGCCTGCAGATCGAGTGTCGTCGTGCCGCGAGATGTCCGCGGTCGATGGGCGCGACTCAACGCGAGCAACGGGCGGGGCTCCCCCGTACGCACGACCGTCATCGCCTTCGCGGCGAAGAACGCCTCGAACCACACTTCGCGCGCGCCGAGATTGAACGGGCCGACCCGCTCGCTCACACGCAGGCCACTGAGACGGTCGACGGCCAACAAGCTCGTGGCGCCATCGTCCTCGACGCGGCGCATCTCGACGACGTCGGTCTCCGCGCCTTCACGCTGGTCTTCGCGCTCCGCGATGTCTGCTCGAAGCGTCTGGCCGAGGGTCTCGAGCGCCTCCTCGTCGAGCGCCACACGAAGGGGTTGTGCGACGCCCGCGAGGCCGCGGACCAGCACGGGCTCGTCCTCCGAGGCTGCGGGCCGGGCGAGAAGCGACGAAGCGAGAGCTTGAACCCGAGAGAGCTTCGCCGGGTCGGAGGGTAGAGTCAGGTCGGAGGTTAGGCGGGCAACCTTCTCCACGACGGTGTTGGGGATGCGTTTTGGCGACGACATGGGACTTGTGGGGGGGGGAGCAGTCGGTGGTTGCGCGGACGACAGGCAAGCGTCGGCGGCCCGCGTGAAGTCGCGGCACGCAGGCGTGCGTCACCGTCACGCACGGCCGGGCGCGTGCATGCGGTCAGGTTCAGGAGCTGACAAGGCGGCCGCGTCGACGCGGCCGGAGTTCAGGTCTCGAGCAGGCCCAGGCTGGCGTCCTCGAGCAAGGACCCGAGGGCCGCCCCCTGGTCGTCGAGCAGCTGGGTGGCGTTCAACGCGTCTCTTACAATCCGCGGCCGTGCACGCTCAGCTTCGATCCGAAACGACTCGAACAGCTCGAGGATGCGTCCGACGTCGCGCGGGTCGATGCCGGGCAGCGTCGTGAGGTCGTTGGGGATGAGAATCGGTCCGGGCCCGGTCGGCGGATCCGTCGGTTTGGTGGGAGTGAGGATCGGTTCGGGGAGCCCATTGCCATTGCCTCGGTCCTCCGCCGCGTGGGCGTTGTCGACCCGAAGCTGGAACGTGTGGCTTGGGCCCCGCTTGACGTTGATCGTCACGTCGATGACCCCACCGCCGGGCATGTTGGCGAACGGGAAGGAACTGCAGAATTTGGTTCCGACCCGCTCTCCGTCGTCCTCCCATGGGGTGGACGTCCAGTCGCCAGCGGGTGCCGATGTGATGCTTACGTCCTCGAGTCCCTTCCAAAACACGCAGACCTGGAAAGTGGAGCTGTCCGCTGCGGCGTAGTCCAGCTGCTGCCACACGCCGTCGGTGCGCCGTACCCAGTATTCGCGTCCAATCAGCTCGGTGGCTGCGCCCGGCGGGGTGCCGTCGCCGCTTTGCTCATAGACCGCAATACCACCAGACTCGTTCGTCGCCAGCAGCCACACGACCGGACTTGGCGCCTTCCGACTCCGAACCAGGTGCAGCATCAGCGCATGGGCCCCTTCGCTCGGGGGCGGCACATCCGGCCGCGGTGCGAGGATCGGCTTCGCACGCTGCAGTCGAGACTGGAGCTCCGCGAGCGTGAGCTTCGGGGCGATCACCTTCAGCTTCGCCTCGAGGGCGCTTGCGTGTTTCTCAACCGCACCAACCCACTCTTGGAGGGCTTGGACGACGGCGGTCCGGGAGGGCGGCAGGCGTTTCGAGCGGTCAAGGTCGCTCGCGAGCGCCAGGAGCTGCTCGGCTTCGAGGACGGAGGCGCGAAGTTTGGATGGGGTGCCGGTTTTCTTCATGGGTCGTCGCTTTCCGCGGAGGAAGAGAGGCCTCGATGCAGGCGATCGAGCTTCTCCCGGTAGGCCGCATCTTGGGTGGAGTTGGTTGCGTATCGGGCCTCGTGGAGCCGTAGCCGTCGGCGCGCCCCGTCGGCGTTCCCGTTGTGGGCGAGGTATGAGATCAGGATCAGTTCGTCATCTCGCGCGGCCGTGGACAAAGGCGGGCGGGCGGTGTCATGAGACTCCACCAGGAGGGCCGCGGCCGCCTCGGCGCGCGCCCAGTCGGCGCGAGCGTGCTGAACGTTTCGCGCCACGCGGAGCGCTTCCACGCGGTGTGCCTGGGGGAAGTCATCGAGCGTCTCGAGGATGTTTACGAGTTCGGTCGCATCGTGAGCCACGGCGGGTCCAACATTCTCTTCCTCGAGGAGCTCGACGCGGGTCCGAAGGGTTAGCGCCCACGCGAACGGAGCGCTGAGACGACCATGGACGACCTCGCTCAACGTGGTGGCCGCTGCGGCGTGCTCCCTGGCCACCATCAGATGACGGCGCCGTGCCGCGGCCCCTGAGGCGGCCTTCGCTGCGCGCACGTGCACGCCTGCGGTGCGCACCCGGGCGTCGACGAGCAGGGGGTGCTCTGTGCTTCCCAGGGACTGGACTCGATCGGCGAAGGCACGGTCCGCGAGGAGTGTCGCTTCGTCGTGTCGATCCTGCGCCGAGAGCATCTCGGCGAGAAACTCTCGGGCCGCCGCGCTGCCCAGGGCCCCGTCCTCGATCTCCGCGAACCGCTCTGCAGCGTCCTGGTAGGCCTCCGCCGCGGACGTCAGCTGCCCCTTGCCTTGGGCGAGGTGACCTTCGAGAACTGTCAGCTCGGCCCGCAGCCGCGGTCGCTCCGCCAAGCGCGCGAGCTGAGCGCGGGCGAGTGCCAGCACCGGCGAAGCCGCTTCGACCCGGCCCTCGACGATGAGGGTTTCGGTCAGGTGGTATTGGATCGAGTAGGTGAGCTGCGCCTGTCCTTGGCGCTGGGCCAGCTCCAGCGCCTCCAGCAGGACGTCGATCGCGGTCTGGGCGTCTCCACGGCGGGCAGCGAGGACGCCCAGTCGATGGAGCGCCTCCGCGCCGAACGCTTCGTGATCTGCCGCTCGCGCTCGAGCCAACGCCTTCTGCGCGGCGTCGCGGCTTTGCGCGTAGCGTCCCAGGATCCACGACGTCTCGGCGTCTTCGATGCTTCGCTCGAGCGCCGTGCGCGTTGAATTGTCCAGGGGCTCGGGCCGCGCCCCCACAGGGCTGACGTACCCGCAGCGCTCCGGGTTGTCGGGCAGCACGCGGGCGAGGCGTGGGCTCAGGAGCGCCTCGGACACGTCCGCGCTCCAAGCGACGCGTCGCGTCAGGCGTCGCTCCCAGCGGGCGAAACAATGGTCGCGGGCTTCGGCCGTCGCGTCATCGACGAGACCTGCGGCGTGCTGCCGGCAGCTCTCGGTTCGTGCGGCCGCCCACCGATTGAGGCTTCGATGGGTCCGGCGGTGCATCTCGGCCACCAAGACGGCGGACGGTTCCGAGGTTGCCCTTGCCTTCATCTGCTCCCAGTGCGGCGCGAGGGTGTCCTCAAGGCCGGCCGCATTCCACACTTGGCAGGGACCGGTATCGGGTCGGGCGACCGCGTACGCGGAGGGCAGGGCGGCCGCCAGCACCAGCAGGGTGATGAGTGTGCCTCGCCGGCGCCGCTGGTGTGCGATGAGGGCTTCGGTCAGCGCCTCCATGTCTGGATAGCGAGCGGCGGGTTCTGGGTCGGTGCCGCGCGTGAGCACGCGACGAAGCCACCGTGGGGCGCGGACGGGCTCGGGCTCCGCCGCGGCCTCTTCGGTGACAGGAGAGACCGTGGGCAGCGGGACGGGGCATAGCGTGCCGCCGAGTGCCTCTAGGACGACCCTGCAGAACGCAAACTGGTCGGACTTCGCCGACGCCTCGCCGTAGAACTGCTCGGGCGCCATGTACTCCGGCGTTCCCAGGGTCGAGGCCGTCGACAGAGCGTCGGTCTCAACCGGGCCCTCAGAGGGGGTCGGAATCTCGCCGTGGCGGTCGACCCTCGCAATGCCGAAGTCCGCCACCACGACCCGCTGGCGTGCCTCGTCGAACATCACGTTCTCCGGCTTGAAGTCCCGGTGCACGATGCCCGCCTCATGGGCGGCCGCGAGAGCACGCGCGGCGGGCAACAAGCGTTCGAGCACCGCCGACCAGCCCAGCGCCGGCGCCTCGCGGATCCAGCCCCGCAGGGACGCACCCTCGACTCGCTCCATCGCAAGGAAGCGCCGGCCCTGTATCACGCCCGCGTGATGCACCCGCACCACGTTGGGATGATCGATCCGCGCCAACACGCGTGCCTCTCGCTGGAAGCGGCGGTCGTCGGCCTCGGAGCGACTGCGGTCGGGGTGGAGCACCTTGAGCGCCACGCGACGCTCGAGGTCGAGGTCGAGAGCATCGTAGACCTGTCCAAACGAGCCCTCGCCCAGAAGAGAGACCACACAGAAACGCCCGAACTGGTTGCCCTTGTCCAAGGCCGGGGGTGTGTCGATGAAGTCCGCCCCGGCGGCGGTCGCGATGCGGACGAGTTCGATGAGCCGGCGTGCTCGAGCCTCGTCTCCCGCGCACACGGCTTCGACTGCCGCTTCCCGCTCATCGACCGGAAGGTCCATGACCCGGTCGAAAAGTTCGGGGTCGTCAGCCATCGCTGGCCTCCTGTCTCGGGCGCTGGAGTCGAGCGTTGAGATGGGCACGCCCGTAGCGAAGCCAGCGAGCGACCGTCGACTGCGGTAGGTCGACCTCGGACGCGATCTCTCGGGTGGTGCAACCCAAGACGAAGCCAAGCTCGAGGACCCGCGCGAGCTGGGCCGGCTCGCTGACGTTGACGTCGGCCGCCTCGCCGCGGCGCAGTTCGGCGAGTGCGTCCAAGATGTCGAGCAGGCTCTCGGGATCGTCGTCGAAGGCAAGCAGCGCGTCGTCGTAGAACACCCGTGCCCGCGCTTGCCCGTCGGGTCGCTTGGCCGAGCGCTTGCGGCGGCCGTGATCGGTGAGCGCGTTGTGCATCACCGTGCGGAGCATCGGCACGATCGACGTAGGGTCGCCGCGCATCTGCTCCGCGCACGCGCTACCCAGCAGCCGCGAAAACGCTTCGTTGACCAACGTGTGCGTGTTCCAGGTCTCTCGGCCGCGTGAGCGCAGGACGGCACGTGCGATCGTGCGTGCCTGTTGGTACACGGTCCGCATCACCGCGGCGTCCGGCTCTGGGGCCGCACGACGTTGTCGATCCTTGGCCATCAGGACGACCAGCGTATGCCCACGTATCGAGGCCGACAACGGGTGTGCCGAGCAGCTGACGCGGCAGACAGGAGCGGGCGGCATCACGATGTACGTACGAGTTCACCCGACTCGCTGAGCCACGACGCGAATCAAGAAAAACTGCCGCGAGGAGGAAACATGCCCGTCGGCCTCCCCATGCGGGCTCCTTAGCAAGCCGGAGGCGAGAACAGGACCAACGTGTTTCCATAGCCGCAGGTTTGCGCTGCGTTGACCGGATGGGCTCCGTTCCATACCTCGGCGGTGACGCAGCTCTTCTCCGCACTGTCGAACGTGTTCAGCAGGGCGCCTTGCTCGTAGACCCGCAGACTCGCCATCCCCCCGGTCGCACACCCGGCGCCGGGTGGGACCCAGTAGTTGGAGGGCAGGGTGACCGGCGGCGTTGAGTAGTGGTACAGGGACGGGTTCGCCCACACGGGGCCCGTCGATGACGTGGTCGTCATGGCATGGATCGTGTCGTAGCTGTTGGTTGCGAAGTTGAACGCCTGGACCGTGATCGTCTTGCCGCCACCTTGGGCCCAGCCTTCGACGTCGAATGGCACGGTCCGGGACTGCGTGGACTGGTCACTGGGGTCCGTGACGCAGCCCAGGGCCGTCAAGGCAAACAGGAACATCACGGGGCAACGGCTCTCTGAGATTCTCATTTGCGCGTGTCAGTGCGCTCAGCCGAGAATTTGTTCCCATCTTTCGCGCACCCAAGCTCTGCCGCATCCCAGGCCAGACAGGCGGGCGATGAAGCCCATGCGCGAGGGCCACGGACCTCGAAATGGCACCAAAGCGGGCGCTGGTAGCCGAAGCACGCGTCCTAGCCCCTCCCGCATCACCGATCTGTGATTAGACATAATATACATTATCGGAAAAGCGTGTGTGCCCGGCTCCGAGGGGGTCCAGCTGCCAGAGTCGACCTGCGTGCAGCCCCTGCCGTTGCGCTCGGACGTCCGCGAGCGTGGAGGAAAAGTGTACGTCAACGATGCGGAGGTACACATGGTTGCACCGACGGGTCGAACCTAACCTGGCGTGGATGACAGTCCAGCAAACGCTGCGGTCCGCATCGACCATCTCCCTGGTCGCCGTCATGATGGCTTGCACTCCACAAGTCGACGCTCAGGGTTCCGGCGTCTCAGGTTCGACGACGGTCCAGAGTTCAGGAAGCTCGGGATCCGCGCCGTTCTCGGGCTCGGGCTCGGGCTCGGCCGAGTCCGGGACGACACGGAGCCAAGGCTCGACCACGACGCCTGGGGGTACGTATGACGGCGACGAAACGACGACCGGGTTCGCATCGTCGGACACCACAGAGACCTCCACCGGGACCTCCAGACTCGACTGCGACCCGCTGTGCGAGACTCTGCTCGAAGGAAGCTGCTTTGAGAGTCGAGGCAGCTGCGAGTTGTCGTGTGAAGAAACGGTTCGAGACCAGGGGCTCGCCGTGGCCCAAGCGTTCGCGTCTTGCGTCGCCTCCGAGCACCTGTGCTTCTCGCTCGTCGAGGACTGCATGTGGGCCGAGTTGTACGGTACCGACCCCGTGGACCAACTGTACACCTTTGAGGGAGAAGGATTCGATGCGTGGAACGGACGTACTGTGTTCGCCCGCGTCACGGGTGGCACCGCGAGTTCAGCGATGGAGTCGGATGTCGTCGTCGGTGGCCAGATCAGCATCGAGACCTCCATCAGCACGGCCTTTGAGCGGTTTGGCAACCCGCGGACGGTGTACCTGTTTGTGGACCTGAACGGCGACGGTATCTGCACTGCCGATTCCGATCATGCGCAAGCAGTCTGGCTCGAGCGCTTGGGCAGCGCATTTTCGACGCCCAACTTCATCATTCCTGGCACGGCGACGAAGCTCTCCTCGGGCGCCCTCTGCGACCAGTTCTAGGCTCGGCCGGGGTCGGGCGCGGAGGCACGGCGCCCTTCCCTGCGACTCTCGCTGACCAACCCTCGTCCGGAAGGCGCCTCGGGGTAACATGCCCCTAAAGGTCACCTTGGTTGCTCGTCCAACACGATTGACACCTCGTTGAGGACTTTGCGTGCCGATCTTACCGTGGCTGCGCGGGTCGTTTTCGGACGATCGGGCCGTGGTAGCGTCGGTTTTGTGAACCGGGACAAGTTGGCGGCCATTTCGTTGTCTGTGCTGATACTCGGAGGCTGTTCAGGAAGCGGCGAGAACGGGGCCGCTGCTACGCAGAGCGACGGCGCGGGCACCGAGGGTACGGGCGGCGGCACGGCGGGGTCCGACACAAACGAGAGCGCTGGACCCCACAGCGCAACGGGGTCTGCTGGTGGGGGGCCGGTGGACCCCGATCCCGGGACGGAAGGAGACTCGGGCGCAGGGAGTGAAGACACCGGGAATCCCGGCGGAACGGGCGCGGATCCACAGACCCTCGCCGAGATGTACCCCGGCGACGTCGGGATCGGGTCCGACCCGGCCGTCTTGCTCCACGACGATTTCGAGTCAGGCTGGGGCCGATGGGATGCCCCCAACGCGGATACCACGTACCTCTCCGTCCTGACCGACGTGGGCCTTGCCAATGCGGGCGAGGCATTCTTGCAGTCCCGGGTGACCCGGGAGCACCTGGATGAGACCCAATACATCTCGGCCTCGCCGCGCTTTGCCTTCGAGCAGGTGGAGGAAGTGTTCTGGCGGTTCCACGTCCAGTTCCCCGAAGTTGCACCCAAACCCCACCACTGGGTGAGAGTGGCCGCTGGCAACGACGAATACAACAGCTCGGGACTTGCCAATACCGTGCCTGGCGGGGATCAGGGATTCTGGTTCGATCTGGACGTTACCAACAGCGACGTCCTCAATTTTTATAGCTACTGGCACGAAATGCGGTCGGGTCGTTGCAACGACGGGTCCGCAACGCCCGGGTGTGACGGGGATCAGGGGTCGACCTACTATTACGGGAACGTCTTTCAGCCCAATGCGCAAGAGTCACTGCCAATTGGTGAGTGGGCTTGCATCGAGATCCATGCAAAGGCAAACGCGGCAGGCGAATACGACGGATCACTCGCGTTCTACGTCAACGACGAACTCGTCGGGGACTACAGAGAAGGCAACCCGATCGGAACGTGGCTGCGCGCAACGTTTCATGAGGATGGGTGCGAGTTTTCTGCGTGCACCGATCCTGCACCGTTTGAGGGCTTCAACTTCCGTACCTCTGAAGCGGTGGGGTTCAAGGGCGTCTTCCTCGACTCATACTATCAACGAGACACGTATGAGAACAAACGCCAGTATCTCCTGGACCAGGGCCTCACGCCCTCCGAAGAGCAGACGATCTACTACGACGATGTTGTCGTCGCGACCACGCGAATCGGTTGCCGCCAGGAGGCGTGAGACGGCCGAGCGCGCCGAGTGCCGTGCTTTCGCGTTGCCGATCACCGAGAGCAGGATTCAAGGTGCGCCCAGCGAACCGGTTTGTCTCCCATGCTGGTGTAAGCCGGAGAGTGCCCTTTGTATTCCGGTCGAATCCCCGCGCGGAGCGGCGACGGAGTTGTGACGCCCTCCCCCTGGCGGAACGGCGTCACAACTCCGTGAGCACCTGCAGGAGCGCATCGTAGTCGCCCCCTGGCCCGTTCGCGCGGTCGCTGGCGTCCTGGAACAAGTACGCGGGGTCCCCCTCCTCCACCGATTCGGGGTCCTCGGACTGCAGGTCGGTGACCCGCAGGTACGCGGAGGTGTCTTCGAGGAGCGTGCCCGTGGGGTTCTCGAGGAGGTCACCCACGCCATATTCAAAGGCGTACTCGGCGTTGGGCAGGAACTCGCTCCATTCCAGGCCCAAGTCCGCGCCGTCGTACCAAAATCCCTTGTACCAACTCTTGTTGTTGGGCCCGGTCCACGACTGGCCCTGAAGCAACAACTGACCATTGTGTCGAGAGATGCCCTTAACGCTTTGGAAGCCGACCTCCTCGGTGCCCTTGCCCGTGTAGTACACCGCGCTCCAGTCGAGCTCCCCCTCGGGGCTGACTTTGAGCAACGCGGCTTCTCCGAACGGAGACAGCCCGGCAACGTGCGTGGAACCGCCTGCGTACAGCGAGCCGTCGATATACTCGATCACTTGGGCTCGTGTCCTCGAGGAGGGGTTGCCGACGAGTTGTCGATTCCAGACCGCACTGCCGTCCGTGTCCAGGCAGAACATGTGGAACTGGTTCTGAGTACTGGTGCCACGGGCGAGGCCGCAAACGTTGCCTTCGGCCATGGTCATCGAACGGACCCGTCCACCTGTGAATGCGGTGTCGATGCGCTGGTTCCACTCCAGCGTGAGACTGGCGCCGTCCAGCCCGGAGAATCCGGCTACGAAGGCCCGGGCCCCCTTCCCCCCCAAGTACAGTGAGTCGCCGTCGACGGCCATCGAGAGCGCCTCCTGGGAGCCCCCAGAGTCGATCTGGAAGATGTGGCTGAGAATGAGGTCTCCGCTCTCCGCGTCGAGCACCACAATGGGGATACCGGCTCCGACCTCGTTGCCTCCACCGCTCGCACCACTGAGGATGACCTTGCCGTCGACCACCATCATGGTCTGAAAGTCGGCCTCGTCGTTGGCCTGCGCCGGGAATGCTGAGTCTGCAACCCACCCGCGGGACCACAGCACATTTCCGTCGGAGTCCATCTTCACGACGTTGGCTCGTGTCATGTCGGAGTTGGCAGACGTCCCAACGTTCGTGATGATGAACAGATTGTCATCATCATCGAGCGCGACGACGGACGAGGTGCCGAAGTCTCCGGTTTCGTCGGAGACCTGCAGGATCTTTGCATCGACGTCTGCATCACCGTCGCGGCCTTCGAGCAGCTTGAAGTAGCCCCAGGTCCCGTCTCCGTTTCGCTTGGCGATCGCGGTCGCCTCTGCGAACCCGCCCGGACCCACGTTTCGTCCGATCGAATACACGGCGCCGGTGCTGTCCACGATACCCGGCTCGTGTTTCTCGTTGCTCGAGGCACCGACCACTTGACCTTCGAGGTTGGTCATCGCCCCGAAGCGGACATCTTCGTCGAGCGTGAACGAGGGCGAGAAGTTGAGCAGAGGGTCCTCAGAGCCCCGACCGGTGAAGTTGACGAGGTAGTCCTCACCTCCCTCCGTCGACAACACCAAGCAGGCGGTGCGGTCTCCACTTGCGGCGGGTTTGAACTCCACCGTGAACGACAGCGGGTTGTCGGCCGTGATCGTCTGCCCCACGTACTCCTCCTCCGACAGCAGTGAACCGGAGAAGTCGGCGTCGCTGAGCAGCGACCACTCCAGCGCCTCCCCGTCGCCGGTCGGCACCACCTGAAGAGCGGTGACGGTGACCGGGTCCTCGCCAGCGAGGAACGCGACCCCGTCTTGAAACATCGAGAACACGGCGACGCTCGCGGTGTCGTTTCCGCCGAACTGGTAGGTGCTGCAGTGGGCGAAAGAGTCGGCTCCCGCGCCACGTTGGAAGTCCAGTCCCGCGGGCGGTGAGCCTTCGTTGTTCCCGCAGACCTCGGCGCAAGGGTTCCCAACGATGGGCCCCCCACCGCTCTCGCCGCCCTCGCTCGACGAGTCCAGACCCGTCTCGTCCGTGTCGGTGCTCGAAGTTTCAGGACCTGTGCTCGATGCCGCGGTGCCGTCGGTTCCTGCGTCTGCGGCCTCGTCCCCGCCTGAGGATGGGTCGCACCCCAGGAGGCCGACTCCCAGGAGCAGACTGGCTGCGTACGCGGATGCATGGGAAAGGTGAACCGGAGTCATCGATTCCCCTAACGACGACACAGGCCCGAATCCCTCACCCGAAGCGGCTTATGGGGGAATGCTGGAGCACGATCCAGCTCGAGGTGGCGCCACGGACTCGTACTGAAGACGAGCTACTGCGTCGCTTGTGCCATCGGACCACCCAGATGTGGCCTGGGTCCTCCGCGTCATCGACAAGCCGGGGCGTCTAGACGCGACCGTTGGGCGTCCACCAAAACTCGTCACCAACAGCCACCACAGTTCGGATGCTCGGACTCGGCACGACCTCCTTGATACGCGCGCCGGCTTCAAAAACGAGTATGCTGGCGTGCAGTCCCGACTCGCATGGCGTGTGCTGGCAGGGGGTCGAGATCACCGCAACACGGTCCGACGTCGCGTCGAGACCCTGGATCGGATGGGCGACTTCCGCGGCGATCGTCGGTTTGCCTCCCGACTTGCTGACTTCCATAACCACGAACCGTTGCTCGGACTGGAACCGGTTCTCGGCGACGAGGACGCTCTGCCCTCGGGCGGTCAGGTTCGCCTCGAGCGCGGCTTCGTACAACACCTCAGTCGGTCCGCCGGATTTCGGTTTTCGCCGCAACTCCCCACTGAGGAGTGTGACCCAGTAGACGTGGGTGCGATCGACGGCGAATCCTCCGAGCGGATCGTCGTCTTTGCTCGCCTCGACGACTGCCTCTTCGTCACCACCCGTCTTGGGGACGCGCCAAAGACTCGCTTCTTCACGCTCAATGTAGACGTGGGTTGCGTCGACGTGCAGCTCGGTGATGACATCGGGCGTGGCGTAGAGAAGCTCAGCGCCGCCCCCCTCGACTTCCATTCGGTGGACGCCGTCGTCCTCGGCCCAGTAGACGCCGCCGCTGTCTACGGCGAGATGGCCAGCCTCTCTGCTGACTTGACCGAGCTTCGTTTGCCCCTCCCCACCCACCTCCTGGCGCATGATCAAACTCCGTTGGCCCTCCGCCCGAAGCCAGTACAGCCGTGTACCGTCCGTCGTCAGCGCGATGATTCTCTCTGACGCCTCAGGCTTGGTTTCTGCTGGCTCTGGGCGCCAGTCTTCGGGCGGTGCGGGCGTGGCGTGATCCGCCCGGGGTGTCGGCGGAGGGCTTGGTTCACCACAGCCTGCGAGCAGCGCTGCCAAAACCCCGGCCGATGCCGCGGAGCCTGCAAAACGGAACCAGATCTGCGCCATGCGCAAACGGTACAACATGCGTGCGTGGCGAAGCGCTCCGCCGACCCCCCGCCAATCGATACGGTCGCGCGTGAACACCCGGCCGCCGTCCACCCACCCGCGTCGTCTCGCCGTTGGCCCTCGACTGGCCCAGATGCGAGCCCCCCTTAGCCGACTGCTCGGACGATGTCGGCCCTCAGTCCCTCGACGATCTCGGCGACGGCGGTGCGGTCGCCGGGCTCGATACCCGCTTCGTCCAGGGTCTCGTCCAGCAAGAGCGCAACGAGGTCGTAGTCGTCATCGCTGATGTTCAGGCCACGATGCGCGGCGCGTAGCGTAGACCCCTTGTACTCCCCAGGACCGCCCAACGCTTTGCAGAAGAACTGGGTCTGGTGGGTCAGTAGCCGGTTCATATCGGTGCCGACGAAGAAGCGCGCGAGGTCAGACGCGAGGACCCGGTCGTAGAAATCAAGGACGATCGTGTTCACGGTCGCGAAACCGCCGTACTTCTCGAACAAAGACACCGTCATCCGTAGGTCTGTGAGGCGAAACCCGTCCCCCTGCCCGGCCAAATCTGGGACACCGGCCCCGACCACTCGTGCTCAGTCTGCCTAGTGCGCGGCCCAGGGCACCGCGTCGCGCTGGTCCGGGTCGATCGTGAGCGTGCCACCCAGCATTTCGCAGGTACGACGATGAGGCCGCCACTCGACTGCCGACATCGTCAAGCATCTCCAGATGCCGCCAAGGGCACGTCCGCGTGTCCAGAACCGATTGACGCCTTCCGGCGCGCAAGTCACGTTCCGTGGTTGCTTGGACCGTGGAGAAAAAACATGCGGACTCCGGAGTCCGCCACTCATCCTCGGGACCACAGGGGTCGTCCGTCCATTACGGGATCCAGGACCACACCTGCAGTTCGACGAAACGGAACAGTTCCTGGGAGAAAGCCTCCCAGACGAGCAACGACGGCCCATCGAGCTTCGCATAGCCGCTCATACCGTTCTTGAGTCTTCCCTCGGGGTCGTCGAGCTTGGCGAGGACCTTGATGACGTTGCCGAAGGTCTTCTCGCTGACCACCCAATCGATCTGCACCACCGTCCCTGTGAAGACCTCAGAGCTGTACGCGATCGAGCGCAGCCGTACGCGTGAACCGACCTCCACGTGCTCGGCCTCGGACTCCGGGATCTCTATCTCCGCGGTCATCTGGCCCGACGCCTCGGCCATCGCGAACACTTCGCCCTGCGTGTAGTAGCTGTTCCCCTTCTCCCGGAGGAACATGGTCAGCAGTCGCCCGTCGAAGGGCATCAGCAACTCGCTGCGGCGGATGCGGTCGACGTACGCGTCTCGTTCGGCGT
This sequence comes from Nannocystales bacterium, assembly GCA_050633305.1. Taxonomy (GTDB): domain Bacteria; phylum Myxococcota_A; class Polyangia; order Nannocystales; family Nannocystaceae; genus CAJXVA01. The sequence goes on from JBOEGF010000004.1 coordinate 303,366, forward strand.
TCAACGTGGCCAGCTTGGCCTCGGCTTCCGCAACTTCGTACGGGGTCGGCCCCAGCCGCGCAACGGCGAGCTCGGCTCCCCGTTCGGACTTCTGTTGCTCATCCACCGCGACCTGCCGCAACGCGTCGTCGAGCTCTTCCGTCCCGACAACCCCCTGCTTGGCGAGAGACTCAACGCGCTTGAGCTGGATCCGACTGTACTTGGTGCGGGTCTTCTCCACGTCCAACGCCATCTTCGCGACGCGGACGTCTTCGGGACGAGGAAGGGCCGCAAGGTCGTCGAGGACGGCTCGCTGCTCGTCGATCTTCTTGTCGAGAATCGCGATCTGGGCCTGAGCGTCGTCGTTGGCCAGACGTGCGACGACGGTGCCTTTGGCGACCTCCTCTCCTCCGTCGAAGTAGACCTGTGCGATCCGCCCCGAGACGTCGGTTGTGACCTCCTGCTGGAGGCTCGGATGGACCACGAACTCGCCGCCGGGTTGGTATGGATAGGGCAAGAACATCACGACGAAGAACGTGATGGTCGACGCTCGCCACACGTACGCCGCGAACGTCTTCGGAGCCGGAACCTCGGGATCCGGCTCGTCTTCGTGGTGGACCCGCCGACGCCAGCGGTCGAACTGCACGGAGCGGTCGTAGGCCGCCTCAATGCGCCGCCCGTAGTTGACCATTCTCCGAATCAGCACGAATCCGACGACGGTCGCCACGATGATCGCGCTCCCGCCCAGTTGGAGCCGGTGCAGGACCGTCGCGATGAACACCGCTGCCCCGACCGCCAAGCTGAAGATGAAGACCGCGGTGACCACGGCGTATCCCACCAGCAGCAGTTCGTTGGCCTCCTGGAACACGCCGCCGCGGATCTTGCTGAGGAGCGTCTTGAACGCTTTTCCCCGCAACCGCGGCTCGTCCGAGAACGCACAGACCAGGTGGTAACCGCTGCCTTTGAGCAGCGGGTTGGCCGTGAACAGAAAACTGACCACCCCGGTCATCGATACGGCAAGCGCCAAGCTGGCAAGGTCCGGGTGCGAGCCTCGGACCAGGTACCACAGGAAGATGCTGGCATCGAACAGCACGAGCCGGGCGATCAGCGGCGCGGCGTGTAGCCACATCCGCTCGGTTCGCGAGAGCTGGTCGACGTAGCCGACCCGGATCACGAATCGTGGATAGACACGCATCACCAGCGCAAGACCGAAACCGTGCACGGTGGCTCGGAAGCGATGGGCCGCAGTGGCGGTGGTCCAGACCGCGCAAAGGTTGACCGTGAGGAGGCTGATGAGCCAGCGGTCGAACAGGTCCATCCCCCCGAGGAGGAGTCTCAGGTCATGCTCCAAAGCAGGCCGTTCCTGAGCGATCAGCGCGAACGCAGCGAGCAGCGTCAACGGCAGAAGCACGGTGACGAACCGCAGCGGGGCGAGCAGCGGAGACAGCCAGCGAAGCAGGAACGTCGGATTGAAGAACGTGACGGACCAGGGCGTCGTGCGGGCGTCGAAGTCCACCGCATCCTGCATTCCCGCCGGGAGAGTCTCGTCGGCCGCCGGAGAGTTGGCCGGAGCAGTCGGCCGCACCGCGCTGGCGGCCGCATCTTTGCTTGCCGCCGCAACCGGAGTGCCCGACTCTTCTGCGGCATCCGAATGACGACGAACGACCGCCTCCCCTTCGACCACATCGTAGGTCTTCTTGGTGAAGCGTGAGAGCAGCGGGTGCGACCCCGCGGCATCGTTGAAGAGCCCCGCGTCAGCGAGCGCACCGAAGAACCCATTGAGCTGTTTGCGAGTGGGGCGCTGTCCGAACCGGTCCTCGAACACCGTGGCCAGCTTCGTCTCATCCTCGCAGCCGGGGAGCACCTCCAACGTGAAGAACTGCCACGGCTCGAAGTCGTGACTAGTGCCTCGGACGGTGTCGCGAACGACATAGCTCAGCGAGGCCCCCTTCCCCAGGCGGTAGGACATCAAGCGCTGGTGAAGAAACGCAGGGGTCGCGACGCGTTTGGGCGGGGTTTGTTGCTGCTCGGTCATGGCTTGCGCTCCCTTTCGTGGAGGTCGTTTCTGGGCTCACTCTTGTTCATCGAGCGGGTTCCGCCCCAGTGACTCGAAGGCGTAGTCTTCGATCTCTTTGATCTTGGTGTAGCGGTTGCGAAGCTCGCCCAGCACGGCCTCGAACCATCGGACCTGGTATTCGATGTTGCGCCGCTGAGCGACGATGTCCTCGAGAGGGGCGTTTCGTGGCGGCAGGCCGTGTTCGTCGAAGAGGAACTTGATGCCCTCGATGAGCTGGCGGTTCGTATTGAGGTGCTCGACCTGCTTTTCCAGGAACTTCTTGACCTTCTTGGCCTTGAACTCCCGGATGACGGCGAGTCGCAGCGCACGCTGCCGTGGCGTGAGCGACTCGAGGTCTGGATGTGTGGTGACCGGACTCCCCTGAACCGGTCCCAGCTTCGTCCGCGTCCCGACGGGCGGCGCGTCGTCGTCTCGCTCACTCATGAGTAGCCGAACTCCTCTGCCAGAGCGACCACACGGGGGTGCAGGCCGCGGCCGTCGTCGCGCCAAGGAACGGGCTCGTCAAGCCGAGGCACCTTGACCTTGTGTGGTCGGAAGGTGGGCCCGCGAAGGAAGTTCGGGTCATTGCCGAACAACGCGGTCAGTGGACCAAAGCACGCGAACGGCGATCGTTCCGGGTGCATCATCTCGTCCACCGCCTCGGCATCGTCGCGCAGGCCCAGCCAGTTGCAGACCCGGGCGAGTTGCACGGGAGGGTCGGACATGACCTTCTCGCCTTGGAGTCGTAGTTTCCGTTCCGCAGGAATGGTGTCGAGGAAGTTCAGAATGTTGATATTGAGGTCGTGCCAGGCGAACTGCGGCTCGACCATTGCGCGGTCATCCTGAAACTCGATCGAGTTTGCAAAGAGGGCGAATGCCCCCTCGTTCATCTTCATGACGGACTTGCACTGCCCCACCGGGTGTCGCGTCAGGTGGACATACCGGGCGTTGGGGAACGCCTCTCGGATCCGCAACAGCCGCTCGATGTCGATGGTGTACGACGGCGACTTCTCGACCGTCATCAGCGGGTCGACAGCGTCGACGATCTCCCGATAGACCTGGGCCGTGGTGTCCTCCTGCCGGGCCGCCGCCCAGTGGCCTGCCATGGCTACAGTCGCGCGGGTCTGCTCTCCCCCGTAGATTTCAGCCACCGCGCGCAGCAAGCCTTGTCGGGCCTGAGAGGCGTTGCTGATCTCATCCGTGTTCCGCACCCACATGTCCTTGAGGATTTGCCCGTTGAACAGGCACAGCTCCGGCAGACCGTAGGCCTGGGGATGCTGGCCCAACATCGCATTGATGAGCGAGGTGTACGAGCGCGGGGGCGCAAGCAGAAACAACGGGGCGGCCATCGGGGAGACTCGTCTCGGTACGTATCCTAGGTGCGCGCGCCCTCGACGTAGGGAACTTCGAAACACTTGGGGTGCATGATCGGGCCGTGCCCGAAGTACCCCTCTTCGCCGAACAGTTCGCCGTGGTCCGCCGTCACGATGAAGCGGGTCCCCACGGGCACCTTCTCCATCAACTCCCCAATCTTCTTGTCGACATACTCCACACACGTGACCTGCTGTCGGTGCAACGACTCGAAACGCTCGGGGGTGAAGAAATCCAGAGCACCCGTCGTCGCGACCTTGCTTGCGGCCTGAGCCCCCATTTGCTTGAGTGCACCGTGGACCCCCGAAACGTGTGGGAGGTCCTCCCCCGACAACATGTACGGGTAGTGCGTCTCCCCGAGGTTGAGGAAGTAGTAGTTCGGCTCGTCGGGGTCACACTCGATGTCCTCGATCATTCCCGCGAAGTCGTTGTGGTTCGGGCGAAGCTCGTACGCATCGAAGTGCTGGTTGAGCAGCGTGTGCTGGTTGAGCACGGGCATCGACACCATCGCGTGGGTCACGTACCCCAGGTTGGTGAGCGCCTTGGGAAGCGACAGCTCCGGCAAAAAATCGCGAAACTCCACGTCGGCCCGGCCCGTTCGCTCCCGCCAGTGTGCGTACTCGTCCTTGTACACCTCGGACGCCATCACGCCGCTGGGACTGGTGTGGGGCATGAGTCCCATCGCAAATGTGTAGTGCGAGGGGGCGGTCCAAGAAGCGTACGCGTAGCGTTTCTCCGCCTCGCCGAGACGGTCGATGTTGGGGGTGTGTGCCCGCTCGAACGAGTCGAACCGGCAGCTATCCATCACGATGAAGATGATCGAGTTCATATCGTTCATAACAACTCCAGGGTCCGCAGGAATGCGTCGACAGTCTCGGTATAGCTGCCCTGGGCGCCCAGCTCCGAGTTGAGTTCGCGGTGGGAGAGGTCGACCTCCGAAACCCGAGCACGGCCCCCGAGTTCGTCGATCTTCTCCGCGAAGGCCCGCGCCTGGCCGCAGGACGCGAGGCGCTGACTCGAGCAAACCAGCAACATCGGGGCGGGTGCGGCACGCAACCGGTGCCACGGGGACGCGGCCCGCCACTGCGCGGGGTCGTCGGAGAAGACCCGGTCGTAGAAGGGAAAGTGCCGGCGATTCATGACGCGCTCCACGTTGAGGGCTGCGCTGTCGAGCGCCACGGTTCCGAGCCAAGGCTTTGCACCCTGTTCGGATGCCAACGAAGGGTCGGCGGCAAGGAGTGCGACGAGGTGTGCGCCCGAGGAATGCCCGAGGAGGACGGTGCGCTGTGCATCGCCGCCCCACCCCTGCGCGTGCTCTTGGACGTATGCCAGTGCACGCGCGACGTCCTTCGCCTGTCTCAACGGGTCGGGTGGCAGAAGCTGGTAGTTCACGGATACGACGACGAACCCGTGCCCGACCAGGTGCTTTGCCTTCCGCGAGATGAACGCAGGCTCGGCCTTGTCCCCCTTCTGCCACGCTCCCCCATGCACGAGCACGGCGACAGGTGCTTCGGAGGCGTCTGCAGGTCGGTAGACGTCGAGACGATCGGCCGCGCCCGGGCCGTACTCGACGTCCTTGAGGACTCGGTCACCCGAGAGTTGCGTCGCGGGTGCTTCGCTCTTGTTGCTCATCGTGTTGTCGGCACAAGCGGGGAGGAACTCCATGCAGCCGGCGAGACTGGTGAGCCCCAAGCCGAGGAGAACGAGATTGACGGCGCGGCCGCGCGTCGAGGGCTCAAACGGAACGCGCAAGGAACACCTCACAACCCCCGCGGGGGTTCGGCTCGTATTGAGTGCCGTTGATCGGCATGATCTTCGGCCCGAAGGGGTTCGCAGTGCCCAGGAACAGGCCGTGGTGGGTGGAGATCAGGGTGCGCAGCCCAATGTTGTACGGGTTGGACATTCCGCTCGTCGTGACCGGCACCCAGTTCTCACCATCGTAGCTTCGATACAGGTCGAAGCCCGAGTGATGGTCCAGGACCATCTGAGGGCCGACGTGGTTCATGATGTTGACGAACGGTTCAGGCCACGACGAGCGGTTCGCGTACCCCATCAACGCGCTCCAATCGAAGGTCCCCATGTACAGCCACCCCTCGTGCTCGCACATTCGCCAGAAATAGCCATTGAAGAAGTTGTCGAACCCCGGCAGGTAACCCGACAGCGCTCGTTTGTAGCCATCTGGGGTGTCGCGTGAGTCGCCGACCAGAAGGTCCCAACTCTTGTCGGGGTGAATCCTGATCATCTCTGGCGGAGCCGGGCCGACGTTGTTCTGTCGGTCGATGCCACCGCCTTGAATCGCGCTGCCGACGTAGAGTGCCCCTTTGAACGGGTACATGCTGAGCACGCACTGGTTCAGGGGGCCGCGCCACGCTCCATGTTCGATGACCCGCTCCCAACGGTACGGCGGGGTCCCGCAGAGGTCGCTGCGCCAGACCTGGAACCCCTTGAGGTTGAACGTCCCCACGTACAGGTGTTCGCCCATGCCCGCCATCTCGAACACGGTGAGGTTGCCCGGATCGCCGAACCCGAAATCACTGACCGGCTCCCATCCACCGCGCTCCGGAGCCCGGCTTTCATACACGACGGAGTGCGCGGACACGTTGGGGTTGCCGCCCCGAGACCCGGCAGGCGTGGTGAACATCCGCCCCTTGAAGGAGACCATGGTGCGAATGGTCGTGACCGGCAGGCCAATGAGACCCGGCTCGCAGCTCGGTTTGAACGTGAGACCGTCCTCCGAGCACAACAGGAGGGGGCCTGGACCCTTTGCGGGAGACCAGGTCGACACGAACAGCCGCGGGGGCTCTTCTGGGCTCGAGCGATGCACGATCATGCCCCGGAAGCCGAGCGACCGTGGGATCTTCTTCCCGTGGCTCCCCACGATCAGCGGTGCCTTGAACACCCGGGTCCAGCTGTCGGCGCCGATGTCATACCGCCAGATCTCAGCCCGAAGATCGAGCGAGAACGGGTTCTGGGGGCACTCGACCGGCCACACGTCCATGCCGATCGGAAGTTTTCTCTTCATCAGCGGGAAGTTGCCCCGCGTCGTGGCCACGTAGAGGTAGCCGCGAAACCACGCCATCGAGTGCGCGTATGCGTTGACCCCATCTCCGAACCCGCGGCGCGCGATGAGGCGGAAGTCTCGCTCGTGCAAGCCGCGTGGCGGGCCCATCCGCTGCACCCGTCCGGAGAACTGAGACCAAGCCTCGGTCATGTCAGCGCCAGCCTCGTCATGCTGGTGAACGAGGTCTGCGCGTAGGCCTCGGTGTTCCCTGCTTCGAGCCAATCCCAGAAGACCGAGCACGCTGCGATCACCGCGTCGGCTCTGGACGTCGGGAAGAAGTGCCCGGCCTCCGGCAGCGTGAACGACTTTGCCTGGGGCCACGCACTACGCAGGAAGTCCTGCGTGAGACGAGCCTTGGACCGCTCCCCGTACATCGCAAGCGCGGGAAAGTGCATGTTCTCAAAGCTCGACGCGGTCAGACCATCCGGAGCCCGCAACTCGGCCGCGCCGCGCTCCGCGACGTCGAGCCACCGCTGCGCTGTTCGCCGAGGGTGCCGCCCCAGCGATGGACCGACCAGCGAGATGAGCTCTGGGGGAAGCGTCTTGCCCGCGACGATGATCCGGGCGGCGCAGGTCAACAACTCGAACCCGAAGAAGGGGGAACGAACATCGACCTTGAGCCCCAGCTTGGTCAACACTGCCTCCACCACAGCCCCGTGAGGCCACGCCCTGCCTGCCCCCGCGAGACGGCCGAGCCACAGCTGCGTGTCGGCCAAGACCATGCTTGCCACAGCGGCCGGATCGTCCGCGGCCAGGGCCAAGGCAACAGCCCCCCCGAAGCTGTGCGCCATGAAGTGCGCACGCTCGATCTCCAGGTGGTGCATCAACCCCCGAAGATCACGAGCCTGGTTGCGGACGGTGTACCCCGACTCCGTGATCTCCGAGCGCCCGTGGCCGCGGAGGTCGAACAATGTCACCCGATACCGCGAGGAGAACTCTGGCCCGTATGGCAGGTACCAAAACGCCAGCGAGGTCGCCAAGCCGTGGACCATGATGAGGTCCTCCGCGTTGGGGTCCGTGCAGGGAAGCTGCACATAGTTCAGGCGTGCGCCGTTGATCCTCGCGGTCGGCATCGTCTTACTCCACGTAGCCCAGCATCTGCAGCTGAGCCATGATCTGGTCCTTGTCGTCGGAGGACATCGACCCGGCGGTCTCGTTTCGTGCGGCGTGCTGCGTCGATGCTCCGATGGTCACAGGGTGAGCCATGAGGTGGTCATCGGTGTACATCTCCGTGGGGACCTTGCCTTCGAAGTCCGAGGGCACGTCCAGGCCCAAGCTGTGCACCAGCGTCGCGCCAACGTCGACGATGTTGCGCCGTGGCAACAGAGCTCCGGGTCGAATCCCAGGCCCGTAGGCGATGAAGATGCCATCGGGGTGGTGCGTTCCTGCGATCGAGGGCCGGGGTTCTACGGCTGGTTCCTTGTTCTTGATGGAGACGAACCCGTGGTCCCGCAACACGAGCAACAGGTCGGGCGCGCTCTCCATGGCCTCTCCGGGGAAGACCTCCTCTCGGCGGTGGATCTCGGTGACGATCCGCTCTCCGGAGGCGGGGTCGCGGAAGTCCTCGAGGTCCGCGATCAGCCGGTCGCGAAGGGCTTCGTAGTTTGCCGGGTCGACCCCCTGCTTGCCCGGGCCGTCGGCGACCCGGATCGTGATGCCGTTGCTGGAGGGCGTTCCGCAGTAGGCGACCGTTCGCTCCCAGTCGAGGTAGGCGAACATGCTGTCCTCGCGGCGACGACCCGCCTCTGTCTTGGGAACGTCGACCCAGTGCAGGTAGCCGCGCTCGGCGAGGAACGTGTTGATCCGGACCACCTCATCGGTCGCGGTGAACCCGTGGTCCGAGGCCAAGAAGACGTTCGTGTCCGGCCCCGCCTTGGTCACGAGCCGCTCAATGAACGTGTCGAGCTGCCGGAAGTAGTCCAGGCATAGCGTCCGCATCCGCTGGTGGTACTCGCTGAGCTCTCCTCCTTGCTGGGCAGGGTCGAGGTACAGCCAAGCCTGGTGCTGGAGCTTGTCGACCCCGTCGAACATGACTGCCATGAGTTCGGGCGCCTCGTTCTCGAGCAGATGCTCTGCGATTCGGAACCACTGCATCTCACGGGGCAAGTGGTACCGAATCCACCCCTCTCGGTCGTCGTCGGAGAGCTCGTCGAGCGCCTGTTTCTCCTGCTCGAAGTCCCAGGCGAGTTCCTTGGGGTTGAAGTCCGGGATCTTCTTGAGCTCGTCGTAGAACTTCTTGGGCGCGCAGTTGCGACGCAGGTGCCGCCACGGAACGAACCCCGGGACCATGAATCCGTTGAGGTCGGCCGGCGGAGGTGCCGTGAACGGGAAGTTCAGGGCTGCGACCCGCTGGTCCTGCCGGCTGATGATCGACCAGATCGTCTCCACCCGACAGTCGCGTGAGTCGTAGAGGGTGAAGAACACGTCGTTGTCCGTCTCCTCGGCGCGGATGAAGTCGAACACACCGTGATGACCAGGGCTGCGGCCTGTCATCAAAGAAACCCACGCCGGGGGCGTCAGGGGGTTGGGTGTGGAGCGCAACTCCGCACGCGAGCCCTCCGCGAGCAGCTTTGCCATGAACGGCATGACCGGCTCGGAGCCGTGGGTGAGGTCGTCCAGGACGGTGAAGGTTGCGCCGTCGAGGCCAATGAACAAGGTCTTGGTGGTCATGTCAGGGATTCGGGCTGTTGGAGTCTTCTCGACACGAAGTCGGCGATCTGCTGAAGCGTAAGGTCGGAGACGTAGCTCCCGTCGACCATGAGGAGGGCCTGGAACCCGAGCTTGCGGCTGTAGAGTTCTTCGATGGCCACACACAACTGGATGATGTCCACCGAAGCGAAATCGAGGTTCTCGACGACCTGGGTGGTCCCATCAAGCGTGTCGACGTCGAGGCCCCAGTCGACGATGAGGTCTTCCACGATGACGACGAGGGCCCGTAGGACCGCGGCGCTGGAGGTTACGGATTGCTGGGTTGGTTCCACTGCATGATCTCCGGGTTGGGAGGGCTTGCGACGGCGACGATCGAGGCGCCGTCACGGACAAGGTCGATGTGCACACGGGCGTGTTGGTGACGGACAACCGCCGTGTCCCCCGCAGGGTCGAGCTGGACCTCAAAGGCGGACGGATCCCCACCGAGCCCACAGCCAAGGAATTTCGCTGCCGCCTCTTTGGCGCACCAGTAGCGAAGGAGCCGGTCTTGGAGCGCCTCGCCCCGCAGCGCCTCCAAGCTGGCCTGCTCGCTCGTAGACAGCGCCTGTCGGAGAAGCTCAGGGCGGCGAGCCTTCTCGAGCCCCTCCCGATCAACACCGACTCTGCGCATGCCGTCTGAGATGGCGACAAGGCAGGTCGAGGCATCGTGGGAAAGCGACACCGAGGGAGGGGCGACCAACGCATCGGCCCACACGCCCGTGACATACGGCGCGCCGAGTTCGTCGCTGTCGACGGCGATGGCGCTCGCGTACAGGAGTTCTCCCGTTTGGCGATAGATCCAAGCCCGCACGGCCTCCTTGATCGCCGCGCGCCCCAGCAGCCATTGCCGACGTCGTCGAGGGGTGTCGCCCAGAGCCTCGAACACCTGTCGCTCGCGCGCATCGAGGTAGATGCTGGCCAAGATGCGGCCGAAGATCCCCTCGGACTGAGTCAGGAAGGCCTCCGAGAACATGGGCAGCTCCCACAACGAGACGTCCGAGCGTCCGGGCAGCGAGACCGGTTGTCCGAGCCAGTGCGTCAAGGGCTGCCGCCTCACGTTGTAGAAGCGCAGCGGGACCGGGAAGTACGCGTTGCGCAGGCCGACCGCGCGCAGCAACGGACGGGAGCGACGGTCGAGGCACTCGAAGTCCCACGTGCGACCTCCAGCGATGTCGGTGCTGTTGGGATCATCGGGGCGCTGGCGTCCGAGCAGGCGGAGGCCAGACTCGCCTCGGGTCGGGTTTCGGTACAGCTCGAGGCGTTCGATCGTGGAGGGGAACGCATTGAAGCGGACCCCGGCATATTGGGCGATCCAGTACGCAGCCACCTGCCCCATCGCATCGAGGACGACGGGGTCGAGCACGAGCCCGGGAAGCTGGCCCCGTCGCAGGAACCCAAGCGTGCTCTTGGCCGCGAGCCGGGTATCAATGCCCTGTTCGTCCCATCCCTCGATGTGCCGCACACTTTGGAACAACGGGCCGTGGAACATGCCACTGGTGTAGAGTTCGTCGTCGTTCCAGATGGAGTCGCGGTGTTCTCGGAGCTGCGCCAGCGGTGGGCATCGTGTCTTCGCGGCAAAGCAGACCTGCGCACGCACAGCGACCCCCGCCGTACCGGTGATCGACGCCTCGTAGCGCCCGCTCGCAGCGTCAATGCAGCGTGCCTCGATTTGGAGTTCGAGCTCCCCGCGGTCCAGTGCGATCCACGTGAAGGCCTGTACTTGCTCGATGGCTCGGACCGCCACGGACCCCGCAAGGACGGCGCACGCCTCCGCGAGCACCTCGAGGCTGACCATGAGCGGCACGCACGACAGACCGCGCAGCTCGGTGTCCGAGACCTCGCCACACAGGATGTGGTCGCGCAAGAACGCCTGCGCCTCGACATCGAGGCGGCAGTTCGCCTGCAGCCGTCCGGACCCATCCACGACGACGTCTTCCAACAGCGGAGCCGCGACACGGCGAGCTGCCGTGCTCTGGCGCGAGGGCATCGGCGTCGGAGCCTCGGCCGCCGCGGGAGGCCGCGCCTTCGGGGCGGTCAGGCGACGCAGCTGCGACGTCTGCTCCGCGGTCAGGGTGATCTTCGGCATCGAGTTGTCGAGCACCACAAAGCGCCGCGGCGTCTGCTCTCCGCCCTCGAGGTCGATCGTGTCGATCGTCCGCCCGTCGAACAACCGCTCGAGCTTGAGGGGACGTCCTTGTGTGTAGAGTCGCCCGACGGTCGTGAGGAGCGTGTGAAGGCTTCCTCGACGTCGGTGGTCGGTGGGCAATGCGACCACCCCAGTACCTCGCGCGATGCTCTGAACGAACGAGGTGAGGTTGGCCGAAGGCCCGACCTCGACGAAGGTGGTCAAGCCGTCGTCGACCATCCGCCGGATCGTCTCGGTGAACCGAACGGTCTGGGACCACTGCGCCGCCGCCAAGCCACGGACCTGCTCGTCGTCGTCGGGAAACGGTGCTGCCGATGCGCAGGAGTACAGGGTCGTCGTAGGCTTGCCGACGGCAATGTCGTCGTAGTAGCCCCGAAACTGGGCGCTGGCGGGCGCAAACGCGGGGGTGTGATAGCCGCGGTCGAAGGGCAGCCGGACGCAGATCCCGCCATCCCCGGTCAGCTTCTCCTCCAGAGTTTCCACCGACTCGGGGGGGCCGAAGACCACGACTTGGTCGGCGCAGTTGTGCATCGCGACGACGATTGCGGCATCGATTGACGCGGCCACGGACCGCACTTGCGCGATGGGCATCGCTCCGATCGCCAGCAGCCGCCCGCGCGGGACGTCCCCGTCGGCGAGGACGCGCTGATACACGCTGTTCAATCGCCGGATGGGTTCCGCCACATCGGCGGGCCGGTCCCAGGCGATGGCCCCCGAAGCGACCAGCGCTGAGGACTCGCCCGAGCTGTGGCCGAGCATGGCGTCCGGCGTGACGCCCAGTCGCCGCAGGACAGCCATCACGGCCTGCGCCCCGAAGAACACGGCTTCGGAGCCGACGTCCATGTCGTGAAGCCGGGCCTCCAGCCCCTTGCGCTCCTCTGCGGTCACCGATGACGCAGGCCACACGATGTCCGTCCGGCGATGTCCAGGCGGCTCGGCGTACACGCCAGACCAGACGTCGAACCACTCTCGGGCGTCTTCGAACGCCGTGGTGAGGTCTTCCAGCATACCGACGTACTGCGAGCCCTCGCCCGGAAAGACGAAGGCGAGCCGGCCATCATCGGGTCCGGACGCGTACGCCAAGCCGTTGCGGGTGCTGAACTTGGCCGCGTCGGAGGAACGCAGCCGTTCTTGGGCTCGGTCCAGTGCCTTGCGGAGCTGTTCCCGGTCGCGAACGACGAACGAGAGTCGATGGGACTCGCCAGGGTCGCGGCGGAGCATCGCGCATGCGATTTCCTCGGCGGTCCATTCGGCGTTGGCGTCGATGACTCGTGCGAGGGTCTCGAGCGCGGCGAGGAGCGCGTCTTTGCTGGACGCTGAGAGAACACAGAGCTCGACCGAACGCGGCCCACACGTGGCCGGACGGCTCGCCTCCGGGGGCGCCTCCTCGAGCACGGCATGCGTGTTGATCCCCCCGAATCCGAACGAGTCGACCCCTGCCCGACGCGGGTTCGATGGGGGGTGGATCCACGCTGCGGGTGCAGTGGGAATGTACAGAGGCGCCTCGATTCCCAGCTCCGGGTTGACCTCGTCGCACAAGGTCGGAGGAATCGTCCGATGGTGCAGCGCCAGCGCGCACTTGATCAGTCCCGCGACTCCGGCCGCAGGAATACAGTGACTGATCATCGATTTGACCGAGCCCACGGGGAGACAGGGCGCATCGGAACGCTCGCCAAACACCCGCCGCAACGCCGCGATCTCGGTACGGTCTCCCAAGGGTATTCCGGTGCCATGCGCCTCGATCAGGCTCACGCTGTGGGGGTCGACGCCGGATTGTTCGTAGGCGCGACGAATCGCCAGGGCCTCGCCTTCGAGCGTCGGCGCGAGCAAGCCCTTCCCTCGGCCATCACTGGACTGCCCCACGCCTCGAAGGACGGCGTAGATGCGGTCTTCGTCCCGCAGCGCATCCTCGAGCCGCTTGAGCACCACGATGCCGAGCCCCTCTCCCAGGAGCGTCCCGTCACTCCCGCTCTCGAACGGACGCACCCGCCCCCGCCGACTCAGAGCCCCGAGCTGCGTGAAGATGGCGGCGACTTCGGGCGGCAGCGACGCGTTGACGCCCCCTGCCAACATCATGTCCGATCGACCCGCGCCCAGCTCGTCTGCCGCAGCCCCGACCGCCAGCAACGACGACGAACACGCCGCATCGACCAGGTAGTTGGGACCGCGGAGGTCGAGACGGTTCGCAATGCGCCCGGTCATCACGTTCGGGACCAGGCCCGGGGCGATGTCGGTGTTGCAGGTGGGGAGGCTGCTCTCGAGCAGCTCCCGGATCTCGGGGATTCGCTCTGGGGCAAGCGTCGGGCATGCAGCGCGCAGCAGCGCGATGCTCTGGTCGACGACGATGTGGTTTTGGATCAGTGTTCCCTGCCCGCGATGCAGGTACGTGCTGTGGCCAAGCACGACTCCGGTGTCGCGGTGGTCGTAACCCCGTTCGGCATAGCCGGCGTCGGCCAGAGCCGCGTGCGCGACACTCAGGGCCAGGAACTGGTCGGGTTCGCCACCATCGAGCGAGGACGGCATGATCCCAAAGCGGTGCGGTTCGAAGCGGAAGAGCTCGCCGAGGTAGCCGCCTGCCGCGGTGTCGACCCGCCCCGACTCGAGGTAACGCTGCGCATCCCAGCTCGCCGGAGGTTCGCCCACCGCGTCGTGACCGTGGATGATGTTGCGCCAATACGCGTGGAGCGTCGGGGCATCCGGGAACACGCAGGCCATCCCGATGATGGCGATCTTGGAGGGGGTCGAATCGGCGGACATCGTCGTTCTCCTTGAAGCCCTCAGCGTTCTCCTGCGGCGGCAGGTCGTCGGGCGGGTTCGGCCGCCAACCGGTTGAGTCCTGCGGTCGCGATCCCGCGGAGCCCTTCGACCCGCATCACCAATCGTCCCGTCGCATCGAGGTAGGAGACGTTGGCAAGAATCTGGTCATCCGTCGTGGTCGCGAGTCGCTCAAAGACCATGGTCAGCCGCGCCGGCATCGTGTCGGTGAAGCGGACGATGCGGCCGAACTCCACCGGAAGCACCGTCTTGTCGATGCGTTGCCGAGCCCATACGATGGCGAGTTGGGGTCCCGCATCGAGCAGGCCGGGATCGAAGACCCAGCGCGCGCGCCCATCGGGGGCAGCCATCCACTCGGCGGGCGCGGAGGCTCGGACTTCTGCCGTGGCACCTTTTGGACCCAATCCGTCCACGCGCTCGATCACCTGAAGCGAGGGACCGTGGAACAACACCCCGTACGCATCCTTGGCCGACAGGGAGATGCCCTCAGCGTTGTGATGCTCGAATGGTGAGGGCGCATCGAGTTCGGGGCGAAGTCGCAGCACGCATCGGTAGTGCATCCGCCGCGGCGCAGCGACCTGTCGCAAGCTTGCCTGCACCTGCAAGCCCCCTTCACCGTCGGGGGCCGTCTTCAACTCGACCTGAACCTGGCGCCCTGTCTCCGGTCGGTCGATGCCTTTGAGGAGTCGACAACTTTCGATTTCGGCGACACGCAGGTTCGGGAAGCAGGCTTGTGCTGCCTCGGCCATCACCTCGGCTGCCGCGGCCGCCGGAACGATCGCGGTCCCGTCAATGCGATGCGCGTCGAGGTACAGATGCGTCGCGTCGAAGTTGAGCAACACCGTGTGCACCCCGGTCTCGTCGATGCTCGGTTCCGCGGCTCCAAGCAACGGTCCGGGAGCCTCGGGCGACCGCGCGAAGGCACCAATCGCCTCTTCAGAGGCCTCCCAGGGTCCCTCTCCGCAAACCACCTCGACCTCCGGGTTGTCCATGTGCGCCAGTTCATCGGCGAACAACCGTCGGCCGACCGCCGGCGACACGAGTGCGACGCCCTTCTCGGCGAACTTGGCCTCCGCGACGGCGTCGACCATGCCACTGCCAAACGCGGTCGGTCCCCAGGGTCCCCAACACAGCGCAATGGTCCGCGCTCGAACGCTGCCGCGAAGCTGGCAGCACATGCGGTTCATCAGTTCGTTGGCGCAGGCGTAGTCGGACTGACCGCTGTTCCCGTAGCGCCCGGCGACCGAACTCATGACAACGAAGAACTCGAGCGCTGGGCGCACCGCGAGCTTCTGCAGGAGCGCCAGGCCGATGACCTTCGTCTCGACCACCCGGGACCAGCTCGCTGGCGTCTTGTCGACCAGGCGCTTGTCCTCGATCACCCCTGCACCGTGGACCACCCCGAGAACGTCACCGTGGGTCTCACGGACGCGCGTGAACAGGGCTGCCAGCGCGTCCTCATCTGTGACGTCGACGGCGTGATACTCGACTGTAGCGCCGCGTTGGGCGAGGTCTTCGAGGTTGGCCCGAAGCTCCCGAGCCGCGACCACCCCCTGCACCTGGCGCTCGAGTGCCACTGGGGTGGCACGAGTGCCCGCCGCCTTGGCCTCACCGATGAAGTGACGGCGGAGTTCAGCCGGTTCCCGAAGCGCTGCCATCGCCTCCGACTCGGCCTCCGGCATTGGGCGACGACCTGTCAGGATCAGCGTGACGCCCGGGCGTGCGAGAGAACGCAACAGCTCTGCCGTGACCCCCCGCCCTCCTCCAGTGGCGAGGACGACCCCGGCTTCGCTCCACGGCTGCGGCGCCGTCGCGTCGGCTGGTGCGATCGGGGTTGCAACGGTCGCAAAGACTGTCCGCTCGCCCCCGGGGTAGCCCACCTCCTGGCGGCCACCCTCAACCGACAACTCCGAGATGAGGAATTCGGCGAGCCTGTCGGCGGGCAGCGTGGGATCGAGGTCGACCGCCTTGGTGCGCAATCCGGGCCGCTCTTCACGGTAGGACTTGAGCATGCCGACCGCCCCCCCTTGAACCGCGAAGCCGTCCTGATGCGAGGGGGTACCCCGTGCGAACGTCCCTCCGAGCGCGGTCGCAGCCAACACGTGAGCGCGCTCCCCGAGCACCGGATCGAGAGAGCGGAGCAGGAGGAACAACGACTTGTCGAGCTCGAGCGCTCGACGCCAAGCCTTCGCCCCCGCATCGCGAGACACACGCGAAGCGCCGAGTGCAGCGAGATGAACGACGCCCGCCACGGATCGAAGCGCGGCCCCGTTCGCCTCGTGCCAGGCGGTCAACGCCTCCTCGCTCTCGCCCGCGCGTGTCCACAGCACCGCCTCTCGGCCCTGCTGCTTCAGCGCCTCCACCAACGCCTCGGCAACCCCGAGAGTGTCGCGAACGACGACGAAGGTGCCCTCCTCAAGGGAGCGCCGAGCGTTGGTGGGGAGCGCCCGTGGCTGCGGGACCACGACAAACCGAGGTGGGTGTTCGACCGCGTCGACCCCTGATCCCACCTCGGCTCCATCAAAAGGGCGCGAGCCCTCCACAGCCGGACTCGACGCCGCGCCGAGGATGCCCAACATGCCATCGAGGGTCGGCTGGGTGTTCAACTCCGACATTCGCGGTGTCACGGCATCGCGGTGCGTCGGCGGGAGCAGCTCAAGCACCGCCGTCGCCACCTCGACTCGCTTGATCGAATCGATACCGAGGTCGGCTTCGAGGCCTTGGGTCAGGTCGAGCATGTCGCGCGGATATCCGGTCTTGTCTTCGACCACCCCGAGCAGCAAGTCCGTCAGCGCCTCTCGATCCAGGATCGCAGCCGCAGGCTCCGTTGGCGCCGGCGCGACCGATGCGGGTGTAGGTGCGGGGACAGGCGCTGATACCGGGACAGGGACAGGCGGGGGCGCGGCCACTTCGGGCGCAGGGCTCGGATGCGGGTCGGCCGAGACATCCGCCGCGACGGGCGACCACGCGGGTGCAAGCACCCTTGCGTCGGGTATCGCCCGGTCCTCGTCCACAGAGCGCGCGGAGGTCGACACGAGGCCGGCCGTCGCGCGGGAACGCAAGTACACCGACATGACGCGTTCCTGGGTCTCCAGGAACTGCTGCATCATGGCGAAATACCCATCCATCTTACTTTCATCGTGTTCAGTCATGGGGTGTGCCTTCGGCTTGTGCGCGGTGGTGGGTCGGCGACGGATCGGGAGGGCCGACACCGGGGAAGAAACGGGCGCGACTCGGGACCGGGTTTGCGTCGCGGTGACCGGAGCCCGGGGAGCGGGAGCCGGCGCAGGAACAGCCGTTGCGGGCGTGCGGGGAGCCGACGCCGGCTCGGACCCTGGGTCCGCCGGGGGCTCGGGGGCGGCCACATCCTCCAGGGTCACGCCGACCTGCCTGGGAGGTGTCCCTGCGGGGCGGACACCACTGCCGTTGACCAACCACGCGTGGGACGGAACGGCCTCGACGGGCGGCAGGTCAGCGACCGCAATGGTGTCCGCGCGTCCCTCGAACAACCGCTCCACATCGAGCGGAACGCCAGCGGACAGCAACCGGCCCGTCATGGCCAGGAGCCCCTCAATCCCGGGCTTGTCGTCGATGGACACGGCGAGGTGCGGACGGTCGCCTGCGATTCGCCGGACGAGGGACGTCAGGACGGACTTGGGGCCCAGCTCGACAAAGACCTCGGCTCCATCGCGCAACATCGCCTCGACCTGCGCCACAAACTCGACCGGACGCACGAGGTGCTGGTTCATCGCCTCCTTCAGCGCATCCGCCTCGTTCCCGTGGCGCTCTCCGGTGGTGTTCGCGTAGACCGGCGTCGTGGGGGCCGACCAGGTCGTGGCATCGATCGCCTCTCGCAACGCAGCGCGGGCCGGCTCGACCAGCGGGCTGTGGAAGCCGGCCGCGACCGGGAATCGGCGTACACGGACGCCCGCCTCGCTCAGTCGAGTCTGCGCGGCCTCGATCCCCGCCTCGGTCCCTGAGATCACGACTTGCTCCGGCCCGTTGTGGTTGGCGACCACCACCCCCTCGAGGTCGGAGACCGCGTTCTCGACGACCTCTCGTGGCGCAAGCGCGGCGGCCATGGTGCCCAGAGGTTTGCCGGCCTCCGCAACGGAGTCCACGATGGCGCGCCCCCGTGCGACCGAAAGGCGCAGCATCGACTCGAGGTCGAGGACACCGCCTGCGTACAGCGCCACAAACTCGCCGTAGCTGTGCCCCCCGAACATGTCCGCCCGCAGGCCCAGTCGCTGCATCAAGTGCAGGGCTGCGGCCTCCACGGCTCCGAGGGCTGGCTGCGCGACGTCGGTGGCGGTCAGCGAAGCCGCGGCGGCGCTCCGGGTCTCGTCGTCGTAGCAACCCGCCGGAAACACGAAGCGGCTGAGCGTCTGCCCTGAACCGAACCGGGCCTCGAACGCGTCTCGGGTGAGGCTCTCCGCCTGGGTCCAAGTGTCGAGGAACACTCCGAACCGAACACACAGCTCGCGCAGCATCTCGGGGTACTGCGAACCCTGGCCGGAGAAGAGGACGGCGAGTTTCGGGGCGGCCTCGCCGTGTGCCCCATAGAACACGCCCTCAGGTTGCGACTGGCCCTCGTCCCCAAGGAACGCGACGGCGCGTTCGAGACTCTCGACCATGGTCTCTTCGCTTCGCACCAAGAGCGCCAGCGTGTGTGTGCAGCGCTCGTGTCGTCCCGCAAGGGCCGCGGCCACCACCCTCAGCGGGGCGCTCGTGCCTTGGTCCACCCGCGCCTTGAGCTCGTTGACCGCGTCCAGCAGCCCCTCGCGCGAAGCTGCGCTCCACACGAGCAGTTCGGCTGGCCAGCGGGTGGTCGGCGCAGGTCGAAGCCAGGGCCGGTACTCGTCGCCGTACTCCTCGAGCACCGCGTGGAAGTTGGTGCCTCCGAATCCGAAGGCCGATACTGCACCGCGACGCGGATGCTCGGGGCTGCGAATCCATGGCCGCGCTTGATCGATCAGATGCAGCGGCGTTTCCGAGGTTCGCAACGAGGGAAGCGGATCATCGACCACGCGATGGGGAGGCAAGACCCTCCGGTAGAGCGCTTGTGCCACCTTCATCAGACCCGCAACGCCCGCGGCAGACTTGGTGTGACCGACGTTGGTCTTGACCGAGCCGATGACCGCGCGCCGAGGGCGGGCACCGGCGTCCATGAGCAGGCGGGTGGTGCTCTTGAGTTCGGTGGTATCTCCCGCCACCGTCCCCGTGCCGTGGGCCTCGAACAGTTCCACCGTATTCGGTGTGAAGCCGGCTTGGTCGTACGCGCGACGCATCGCGCGAAGCTGTCCGAGCGCGTGAGGAGCCGTCAGAGCGCGGGCACGACCGTCGCTGCTCCCAGCGACGCCCTTGAGGACGGCGTAGATCCTGTCGCCGTCCCGCTCCGCGTCGGCAAGACGCTTGAGCGCAACCATGGCGACGCCCTCCGAGATCACGATTCCGTCTCCGCTGCGATCGAACGTGCGACACCGGCCTCGCGGGGAGAGGGCCGACGTCTTGCTGAAGCACAGGTAGCCGAAGGGCCCCTGCACGGTGTCGAAACCGCCGGCCAGCGCCAGGTCTGCTCGCCCAGAGACCAGCTCCTGCGCGGCCTGGTAGACCGACGTCAGCGACGAGGCACAGGCCGCGTCGCTGGTGAAGTTGACGCCTCCGAAGTCGAACCGACTGGCGATCCGGCCGGCGACGACGTTGTTCAGAATCCCGGCGAACGAGTCCTCGGTCCACTCGGGGAGACGCTCGGCCACTTCGGGTGGCAGGCTTCCCGTGAACCGCGGCAACTCGGCCCGCAGCCCATACTGGGTGCCGACGTCGCCGGACCCACCACTGGCTCCGAGAATGACCGAAGTCCGGGAGTGGTCGTGGTCTCCGTCCGCGTAGCCCGCATCTTTGAGTGTGCGCGCTGCAACCTCGAGCGCGACCAACTGGATCGGGTCGACAGCGGCCACGGATCGAGGGGGCATGCCGTAGCGCGTGGGATCGAAGACCAAGTCGTCCAGGAACCCTCCCCACTTGGAGTAGACCTTGTCGGGGGCCTTTGGATCGGCGTCGTAGTACAGCCGCCAATCCCAGCGATGACGCGGGACCTCGGAGATCGCATCGACGTTGTCGACGATGTTGTCCCAGTAGGCGTCGACCGTGTCGGCGCTGGGGAACAAGCTCCCAAGTCCAACGATGGCGACGTCGAGTGGGGCTGAGGTGTCCTCGACAGGGCGCTCGGAGGCGCGCTCGCGCTCGGTGTGTTCTAGAAGGTCGAGCGCCCCGAGTGTGACGTCGGTGTGGAGTTGCGCCAGCGTCGTCGTCTCGCATCGGAGCGTGGCGACCTGGCCCAGCATGTACATGCCACGCTCCGCTTGGCCGCTCTCGCCGACCTCGACCAGTTTCGACCCATCCCGCTCAATGCCCTTCGACGCGATCCGGAGCCGGCCCAGCACGAGGTCGTCGAGGACCTTTCGCCCCCCGTCGGCCTCGCCCTCCAGGGCTGCGGCCTTGCGGAAAAACTCCTTGGCGAAGGGCGTGTATGCGCAGCGGCTGGCGTGCCCCGGCCCGGACACGAGAGGCACCGTGCGCTCACACGCGAGCACTTCCTGTTGAAAGCGCGGAACGATCGCCCCGCTTTCCACGATCTCGTTCGTGAACAGGTAGGCACTCCCCATCAGCACGCCGACTCGGACCCCGCGGCGGAGCAACGGGGCCGCCAGCACCTGGACGAGCGCGGACGAGCGCGCGTCATGGATGCCACCAGCGAACAGCACTTGGACTTCCTCCGCAGCGCACGCCTTGGCATCGAGGATCTCGACCAAGCCGTCGACCATGCTGCTCCACAACACGAAGCTGCTCAGAGGTCCGACGTGTCCCCCGCACTCTCGCCCCTCGAAGATGAAGCGCCGGGCACCACCTCGGACAAACGGGCCGACGAGCGACGCCCCAGGCACGTGCAGAAAGCTCGGGATCCCGGCGGCCTCCAGCGCGACGGCTTGATCGGGGCGGCCGCCCGCGATGATGGCATACGAAGGCCCTGCCTCGCGTGCCAGCGCAACCTGCTCCTCGAGGAGTTCTCGGGGCGCAAAGCCCAGCAGCCCGACTCCCCAACGGCGCCCTACCAGTTCACGGGCGCACTCGGCGAGCAACGTACGCAGGGAGTCTCCGCGCACCAAAGCCAACGCGACCATCGGGAGACCGCCCGCATCGCTCACTTGCCGGGCGAAACCCGCACGGTCGGATACGCGAGTCATTGGACCCTGCACCACCGGGAGCTCCGTTCCCAGCGCTTCGGCCAGCGGCGCTTGCGGGGCCGAGGCCCGTGCCCGGACGGCGGCTTGCAGACTGTCGTCGATCGCAGCTTCGATCGCCTTCTTCAGAGCAGCCAGCGACCCGTACCGCTGGGCGAACGACGCTGCGAAGCCAACATCTTGGCCCATCGGGAGAACCGCGTCGTTCGGCGTGTCCCAGCGTGTGCTGCCACGGAGTAGCGCGCGGAGTTCGTCGAACCGTTTCTGTTTCCCATCCTCGGCGAACGCGCGCGAGGCCGCATTTCGCGGGCGCACGAGGACGCGGCAGTACTCCCCAAACTCCTCGCTTCCCACAGCGACCGTCTCGGTGCCGGACAATTTCGAGAGCAGCCCTCGAAACTCGTCCGTCGGCCGAAGGTCGTCGAGGAGCAGGAGTTGGCTGTCGAACACGCCGCCCGCAACGCCGAGCGCGGCACAGGCTGCGGCCGAGTGCAGCGTCATGCCTCCGTGGACGTACAGGGGGACGCTGCCTTGCTCGGCCCATCGCTGGACCAGAGCGAACGAGCTCTGCTCGCCGACGAACCCGGCGGATTCGTGCCCGGTCAGGACCGCGCCGTCCACGGTGTCCTGGGACCATGAGGCCGGATCTTGTCCGCCTCGAACGGTCACCAAGACACGGATGCCGGGCCGACGGAGCGACTCGAGCCCCCTGCGCGCGTCGGTCTGCCACACGTCCGCGTCGGCGAGGATCCAGCTGAGGCCGCGGTCGACGAAACGCTCGAGCAGGCGAAGCTGTTGTTCGCCGAGTGCGTCGACCGCGACCGCAAACGGGTGCCTGTGATGCTTTGCGAGGGTCTCCAGCTCGCTCTCGACGACGGAGAGGTCGGCGCCCTGCTCCATTCCGACAACCGCGGTCCACCCGGCCCGAGACGCCGCGACGAGGGCTTCGGCGTTGTGAAGTCCGAGCGGAAGCTTTGCGAACGTGAGGAATTCTTGAGGCATATGAAAACCGCGACAGTCCAGAGGACGGCGTGCAGGGGGTCGGAAAGATTCGAGTCAGCCGTTGTGCGTCGGATCGGCGGAAGGTGGACCCCGGGTGTCGACCTCCCGTATCGAGGTCGGCGAGTGCGGCCGCCGACGATGGCCCCCCGGGGTGGCCAGTTGTTCGAGTGCTGCAGTGCGTCCCGCACGTTCGGCCCGTGCCGCGCCGGCAAACCCCATCCATCCGAGGTCCTCGACGACGACCTCGACGACCCGAGCACACTCACGGCCCTGCTCGCAGACAAGTTCCCGCTGGCGGATCAAAGCGAGGCGAGTCGCGACCGCCAGCCCGTTGTCGTAGGACGTGGGACGACTTCGCGGACTGCGTACATGCGAACCCACGATGGGGGCCCCGCCGACGACCGAGCGGGTTGCGGCGACCGGGAGTTCGCCAGCCAACGAGCCATCGACCAAGAGCTGTGCCCCCACGCGCTGGGGACGAAACAGTCCTGGCACAGCGCACGCGGCCATCAGGGCGTCGTGCAGCGACCCGTGACTGAAGTAGGTCATCGACCCCTCGTGGAGATCCGTTGCGCACAACGCCAACGGGAGCCGTAGACTCTCGATCGGCCGATCGGTTGCGATGAAGTGTTCGACGGAGGCTCGCAGCAGGTCATCGTCCGCAACTGCCAGCTCCCGCGGACCTGCAAATCCAACCCTGCCCCGTGAAGAGCCCGACCGACCAGCACGCCCAGTGATGCGCACACGTGCGTAGCGGCGACGCAGCGCAGCCATCACGTCCGACGCTGCGAACGACTCGAATCGCTCGAGCATCGTCGGGGCATCCATCCCGAGCCCATACATGGCGGCGACGAGCGCCCCTGCACTGGTCGCACCGATGCCGGCCACCGAGCCTCCGCGTTCTTCGAGGCCACGCAGCACTCCAATGTGCGCGGCAGCCCACGCCGCCCCTCCGCACAGGGCGAGCCCCACCGGCTGGGCCAGGACTTCGCGCGACGGTGCCTCGACCGTCTCGGACGTCTCAAGCGAAGCGGACGGGGACGAAGCCGCGGCGAGCAAACGATGACCGTCGGGGATCGAAGCGGACAGACTGGCCGCCCGGACCTCGACATGAGCCTCCCTCGACCAGGACAGCGCCGCCACATCGCATGACAACTCTGTCGCGATCCGATGCACGACACTCGGCGTTGCGCCCGGGATTGCGAGCACCACTCGCCCGTCGGAAGTACGTCCGACGAGGTCCTGGGTCCGCATTCGGCTATTGATAGTCTGGATCAAACGTCTCTCGTCTTCGAAGCGCTCGGAGGCGCTGCACAAGTTACGGGTCGCGACCTGTGCAGTGATCAAGCCAAGTGGGTGACGCTCGGCTCGGGCCCGCTGGATCTCAAAATCGAGAGCCTCTTCGAAGTCGAGGCCGCAAAGCATGCCGGTCCTGAGTTCCAGCGGTGGCGAGGACGTCTGCGCATCGCGCTGGTCATCACACAGCATTGAAAGCAGCGAGGTCGCGAACGAGACGATGGCCGCATCGCTGTACCCCGCCGACCGCAAGCCCCGAACCAGGGACGATGTCATCGCTCGAGGCGCGCGGAGCAATGACGGTTGTCTCGCGTGCTGCCGCTCGTGGCCGGTGGAGGAACCGCGAACCGCAGAGCTGGGGTGGAGCGTCGACATGCGAGGCGGGGGCCGAGCGAATCTCTCGGCCTCGGACTCTTTGATGTCCATCTCCGCGCGGATCCGTCATTTTTTTCGGGCCGGCTCAGGGGAATCGTCCCCAAGTACGGACCACGGCTCCCCATGGCGTTCTAAGAAAGGCCAGCTGTCGATGGGCAAAACCCCTTTTCCGGATCGCGTTCGGTCATCGACCGAACCTGTGTAACGACCGCTCGCGTGCGGGCACGACTCAAGGTCGTGTGCCTCGTACGCGCACGCGTGCTCGTGGGGTGTGGTGGTCTCTTGCCCGCGACTGATCGCCGCACCCTCGGTTCCTCGATCTTGCGGGTCACAGGGGGTTGAAGAGCCTCACTGGCCGCCAACTGCCCGGTGCGCAAGGCCGGTTGGTAGGCTCTATCCGGTGGCAACGGACGAGCAAACGATCGAGTTGCTCAGTGCAGCACGCGCGTCCGAGGGGGCCTCGATGGACGTCGCGTACCGGGAACTCCGCGCCCGCCTGTTCGAGCGCCAACACGCATCCCCTCATCTGGGTCGCTACGCCCTCCAAGAGCATGTGGGCTCGGGGGGGATGGGCACCGTCTTCCGAGCCCACGATCCGGAGCTCGACCGGACCGTTGCGATCAAGCTGGTCAAGTCGTCGGCGGTGACCGAGAACTCCACCGGAGAGCTGCAGGCGGAAGCCCGAGCGTTGGCCCGGGTGGAACATCCGAACGTCGTGGCAGTGCACGACCTGGGACGGTATGACGAGGGCGACCTGTCCGACCACGCCGCGGATGTGTTGGCGATCCCGGCCCAAGGGATTTTCATCGTCATGCGGTGGATCGATGGCGCCCCGCTGCAGCGTTGGCTTCAGGATGCGTCCCCCTCTGCGTCGGAAGTCTTGCGCCTATTCCAGGCTGCGGGGGCGGGTTTGCATCATGTGCACACGTGCGGACTCGTCCACCAAGACTTCAAACCGGCGAACGTGCTCGTCGACAGCGGCGGCACGCCGCATGTGCTCGACTTTGGGATCGCGCAGGTCGAGGCGCAGCGTGATCCCACCGCCCCCAAGCCCGAACCTGAGGCGTTCGTCCGGGGCACGCCGCGATACATGTCGCCCGAGCAGAACGCAGGTGCCCCGGCGGACTCTCGCAGCGACCAGTACGCGTTCGCGATCTGTCTCACCGAGGCACTTTCCGGCCGCTACCCGATCGCGGCCGATGACCTACGCCAGCTCAGCCGCAAGAAGGCCAACAACGCGTTCGACCCGCGAGCCATGCGCGGGCTGCCACGTTGGCTCGCCCCGCTGCTTCGGAGGGCGATGGACGCCGCGCCGGAGGCACGGTTCGAAAGCATGGCCGCGCTGCTCGACGCGATCGCAGCCCGGCAACGGCGACGAAGCCTCGGCCTGTGGGGGGCAGCGGCAGCGACATTCGTGACGAGCATCATCGGTGCGTCGTGGGCTTCGGCAGGGCACGACGATCCTTGCGCGGGCGCGGCCGCGGCGATGGCCGAGACATGGACCTCCGAGCGCTCCACGTCGGTCCAGGACGCCCTTGCGGGCTATCCCCTGCCCTCGGCGGCGGCCGCCGGGGACAAGGCCGTGTCCGCGCTGGACGCGTTCGCGGTCTCGTGGTCCGAAGCGCGCGTCGAGGCCTGCGAGGCGCTCCTTCTTCCCCAAGGGCAGGCGGCGTCCGAGGGCCGGTTGCTGTGCCTCGACCGCATGCTGCACAGCTTCGAGGCGAGTGTTGACGTGCTCGAGGACCCTGACACCTCCGTCGTGCTCGAGGTGGGCGCACTGGTGTATGGCCTGCCGGATCCCTCGGCGTGTACGGCAGACCGGGCCCGTTCGGTCGAACTCCTGCTGCCCGCGTCGGCCCCCCGGCGCGACGCAGCCGAGCGTGTCGTCGCAGCACTGGAGCGTTCCCATGCACAGGGGCTGGCAGGGCGGCTCGAGCAGCAACTCGAGGAGGCCGAGAGAGCCCACGATCTGAGCATGTCCGTGGGCCACGACCCGCTCTCGGCCGCCACAGGGGCACGCCTCGCGCGGGCGTTGTGGGACGTCCACCGCCCCGCAGACGCGCTTCCCATCGCCCGACGGGCGCTCGCCAACGCCGAAGCTGCCGGAGATGTCGAGCAGGTGCTCCGGATTCAGGTCGACTTGGTCGGCATGCTCGGGGCTTCGCTGCGGAGGTACGACGAAGCGCTCGGACTCGCCATCGCCGCCCAGGCTCGATGCGCAGCCCTCCCCGATCCCCGCGCCTTTCTCGCCCCGCTTCGCCACAACGTGGGTCGAACGAGACTCGCACAGGGGGATGCCGCTCGAGGGCTCGAGGACCTGGAGCGGGCCTTGGAGGCGCGGCGTGCGATCGGGGACGACGGACCCGGCTTCGCCTCCAACCTGAACCTGCTTGGAGGCGCGCTGCAGAACCTCAACCGCCCTTCTGAGGCGCTGCAGCGATACACACAGGCGCTCGCTTGGCATCGTGAACACAAGGGCGAGGACCATCCCGACGTCGCCACGGCGCTCAACAACCTCGCGAATGTGCACGGCCGTCTCGGCCAACGCGACCTCGCACGCGCGAACTACGAAGCAGCCCTGGCTGTCTTCGAGCGCACCCGCGGCCCCCTCAGCCGGGACGCCGGCATGGTGCTCAACAACCTCGGAGGTGTCCTGTACGAACTGGGTGCCTTGGGCGAAGCGGAAGTGACGCTCCGCAACGCGCTCCGTGCCAAGCGGATGTCGGTCGGAGACACCCACGCGGACATGGGCTTCTCTTGGGTCAACCTCGGCCGCGTTCTGCGGCGGCAAGGCGCGTTGGTCCAGGCGGATGAGGCGTTTGCCCAGGCGGTCCAGAACTGGGGCGACGCGTGGGGCACCGAACACCCGCTGTTGTCCGAGCCGATGGTCGGTCGGGCCGAGGTCGCGTTGGACCGCGGAGCGCTCTCCGAGGCGGCCGCGTTGGCCCGTCGCGCGCACACGCAGATGCTCCGAGGAACCCAGCAGGATCCCGACCGAGCTGGGCGGATCGCCTCGGTCCTGGCACGGGCCACGTTTGAAGACGACCCTGCGGCTTCGACCACCAAGGCCCGACAAGCGCTTGCCGCGTTCTCCGCCCTCGAAACCTCCTCGCAAGACCGCCTGGATCTGGAACGATGGATGTTGGAGCGCGGACTTCGAGTGCCGAGCGAAGACCTCGCCGCACAGGAGCATCCATGACCGTACGCAGCGACGAATCCCTGTTGGCGGAGTGGTCCCGCGGCGACCAGGCGGCGGGGGAAGTCCTGGTCGCGCGGCATTTTCCGACCGTGTACCGGTTCTTCCACAACAAGGTCGGACACGCCGTCCACGACCTGTGTCAGCGAACGTTCGTGGCGTGTTTGGAGGCCAAGGACCGTTTCGAGGGCCGGTCGTCCTTCCGCACCTTCTTGCTGGGTATCGCGAACTACCAGCTGTTGCGATACCTCCGAACCGCGCGGCGCAACGAGGCCAAGCGACTCGATGCTCAACGACACTCCGTGGCGGAGTTTCTCGAGCGGGCGCCAACCTCTCCCACCGAGCGCCTTGCGAAACACGCGGAACACGGGGTCTTACTCCGGGCCCTGCGGCGCCTCCCGCTCGCAATGCAGCTCGTCCTCGAGTTGCGATACTGGGAGGAACTGACGGTCGCCGAGATCGCCGAGGTTCTCGAGGTTCCCTTGGGAACGATCTCTTCTCGACTGGGCCGGGCCCGAACAAGCTTGCGGAAGACGATCGAGGCACACGAGAGCACGGCCCTCGCAGAGACCACCCTGCGCGGCCTGGAACGGTGGGCGGCCGAGATCGCCGCGTTGGCAGACCGTTCAGGCTCCTAGAACGGTTCGGACACGCACTGCGCCTCTCACGCGAGGCCCCGCGGCAAAAAAAACTTTGGCGCGCAGGGAATTGTTTGGCGCGGGCGGTGACTCACCACTATGGCCCGCGTTGTTCCCTGGTCTCTTGTCTTGCTGAGCTTGACGGCGTGTTCCCCCGAGTTGCGGAAGGAAGACGCGCCTGCGGCGGAATCGGACGCCGGAACCGGTCAATCCATGCCCCACGGATCATCAGGGCAAGCTCCGCCGCAGGCGACCGCCACCGTGACCTCCAGCTCCGCGGAGCCCGACGGCGACGAATCCTCGGGCACGACCGGTGGGGCCAAGTTCGATCTACCTCCTGGCGGCGATGGGCCCACCGGATTCGGCTGCGCGAAGGTGGACTTCCTATTCGTCGTCGACAACTCGGGGTCGATGTCCGACGAGCAGCAGACCCTGGCCGCGAGTTTCCCGGCATTCATGGAGACGATTCAGAGCGAGATCGCGGCGATGGACTACCACCTCATGGTGGTGAGTACGGACGGCAGCATGATCCAGTCCTCGGGAGGCTCCGGTTCCCAGGTCCTGACCTGCACCGGGGGTAACTGCACGTGTGCCCCTGCCCCGGACTGCTGCGTCGATGCTTGTGCGCTCGGCGGTGGCCAAGACTCGTGTTTCGGGGTCCCGTGCGGCGAAGAAATCGCCGTGGAAGGCTGTGACGTGGAGCTTGGCGCAGGACGGCGCTTCTCCTCCCAGGGCGAGTGTGGACTCTCGGAAGAGCAGCGCTTCATCACCCAAGCCGAACCCGACCTGGAAACGAGGTTCCTGTGCATGGCCGACGTCGGGACGTTCGGCAGCGGAAATGAGGTTCCGATCGACGCTGTCCTCGCCGCGATCGGGGACCACAACACGGGCGATGGCGGCTGCAACGACGGCTTTCTGCGCGACGACGCGGTCCTCGTGGTCACCATCATCACCGACGAGGAGGATGACCACGACGGGTTCTTTGGCTCCGAAGGCGACCCCCCGCAGTGGCACCAGGCGGTCCTGGACGCCAAGGGAGGCAACGAGACCGCCGCCGTGGTGCTGGGGCTGGTCGGAGATACCGACCTTCCGGACGGACTGTGCGAGCCCCTCGACGAGGGCGGGGTCGACGGCGCCGAAGCCTCACCTCGACTACGGGAGTTCGTCGGTGCGTTCGGAAGCCGCGGCTTCGTGGGTAGTGTCTGCGCACCCAGCTACGACGGCTTCTTCTCGGACGCAGTGTCGGTGATCGATACGGCGTGCGACGAGTTCGAGCCCGAGGGCTGAGCCCAGCTGAACGGTGGGTCCAGTTGCTACAGCGGCTACGAGACCGGAACCTGCCGAGCCAACGCGAGGTTCGAGGATGGTACACAATGCGCATGGTCATTCTGCGCAGGAGCGCTCCACGACTCGCCCTCATAGCCTCCTTCTTGTTCGGCGCCGCCGCATGCAACAGCGCCGTCGCGGTTGGCGAGACCGACGGCGGCGATGGGTCGGGCACCGACGACGCCCCCACCGGGCCCGACGAGTCGTCCGGGGGCACGGGCGACCCCGTTGACCCTGCCGAGGGTGTCTACATCCTAGACAACAAGGATGTAGACATTCTCTTTGTGATCGACAACTCGGGTTCCATGGGCGAGGAACAGGCGAACCTGTCGGAGAACTTCGGATTGCTGATGAGCACGCTCGAAGCTGACGACGTGCAGGCGAACTACAGAATCGGGATCACGACGACCGATGACAGCAACTACTGGTGCCGGGGGGCGGGCGTCTCGGATGCGGAGTCTGGCAACTTCGTACTCTCGAGCTGTCGGTCCCGGCTGGGAGACTTCTATTTCACCGGAGATGACACCGACGCGGAAGCTGCGTGCACCGATTTCTGCGATTTGGACAACATCGACATCCTGCCGACGGTGACACGCGATGACCCGACCCCCTCGGTCCGTCCGTGGATGGAGAGTATCGGTGGCGTGACGAACCTGCCCGCGGGCGTGACCGCCACGCAAGCCATGCAGTGTTTTGCCCCACAAGGGATCAACGGCTGCGGGTTCGAGTCGCATCTCGAGTCGATGTGGAAAGCCCTACGGTTGTCGGGTACCGCAGGCCAACCTCACTCAGGGTTCCTTCGCGACCACGCAGCCCTGGCGATCGTGTTCGTCACCGACGAGGCCGATTGCTCCTTCAATCGCGACCACCAGAACACCGTCTTCGGGGAAGAAGGAATCGGGAATCAGGTGTTCTGGTCCCTCCCCGACGTGCAGCAGTCGCCGACGTCCGCGGTTTGCTGGAATGCAGGAGTGACCTGTGACTTCAGCCTCAATTCAGACCAATGCTCGTCGATCGACCTGGACGTCGATGGCAACGAAGCGGTTTCTGACGACGCGGCGGTGCTGTACCCCATCTCCAAGTACACCTCACTCGTCCAAGAGATCGAGGCGAACAAGAAAGACCTCAACCCAGGTCAGGAAGTCCTCGTCTCGGCGATCGTGGGCGTCCCCGAAAACTATCCGGAACTGCAGCAACTCAGCTATGGCCAAGGTGGGGACGCAAGCAACCCCAACAGCTTCCAGGCGCGATTCGGCATCGGACAGGGTTGTTCGAGTTCGGTCGCCGAGGCCGTCCCCCCGGTGCGTCTGCGGGAGTTCGCCGAAGCGTTCCTGGTCGGGGACAATGACAACAACCTGTTCTCAGTTTGCAGCACCGACTACGGTCCCGCGCTCGAGGCGATCGCGGATTCCGTCCGCGGTCAACTGCGCCCCGCTTGCATGCCCGCATGTGTCGCGGATACCGACCCGGTCACCGTGGGGCTTCAGCCGCAGTGCACGCTGACGCAGAGCTGGAACGATGGGACCGGATTCGTCGAAGAGAGCATTCCCGAGTGCGACGCGGGCGGGTCCGTTCCGCCTGGCGCCGACGCGTGTTTTGCCGCGCTGGTTGACCCCGGAGGGGCCACGGAAGCCACAGACGACGACATGCAGCCCGCTTGTGTAGACGAGGGCTGGAACCTCGAATTCCGAATCAACCGGAGTGCCGGAGCGCCTGCACCCAGTGGCGCAGAGATCCGAGCGGTCTGCGAGCTGTCGCAGAACAAGGCCCTCGACTGTCCTGGCTTGCCCTAACAGGCAGAGCCAGGGACGGAACCTAGAACCCTCGCAGCGGGGTGCTCGAGCCGAGGTAGGCGGTTGGATCGACCCCCACCTCCTCGAGCACGCCAGCTGCGAAGTTTCCGTGTCTCAGCGGCGAGCCGCCCCCGCTGAGCTCGCCCGTCTCCAGCTCGACGTTGCGCCCCCCGAACTCGTCGTCGGTCGCGCCCAACACCCGCCCGCCGCCGATGTCCGTGCCGATCAGCATGGCGCTGGTGACTGGCCAATGATCCTTGCCCGCGTCCCCGTTGAGCTTGGGCGTGCGCCCCATTTCCGACACCACCGCCACGACCGTGTCTTCCATCAGCCCCGCTGCCTCGAGGCCTTGGACCAGTCGGCGAAGCTGGGAGAACAGTTCTTCCCAGTAGAACACCTGATCGCTGTTGTTGACATGGGTGTCCCACCCGCCGAGCTCGATCTGGCACGCGGCGGACGTCCCCAGTGAGAGTGCCTGAATCGCCAGATCCACCTGCAGGCCAAAGGACTGGGCGTAGTCCAGGTCGCCCAGGGCCCCAATGTCGACGAGCTGCTCCGCACGACCGATGGCGTTCTCGAAGTCGGCACCGCGCTGCGAGTTTCGGCCGAGCCCCTGCCACCGTTCCCGGCCTTGCTGGGCCTGCGCGCGGACATAGTCTTGGACCAGGCCCTGTTCCTCATCCAGCATCAGGAAGCGCTCGAATCCAAACGACCCGTCTTCCAAGGGAAAGCCGGCCGCCGGCTCGATCAGGGTGTTGATCTGGTTGAGGTTGCCGGTCCTTGTGACTGCCGACGCGTAGGGTCCTGAGAACGAAACGGTGCCGAGTACCAGGTAGGGCGCGGCGAGGTCGTTGCCATGTTCGATCGCCGCGATGGTGCCGATGTCCGGAGCATCCAGCGCAGTCGTCCCGGTCATGATCCTTCGGTAGCCGGAGGTGTGCGAGATCGACGAGGTCTGCAAACCGTTGATCACGGTGGTGATCGACGCAAAGTCCTCGAAGTAGCTTGCGACGGACGGGCGCGTGGCCGCATCGAGGATCGGGATGCCACCGATCTCTCGCACCGTTCCATCCGAAGGGGCGTCGATGCTGCTCAACCCCGGCTTGGGATCAATGGTGTACGTGGTGTCCCAACCTCCGACGGCGTTGACGATGATGAGATTCTTGGGCGACCCGACGTCGGCGAGTGCAGGCCGACTTCCCAGGAGGCCAACGCCCCACCCCGCACCGATGGCGGCGGCCGATCCCGTAAGCAAACCGCGTCGAGTCATTCGATTGTTCATGCGCATGGTCAGGTCTCCTCCTAGTAGAACGCGATCCTCAAGTCGGACAGCAGGGCGCTCAGCGTGGTCTTCCACGCGCGGTTCGGGTCTGCGGTGGTCGCCAAGGCGCCTTGGAACAGAGCCCAGCCCGCGTCGATGTCTGGGTGATCGGAGTCGAGTTCGGCGGCATACAGGCGCGCATGAAGCTGGACCAGCTCATCCCGGACCGCCCCCTCGGCGACGGTCTCCGGGTCGATATTGAGTAAGGTGCCCTCGCCCGCTGCGGCCCGGTCGACCTCGTAGTGTGCCGCCTCTCGGGCCAACGTGGTGAGGACCAGGAGGTTGGGCGCGTTGTACGTATGCGCGGCCTGGGTCACGAACATCGAGTCGATGCCGCCGCCGAGCACCCGGTAGCCCAGGAACGAGTCCTCGAGCAGCGGGACCCGTCCCAGGTTGACCGGTTCATCCGTTTCCTCATCGATGATCGAGGAGAAGTCCGCGACCCACCGGAAGCCCGTGAGGTCCTCGATCATGCTGCCGAGCGCCTGCGGCCGGGCCTTGAGCATCCCGACTCGCGCGGCGAGTTCGAGCTCGGCCTCGGTGGGGTTGTCGGCGTCCGCGGGCAGCACCGATGCGGTGCGGAAGTCGTCGCTCAGCACGATCGCCTTGACGAGCGCCTTGGTGTCCAGCGCTGCGGCGAAGTCAGGCTCGAAGGCATCGAGCGCCTCGTCGGGCACATCCTCCACTGCGGTCTGGTGCAGGTACGACCAGACACGCCGGACCGCGCAGCTCGCAAAACGCGGGTCCTCCACGATGCGCTCCCCCAAGAACGCCAACCCGTCGCCTTCTTGCCCGTAATACGCCGCAGGCAGCATCGGAACATCGAGCAGTTCGGGGAAGAACTCCTGGTACCAGGGAAGCTCCATCGGGTACGGCGAGGCTTCGAGTTCCTGCTCCTCGGGGACATACAGCGGGTAGAACCCGCGGAAGTAGCTCGCGAGGGGATCGAGTTGGACGTGGCACGCCGCGCAGCTCGGGTTCTCGAGGACGGCATCGGCCACAGCCTCGGGGTCCGAGAGGTCGACCGAGACATCCACGTCGACGTCTGTACTCGTGAAGTCCGCGCACAGGAATGCGCTGGCCACCAGGTTGGCGCGGCCGCGGTTGGCGTTTGAGTCGGTGCTGCGGTGGCGTTGGAACAGCCACGAGTCCGAGAGCACGCCCGCGTTGTCGCGACCGTCCGCCCACGTCGTGACCTCCCAGCCGCCGTTGCCTTCGTACGGGATGTCCCACACCGTTGCGACCGTGTCGTTGGCCAGGGTGTAGTCGGCGGTCACGACCTCGCTGTACGGAAGGTCGTTCATCACGACGTGCTCCACGAGTCGTAGCGGCGCTTGCATGACGTCGCGGTTGATCTCGTAGAAGTCGCGTCCCGCCAGAGCTCCCACGTTGGGGAACCCCGCCGGGTAGTAGGCGTAGTCCGGCTCGACCAGGAGCGCTTCGTTGTGCAGGTTCATGACCGTGCGACCAAACGCGGGCGAGTCGAGGTAGCCCTCAACCAGCCCATCGATCGCGTCTGCGTTCGCTTGGACTGCAGCGACATCGTCGGCGGTCGGCCGGACCCCTCGCAGGGCCATCGACACGCGTACCAGGTGTTCGGTGGGCGTGAGAAAGTCGACCTCCACCGGAGGTTCGGCCTCTCCGGTCTCGTCCCCTGAGCTCTCGTCGGCCGCCGTCGCTCCCGAAGACTCGCCCTGAGTGCCCGAACTCGGGGCCCCGCTTCCCTCCGTGTCGCCCTCGGTCCCGCTTCCGCCTCCGCTTCCTCCGCCACCACAGGCGACAAGAAGACACGAGGTCAGAAGACGCGGTCCCCACATTCGCGTCCAGTCCGTCATAGCCCCACCCTCATGGAAGGATCGTGCCATGACCTCCAGGCCCCTGGTGCCAACACCTGGCGGCACGACCCGTTGCAGGTTGCAACGGCACGCTGCCACGCTGCCGAAGTCTGCGCACCGAGGTCATGCCTCACGGGACCGCCTGCATTGGGTCGGACGCGGGGGCGCGGTTTCGATTCAGTCCTGGCTGGACATGACGCCGGTTTCGTCGGCGTCCCACCATCGGGCCAGCTTGCCCAACCCCTGCTGGAGGTCGACCTGAGGCTCGTAGCCGAGATCGCGGCGGGCGGCCGAAATATCGAACCAATGCGAGGTGGTGAGCTCGCGAACGATCCACCGACTCATCCGAGGCTCGCCCTCGGCCCCAAGCAGTTTGTGCGCGGTCTCGAACACCCACCCCGCCGCCAGGGCGAGGCCGCGCGGCGCCGACCCGCGGATGGGGCTCTCGCCGGTGGCCTCGAGGACGGCGTCGATGAACGCCCAGATCTCGACCGGTTCCCCCGACGAGATAAAGTATGCCTTGCCGCCGACGTCGTCTTGCCGCGACTTCAGAGCCTCGGCGGCCAGAAGGTGGGCCGAGACAGCGTCGTCGATGAACGTGATGTCCATCTTCTTGGGAGGTCCAGGCGTGACGATCCGCCTGAGCTTGTCTGCGCGCTCCCGCAGCCGAGGCAGGAGACTGCTGTCATTGGGCCCCCAAATGATGTGCGGGCGAAGGCAGACCGTGCCCAGCGCGTCGCCGCTGGCAGCCATGACCAGCCGTTCTGCTTCGGCCTTGGTCTGGGGATAGAACGCTTCGTAGCTCCCTGGGTAGGGGTGCGACTCATCGACGCCTTCCAGGTCCTCGTGGCCGAACACCACGCTGGGTGTCGAGGTGTACACCAGCCTGCTCACGCCCTGGCTCCGGCACGCGTCGATGACGTTCTGGGTCCCGACGACGTTGGTGCGATGAAAGTCCTCGTAGGCACCCGACGCGCCCACCATCGCGGCGACGTGAAAGACCACATCGCACCCCTTCACAGCCTCGGACACCACCGTGGCATCTGCGATGTCCCCTCGAAGGGTCTCGACACCGGCCCTGGACAACTCGGAGTACGCACTCCGGGTCAGCGTACGGACCGCGTGACCCCGTCCCAGCAGAGCAAAGACGATCCCTCGTCCGAGAAAGCCTCCGCCACCAGTGACGAGTGCTCTCATCTGGTTTCCGCCACCGCCCACGCCGCCAGCTTCTCACGGAAGATCTTCGAGTTGTGACGCACATCCACCGGGAAGCTCCCGCGGTGGTGAAGGAAGGTGTCGATCGAGCGCGTCGTC
Organism: Nannocystales bacterium; assembly: GCA_050633305.1. Lineage (GTDB taxonomy): Bacteria > Myxococcota_A > Polyangia > Nannocystales > Nannocystaceae > CAJXVA01. Next base: position 338,779 of record JBOEGF010000004.1, read on the forward strand.
TCGTGCTTCGCGGCCAGGGCCCGGATCTTCGGCTCTGTGGCCGACCACTGCGCTCCGGGCGTCAACTCGACGCAGATCGCCGGGGTCGCCTGCCCCGGCTCACCGAGCGGGACGAGTGCCGAGCGGCGGATCTCCGGCAAAGTGTTGAAGATCGCCTCGCACGGGACAGTGAACATCGGTCCATCTGCCGTCTGCACCCGATGCGCCTTGCGTCCGCACATCCACAGCCGTCCCTGCGGATCGAGCATGCCGACATCGCCCATTCGATGCCGGACCGACTCGCCATCGGGAATCTTGGCGAGGGCGGTCGAGTCCTCACGGCGGTAATACGCAGGCGTCACCACCGGCCCTTTGACGACGATCTCTCCAATCTCTCCGGTGGGGAGCGGGGTGACATCAGACCAGGCGCGAATCGGATCGTCGGAGATCGGGATGATGGCGACCTCCATCGAGGGCACCGCCTCACCGACGCAGACGCCCTGCCCCGCCTCGGTTCCGTGTCGGGTCTCCGAGAGAATGGTGTCCGAACCCAGGACGGCGACCGGAAGCGACTCGGTCGCGCCATAGGGCGTGAAGACCTGGGCGCCTTCGGTCAAACAGGGCGCGAACCGTTCCAGCGATGGGATGGACGCGGGCGCTCCCGCCGAGATGGCCCGCCGCAGCGACGACATCTCGAGCCCCTTCGTTTCGCAGTGCCGCCCCAGCTTGTCGATCAGAGCCGGGGAGGCAAACATGTTGGTGCAGTCATAGTCGCCCAACGCTTGCATGAGGTTGTTGGGGTCGGCCTCCGCCGGCCTGGACGCGTCCATGATCGGGACGACCGACGCCATCCCGAGCGCGGGCCCAAACAACGCGAACAGTGGGAACGTCGCCAAGTCGCGCTCACCGGGTTCGATGCCAAAGCACACCTGCAGAAGACGGACCTGATTGGCAAACACGCGGTGCGGTGTGACGACGCCCTTGGGCACCCCCGTACTTCCTGAGGTGAACAAGACCGCCGCCATCTCCTCCGCATCGGGCTCGATAGGCTCAAAGACCGTGTCGGGGCTCTGGGCCTCCAACTTGGACAGCGTCACCCCGCCACCGGGGATTCGCGGACCGACCATGACCTTGATCTTCACGGTCTTTCGCGCCCATCCCAGCGCAAACCGAGCAACATGGGCCTTGGGGATCCCGATGAAGGCCTCCGGCTGCGCTTCCGCCAGACAGGTGCCCAGGTTCTTCACGCCCATTCCGGGATCGACGAGCACCGGGACCGCACCCACCTTCAACAAGGCAAACGTGAGCGCGAAGAAGTCAGGACCGGGCGTCACCATCAACACGGTGCGGACGCCCCGCGTGATGCCGATACGCACGAGCCCATGGGCGATCTTGTTGCTGCGGGCCTCGAGCTGCGCTGCGGTGAGTTCGTCGTAGACCGTAGTGCCGCCAGGCCCCTTTCTCGCGACGGCGACCGCGAGCGCGTCGGGCTGCTCGGCTGCCCGGCGAGGCAGCCAGGCCGCGACGTTGAGGAACTCGGGCTGCGGGACGCTCATGCCCGAGCCTCCGGCGACGACGCGGGCGGTTCGATGAAGGCCGCGATCTTCGGGACAAGGTCCTCGGTCGCGTCTTCGAGGATGTAGTGCCCACAGTCGTCGTAGCGGTGCACCTGGGCCTCGGGGAACCGGCGCTCCCACTCGGCGAGGAAGTGTCGATCAAACACGAAGTCCTTGAGCCCCCAGCCGATGAACATCGGCTTCCCCGACAGGCGGGTCAGGCCGTTTTGAGTGGCCTCGATCGCGGAGAACGCCCGGTCCCGTGGATGGAGCGGGATATCCGTCACGAAGCGATGGACCGCGACCCGATCGGACCAGTTTTGGTACGGCTCGAGGTAGCCCGCGGCGACCTCGTCAGACATCGGACGCTTCGTGACACAGAACCGGTTTGCGCCCCGGACGAACGCGTTCGCGCCCCGGACCAGGAGCCCTCCGAGCCCCGGAACTCGAGCCAACGTCAGGGCAGCGGGGAAGGTCTTGCCCGAGGGGAGGTGGAACGCGGCGGTGTTGAGGACGACCATCTGCTTGATCTGCTCCGCATGGTCGACCGCCCAGCCGAAGCCGATGCCCCCCCCCCAATCGTGCACAACGAGCGTGATGTCCTCGAGCCCCAGATGCTCCACCAGCGCTCCGAGGTCGTCGATGCGCGAGCGCAGGGTGTACTCGTACTCTTCTTCGGACGGTTTGTCCGATCGCCCGCAGCCGATGTGGTCCGGCGCGATCACGCGGTGCGTTTGCTTCAGCGCGGAGATCAGGTTGCGCCAGTAGAACGACCATGTCGGGTTGCCGTGCACCATCAGCACGACCGGTCCGTCTCGCGGTCCTTCGTCGACGTAGTGGTAGCGATGGCCTCCGCGATCGAGCACGGCGGTATTGAAGGGATAGAGCGTCTCGTTCACCAGGTCACTCCGAGCATCATGCAGTTGAGGCCGCTGCCGATTCCAAGCAGGCCCACACGGTGGCCTGGCAGCAAAAAGTCGCGCTCGCCGGCCAGCGCGGTGGCCAGCGGCAAGGCTACGGTACCGATGTTGCCAAGGTACTCGTAGGCGGCGAAGTCCGCGGACGGATCGCGCTGGAGCGTGCTCAGCATCGTGTTGCGGTGGGCGGCGCCAATCTGATGGCAGACCGTCCGGTCGACGTCTGTGCTGGACCAGCCCGTGGTCTCCAAGAAGTCCGACCAGGTCTCCCGACCCAATGTCACGCCGTGTTCGAGTACCCCAGACGCGTCGGTCGCCGCGAAGGGGCGCAGCGCGGGGTCGTTGTCCGGCGCGCTCGCATCGGGGTGTGGCTCCAGTCCCCAGCGGCACAGACGGTGATGGGCCGGCGCCGCCCGGGTGGCAACCCCGTGCAGCTGATGGCCGCCGTACCGCGTTCCGGTCACCAGCACCGCGATGGCGCCCGAACCTCCCGTGAAGGTCGCAACCGAGCGAACGTAGCGTGCCATCGTCGGGTCGGCGTTGAGGCGAGCGATGGTCGCTTCGTTGATCTCTCGGGCGGTCTCGCATGCCACCACGAGCCCGGCCTCGATCTGCCCCAGTGCGATGCGGTTGGCCACCTCGACAATCCCGGTCACCACGCCGAGGCAAGCGTTACTCACGTCGAAGACCGCCGCGCTCGGGCTGATCGCGTGTCCCCGAGCCTCCAGCCCCGCCGCGACATGGCAGGCGGTCGCGGGCTCGAAATGCTCTCGGCACACTGCTCCGTAGACCAGCATGCCGATGTCCGCGGCCGGAACGTCGTGGGCGTCGAGGCAGCGCTGGGCGGCCAAGATGGCTCCCTCCGTCACGGGATACCCCGGCTCCCACCATCGTCTCTCGACGATGCCCGTCATGCTCTCGAGTTGCCCCGGTGGGACGCGCAGCTTGGCGTAGGCGGGGGCCAGCTCGTCTTCGAGGTCCTCCGTGGCCACAATGACCGGCGCGAGGGCGTAGCCGAAGCCGTGCACGTAAACGTTGTCGTAGTTCATCGAGCCTCCAGGGCGAAGCGCTGCATGGCGTAGATCGGGCGGCCGTCGACCACGAGGATGCCCTCGGCTTCCACGACCTGACGCCCGGCATCCACCGAGACGATGTGAACCTGGACCGTCACCGTGCTCGCCGACGGAACAACCTGGCCTCGGTACTCCCAGGCGTGCTCGTGCCCCACGGGCATCGTCGAGAACGCCGCATCCGCGCTCAGGTCAAAGCGGTCGATCGCGTAGACCTTGAGCAGCTGCAGGAACGCCTCGAGCCCCAGCGACCCTGGCCACACCGGGTCTTCGTGAAAGTGCGCCTCGAAGAACCAAAAACTCGGGTCGACGTCGATCGAGCCCTCGACGAAGCCTTGCCCGTGTTTGCCCGCGTCGTCCACCCAGAGGTCGACACGGTCGATCATCCGCCACTTGGAGCTGGGCATGGGCGGGCTGTCCGGCACCCGCATCGGAGGTCGGCTCCGGGCTCGCTCGGACTCCGAGAGTACGTGCGGAAGGACCTCGCGAAGCCCCTTCTGCTCCGCGAGCGCTCCCACCGTGAAGAACCCGAAGTAGGTCGTACCCTCGTAGATGGTGTCGCCGGCTTGGCTGTAGACGCCGAAGTCGAAGTGCTGGATCACCATGCCTCCGGACTGGGACACGCTGGTCATCGTCGAACGCATCACCAACACGTCGTCGTCGGAGGCGATGGGTCGATGCAGGGTCGCGGTGCCGCCGAGGTTACGGAACTTCAGATCGACGTCGGCGGTAAGCGCCGAGCCCGCATAGGCGGCGAGCCACCCGCAGGCCTGCAGGCCAATCTCGAGCAGCACCGCGAAGGCCATGTCTTGCTGCCCGTTCGCCTCCAGGGTCCATGCCCACGTCGCGCGATCGACCTCGGCGACACAGCGCGGCCCGGCCTCGCACACGAACGGCGTGCCAGAGACCTCGGGCACGCGGTCCATGAACTGAAACGGTGCCCCAGGCAGTCGGGCAATGTTGCGGTCGGGTCCGTCAAACACGAGGTACGGCGCCCCGAAGGCATCACTGGGTTTGCCATACGCGTACGCCTCGAGGCTCGACTTGTCGTAGACCCGCGCCGGGGCAAGCCCAGGCTCGGCGCTCTGCCCCCAGGTGCGTCGCAGGTCGTCTACAGTGGCGCCACGCAGCTGGCAGGACATGTCCTCGATGTCCACGATCCGCTTGCCGTCCGCGAACATCGTCGCATCGCAGATGACCCAGGGCTCCGGGTCCGCACCAAACTGACGCATTGTGATTTTGTAGGTGACCACCTGGGTGTGTCCCAGCACTTGGCCCCTGCACTTGAGGCGACTGCGCACCCCGGCCCGCGGCTCGAAGGACGCATGAGCGTCCGCAACCCAACCGATCGACAGCAGAAACACCCGCAAGGTGTGCAGACAGCACTCGTACATGAGCGTGCCCGGCATGACGGGGTCATCGACGAAGTGGCACGTGATGAACCAGTCGTCCGGATGGATGTCCGCCTGGCCCTCGACCACGCCCAGGCCGAACTCGCCGCCATCCGGATCGAGCTGGGTGATCCGATGCACGAGATTCATCGGAGCTCCGGGGAGCGTTCGGGGCTGAGACACCGGAAGCGCCGCAAAAGCGGATCCGAATGCCGTCTGTAGGTCGCCAGATCGCAACGCATCGAGTTGCGCCGCGTCGAGCGTGCGCGTGGTGAGCGGAGCGAAGGTGGGGCGTTCGGCGACGGTGCTTCGGGGGCGCTGCGCCAACAGCCCGCCATCGACGACGCCCTTGCCGGCTGCCAGGGCGGCCTCGGAGAAGAAGCCCGCGCAGCCGTCCCGCATCGTCATCAACGGCTCCCCGTCGACGGTGGCGTCGAACCCAAAGCGGAACAGCCACGTCTCGCCCTGCCGGAAGAAGCTGTCAATACGGATGTCGTAGTGGATCGTCGAACCGACCGCAGGCAGTCGTCCATGGAAGGTCACCGTCGCGTCGAGCAAGCGGTAGACCGCCTCGCCCTGGGTCTGGGCGTCGACCCCGAGGAACGCGGAGAGAAACAGGTCTGCTTGTCCGGCCTCCACGGCCACGCAGGTCGGGATCCGGTCCGCATCCAGGTACCAAAGCCCCGGCCGGACGTCGTGCTCGGTGATGACCCGGCCGTGCGACATCGAGTGCGGCTCGCCTTCGATGTCCAAGATCCTGTCGACCAACATCAAGGGTTCGTCGGGCAGCCGAACGCGGGTGGGGTGCGCATCCGCGGCCGCGAACGAGGGCCCCAAGACGTCGCCGATCTTGCCCCGGGCGAACCGCAGGCACGCCTCGCGGTCGAGGGCCCTCGGGGGGGTCGGCTCGGCCCACGTCTGCGGCGAGGCTGCAGGCACCACTGCGATGGCGTGCCCCGCTTGACGCGCCGCCAGCATGGCTGTGGCGGCTTCCATGAATGCGCTCTGACTGGCCAGGAATGCCGCGTGGGCGTCGGCCGTGGCGGAAAGCGGAGCCAGCCAGGCTGGGGATGCGGAGCCAGGGACAGTGCGAGCGGCGGACATGGCAGACGACGGAGAAACCGAGAGCGCGGGCGGAGGCGCAGAGATGACCGCGCGTGTGGGCCGGGGGGGTGCTTCAGGCTCCACGCCGACAGGGAGCACACCGAGCGGGCCGCGCCCGACCTCGAGATGGACCGCGGCACCCGCGGGCGCTTCGAGGCTCATCGCAGGGCGCACAAAGGGGTCGGTGGTGTACAGGGGCGCGAGGTCGAGCGGCACGCGATGCGTCGCCAGCCAACCCAGCAAGCGAACGATGGCCGAGCGGCCCTGACTCGTCGGCGAGGAGACCGAGCGTGCGAAGAACGGACGATCGCCCGCGCTGCGCAGGATCGCGTCGATCATTCGGGTGCACGAGGCCCCGGGCCCAAGCTCGACAAACAGCCGCACGCCGTCCTCCCACGCTTGCCGAATGACCGCGGGATAGTCGAGACCGTCAACAGCCTGCGCCGTCACCGAATCCGCGGCGGTCTCGGCCGTGACCCGGTAGCTCTTGCCCCACGCTCCGCTGTAGAAACGGACGTCCTCGGGCGGCGTGGTCGGAAGAACGTGGAGCGCACGGTAGGCGTCCTCGACCTCGCGAACGACATCGCAGTGGACGGTTGTCACGCCCTGCAGCGGGTAGAAGTCAGCATCGAGGCTGTCGATGAGGCGAGCGACGGCCGCCGAATCTCCTCCGACCACGCATGCGGTCGGAGTGTTGACGATCAACCGGTACGCCCGCTCCTCGCCACGCAGCGCAGCATCGACCGCATCCGCCTGCGCGTGCACAACACCCAGGCTCCATTGCACCTCGGCGTCTTCGGGGAGTCCCCAGCGGCGGGCGACCGCGCGGGCGGGGCCGGTGAGTTCGGTCTGAAACAACGGGCTCTCACAGACCCGCTGCAGCATTCCTTCGCGATCCTGCCAGGCCCCCAGAGAGAACAGCCCGGCCGTCTCCCCGAGCGAGTACCCAATCACCGCCTGCGGCTGAACGCCGAAGCGTCGCACGACGTCTGCAGCGAGGGTCCCGAGCGTGACCTGGGCGAGGATCAGCCCCTGCGCGTCGGCCCCCAAGGCTGGCGCGTCCGTGCCCCAGCACAGGTCCGCCTGCAACTGGCTGCGCAGATGCGCGTGTCTTTCCTCCTGGGCCTGTGCGACCTCGGGGACCTCCAGCATCAGCTTGCGGCCCATGCCCACAAACTGACTGCCCGAACCCGGGAACACGAACGCGACATCGCCGGTGGGCCCCAGCGGCGCGTCGGTGAACATCACCCGCCCCTCCGCGCGAGGCGTCAACGGACCGCCAGCGGTCAACTCGTCCGCGAGGTCGCGGCACAATGGCGCCAGCTCGGCCGCAGTCCGTACGACGAGCGACATGGCCCGCGGCGCAGACTCCAACGCGGCCCCGTGCTCCTTGAACCATCCCCGTGCGAGGGCGTGCACGGGTCGGGACGGCGAGTCGTCGGCGACGGCCGCGAGCCGACGGAGCACCGTGGCGAGCGAAGCCCGGTCCGCGCCCGCCACCACGAACAACCCCTCGGTACGCGGAGGGGTCCAAGGGACGGCGTGCTCGGGGAACTCGCGCAGGACGGCGTGTGCCACATGGCCCATCGAGGACAGGGCTGCCACTCCTGCCGTTCGCGGGCCCTTGGCGCGGTCGTGAATCCAGCGCTGAGCTCCGGTCGGTGTTCGAAGGTCGGCGCCGAGCGAAGGCGCGTCGAGGACCTGATGATGCAGCCGCAGCGCCGTGGCGACGACGCTGAGCAAGCCTGCGGCAGCCCCTGCATGCCCCAGCCGCGTCGCGGAGCTGAGATGCAGCATCGCCTCCGTGGCCGCCTCGGGACCACACCAGCGACTGCCCTGCGCCCCCGCGTGGTCGAGCACATGGAGTTCCTCCGCGCCGGCCTCCGACTGAGCTCGCGCAAGGCTGCTCGCCGTTGCCGTGGAGGTCGGCTCTGCGCGCAAGGCTCCGCCGGAGCTCGCAGCTCCGAGCCCGTCCAGCGTCGCGTAGATCCGCTCCCCGCCCGCAAGCGCATCCTCGAGGCGCATGAGCGCCACGGCTGCCGCGCCCTCGCTGGCCGGCCCACCTTCACCGGCGGCACCCGAGCCCAACCACGCCCGGGCATCGGCTCCGAGCCCGACCGCGCCCACGAGCGCAAGATCGAGTTCGCCAGACTGAAGGCTACGTGCAGCGACCTGCAACGCGGAGAGGCCCGAGCTTTCCTCGCTGCACAACGCGTAGCTGGGTCCGCCAAAGCCGAGTTCTCGGGCGACCCGGCTGGCTCCGACGCTGGCCAGACCTCCCATCGTCCGGTTGGGCGAGAGCGAAGGTCCGAGGGCGCCGCAGAGCCCGTCGACCCAGGCTTCGAAGGCAGGACCCGAGTCTGCGCGACCCAGTGCTCGTGCCCATTGGGGCGCCCGAGCCCGAACGACCCATCGCAGATGGTAGTCCGTCGTCCCGAAATCGAGTTCGACGCCCGCGAACACGCCGCAGCGCGCCCCCTCGGGGCCTGCATTCTCGATCCGCCGGTCGGCGACGGCAGCAGTCGCAGCATCCAGCAACAGCAGTTGCTGCGGCAGGAGTTCGGCGAGCTCCGCCGGCGGGATCCTGAACTGTCCGACGGGGACATCCAGCGCGTCCACAAACCATCCCGGTGGTGCGTCCGGGATGTCGCCAAACCGCTCCTTCTGCGCCTGTGGTGCCGGACTCTCGTCATCGAACAGGCGCTCCCGCACTGCATCCAAAGACGTCCAGGGCCCCACATGAGCGCCAAGTCCGACGATCGCCACGGGGACACGCGGCGCTGCGGCGACGAAGACCTGCGTCTTCTCGTCGGGGACGGCGTCGGGGTGCTCGAGCAAGACGTGCGCGTTCGTGCCCCCAAAGCCGAACCCGGACACGGCCGCGCGGCGAGGCCGGCCGGTCTGCGGCCACGCCGTGGACGCTTCGGGGAGAACGAGGCCAGAGCCGTCGAGTGCGAGACGGTCGCTGGGCGTGCGTAGGTTCGCGATCGGCGGGATTTGGCCACGTGACAGCGCCCAGACGGCCCGGATCGTGGCCACGGCCCCCGCCGCCGTGAGCAGGTGCCCAACGTTCGCCTTGGAGGCGCCCAAGTGCGTCGGCGAGGCATGCTCGGTTCCCTCGGCTCGGAGTGTTCGAAGACTCTCAAACTCGACCGCATCGCCGACTTGGGTCCCGGTCGCGTGGCACTCGACCAACTCCACATCGCCTGGGCTCCACTTCGCCGCGCGATACGCCGCGTGCATCGCCCGAAGCTGGCCCTCGGAGGACGGCGCCAGCAATCGACCGTCGACATCGTTGGACAGCCCGACGCCGCGGACCAGCGCATGCACAGTGTGCCCGTGCGCGATCGCATCGTCGAGACGCTCCAGCGCCAAGACGGCGGCCCCCTCCCCCACGACCAAGCCATTGCCAGCCGCATCGAATGGAGAGCAACGTCCCGTCGGACTCAACGCACCCAATTGGGAGAACCCCATCTGGGTGTACAGCGTGCTCGGCCGTGACACGCCCCCGGTCAGCACCAGGTCAGCCTCTCGACGCACGAGCTTGTCGACCGCGATCTGGATCGCGAACAGGGAGGAGGCACAGGCCGCATCCAGCGTGAATGCGTCGCCGCCCAGTCCGAGCGTCCGGGCCAAGATGCCCGCCGGGAGCCCCGCGACCCACCGGTTCCACATCGAGGGCGCGGGCTCGGAGGACGGCGGCAAGCCGAGTCTGGCCTCGAGGGTTCGCCCCACAACCCATTGCGACAGCGCGTTGGCCCCGTCGGTGGGCAGGATGATGTTCCCCAACACCACCGCCGTTCGGCTGCGATCGACCTCTCTCAGCCCGTCCCACGCCTGCGAGGCAGCCGCGAGCAACACCTGAACCGACGGGTCGAGGGCCCGGCGTTCGTGCGGCAACAGGTCAAAGCCGGGCAAAGGCCGCTGCCACGCCGAGGGGTCGAGGAGGCCCGCCCGAGCGGAGCGCACCCGGTCCGGCGCGATCTCGTGGGCACAGACGGCCTGGGCTGGCGGCAAGACCCAGCGGTCCGCGGGGACCTCGCGTGCGGCATCACGACCCGCGTCCACCAGCGCCCCGAATGCATCCACGCTGGACGCACCCGGGAGCACGGCTCCCATCGATACAATCGCGACCGGGCTCGACATGACGCCTACTCCACGCGGTTGCGGCTGAAGGCTTGCGCCAGTGCTGGGTCGAGCGTGAACTCGGCCCCGGTCAGGCGAGCCAGGACCGTCCCCTTGTCGTCGTACCAGTCCAGCTCCGCCACCACGCGGGCGCCGGATTGTTCCGCGATCCGAACACCGAGCTTCGTGCCTTCGGAGGGGAACGGCCGAAACTGCCGGTACGCGCCCAGCTTGTTGGGCAGCGAGGGGCTGCCCGCTTGGGTCCCGCTCCAGACGATGACGGCTTGCAAGCCGCAGTCAATCGCGAGCGGCTCGGTGATCCAACGCCCGCGGACGGGTGACTGCATCCACTCTTTGGGACGGGGAGCGCCCCGGACCGTCGCGTTGATCCCCGGCGCGGCGAGACCATCAATGCTCGTGATCCCCTGAAACGCGGCGCCGTGGAACAGCCGGGTTGCGTACACCCGGTCGACTGACTCGCCATAGGATGGGAGGTCCCCTCGCGACGCCTCGTCGAGCCCATCAGCCTCGGGCACAGCGGGCCCCAAGACCACGGTCGTGCGAGCGTGTACCACGGCGTGGCCATTGCCCCCGCCCGAGCACAAAGTCATTGGCACATGGAACTGCTCCGCGTTCTTGTGCACCGCAGACGCTTCGATGCGTAGGGCCACCGTCTCTGCGCGGCCGAGTTTGACGCCGCGATAGACCTCGAGGTTTTCCAGCCCCACGAAGCGCAGCCCCGGATGCTGGGCCGTGGCGGCGTGGGCAAACCACTCCATCATCATCGCAGCGGGGAGGACCGCCTTTCCTCCGATGGCGTGACTCGCCAAGAAAGGATGGTCTTCGAGCCCGACCGTGCGGGAGAAGATGGTGTCCCCCCGACCCAGCACAGCGGCACGGCTTGGCGCGTCCGAGGTCACGGAGTCAGGCAGCTCGGAGCCCCCACCGAGGACCACGACCTCGGTGGCGCCATCGGTCGCAAGCAGGTCCAGCAGCGTCTGGGAACCCGCTTGCATCCCAATCGTCTCCACGCCTTCGGCGGCGAACATCTTGACCAGCGCGGGCGTCACCATTCCGCCCTGCCAGGGCCCCCACCCAACCGCTCGAACGCGGGCGCGAGGATGTTCCGCCGCGAAGCCCTGGGCGAGTTTGTTGAGGACCTCGTTGGCCATCGCGTAGTCCGCTTGCCCAACCCTGCCAAAGCGAGCGGTGGAGCTGCTGAACATCACCAGTCCTCGCACCGCGTCCGCATCGAGGGCCGCCAGCAGGTGTTGCGCCGCCAGAACCTTCGTGTCGTAGACCTTTTCCAAGTCTGCGTCGGTCTTGTCGACGATGGCTTTGTCCGCGAGCACGCCCGCGCCGTGCACGAGCATCCGGACGGGGCCCAGCTCCGAGGCCACAGCCTTGACCAGTGCTTCAACCGCCCCTGCATCCCGAACGTCGCACGCTCGGTACTCCGCCCGCGCGCCACTGGCCGTGATCGCGGCCAGCGTCGCCCGGATCTCCGCTGCGCCGCACGCAGCTCGGACAGCATCGCGCAGTGCGGCCGGACTCGACGGAGCCTGCGGACCTGACAGAATCGCGGTCCGCACCTCGGACTCGGAGACGGCTCCCCGGAGATGGGCAGGAGCGTCCGCGGGCGCCGGCGACCGTCCGACCAACACCAGCGTGCATGCGACCTGCTCCGCCAACGCCTGGGCAACCTGAGCCGTGACCCCTCGGGCGCCTCCGGTGACCAAGACGACGTCCCCAGCCTCGATGACCGCGTCTGGAGAGGGCACAGCGGCAGGCAAAGGCTGCAAGCCGAGGGTCTGAACGCGGTCGACCACAACGCCCAGTTCGACCGACGACGAGCCGACTCCGGGCAGTGCGGCGGTGAGACCACCGAGCTCTGCCAGGTCGATCGCGTGCACGCAGCAGTCCGACCATTCGCGTGCCGCGGTCTTTGCGAGTCCGACCAGCGCACCATGCAGTGGCGTCTGCGTCCCACCGATGCCGAACTGCCCGCCCATGCGGGTCACGAACAGAAGCAGCGCGGCGTCGGGTCCGTCTCCTTGTAGCTGCGGACGAGCCGAACGCACCTGTGCGAAGGCCTTCTTGATCCAGCCGTGGTCGGCCGCCACCGGAGCCACAACGACCAGGCCCGCCGACTGTGCGGGCAGCGGTTCGCCCCACGGAAGCGCTTTGGCCGTCTTCCCAGCGGCGCTCAAGCTCGAGGCCACGGCTGCGGCGTCCTCGCCGGTGACCCACACCGTGCCCGCCCGGAGTGAGCGACGTGGGCCTGTGGGCACGTCGGATCCCGCGGTGACCGCATAGCGGTCGAGCGCGCGCGCAGACGAAACCGACTTCGCCGCCCCGGATCCCCCGGCGCTCGGTGAGCTTGCCACGCTCCCGCCCAACGCTTGCACGACGTCGGCCAGGGTCTGAAGGTTGCCGAGTTGCTCCGGGCCGATGACGGGAAGCTGGGGACGCTGATCCTGGAGCGCGGAGAGGATCTCGACCCGCTTGATCGAATCGATGCCCAGGTCGGCATCGAGCCCCATCGTGGGCTCCAGCATCTCCACCGGATAGCCTGTCTTCTCCGAAACGACCGACAGCAGCAGCGCGAGGATGTCCCCGGTGGCGTCCGGTGTCGCCGCAGGCATCGTCCCTGCCTCGGTGCCGCCAAGATGTGCGATGACATCGGCCAGGGTTTGCAAGGCGCCGAGTTGCTCGGGCCCGATCACCGGAAGGTCGGGACGCTTTTCCTGAAGCGCGGAGAGGATTTCGACCCGCTTGATCGAATCGATGCCCAAGTCGGCGTCGAGGCCCATCGTAGGCTCGAGCATCTCCACCGGGTACCCCGTCTTCTCCGACACCACGGCCAAAACCGCCTCCGACACGCCCTCTACCGCCACGGCCTCGACCCGGCGACTCGTGCCCCCGAGGTGCTCGACCACGTCACCCAGCGTCTGCAGGGCGCCGAGTTGCTCGGGTCCGATGACCGCAAGGTCGGGACGCTTTTCCTG
>JBOEGF010000004.1:352139-480877 GCA_050633305.1 Nannocystales bacterium
ATTTCGACCCGCTTGATCGAGTCGATGCCCAAGTCTGCATCGAGTCCCATCGTCGGCTCGAGCATCTCCACGGGGTAGCCCGTCTTCTCCGATACGACCGCCAACACGTCTTGTTGGACGCCGCTCGTCGGTGGCGACACAGGCTGCGCTGCGACGACCGGGGGTGCTGCTTGGGAGACGGGAACTGCGGGGGGGGCAACGACCGGGGCCGTCGCGGACGGAGGCGTTCGCACGATCGGCGCCATGACGGGCGGAGACGCCACGGGAGCGGCCATGACCGGACTTGGTTGCCCCGTTGCGAGGGCGCCGAGGGCTTGCAGCGCCTGGGTCTGCCCCTCGAGGAACTGCTGGTGCAGTCGGGCGGTCTGTGCCTGCAGGGCCAGCAACGCTGCCATCGGATCGTCGGCCGACAAGGCGGGGACACCGGGCAACGGAGCGGGCGCAGGGGAAGGGATCGGACGCTGGGTCATGACGGGAACGGTTGCCGGGCTGGGTGTCGGCGAAGGCGCGGGGACGGCCGGCGCGACGCGGGGCCGCTCGACCGGGGCCGGTTTGAGATTCGCGCCGCAGATCAGGGTCCGCAGCGTGGGTTTGCCCTCGGCCGGGAGTTCGGGAACTTCGGGGTCCCAGACATGCAGATCCACGGGGTGCCCCCATGCCGCGAGGGCTGCGAGCGCACAGGCGAGGTCGAGAAGACCCGAGCGTTTTCCCGCAGACGCATCGATCGCACAGGTCTGCGCGCGGTCGCCTGCGATTGCCGCCACGAGCCCGGACAACCGACGGCCCGGCCCGATCTCGATGAACGTGTCGATGCCGTCCGCAAGCATCGCCTCGATGCAGCCCACGAACTCCACGGGCGCCGCGATCTGCCGTGCCAGCGTGGCTCGCATCTCCGTCTCCGTACCGGAGTATGGAGCGCCGGAGACGTTCGCAAACACGGGCAGGTCCGGCTCCGCAAAACGGACGAAGCTGAGCGACTCCGCGAACGGTGCCTGAGCACCGGCCACCAGCGGACTGTGGAAAGCAGCGGCGACATCGAGCCGACGCACCCGGACGCTCTTGGCTTCGAGGGCCGTCGCAGCGGCCTCGATGTCGGCGCTCGAGCCCGAACACACCATCTGCGTCGGACTGTTGCGGTTTGCGATGACGACGTCGGGCAGACCTGCCTCGCGAAGGTGTTCCTGAACCTGCGCCAGCGAAGCGGCGACCGCCAACATGCTCCCGCGGTCCCCTTCCCCTTTGGCCATCAGCTCGCCCCGACTCCGGGAGACCCGACCGAGGGCCTCGATCGGGAGCGTGCCCGCGGCACACAACGCGCTGAGTTCCCCGTAGCTGTGCCCGACCGCGGCATCGAACACGACGTCGAAGCCGCGCAAGACCTCCAGCGCGCCCATGCTCACCGCCCCGAGGGCTGGCTGCGCGTTCTGGGTCGCGGTGATTGCCGCCCCCTGGGCCGCGCGCGCCTCGTCGGTCCAGGCGTGCGGTGGATACAGCGCGCCCGCCACCTCTGGAAGGTCAGCCAGCACATGCTCGACGGTCTGCCGCATGCGTGGGAAGAAACAGGACAAGTCGCCGAGCATGTGCACCGACTGCGCACCTTGGCCGGGGAACAACGCCGCCAGCAGACCTCGCGCTTCACCCTCGCCGAATGCGGCGCCCTGGGGCGTGGTGAACCGACCCCGACTGTCGGAAGCGACCGCGGTCGCGACCTGACCCAGCACGGCCCCGACGTCGTCTCCTCGCCGTAGCGGGATCACCACCCGGCAGTGCGCCTGTCCGTCGAACGACGACCGCGTCGCGTGGGCCCGGCGACGCAGGTCGGTCCAGTCGGCCACGTTGAGGCCGCGCAATGCCGCGGCCAAGCCGTCCCGACTGGCGGCCGAGAACGCAAGGATCTGCACATCGCCGTCCCAGGCGGGACGGTCCGCGCCGTCGGCTTCCTCCAAGACGCAGTGGAAGTTGCTGCCCCCAAAGCCAAATGCACTCACGGCGGCTCGCCGAGGATGCTCGGGCGAGGCGAGCCACGGCCGCTTGCTGCCACTGACGTAGAACGCGGGCGCGTCGTCGAGCGCCTCGTTGGGTCGAGAGACCTTCAGCGTGGGCGGCAAGACGCGGTGGTGCAGTGACAGCGAAGCCTTGATCAGCCCTGCGACGCCGGCCGCAGCCTTGGTGTGGCCAATCATCGACTTGACGGATCCCAGCGCGCACCAAGGTTGTGCCGCAGGCTCGGCCCCGTAGACCGACGCCAGGCCGCGCAGCTCCGTCGCGTCGCCAACCTTGGTGCCCGTCCCGTGCCCCTCGAGCAGGCCGACCGTGCGGGGCTCGATGTCCGCCTGCGCGTACGCCTGCCGGAGCGCACGCGCTTGACCGTCGGATGCGGGCGCGTAGATCGCCTGGCCTTTGCCATCGCTTGAGGTGCCCATCCCACGCAGCACCGCGTAGATCCGGTCACCGTCGCGCTGGGCGTCCTCGAGTCGCTTGAGCACCACGACCCCCACGCCCTCCCCGAGCATCGTCCCGTCTGCATCGTCGCTGAACGGGCGCGCGTCCCCGCTCGCCGACAGTGCGGGCGTCTTCGAGAAACAGGTGTACATGAACACGTCGTTGAACGCGTCCACGCCACCGGAGAGCATGAGATCCGCACGCCCCGTCTGAAGCTCCAACATCGCCAGATGAAGCGCTGACAAGGACGAGGCGCAGGCCGCATCGACCACGCAGTTCGTGCCGTGCAGGTCCAGGCGGTTCGCAATGCGCCCCGCGGTGACGTTGCCCAGCAGCCCCGGGAACGAGTTCTCCTGCCACGGTACGTAGCCGTCGGAGATCCGGGTGACCACATCTTCGGCGACCGCTTCGTCGACCCCCGCTTCCCGCAGCGCACGACGCCACAGCGGATGTCCGAGCCGTGCCCCCAACGGAACGACCAACTCGAGCGCTCCGGTCACGCCCAGGACGACGCCGGTGCGCTCCTTGTCGAAGTCGCGTCCGCCAGGGCCGAGCCCAGCATCTTCGAGTGCCCGCGAGGCCACATGCAGCGAGAGCAGCTGCGTGGTGTCCGTGGCTTCGAGATCCCGAGGGGCGATGCCGAACTTCAGCGGCTCGAAGTCGATCGGCGTCAAGAACCCACCTCGACGGGCGTAGACCTTGTCCGGAGCCTTGGGGTCCGCGTCGTAGTGGTCCTCAGGTCGCCAGTGCGTCTGCGGCACGTCCGTGATCGCATCGACGCCATCGCGCAAGTTTGCCCAGAACCGCGTGGGCGAGTCGGCGGCAGGGAAGAGGCAGTCGAGGCCGACAATTGCGATCGGAGAGTTGGAAGCGGTCACAGGCAGAGTTCCTCGAGTTGGGCGACTGGACGGGGGCGAAGGTCGAGCGAGTCCGCAGCCACGTGCACCCCTTGGGCACGCAACGCGGACAAGCGCGTGAGCACGGCGGCGCCGTGCAGCAAGCTGAGCGAGATCGGAACGACCCGGCGCTTGGACGGCTGGGCGAAGTCGGTCCCGGCGGTCCAAGCATTGAAGCCGCCGATCGCCGGACCACACCAAACCTGAAAGTCAGGTTCGCGCGCGGCCAACCCACGGTTCGCCCACCGAGAGGCCTGGCCGAGATACGCCCGAAAACACAGCGCCATCTTGTGCTTGGGGTCCCGCTGCGCCTTGGCCACTTGTTCGGGGTCCCGATCCGACCAGAAGCTGGCGGTGTCCGTCCAAACCTGGTCTAGCGGCTTGCGGAACACGGTGCGCTCCAGACTCTCGCGCTCCGGTTGCGGGATCGCATCCAGGCTCGCGTGAGCTCGATACAGATCCCAGAGTTTGCGGGCCCGCATCGGAAACAGCGTGCCTCGCCGCAGGACCTGCAGCTCGACCCCCATCTCGAACATGTCGGCAGCCGGCGCCATCGTGACGTCGGCCTCGCCGGCCTCCGCCAGCCGTGCCCGGACCGCATCGCTGGTGCCCGATTCGACGCAGGCTTGGTTGATGGTCCCGGTGACCACGTAGGCCGCCCCCATCGCGAATGCGGCCGCGGCGGCATGCGGGGTTCCAATCCCTCCGGCTGCGCCGACTCGGATCTGCGCGGCTGCAGGATGCGTGCGGGCGACCTCGTCTCGCAACGCGATCATCGAGGGCACCAGGGTGAGCGCCGGCCGGTTGTCGGTGTGCCCGCCCGAATCCGCCTCGGCGGTCAGGTCCGTCGCCACGGGGAGCTTGGCCGCGAGCTCTGCCTGAGCGCCGGTGAGTGCGCCAGACTCGACCAGGGCGTGGAGCCACTTGGCCTGTGGCGGCGCCAAGAACTTACGCGCCACCTCGGCGCGGGAGACCTTCGCCACCACCCGGTTTGGCGCGCGCACGCTCCCCTGTGCGTCCGTGGTGATGCCCGTGTATCGGTAGCGGAGCAATGGCAGCGTGAGGTCGAGATAGGCCGACGCTGATACCGTCCGAACGCCGTGGCGCAAGTACAGATCCACGACCGCATCTTCGAGTTTGGGCTCGTACGGGCTGTGGATCAGGTTGCTGCCCCACGGACGATCGAGCAAGCGGGTGCTCAGGCCACCGATGGCGTCCTCGACCTCGGACAAACTCAGGCCCGCCGCACCGAAGAACGACAACATGCCAGCCTTCGCGAACGCCTCGACCATCGCGACCGAGGCGATGCCCCCGGCCATCGCTCCGCCGAAAAGATTGAAGCGAGCCCCGTGGTCCCGGGCGAAACTCGGGTCGCCCAGATGCTCGAGCGGCGACGCGGGAATCACCCCCCGGAGCGCGAGTGCATCTTGCTGTCGACTCCCAAGCCGCGCTTCACCGACAGGCGTGACCCGAGCATGCCCATCGTGCTCCACCACATACAGCGGGACGTGCACGCGACCAAGCCAAGCCGCGACCGACGAAGCGTCGTGAACGAGCTCGCTCGTATCACCGAGCCAGCTTCCGAGGGGACCGCGGGAGTGGGATGTCACCGTCATCGAGGCGGCTTGGTCGTACGGCATCGGCCGGCCTGAAACAACGGAATACGGCCGAATTGACCGACTCTGTGACGTTTGCGGTCACGACCGCGCGGACCCTTTCACCACCTTGTGCAATCGTGGCCTCCGCTCGCCCGAGGGTGACATCGATTGGTGCCACGGTCCTCCATTCCGGCGCGCACCGCAGCGCTCGGAACCCGCATCACGCGGGCCTTCGGCTCCGAGAAACGTCGAGCGATCACTCCGAAACCACCGCTGTGATCACATGCTCGCCGAGCATTGCGAACCGCCCCGAGAGCACATCCCCGACGCTCCACGGCGACGCATCTTGCCGAAATGTCGCGTTGAACTGTTGCAAGCCGGAGTCCACCGCGATCCACATCGCAGAGAACGGCAGGAACAACCCGGACGAAGGGTACTGGGCCTTGTACGCGGCCTCTTTCGCCCCGAAGATCCGCTTGGCCACCAGCGGACGTGCCTGTTGCGGCCATGACTCGAG
Source organism: Nannocystales bacterium (assembly GCA_050633305.1). Classification (GTDB taxonomy): domain Bacteria; phylum Myxococcota_A; class Polyangia; order Nannocystales; family Nannocystaceae; genus CAJXVA01. Next base: position 357,593 of record JBOEGF010000004.1, read on the forward strand.
GTGGCACATGTCCTCTTCTGTCAGGATCACGTGCCAGTACTTCTCCTCCAGCGGCTTGGCCAGCTCGATGTCGAGCCCCACTCCGGAGATCTCCGCAGCGTCCGTCATCGCGACGCCAACCCAAGGGCCACAATGACTGATCGAAGCCTGGATCCCTGCTGGCCACGGCACCGCCCCGTGCTTCCCCCGCAGGAGCGGTTGCTCGGGCATTCCGAACTCCCGCAACATGCGACGCGCCAACAGGCGCCCCGCTGCAAACTCGCGCCGTCGCTTCGGGACCGCCTTGGCGATCAGCGCGAGTTCTTGCGCCGGAAGCTCAGCCGGGTCGGGGTTCCCGATCGGCTCGATGCACAGGCGCACGCGGGCGTCGAAGAGACCGTCCACGGTGCGCAGTGTGGCGCACGCAGAGCCGAATGGTAAGTTCCGGGGCAGTGGCCACCCCAATCTCGCCCGTGGAGAGCCGCATCTCGGTCGTCCGCGCGGACATCACGACGCTCGACGTCGACGCCATCGTGAACGCCGCCAACGCGTCCTTGCGTGGTGGCGGGGGCGTGGATGGGGCGATCCACCGGGCAGCGGGTCCGGGCCTGCTCGAGCACTGTCGCACCCTCGGAGGCTCCCGCCCCGGCGAGGTCACCATGACCCCTGCGTTCAACCTCCCCATGAAGGCGATCCTGCATGCGGTTGGGCCGGTGTGGAGGGGCGGCGACCACGGGGAGCTCGGCCAGCTCCGCTCCTGTTATTCGCGGGCGTGCGCCCTGTGTCAGGAACATGGTCTTCAACGCGTCGCCTTCCCCGCGATCTCGACGGGGGCCTACCGCTACCCTCCCGCGAAGGCGGCTCGGGTCGCCGTCGAAGCCGTGCGGAATGCGCTGGCCGCGGCCAACCTGCCGACCCACGTGGTGTTTTGCTGTTTCTCCGACGGTGACGCTCGCACGTACAACAAGGCGCTGGGCCGCTGATCCCCAAAGACGGCCGTGGACAGCCGCCCAAGACCAAGCTAGGTTCCCCTCCGCCTCGCTTCGGTGAGCGCCGCTCGCATAGCTCAGTCGGATAGAGCAACGGTTTCCTAAACCGTAGGCCGCAGGTTCGATTCCTGCTGCGAGCACTGCAGAGAAGACACTGTTCAAAGCACCGGTCCGCCTTTTGCGGTCCCGCGTCGGTCCCATTGCATCCCCTCTGCCCCCGAAGGGCGCGCCCTGCCTCGAGGAGATCGGCCACGGGTACAACCGGGTCGTCAGCGAGTCGCGGTCTCCACCCACCCGTCGGAGAGGTCGGGGTACTCTCTGCGAAAACGATCGGCTCAGGTCGTCTCGATCGCTGCCAGGGGCCAGTACCCGGCCTCGATCCGCCGTCACCGGTCGTGACACGCTCGCACGCCGGCGATGAAGCCCCCGTGGTGGGATCGCTGGGAGAAGGAGTGCGGTTCGGCTTCGCAGGCGCCCCGGCAGCCTCGGGACCAGAGCGCCGGCATTCACGCGTCGAGCTGGGTTGGGAGGGACCCTCGTACCTGCCGCATGTGTTCGCCCAAGGATGTTCCCGTCAGCACGGCCAGACCGCCGGCCAGGCCGAGGACGTCCAATTGCTCGCGAAGCTCCCTGCGCGCCCGACGAAGGCGGGTGGCGACCGTTCCGGGCGGGATTTGAAGGGTTTCAGCGATCTCCCGCGCAGTGAACCCCTCGTACTCCTTGAGTTCGAGCAACAACTGATCGTCGAGCGTCATCCGCCGCATCGCCTCGACGAGTCGAGACTCGCGTTCACGTGCCGACCAAACCGAGGTCAGAGAGCGCTCGCCCAGCGTTGGGACGAACGAGCCATCGGTGACGGGCGACTCCTCCTTGCGGGAGCGTTGGCGTCGGTAGTATGCGACGAGCTTCCAGCGCCCGATCCCGAGTAGATAGGACCGGAAGGTGACGGCCCCCCTGTACTTGGTTCCATTGAGGCAGAGCGTTTCAAACGTTGCTTGGGTAAGGTCGGCGCTCGCATCAGGATCGAGCCGTGTGTGGAAGAACGAGTAGACCGCCCGATAGTGCCGCTGAACGAGTTCCTGGCCCGAGGTTCGATCTCCATCCATCCAGCACGCGAGTAACTCAACGTCCGAGTCCATGGGCGCTCACAGTAGCAACGCGACGTCGCGCAACAAACCGATGTCAGCTCCGAGGGACATAGGCGCCTCCCGAATTTCGCCGGCCACCGAGGCGGTTTCCTTCTTCCAAGAGGACCTCATCGCGCGGGTCGTAGGCGGAGGCATCGAGTCTACCCCCGAAGCCCCGGCGGACTATGAACTCATCGAACGCCTGGGCGAGGGCGGGATGGGCGAGGTTTGGCGCGCACGCTCGAAGCACCACGGGCTCGTCGCCTTGAAGCTATTGCGCAGATCGCTCGCGAGAGTCCCTAGCTGTCAGCGCCGGTTCCTGCGCGAGGCCCGTGCGACCCAAGCCATCTCGAACCCCGGCGTGGTCGTGACCTACGACGTTGGGACCTGTCAGGACGGCCGTCCCTTCATCGCGATGGAGCTGGTCGAAGGCCGAACCCTTCGGGACGTCATCGACGCAGACGGCCCGCTCGATTGGGCTCGCGCCTGCTCGATCTGGACCCAAGTGGCAGCGGGGCTGGCCGCCGCGCACGAGCAGGGCATCGTCCATCGCGATATCAAGCCATCGAACATCATCGTGCACCAAGACGACGACGGCCGTGAGCACTGCACGGTCATCGACTTCGGCCTCGTGCGCGCCTTGGGCGTCGACGCGTCGACGGAGCTCACGACCACGGGCCAGCTGATCGGCACGCCGTCCTACATCAGCCCAGAGGCCCTTCGAGGCGTCGGCCCAGACACCCGAAGCGACCAGTACTCGCTGGGGTGCGTGATGTACGAGACGCTGGAGTCCACTCGCCCGTTCAACGGCTCGATGCTCGAGGAACTCTTCCTGCAGCATCTCACCGCCCGGCCGCCTGTACCGCGGCTGCCCAAGGTTCCCGAGCCGCTTCGCGTGCAAGCCTGGGCGGTCCTGAAAAAGTGTCTGGCGAAGGAACCACGGGATCGTTTCGACTCGATGGCAAGCGTGGTTCGGGCGCTCGCGTCCGTTCGGCCCGGTGCCCGGCCGGTCCGCAGCGGCCACCCGCCAGCGTGGTGGAGATCGAAGCGAGCCTTCGTCGCGATCGGGGTCCTGTGCGTTGCGGCGACGCTCGCGGCGTGGGCTGCCCTGCAAACTCGGCCGACCACGGCGTCCACCCAACGAGCGGTGCTCCCGGCAGAGCATCCCTCCGATGGGCGGGCAGTGGAAGTCGTCACCGGGGTCGCCTTCAGCTGTGCCCGATCGGAGGCCGGCAAGGTTCGTTGTTGGGGGGCAGACAGCAAAGGCCGCTTGGGCCGAGGGACGAGCGGCGCGAACATCGGGGACAACGAGCACCCGCGCTCTGCTCCCGCCCTCGACCTTCCAAAGGGCGGAGTCCCGACGCGCATCGTGAGCGGTCCTGATGCCCGACACGCCTGTCTGCTGTTCGACGGTGGTCGACTGCGCTGTTGGGGTAGCAACGAACACGGGGAACTCGGCCACGGCACGACCGACGACTGGGGAGACAGCGCGGGCGAGACGATCCGGGCCCTGCCGGACCTCGGACTCAGCGTCGAGACGGTCGCCCTCGGTGGGGGATTCAGCTGTGCGACGAACCCTGCCGGCGAGGCTCGTTGTTGGGGAAAGGGGGACCACGGGGTACGCGGTGACGGGTCCGAGGTGTCGGTCGGGGACGACGAGCCGATCGACACGGTCCGCCCCGTCGCGCTCGGCGACGCGAGCGTGCTTCAGCTCGCACTCGGGGCCGACCATGCCTGTGCTCGAATCCAGAGCGGGGAGCTGGACGACTCCGTGCGCTGTTGGGGGAGCAACGCCCACGGCCAGCTCGGCGTCGCGGGGTTTCCGTTTGCGATCGGAGATGGAGTGGGGAACGGCCTCGGGCGGGGCGCGCGTCCCGATGATCCAGCGCTCGCGGTGTCAGGCCTGGAGGGGCTCCTGATCGAGAGCATCCACGCCGGTGGAAACCGCAGCTGCGTCGTCCAGACCCACGGCGGCGTGCGATGTTGGGGCGCGGATGCCCTGAGCGTGCTCGGGTATCAACCCGAGCACGTGCCATGGTGCACCTCGAGCGAGGCGTGCGACCTCGAGGCGCCTCCCCCGTTCGATCTCCCTCTCGGCTCTCCGACCGTCTCGTTGGCCCTCGGTCAGGATCACGCCTGCGCCGTCGACCCGGTGGGAGATGTCCGATGCTGGGGCACTGGGACCTGGGGCCGTCTCGGAGACGGTTCCAACGTCCTGGGTCGGGACGAAGCCCGCGGTGCATGGAGCCGGCCGGCCGAGGATCGAATCGTCGAGCTGGGAGACTTCGATCGCGACGGCTTCCGCGACCCGGTTACCGCGCTCTCCGCGTCCAACTGGCACACATGCGCCACGATGGTGTCCGGCGGGGTCCGCTGCTGGGGTCGCGGGATCACGGGCCGCCTCGGCTACCGCAGCAGCGACAACATCGGAGACAACGAGACACCTGCGGCCTACTACGAGGCAACGGGCTACGCAGATATCCCGGTGTTCTAGGGGCCTTTCGAAAGGGCCCCCTGCCGCTTCGCCCCTGCAAGGTAGGGCTTGCCCTCGCCTTGTTCAGTCCACGTCCGAGCGCGTGTCCACGCGCCTTCGTCCCCAGCGTGTGTCGAGGGCGGAGTTCTGGTTTCCGCCGATCGCCCCGCGCCGCAATCAAACTCGGAGGGTCGACACACTGTGTCGGTGGATGGGCCACGCCGCCCAAGAACGACACATGACCATATTCAGAACAAGCACCACCCTCCTGCTGCTGGCCTGCGTCTCCATCGTCGGATGTGACGAGGGAGCCCCAGAGCCCGACGCCCCTGACTCGGCCGAAAGCAGCGACGCAGACGAAGACCTGCCGTCTGTATCCGCCGGCGTCCCCTTCGACCCCGACGCTGTCGATGCGGCGACGCGGGCGGTCTCGACATCGGTCGTCGCGGTGACGTCGGCCGATGGGAAGGCGATTCCGGCCGACGTCCTCGAGGAAGTCGAAGACATGCGCCTTCGCTTCGCGCATGCCCTCGTCGTGGCAAAGGGCGCGCCGTACTTCGCGGCCCGCTCGGCCGATGAAGAGCGGATCGACATCACCTATCTCGGAAAGGGCCGCCTTGCGCCGGCCGAGCATGATTTCGAGGGCTCGTTCTACGCGAGCGTCGACACGGAGGCTGAGCAGCTCGCCCCCTATGAACCTCCGGCGAAGTATCGAGACGATGCCACTTGGGTCACGGGCTTCAACCCTGCCACCCGGTCCGAGTTCGAGGTCCGCATCCCGAAAGAGCTTTCGGAAATGGTGGGTGCCGATGCTGATGCCCGCCGTGCCAATCGCGAGATCGACCCCCCGTGGACCGACGAAGTCCAGCCTCGCCACCAGGTCGGAAACGCGGATACGCGGGTGAGAAAAGGCGCCCTCGACACGGCGCAGACCTCGACGAACCTTTCTCGGATCGTGAGGTTTGGATCCGGCAACACGGGCGCTTCGGGCGTTCTCGTGGGCAAGAACCAGGTTCTCACCGCCGCGCACCGTCTGTATGGATCGGCTGGCTGGAGGAACTCCGCCCGGATTCGAGTCGGGGCCAACGGAAGCGGCAACCATGGCGATATCTCGCTGGGCAATGGCCTCAACGACAACGCGAATGTGACCTGGACCGCCGATGGTGGTCTCTACTGGGTCTCGTCGTTGTTCAAGGACGCGAGGGACAACGGCACCAGCACCATTGCCTACGATATCGGCACCGTCGTGCTCCCCAACGACCCGATCGGTGAACCCGTTGGATGGTTCACGATCGCGGACGCCAGCAACGTGTCCCACGACGACATGCTCAACCGCGGATATCCCAACTGCACGGCCGCGAGCCCACCGCCGGGTTGTAGCGACCCGGACAACTGGTTCCACATGTTTGGTGACACAAACAACTGCGGCACGGGTGGATTCAGCAGCCAGACAGACTCGTTCGGGTACTCGCTCTACGGGTACCACTCTTGTGACGCGAGCAGCGGGCACAGCGGGTCACCGCTGTACCGGTATGATCAGAACGACGGATGGGTCGTTCGCGGGGTGCATGTCGGCGTGCACCGCTACTCGGACCTCCAGAGTCTCTCCAACTCGACGGCGGCTCTCTCGGTCACGCTGATCACCCAGTCCCGCAAGGACCTGTTCGACACCTACAACTCGATGTACACCTCGCCGTAGGGCGACGAGGTCGACGCCATGTTCGCGCTCGCGCTGCTGCTGATCCTCGGGCTCGAGCCCGCGTCGCTCGAGGCCCCTGAGGCACCGACCCGCATCTACGGCGGTGAAGCTGTCGACGCGTGCCAGTGGCCCTTCGTGGTCGCCCTCGATCAGACGTGTACGGGGGTGTTGGTGACCCCCGTGCACGTTCTCACCGCCGCGCACTGCGGCGAGAACATCGAGCACGCGATCTTCGGAGAGACGACCGACCATCCCTCCCACCGGGTAGGCGTGGTCGGCTGCAGTACCCTGCCCGGCGCGGAGCCGGGCCAAGGCAACGACCTCATGGTCTGCACGCTCGAAACGGTTCAGCCCGTGCCCACCGCGGCACTCCTGCGCCCTGACGAGGCCGACGCCCTCGAGGCGGACATGCCGGTCGCGCTCGTCGGGTTCGGCGAGACGGACTCCGGGTCGTCCGGCGAGAAGCACGTCACGTGGGCTGCACTCGGGGAGGAGAACGCCCGCGGCGACCTGCAGATCGGGGGCGACGGACGGGACAGCTGCGTCGGCGACTCCGGGGGGCCCGCCCTTGTGGATCTCGGCAGCGGGTCGTGGCGCGTCGTTGGCATCGCATCGTACGGCTTCAAGTGCGGCGAAGGCGGGTGGTACACGCAACCTCGCCACCACGCGGAGTGGCTGGACAAACAGCTCGACTCGGCGCTGTGCTCGTTCCCCTGGGAGCCGGCGGAGGGGAACTGGGATTCGTACTGTATCCCCGAGACGATTCGCGACGCCGACGCCTGCGATCTTCTTCAGCACGAGGCGGCGGGATGTAGTGCACACGGGACCCGGCCCGTTGCTCCGCAGGTCTTCCTGCTCCTGTTTGGGCTTGGGGTCTTTGCCCGAATGCGCTCGTCGACAGCATTGTGACCGAGGGGCCCCCCGGCAACCAAGACTCGCATTTACTCCGACCGCGGATACGACATCGCCACATCGCAGAGTTTGTAGCTGTTGTAGCGGGGAACGAAGCGCTTGAGAACGGCGGGGTCGTGCACGAAGCCGTCCCGCGCGGCAGTTCCTTGAGCCAGGCTCGAATGTGCGATTCGAGCAGAGGGATCCTCTTCGATATGAACCTCGTGACCACGGCGTTTGTGGTCCAGTGAAACCCAGCTGCCTGTCGCGACGATGTTTCGCCCAGGCCCTCGGCGGTCGCCCTCTCGCCGGGGCATGCTCTGCTGAGGACAGACGGAAGAGCGCGACCGAGGCGCTAGGTCCTCCCCTGCACGTGGCCGCGCCGCAGGCCCCGGTGCCTGGGTGGGTCGCTTCGATCGGCCCTTCTCACTCGGTGACCGTCAGGTATGGACGGAGAAATGAAGCGATGGCCGTTCGGGTCTGGTCGGGGTCGGCGTGGAGGAAGTGGTCGGCACCCGGGATCAGCCGCCACTGTGCGTCGGGGATCGCCGCGACCCAGGCGCGGGATGCCGCCTCGGGCTGCATGTCGTCCTCGCCGTGGATGACCAGGGTCGGGGAAACGATGCGGCCGAAGAACTCGCGCCAGTCGTGGCGCTGTCCGAGGGAGAAGTACTGAGCTCGGGCCATCCAAACCCCCGGAGGGTGATCCGCCGGTGGAAGAGGCTCTCCCGTCGCCTCGGCGTACAGCTCCACGAACACCTCGTCGAGAGCCATCAACTGCTCCTCGGTGCGGTGGAACGCGCCCGGAAGGTCGAGGTATTCGGCTTGCCAGCGGTCGAACTCGGCGCGGCGGGAGTTGGGCAGCCCCTCCCGCATGCGGACGAACAAGTCGCCGTACGGCGACGGCATCACCAGCAGGTCCGCGGGGGCCAACAGCACCAGCGCCTCGACACGATCCGGGAATTCCGCGGCGTACGAGGCGGCGAGCAGTCCGCCGTACGAGTGCCCGATGAGGACCAGTTGCTCCTTCCGGCGGACTCGCTCGATGTCGGCGATCTGCTGGCCGAGGCCGAGTTGCCGCTCGAGGGCCTGGATCCGCGACCAGGTGCTGGCGTCGGGATCGAGCTGGAACCCTGCAGAGGAGTCGCCGCAACCTCGTTGGTGGTAGTAGTGCGTGCGGAGTCCACCGACGGCGTCGAGGGCGGGCCAGCTCCGATCGGAGGCCGCACCCGGCCCTCCGGAGATGGCAAGGGCGACTCGGCCATTCCCAGTCTCGAAGTGGCGCAGGACGATCCCCGGAGCGACCTCCCAGTCATCGGAGGTCTGCACGGGAGGCTCCAGATCCGCTCGGGCCGAGACGGTCCCTGGGCGGTACATCGCCTGCTGCATGATGTGCCGGACCACCAGCACGCCGGCGACCAACGACACGGCGGCCATGCCCACAATCAGCCACGGTTTCGGGGTTTTCATGGTGTCTCCTGCATCGACGCGAACCTACGATAGAGCCGACGGAGCGGCTTGACCGTCCGTGCTCTTCACGGTCTGCTCGAGCTCACGGGCTCGTCAGCTCGATGCTTTCGGCGTGCCCCGCAGCGGCCCGGCGCCGACCGGGTCTCCCGGAGTTCGGCGCCGGGCCAGTCGGCGACCGCGTGCCCGCCTGTCCCGTGGCTGCCCACAGACCCCGGTGCACCGACGATCTTCGCGCTTTCGTCGTCGCGCCGCGCCAAGGGCCCCTATAGTGTTCGGCACAGGAGGGAAGTCTGATGGGTTTGTTCGATCGAAAGCGTCCTGAGGAAGAAGACATCGCACCGCAGCCGGCACCTGCCAAGCCTGCGCCGACGCCCGTGAAGGCGGCGGCGCCCAAGAAGGTCGAGGTGGCGGCCAAGCCCATCGTGACCAAGCCCGTCCCCGCCGAACCCGCCAAACCGGCCTATGGAATCCAGAACGCGATCGAGCTGATGCGTCAGCTTCCCAGCGACAACGTGCCGTTGGTGGTGGAGGTCGTGAAGAAGACGCTGGAATCCCTTCACGTCGACATTCGCAGCATCATTGCCGATGCAGAACGCAAGCGCGCCCGCATCGATGACCGCGTGGTCAACCTTCAAGCCGAGATCGATGACTTCGAGGAGGAGATTGCGGCCCGCAAAGACGAGATCGAGGCGCTGACCGGCGATCGCGACGAAACCCGAACGGTCAAAGAGCGACTCGAACTCGCGCTACAAGGCGCCAAGGGGGCAGCCGCCAAGCCCTCACCCGCTGCATCCCTCCCACCTCCGGGCGGGATTGCTGCCCAAGCCGGGGTCATCGGATCATCGTCTTAGGCGGCTGTTGCACGCCTGCATTGGCGGGCGCGTGAGCGCGTTCCGTCGGCGGCGCGACTTCTAGAATTTCCCGTTGTCATGCTTCCACTCGGAGGTCGGCGCCACGGCCTCGAGGACGCCCTTCCCCTCAGCGAGGGCCCGGTGGATCGGGGCGCAGAAGGTCGCCCGTTGACCATTGCTCGAGCGCGGAGCCCAGGGCGTGGAGACCAGCTTCGAGACTGGGGCTGTTGTGTGGAGCACCCGGGTACACGTACGCCTCCAGCGGGTCGCCCATGCCCGTGGGGGTACCACGGGACTGGGGCTCGCTGAGGTAGCCCGGGTCCTTCAGCCGCCCTTGCGGAAAGAACTGTCCGGCGTGCCTACGAAACAGCCGATGATCCACGGGTACCCATCGGTCACGTAGTAACCATACTCTCCGTCGCGGGTGGTCCCATTGCACTCGTCGAGGTCGCCTGCGCCCGAGAACTCGTAGTCGTCGACGTAGGTGCCGTCGTAGGTCCCGCCTGGAAACGCGCCCTCGCCTTCCTGGGAGACGCGCTCGCCTTCGCGGAGCGTGTACCCGGACACCGCTTTTCGAACCGTCCCGCCGTCCTCGATCCACGGGCCGAAGATCGGGAATCCGTCGGCCGCGTACCCGATCACGCCCGAGGCCGCAGCGCCCGAGTCGTCGTACAGCGCGACCGGGTCACCGTGGTAGTGATACGCACCGTCGGGTTGGGTGTGGGCATTGTGGGCATCGGTCCCGAAGTTCGCCCTTGGACTCATCGGATCGTAGCGCCACGGTGTCCCCTCGGACATACAGCCGATCTTCTCCTCGCCCAACGGTTGGTCGCCGATCCCGTAGCAGGCGGCCGCCAGGAGATCGAGCTTCACGCCGTTGAGGAACACGCCATTGTCGTACTGCAACGATAGCGCCGTGGAGTTCCCCGCCGCGGTCGGGGTCTGCGGCAGCGTGAAGCTTTCGACAACCTCGGAGACCGCAGTGGCAAACGCCCCGGTGTCGTTGAAATCGTGGTTGGGGATCCCGTTGCTGGAGAGCACGCAACTCTCCCCCTGCACCTCGATGTCGACCGTGGCCGAGAAATCCAGGTCCCGGGTCAAGTCCCGTGCAGTCGCTGTGTAGTGCCCGACACGCGCAGCGCAGCTGGCCGTTCGGTCGGAGAAGGCGGCATCGGTGATGTCGGTGCCCTCCTCTTGCCCGGTGGGGTCGCTGTCGTTGGTGGCACACCCGGCCACCGTGGCGACAACGAGGAGCACGAGAGACTTGGAGAGAGGAAGCATGGGGCCGGGCATCGCAAGTCCTATGCCAGCGAGAGACCAGGATTTCACGCGGGTCCTGCCGGTGGCACACTGCGAGACCTGCAGGCCCGCTGCCGGACCTGCAGGCGGGAGTACAGCCCGGCTAGAAGTAGTAGCGAATCTTGAACGAGAAGTCGCCGTGGGCGAGATCGGGATAGATCAGGTACGGCGACCAAGATCCCTCGAACATCGTGTCCAAGGGGGCCTTCTTCCAGTGCACGCCCAGGCCGAGGATTGGCGCCCGAATGAACATCGCGGCCCCGCCATCGCCACAGCGACCCCGGCCCCGACGACGCCCACGCTCGTCGTAGTCGTAGTAGTCGTCGCGGTAATAGCAGCGGTTGGCCCAGAACATCATCCCAACACCGAGCCCTACGTACGGCAAGAACTCCGCAACGGGGCCGCTCGCCAAAACGCCGGGGTGCCACAAGTAGTCAATGCCAAGACGTCCATCGCCATGGTGCAGCGGCGCCCATCCGAGGTCGCCTTGCAGGGCATGGTTCGGCGAAAGGAACCCCTTGACCGACAGTCCCATCGGGTCGCCCAAGCTAAGGCCAACGCCGAAGTTTCCTCCACCGCCACCCGAGAGTTTTTTTCCAGGACTCGGGGCTGCTTCAGCATCGCTGCTGCCCAGTGAGAGTCCAAGACTGACCAAAGAAATGAAGGCGAAGCGTCTCATGCGCATACTTTCCGGTTGTTGGACCCGCCCCCGGTGGAGCGGCAGCTGAAGGACTCGCTCGCGTACTCGTGACAGTAGCCGTCGGGGTCGTCCTGTGCCTCATCGACGCCCTCGCAGCTGAGGAAGCACATCATTTCGCCGGTCGACTCGAACGGCGCGCAGACCTGTGGACGGCCATCGCATTCGCCTGCCGCGGCGCAACAGTCCGCGTCCGTCGCACAGGCGTGTGTGCAGTATCCCCCAGGAACCCGGCCGAGGCACTGCACCGCTCCCGCAATCTCCTCGGGATCAACGTCGCCGTAACAGTCCTCCGGCACGTCGCACGTCGCCCCGGCCGACCCATCGGCTTCGACCCCGCTGTCACCACATGCGACTGAGCAGAGGTACCCCAGGAGCACGGCCACGGCCACGGCCACGCTGCCCGCTGTTCGTCGAGTCCGCAACATCGTGATTGGACCACCTCGACCTCCGCGATTCCAACTTTTCTTGCTATGCATTTTCAGTGAGCAAGGCGACACTACAAGCGTCCGTCGGATGCCGTAGAGTCGCGGCCGTGCTTCGTCGTCTCGCATCTGCCCTGGCGTGCCTCTCCCTGTTTGGCTGCGGATCAACCCTCTCGGTGACCCGGATCAACTCGGCCGAAGCCAAGCCCAACAACGTGTGGGTTTTCTTCACCGTCGAGGATGATGAGGAGCCAGTCGCTGGACTCACAGCCGAGGACTTCGCCATCTACGAGGACGAATCCCTGGTCTCCCCGTTCGAGAGCCAGCAGGTGATTCAAAACCCCGAGGTCGCGGCGGTCATGTACACGCACCTGCTGCTCGACATGAGTGGAAGCATCACCGAATCCGGGGAGGCGGACGCTGTGGTCGACGCCGCGCACAAGTTCTCGGAGCGCGTAGGCAAGACCCAAAAAGTGGGTGTATCCGCGTTCGATGGCAGCGAGGACATCGTCCCGGTGGTCCGGTTTACCGAGGCCAAAGGCAGCGTAGACGGCGGCCTGGATGGCCTGCGGGCGTACAAACCCAAGGATCCCTCGACCAACCTCCACGGTGCGGTGATTCAAGGGCTCGAGACGCTGGACAAGGCCCTCGCCAAGGACAAACGCCCGTTGAAGTTTGGCACGTTGGTGGTGTTCACCGACGGGACCGACCGAGCGCACCGCGTCACTGCGGAAGAGATGCAAGAGGTCATGGACGACGAGGCGTACGCGGACTTCGAGATCTACGTGATCGGCGTGGGCGCGGAGCTCGAGGAGGGCGCGCTTCGAGAGATCGGGCGGGACGGAACCGAGCTGGCGACGGAGGAGGCCAACGTCGAAGAGGCGTTCACCCGCGTCGCCGACCGCATCGACAACCACGCAAAACGCTTCTACCTGTTGTCGTACTGCACCCCGAGCCGTGGCGGCTCGCACACCGTCCGCATCGAAGCTCGCGCGCAGGACAACAACGGCAAACGCACCTCGAAAGGCTCGCTCGAGTATCAGTTCGAGGCTGAGGACTTCGGGCCGCCGCCGACCTGCAACCCCGAGCGCGCCCCAGACTTCCCGCTCGACAAGAACCTGGATCCAGCCCCTGAGAGCGACGGCAAGAAGTCTCGTAGCAAAGCCAGCGGATCGTTCAAGGCCGGGTCCGCGCCCAGTCGTCCCGGCGGCGGCTGAGCACTACTCGAGGTCCAGCACCCAGCGACCATCGTCGTCGCGGTGCAGGACCCGGACCCCGACGGCGTCTCCCAGCCGCGCCGCAACACGGCTTCCGCGGGTCAACGTGGCACCGGCCCCGTCCCCACGCAGGGGCTGAGGGAGTCGCTCGGTGTACAGCTTCACGTCCAGCGGAGGGTCGTCCAGGTGGACATAGGCTCTGCCTCGGCGCATCCCCATCAACGTTCCGGAGCGGACCGGCCGCATCCGCGGCGGCTGCTCGAGGTCCTGCGCGAACAGGTCGTCGATCACGAGCTGATCGGCGGCTCGCGAGACCGCGCTCTGAAGCATCTTCGCCCGGTTCGCAGCCTCGATCACCTCCTGGCGAAGCGCCTCATCGGCGCTGCGAGGAGCGCCCGCCCCGGCGAGTCCCTCGAGCATTTCTTTGTGGAGGAAGACGCCCACGACCTCGCGCATCGGTGCTGAGAAACGACCATACACATCGGCGCCGACGCCATGATGTCGACCCGGACGTTCCGCAAACGCGCTGCGCACATTGACCATGATCGTTTGCCGACGAATGGCGTCGACCAAGCGAGCCGTCGAAGGATGCTCGGGGAGATTTCGAACGTAGTCCGCCAAGGGACTCGAGTCTCGTCGCCACCGCCAAGGGTCGTCGCCCAGACCGTGCGCAGCGGCGACGGCGTCCAGCCGGGCTTCGAGTGCCTCGAGCGCCGGCTGTCCCGGCGGCGGGTGGACCTTGTAGATCGGCTGGGCGTGCTCCTTGCCCAGCGTCCGAAGGACCTCGGCTCCTTGCGCGTTGCACAGCAAGGACAGCTGCGCGTTGTCGGCCTCGACCCCGTTGCGGACCACCTCGACCGCGGTCAGCCCCGCGTCCCCACCACGGGTCAGTTTCACACGGACCTCCTTGCGGTGATACGGGACCACCCCACGTGCGTCCGCCAGACGGGTGCGTACCGATCCAACCGCTTGCATGGCCCGGAGGCTGGCCACGACGGCCGGGTCCGAGACAGGACCTTTGCCGCCCACTTGAGCCGCAGCGACGTCGGCGAAGGTGAGCTTGTGGCGACTGCGGATCCGGGCACGCACAATCTCGGTCTTGGTGCAGACCCCCTGCGCATCCAGGGTCATGTCGAACACCATCGCCCGCCGAGGCACATCAGGGCCGAGCGACACGAGGTCCTCGCTGAGCGCCCGCGGCAACATCGGAACGGCCTGCCCGGGCAGGTAGTAGCTCGCACCGCGTCGGAGCGCCTCATCGAACAGCGGCGTCCCCGCGGGCGCAAAGTACGACGCATCCGCAATCGCGTACTGCACCGAGTACCCGCCGGCCCGCGCCTCCACAAACAGGGCTTGATCGAGGTCCCGAGTCCCGGGGCCGTCGACGGTGACAAACGGCACGTCGCTGCGGTCGTCCAACCCTGCGTCGTCCAAGCCCGGGTTCTTCAAGAACTCCGCCACCTGCGCGTGCACCGGCTCGGGATACGCAGCCTCGATCCCTTCTTTGGCCAGCAAAGCGAGCAATCGGTCCGACGGATCCGGCGCTGTCATGGCAACCACCGTGCCGGTCCTCGCAGGCCCGATCAAGCGTGCCATCATCCCGCCGTGGCTCGCACCGCAGTTCGTAAGACCAAGAAGGACCCAGGCGCCGCTCCCATCCATTCCGATCCGATTTCGGACGAGATGCAGGAGAGGGTCTCGAAGATCCATACCCGGCTGCGCAAGGCTCAGCCAGCGCCCAAGGTTGAGCTCGACCACGAAAACGCGTGGCAACTCTTGGTCGCAACGATCCTCGCGGCGCGCTCCAACGACCGCACGATCAACTCGATCACCCCGGAGCTGTTCAAGCGTTGGCCGACCCCCGCCGACCTCGCCGCGGCCGAGCAAGAAGAGGTCGAAGTCGTGGTCAAAAAGAGCGGCTTCTACCGGAACAAGGCCAAGGCGATCCGCCGCACCGCCCAGGCCGTGGTTGACGACTTCGGCGGCGAGGTTCCCGGCACCATGGCCGAGCTGATCACCCTCCCAGGTGTGGCCCGCAAGACGTCCAACGTGGTGCTCGCCTCGGCATTCGGCAAGAGCGTCGGCGTGGTGGTCGACCTCCACGTCACGCGTTTGGTCGAGCGTCTGGGGATCACCGCGGACAAAGACGCCACCCGGATCGAGGCGCTGCTGTGCGCCCTGTTTCCCAAACGCTCATGGGGCGACATCGGACACCGCTTGGTGCTGCACGGCCGCCACGTCTGTACGGCGCGCAAGCCCAAGTGTGAACACTGCCCGATCAACGAGCTGTGTCCGAGCGCGCTCTCGGCTTCGGCGGGGACCTGGGGCGAGCGCGCCGCATGGGAGCAAGTCATCACCGAGTCACGCGGCGAAGTGGACCCCTCCCAGTCGTGACCCCGTCTATGGGTCCGCGGGTTGCGACCCCTCGGCGGTACGCTCCGGCGGCTCGGAGAGCACTCGAAACACCGGGCCCTCGGGGACGACCGCGAAGGCCCAGCCAAACCGAGGATCCTCGACGAAGCTGTACACCGCGCGACCGCTGTCGAGCGCTCGCTCCACCATCTCGACGCTCGTCCGGCCCCAGAACTCCACGCCAGCGCACCCTTCCTCGGCCTCGTGCATGTACAGCAACACGCCATAGAGGCGCCACTCGTCCGGCCGGCTCGTCATCACCAGGACCGCTCCGCGCGGCAAGACCCGGCAGGCGTCCTCTCCGTACTCCCGCGCCGAGCGGTCCATGGAGCGGTCCAGGTCGTCGAACCGCGCCCACGCCTGACCTCCCGCAATGCAGACCACGACGGCTGCGAGCGCCCAGCCGGCGCTTGGCCTGAAGCGAGACGCCGCCTCAACGCCGAAGCCGGCGAGCAGCGCCAGCGAGATGACCGCCGGCAACAAGAAGACGTCCAGGTCGGGCACGTCGTAGCGGTAGAAGAAACCCACGTTGCCGACCGCGCCCAGCACGAGGGCAACCGCGAGCATCCGGTGCCTCGATGCCGCCCACGCAAGGCCGGCCCCCGACACGAGCAGCGCCGAAAGGCCCAGGTTCGACGCAAAGATCGATGCGATCTCCTGGAGTCTCTCTCCGGCCGGCATCGGCTTGAAGTAGCGCTGGAACACGCCGCCTTGGACGTCCGTCACCGTTCGGGCCCAGATCCGGTGGAAGGTGTCTTCCCACGGGCCCAACGGCGCGACCGCGTCGAACGGACCAAACGGGATCAGCAGGAACACCAGCGCGCCGAGCAGTGTGGCGCAGACCGTGAGCAGCCCCCATCGGACCACTGTGGGCCGCGGCTGTTTGAGAAGTTCGGGCCAGGCCCCGTGAACCACGAGTGCGCCAAAGCCGAGACCCCACGTTGCGACCGACATGTGGACGCCCAGCCCCAGCCCCGCGACCCATGCGGCCACCCAGGCGAGGCGAGCGTCGGCGCGCTGGCGCGCGTGCAGACACAGCAGCAACGCGGCGAGCAAGAACGCGAGTCCCGGCGTGTAGACCTCGGCGACGACGGCATTGGCCCAGACCGATGGGGCGAGCCCGACCAAGACCGGGGGCACCACGGCGGCAGCCCTTCCCTGCCCGCATCGAAGGGAGACCCGGTGCATGAGCACGACCACGAGCACCCCAAACACCACGGACATCACGTTGAGGCCCCACGCAGCCTCGCCCGGAAGCCACGAGAAGACGTGCCCGACGAGCGTGTACAGCGGGTAGCCAGGCGGGTGTGGAACGACGCGCAGCGATGCCGCGCTCGCCGAGAACTCCGCGCTGTCGTACCAGGACACGGTCGGGCACAGGGTCGCGCCGTACAACACGGCCGCCGCAAGCCCCAACCCGATCGTGGGGCCCCACCCCTGCGCCGACGCGGCGCTCCCGGACTGCGGGCCCTCCAATGCCGGGCGCTCCGTGGATGGAGGTTGAGACAGGGGCATCTCGGCGAGGGAGGCTAACAGATGTGGCCGCGCACCGGGCCCTGTGCGAGGTTGGGGACCCTGGGAACGCGATGGCGCGCTCGGGCGTACAGAAGGCTCGATGATCGTCATCGTCTACACCACCCGCTACCGTGAGGGCGGGGCTCGCTTTGCCCAGGCCGCGCGAACGTTGGCCGAGCAGCGACGCAAACGACGCCCTGATGAAGAGGTGTGGTGCCGCGCGGTGGAGAGCAAGGCTGATGTCCGCGGGGTCCTCGCAACCGCGTCGGACATCAGCGAGTTCCACTTCGTAGGGCACGGCGGGTTGTACGGACCGATGTTCGGGACCACGGCATGGCCCGAACAATTCAGCCCACACGAGTGGCGCGAACTCGTGATCCCGTTTGCCCCCCAGGCGTTCGCGCACTTTCACGCGTGTCGCTCGGCCCGATGGTTCGCTCCCTTCTTCGCTCGCACGTTCGGTGTTCGAACGCTCGGCTACCACTGGTACACCGCGTTCTCTCGCTCCCCCGATCGGTTTATCCCCGCGCCCGCGTGGCACCGGGCCACCGACCCCCTGTACGTGGCCGGCTGCCCTGGCCGCAAGTCGCACGGGGCTGGGGCGTCGGTGCGCAAGTACCTGGGGCGCATGGCAATGGAGACGCCCGTCGCGTTCGACCCTGACACGTGCGATGCAAGCTACGACGCCGTCGCCGCGGACTATGACGCCGTGTTCGACGACATTGCCGTCCGCCGAGATGAACTTCGATGGCTTCGGGCACACCTCCCCAGCGGACCGCTGGATGTTCTCGACCTCGGGTGCGGCAACGGGGCCCTGCTCGAGAAACTCGGCCCCTCGATTCGCAGCGGGGTCGGTCTCGACGCGTCCGCGCGGATGGTCCACCTCGCCCGCCTGCGCAACGCTGGCAACGATGCACTTCGGTTCGAGTCCGTCGACGGTCCGAAGCTTCCCCTGGCAGACGCGAGTCTAGACGTCGCCATCTCGTTGTTGTCGTTCCGGTACCTGGACTGGGACCCGCTCATGCTGGAGTTGCGGCGAGTCCTCCGCCCTGGGGGGCGCCTGCTGGTCATCGACATGGTCGACAAGCCGGCGGGGCTCGCTGAGGTTCCACGGCTGATCTCAGACAAACTCCGGGTGCGGGCCGTCGAACTTCGCCACCGCGACTACGTGCGGGCGCGGGCCCACATGGTTCGCACGCCAGCCTGGGCCAAGATGCTCCGATTCAACCCCATGCGAGCGTTTCATGAGTACGACTGGTACCTGGGCAGCCGATTCCCTCGCGGCATGCTCGACGTCCTCAACGTGGGCCGACGGGCGCAGGTGATCGCGTTCGATACCGGCCCCTTCAGCGACGCTGCTCTGCAAGAGATGGCCTATCCGTGACCGCTTTGGGCGTCCTCGACTGGGGCATCGGTGGTCTGGATGTGGTGGCCAAGCTCCGGGCCGCGGGCATGTGCCGGCCGATCGTGTATCTCTCGGATGCAGGGGCGGCGCCCTACGGAAAACAATCGAACCAGGAGCTGACGGGTCGCGTCCAGAGCCTCGTGGTCGCGCTCGCGCGCCACGGTTGTGATGAGGTGGTCATCGGGTGCAACGCGGCGAGCACCGTCCTGCCGGGGCTGGGCGAGGTCCCGGTGCGGCGGGTCCTCGGCGTCATCGAGCCGGGCATCGAAGCGACCCTGCGGGCAGGGGTTGCGGACGTTGTCGTTCTCGGAGGGCGCCGGACGGTCGACTCGGGTCACTACGCCGCCGCACTCCGTCCCAGGGGCGTTCGGGTGACGGAGGTCGTGGCCCAGCCGCTGTCGGCGTTGATCGAGCGCGGCGTGGTCTCTGGCCCCGAGTTGGACGCGACCCTCGAGCGCATCGTCGCGCCCGTCCGCGATGCGACCGCCATGGTCAGCGCGTGCACCCACTACCTCGCGGCCCTGCCGGCCTTGCGCATCGCCCTGCCGCGGCTGCACACGGTCATCGATCCTGCACAGGCACTGGTCGAGCAACACTTCACGCCCGCGGCGGTAGAGCCCTTCGCGGACCACTACTGGACCACGGGCGACCCCCTCGCCAGTCGCCAGGCAGCCCGTGCCGCCTTCGGACTCGATGTTCCGTTTGCGGCCGCGGGGGATCAGTTTCCGGCGCCGTGCTGACAGTGTTCCGCGACCGCCCGATAGATCGACGCGCAGTATTTCTTGTGGGCTCGCTTGAGGTAGCGCCCGTCGGTGCTCTCGCGCAACGCCTCACACTCCGCGTAGCCGAAGTGCGTGGACTTGACGTCCTCGCCCGCCTCCTCGCAGAACGCCGAGCGATCCGATGAGTTCAGGCAGTCGAGCGCAAGCCGTGGGGCCTCCCCCATGCACCAGCTCTCCATCCCGGTACACGCCATGCCCCACTGCACCGACCACTCGACACACGTGTCCACGCCGACCTCGGCCCCGGTCCACGGAAGGTCGTCCTTGTTCACGGTCTGTGCTTTGTACTCGCGGTACTGCGCGCGCTGCTGGAGGGTCCGCCACCCAAACAGAACGCTCAGCGCAACCATCGCCACGCCGATGCCGATCAACAGGCCACGGGTTCGCGGGGGCGCAGGCTCATCCATCGCCGCGGAAGCTACCACTGTCTCCTGCGGCGGCCATCGCGTGTAGGATTCGGTGGCTGTGAAGCCCGAGCATCGCTGCAGCGGGGGGTTCCCGCACGCCTCCTGGGTCTACGGCGCCCTCTCCGGCGCGGTCGTGCTGTACGTCGGCGGGCTGCTGCTCGCTGCCGGACCCGGCTCGGACCTCGTCACCGACGCCTATCAACTCGCCTACCCAGCGCTCGAGTTGGCCAACGTCAACAACGACTGGGGGTTCTTCTCTCCGGACCCCGGCCCCGGCGATCTCCCTCGGTATGAGGTGATCGACGGCGAGGGCAAGACCCATCAGTTCCAGTGGATGGAGGCGCTCGACCGCTGGGACCCCGCGTATTTTCGATACACGACCCTGTTCGTCAACATCATGGACGACGGGGAGGCCTACGGCGATGGAGCGGCGGCGTACCTGTGCCGTCGACACGCCGACCTCGCACCACGGAAGATCGTCTTCACCGTCGCGCATCAGGTCGATCGCGCCCCGGCCGATGTCTTGGCGGGCTACGGCATCACGGACGACATGCCGTTGGAGAAGCTCTACTTCAAGCCGTGCGCACCGGAGCAGGGATGACCGGCCTCGTCGACGGGCTGCGCCCGGGCGTCCGCGGCTGGGTCCAGTTCTGGTTTGAACTGGCGGACACACGCGCACTCGATCTGGTCCGAGTCGGCGTGGGCCTGACACTGTTCTTCTCGTATGCCACGCTCGCGGCTCACGTCGACGCGCTGTACACCGACGATGGCTGGATGCCCCTGGCCCTGACGCCCTCGCTGACCGAAGAGCCGACATCGCTGTCGCTGCTGTTCGTGTTTCGCAGCGCCGCGGCCGCCTGGGCGCTGTGGTGGGTGACGATCGTTGCCGCAGCTCTGTATGCAGCCGGCTGGCGCTCCAACATCATGAAATGGGTGCTTCTCGTGGGCCACTACAGCTTCACCCGGCGAGCCCCTGCCGTGGCCTACGGGGTCGACGACCTCTGCAGCAACCTGCTGCTCATTCAGTGCATGGTCCCGATGGGACACGCGCTCGCGTTTGATGCCCGTCGGCGAGCCCCCTTGCTCCGGGTTCCCTGGCGGCAGACGCTACGCTCGATGGGCCTCCGGATCAGCCAGGTGCAGATGGCCATCATCATGGCGTTCGCGGGCCTCGAGAAGCTGCAGGGCGAGGATTGGTGGGATGGCCTTGGCGTCTGGTACGCGATGACGGATTGGGAGTTCAACTTCTTCCCACTCGCTCCATTCGCAGAACATCCGTACCTCCTCAACCTCCTGGGGTACGGCTCGGTCTTGTTTGAGTTGGCCTACCCCGCGCTGATCTGGCACCGTCGCAGCCGGGCCCCGATCTTGGCGTTGGCCGTCGGCCTGCACATCGGCGTGGCCATCGTCATGGGCCTGTGGCTCTTCTCCGCTGCCATGCTCGTCTCGCACATGGCGTTCGCCCCCCCGAAGTGGCTGCGATGGTTGCGGGTCCCGCAGGACTCGTGCGAGGCGCCTCAGAACGGCCGAGGAGGCGCGCCGGGAAGCTCAGCCAGCAGCGCCGCCACCGAAGGCCAGCGGGCGCCGGGATCGATGGAGAGCCCGCGAGCCAGCGCACGATAGCCGCGGGGATCGACCGCCGCCGGACGCGGAGGTCTGGAACTGAGCCCCTGCCCCATGGCCCGCAGAATCGTCCCCACATCGTGCCCTTCGAACGGGCGCGAACCGAACAACGCCTCGTAGACGGTCACGCAGTAGGAGAACTGGTCCGACCGAGCGTCGACCAACCCCGCGAGGTGCTGCTCCGGTGCCATGTACTCGATCGTGCCCAAGACGGATCCGGGTTCGGTCAATCGCGACAGCGGCGAGTGGTTGACGCTCGACCAGCCCTCAACGACCGGCTTGTGCTCCTTGCCCGTCGTCGCGCCGCCCTTGGCCAAGCCGAAGTCCAACACGCAGACCCGGCCATCGGCTTCGATCATGACGTTGTCGGGCTTGAAGTCACGATGGGTCATGCCCGCGTCGTGGGCTGCGGCGAGTCCCTCCCCGGCCTGCCGCATGACCTCCAGCGCGCGGCTCGAGACCGGCCTCGCAGCGAGCCATTCTCGCAGGGTCTTCCCGCGCAGCAACTCCATCACGATGTACGCACCGCCCAGGGCTTCACCTCCGCCAAGCAGCGTGATGATGTTCGGGTGGTGAAGCTTGGACAACATCCGCGCTTCCCGCTTGAATCGGGGGATGTTGGACAAGCCGTCGCCGATGTCCTGGGGCGACAAGAACTTCACCGCGACATCGCGCTCGTGCTTCGGGTCCCACGCCTCGTAGACCGACGAGTTCCCACCCCGCGCGATGGCCCGCCGTATCTCGTAGCGCCCGATCTGCGCCGGAACTTCGATCACTCCATTAAGTGTCGCCGGGGTCGGACCGGCTGCCAAGCCCGAGTGACCGCTCCGGCGGACGCCGCGCCACCCAGATCGCGTGCAGACCCTCCGCAGCGGCTGTGATCGCGAGCGCGGGAACCAATAGGACCGACGCCGGAACGAGCCCGATCCACAACAGCCCCGCGGCTGCGCCCGGGCCGGAGCCACCGATCCCCGCTAGAGCTCCCGCCTCATCCGGAGCTCCCAGAAGCCACAGCAACCCCACCGCGACGAGCATTCCTGCGGCAAGAGCTCTCACCCCGGACCGAGTCATGCGTCCTCCGTCGCGTACGACCACAGCGGGCCGAGGTGCAACGCGTAGGCAGCCACGGCATTGCCGATTCTTCCGGCCGCGCGATACCAGATCGCCCCCGAGTCTCGGGTCGGGACCGCGGCGACCTCCATGGAGCGCAGGAGCCCATCGCGAAGTTCATCGTCTTCGAATGCCGCAGCGCCCAAAAGCGCGAGTCCGCTCGCACCCGGACTCGCCCGCAAGCCTGGGACGATGCCGCCGGAGTCGATGTCAACACGGTGCGGTGCGTCTTCGGGCCATTCTGCGGCTGTGCAGAAGCCAAGTGTGCACTGCGACAGCCCTTCGGCGGCCCGGACGTACTGATCGCGAGCAAAGGGAGGATCGAGCAGGAGCAGGTTGTGCGCGACCATGAAGATGCTGCTGCCCTCGGGTCCGTCCAGCACGTCCCCGTCGTACGTGTAGCTCGAGATGAGCAGACCGGTCTCAGGGTCGACGAGCGAGTGCTTCGCGAACTCGACCCACGCTCGAACGAGCGCGGTGTGGTCGGTGCCCAATACACGGTCGGAGAGGACGAGAGCCGCCAGCGCTGTCGTGTTGCAGAACGTCCAGCATTCGTTGGGGTAGCTCTCCGCGCTGAGCGTGGGACTGCGGGTCATCGCCTCCTCGATGAGCACGACCCGCCGCTGCAACGCGTCCCGTAGCTCGGGATCGGGGGCCACGACCAACCGCGCGGCCAGCATCATCGCCACCTCGCCGTCGACGAACACACTGCGTCCGGCTGGATCTCGAAAGCCCTCCCGCCGCGCATAAGGCAGCAACAACGCAAGCTGTCCAGCCTCGCGCTCGACTTGCAGCGTCGATGCAATCGTTGCGTCGATTTGCTCGAGCAGCGCCGTCTTCCTGGCGGGTTCAACCAGTGCCGCATTGCTCCAGGCGAGCACCGAGAACAGATCTGCCATGAGACTCCACTCGGGGTTCCGGGCGCGCTCCTCGGGTGCGCGGGCTAGAGGACCGCGCAAGGCCCGGTCCAACCCCAAAGCCAGCGCGTCTGGCGAAGGGCGTACCCGATCGACCGCTGGCGCGAGCGCAAGACTCCAGCCGCCCAGAGCAAGAGCCAGGACGGCGGAACGACGGCCACGAGACCAAGAAACACCCATGTACACACCTTGCCCCCGCCCATCGCCTCACGCGGCCAGCATCGAGGTCGGTGGCGCTCAGCGGGCCTCGACCGGTCGCTCCACCCGATCCGGCGGCGGCCGGGCGCGAACGGGGTGGCACAGCCGTTCATTGCACCCTAGTCTCCCGCGCATGAAGCTTCGCGCTGCCTCTCTTTCCACGCTGCTGTGCCTGTTCGCCTGTGGTGAGGACGAGACCCCTCGCGACCTCGACGTTTCCTTGGGCTCCGCCCGCGTCTCGGCCCGCATGGAGCCCGCCGACGGCCTCGCCGAGCTCGACATCACTGCCGAACTGCAAGCGACCGTGGATCTCGAAGGCGCCGCGGTCCGAGAAGTCACCCTGACCGCCCTTCCCGATGGACCCGCGCTCGAGTTCAGCGTCGCGGTTCGAGGCCCGCAGGATGCCCTCGACATCGACCTGCCTGCAGGGGACATCGTCGTAGCCCGCATCACCAACGCGGAGACGACCAACGCCGAGGTGCTCCCGTTCTGCAACCGTGCGGCCTCGGTCAACGTCGTGTTCGAAGTCGAAGAGATCGAGCGCTCGGCCTCGCGCGATCTGACCGTTGATTGTTCGTAGTGTGAGGCTGGCCACGCTCGAGACTTCCGGGACCCCCGGCCGTCGTTTCGGGCGTGCCCTGGGCCGCACAATCAGCGGTTTTCGGGTCGGTGCGTGGTGACGTCTAATCGCAGGCGATGGATGGTGCCGATTCTGTTCTCGATATGGCGGTCCAGTTCGCCGGAGACGGCGAGAGTTCCGACGCCGAAGCCCTCATTCGCTTCGCGTTGAGCACCGACCCCGAGTCCGCGCGGGCTCACCTCATCCTGGCGCACCTCCGAGCCCGCCGTGGCGAACTCGCGGACGGCGTCGATGAGCTGATCGCCAGCGCTCGGCGTCTCGCCACGGCCCCGGTCGAGGATCCTTGCCACCTCTACGCGATGTTCGGCGGCGCCCTCGAGTTGGCCCCCGAACGACTCGAGCTCCACGTCGACTTGGCCCGGCTCCAGGCGGCGTTCGATGACGTGCCCGGGGCGCTGGCGCGGCTCGTTCAGCTCTCCGCGATCTACGTCGAAGCAGGGTGTCATGACGACGCCCGCGATGTGCTCGCCGTCGCGAGCGCCTGGGACCCGCAATCCTCCGTGGCCGGCGTGATCGAGACGGAGCTCCCCATCGAGGAGAGCATTCCGATCCTGCTCGAGGAGGTCGAGGAAGACGATGTGCCGCAGCCCGTCCCCTCTCCGGTCCGGCGGCCCCGCGTCGCAACGATCTGCACCCCGACACTGTTGCGCGGTGCCGACGGGTCGATGCTCCCCAACCAGGACGCCGTCCCTGCCCCCGCGCAGTCGCGGCGTGGACGTCCGACTCGGACGTCCACGATCTGCACCCCGACGCTGATGCGCGACGCACAAGGCCGGCTGGTGCCCAACCAGGCGGGCATCCCAAAGCCAGCGACAGAGAGGTCGCGGCCCGCCCCTACACGACCCCGTGTCCCGGCGCCGCCGACCGACCGGCCCTGCCAACGCTCGGGAAAGAATCGGCGGACATCCATCCGCACACTCCGCGCGCGCGCGCAGGTTCGAAAGCAAGCCGATGTTTCCATGCGCGAAGCATCGCTGGCCAACCGTCTGCGCAAGCTCGGCGGGCTCCCGAGCACCGAACCGAGAACCTGACGATCAGGGCGCGGCCGCCAACGCAAACTCGAGGCCGCCCCGCACGGCCGCGACCTGCGCTGCGTTGCACTGCGCCGGCGTGGCGCGGGGACTGTCCGGGTACACCTCGGTCGTGGTCGTGAAACGGGCGTCTGTCAGTCCCGCGCACAAGCCCAGAGATTTGAACGGATAGTGGATGATGCCCGGTCCGGTCACATCCGCCCCGATGATCTGGCCGCGCGCGTCGGGCGGGGCGATATGTGTGACCGCCTCGACCGCGGCAATGATCGAGCGCTGGAACTCAGGCTGCGGGTTCTCGCTGTCGGCAACCGTGTAGAAGCCATCCGGGATCAATCCGGGCTCGAATGCAGTGCCATCCCGCGCCGCAAGTGCGGGCCGGAACTCCTCCTCGTCGGAGTCGGTCGTCTCGTGCAGATCCATGTGCATCAGGAAGTCGACGCCAAGCTCGGCTACGAATCGGAGCAAGGCGGCAGCCTCCTCGGACGGACTCCCCGAGACGAAGGAGCGGTTGGGATCGACCGCGCCCGGGTTCCAGCGATGGATGACCTCATAGCCCCAGGGACTCACACACGGCGCGACGACCAGGTTCACGCGGCCGGCAAACTCGGGCATCAGGAGCTCGACGCAGTCGAGTGCGCCCTGCACCCCGCTGGTCTCGTAGCCATGCACGCCCCCGGTGACAAGCGCCCAAGGGACCCCGGACGTGGGTGTGCTCGGCAGCGCAGCGAACAGTGGGTAGCGCTCGGGGTCGAACGTCAGCGCGCCATAGGATCGCACCTCGATGTCCTCCGGCAATGACTCGAGACGGGCCCGAACCTCATCGAGATAGCTCCGCTTCAAGGGTCTTTGGCGAAGCCACTCGGCGCGCTCGACATCCGACCAAGGCTTTCCAGGCGTTCCGATTGGATAGAAGCGGTCCATCACCGCCGGTTGTGCCACAGACTGGACCGGCAGCTCAAAGGTCGCGGGCCGCGAACGTATCGCACGCGTCCATCGAACCGGTCTCGAACCCGATCTTGAACCATTTCATGCGCTGTTTGGAGCTTCCGTGCGTGAACGTCTCGGGCCGAACGGTTCCCCCGGCGCCCTTCTGCAGTGAGTCATCACCGATCGCCTGGGCGGCACGCAACGCCTCTTCGATGTCGCCCGCCTCCAAGATGTCGCGTTTCTTCGTGTCGTGTGCCCAGATCCCGGCGTAGCAATCCGCCTGCAGTTCCACACGGACCGAGCCCCCCTCGGCACCTTCATCGCGGCCTTTTCCCAGCACACCTTCGAGGTTCTGCACGTGGTGCCCGACCTCGTGCGCGATCACGTAGGCCTGGGCGAAGTCTCCTGGCGCACCGAGCTTGTCGGTGAGCAGCTGGTAGAAGCTCAAGTCGATGTACACGTCCTGATCGGCCGGGCAGTAGAACGGACCGGTCGCCGAGCTTGCGCGGCCGCATGCCGAGGGGACTGTGTCTCGGAACAGCTTGAGCGTTGCCTCGGTGTACGACTTCCCTCGCTCCTTGTACTGCTCTGTCCAGACGCGCTGCGCGTCGTCGAGCACCGTGGAGACCAGCCCGATCAGGGCGTCATCCTCGGGCGTGGACTCCACATTCGCGCTGCCTCCCTCGCCGCCCAGCAGGCCGAGAGACCCGCCGCCGCAGTACTTGAGGCCTCCGAAGATCAGCAGGCCGACCACAGCACCGCCGATGCCGAACTTCCGGAACAGCAGGGTGATCAGGCCCATGCCTCCTCCGCCAAGACCCCCTCCGCCCCCACGACCTCCGCCCCCGCGAAGGTCCTGAACGTTGCTGCTGCGATAGTCCTCGTCGTACTTCATCGCTCTGGCGCGAAGTCTACCCCCTGGACTCTTCCCCGACGTGTAGCACTCCGCCCCGCCCCGCGGCCCACAGGGACGCGCGACAGCGCGCCCGCGGGGTAGGGGACCCGAGAGCCGGCTTCGCCGGTCTCGGCGGAGGGCCGCGAGGGGCCTCCCTACAACCTAATTCAGTTTGACGTTGCTGCCCTTGACGATGACGTCGCCACTGCCCTTGACCTGGATTTTCTTCCCCTTGATCAAGATGTCACCGCTCTTCTTGAGCGCGATCGAAGCCTTGCCGCACTTGAACGCGATCTGGGTCTTCACATCGAAGGTCAACTTCTTGTCCCCTTTGAGGACATAGTCATCCTTGGCCGTGATCGACGTCTTCTTGGTGGCGGTGATGCTCATCGCGTCGCCCGCCTCGATCGTCATCTTCTTCTGCGCCTTGATCGTGATGTCCTTGGCGCACTGGAACTTGCCCGAGAGGCCCGCGGTGACCGAGAAGGCTCCGACGGCAGTGATGCTCCGGCTCGCGCCGACCTTCTCGGAGTACAACCCGCCCACGGTCACCGACTTTTGCAAACCGACGATTTCCTCGGACTTGAGCAAGACGGTGACCTTGCTGGTCTTGGCGATCGTCTGCTCGCGCTTGCCCGTGATGCTCTCGGTCACGTCTTTGGCGATCGTAATGCTCTGATTGGCGTGGCAGGTGTATGCCGCATCCCCGGTGATCGTGATGGTTTCGGTCCCCGTGACGTTCTCGGTGTGATTGCCGGTGACGTCGATCGTCTTGTTGCCCCCGACCGTCTCAGACTGGTCGACGTCCACGGTCTTGGTGCGGTTGTTCGTGACCGCCAAGGTGTCGTCAGCCCCCACGGTGGTGGTCCGGCAGTTGAGCACGGTGTTGTTCCAGTCCTTCTGGGCATGAAGGTTGATCTCCTCGGACCCAGCAGCGTCTTCAAAGCGGAACTGGTTGAATCCACCGCCCCCCGGTGAACTGTTCGACTTCCAACCGCTCTGCGTCTTGTTGTCCGGGAGCGGGAACGGGGCAGCGTTGTCACCGTTGTAGACGCAGCCGGTCACCAGCGGACGATCGGGGTTGCCCTCGAGGAACTGCACGACCACCTCCATTCCGATCCGAGGAATGAACTGGGTGCCCCACGAGGGCCCCGCCCAGCTTTGGGCGACACGAACCCAGCACGAGGAGGTGTCGTCGAACGTCATTTCCTCTTCCCAGTGGAACTGCACCATGATCCGGCCGTGCTCATCGGTGTGGATCTCGTCGCCAGCGGGGCCGCACACCGTCGCGGTCTGAGGACCTCGGATCCGGGGTTTGGGCGTGCGCTGGAGCGGGCGGACCGGCAACTCGAGCGGCTGGACCTCGATGCGGTTGCGATACCGACTCTCGTCGCCTCCCTCGGCGACGTTGACGATGACCTCAGGCTGCTGGGACATGTGCACAACCCGGGTCAGGATGAACTTCGTCTCGAGGTCCACCTTGTGGTGACGCTCGAGTTCGAAGAACTTCCCTGCCCGCATCGTGTGGGCGTTTCCTTCGCCCCGGACCGTGTTCGCACGGGTTTGCGCCGCCTGCAGAGCATCGGTGGTTCGATCTGAGACGTCATCCGCGATGTATCGGCGACGCATCGAGTCGTAGATCCGGCGGGTGAATCCTGCCTCATCGTGCTCGATATCTTCCGTCCCGGTCAGCGGCTCGAGCGGCGTCAGGAAGTCGTAGTCCTGCCGCAAGCTCGCGGTCGGAACCAGAGCGATTTTCTGCTCGAACGACTGGACCGAGAGGAGTTCGGCCAAGCCCGCACGTGTCGTGATCATCGGGAACACCGAGGTGTCATCGATGTTCATGGCCTCGAGCAACTCGTCGTTCTCGTGGATGAGGACCATCTTCTCGACATCCCCCTCGTGGTCGAAGATGTACGAGATTCCCTCTTCCTCGAGCAGGCGGCAGACGAAGTCGAAGTCGCTCTCCCCGTATTGCACGCAGTAGTCACGGGCCGCCGCACCCCGGGCCGCGGTCCCGGTGTCGAGCGCCCGGCCATACGGGCCAAGGAAGTCCCCGAGGACCTCTCCGACAATCTCGAGCACCGTCATGTCCTGGAACATGCGGTGCTGCGTGTTCTGGCGGGCGAGCGTGAAGGCGGGCGCCAGTCGCAGCCGGATCATCACCTGGTCCTCGGTCCGACCGATGAAGTCGACCTCGACCACGATGCCGTGGAGGACCTCGGGCACGCCGCCCTCGCGCACCCACTCCACGGTCGCGGACTGCCCCAGGAATGTGTCGGTCGCAGCATCGAGGCTGTGGCTGACCAGATCGACGGTGGCGTCGTAGGGCCGGTTGATCGCTTCCTCCAAGTAGAAGCGGTAGACGCTCCACGAACCCGCCTCCGGGCCGGCATCGCAGATGAACATGTGGTCGATCTGAGGAAGCGGGGACACCGCGTCCATTGTCCCTCCCCCAGGGCTGAACGCCAAGGACAGGGCAGTCTCATCGCCGGCCGGCCAGCCTCGGGAGCATCGCCGGTTATTTGGACCGATCCCCCGCCCATGCGACGCCAGAGACCCGTGGCACGCACGAGAACCTCCCGGTATCGGCCCGTAAAACGGCCCAAGGTCGCATCCCTGTTCTGCGCCGAGGGCCTGCGCGCGCCGGCCTGCGTCGTACTGGACGCACTGGGAGTGCGAGGGTGGAAAGTGTCCTTGCGGACTGGCGACGCGGCTCGGGAGGCGCTCAAGCGCTTCAGAGATCCCGACGCTGGCCTCCGGGTCTTGTTCCTCTCCGAGCCGCTGGACCCCCCGTCCCGGGAAGCCCTTCGGCGCGCGCTCGACCCGCTGCAGCGAGGAGACCTGCTCATCGTCGACTTCTTCACGCCCCGGTCGGTGGTGGAGAACATCCTGAAGTTCTCCGGGTATCGCGTCGGACCACGTCGGCCCTCGCGGGGCCGCCGAACGACCCGTAGCTACCTCGCTCAGCCCACCCTGGTCGAGAACGCAGTCGATGTCGGGTACTGGTCCCGGTACGGGGTCGGTGCCGCAGCGGCCGGTGTTGCCATCTTGGGCGGTATGTCCACGTTCGTGGCTGTGGGAGGGGTATCCAGCATCGCGCCGGCCGCAAGCGAAACCGTCGTCGCCGCCCCTGCCCAGCCTCAGGCTGCCTCCCGGCTCGTCGATCACACGGCCCTGTCGGCCACGCGTCCCGTGCTCGACGCCCCGGCATTGCCGCGCGCCCCCAGACCCCCTGAGCCGCCCGCCAACGCGGAGATCCCTGAGGAGCCCGCGGCGGTTCTCGAAGACGTCCCACTCCCGGAGGTTCCGGTCGAAGGACTCGTCGCCGTCGAGCGCCCGCGAGCCGTGCCCGCCAGCATCGGCCGCGGGGGTGCACCGGGGCTCCCCCACGCCCCCTCCCTGCACACCGTCGACCCCTTCGAGACCCCATAGAAACGCGACTTGCTGGTCTGGCTGCGCTGGTCGATAGTGGAGCGCGGGCATGTCTCGGTTCAGCGTTCTTCTCGCCGCGTTGTGGTTGCACACCGGCTGCACCGACCCCTCCATTGAGCTGCCGAGGGACGCCGCCCGCCCCCTGTCCCCTCCGGCGGTCGCCATTGCACACGCCAGCGGCGCCCCGACGTCGTCCGAGGAACCGGCGACCCCGCTCGATCCGGAGCCGCCCAAAGCCGCGACGGATCTGTCCGGCGGAGTCCGTCGAGTCTCCAAGAAGACGATCCGCGCGAGTGTCGAACCCTTGCTCAGGGGCCGCGCCCTCGCCCACCGGGTGTATGAGGCGCGCTTCGGCCCAACGGTGCGCACCGATGCTCCGACCGCGGTGGTCCTGACGCGAGGGGGACAACCACCGGAACTCGGTGGATTTGCGCTCAGCGACGGTGAGTCCTTCCCGCTTCCCCGGCTGCACGACGGCGAGACGCCGCTGCATCGCGTCGCGGCAGTCATGTTCCGCAATGTCGATGGCGATGCCGACCGCGAGGTCATCGCCATTGTCGCCTACGCGGACGAAGACCCCGAAGCGCCGCCCTACTTTTCCAACGTTGTCTTGGATTGGGATGCGCCGCGGGGCCGATTCGTCCGCCTCGAACAGCTCGAGGGCGAAGTCGAAGCCCTGCACACTGCAGGAGAAGTCCTCGCCCGACTCCGAGATATCCGAGAGTCGGGCTAGCTGGAGCCCCTAGCCTTCGAGGATCGAAGCGCTCTTGATGTAGTCGAGCTCCGGGAAGTCCTTCTTGAGGTACTTGTTTCCTTCGCTCTGGATGCGTCCCTGCGACGGCCCGCGTCCGCGGGGAGCACCCTCGCCGTAGCCCTTGTAGAGGCTGTCGACGATGTCCATGCCTTCGACAACCTCGCCGAAGGGTGCGAACCCCATCCCGTCCAGGTTGGCGTTGTTCTTGAAGTTGATGAACACCTGGGTGGTCCGGGTGTTGGGGTTGTTCTGCTTGGCGAACGTCACCATCCCGCGCTTGTTGCTGCCCTTGACCGGGTCGTCGTCGATCTGCGCAGCGCGCCACTTGCTGTTGACCTGGGGTTCGGCATGCAGGCCGAACTGCACCATGAAGCCGTCGATGACGCGGAAGAAGCCGGCATCGTTGAAGAAGCCGATCTTCACCAGGTTGAAGAACCGATCCGCGCCCAACGGAGCCTGATCTCGCTTGACCTCGATGACGAAGTCGCCCTTCGTGGTCTCGAACTTCACCTTGTAGGTGTCGGGCGCTGTTTCGACCGCCTTGGAGGGGTCGAGCAGGCGAGGGTCGATGTCTCCGGCGTCGGCTTTCGCGTCGTCTTTCTTCGGCGCGTCAGCCTTCGCGGCGTCCTTCTTCGGCGCGTCAGCCTTCGCGGCGCCAGCTTTCGGATCCGCCTTGGCGGCTGTTGCGTCGTCGGCCTTCTTTTCCGGAGCCTTCGAGTCGCACGCAGCGAGTGCCATCACCATGATGAGAGCGAGACGAGTCATCGGCCGGCGTATACCATGCGCGAGTGCGCGCGGGCTTTGGTAGGCTGCCGCCGCCATGGACATCGAGCAGCTCGTCCTCCGCGTCGTTCGCGACGCCGTCGCCCGCCGGAGCTATCGGATGCCGATGCGGACCGCCGCGGTGGGCTCCAACGGCGCGGTGTTGTTCAGCGAGTTCACCGCCCCGCCCTTCGGCGCGAGCAAGGGCTCGATCACGCAAACCCACGTGACCGGCAAGATCCCCGACGAGGGATTCGAGGCGCCCATCCACGTCATGATCACGGACGCGACCGGGCGAGCCACGGTGGCGATGTTCAGGGGCACCGGAGATCCGGTCTACCTCGACCAGCTTGCCAAGGCGTAACCGCGCCTTCGAAGCAACTTTTACAAGCCACACGCACACGCTTGGCATAACTAGGGTTTTGCGGATCCAAGCGCGCCGCAACGCAACCGGCAACTGCGGCCGAGGAACGACCCTCCCTGCCTTTTCTTGGATGCCCGATCCGCGTGTCCTACAGGTGGGACACGATGCTGACACGGACACGGAACCGCGGTTGTGCACTGCTTGCGCTCACGATGTTTGCGGGATGTGCGGGGGCCGAGACCGATCCTCTCGGCGGCGAGCCCGACCTCGCGGAGTTTGTCCGCGACGAGCCCGTCCGAGGAGACCTGTTCATCGAGTTCACGGACGCCCGTGGGGAGCCCCTGTACCCGGAGTCGATCGAGATCTCCGTCGACGGGGCCGAGAGCACCGACGTCGAGTGCATGACCACGGACGAAGGTTTCTGTACGACCTGGCTTGGCGGTTTTGAGGCGCTGGAGCGGGTCACGGTCTGGGCGAACTCGTGCGGTCATCGCTTTGGTACAGCGCTGCCGCTGGGGCCCGATGTCGACGAGCGGGCGCCGTACCAAGCGGCAGTGACCATCGTCGGAGTGTCCGGTCTGTGCCGGCCATCAGAACCGGCCCTGTGACATTTTTGTCGTGGAGCGCCGGAGCGCATTCGCCCTAGAGCCGGCTGCCTTTGCCGTCTGAGGATGATTGCACGGCGCTCGAAGCCGGCTATCGTCGAGTCCATATCGGGGACGCGTCCACACTCCCTCAACACTCTGTTCAATGTTGCACAGAGTTTGTTGCAGGTTTCAGATTCTCGGTCAGCGTTGGGTCGCAGCCCAACCGGCCCGAGCCTTGGAGCCGAGGGACGTCCCCAACACGAGGACTACGACTGATGACTATCTATAAATCCAGCGCACTCACTCTCTGCTCGTTGCTGACCCTGGCGGGATGCCCGTCCGATGACACCGGCGAGGGCACAGGATCGTCCGACACCGACCCGACGACGGGCGTGGCCCCAACCACCGGCACCGACACCGTCGACGAGACCGACACGGTCGATCCTGACACGACCGACACGGATCCGGATACCGATACTGACACGGACACCGACACTGCGGCCGACGGGGCCCTCATCCGGGTCGTTCACGGCTCGCCCGGCGCCCCCGCGGTCGACATCTGGGTCATGGACGACGACGCCCCGGTCCTCGAAGGCCTCGCGTACGGCGACGCCTCCGAGTACCTCGACGTCCCCGCCGGTGACTACGTCTTTGAGGTCCGCGCCGCGGGCGATGCGGCCGACGTCGAGCCTCTCTACTCCACCGACTCACTGACCCTGGCAGTGGGCGACAGCATCACGGCCATCGCCGCAGGCCAGGTTGGCGGTGAAGACGACGCGGCCTTCCGCGTCCTGGCCCTGGCCGACGGGTTCGACGATCCCGGCGAAGGCGCGATCGCCCGGATCGTGCACGCCGGATCCGATGCGCCCGCGGTCGACATCGACGTCGGCAACGACGGGTCTTCGGAGCTTGAAGGGGTCGCGCTGTACGCGGATTCCGGAGCCGCGGGCGTCGCCCTGCCCGCCGGAGAGGCGCTTCAGGTTGGCATTCTCGATGCGGGCGCACCGCTCACTGCGTTCACCACCCCAGAGCTGCCCGCCGGCGGTGAGCTGTACATCATCGCCACGGGGCTCACGGCAGACATGCCGCGTACGGAGTCGGGCTTCTCCTTGCTCGCGGTCGGGCCCGAGGGCGCCATTGGCTTCATCCGGCAGAACCCACGCGTTTACGCTCTTCACGCGGGCACCGACGCCCCCGCGGTCGACATCTGCGTCGCGGGTGCTCCTCTGCTGACGGGAGTCGAGTTCGGCGCCATGGGCGGCGTTCAGGTCCCGCCAGGGGAGTACACGCTCGACATCCACGCAACCGGCGATGAGGATTGCGCGGGCGAGCCTGCGTTCTCGGCGGACTCCCCCGCGCTCGAGGCAGGCGAGCAGTACCTGGCCGCCGCGGCCGGGGAACTTGCGACGGACGACGGCGGAGACGGTCCCAACCCGGACTTCACCGTGGAGTTCTTCACCGAGGGGTTCACCTATGACCCCGCCAGCACCGACGCTTCGCTTCGGGTGATTCACGCAGCTTCGGCTCCGGCTGTGACGGCGGGCGCGCTGGACGAGAATGGTCAGATCGCCGACTCCTTGTTCCAGACGATCTCGTTCCCCAACGAGACCGGCGAGTTCGCGCTTCCCGGTGGTGAGTACGTCGTAGGCTTGGCCGGCTCCCGAGGCGTGGTCCTCCCGGCCGACCCGATCGCCGCATTCGGCGTGACGGCGCCCGCTGGAGTCTCGGCCTGGGTCGTCGCGAATGGCTCGCTCGACTCCACGGACGGCGACCAAGACTTCGGTCTGAGCGCCATCATCGTGAGCCCCGGTCCCTGGACCCTCCTGCCCCTGGCCCCCGCAGCCGAGTGATCTGCGCAGCCTAAGTCCAGGAAGGGAGGTGGCCCGCGGGCCGCCTCCCTTTTTTCGTGGACGCGCGGCCTCGGATCAGAGGGCGGCCCAGCTTGGTCCACCCGCGCCTCGGCTCCTTTGCCCGCGGTACGCTGGACCGATGGGTGCTGGCCAGTCCGACCGACGCCACACGTCCCGGGGGGGCATCCCGTGGACGCGAGCGTTGTTTGCACTGGCGGTCATCGGCCCAGCCCTGGTTCTCGGCGGGGTGCATCCGCAGACGCTCGCCGCGTGGTCGGTCGTGGTGGGTGTCCTGCTGTGGCGGCTCGCCCGCAAGAGCCGAGCGGGCTTGGCTCGCCCCTGGCCGGCGCTCGTCCTCGTGTTCCTCGCGGGCTGGACATTGCTAGCCGCGCTGCCGATCCCCGGAGTGCGGCCGCTTCTCGCCCCCACCCTGCAGGCGTGGGTCGATGGCGCCGTACTCCCCGGAGCGACCGGGCCGCCTGGACTCTCGGTAACCCCGGGGGATACCGCCGTCGAGGCGCTCCGCCTGGGGGCGCTTGCGGCCATGGTCGTGGTCGGTAGCCAGCTCTCCTGGCGCTTGAGCGCGGCGGCCGTGAGCGCCGCAGGATTGGCGGTGTCCGGCCTTGGCTTCGTGCACGCGTTGCTCGGTGCGACGTCAGTCTACGGCCTCTACGTGCCAGTTCACGAGACGCTCCTGCCTCGCACCGCCCTGCTCGGCAGTTTCATCAACCCCAACCATCAGGCGGGACTGCTGCTGCTCAGTGTCTTCGCGGCCGCTGCTCTCGCGGTGGACCAACTCCACGGCGCCCGGACCGCACGCGACGCAGCCCGTGTCACCCAGCGACGAGAACGGGGCGTCGCGATGATCGGAGCATTGCTGCTCCTGATCCCCGCACTTCTTCTCTCGCTCTCCCGTGGTGCGCTGCTGGTCTTCGCCGTGCTCGCTCCCATCGGACTGCTGGTCGGCTTGGTGCGTCCGCCGGCGAGTCATGGGACCAAGCCCCACGCGCAGCGACGCGGACCGGTCATCGCTGGCGCCGCAGCGTTGGTATGTCTCGTGATTCTCGTGGGTCGACACGGCCCGTGGGCAGAACTGCTTGCACTGTTCGACGACCCCGGCCGAGCGTTCGAGCAAAAACTCGGTCCAGCTCGCGATGGATGGGGACTGATCACCAGGAGCCCTGTGTTGGGGACGGGCCGCGGGACCTTCATCGACCTGCTCCCTCTGCACGCGCCTGGCGATGATCTGGTCTACACGCACCTCGAGTCCACGCCCGTCACGGCGCTCGTGGAGTGGGGCCCACTGATCGGCGGAGTCGCCGTGCTCGCGGCGGTGCTGTGGTGGGTGGCCGCGCTGCGCCACCGTGCGAAGGGCCGAGAACGCCGCGCTCGGGGACTGCTGCTGCTGGGCGTTGCGGCCGTGTTGCTGCAAAGCACGGTCGACTTCTCGCTCGAGTTCATCGGCGTTGCCGCACCGCTCGCAGCCTTGGTCGGCGCCCTGACCCCGCACGGCCGCCGCGTCCTGCCTCGGCGCGCGACGATGCGACTGGCGCCGGGGCTCGCGCTGGTCTCCGCCGTCGCGATCCTCGGACTCGCCCCGCACACCTGGACCTGCCGCACTACAACCAACGCGCAGGTCTCCGCAGGTGAGCGGGAGATCTCGGACGCTCTGCGCTGGCGCCCCCTGGATGGCGGACTCCATGCGGTTGCCGCCAGGCTCGCCCTGACCCGTGGAGACATCAGCGCAGCCGGGACCCACGCTGAGCTGGCAACACGAACCCAGTCAGGGTCGATCGACGCCTGGCTCATGCTCGCCGCGGTCCACCACCATCGCGGGAGTCCCCAAGCTCGGGACGAAGCGGTCGCGCAGGCCCTCGATCGGGTCCGAGACCCCGCCCCCGCAATCCTCGTGGAGTACATCCGCGCGCGGTACCCCGACGCAACCCAGGCCGAGGCGGTGACGCCCAGCCGACCCCGCGCGTTTAGGGCCGTGGTGCGGGGCCTTCGGGAGGCCGGCGCCCTGGACCATGCGGACGCGATGGCACGTACCCGGGCCCGCACCCACCCCAACGATCCCGCGCCTCTGCTGGTACGAAGCCGCGTGGCCCTCGAACGCGATCAAGTCGCTTTGGCCCTACACTTCGCCCTGCTGGCCCGCGGCACCAGCCCGGACTCCGCCGACGCACACCTCGCCGTGGCCCGAGCGACCGCACGCCGACATGGGGTCGACGCGGCGTTGGACGTGTTGAGCGCTGCCTCCCAGCTCGCGCCGGGCCCCCGGGAGCAGCGACGCATCGACGAGCTGCGGGTCCGGCTGCTGATTCAGGATGGTGGGCCCTCCTCGCTCGAGTCCGCGCACGCGCTTGCACAAAACCTGCTCCTGCACAGCACCGACGCCGAGCAGCGGACCCGACACCGGGCTCTGGTCGGAGACGTCGCCCGAGCCCGCAACGGCGAGTGAAACCGCAGCGGGGGTCGCGAGCGTCGAGCCCACCCACCTTGGCGAGACGACCCCGACATGCTTGCATGGATGCCATGCGATGCTGCCTCTTGCTCGGTTCGGCACTTCTCGCCTGCTCGACCGGGCAAGCGCCGCCCTCGGCCATCACGCCCGCTGCGGCGTCTTCCGCTCCAGCCCCGTCCACACGGTCTCGACTCCCGGGCCCCTGCCAGGTTCGTCATGAGGGGTTCGCCGGGCTCACCGTGACCGACATCGACTATGACGGCGAGCACGAGATTCGCGCCCTGGAGCGCGGCCCGTCGGGGGAGCGGCAGATGCTGTGGTCCTACGACGACACCGGGCGGCGAACGCAGCAGGTCACCATCGACGGGCCCTCGATCCGGACGCAGACGTTCGGGTACGACCATGGGGTGCTCGTGTGGGAGGAAGTCCACGATGCACAGCAAGACCGCGTCGTCGTGCGACGGACGCGGAGCTACGATTCCTCCGGGAAGCTGCGCGAGCGGGACGAATCCCAGTGGCATGCGGGCGCGCTCGTCGTGGTCGATCACCACGCGCTTCACTACGACGACTCAGAGGCATTCGTGTACGAACTGCGGACCCGAACCCCGCCGGACGGTCCGCGGGTCGTGCACAGCATCACCGTCGATGTCGACGATCGTGGTCGGGTCACCGCGAGACGCGTCGACGAAGGGATGACGGGGCGGTTCGAGCGGGTTTCCCTATACAGCTATGGCGAGCAAGGCGGCTTGGCCACGCTCACGGAGATGAGAGGGAATGCGCTGCACACGGTTGCGCGGCACTCCTACGATGACCACGCCCGGCTGGTTCAGACGGAGGTGGAGGACGCTTCGGGCAAGCGCGTGGGCGTCACGACGTACGCGTTCAGCTGTCCGCCGTGAGCGGGACTTCGCGAATGGCGACGCCTGCCTCGGCCAACATCCCCGTGCTCATTTCAAAATCCTGCATCCAGCGTTCCGGGATCTTCAGACCCCGTGGAAACACCACCTCGTCTACACCGGCCTGAATCAACGAGCGCGCGCAACGGGTACACGGCGGCCAGGTGACGTAGGCACGACAACCCTTGAGCGCCACTCCGATCCGGGCAGCGTGCATGATCGCGTTCTCCTCGGCGTGACAGATCAGCGGGTACTTCTGCTCCCGGTCGGTGAGACGATCGCTGGCATCGTCGATACCGCGGGGAAACCCGTTGAAGCCGGTGCTTCGGATCTCTCGGTCGGGGCCTACGACCACGCACCCCACCTGGGTCGAAGGGTCCTTGCTCCAACGTGAGATGTGCACCGCGAGTTCGAGAAAACGAACGTCCCACTTCGAGGGCTCCATTGCGCGGAGCGTATCAGCCCGTGGCGAGCCCCGGCAGAGAGGATCGACCCTCGCTCACGAGTGCGCGGCGACCCAGGCGTCGAGCGCGGCCTGTTCCTCGGGCGCCCCCTCGAGCCCGGCGCGGGCGCCCTTGGCCAACTCGAGCGCCGCGGCCTTGGGGCCACCGGTTGCCACCTCAGCCCGCGCCAGTGCCCATCCGGCCATCGCCTCCACGTCGCGATAGCCCTCGTGCTCGCGAATGTTCAACAGCGCGGGTCTGAGGAGCGCGGACGCCTGCGCATGCCGTCCCGCCTCGACCAGCGCGCGGCCGTAGTGGATCGCAGTGTCGGGGCGCAGCGGATCGTCGGCATCCAACGACGCACGGGCTGCTTCGTACCCCGCACGATAGGCCTCGACCGCTGAGGAGACGTCCTGCATCTGTCGGAGGGCATCCCCCCGATTGAGATGGTTGAGGATGAGCCAGGGATGCCCGGGGTCCAGAGCCTGTGCGTAGACCTTTCCCGCCGCCTGGTGCTCGACAAGCGCCTCCGAGCCTCGCCCCCGCCGGGTGAGCAAGCGGCCCAGCGTCTCGCGGCGGTCGGCGGTCTTCATGTGGTCGGGGCCGAAGATCGCCGTATCGATCTTGGCGGCCCGTCGCACCACGGTCTCGGCCTCCTCGTAGCGCCGCAGGTTCTTGAGCGTGATGCCCAGGTTGACCAGTGCCGCGCTGACCGAAGGGTGCTCGCTCCCGAAGGCGGCTTCGAGTTCGACGAGGGCGTCTCGGTACGCGGCAACCGCCTCTTCGTTGCGCCCTGCCCGTCCGAGGCCCGAGGCCCAGGAGGTTCGAGCGATGGCGACGTTGGGATGTGAGGCACCCAGCGCTGCGGTCCAAAGCCCGATGGTCTCCTCGTAGTGCGCGATCGCAGCGTCGGTCTTGCCCTGTCGGCGCAAGACGTCACCGAGGCGTTGGTGGACGATGCCGAGGTCGAAGCCCTCGTCCGCGGGGGTCGCGATCAACGCCTCCTCCAGCTTCTGCTCCGCGACCGCGTACTCCCCTTTTCGCTCGTGCAGCCCGGCGAGATTGGTCATCAGCCGGTCTCGGGCTCCACCGGTTCTGTCCAGCGCCGCACCGGCGTGTTGCGCCCACAGCATGCCCTCGTCGTGTTTCTCGAGTCGCGCACCGACGACCCAGACCAGACGGGAGGCAGCATCGGCCACCAACGCGTGGGCTTCGGCGGCGGTTCCTTCGAAGTACGCCCGCTCCAACGCCTTCGCTGCGCCGTCCATGTCCCCGGAACGCTCCATCGTGCGCCCGAGGACCAGCGATGCTTCGGCGACGACGGGCGAGAACGCGGTGCTCTCGGCAGCCTCGAGCGCAGCCTGAGCTTTGGGCAACGCATCACTCACCCGTCCGCTCCTCGACAGCGCAACGGCCTCATCGATCAACACCCGCGCCTCGCCCACAGCGCGGGCAAGCTCGGGGTCGGACGGAACCCGGTCCCCCAAGGCGAGTCTCTTGGCCTCGAGGCACCGCGCCGGCTCGGACAAGGCCGCGGCGGCTCGCGATGCACGGTCGACCACCTCGATCCCGTGCGTCTCCCCTTGGGTCCACGCCTTCGACAACGCCGCCGCTTGCCGTCGCTGTCGTTGCAGGCAGTCCAGGGACTGCTGCTGCAGCGTCGGACTGGCGCTCGCCGTGCAAGCCTGCTCCCAGGCCTCGCCCCACGATGCTTCCAGCGCCTGCATCCGGGCATCCACCCGGGACCAAGCCTCGGTCGGCGCCCGGTGCCCCAACCCTTCGAATGCGGCCTTCACGGTGTCTTGGGCCGAGCCCGACCAACCGAAGCCCTCGGTCTCACACAGGACCCCCTCATCCGCGGATGACCCGACCCACAGCGGCACGCTCCCACCCACCCCGACGAGCGCGGCGGTTGCGACCATCATCCCCGTCCGCCGACGCCTGCGAACGCCGCGGTCGAGCGCGGTGAGCAGCGCGTCCATGGTGGAGACACGCTCCTCAGGATCCGCCGCGAGGCCGCGGTCGAGCAGCGCGTCGAGCCAACGCGGGACCGACACCCCCGCAGGCCGCGTCGGCGGGTGTTGAGACTTGAGCATCGAGAGCTCAAGCATCGTCTTCGCCGACCACGGCAGGACCCCGTACACCGATTGGAACAAGGCCGTGCAGAACGCGTACGCATCTGTCGCCTCCGTCGGTGCAACCCCATCGAACTGCTCCGGCGCCATGAAGGCGGGCGTCCCAATCCAGCCAGGACCGGCGCCACTCTCCAGGGTGCGGGACTGGGGCTGCTCTCCAGAGCCCGAGGACCCCCCGGTGGCCTCGAATCCCGGCGAGGTCTCGAGGTCGGAGGCATGCGCCTGCCCGCCCGCTCGAAGGCGTGCAATGCCGAAATCGCTGACCTTCGCGCGCCCCTTTGCATCGATCAGAACGTTGCCGGGTTTGAAATCGCCGTGGACCAGCCCGGCCCGATGCGCGCAGGCCAGGCCCTCCCCCGCCTGTCGCATCAGCGTGAGCGCCGTCCGCAGAGGCAGCGGTTGCGGAGCCTCGGCGCCTCGATGGCGTGCGATCCAATCCGCCAGATCGCCGCCCTCTACATGCTCCATCGCGAGGTAGGCGACGCCGTCGTGCTCCCCGACGTCGAACACAGTGACGACCTCCGGGTCGCTCAGCTTCGCCAGCATCCGTGCTTCCTGGACGAGCTTGGGCCACAGCGGGTTGACCGTGCTCATCGGGCCGGCGGCGCCCTTCTGCAGCAACTTGAGCGCGACCTTCCGGTCGAGCTTCGCGTCAAACGCGGAGTAGACCGCTCCCGCCCCTCCCTCGCCGATCTTCTCGACGACCAGGTACCGGCCGATCCGAGCCCCAGGCGCGAGGAAGGCGTGAGGCCTCGACGACGGTTCGACCGGCGTTTCCGCCTGGTCGAGCGGCACGGTCGGGGTCGGAGGACTCACCACGCTTTGCAGTATCGCTCGGCACGGACGAGATGTCAGCGGGCAGATGCGTGCGGAGCATCCCTATTTCGCCGCACAGAGACCGGAGCACGTCCGCAGTCTCTGCGCCCTTCGTCATCCCCGGGTCTGCGCCTTGGACCCAGGACCCCCCCGCGAACGCCTGCGTCCGCGCCGGACCCCTGCGCACGCACCGAAGACCCACAGCAGGGACCAGGGCTGGAGGGGACCTGTCGTCCGACATCCCGCCCCCGCGCCGTTGGCCGAAGCCTCCTCGCCTCCGCTCGAGGTGTCCGTAGAAGCCATGGCTGAGGTCCCAGAGTCGCCGATCTCGGTGTCGGCCGCGCCCGAACTCGACGCCTCGTCGAGTTCGAACGACACCTCGAAATCACCGACCCGGGTCAGGTGCTGCCCCTGATTGAAGAACGCGAGGAACTGCGTGGATCCGGGGTCGACATCGAGCTCGAACTCTCCGTCGTTGATGCTGGCCACGTGCAGGTCGGGCGTCGCCTCCACCGCGGTTGCGCCCTCATCGTCCACCACGTAGCTGAACTCGACCGGGGTCTGAGCCTGCACGAGGACATGCAGGTCCCCCACGGGGGCCCAGCCGGGGTCGGGCACGACACTCAACGAGTAGCGCACCGTCATCGACACCGCGTCCGCCGGCACGTCGACACGAATCTGCATGGGCGGAGGCCGCATGGGCTCGAAACGCCCGCGGGCGCCAAAGCGAGGCCAAAGGCCCAAGGGCCCCCGAAGCTCCTGCCACGTCGAGATGCGTTCACAGTCGAGCAGCCCATGGGCCAGCAAGCCCGTCTCGAGCGCGGCTCGGGCCTCTGCCCCCAGGGCCGCCTCGGTCATCATGAGCATCGCATCAGCGGCCTCTTCGAAGGTCGCGTCCTCCTCCAACATCGCGACCGCGTCCATGACCGGCCCGACCAGCGCATCGCCGACCACCGCATGAGCTTCCCACAGCGCGGCGGTCAGGGGTTCGGAGTCCGCGTGAATCTGGCCGACGAGATCGGAAGGACAACGCAACGCGTTGTCGGCGTTGCGGGCGGCGCCACCGTCGTAGGCCCGGACGTACTCGGCGTGGCCCGGATCTCCGGTCAGAACCGCGGCCACAAAGTCGGCCAGCGCCTCCCCGATCGCCCCTGCGTCCTCCACAACTCCCTCGGCGCGGCGCCGCGCCAACCCGAGGACCCGCCCCTCGCCCAATCGCGCCGCGATGGTGCCGTGGGCCAGCTCGTGCGCGACGACATCGGCGTCATACCCCCAGTCCGCGGCCGGACCCTGCCCAAAGAACGCGAGAAAACTGCAGTCACCCGTGTACCCGGCATTGGCGACCCGGATCGAGGGGCCACCAGTAAACCCGCGGTAGTTCGCCACGAGCACTCCAGGCGCCCCGGCGTCGATGCACGGAGGCATCGGCAGACCGTGTTCTTCTGCAAACGCCGAATAGCGCTGGGCGTGCACGGCGATGGAGGCCGCGGAGAAGCGGTCATCCACCCGAGCATGGTCGGCATCGGACCGGGGCGCCGCGAAAACGAAGTCGTCCGCTTCCGTCGGCGTGACCGGGTCCAGAACGCACGCGCCGGCCGCCCCAGGATCTGCGCACTGGCGGACGTCGAACACGCCATCGGCGAGACCCCCGGCGGGGTCGTCGATACCCACCAGCTCAAAGACGGTCGCTGTGTCGTCCAGCACCGGGTTGCGGGCAAACGCTGCCGCCGAGACCCCGCGAACCTGGTCGGGGCCGACCAAGAGCACGCCGCTGACGTCGTCGACCCACACCAACGGGCGGCGACCGGTCGCGGGGTCGAAGCCCACATCGACGCGCCAGCGTACCGATCCATCGCTGGGCCGATGCTCCGCGTGGGCCGCGATGGCTCGGTACCCCTCGGCCTCGACCATCGCTTCGACCGCGGAGGCCGTGCGTGTAGCCGGGCTCCATCCCGTCGCGAGGATGGGAGCCCCCGATCGAACTCCGCGGACGCTGCCCTCGTGCACAAACCACCGAGAGCGATCGGCGATCGGTAACCCGGTGGGTGCGATCGCCCGCGCCTCGACCAGGGACATCGTCGCGCGCTGAGCGATGGTGCGCTCTTGAAGGGCCACCTCGGGCGGCAGCGCTGCGGAGGCATCTTGGCGCATCGACTCCACCGAGGGCCCGGTCGCCAGAGTCCACACCGCCGCAAGCCAAACGCCGAGCATGACGCAGTGTCTCTCGCGGGCTGGGCTCCGTCGAGGCTAACGTGGTACTGGGTCGTCTCGGACACGATGGCGAGCGCATCGCACAACCGTTTGCGACGGTGGGATCACGGACACTGGGCCGACTGGGTGGTCCCCGCGGTGGTGGCATCGCTGTGGGCCTTGCTGCTCGCCGCGGCCAGCGATTCGGGCATCGCCACGCGGCGCGGACTGGTGTTCGTCGGCGGGCCGGTTCTGCTGCTCTCGGGCCTTCACGCTCGCATCACCGGGTACCTGCACGCGCCATCGAGAGCCCAGCTGCTGGTCCTTCCCATCCCCGCGGCCGCGCATTTTCGGGCCGCCCGGGCCCGGCACCTCCGCGGCTTGGCCGAGACCCTGGGGCTTGGCTCCGTCGCGGTCCTCGCGGGGCTGGTGCCCGGGTCGGGCTGGTCGGCCTCCGCGCCCCTCGTGCTGGATTGGGCGGCGCTTGCCGTGATCGCCGCACTGTTCGAGCCGATGATCCCCGCCGCCAGCGCCGCGTTGGGGCGCCGCTTCGAGTCGGGGTCGTGGACCGACGAGATGCAGCGCCGGGCGGGCGGAGGCTGGACCCTGCCTGAAACCTCGGTGCACCTGTACGCGCCGGCTGCGGGCATCGGGCTGGCCGCAGCCGCGGCGATGCCCCTGCAGTTGGCGTTTGATCTCTCCGCCGACGGGCGCGAGGTTCCGGCCGCGCTGTGGGGGTTTGGGTTCGCGGCGATCGTCGTCGCGGGGCTCGCATCGGCCGTCGCGGCGAGGATCTACGCGCTTGGGATGTTCGAGGCGGTCCCGTTCGTAGCCGAGGCCACGCGCACCCTCGCCGGACCGCCGATCCCCGAACCCACGCCCCCGAGCATCGCGCGACTGAAGGACCCCGTCCTGCGCCTCCTCGTCCTCGGATTCTGGCGTGAGACCCCCGTCCCCGCGCTGCGGCTGCTGGGAGTCGTCGGCGCCACCGGACTCGTCGCAGCGTCGCCTCAGCTGGGGCCTGCCCATGTCGCGGTGTGGGTCGCGGCCGCGTTGCTGTGGCTCGTGCCCGCCACCGCGCTCGCCCGGATTCGTCCGCTGCGCGCTCGCATGCTCTCCACGCTTCCCCTACCCCCTGCGCAACGCGACGGCACGCATCCGCGGGCCCTCGCATTGCTGTGGTCCCCTGTCTTGTTGGGCACGGTGGTCGTCCTG
The DNA here is from genome assembly GCA_050633305.1 of Nannocystales bacterium. Lineage (GTDB taxonomy): Bacteria > Myxococcota_A > Polyangia > Nannocystales > Nannocystaceae > CAJXVA01. The sequence continues at coordinate 402,483 of JBOEGF010000004.1, forward strand.
CTCCGCGTTGTTCTGTCCTTAGGAAATCTCTCCGCATGACTCAACCCCTGCACGCCACTGGGATCTCCAAGCGCTACGGCCCGCACACCGTCCTCGACGCTGTCGATCTTCACGTCGACCCTGGCGAGACGGTGCTTCTGCTGGGTCCCAATGGTGTCGGAAAGTCCACCCTGCTCGGGAGCGTCTGCGGGACGATCATTCCCGACGCGGGCAGCGTGTCAATCGGCGGGCACGACCTCAAGCAGGCGCCCCTGGCCGCACGCGCTGCACTACGGTTCCTCCCGCAAGAGGTGGAGGTCCCCGCAGGCCTTACCGGCGAGGAGTTGCTGCAGTTCTATGCCGACGTGCACGGCGATCCCTCGGGCATGAAGCGAGCCCGCGAAGCGACCCAGCTGGACGAAGCGCTGCCCCGCCTGGCCAGCACCTACTCGGTCGGCATGCGACGGCGGCTGGCGTTCGGGGGACTCCAGCTCGGGGAGGCTGCGCTGTACATCCTCGACGAGCCCTTTGCAGGCGTCGACCGAGAAGGGCGTGAACGCATGGCCGCCACGCTGCACGGGCTCGTCGCTCGAGGTGCGGGGCTGCTGCTGGCGGTCCACGATCGAGACATCGACGACATGGAAGCCTTTTCCCCTCGACGCGTCGTCTTGTCCGCCCCCGACCCCCAAGGGGCGGAGTCGTGAAGGTCGGCATTTTCGGCGCCGGAGCGATCGGGGCGTCGGTCGGGATCCGGCTGTCCGCCGCCGGGATTCCTGTGTCGATGGTGGCCCGACGGAGCCTCATCGATGTTCGCGACACGCTGCTCAGCCGAGGGCTCGATGGCCGCGCCTACCGGCCCGGCGAAGACCTCGTGCTGGACGAGGATCCCGCGATTCTCAGCGACGTCGACCTCTGCCTGGTGACGGTGAAGTCGAGGCACACAGACGAAGCTGCCGCCACGCTTGCGAGCTCGCTGTCTCCCACCGCTGCCGTGCTTTCGCTACAAAACGGACTCCGCAACCCGCAGCGGCTCCGTGCCGCGCTCGATCAACCGGTCGCCGGTGGCATGGTGAGCTACAACGTGGTGCGGCCCGAGCCCGGCGCGTTCGTTCAAGCCACCAAGGGGCCGATCTTGCTCGGCCCCCTCTCCGGGGCAGCCGGCGATTCGCTGGGTCAACTCGCCACCGCAGCCCGGTCCGTCGGGATCCCGCTCGAGGTTCGTCCTGACATCGACGAAGTCATGGCCGGTAAGCTGTTGCTCAACCTCAACAACGGCGTGTGTGCGGTCGCTGGCGTCACGATCGCGCACTCGATCCGCAATCGGGTGCTCCGGCGCTGCTTCGCGACGCTGATGCTCGAAGGACTCCGCGTACTCAGGGCCAGTGGGTTGCAGCCTCGCTCGATCGTGGGTCTTCCTCCAGGGGTCATCGCGCGCCTGCTCGCCCTGCCCGATGCGATTGTGCTGCGCGTTGCCAAGAGTCTCGTCGCGGTCGACCCGGCGGCAAAATCGAGCACGCTTCAGGACCTCGAGGCGGGCAAGCCGACCGAGATCAATGACCTGTGCGGGGAGATTGTCCGTCGGGGCGCGGACGCGGGCGTCGCGGTCCACGCGAACGCGGTCGTGACGAACGCGGTCCACGCCCTCGAAGGGGAATCGGTACCGAGCTTCTGGTCCCCCGAGCGGTTGCTGGCGGAAGTCCGGCCCTGATCCGGGCCGGACTTCCGCCCCGGATCCGTCAGACGACGAAGTCGATGTTGGCCAGTCCAGCCTCGTCGGGTTCGAGCGCCATCACGGGGTTGAACCAGGCGTCCCCGTCGTTGAACGGGTCTCCCTCGAAGTAGAGCTGGCTCGTCAACCGCTCGGTCCCCTGCACCCACACTTTCACATGCACGTGGGCTGGACGGTACTCGGGGCCGTTGAGATACCAGCCGGGACGTAACGTCGTGAACGCGTATCGCCCCCGCTCGTCGGTGGCCACCTGCCCATAGTAGCGATAGGCGTCCGACGAATCGTACGTTGCGTCGTTGTCCCCGGGCTCGCCGTCGGGAGCCACCGGGGTCGCGTGCCAGATCTCGACGACCGCCCCGGCGATCGGGGCACAGTCCTCACCCCGCACGACCCCCTCGATCCGCAGCGCCACACCAACGTCCCCGTGCACATCGAGATCCCCGCCGATCGGGATCTCGGGTCGATAGAACGGGCCCTCGATGTCCTCGGGAGACGGATCGCAGACCGCCGCCCCGGTGCTGCCCTCCGACTCGCTCCCACCGCCGGAGCCGGTGTCCGAAGAGCCCCCCGCGCCCGTCGAGGAGTCTGAGGAAGCTGCGCTGGTCGAAGCCGACGTGCTCCCGGAGGCATCGCTTCCTTCGGACGTCCCGGTGCTTCCCCCTGCCGCGGATCCTGGACCGCTGCTGGTGCTCGAAGACCCCTCGCCTCCCGTGCTTGCGTCCGCTCCCGAACCGCCCCCGTCGCCCGAGCACGCGGCCAGCCCCGCAAGCGGAACCGTCGCGGCGGTCTGGGCGGCGCGAACCACGAACCTTCGTCGAGTCCAAGTCATGTCACCGAACGTGCCCTGAGCAGCGGCCAGCGTCCATCCGCCATTGCTGCACGTGGACGTGTAACCCCGCCGCACCAAGCGTCGTACCGTTCGGCGATGGGGCGCTGGTGCGGGGTGGTGGCAGTACTTGCCGCCTGTGGCGGACCGAGCCCTGCCCCCTCGGCCGCCACGCAGTCCTCAGCCGTCCCCCCCGTTGCCCAAGCCGTCATGCCCCCATCCGCCCGTCCGCTCTCCCTGGAAGCCCTTGAAGCCCTCGTCAACGCCGCTTCGAGAACCGAGGCCGACCGAGAGGCCGACCGACGGCGGAAGCCCGTGCAGATGTTGGAGTTCCTCGGTGTGTTCGAGGGCATGTCCGTCGCCGATATCGGCGCGGGCACCGGGTACACCACCGAGTTGCTCGCGCGTGCGGTGGGTCCCTCGGGTCGAGTGATCGGACACAACACCCCGTTTGTCCTCGACTTCTACGCCGAAAGACCCTGGACGCAGAGGCTCTCCAAGCCGGAGATGGCCGACGTCGTCCGCGTCGACCGTCCCTTCGACGACCCCCTGGGCCGGGAGCACACCGGGCTCGACGCCGCGATCAACGTGCTTTTCTACCACGACTTCGTCTGGCAAGAAGTCGACCGCGTCGCCCACAACCGAGCCATGTTCGCCGCCCTGCGCCCCGGCGGCTCCTACGTGGTCATCGACGCGCACGCTGCCAAAGGCGACGGCACCACGGTCACCAAAACCCTCCACCGCATCGAGCGGTCCGTGCTCATCGAGGAGGTCACCGCGGCGGGCTTTGTGCTCGCCGACGAGGCCGACTTCCTCCGCAACCTCAACGACACCCGCGACTGGAACGCCCTACCGACGCGGAGCGGTCGCGAGGAGTTCAGCGACAAGTTCGTTCTGCTATTCGAGAAGCCCGCCCCGTCCTCGCGTTGACGGGGTTGCCTCGCTCCGCCTGTCCTGCGTCAGTACCCGATGAGGGCATCGACGCGGCGCTCGCCGAGTTTTCCACGTCCACTGAGCGCTTCGAGCTCGATCAAGAACAAGCAGCCAAGCACATTGGCGCCCGCGCGTTCGACCAGCGCGCAGGCGGCTGAAGCTGTGCCGCCGGTCGCCAACAGATCGTCAACGATCAGGACCTGCTTGCCCTTGGGGATGTCGTCGGTATGCACTTGGAGCGCATCCTCGCCGTACTCGAGCGCGTAGCGTTCTTCGAGCACCGGACGGGGGAGTTTGCCGGGCTTGCGGACGGGCACGAAGCCCACACCCAGCCGTGCGGCGAGCGGCATTCCGAACAGGAACCCGCGCGACTCGATCCCGACGATGAGCTCCACCTGGCCGGCGATGTCAGCGATCGCGTTGAGGTGCAGGTCGAGCGCCGTCTTGAGGCATGCAGGGTCCGCAAGGACGGGCGTGATGTCCCGGAACAGGATGCCCTCTTTGGGAAAGTCGGGAACAGCGGCGATCTGCTCGCGGAGCATCTCGAGGCCAGCAGCGGTCATCTTCGGATGGAGTGCGTGGGACATGGGTACGGTCCTTCAAGCGTCGAGCAGACGCTGTGCCACGGAGGGGTCAGCCCCCGTGATGTCGAGTTCGAGCGGAGTGACGGCGACGGTGCCGTGGGTTACGGCGTAGGTGTCGTCCCCAGCCGCATGATCGGTCTCCAACGGTGGGCCGCCGATCCAGTAGTACGTGCGGCCCATCGGGTCCTTCCGCGCCTCGACATGGTTCTTGTACTTCCGCTGCCCCAACCGCGTGACCTCCAGGGGAAGCGCAGCCGCGGCGGCGTCCAACTCGGCCTCCGTGGCCTCGTCGGTCAGACCCGGCGGGCGTGGAACGTTGATGTTGATCAGGGACAGCTCGTCGGTCGCGAGCATGGCGGCCGCGACCCGTCGAACAGCGGGGATCGCCACCCGCGGCGGCACCCCGCGGTTGGCCGAGGCAGCAAGGGATGGCACCCCTTGAATCCGAGCCTCTGCCGCCGCGCCGACCGTGCCAGAGTAGAAGACGTCGGTTCCCAGGTTGTAGCCGGCGTTGATCCCCGAGACCACGAGGTCGGGCTTGGTTGGGCACAAGTGGTGCAGACCCACGTAGACACAGTCCACCGGGGTCCCACTCACCCGCCACCAGTTCGTCTGCGGCTTCTTCACCGGGCCCACGCGAAGATGGGTGTGGAACGTGATGGCGTGGCTCGATCCACTGCGTTCGGTGTCCGGCGCCACGACGATGATGTCGCCCAGGGGCGAGACCGCCTCGACCAGCGCCTCGATTCCGGGTGCGAACACCCCGTCGTCGTTGCTCACGAGGATCAGCGGCATGAGCGTCCGTGTACCGCACAACGCCGACCGGACGCCACGAAACGCGCGTCGCTTCCACGCGTGCCACGCAAAAAAAAGAGCCACCCTCAGCGAGGATGGCTCTCAGTTCGACCGGGAGGAGTTGGCGAGGCCAATGGGGGATCCCCCTCTGCGGTCTTTCGGTCGGGGCGAGAGGATTCGAACCTCCGACCCCTTGACCCCCAGTCAAGTGCGCTACCAGACTGCGCTACGCCCCGAACGGGATGCGGCTTATACCGTGACCGCTCCGCAAACGCAAAGGCTATCGAACCAGTTTCTGCACTTGCCCGCCTGACGTGGCTCAGCAACCAGCTGAGACCCGTCACCCGCCACGCGGAGGTCGGGCGGGACGATCGAGGATTGAGCCTTCGGCCCCCTCGACCAAGGCCCGCGCGCCACCCACCTCTTCGAGGAACCGCGCGGGATCCGCGGCCGCGGGATCCGTCCGCCCCGACTCCGCCATGGAGAGCGTGTCCGCGAGCAGTCGACGGACAACGCCGAGCGACTGCTTGGCCAGGTAGACCCCCGACGGAGCGGCGGGCGTGCACCCTGCGGCGGCCTCTTTCAGCTTCTGGCGAGCCCCGGCGATCGTGAACTTCTCGACGTAGAGCAGCTGCTTGATCTTCAGCAGCGTCTCCACGTCACGCCTTCGGTAGACGCGCTGCTGGGTCCGTGACTTCTGAGGTTTGACGGCCCGAAATTCCGTCTCCCAGTAGCGCAGCACGTAGGCCGGCACGCCGACGATCTCGGCCACCTCTCCGATCTTGAAGTACAGCTTGTCCGACCCAAGGTCGAGCCCGTCGCCGTCCTTGGTTGCAGAGCCCTTACGACGGGTCATGTGTCGGTACCTCAGGAGTCGTTGAGCGCCGTCTTCAGGACAGGGCTCGGCTTGAACGTCAGCACGCGGCGCGCGTCGATCAGGATCTCGGTGCCCGTCTGGGGGTTCCGGCCTGGGCGCGGCGCCTTCTCGCGAACCACGAAGTTCCCGAAGCCGGAGATCTTGATCTTCTCACCGGTCTCGAGCGTGCACTTCATGACGTCGAACACCTTCTCGACGAGGTCGGCGGCTTCTTTCTTGGAGAACCCGCCGACGCGATCGCAGACCCGGTCGATGATGTCGGCCTTCGTCATGGTGTGCTCATCGTGACAAACGCAGGCGGGGGCCCGCAAGTGGATCCCCGCCCACGCCGCTACCGCACTCGAATCGACGCGGCGACGGCCTGCAGCTCCGCGAGCGCCGCGGCGACCACGGCCGCGTGCAACGCTTGCACCTCGTCGTCGGTGACGCTTCGCTGCGGCGCGCGATAGTGCAGGCGCAGCAAGAGCGCCCGGTGCCCTTCCGGCACCCCCTTCCCGCGATAGTCCTCGACGATCTCGATCGCGCCACCTGCGGTATCCCCTTGCGACAACCGTGGTCCGTCCTCGCTGTGCTCCGCTTTGGCCTCCGCTCCGAGCAGCGCATCGACGACGCGCGACGCCGCGGTCCGAATCGGGATTTCCAGCGAGAGATCCCGGCTGGTCGAGGGGAACCTCGGCAGGGTCTGATGCCGCGCGACGTGTCCGCCCTGAAGGGAATCGAGCCACAGCTCCCCGTAGTAGGCGCGAACGCCCTGGGGGAATTCGAAGTGCTGCATGAGGTCGGGGTGGACCTCCCCCACTTCACCGACCTGCGACCCGTCGACATCGAGCCGGGCCTGAATGCCCGGATGGAGCCACGACGACGGGGTCCCCGCGGGGCGTAGCTGAACCTCGGCGCCGATCCGTCCGAGAACCGATGCCGCGATGGTGGCGACGTCCGATCCCGCGTAGGACTCGGCTTGCCGTGCACCGCCACAGATCAAGAACACCGCGCGTCGTCGCTCGCGCGGGAGCATGGCGTCGATCTCCGCCGTCGGACCGGACGTCGTTGGCGCCGACTCGGGCCAATCGTAGATGCGGCCGACCTCGCACAGTCGCACCGCGCGGGCGTGCCGCGCCACGTTCAGCGCGGCTGCCCGAAGCAGACCCGGCATCATGTGGGTTCGCATGGTGCTGGTCTGGATCCGCAGAGGGTTCGTCACGGTGACGCTGCGGCCGGCAGGCACCCCGAACGGCAGCAGGTCACTGGGATCGGCGAACGCGAAGGACAGCACCTCATGGAGGTTCTGCGCCCGCATGGCGTCGAGGACCGACTCCTCCAGGTCGGCCTGCTCGTCGGCCTCGCGCTGCCCCGGGTCCACGCGCAGTCCCGGCGGCTCGGACGGCACGCTGGGCGTGCCCGGCAGGCGGTCCAATCCGTAGTGCCGGACCAACTCCTCGATGAGGTCTTCCTCGCAATCCAGGTCGGGCCGGTGCGTCGGTGGCGTGCAGGACCAGGTGCCCTCCCCCGTCGAGGTCAGCGTCACCTCGAGGCCCGTGAGCACCCGCGCGATCTCGTCGGCAGGGATGCTCATCCCAAGCAACGCCGCCACCCGCGGGGCCCGAAGCACGATCGTGGGAACCGTCGGAACGGTTCCCGCAATATCGGTCCCACCGGTGACCGTCGCGCCCGCGAGTTCACGCAGAAGGCGCTCGGCCGTCGCCGCAGCACCCTCCAGCCGCGCACCGAAATCGACGCAGCGCTCGAACCGATACGAGCTGTCGGTGCTCAGCTGGTGCCGCCGCGCCGAGGACCGCACGAAACCCGGCTGGAACCACGCGTTCTCGATCAACAGCGTGCTCGCCCCGGGCTCCACGCCCGAGTCCTTGCCCCCCATCACCCCCGCGAGCGCTTGGGGGGACGCGGCGTCCGCGATGACCAGGTCCTCGGCCACAAGCTCCAGCTCGGAGTCGTCCAGTGCGGTCATGCGCTCTCCGGCCTTGGCCAGTCGCACGACGACGCGGCCTTCGCTCAGTCGCGCACGATCGAACGCGTGCATCGGCTGCCCCCAGAGCATCAACACGTAGTTGGTGATGTCGACCACGTTGTTGATCGGCCTCAGGGCGAGGCGGTGCAGTCGAACGCGGAGCCACAGCGGCGACGCTGCCACAGTCGCGCCCTCGAAGGTCCGGCCGATGTAGCGGCCGCAGCGTTGTGGCGCGTCGACAGAGACCAGGCCGTCGACCTGGGGAACGTCCGCGAGACTGTCCGCGGGAGGAGCGAACGCTCGGCGGAGCTTCACCGCGAGGTCCGCCGCGACGCCGACGTGCCCGAGCGCATCGGGTCGGTTGGGCGTGATGCCCAGCTCAAAGACGGTGTCTTCGATGCCCGGGACCGCGTCGGGCAGCGGTGTCCCCGGGACCCACTCCGCCGGCAGGATCATGATGCCGTCGCTGTCGGGGCCGATGCCCAGTTCCTCCTCTGCGCAGATCATTCCCTCGCTGGGGACGCCGCGGATCTCACGGGCTCCGATCTCGAAACCGCCCGGGAGCACCGCCCCCAGTCTCGCAAACGCGATCTTTCCTCCGGGGTCGGGGACGTTGGCGGCTCCGCAGACGACCTTGATCGTGCGCTCGCCATCGAACACGTCGACCAGGCGCAACTTGTCGGCACCGGGGTGAGGCTCGATGCCCTTGACCTCGGCAACCACGACGTCGCGCAGCCCCTCGCCGTAGCGGGTGACCCCTTCGACCTCCAACCCAAGGGAGGTGATCGCATCCCCGAACGCCTCGTCATCAAGACGCGCATCGCCGGAGACGGGGGCCAACAGACTCTCAATCCACTGTCGCGAGATCAGCATGGGAACTGCTCCAAGAAACGCACGTCACCGTCGAAGAGAAGCCGCAGATCGGGCACGCCGTGCAGCAGCGTGGCCATGCGGTCGATGCCGAAGCCAAACGCCCACCCCGTGTACTCTTGGGGGTCGACATCGCACGCCTCGAGCACCTTGGGGTGGACCATCCCCGAGCCGCCAAGTTCGATCCAGCGGCTGCCCTTGCAGACGCTGCAACTCGGGAGTTTTTCCCCCGCATCGTTCGTCGGACAAAACGGGCATTCCATGTCGAACTCGGCACCGGGCTCGACGAAGGGGAAGAATGAAGGACGAAGCCGGACTTTGAGGTCGGCCCCGAAGAACGCGCTCACGAACCGGTAGAGCGTGGCCTTGAGGTCCGCCATGGTGACGCCCTTGTCGACGCACAGGCCCTCGATCTGGTGAAACATCGGGGAGTGCGTCGCGTCGTCGTCTTTGCGGAAGACGGTGCCCATCGCCACGATCCGGATCGGAGGCTCGCGTCCAAGCATCGTCCGGATCTGCACCGGCGAGGTATGCGTCCGAAGGACCAGGTTGCTCTCCGCCTCCCCCGCCTGCCCGTCCACGAAGAACGTGTCCTGCATGTCTCTGGCGGGGTGATCCGCGGGGATGTTGAGCTTGTCGAAGTTGTACAGCTCGTGCTCGACGTGGGGTCCGTCGACGACGTCGAAACCCAGTTTCCGAAACACCCGAGACAGTTCTCGGCGGGTTCGCGTGATGGGGTGAATACTGCCCACCGCGGACAGCGTGTCCACCATGGTCAGATCCTCTACTCGGCCCAAGTCGGCCTCGCGCGCCGCCGCCACGATCGCCTGCTTGCGTTCCTCGAGCGCCGCCTCGATCGCCTTCTTGACCTCGTTGAACGCCATCCCGAACGCCTTGCGTTCTTCGGGCGCCAGCTTGCCCATCTGTCCTCGGAGCTTGCTGACCGAGCCCTTCTTGCCGATGTACTGGACCTGAAGCTCGTACAAGGCGTCAGCGTCGTGGACCTCTTTTAGGGCAGCTTCAAAGCGCTGCTGCTCGGCGCTGAGCGCCTGCGTCACGTCGTCACTCACGCGGCGGAGCATAGAGCACCTCCCGCGGCCGGGGAGCACCAAACAGGTCGCCAAACGGGACCGCCGCGCCGAGCCTGCGAATTCGGACGCGAACCAACGCAAAGCGCGGACGGAGTCGAAACTCGGTCCGCGCGGACGCCCTGCGGAAGCGGGGCGAGTCGAGGGAAAAGTCTAGGCGGCCTTGGCCGACCCGACCGCGTCTTTGGCGATCTGAGCGATGGCGGCGAACGCCTCAGCGTCGGCGACAGCGAGCTCTGCAAGGATCTTGCGGTCGAGCTCAACGCCAGCCAGCGAGACACCGTTCATGAACCGGCTATAGTTGAGACCGTGCATCCGAGCGGCAGCTCCGATACGGACGATCCACAAGCGACGCATGTCTCGTTTCTTTTGCTTCCGTCCACGGTAGGCGTGCATCCAAGCGTGGTGCACAGCTTCCACCATGCGGCGGTAGATGCGACGGCGACCACCGCGGAAACCGCTGGCAGCCTTGCGAATTCGGTTACGGCGGCGGCGTGCTTTTACGCCTCGTGTTGCGCGGGGCATGACTTAGTCCCTTCCGTACGGCAGCAACGCGTCGATGCGCCGTTGGTCTGGCTCAGAGACGATTACAGTCCCTCGGAGCTTCCGAACGCGGTCGGCGTTCTTCTTGGTGAGGATATGGTTCTTATGGCTATGCTTACGCTTAGCTTTACCGGTCGCTGTGAACCGGAACCGTTTCTTCGAACCGCTATGAGATTTCATCTTGGGCATGGCAAAACCCCAATGAGGACGCGGGTCTTACCTCAGAACTGAGGGGACCGCAAGTGAGTAGTGGTCGGCGACCACGCGTCACACCCAGAACGGGTGTGAGGACGCGCGCGAGTCGCGAAAAGGGATGCCACACCGCCCTGCAAAGCAAAGGGCGGTGTGGAGAACGCATTCAGGCGGAGGATTCCGCCGTGGAGGGAGCGTCGCCCGCAGGAGCCTTGGCCGGAGTCGTCGCGGCGGCCGCGGCCGGTTTGTCGCCCCCTGTGGCGGGAGGAGATCCACCGCCGTCGGCCGACGCGGGCGCTGAAGCAGCCGCCGGCTTGTCGGACCCCGGTGCGGCCGGAGCTTTGGCGCGCTTGGGAGCTTGTTGCTGGGCATCTTTGCGAGGCGCCAACACCATGTTCATCCGGTTGCCTTCCATCGAGGGGGTCTGGATGACCTGCGCGATGTCGGCACACGTCTCGACGACACGATCGAGGACATGTCGACCGGTCTCGGGGTGTGTCACTTCGCGGCCGCGAAACTGAACGACCAACTTCACCTTGTCGCCGTCGCCGAGGAATCGGCGGCAGTGCCGAACTTTGAAATCGAAGTCGTGCCCGTGGGTCTTGGGCCTGAACTTGATCTCCTTGAGTTCGGAGATGACCTGGTGCTTCTTGGCTTCACGCTCCCGCTTGGCGGTCTCGTACTTGAACTTGCCGTAGTCCATCACCTTGCACACCGGAGGGTTCGCCTTGGGGTTCACCTCCACGAGTTGCAAGCTGTGTTCGTTGGCCAAATCCAACGCGTCACGCGTATCCATGATGCCTCGCTGTCCGCCTTCGTGATCGATGACGCGGACTTCACGGGCACGAATGCGTCTACCGACCCGATGTTTTTCGGTCGGACGTGGCGGACGCTTCGAACTTCTTCTTCTGCCTATGACTCTTGCTCCTTCAAGGGATGGGTCGGGCTCCCAGCTCCGCGATTAAGCCGAGGGGGACGACGCGAGGGCCGCCCGCGGGCGCCAGACCGCCGCAAGAGTGTGGCTTGCACGCGGTCGCGTCAAGCATTCCCAACAGAACTTTCTCAACAAGGGGTTGACCGCAGCTTCAGGACGCGCTAAGACGCGCTCCCCCAGCACAGGGGAGCACATACAGGGCTGTAGCTCAGGGGTAGAGCGCTACCTTGACATGGTAGAAGTCGGCGGTTCGAAGCCGCCCAGCCCTACAACCTCAAAGCCCCCGATTCGGTCATCCGAGTCGGGGGCTTCGTTGTTCTCGCTGTGCGCAAAACGCCCGCCCTCGTCCCCGGCCTGGGCCGAGGTCGGCTGAGGGGCCCCGAGAAGCCTCAGGCGACCGAATCGCGACGCGACCGTCCGGGAAGGTCTGCGCCCTCATAGAGCCCCTCCAGCGCATCCCGGTAGCGCTCCACCACGGTCGCACGCCGCACTTTCCGCGTCGGCGTGAGTTCGCCGGCCTCCAAGGAGAGTGGCTCCGGTGCGATGTGAACCCGCTTGATCGTCTCGTAGCGGGCGACCGAGGCGTTGACCGTGTCGACGTGCTCTTGGACGAGCTGCCGCACACGCGGATGCGCGGCGAGATCTTCGTAGGTTCGGCACCCCAACCCCTCGCGCTCGGACAGCGCGAGCAGCGTGGGGGCATCCAGCGCAACCAGGGCCACCACGTAGGGCTTGCCCTCGCCGTAGACCAGCACATGGCCGATCCCCTCTCCGACCCGAAGGCGGCCCTCCAGCATTCGCGGCGCGATGTATTTGCCGCTGCCGGTCTTGAACAGGTCCTTCTTGCGCTCCGTGATCCGCAAGAACCCGTCCTGCAGCTCCCCCACGTCGCCGGTCTTGAACCATCCCTCGGCGTCGAACGCCTCGGCTGTGCTCTGCGGGTCGCCGTGGTAACGGGCCATCACGTTGTGGCCCCGGACCAAAACCTCTCCATCCTGCGCGATGCGCACTTCGCAACCGGGCATCGAGGGGCCCACGGTCCCGAACCGGAAGCGATCGGGACGGTTGACGTTGGTGGCCCCGGTGGTCTCGCTGAGGCCGTATCCTTCGAGGATCAGCATCCCACAGGCGTGGAAAAACTCCGCGATCTCCTGGTTGAGCGCCGCGCCACCGCAGACGAAGAAGCGCAGCCGCCCACCAAACATCTGTTTGACCCGGCTGAAGAACAGCTTGTCGGCAACCGCCGCCCGCAGCTGCAACGAGGCGGGCGGCTCTTGCCCGCGCTGGCGGTAGGCCGAAACCCGCCGCCCGACCTCCATGCTCAGGTCGAAGCCGCGCTGCACGACCACCGAGCGCCCCACGATCTCGCGCATCACGCGTGCGTAGGCTTTCTCGTACATTCTCGGGACCGCGCCCATGAACGTCGGTGCGACCTCCAGCAGATTGGCGGCCAACTGGGCCTCTCCCTCCCCAACGGCGGTAACCGCGCCTTGTTCGACTGCTCCCCAGACGAGGTGACGGGCGAAGATGTGGGCGAGCGGGAGGACGAGAAGCTGCTCGTCGGTCCCGTCCACGGGGACCACGTTCTTGATCGCCCATGCCTCGTACACGAGGTTGCGATGGGTGAGCACCACCCCCTTGGGGACACCGGTCGTTCCCGACGTATAGACGTGGGTCGCGGTGTCCTCGAGCCCGAGAACCTCGGCTCGGGCTCGGTGAGAGAGGTCTCGGTCGATCTCCGGTCGCTCCAACGCCTCCCGCCCTGCGACTCGAAGCGCGCGCCACGACCGCTCCTCATCCCCCTCGAAGAGGACGACGTTCAAGTCCGAGTCCGTGGGCACGCGACGGCTCGAATCCGCCAATAGGACCGCACAGCCCGAGTCTTCGAGGATATAGCGGACGTTGTCCTCCGTCAGGCTCGGGTAGATCGGGACCGAGATCGCACCCGCCATGGCGACGGCGAGATCGGCGATGATCCACTCCACCCGGGTGGGGGAACAGATCGCGACAGCGTCGCCGGCCCGAAGGCCGAACCTCGTGACGAGCCCTGCGGCCACCTCCCGCGCGGCGTCCCACCACTGGGTCCAAGTCAGCGTTTGCCAGGTGGACGCCTGCTTGTGGCGAAGCGCGGGGGCGTGGGGTGTCCGTCGCACTCTCGCGGCGAAGAGCTGGACGAGGTTGGGATAGTTGAGGCCCTCTGCGGGGCGCGGCTCGAACGCGGTGCTCATGCAAAGACGGGCGGAGAACGTCCTCCGGGGCCTCGCTCTTACCACACGCGGCCAGGCGGGGACCTGCGCGGGCAGCACGGGTTCCACCACTTGGGGGTGGCGACGCAAGCACAGGTCGGGAGTACACTGCCGTGGCCTTCGGACGCGGACCGCCAGGCACCCATTTTCCTCGACGACATTAGGATCGGTCGAGGCCTTGCTACGTTCACACGCTGACCTCGCCGCCATCCTGACTGCAGGGCGCGGCGACCCACCTGTCTCGCAGGAGACCTCCCTCCGTGCCGTCCCTCGCCGGAACCAAAATCGACAAGTACCGGATCGTCGAAGAGGTCGGTCACGGCGGCATGGCGGTGGTCTACCGGGGCCACGACACGGTGTTGGAGCGCGAGGTCGCGGTGAAGGTGCTCCATGCCCACCTCGCCGACCGCGAGGAGTCGCGCGCTCGCCTGCAGCGTGAGGCGCTGGCCGTCGCGAAACTGCGCCACGACAACATCCTCGAGATCTTCGACTACTCCGGCGGCACCGATGCCGAGAGCTACATCGTCACCGAGTTCATTCACGGACCGACGATGCGGGAGTGGATCGACGACAAACTCGATCCACGGCCCACGGTGGCTGCGATGATCGTCCACCGGCTCTGCCTTGCGCTGCAGGAGGCGCACCGGGTCGGCATTGTGCACCGGGACATCAAGCCCGAGAACGTGATGGTCCGCGATGGAGACGGCGCGCTGAAGCTGATGGACTTCGGCATCGCGCAGATCCTCGACGACGAGAAGCTCACCCTCACCGGGCAACTCATCGGGTCGCCGGCCTACATGGCACCGGAGCTGATCTCCGGCCGACCGCTGGACCAGCGCACCGACCTGTTTTCGCTGGGCATCCTGCTCTACCAGCTCGCCACCGGCACGCTCCCCTTCTCGGGCCGCAATCCGCACGAGGTCCTCAACCGCATCGCGGACGGAGACTTTCCACCGCCGTCCTCGATCTGCCCGCTCGTCGACCGAGACCTCGAGGCGATCATCGAGGTCTCCCTCGCGACGTCCCCCGACGAGCGCTACCAAAGCGCGGAGACCTTCGCCAAGGAGCTGGAACGGTACCTCGAAGAAACCGGTGTCTCGCCCACGCCCGCCGAACTCAAGGCCTACTTCAACGACCCGACGACCTACGTCTGCGAGCTCGACGAGCGGGTCGCAAAGACGCTGATGGACCGTGCCGCGGTTGCTTCTCAACAAGGGCACACCGCACGCGCCGTCGCCCTGCTCGGCCGAGTGCTCGAGATCGACAACGCGCACAGCGGCGCGCGTGCGTTGCTGGACAAGGTCCGCCGCCGGGAGCGTCGCTTGCGGCACATGCTGTTGGCGGCCGGGGCGCTGGCCCTCACCGGATTGATCGCCGCCGGCGTGATGCTGGTGCCCGAGGCGACCATGCCGGGGCAGGTCGCGGCCGCCGCGTCCGACTCCTCCGCCGCGGCCCGCGGCAAGGCGGACCCCACCGAGCGATCCTCCAACTCCGGGGCCGACCCGAGCACTGAACTACTGGCTACGCTGCCCTCCTCCGACCCGAGCGAGACCTCGGTCTCCCCTGCGGCGGAGCGCGACGAGGACGCAGTGGCTCCGCCCCAACCGGCCACGGCCGGAGACCCCCCGGCGTCCGACACTGCATCGGCCGCGCCGACCCCTGCCGACGTTCAGCCGGTTGCGGTCCGCCCTCCCCCGGGCCGTCGACCCAAGCGGACCAACCCCGCGCCGAGCGGGCCGCAGCCGTTTTCCTGCAAAGTGCAGCTCACGAATATCCCGTTCAGCACGGCACGCAATCACAAGCTGCAGGTCGGCAACCGGGAGACCCTGGCGATCGACGCGCGGACGATCCCACTCAAGCTCGAGCGGGAGACGACGGTCGGGCTGACCGGCGGGAACTGGCGGGGGACGCTCCGGCTGACCCCCGAGCTCTGCGCCAAAGGCACCGTCAATCTCCCGGCCCAACCCCGGCCGGCCAAGGTGAGCATCTCCGGCGTCCCGCCCAAGACGGTCATCAAATGCATGAAGGGATGTGCAGGCGACGACATCGGGGCCAACCAGGCCACCGACAAAGTGCTACGACCGATCCCCCTGGATGGGAGTGGCTCCCAGCGGGTCGTGTTCAAACTTCAGGCCGAGGGCTATCGACCCAAGCGCGTCGAGCGGACCGTCCACGCCGGAGCACAGACGCTCCAGATCAAGCTCGAGCGCCGGGAGTAGGCTCGCCATCCACGCCAAGGGTGGGATACTCTCCGCCCAGAAGCAGGAATGCTGGCGTTGGTTCAGAGTCTGGCTGCGGTGATCGTGGCGGCGTCGTTGACGGTTGCTCCGGCGGTTCCCGAGGTGGATGCACCTGCGCCGCCCACCGATTCGGGTGACGCGTCTGGATCCCCCGACCCGTCGGGGCGCTCCACGGAGCCTTCCACGGAGAGCGTCGAAGAGGCCTCGAACGCACCCGACCGAGACGGTGCGATCGTTGCGGCCGAGGAAGCCTGGAACCGCGGAGACTATCTGGAAGTCCGAGGACTGCTCGAACCGATCGCGGACAACGATCCCCTCGATGACCGAGTCGAGCGCGAGAAGGTGCTCGTGTTGCTCGCTGACGCGACACTCTCGGACTCGACACTGCCCAGCGACGAGCGACAGGTTCGGGTCACCGGGCATCTGTCTCGATTGATGGACAACAACCCACAGTGGCGACTGCCCCGGAAGGTCTACTCCCCCGAGCTGTACGATCTGTACCTCGACGTCCGTGAGCGACGCCTGGCCAATGCCGGTTCCCAGTGCGAGGCCGACAAGCTCGCATGTGAAGCCGACGCCGACGCCGTGGGAGCCGAACTCACCGACACGCAGCGTGACCTCGATCTCTTGCAGGAGCAGTACGACTCCCAAGAGGTGAGGATCGGCGAGAAACGCTCGCGGGCTCTGGCGCTTATCCCGCTGGGGATCAGTCATTTCTTCAATGGGGACCGCGCCATCGGCGCAACGTTCCTCGCAGTCGAGGCGGGCGTCGGCATCGCCGGCATTTCCCTGCTGGCGGTCCGCGCCACGGTCCACGGGTGCGACCGCCAGCGCAACTTCCAATCCGGCTCGCTGGTTTGCAACCCGCGCGGGAACATCACCGAGAGCGACGTCGTCCGCCGCCGAAAAGCGGAAGAGGCGATGGCGTGGGTCTTCGTCGGAACCGTGGCGTTGGACATCCTCATCGCCCAGCTGCGGTTCAAGGAGTTCGAGCTCACCGACAGCGTGCCGCGCTCCGAGTTGGAGGGGTACGAGCAACGCAAGCGTCGGCGCGGCCGAAGGCCGCGTGCTACCGTCCGACCGACGACCGGAGCCTCCCGCAAAGGGGCGTCGATGGGACTCCGCGTCGACTTTTAGCCGATTAGAGCTTGATCCTTACTGCTACGCTGCGACGCCGACTCTGCGCCCATGCCGTATTTCCAGTACTCCCGTGATGGGCAGGTCCAACGCTATGCCATCGTCCGAAACCTTACGACGATCGGCTCCGCCACCGAGTCAGACCTGCGCCTCGACACCGCTGATGTTGCCGCGTCTCACTGCACGCTGATTCACGAGCCCGGTCGGTACCGACTCGAGAGTACTCAGCGCAGCACCCCGTTCTTCGTTCGGGGAAAGAAGATGCGGGCGCACGACGTCAAGCACGGCGACACGATCGCCGTGGGCAACGTGGAGCTGGTGTTCTCCGCGGTGGACGCAGCCCCCCTGCCCGCCGAGGAGAAACCCGATGACAACCGCGGCGTAGAGCTCGCTCGGGAGGCGATGAGCCAGCTGCTTCAGTTCTCGGAGCTGCTGCTCAAGCCCGAGAACGCACTCGATGCGATCTTGTCGGAGCTGATCGACTCCGTCGTTGCCATGACCCGGGCCAACAAGGGCTTCTTGGTGTTGGCCACCGCAGGCGAGGACAACTACGAGGTCCGTGTCGCTCGCAACCTGGAGCGACAACCCGTCGATTCCCCCAGTGAACTGCTCTCGGACAACATCATCCGGGAGGTCATCACGACCAGCAAGGCGCAGATCATCTCCGACGCCTTCGTCGATGAGCGTTACCAAAACAGCCTCTCCGTCATCAACCTCAAGCTCAGCTCGGTGATGTGCGTGCCGCTGATGGTGCGTGGCGAGATGCTCGGGCTGATCTACGTCGGCAACGATTCGGTCCGAAACCTCTTCCGCCCCGACCAGCTCGAGACCCTCAAAATCTTCGCGTCCCAGGCCGCGCTCATCCTCAAGAACGCGCAGGTCTTGGGCGAGCTTCGCCAAGAGAGTGAGCAACTCGCCCAGAAGCTCGAAGACGTGAAGTTCGGACAGATCATCGGCGGATGCCCGCAGATGATCGAGGTCTACAACCGCGTGGAGAAGGTCGCCTCCACCGACATCACCGTCCTGATCAGTGGCGAGACGGGCACCGGGAAGGAACTCATCGCGAAGGAGATCCACAACCGGTCTCCCCGTGCCGACCAACCCTTCATCACGGTCAACTGTGGCGCCATTCCGGAGAACCTGATCGAGTCGGAGCTGTTCGGCCACATCAAGGGCGCATTCACGGGTGCGATCGCCAACCAGGCGGGCAAGTTTCTCTCCGCGGCGGGCGGCACCATCTTCCTCGACGAGATCGGAGAGCTGCCGCTCCAGCTTCAGGTCAAACTGCTGCGTGTCCTGCAGGAAAAGCAGGTCCAGCGGGTCGGCGAGGCGAAGACGACCCCGGTCGATGTTCGAGTCGTCGCGGCCACCAACCGCGACCTCACCGAGGAGGTCAAGGGCGGCCGGTTCCGTGAAGACCTCTTCTTCCGCCTCAACGTCATCGGTGTCGCCCTGCCACCGCTTCGAGCACGAGGCGACGATGTCCTGCTCATCGCGCGCTACCTGCTGGGCCGCTACGGCACCCAGTACGGCAAGGACGTCGACCCGAACTCCGCATTCTCCCCGTCCGCGGTCCGCTCGATGATGAAGTTCTCCTGGCCGGGCAACATCCGCCAGCTCGAGAACCACCTGAAGAAGGCCTTGGTCCTCGCCGACGGCCCGCAGATCACCGCCAAGGATCTCGACCTCGATGTGCTCGAGGGCTCGAGTACCGAGGAGGACGTGACGCTGCCCCTGGCCGAAGCCCGGGAGAATTGGCAACGCGAGTACATCAACCGCGTGTTGGCACTCAACGGCGGCAACCGGACGAAGACCGCCCGCGATCTGGGCGTCGACCCGCGGACCATCTTCCGGCACCTCGAGAAGTCGGAGAAGCGGCCGGGATGAACCCCGCGCGCGCAGGGCTGCTCGCCACGCTCGCGCTCGGCAGCGCGTGCATCATTCCCGACACCAACATCAACGTGCAGCCGAACCGGAACAACCCCGGTGCGGTCCGCATCGTCCAGGCAGTCGCGTTGTCGACTCAAGCGAACGAGGCGTGTGCGGACGAGCCCGGGTTTGAGGTCTGCCCGGTGCCGCCCGACACGGTCGTGCCCGGTCTCATCGAGATCGAGAACCAGGCGTTTTGCGCCTGCGAAGGCGGTGCACGCGACGCCAACGCCCTGGGCGGGTTTGGGATCTTCGTCGAGGATCCGGACGTCGATGACGACGGCGTCCCCCGAGACACACTGATCGGCGCGTTCCTCCTCGACGTCGATCCGGACGCTGGGTCCCTTTCGCAATTCGTCGCGTACACCAACTACTTCCCGACCAGCGGTTCCGCGGAGCGCATCCCAGCGGGCGCCTACGAGCAGCCTATCGAGCGACCCGCGAGCAACCTCCAGGAGTGGACGCTCGGCCTCGAGACGACGGTCGACCTCTGCAACGACAACAACGGGACCCCCCTGTCGGCGGGTTTGCACAGCCTTCGCCTGATCGTCACCGATCGTCCGTGGCCCTATCCTGTCCGCGTCGACGAGGACGGACTCCCGATGCGTATAGGACGGGACGGGCCTTTCCTCCGCGACGAAACGGCAGACGAACTCGTGGGCGTGCCGGACACCCCCGCAGGTGCGAGCTATGACGTCGTGGACTTCGTGTTCCGGTGCCTGGATGAAAGCTCCGACGAAGGCATGAACGCCTGCAGCTGTGAGGAGGTCGAGGGATGAGCCGCCGTTGTTCCTTGGGGGCGGCGCTTTTCTTCGGCGCCTGCATCATCCCCGATCGTGGGATTCAGCTCGAGGGGGGACCCTCCAACCCTGGCGCGGTCCGCATCCTCAAACCCACGCTGGTTCCCGAGCAGTGGACACAGTGGTGCGACGACATCGACACCGACGCGGTCATCGAGGATGGGACCTCGGCGTTCTGTCCTCAGGTTCGAGCCACCCGTCCGGGCGGTTTGGTCGATCAAGGCACCTTCTGCGTTTGCCCGCAGGGCCAGTGGGACACCGATGCGCCCGAGCTATGGACGATCTACGCCGAGGATCCGGACCTTGACGGCGACGACCCCGAAGACACGCTGTACGGAGTGTTGCTGCTCGATCCGGATCCTCTGTCCGAGCAACCAACCGCAGCGGTCGCATTCCAAAACTACCTCGAGCCTTGCGCGCCCGGTGCCCCCATTTCCCCGGAAGAGGTCAGGAAACCAGTCTCGACGGCGAGCGAGGCCGAGAGAACTTTCATCGAGCGAGTCGTGCCGTCGATTGGCCGCAACCCCGCGCCCCAGTGGGCGTTTGAGATCGACGACGCGGTCAGCGACCACATCGATCTGTGCAACAACAACAACGGGAACCCGCTTCCCCTGGGCCTGCACAATCTCCAGTTCATGGTCACGGACCGGCCGTTCTTCCGTGCGAGTCGTGACGACTCCGACCTTCAACGGGAGCAGTGCGGCGTTCCGGACGTGGCCGCGGGGGCGACGTACGCGGTCACCAACTACGTGTTCGAGTGCCTCGATGGAACACTCGAAGAAAACGACGGCATCTGCGGCTGTGAGGACGAGGAGTGAAGCGCCCGTTCCTCAGGTTGGTGGCTCTCATCGCCCTGACCAGCTGCAGCTCGCTTGCGCCCAAGCCTCCCGAGGTGGAGTGCATCACCAACGAGGACTGCAACGAAGACCCCGGATTCGTCTGCGACCTTGGCGTGTGCCGCGACGGGGGAGACGCGCCTCCGCTGGCGCTCATCGGCTTCGACCTCCAGGAAGTCGCTGGCGGGCAGGCTCAGTTTCGAACCGAGATCGCCGGATGCGACCGAGAGGTTCTGAGCGAGGGGACCACGATCCCTGTGCTCACCCTGCCTCGCCACGAACTCGCGCGCCGACTGGAGCTGGGGGTGGTCAGCGGCGCAGATGAGGTTCCCCTGCCCGCGACGTTCGAGCTGACCCAGGGTTCCCGGTTCAAGCGAGACCCCCATCGCCGCCTGGTCCGCTTCGAGCCGCTTCCCGAAGAGTCGCTCGAGGACGCACTCGTCGAGGTTTCGTGGCCTCGTTACTTTGTCGACAACTTTGTCGACGACTTTGTCGACAACCCGCTGCCGTACCTCGGTGAAGGGGGATACCTGGTGTGGTTGACTCAGCCACTCTCGGTGGAGGACTCGGTCCCCGCTGCCCAGCGTTATCAGCAGCTGGCCCCACCCGCCACCCTGACCGGAGAGATGCAGCGCTCCTGTTTGACGGACCTCGACTGCTGTCCAGACGCAGAGACGTGCGAGCCCGAGGACTTCCGACACGCTTGCGTGACCTCGCTCCGAGAGTGTCGCGACCCGTCCAACGAAGCCGTCCGTTACACCTACGTCTACACCGATGCGTGCGACCGTCTCGTCGAGGGGCGCGTCGTCGTCGTCGACGAACAGCTCTCCATCCTTCGGCCTCTTCCCGAGACCAGTCTCTCGATGCGGCACGCAGATCCGGACCGCGTCGCTCCCCTCGGACTCCCACGTCTGGACATCACGGCGCTCGAGCTGCGCGAGCCCGAGTGCACGGCGGACGACGAGTGCGCCGAAGGGCTGATCTGCAACGAAGACACCGAGCAGTGCGAGCTCCCATTGGCCGGATTCACGGCGTGGACCGGTACCGTCACCCCCGACGCCGAACCCGGGTTTGAAGGACAGTTCGACGCCCACGTCTACAACTACTGCGACGGGCTTCCCGAGGGCCCGCCTGTGCTCCGCAGCTTCGACGTCACCGTCACCCCACCCGAAGAGTCCAACTTGCCCACGATCGTCCTGCGATCCGACGTGGTGTTCTCCCCGTTGCAGGCCGGGGGCCAGAAGCCCCCCGCATCCTTCGGTGGCGACTTGTGCGTGCCGGAGTTTGGCGCGACCCAAGACATCACGTTGGCGCTGTCGGGCGAACCCCGCACCCTCCTGACCGACTACAGCTGCTGTGACGTCGACTGCTTGCCTCGAACCAAGGAAGATGCAGACGACCCACCCCAGCCCCCGACGCTGTGTTCCGGGGCCAGCGCCGGCGCCGCCGCGACCTTCCGTGCCGAGTCCCCCTTGCAGTTCGATGAGCAACAACTCGAGGCCTGGAACGCCGAAGACTCGCCATGCGTCGGCGTGCGCGCCGACGAAGACGGCACCGTCGGCGTCATCCGGAGCTCGGGAGCTTGCGGGACTCCGGACGACAGCGGCGCGACGACGCCGCAGCAGTGCGACCTGAGTCTCCGGGACAACGGCGACACACCACGGACGTACGACCTTCGCATCGAGACTCCGCCCGGTTCTGTCCTCGGCTCAGTCGACACGGAACTCACCGTCGACGCCGCGGCCGGGACGACACTCACGCCCGTGGAGCTTCCCCAGCGCGTCCTCGTGCGAGGCCGGGTCGTCGTGGAGGACTGTGTCGAGACCGACGAAGACGACAGCGACTGCGGGAGTCCCGGCGCCAAGGTCCTTGCGGAACGGGTGCGGATGGCCGGAGAGTCGGAAGCCAACGTGGCCGGCCCCTACTTCCACCAGATCTCGACGTTCTTCGATCCCACAGAGGGGCCCGGGCAAAACGCGGGGGCGTACGTCCTCCCGCTCGACCCCGGGGTCTGGGTGGTCACCGCCCTGCCAGACAGCGGAACCGACGGCGGGCCTGCGAAGATCTCCGTGCTCGACTTGCGAACGGGCCCCGCGGACTTTCCGTTCGACTTCCAGCTGGAGGGCGGCATCCTCGTCACCGTCGACGTGAGCAGCTTCGACCGGCGCTCAGAAATGATCCCACTCGACACCGGGAGCTACGAGGACCTCTCCAACCCGGACACCGGCGTGGCGCTGGATCTCGGCGCAGCCGGCGAATGCCTGTCCAGTGAGGGAGCCAGCGTCGGCTGCCGCATTCGGCGCCTGGTCGGGGGGTCCTCCCTCCCGCCCTCCCAGATCGGACAGGTCCGATTCACGGCCCGGAGTCGCGAGACCAACACCGCAGCGGACTGCACACCGCCTTCGTGACCCCGCGCACGCGGCGTGACTATTGATTTTACCGGCTTTTTTGGCGGCGACCGGAAAAGACGTTCAACGCTCCGCGAGCCTTGACCGCCCGCGCCGACCCGCGCGACACTGCGCTCCTGGCGAAGCAGGGTTCCCATCCGCAACGGAGCCGGACCCTCACCCGGTCCCTCTTTTGGGTGCGTCTCATCGGTCTCGTTGCCATCATCGGCTATGGGGTCCTCGGCGCGTATGAAGGCGTTTCTCAACAACGCACAGGCCTCTCCGCCAGAGAGATCGATTGCCCATACCGGGTGAGTCTCATCCGAGACCGGGTCGTAGCCCTGACCCAGCGTTTACCGCATCAGAGCCTTCACGACCCCCAAGACGATGTCGTTTCCACGCTCATCCGCGAGACTCAGGCGGCCTGCCCCGAACCCGATGCCCAGCGCAAGCTGGAGCGCATCTCGGAGAGGCTCGGCGCGTACCAACGCAACCGCGCCGAGGATGCAAAGGCCCGCCATGAATTGCTCGCGCTTTAGGAATTCCACCTATGGCTCAACCGCCGAAGTCCGAGGACACCTCCTCGGACGAGATCAACGAATCCTCCCCTACCTCCTCTACCCCCGCTCCGGCTGACGAACCAGCCGCGCCGCAACCGGCGCCCGAACCTGCTGCAGCGTCCGAAGACGCCGCGGCACAGATCGATTCCGCACCCGGCGACTCCGGAGGCGACGAAGTGTCGTCAGAAACATCCGCCGATCCCTCAGACGAGGCATCCGAGAGCGCTTCCGCCGAAACCTCGGATGTCGCCGCCTCGAGCCCGGCTCCGATCGAGGACGCCGTCCACCCCGACGCTCCAGATGCGTCAACGCTCGCGACGTCCTTCGTCGAAATGGGGCTGCCCGCGCCGATGCTCGCGGCCCTCGAAAAACTCGGCTGGGGTGCGCCCACGAAAGTCCAAGCTGCCGCCTTCGGCCCTGCCTCCGCCGGCCGAGACGTGCTGGTTCAGTCGCAAACCGGGTCCGGAAAGACCGGTGCCTTCTGCTTGCCGTGGCTGGCCGGCCGGTTTCAGGACAAAGACCCCAAAGAGACGGGCGTCCAACTCCTGGTCATGACGCCGACTCGCGAGCTTGCCAAACAGGTGTGTGATCAGCTGGTCGGTCTGGCCGGCGAAACTCCCCTCACCCCGCTGCCCGTCTACGGCGGCACGCCGATCGGTCCGCAGTTCGACGCGCTCAAGCGAGGCGTCCACGCCGTGGTCGGTACCCCGGGGCGGATCCTGGATCACATCCGGCGCCGCACGCTGGACCTGTCCAAGGTTCAAACCGCCATCCTCGACGAAGCCGACGAGATGTTGTCGATGGGCTTCCTCGAGGACATCCACTCGATCCTCGACGCGTGCCAGAAGGATCGGCAGACGATGCTGTTCTCCGCGACTGTCCCCGCGGATATCGAGCGCATCGCCCGGCGGTACATGAAGAACCCGGAGTCCTTGAAGCTCTCCGGCGACGACATTGCCGCCTCGCTGATCGACCATACGTACTATTCGGTTCCGGGCAGTATGCGGACGCGCGACTTGATGAACTTCATCGCGCAAGAAGAGCCCGGCTCCACGCTGATCTTCTGCAATACCCGCGAAGAGACAAACCTCGTCGCGAACGTCCTGCGCAAGGAAGGGTTCAGCGCCGAGGCGATCAGCTCCGACCTGTCTCAGGCTGCCCGAGAGCACGTCCTGGGCGCGATGCGTAAGGGACGACTTCGTTTCCTCGTCGCAACGGACGTCGCCAGCCGCGGCATTGACATCACCCACATCAGCCACGTGGTGAACTACTCGTTCCCACAGAACGCCGAGAGCTACGTGCACCGCACGGGGCGAACCGGCCGTGCAGGACGGGCTGGCAAGGCTGTCAGCCTGATCGGCCCCCAGGACATGGGCAACTTCTACTATCTGAAGTTGGCCTACCCCTCGATCGAGTTCACCGAGAGCAAGCTGCCCGCGACTGAGGTCCTCGACGCTCGGCGCAATCAGACCAAGCTCGATCAGATCAGCAAGCGCTTCCCCGAGCTCGTCTCGGCGGACTGGCGACTGCTCGTACGGACGCTGTCCGCCGACCCCCGTGGAGAGCAGGTCATGGCGTACCTGCTCAGCGAGGCCATGAGCAGCCCCGACCCCGCGACCCAGGTTGCGCGGGACCTGCCCGAGGAGGAGGACGACGAGTACGCGGGCGGACGCGGGCGTCGCACGGGCGGCCGCGGAAGAGACCGCGACGGGGAACGCCCTCGATCCCGTGACCGGGAACGGTCCCGCGACGGGGAACGCTCCCGCGACGGGGAACGGTCCCGCGACGGGGAACGCTCCCGCGACGGGGAACGCTCCCGCGACGGGGAACGCTCCGGCCGTGGAGGCCGTACCCGAGACCGCGGACGTCGGCCTCGGCATGACGAGCCGAGTTCACACGGAAGCGAAGCTCCCGAGGAAGGCACCCGGCGGCGAAGCAGGCGACGACGTCCCGACGCTGAGGATTCCTCGGCGGACCCCGCAAAGGCAGCTGGTGTTGTCGAGGCCGCCGCATCCGACGACACGGTCGAGCTCGAAACGGCTGCAGCAGCGCCGGACACCAGGCCGGCGGAGGCAACACCCGAGGTCGACGCTCTAGACGCCACTGCCGACACCGACGGACCCAGCACCGCCGAGGGCTCGGAGCGCTCCCAGGACTCCGAGGCAGCTCAGACGGCCCAAGGTTCGGACGAGGCGTCGGCGGAGGCATCCGGGGACCCGTCTGAGGGCCCATCTGGGGGGCGAGGTCGGCGCCGCCGTCGTGGTCGCCGTCGTGGCGGACGTGACGGCGCTCCTCGAGAGGCCGCATCCGACGGCGAGACCACCGAAGGCGATGGCGAAGACGAGGATCGGACGCCGGAGCAGGAGAGCGGCCCCACCGGTCCTGCCCCTGCCCCTGCCGTCGCAGCTGCCGCCAATGATCCAGAAGGCGACACCGAGGTCTCCCCCGACGCCGTCCCCCAGGGAGACGCAGCCGAAGGCGAACCCGTGGAACTCACCGCAGCGCCGAGCGAGGCCACCGAAGGCCTGCAGGAGACCGACGAAGGCATCAGCGCTCGCGGACGTCGCCGTCGTCGCCGGCGTCGCAGGCGCGGACGCGGCAAGGGTGACGAGCAAGGCGCTCAGGACGCGAACGGTGGGGATGCCGAGTCTGCCGAGGCGAGCGGCTCCGCGCCCGTCTCCGCCGACTCGGCGGACTCCGAGGGCACCACCGAGGACGATGCGAACGGCAAACGCCGTCGCCGTCGCCGTCGCGGAGGTCGTGGCAAGAAGCCCGAGGCCGAGCCCGTCGAGCAGCACGTCTCCCAGGACCAGATCATCATCGATATCGATGAGAACGAGCTCGAAGTCGTTCGTGACGAGTTTGGCGAGATCGACGAACTCGACGACCTGACGCTCAAAGGTCGCCGCCGGGGGGTCATCGACGCCCTTCAGGACGAAGTCGAACTCGAGGACATGTCGGCCGAGGATACTCCCCCGGCCGCCACGTCAGAGGACAGCGCGGCAACGGACGCCGCGGATGACGACACAACCGAGGACGGAGACGAGGACGGTGATGAAGTCGCCGCCGACGGTGAGTCCTCCGAGGACGTTGACGAGAAAGAAGCGAAGAAGCGAAAGCGACGTCGCCGACGACGGAAGAAGAAGCCCGCCGAGGAGCAGGTCGCACCTGAGCTGACGGCGCCTCCGCACAAAGACTTCTGGGAGGTCTGGTCGACCAAGTTCACGTTCCGCGAGTTCGAGGACGACCAGTTCCGCGGCGGGACCGAAGCGATCGCTGATGAGCCCGAGCCCGAGCCCGAACCCGAATCGGCGGCTGAGTCCACCGGGGAGCCCAGGCGGAAGCGTCGCTCCCGTCGGGGTGGAGGCGACCGCAGTCGAGGCGACCGCAGCGGCGGAGGCGAGCGCAGTACACGAACCGTGGTCAACGGCAGCGGGAGCACCCGAGACCCCGCCAAGATCGGAGCCGACGACGGCCCGATGGTCACCGTCGCTCTGAACGTCGGCCGCACCCACGGCAAGAAGTCGGCGCACGTCCGCGAGCTGCTCGCCTCGGACTTCGGCCTCGAGGGACGCTCCGTCCGGAACCTGACGGTCAAGGAAACGCTCACGGAGTTCCGCGTCTCGGTCACGGCGTTCGAGAGCCTCAAGGCTGCGGTCCTCGGCTATGTGTTCGACGACATCGAGCTCGAGCTCACCGTCGTCGAAGCTCCCGAACTTGAGCCAGCCCCGGCCAGCACCACCGAAGCGGGGTCCGCCGAGAGCGAGACGGCGAGCGAGTCCCCGGAACCTGGCCAGGACCCGGTTCAGGACCCGGAACAAGACCCGGTTCAGGACCCGGTTCAGGACCAGCCGCAGGCACAAGAAGCCGACGCAGCTGTCCCTGATGCGGCCGTGCTCGCCACTGCCCCTGAGGGCGACGGCGAACCTCCCCAACCCGAGGTTTGACGAAGGCCAGCATGCCTCGGGAGGACACGCTCAGACCGTACTTGTCCCCCGAGGCGTTGGCGCAGCGCGTCGAAGCGGTGGCGGACACGCTCGGCGCTGAGGTTCGGACGTACGGCAGATCGGTCCGTGGTCGAGCGCTGGAGGCCGTGCGCGTCCCGGGCCTGGTACCGGGGCTGCCGCGGGTGCTGTGCTCGGCGAACATCCATGGACCAGAGTTCATCGGAGCCATGACCGCCCTCGCGGTCCTGGCCTCGGCCGATGGCGACTGGAGGATCCGCAGCCGAGCGGAGCTGTGGGTCATCCCCTGCCTCAACCCGGACGGGTACGCGCGAACCTGGGAGGCCGGCGGCCAAGGGCCGCTCTCCGATCTTCGAACAAATGCGAACGGAGTCGACCTCAACCGCAACTTCCCACGGCCGGCGCCCTCCCCGTCCTGGCTCCCCGGCGCGGGCTCCGAACGCCAGGGAGACGCGACGTACCGAGGCCTCCGGCCGCTGAGTGAGCCTGAGACCGCGCACCTCGACGCGCTGTGCACCGAGCAGTCCTTCCACGCGAGTGCCAATCTGCATTCGTTCATGGGGACGGTGATCCCCGCGAGTGTCCGGGACACGGAGGCGTTCGGAACCTACAAGGAGCTGGCCTCGGCACTGGCGGGAGCCCAGTGCCACACCCGGTACCGCCGCTTGTCCTCCCGTTTGCTCGACGTGTTCACAGGTGAGCAAGAGGATCACCAGCACCACGCGCACCGGACCTGGGCGGTCTGCGTGGAGAACTTCCCGTGGCTCGCCAGCATGCGACAACACCTGCGTGCCCCCAGCACTTTTTGGCGTTTCAACCCCCGTCGACCGCAGACCTGGATCGACAACGACGTCCCAGGGATTCAAGCGTACTTCGACGCCGCGCTGAAACGGGATCGCCCGAACTCCCCCCCGGTGGGGGAGGCGCTCACCGCAGGGTAGTCGCTGCAACCCCACCCGCGCTCCCTTCCGGAAGCCAGGCGCTGCTCAGCTCACTTGCCGAACGGGTCTTTGAGGTCGCCGGAGATGTCGTTGCCCTTCTTCTTCTTTTTCTTCGCAGAAGCGGGCGGTTTCTCGGGCGGGTGCGACGTGGGCTCGGGCTTGGTCGGGGTCTCGGAGACCGCCGTGGTGCCCTTCTTCTTGGACCCTTTGGTGCGGCCCTTCTTGCGTCGCTTCGGCGGCGTCACGACCGGCACCGCGGAGGTGGCCTTGGACAAGGTGACCTCGACTTTTTTGTCCTTGTCGGGGATGACGTCCGTCAAGAAGTCCTCGTAGCCCTCGGCACGGACGTAGACATCGAACGACTCGCTCGACAACGGCATGGAGATCGGTTCGTTGGTCTTGCCGAGCGTGCTGTCGTCGCGGTTGTCGTAGACGGTGCCCTCAACCCCCGGGGTGCTGACGGTGATGCTCACCGTGGTGGCGCCAAGCGGCGGAGGAGTCCCGCTGTCGGGGTCTGCGCCGAGCGAGTCGGCCCCCGCCGCCGCACTGTCGTTGGCGTCGCCGGCACTGGGGTCCTTGGGATTCCCGGAGTCAGGAGGAGCCCCGGCAGACTCGCCTGCCGACACCGCCACGACCGTGTCGGGCTGCGGGGCGTCGGTCCCATCGGCTCCATCGTCACCAGCCATCTTCGAGGCTGCAAACGCGGCACCGCCCAACAGCAGCGCGGCGACCAGACCAATGCCGACGTACATGCCGGTCTTGGAACCTACGGGTTCCTCGTCGTCATAGACGTCGCTGACAGGGCGATTCTTGAAAGAGGTCTCGCCGCCCGCGGGTAAGGCGACGACCTCGTCGACGACACTCACCGCCGCCGAGCCACTGCCGACCTTGTCGATGGCGGCGCCCATCTCTTCCATGGACTGGAAGCGATACTCACGGTCCTTCTGCAGCGCCTTGAGGATGATCGCCTCGACCTGCTCCGGAACATCGATCGACGGCGCCACGGTGCTCGGCGCCGCAGGGGGCTCGAACATGTGCTTGGTCAGGATGCCCATGAAGGTGTCCGCGGTGAACGGCACCCTTCCGGTGAGCAACTCGTACAGGATGATTCCGAGCGCGTAGACGTCGACACGGTGGTCGACCTTCTCGCCCTTGGCCTGCTCGGGCGACATGTACTCGGGCGTCCCGAAGATCATCCCGGTACGGGTGAGGTTCTTGCCTCCCCCCTCGCCTTCGTCGCTGGTGACCTTCGCGATGCCGAAGTCGAGAACCTTGATGAAGTCCGAGTTGCTGCCTCGCTTGATACGAAAGCAGTTGTCCGGCTTCATGTCGCGGTGAACGATGCCCGCCTCGTGCGCGCACTTCAGCGCTTCCACGATTTGAAGCATGATCGGCTTCACCCGTGCCCAGGGCAGCGGGCCGGTGTTCTTGATGGTGTCGGAGAGGTCCTCGCCGTTGAGGAACTCCATGACGAAGAAGACCGAACCGCCCGGCGTCGAGCCGAAGTCGGTGATCTCGACCACGTTCTCCTGGTCGATCATCGAGGCCGCGCGCGCCTCTTGCAAGAATCGGTCGACGAGGTCCTGTTTATGCGAGAACTCCGGACTGAGGACCTTGATCGCCAGCCGCTTGTTGATCGTGGTGTGCTCGGCGAGATAGACGGTCCCCATCCCGCCCTCTCCCAGCTTCTTCACGACGCGATAGCGGTCGGCCAACACGGTGTCGACCAGGTCGACGCTCACCGCGCTCGAAGGGGAGGCAGCCACCGCGGCAGGCGCTCCTGGAGGGGGCGTCCCGATCGGCGGGGGCGCAGACGGGCTGTGACCTGCGATCATCGTGGCGCCCCCGGTCGGGGGCCCGCCATCGGGCTTTTTCGGTGCGTTGGACACGGGAAGCGTCGAAATCGAATCGTAGCCTACTTTTTACCCGAAGGGGTTTCGTAGGTCGCCGTCATGCGTGGGCTTGGCCGGCGGGGGGGGAGGCTTGGGTGGCTCCGCAGGCTTGGACGTGCTCGCGGGCTTCGGGGTCTCATCGGTGCCCGTGGCTTTCTTCTCGCGCGGTTTGCTCGGCTTGCGCGGGTCGGAGCCAGGACGGCGGGGGGAACGCTTCCGCGCTGTGTGCGGTTTGCCCTCGGGATCGGCCGTTTGTGGTGGAGTCTCGCCGGGGATCTCCGCCGTTGCGGTGCTTGAATCTGGCTTGTCCGGTCCACCTTCGGGAAGAACGGACGCGCCACCGGGGGGGGTCTGTTCAACCCCCTCGCTTTTGCCTCCAGGGGAGGCTTTTTGCACCTGGAGGGCGGCTGCGTCCTCGGGGTCTTCGGGAACCGGCGCCGCGACGATTTCGATCTCGGCTTCGGCCGCGGCCTCGGCCTCGGCCTCATCCCTTGAGGTCGAAGCGGGCGCATGTCGCTGGAAGCCTCCGGACATCGAGTACGCGCCGATCGTTCCCGCGGAAACGAGCAGCGCCGTCGCGGCCACGACCCATGGCACCGGGCTTCCGCGGGTCGGCACGCGAGCGGCAAACTCGAGGTCTGAGGTGTCGGCCGGCGGCACCGCGGACGGAGGAGGTTCGGCGGGCTGCGCCGAGCTCTGCGTCTCGGGGTTCCACGGCATCTGGCCATCCGCCCAGGGCTTGGTGGGCGGAGGCGGCAGAGATGGTGTTTGGACGATCCCCCCGGAGCCGATGTTGAGCGTCGACTTGACGACCCGCTCCGCGGTCTCTTGGCCGAGATCGGCCGCAAACGCCTGCTGGAGCAAGACCGCAACCTCCGCGGCGTTGCCAGGACGGTCGGCGCGGACCTTGGCCATGAGCCGCTCGATCAGGGCCTGTGTTTGCACGAGCCCGGCGAGGTCGGGGTTGACCAACGTCATCTTCGGGGTCGGACCATGGAGCTGACTCTGCATGGTGACCGCGACGTCATCCGAGCGATACGGGACGGCGGCGGTGAGCAGCTCGAACAGGATGATGCCGAGCGCGTAAAGATCGGCCCCCGCGTCCACGGAGTCGCCGCGGACCTGCTCGGGAGACATGTACTCTGGAGTGCCGAGCACCGCCCCCGCGACGGTGATCCGGTTTCCCGCTCGGGCGACGCCAAAGTCGATCAGCTTCACCACCGGCTCCTTCCCGTTCTTCGGATCGCAGATGAAGATGTTCTGTGGTTTGAGGTCGCGGTGGACGACGCCCGTCTCGTGGGAATGGTCGAGCCCTTGGCAAATCTGGAGCGCCACGCCCAGGGCGGTCTCTGCCGAGAACGCCCCCTTCGAGTCGATCGCCTCGGCCAGGGTTTGGCCGCGCAGCAGCTCCATCACGCAAAATGCCCCGCCGTCGGGCGTCTCACCGTAGTCGCTGATGTCGACCACGTTGGGGTGCTTGATGCTCGAGACAATCTGCGCCTCGCGAAGGAAACGACGAATGACCTCTTCGTCGTTTCGGAGTTCGTGGCGGACCACCTTGGCAGCCAGCGACTTGCCGATCATCGTGTGCGTGATCTTGTAGACGTGGGCCATGCCGCCCTCGCCGATCAACGCGTCGATGCGGTAGCGTCGGTCGAGGACATCTCCGATCCGGGACTCACCGTCCTTCACCGGCTCAGCAGTGGTCGCAGGAGCCAGCGAAGTACCGTCCATGGGACAGAAACCCTCCGCAACGGGGTAGGTCCTGCCGCATTCACGGCACATCAGCATCGAACCGGTAGCGTAGCAGGAGCCGCCCCTGCCCGCTCATCTTCGAGAGCATTCGGAAAGCGCGCAGACGTCGCGTACGGTTCCGCGCTGACAGAGACGCTTTCGAGCGTCGTACACTCTGCGCCGCTCCGATCCATGCAACGAGACACTCCGAGTCCCTCGCGCGCCCTCGTCCTCGGACGAACGATCACCCTTCGCGATGTCCACGAGGTTGCGACACGCGCGGCCGAGGTGACGCTCGATCCCGAGATCCGCTCCCACCTCAAGGCGTCTCGCGCCCAGCTCCTCGCGGATGTCGAATCGGGGCAAGTGATCTACGGGGTCAACACCGGGTTCGGGGCGCTCAGCGGAAAAACCGTCCCCGCGCACCAGCTCGAAGATCTGCAGCGCAACCTCCTCCGCAGTCACGCCTGCGGCGTCGGGCCGCTGCTCTCCCCACAGGTGGTGCGAACGCTGCTTGCGCTTCGTGCCCACACGCTCGCGCTGGGTGCCTCGGGCGCGTCCCCCGAAGTCGTGGACGGCATCCTCAATCTGCTCTCGCACGAGGTGCTCCCGGCCGTCCCCGAACAAGGCAGCGTCGGTGCAAGCGGCGACCTCGCGCCCTTGGCCCACCTCGCCTTGCCGCTGATCGGTGAGGGGCACGTGTTGGACCATGCGGGCACCCGTCGTCCCGCCGCCGAGGCGCTCTCGGAGGCAGAGTTGGCCCCTGTGCCGCTGGGCGCCAAGGAAGGTCTGTGTCTGATCAACGGCACGCAGGTCACCACCGCGATCGGGGCTCTCGCCACCTGGACCGCAGGGTACTTGGTGGCCACAGCCGATGTGGTGGGGGCGTTGAGCCTGGACGCCGGACTCAACACGGACGCGGCCTTCGACCCTCGCATCCACGCCGGGAAGCCCCACCCTGGCCAGATCGAGACCGCCACGGTGGTCCGGGAATTGGTCCAGGAGTCCGCGCTGCGGAGCTCGCACAGCGAGTGCGGCGAGGTCCAAGACGCGTACTGTTTCCGTTGCATGCCGCAGGTCCACGGCGCCGTGCGTTCCGCCGTGCGTTACGTCGCCGACGCGCTGTCGATCGAACTCAACAGCTTCACGGACAACCCGCTGCTCTTGCGTCGCGACGATGGTGGCTACGACGTCGTCAGCGGCGGGAACTTCCACGCCGGCTCGGTTGCGGTCCCCCTGGACCACCTCACGGCCGCCATCACGACGCTCGCGACGATCAGCGAGCGCCGAACCGACCGGTTCATGTCTCCGACGACCTCGCGAGGCGTCCCCGCGTTTCTCGCCGACGATCCTGGGGTCGAGAGCGGGTTCATGCTCGCGCACGTCACGGCCGCCGCCCTGGCCAGTGAATGCAAGGCGCTGAGTTTCCCGGCGAGCGTCGATACGATTCCCACCTCAGCGGGGAAGGAAGACCACGTCAGCATGGGCCCCAACGCAGCCCGGAAGCTGGCCAAAGCGGTCGAGAATGTGTCGGCGGTGTTGGCGATCGAAGCGATGGCCGCGGCCCGCGTGCTCGATCTCCGAGCGGCGCAGACGTCCGACCGCCTCAGCGCGGTGCACAAGAAAATCCGCGAATACGTGCCGCCGCATGCGGGCGACCGCGTACTCGCGGACGATATCGAAGCGCTCGCGGGTGCCATCCGCCGCGGCGAACTGCTCGAGGCGGCAGGCGTTCCGTCGCCCATCAGCGTCTGAACACCGCCGCGCCGCCACCGAGGGGACGGGCGAACCTCAGGGGGTGATCATATCGTTGAAGTCGGTCGTCAGTTGGTCGACGGCCGTCTTGAGCTCGGGGTCCTTGATGGACTCCGTCATCAACGTGATCTGCAAGCCTTGGACCTCGATCACCGATTGCGCAAGGCTGCTGGTCATCTCGGCGGACACGTCCTCGCTCACTTGAAAGCCGCGGAGCTCGCCCAGCTCGGCCATTTTTGCACCGAGGTCGGCTTTCTTCGCATCGAGAAGCTTCTGAGCGTCTGCGACGCCCTTCTTCTTGTCGTCGGCATCGTTGACGGCCTTGACCATCTCGTCGGCAAGCGCGTCGATCTCGCTGGTCGTCTCCTTGACCATGTCGTCCTTCTTGCAGGCGGGTGCTGCGACGAGGAAGCTGAGAAGGAGTCCAGCAGCGAACAGTTTGCGTGGCATGAACCCCAAGACGCCCTGTTCCGGCGCGAGTTGCAAGCGAAATCGCTCAGAACGACTGATTGAACAGGACGTTGATGTTGAACGGAGGGAGCAGCGCGTCTGCGCTCTCCAACCCTTGGCGCTCGGCCAAGAAGTTCGGAAGCACCTGTTCGAGGCATCTGGTGCCCGTTCTCCGGATCAGGGGCACACTGGCCTCGACCTTGAGCAGCTGCGGGGTGACGCCGAGAATCGAGAGTCGGGCCGTGAGCGCGTAGCCCACATGCGCGTACCAGCTTTCTGCGCCAAACCAGCCACCGTAGTTCTCGCACCGACTCGTCGTGGCAGCGCCTACAAATGCCACCCCGCCGAGACTCCGCCCATAGAGCACGTGCGCGAGGTTGCTGTGCATGTTGCGGAGAACCTGGTGACGGTACTCGGCCTGAAGCGCCACTTGCCCCAGTCCGAAGGCCTCGTCCGCCGCATAGCCACCCAAGCCGCCGATGCCGCCCACCCGGGTGAGCGAGCGAAACTCGGGATCTCCGACCAGCGGGACCACGATCTCTCCGCGCAGCGATGTCGCGAGCACATGGTCGTGTGCGAGTGGCCACAAGTGCACCCAAGCGGCATCGGCCGCGAGGTCGAAGCGGTTGTCGCTCTGTCCTTCGTGGTCGCGTAGCGTCTGCCGAGCCATGACGCCCAGGCTCAGCGCCCGACCGCGTTCGGGCCACCACGCGAACCGCCGGGTGTCGTGAATGACCGAGACGCGCTCCGTGATCCGAGCGCCGCCAGCGGGGTCGAGCGAGCCGTCCGACAACCACCCGCCCGTCATGAAGAGCCGTACGCGGCCGCGACGACGTTGGGGGTTGGCCTTCTTCCCCCACCACAGGTTGACACCGCTGCCGACGGCGATGATCGACTCCCGGTCCCGTGCGACGAGCACGTGCCCGGTCCGCCGGAGGTCTCGGCGAAGGCTCGCCTCGAAGGCCGCGAACCCTGCAATCGCGTTGAAGCTGGCCGCGGGGGTGTTCGCATTGACGAACTCCGACGCAGCGACACTCAGCCCGGCCCCGGTGTAGAGGAACCGGAACTGGGGCGCGTCCCGGTCGTTGAACGCCGGATCGACGTTGTCCGGCTTCAACGGGGTTTGAACGAGACGCTTCCGCGGGTCGAGGCGGACCGCGTCGAGCTTGCCCTTCGTCTTCACGACGAAGGTGTGGCTGCCCTCGAGAGGTTCGTCGCCCAGGGTCCGAGCGTGCGAAGCTTGGCCGTTCCACACCAGGTACTCGGCGCCGCCGTCCTTGTCGGTCACCAGGACCTGCACCGGTTCAACGACCGGCTGGGCGGAGAGCTTGTGGATCGTGATGGTGTGCTCCCACCCCCCCGAGGTCCGCTTGGAGACGACGTCGCCGACCCAGTAGTCGACATCGGGGTACTCACCGAGCCATTGGTCGAAGAACCAGTCCAGCGCATGGCCGTAGACCCCCTCGGCCAATGCCTGCGGGTCCGAGGAGAGGTCGCGCAAGAGCGCATCGTAGAAGGCCCCTACCCGCTTGGCTCCCAAGGTGTCGGTCAGCTTGCCGTGGAGACGACGACCCGTGGGGAGTGCGTGGGAGAACCACAAGGGGTGGTTGCGAAGCGGCGGGGCGTCTTCGACCCCGCGGAAGTACGTCTGCGAGAACGAGGCCTGCTGGGTGTAGAGGAATCGGTCGACCGCCGGAACGAAGGTCAAGTTGCGCAGAATGTCCCCTGCGAACTCGTCCGCATGTTCCTTCCTGGCGCGCCACAGGTCGAGCAGCGCCAGGGCGACCGAACCGCTCAACCAGAGGTCCGTCGAGGCGTCGTGCTCCCCGACGAACATGCCCATCGAGAACACGTCCGCCCAGCCGCGCGCGAGCGCTTCAATGTGGAACTTCTCGAACCGCCCCGAGGGGAACAACTCCAACGCCTGGTCGCTCACCACCAGCGTGGCGGGGTGGGCCTGCGTCACCTCGGAGCGCAGAGGTCCGACCACAGCCACGACCCGTTCACCCGCCGGAACGGGTCGTGCCGCGGTCAACAACGCGACCATGTCCTCGGCCGTCGATGCCACGTGTCCGGGCAAGTCCCGCCACAGTTGCAAGCGTGTCTCCGCCGGGGTTCGACCGCTGGGACGGGGGCGGCGGTGAAACACGTCGATCTCAACCCCGTCGCGGACGGAGCGGGTTCGGTGCCACTGCGGCGCCCAGAACACCGACGGGTACGCGATCGGCTCACCACGGCTCGCAGAGATGACGACGCGGTCGGGGGGAGGCTCGCCGACCGAGCCGACGCTGATCGCGGGCCGTGCCGGACGAGAACCGAGGCGAACATCCTCGATTCTCCAGCGGACCGGTGCGATCACACGGCCTTCTGCGGGGAGATAACGCCCTCCCAGTGCCGGGGCCGAGGGCAGCGGCGCGACGGCGCCGCTGAGGCTGCAGGTTCTCCGAACGCATCCAAAAGGCCACGGGCGCGACGGAACCGTGACCACATACTCCAGCGTCACCTCCTGCACGCCTGGCCGCAGCAAGACCACCACGTCGCGGCGAGTCCCCCGGCGCTTCACCGAGATGGCGCCCTCATTCGCAACGACGTCCAGGACTCCGGCGTCGAACG
Organism: Nannocystales bacterium; assembly: GCA_050633305.1. GTDB lineage: Bacteria > Myxococcota_A > Polyangia > Nannocystales > Nannocystaceae > CAJXVA01. The sequence goes on from JBOEGF010000004.1 coordinate 439,284, forward strand.
GACCGTTGACGTACCCGGCCACGGCGGCCTCGTCGAGTTCGACCGGGTCCTCGCGCAGGAACGACGCGAAATCCAACAGGACCAGTTCCTGCCCCGCCACCGCGGGCGCACTCAAGCGGTACGTCGCGCGGCCGCGTACGAAGCCCTGCTTTCGCGGCACCCGGGTGCCGTCGGCCCGACGCTCGCCCCCTTCGAAGATCCGGAGGGACACGTCCACCGCGTCCACCGAAGCCGGCGCGGGGGCTGCAGCTGCGGTGGCACTCCACAGCGCGACGACGCAGGCAAAGGTCCAAAGTAAAGCCCGCGCGCACAACCGGTGGCGCAAGGAAGGCAAGCTCATGTGCAAACGTCCCAAGGGGCGTGCTGCCTATCTTGCACCAACGAGGCCTCGACGTTCAGGGTGCAAGCGCCGTCACTGCACACCTGAAGAGAGATGAGTCCCGGGTCGACGACGAATCCGTGAAAGAAATTCGCTCGCACCCGCGGGGCCATTTTCTGAGCACGTTAGGTTTGACAGCCCCCCTTGCACACGGGACTCTCCGGGTATGCCGCGAGGCGTTTCTGCGTTGTCCTTGGCTGGTTTGATGGTGTTCGTCCCCGCAACTGCGTGGGCGGCTCCTCCCCCCCTTCCCGAGGGCGACCCCGCTCCGGCGGCCGATCCGGCCCCGACGGACGCTCCTGCGCCCGACCCGGGGGTGGGCGCGGACGCTGGCGGTGAAGCCGGCTTGGAGATTGGTGGGGAAGCGTCCTTCGATGCGTCCGCATCTGCACCGGAGACCGACGGTGACGTCGATGCGCTCTTCGGCGGCGGGTCCGACGACGACTTCGACAGCGACTTCGGCGGCGATGCCGACTTCGACGCAGATGGCGACGCGGTCCTCCCCGAGGACGGTGACGACACCGGGGGGGACGACGGCCCCGGCATGGTCGACGGCCGCAGCGAGCCGATGATGCCCACCACCCGGGCCGGCATCGGCCTGTTCCACACCTCTCTCCCGGACGTCGGGGGCAAGTACACGTTCCGCTTCCGGCTGCACACGAACTTCTTCCGCAAGGACAAGTTCATGTACGACGTCGGCGGGGTCACGGACCAACACTCTCGGGTCCAAGGCGGCGTGACCATGGGCTTCACGCCCGCCAAGTGGGGCGAGATTTTCTTCAGCGTCAACTCGGCCGCCAACCGCAACGCTCGCGACCAAGCCGACCGCCAAGACGCAGAAGCGATCTTCGCACTGGGCGACATCGACTTTGGCTTCAAGGGCGCCTGGAAGTTCAAGAACGGCATCGGCGTCGGTGGTCAGGCGGGCTTGGGGCTGCTCTCGGGCAGCGATCGCCTGCTGACCTCGAACGTGAATTTCTTCGTCGACGGGATGTTCGCTGTCGACCTCCGCTACCTGACGGACCGCGAGTTCCCGTTCCGGTTCACGACGAACATCGGGTGGATGCTCGACCGCTCGCTTCAGAAGTCGGTCGCTGACTACGCCGCGATCGACGACGCCGCGAGTCGGGAAATCAGCCGGTTCTCCCTGGGCGGCAACCATAGCCGCGTCCGCATGCGCTACGCCGTGGACTTCCCACTCCGGCTCGGCAAGGAAAAGAAGTTCGGGCTGGACCCGATCCTTGAGTGGGCGTGGGACGTGACGACGACGGAGGCGGAACGTGCGTTCGCACGCAACCAGTCGGCCCCCTCCCCCCTCCCCCGCTCCGCGCAGTGGCTGACCGTCGGCCTGCGCGCCAACGTCATCTCCGGACTCCATGTGGACGCAGCTGCGGACGTCGGCCTGGTTTCGCCAGGCTTCGAGTTCGGACCCCGGCAAGCTCCGTGGCAGATCATCCTCGGACTGGGCTGGTCGTTCGACCCCACCCCGGTCGTCCGCGAAGTCGAAGTACCCGTCGAAGCGCCGGCGCCTCCTGCGCCAGAGCCCATCCTCGAAGGGCGCATCCTCGGCGCGGTCGTCGACACCGCCGGAGCCCCGGTCTCCGGCGCCATCGTGAACTTCCCCGGACTCGTCTCCAACGGGATCGTCACCGACCCATCGGGCAACTTCACCAGCTACCGATTCCCTGAGGGCACCATCGCCTTCACAGTCTCGATGCAGGACCAGATCGTCCACGAGGGGTCGGCCGACGTGGTCGCCGGCGAAGACACGCAAGTTCAGATTCAGCTCGAGTCCGGACCTGCAGCGCTCACGGGCGTCATCCGCGGAACCTTCACCGACAACACGGGCAAGGCCGTCGCCACGACCATGCAAGTCACCGGTCAGGGCGTCGACGAGCCGTTCAACTCGATGCCTGACGGCCAGATCGCCCTCGAGCTCAACGAGGGCCAGTACCAGGCGACGGCGACCGCTGAGGGCTACAAGACCAAGTCGTTCACCTTCACGGTCGAGCCCAACGGAGACACGAGTTTCACAGAGGTGCTCGAACTCGACGCGCCTCCGGAAACCCCGCTGATCTCGCTCAACGGCAAGTCGTTGCGGGTCAAGAAGCGCATCTCCTACGACGGAAAGAACCAGGTCGCCTCGAGCAGCTACGACGCGCTCGACCAGCTCGCCACCTTCCTCAAGTACCACCCCGAGGTGAAGGTCATCGAGGTCGGCACACACACCGACGACAAGGGGGCGGCCAAGTCCCGCACCGACACGCGGGCCGGCTCGGTCAAGTCGTACCTCGAGGGCAAGGGCGTCGCAGGCGGGCGGATCAAGACCCGTAGCTACGGCGCATCCAAACCCGTGGCGGTCAACATGACCAGTGCTGGGCGTTCCAAGAACAACCGCACCACCTTCCGCGTCGTGGACCTGGCCAAGTAGTAGAACGCCCCGCATCTGCTGAGCGCGCTCCAGGGCGACGTCGTCGGAATTCCGGCACGTCGCCCTTCTCGTTTTCCCTGCCAGGCAATGGTCAGGGGTCAGGGTCAGCGGCGCCCCAAGACGAACGCCGCCGGACCCCCACGCTGGGTGCGCCGTTTCAGCGTTGTCCGGCGGCGTCGACGATCTCCGCGACCATCGCGAGAACATCGCCCGCCGGCTCGTGGCCAGCACGCTGGAGCCGTCGGAGCTGCTGCTCGTAGTCCGCGAGCGCGTGGCCGGGAACTCGGGGGATCCGGTCGAGAGCTCCGCGGACACGATCGATCACCTCGACCTGCATCAGCCAGTTCTGTTTGACGTGGAGCTGGAACAACCGATCGACCCAGACCCCCGACGCGGTGTGCTCAGCGAGGCCCAGCAAGCAACTGACACAGGCCTGAGCAGCCGGGTGCTCGACGTCGACTGGGCTCGCGCCGAGCTGGTTGGTCAACGCGCTGGCATAACGCTCCGCCTCCTTCACCTTGCCCACGCGGAGGCTCTTCTCGACCAGCTGACCGATGAGCGAGGGGAAGCGCGTGTCCTCGCCCGGGGCCAGCGTTCGCCTCAATCCGCCATCGTCGAAGTCGTCGATCGGCTGATCGGAGCGCACGACGACCAGGATCTCTCGGCCGACTCTGACCTTGTCGCCATCGTGAACCGTGCGGCGGCCAACGATGCGCTGCCCGTTCACAAACGTGCCGTTGCGGCTGCCGAGGTCGACAAGCACCGCCGTCGGCCCAGCGATGTGAAATCGGGCGTGTTGCCGCGAGGCAAGGTCGTCATCGATCGTCAGCCAACAGTCGGGTAACCGACCGATGTCATGCTCGCCATCGGGCAGCGACATCGTGCGATTGCCGATCCTGACCTTGAAATGCGGCACAAGCGTCCGTGCACCAGTCTACAGGAAAACGCGTGGCGCTGAAGCACGCGGTTGTCCGCGCCGCGCTCCCAGCCCCCGCGAGCCCGTCTGCCGGTCCTGCGGCCCGCCTTGGGGTCCAAGATGCGCCCGGATGACCAGGGTCGGCTTCCTTTGGGCCACTGGGACGCGGCGAGGCCCGGTGCGAGCGGTCAACGGACCAGGAACTCGACGTCGACGAGTCCACCCGTCTGAATCTGAGGCGGACGCAATCGGATCACCTGCCCCCGAACCCCCGCCGGACCCCCTCGCCCGCCAGCATCCACGACGTATGCTGTGTTGGGCGTGGGACCGGGGATGATGCTGATCGGGTAGACCATCACGGTGTTGCCCACGACAGCCGGCTCCGAGATTGGGATGTAGCCCGCAGTGGCGGCGAAGGTCGTCGCGTAGTTCCGCGGGATACGAGCCCGATTGAACTGCCGGAACTCGGTCGGGTACCGGGTCGTGTAGACCTGCCCGTTTGCGTCCGTCACATCCACGTTAGAGGAGAGCGCCAACAGGTCGACCAGGTCGAGCACCAGGCTGATGCTTGGCGTCGAGAAGCGGATCGCCGGGACCGGCTCCCCTTCGTACTCCATCTGGTGGAAAAGCGTCGACTCCCCTTCCGAGCGACGCGCCACGATCCGGCAAGGGTTGGGGTCCTGCGGCGAGGCCTCGTCGGGGTTGGGGCAGTCGGGGATCCCCACGAAGGGATCGTTGAAGACCGACGACTGATCGGACCCGAGCCGAAGCCTCGAGGTCAGCAACTCGCTCGCAGCCTCGTTCTCGCGGCACTCTCCAGTCGCGGGGTCGAGCACCACCCGCGTGCTGATGAAGCCCGGCGCCGGATCCCCAATGACCGTGAAGCTCTCGCGGGTCCTCACGACGTAGTCGACGAGTTCCGCAAAACACCGCGGCCCGGGAAGCAGGGCCTGGGTGCATTCACGCTGCCCCGGCTCACAGGGTCGCTGACACTGCTGATCGACGCACAGCGCGCCTTCGCCGTAGTGGCCGCAGTCCGCGTCGACATCACACTCGAAGCAGTCGGGACTACCCAACGGGCACGGCCCGCGGCAGAAGCCATCGGCCGCGCACAGAAACTCACCGTCCCCGTTGAGGGACGAGCACTCCGCGTCGCTGTCGCACCCTCGACCTTCCGCCGGCTGATTGACCGTGGCCGGGTCGTTCGGAAGCTCGCATGTGTACCGGTCCACGACCTCCTGCATGCCGATGACGCTCAGATCCTCCCCCTCCGTCGGTGCCAATCCGGTCTCCGGATCGACTGCGCGAAGGTGAGATTCGAGCGGACGGTCAAGCGCTTGAATGTGCAGCTCGTCCTGAAACGCCCGCGTCACCAGATACTCCCGCCGAGGCGTGCCACAGGCATCGTTGATGAAGGGCGCGCAGACCTGCCGCAGCACCTCGAACTCCTCCTCGTACGCCTGTGCGGAGATGCAGATGCCCGACGCGCTGCTCGGCGCCGTCGGCTCCCGCAGGCAGCGCTGACCGAGCCCGCAGTCGTCGTCGGTGCCGCACCCGAGAATGACGAGTTTGTCCCCGGGGAGGACCCCGTTGTCGCAGAACGATGCCGACTCATCGACGAGTCGCGCCCCTTCCGACGTGCTCCCGTCGGCCAAGATGCAGGTGCCGTTCTCCCAGCCAGGCGTGTCGCACTCGACTCGGCCCGTCGCACTCCGCGTCCCTGGGATCGTCCCTTCCCACGTCAGCGTCCAACGCACCGGCGCCCACTGCTGGTAGTCCCGCACCACCGCGCGGACGGCCTCGTTTGCGTAGACCGCGTCGCCTTCGAACAAACCCAGGCCGTCGGCGTTGCTGGGGTTCCCCAGACTCTCGGCGCGAGCGATGCGGGCCTCGGAGACCGCGCCGTCGCCCGGAGGAAGGGAGTACGCCAAATCGATGCGGCGCAGGGTCGGGCTCAACTCCTGGGCGGAGTACACATCGCCCACCAGCGCGCGTTCGGGCTCTTCATCCTCCACCGCAGGGAGCGTGGTGCTGCCCACGGCGATCGTCGTGGGGTCCTCGGAGGGCCAAAGACTGTGCGGAGGGATCGACAGATCCATGACCGCGGTGTTGATGTCTGCGTTCTCGGTCGGACCCTGTAGCTGGTTGAAGACCGACAAAACGATCCGGCCGAAGCTGGTCGTGCCGACGCCCACGATCCCGGGGGCCTCGAACGGCGCTCCGACCGACCCCGCCGCATCTGCGACCCGGAAGAACGCCCAGTCTGTGAACCCGGCACCGCCACTGACCCGGATCCCAGGCCCCGCCGCGAACGGACGACGGTCCAGCGCAAGCCCTTGACCCCCACCGTCGGCGGCGATCGGGTTGCAGGAGGGAAACGGCGGGGACGTGGTCGTGGGATCGACCTGCGTATCGCACTCGACCCCCAGCGCATCGTCCTCGAACGCGCGGTCCACGACGTGTGTCGCCCCGTCGCCCCCGATGACATAGAGGAACTGGTGTTCCCCATCGAGCATCGATGTCGGGGGTACCGCGCGGATCTTGACGATGCCTTGCGGATCCTCGAGCGGAAGGGTCATCGCGCTGTCCTCCCAGGTACCGCTCGGCGCCCCCCCCTCAAACGCGAACGGAAGCTCCACGAGCATGTCGCTCCCTGAGCCGCCGACGAACAACGACGCGTAGTCCAGGTTGGCGTCGGCGCCCAGATCCGTTTCGGGGTCGTACAGCTCGGGGCGCACGAGTTCGACCGCATTGGGGAAGAACCCATCCAAGCCGGAGGCCGGACGGCAATCCGCGGGGTCGTCGTCCGCACCGGCGCAGGTCTGGGGAGCTCCGTCAGGGAACTGGATCGGACAGTCGACGGGACAGTCCGGCGCGGTTCCTGCGTCGGTGACTTCGACAGAGCCATCGGGCATCGCCTCGAACTGACGACTCTGCAGCAGACGGCCGGTGCTCAGGTCGACCTCGGCCAGGAGCTGACAGGTCGGGAAGGTCACCCACGCGCTTCCACGCGCATCGTTCTGACACTGGTTGTCCTCGAACCCGTCGCCGGCCACCGGCTCGGGCGCGGTCGAACTCGCGGTGCTCAGATCCCGTGGAGCGGTGACCAACGCGCCAGGCCTCGCGCCCAGCGGAAGCCCATCCGATCGAAGCGGGATGAGCTTGGAGACCAGGGAACTTGGCGCGACTTGGTCGGCATTGTCGGTCTCGAGCGCGATCGCGGCGAGGCCGAGCCCGTCGAGCAGGGTCAGGTCGCAGCTTCCCGCGTTGGCCGTGATCACCCGGCAGCCGAGCGTTGTGGATTCGATCTCCGAAGGGAGCTGTCCCACGGGCACGAGCTGGTAGCCGGGCGCGTTGGTGTCGACGTCCACCACTGCGGCCGTCGTGTCGCACCGCCGAAACACCGCAACTTCGTTCCTCTCGCTGTTGGCGACGTAGCCAATGAGCTGCGGCCCCTCCTCCGCGCAGCTCGGAAGGGCCTCCTGTGCGCAGTCGCCCAGCCCGAGAGCGGTCAGGGAATCGTCTTCTTCGAGGCGCACGCACGTCAACGTGACGTCCAACGGCCGATCGAGAACGCGGTTCGGCACCTGCACTCGGCTTTGCTGCTGGCACCCACCGGTCAGCAGGACGGAGGCGACCAGGCCCAGGCCAGAGACCAGGCCAACGACACGACCTGCAGATGAGTCGGTGGGCCGACCGACACCACGACGGGGATGAGACGAGACAGCGCGTGTGCGAAAGGAATTCATCGGCTGAACGGCTCCTGCAGGCCAATGCGAGCGATTTCTTTGAACCGCGAGTTCCGACTGAGCCCGACGTCGATGACGCTCACGGACCCCTCGAGAAGGTTGGCGACGTAGAGCATGCCGCGAGCTTCATCAAGGATGACGTCGTGGGGACCTGTGCCCGTGATGATCGTATCGACGACCTGCTCGGCCCGAAGATCAACTACGTAGACGTACGCGGCCTGGAAGCACGCGACGAACGCGAGCCCCTGCTCCTCCCAAACCTGGAAGCGCGAGGGTTGGTCGCAAACCTCGATGGGTCGCCCCGCCGGAATGTCGACCGGCTCCCCATTTTCGACCGAAGTATCCAGCCGCAGCAGCGCGCCGGGGTTGGTCTGCAAGACCAACAGCTCGTCGCCGCAGGCGTCACCGAACTGAACGTCCCCAAGCGCTTCGGACCGAGTCGCGGCGAGCGGGTCCACCCCGCCGACTGGGAAGCGCACGACGTTGCGAATCTGGGGCTCGCAGATCAGCGCGCACTCGTTGCCGACCTCGTCCGGGCTTGCGCAGTACGGGCCGAGGTAGTTGCCCTGGTCGTCCTCACACCCGTCGCGTTCGGTGCCCCCCCCGGGCAGGTCTTCCTCCTCGATGCCCGAAGCGGTGAAGCTGGTCGCGAGCAACTGGAAACGGAGCGAGCTGTAGACCAGCGGGCGCGTGCAGTCTTGCGTGATCGAAGGCGTGTTGAAGCCCGGCGTGTCGTCTTGCGCATCCCCGCAAGCGCCACACGGTCGGGTCGCCAACCCAAACCCTCCGCTGAAGACGGTTGCCGTGGTGGGGCTGTACACGCTGCTGATATCGACGATCGCGGGGCGGCCATCACCGCCCTGGAGGCCGTCGAGATCGATGACCGAGACCGAAGGTCCGCCACTGTGGGCGACGAAGGCATACCGATAGCCCTCCCCCTCGCTCACATGGATGTTGAATGGCTCGCGGGGAAGCTCCTCGAGCGTGCCGTCGTTGCGAAGGTTGCGGAGACGGAAGTCATCCCCACACCGCGCCTCGTCGAGCGCTTCCCCATCGCCGCGCGCCTGACCGCAGTCCAGGTCGGGAGCTTCGGGCCAGGGTTCCTTGACGTCGATGTACGTGACACTCGGGTCGCCTCGAACAGGGATCCAAAGACGGGGTGTCCCCGAAGGCTCGACGGAGGTTGCGATGTGGGTCGAGAAGTCCCCCAAGCGGACGCCGTCGACGACAAACGGGCCTTCGTCACACTCGACGACCTGCGGCAGCAGGCCCAGTCGCCGGCATGGGAAGTCGTCGGTGGTCTTCGAGCCCACATCGAGCACACAACGCTCCCCGGGACCCTCGCAGAACGCATACGGGGAGTACGACAGCGTCGGGTTGCCCTCCTCGTCGGGCGGTCCGTCGTCGGACCACGCCTCGAAGAACGCATCGAGATCGATCACGCTCACCGACCCGCCGTTGAAGTTCAAATCGTTGTTCCCGTTGGAGACGAACAGGTACCGCGAGGCCTCGCCCTCGGGCGTGCGAGGGTCGAGCGCCAGCCCTTCGGGGAAGAACAGGTTGCCGACGGGGGCATCGATCCCGGTGTTCGGATCGGAGCAGCCCGTCAGAGCACCCGTCAGTGCGCCCGCGAGGAGGGGTACCGCGAGAAAACGCGGCAGCGGGCGGCTGCGCCCAGAGGTGTTGCGGTGCGACACGGCCGGGAAACCTACCACAACGCTCCAACCCGCCAAGCGGGGTTTGGGACCCATCGCAGGCGCATGGAGACGCCGATCACGGAGCGTCGTCGGTCGCGCGATCAACCGCACCACGAGGGGTCAGCGCCGCCAAAAACTCGAGTGAGCGCAGCGGTCGACGCAGGTGCGGACGCAGGACCGACTGCACCAGGTCGCGAAGCGCCCGCCGGACCTCGGTCGGCGCCCCGGTGGCCGCCTCCCACGCCGCCTCGGGCTCTGCGTCACGATGCAGGGCAGTCGCGAGTGCAAGCGTCTCGGCTGGAATGCGCGGCGCGCCTACCCCATGCACGACACACAGCGCTCCTCCGCGTCCGGCGACGAACGCGGTCTCTGCTCCGATACCCGTAGCGGCGCCGCAAACACAGCAGGATTCGAGGGACGGGAGCAGCCCGAGACTGTCCAGCAGGCGCAGCTCATAGCGCCGCATGACCGCCGGGCGCGGCGGGCTGCGCAACGTCTCCCCGACCGCCTCGGCCAGTGCCGCGAAACTCCGCGGATCGGGTTCCGGCTCGACGACGAGCACGTCGGTGAGTTCACACAGGTAGTTGACGTAGGCGAAACGAGTGAGATCCCGGCCCAGGCCGCTCACCTCGGCGATCGACGCGAACCCGTCGAGCCGCCACATCGCCCCTTCTCGGCGGCGCGAGACCGTCGCCTGCCCCAGCGCGCCCGCCGGCAGCCCCCCAGCGAACCGCCGCTTCGAGTTCCGAGCGTTTTTGGCGGCGGTGCGCACCTTCCCCAGGTCGGCGGTCAGCAACACCACCATCAGGTCCGCTTCTCCCAAGGCCGACGTGCCGAGCACCACCGCGGGCGTCTTGACCTGGCTCACCCAAGCCCCAGCAGACGAGAGGCGAGCCAGAAGTAGAACAACAGGCCGGCGATGTCGACCGAGGTCGTGACGAACGGACCGGTGGCGACCGCGGGGTCGATGTCGAGGCGGTCGAGCAGAAGCGGGGTGCTCGTCCCCACGGCGGCGGCGATGGTCATCGACCCCGCGGTCCCCAACGCGACCACGATCCCCAGTCGGAACGGATCCGTCGAGGGCTCCGCGACGCCCATCGACACCAGCCCGATCAGGATTCCAAACAGCAGCCCCATCACGACCCCCAGGCTCACCTCACGCACGACCAGACGCCGGACGCGGTCCGCTTCGATGTATCCGACCGCAAGACCCCGCACCACGATCGTAGAAGACTGAATCCCAATGTTGCCGCCCATCGCCGCGACGACCGGCATGAAAAAGGCGAGTTCGGGTGCGGTCGCCAAGATGCCGTCGAACCCGCTCAGGCTCAGCGCCGCCAAGGTGCCGCCGACTGCCGCCGCCATCAGCCACCGCCAACGAACTCGCAGAGCGCCCGTGAAAGACCGCGCGTCGGCAAGGTCTTCTCCGGCACCGGCCATTTTGAGGATGTCCTCCGTGGCCTCCTCGCGGATGACGTCGACCACATCGTCGACATCGATGACCCCGATCAACCGTCGCTGGTCGTCGACCACCGGGACCGCCACCAGGTCGTAGCGGCTGACCATCTCCGCCACGTCCTCCTGGTCGGTATCCGCCGCAACCGTCGTGACCTCGGTCAGCATGATGTCTCGCAACGGTTGCTCGGGCCGCGAGATGACCAGCATCCGCAGCGAGCACACCCCCACAAGGCGGTCCTCCTCGTCGCAGACGTACACGTAGAACGCGTTCTCCGGCGTCTCCTCGGACGCCTGAATGACCTCCAGAGCGTCGCGAACCGATGCTTCGGGGAAACACGAGAAGAACTGCGGCGACATGAGACCGCCGGCGGTCTCTTCGTCGTACGCGAGCAGGTCCTCGATCTCATCCGCATCCTCGCGGTCGAGCTGCTTGAGGATGGCGCTCAGGGCTCCTTGGGGCAGGTAGCCGAGAATGTCGACCGCGTCGTCGGCGTCGAGGTCATCGACCACGCTCGCCGCCTCTTCAGGGGCGAGTGCAGCCACCAGGCCCGCCGCGCTTTCGTAGCGCATCGCCCCGATGATCTCCGCGCGACGCGGTGCGGGCACCAGGCGTAACGCAGCGAGCTGATCCTCGGTTTCCAGGTTGTCGAGCTGCTGGGCGATCTCGACGTCGTCGAGCCGCTCCAGCGCCCGACGGAGCCGACGCTTGTCTCCCGCACGCAGCAGCGTGTGCAGGATCCGGATCTTGCGGGTACGCATCGTCGCCATAGCGAGACCGCGCGGATGATATCGGTCCTGCGGACGCCCGACGAGGGAACTAGGTCGGCCCGATGCTGCTGACGCCCAGCAAGTTGAACGCGGCCATCATGACCATCGCGACGAACAGCGCCACCGCGACCCAGAGCATCATCGAGACCCCGCCGCTGCCGACGAGCCGACCCAGGCCGGCAAACAAGTCCATGCCGCCAGCTTGGGCAGGACTTCCCACGACAGGGGGCGCTGCACCGTTCGAGGCTGGTTCGGTCTCAGGAGTTTCTGGGGAACCCGCCGACTCAGCCGGATCCGAGGGCGTCGCCGGAGCTGCGGGCGCAGCCGAGCTGGTGGGTGGTGCCGCAGTCGTCGCGGCGGGTCGTTCACGGCGCCGGGCGAGCAACAGCGCACGCTCGCGCTCATAGACCAGCTCCATCACGACCTCGGCCTCCAGGCCCAAGGCCCGCGCGCAGCATCGGAGGAACCCCTTGACGAACACTGGGCCCGGCAGCGACTCGTGATGATCGGACTCGAGAAGCTCGAGACTCGAGCGCGGGATCTTCGTGGCGGCGGCGAGCTGGTCGATGCTCATGCCCTGCCGCTTTCGCTGCTCTTTGATGTAGCGGCCCGGAGACGGAACCCCGTCCGTCCCGGCGGAGCTCGGCAACTCTTCGGCACCGTCGTCACGACGGGCATCCGTTGCCGCCGCGGCGACCACGCGCAACCGGCTCGTTTCTGCGTGCTGCATCGCGGCGAAGTGTTGCCCGCTGAACGCCCGGCCCGCAAGCGCTACGGATGCAAAACACGCCTGCGAGACGCCCCTCTAGCGCGTGCTTTGCAATGCCATCTCAGATTCCTCTGTATTGGCGGGCCCAAGCAGATGGCGGCAGTCCTCAGCCTGGCAACTTCGCGGAGCGAGATCCACACACTTTTGCAGCGCTTCGGCCGCGCCAGGTTCCTGCCCGAGACGCATTTGCGCGACCCCGGCGATGCGCCAGGCGTCTTGAATCGGGCACTGGTCGTTCTCGGTCACCTGCTTGGCGTGCTCATACGCGTGTTCGTTCAGCCCCGAGTCCAGGTAGATCTGGGCGAGCCGGTAGTGCCCCACGCAGAACGACGGGTTGATCAAGACAGCCTGACGAAGCGAGGCGGTGGCGCTGACCGTGTCCCCTTCGAGGTACTGCGCCCACCCGAGGTTGGAGAGCGCCGAGTACCGCGCCGTATAGAACTGTTCGGCGAGGGCGAGCTCAGCGGACGAGGTTGCGTCATCGGTGTCGTGGAAGAACAGCGAGACGACCGACATCGAGTTGAGCGCCCGTCCACGCCCCGACGCGCCCTCCGGATACGCCGTCGCGGCGCGTTCAAAGGCATCTCCCGCCTCTCGGTGGAGCGACTCGGCCCGGACACGCTGTTGGGCGGCAGCATCATCTTGTAGACACTGCTGGATCTCGATCGCGTCGACGATCGACTTGCCCTCGTTGAGCAGGAGCACCCCTTGCAGGTAGTGCGAGTCGGCGTGTTCGGGGTCTTCGGAGAGTGCGCGATCGATCTGGATCCGAGCGTCGGAGAACATCCCGTTGTGGAACGAGCCGACGGCGACGTCGTAGTGTTTGTCGGCTCGGCTCGTCTTCTCGACGTCCGACTTCTTCCGGGACTTGGTCTCGGGACTGCTGGCGCACGCGGAGGCGACCACAGCGGCCGCGGTCACCACAGCAAAGCGGGCGACGGTTCGCACCAGGGACACTCCACGCGAAAACACCATTGTCCGACCCTAGCGATCCGCGATCGGAGCCGCGAAAAATCCGCGAAAACCGGACCGCGAGAGCCGCAGTCCAGGGCTCGTTGCCGACCAGTCACCACGGGGGCCGCTTTGCCGTCGTGTCCCGGGTCGGCAGTGGCCGGGGCCCGCAGCCCTGGTATGATCATCTGGTGACTTCCCCGACTCTTGTCGCGATGGTCGAAGCGCGCCCCGATCGGCCGTTTTGGGGTCGGACCTGGGTCGAATCAGCGTTCAGCGCCCACATCCAGAATCCGGGCGGAGACCATGCGAAGCGCGGACTCGCGCACAACCTCTTGGGTTGGAGCGTGGGCGGGTGCATGGGTGCAGAGACGTTGGTCCAGTCGCGCCCGGTGGCTCGCGACACCGATGACCCGGTTGGTGATCTGCTCCGCTCCGGCGCGCGATGTTCGCTCGGGATCTACCACCCGACGTCTCGCTCGGGTCTGTCGAGCCAGCCGCCCCGAACCGCCCGCTTCCGTCGATGGATGGCGGTACTTACCGGACCTCGTCTTCACGAGCAGACCCGTTCGGACCTCCTTGGCTCCCTCCCCTCCTACTTGGCCCGAGATGCCGTGCGCGAACCCGACTGCCAGATCCAGCTGCTCGCGCTGCTCGATCAACTCTACTCGGCGACCGGTTTTCAGAACGCATACGCGGAGCCCGGCGCCCTTGCCGAGGCGCTGGCCAAGTACAGCGAGGCTCGCGGGGACGAAGCCCCCCATGCGCTCTTCGTGAGCGACGGTCGCACCTTGGCGGTCCTGTTGAACCGAGGCTGTTTGCTGTCCTCGTACCCACCGGCGGATCTGCAGCCCTCAGGAGGTCTCGTTGCCACCAACCCCGGCCACCTCCCCGCATCCCTTTTGATCTGGAACCCCGAGGCTCCGGCCCAACCCCCCCGCGACGCGGAGCGAATCGCCGAGGGGATCTTCACCGTCCATGCCGCCGAACCTGGCGTGGTTTCACGTCTTTAGCGCCCAGCGGCGCCGTCCCGCAGCGCGGACGCATCTGGTACCTTCCGCGCTCCGAGATGCGGGTCCACGTACTCCATCACGCTGCGTGCTTCGACGGAGCCGCTAGCGCTGCAGTCTTCGCCGCGTTCTACCGAGCGTGTGTGCGGGCGGATGCACAGTTCGTGTACATCGCGAAGTCCCACCAACAAGGTGATCCGTTCACCGACGTGGACTTCGACGCCGACGACTCTGCGATCGTCGACTTTCGGTACAGCGCCCACCCGAAGCTCGGCTGGTTCTTCGACCACCACGTCTCCGCGTTTCAGCTCCCCGGCCAACGCGAGCACTTCGATGCTCACCAAGACGGTCAGCGTTTCCATGATCCCGGCGCGCCCAGCTGCACCGGCTACATCGCGAACATCGGGAAGACACTGTTCGGCTGGGACCCCACCGAACACGCTGAGCTGTTGCGCTGGGCGGAGCTGATCGATACCGCATCGTTTCCCGACCCATCGATGCCCGTCGAGCTCGACGAGCCCGCGCTTCAGCTGATGACTTTCGTGGAGCAAAACCGAGACCCGACTCGGATCAACCGGTTCATCCCCGACTTGCTCGACACACCATTCGCCCAACTCGCGCAGACGGACTATGTGCGAACCGTCGTGGACCCGGCACTGGAGATTCACCGCCGCGACATCGAGCTCATGCGCAGTCGCGTGCAGGTGGACGGCGATGTCGCGACCTACGACTTCAGCGACCAGCCGCCGCGCGCGTACAACAAGTTCATCGCGTACTCGCTTCACCCTCAGATTCACTATCTGGTCGGCGTCAGCCGGGGGCCGGATGGAGGCCTCAAACTCTCGGCGGGCTACAACCCATGGCTCCCGGCCGAGGCCCGAGCTCACGACATCGCAGCGCTCTGCGAGCGACTCGGTGGTGGCGGCCACCCGTACGTCGGCGGTGCGAGCTTTGCGGCCGATGCTGGGGACGCAGCCGTGGCCGCGATGAACGAGACCGCCGATGCCCTGCGACAGGATCCATGAGCGAGCTCGATCCGCAGACGGCCCGCACCGCCCTGGTCACCCTGCGGAGCCGCGTGGACGCCCACTTCGACGAGGCTGCGCGACTGGCCGGGGACCAGATGCGGTGTGCACGAGCCTGTGACCGTTGTTGCCACGTCGATCTGAGCATCTTCGAAGTCGAAGCCGCGCCGGTTCGAGACGCGCTCGCGGGGCTCCCCGAACAGACTCGCAGCCGCGTCCGAGCCCAGGCAGAGCAGACCGAACACTGCGCGATGCTTCTCGACGGGCTGTGTGCGGTCTACGAGCAGCGTCCGCTCATCTGTCGCTCGCACGGATCGGCTGTGCTGCTCGAGGACGGCCGCGTCGAGCACTGCGAGTTGAACTTCACCGAGACACCGCCCACGAAGGCGGGCGTACTGCGGTTGGCTGCCATCAACCAGCCGCTGTCGGTGATGGCCACGCTCTGGGACGGCGTCGGCACCCGCGTGGCCCTGCGAGCGCTCGCCGCTGGACCCTAGACAGGGGCGAGCGCCCTGCCATCGGAACCGCGGGCGGTTCAGCCCTTGCCCAAACGAGAGGCGAGGTCTGACAGGTCCATGCGGAAGCCAAGGACCTTGTCCTCCCGCTTTTCCTTGCGACCGCCGTCCTTGGATCCCGGACGTCCGCCCTTGCCTTTTCCACCCTTGGAGCGCCCGTCCCGGCCCCCGTTCCCACCACGGCGTGAACGATCGTTACGGTCGCGGTCACCACGCTCGCGCGCGGGTCGCTGCGGTGCTGGCACGAGAGCCTTCAGAGAGAGCGCAAAGCGCTTTTTCTCCGCGGTGATCTCGATAACCTTGCCTTTGACACGCTGGCCCACGTGGACCACATCCCCCGCCGCCGAGACGTAGTCGTGGCTCAACTCGCTGAGGTGGATGAGCCCCTCCTGTGGGATGCCCACATCCACGAACGCACCGAAACCAGCGAGGTGGGTGATGACCCCCTCCAACTCCATGTCGACCTTGAGGTCTCCGAAACTGCCCAGGTCTGGGTGGAACGCGGCGACCTCGAAGGCCGGCCGCGGGTCTCGCGAGGGCTGTCGCAACGCGGCCTGAATCTGGCTGAGCCCGCGGGGTCCCAAAGGTTCCCCGGACACGCCGGGCTGACCCAAGAACGGCTCGGGGTCGAGCGCGTCAACTTTGGCGGCGTCGCCGAGAAGCTCGGGCACCGTCGTGTCCAGCGCGCGTGCCATCTGCGCGACCTGAGCGTACCGCTCGGGGTGAATGGGCGTGGCGTCGAGGGGCTGCTCCCCTCCCACCACCCGCAAGAACCCCGCGGCCTGCTCGAACGCTTTTCCCACGAGCCCGGGGACTTCGAGGAGCTCGTTGCGGCTGCGGAAGCCTCCGTCCTTGCCGTCGCGATGGGCGACGACAGCCTTCGCCAAAGCCTGCGACATTCCCGGGACTCGGCCCAAGGTGTCCAGGTCGACGGTGTTGAGATCAACGGACACCTTCGCGATCGACGTGCCTACGACTTGCTCGAGCGCCTGCCGCAGTGCCTCGGGGTCCACATCGAACTGGTGTTGGCCCAACGACAGCTTGCGAAGGTCCGCCTTGCCCAGCGTGGTGAGGGGGTCTTGCACCCGTCGCCCCGCCGCGACGGCCCGACGGGTTGCGGCGTCCGCCTTGGGGAACTCGGCCTTGAGTGCCTTGCCGCCAGCCAGGCTTCCCACCGCGTCACTGTCGACGGTGTGGACAGCAATCTCGGGTGCGCCTTCCGTCTCCGCGAGCGCAGCCCGGGCGAGTTTCTCGACATCACGCGCACCAGCCCCACCCACGACAACGACAAGCTCGACCTTGTTCTCCGTGCACAACTCGGCGATTCGAGCCTTCGCTTGCGGTGCTTGGAGCTTGGGCTGCAGCGGATAGACCGTGTCCTCGGCCACGACGAGGCCCTCGGCGGACAGCGCGATGAGCCGACAGCCATGCTGAGTGCCGGGATCGATGCACAGCAGGGGGCGCCGCCCAAAGGCCGGTGCCAGCAGCTGTGGACGGAGGGATTCGCACAGGTTCGGGATGATGGCCCGGTCTGCGCGCTCTTTCATCTGGCGCCGGACGCAGCCCGAGATGGCCTTGCTGAGCCCGCCATGGGTCCAGGCTTCCTCGATCGCGCCTCGGAGCACGTCCGCGGCCGCACCTTCGTCGGCGACCTTGAGCAGGCTGGCGACCTCTTTGTAGATCATCTCAGCATCGACCTCGATCGACACCGAGAGGAGGCCATCACGCTCCGCCCGCTGAACCGCAAGCACGTTGTTGGGCGCCATCGAGCTGCAGACCTCCGCGCGCTCGAAGAACTTGCTGTAACGAGCTGCGCGGTCCTTCTTCGCCTCCACGACGGCCGTGGTCAGCTTGCCGCGAGTCATCGTCAGGCGACGCAACAAGCGGCGCACACCGGGGTGCTCCACCAGCAAGTCCGCGCAAATCGATCGGGCACCGGCGAGTGCGCTCTCGTCATCGGGAACCGCGTCGGCCGTCACCGCGGCCGCCAGGGTCTCGCCGTCGAACGACGGAATCTCCGGCGGTTGTGGCTCCGCGGCGGGCTGCGCCTCGACGGGTGCCGACGTGGACTCGGCCTGCTCCGATGTCTCCGCAGCGTCCGAGCGCTCAACCGTCTCGGCGGGTCCCCCTTCGGCGGCGACCAGCTGCGGCGCATTGGCGTCCTCGGGCGCGGCGCCGAGTTGCTCCACCGCTGGTGGCGCTTCGGTTCCCGCATCGTCGGTCTGGGCTGCGTCGACGGCCTCGGGCGAGGCCGGAGCTGGTCCCTCAGCGCCCGTCTGCTCGTGGCTCGGGTCGGACGCTTGAGTCTCCGCGGTGACTTCAACGGGAGCCGGCTTTTTCCGGCTTCGCTTCCGCTTTCGCTTCTTCCCCAGTACGGAGCGGCTGGGGACCGCGAGGAGCTCGGCTGGGATCGAATCCGCGTCCGAGAAATCCCCGGCGCTTCCATGAGTCCACAGGGCGAGGGCCAACGGAGTCAGTCCGCCGATTCTGGCTCGCACCACCACCGGCCGCTTCTTCCGCGTCGCAACACTGCGCACGTCGTCGAGGTCGAGGGGATGCGACGCCGCGAGCAACTCTCGGTCGATCATCGGTCCGACCGTCCCTCGCGCAGCGAGCTCCGCAGCGACCTGCTGACGCCGCAGCTCGAAGCCCACGGCCTGCGCCGCCGCGGTCTGGATTCGCTCGAGATCGTCGATACGCAGCTCCTTCACGCGGTCGCCTCGGTATCGTGCGATGAAAGCGGGCTGCGCCCCCTGAGCGAGTAGACCGAGTGCGGTCTCGACCTCAGCCGGAGGCAGGCCGAGTCGCTTGGCGATTGCCGGTGCAAGGGCGGCCGGCGTGAGCGCTGCCGAGACGGCTTGAGCGTCCATAGACCGCGAAAGCTATGAAGGTGGGACAACCGGGTCAAGCCGCGAATTGGTTTTTCGCGCAGGCAAGCCCACGAACCCCGCAAAAAGCGACCCGGCCGGTCCACCCGATTTTCTTTTCGCCCACGCTTGACCTCGGCTCAGCCCTCGCCTATAAGCCCTCTCCCAACACCTGGTGCGGGGTGGAGCAGTCAGGTAGCTCGCCGGGCTCATAACCCGGAGGTCACAGGTTCAAATCCTGTCCCCGCTACAACACGAACCCCCGGACGGTCACAGGCCGCCCGGGGGTTCTTCTTTCTCAGTTTGTCGCCCTGGTGCGGGGTGGAGCAGTCAGGTAGCTCGCCGGGCTCATAACCCGGAGGTCACAGGTTCAAATCCTGTCCCCGCTACAACACGAACCCCCGACGGTCACAGACCGCTCGGGGGTTCCTTTTTTCCAACGCGCTCCAAGAAAGCTCCTCGAGGGTGCCAGTTCACCTGGCGCCGCCCACATTTCCGGTGCACACCTCACCGATGTCCAGGTCGAGATTCGGCTACGGCGCGCTGGGACGCCTGGCGTGGCCTGTCGTCCTGTCCCGCTCCGCCCAGGCGGTCATCGGGTTCAGCGACGCCCTCATGACCGCTTCCCTCGGGGAGGACGCGCTCGCGGCCACGACCGCGGGGTCCATGAACGTCATGAGCCTGGCGATCTTGCCGATCGGCACTGCCTTCATCGTCCAGAGCTTCGCCAGCCAACTCGCGGGCAAGGGCGACGTTGTCGGAGCGCGACGCTACGGCTGGTACGGCCTGGTGCTCGCCGCACTCGCCGGCCTCGTGTTCGCAGGCGTCGTCCCGCTGGTCCCTGGCGCCCTCTCCCATCTGAACTACGCCCCGGCGGTGCGGGCGGCGATGTCGGACTACCTCTGCGTCCGGCTGCTCTCCGTGGCGGCGATCGTGGGCATCGAGGCGATCGGCAACTGGTACGCGGGCCTGGGCAACACCCGGTACGGGATGGTGGCCGCTCTACTCACGATGGTCTGCAACGTCGGCTTGAACTGGTTGCTGATCGAGGGCAACGCGGGCGCACCCGCGCTCGGGGTCACGGGGGCCGCGTGGGCATCCGTGCTCGCCAGCGTCGTCGGCTTCGCGGTCCTTCTCATCCTCTTCGTCGCGCGCACAGGGATCCCTCAACCCGAGAGCCCCGCGCCTTCGACCGCTGCGGATTCCACGCTTGGCGAGTTCTGGAAGATGCTGCGCTTCGGCATCCCCAACGGTCTGAACTGGTTCCTCGAGTTTGCCGCCTTCATGTTCTTCGTGAACGTGGTGGTCGCCGACCTCGGGACGGTGGCGACCGCCGCCCTGCTCGCCACCGTCCAGGTCAACTCCCTGTCGTTCATGCCCGCGTTCGGGTTGAGTTCGGCCGGGGCCATCCTCGTCGGGCAAGCGATCGGAGCCGAGAAACAGGACGAAGTGCCCTCGATCCTCCGACGGACGCTCAGCACGACCTGCGCTTGGCAGCTCTCCGTCGGGGTCCTCTACCTCCTGTTTCCCGGACCGATCATGAGCCTGTTTTCACCCGACGGTGCCGGTGACACGGCCGAAATCGTCATCGTCGGCGCGTCTGCGCTGGCACTGAGCGCCGCCTGGCAGCTCTTCGACGCGATCAACATGAGTGTCTCCGAGGCACTCCGGGCGGCGGGCGATACCGCGTTCAGTCTCTACGCACGCCTCACGGTCGCGTGGCTGCTGTTCGTGCCGGGCAGTTACTTCGCGATCACGGTCTACGGCGGGGGACCCAGCGCGGCGATCCTGGCCGTCGTCGCCTATTTTGCCGTGCTCTCAGCCGTGATGGGGTGGCGCTTCCGCACGGGACGGTGGCGCGACATCCAGCTCACGGGATGAGCACGCCGCCGGCAATCCTGCAATAATGCAGGCTGCTGTGTTCAACTGGGACGACGTTCGGTTCTTCCTCACCGTGCACCGCGAGGGCAACCTCGCCCGCGCGGGCGCGTCGCTCAAGCTCGACCCCACCACGGTCGGCCGGAGGATCTCGTCCCTCGAGACTCGGCTCGGCGCGCGCCTGTTCGACCGCACGTCCCACGGCTACCGGCTTACCGCGGCGGGCACCCGACTGCTGCCTCGAGCCGAGCGCATCGAAGAGGAAGCGCTCGCGGTGGAACGAGACGTCGCGGGGACCGATCAGCGCCTCCAAGGTCGCGTGCGTCTGTCCGCCACCGAGATGCTCACGACGCGCTTCATCGCGCCCCGACTGTCCTCCTTCTACGAGCTGTTCCCCGACATCTGCGTTGAGCTGGTCTGCACGAATCGCGACATCAACCTGGCCCGACGTGAAGCCGACATCGCACTTCGACTCGCCCGTCCCGACCACGAGGATCTCGTCGTCAAGAAGCTGTTCACGATCGAACTAGGCTTCTACGCCCGTCCCGAGTACGTCGAACAGTTCGGCATGCCCCCTCAAAGCGGGGCCTGGGCGGGGCACCGGGTCATCATGTTTGCCGAGGGGCGCCCGTTTCGTCGGGAGAACGCTTGGATGGAAGACCACTTGCGCGACTGCGCCTGTGTCATGCGATCCGACAGCGTGTCCTCGATCTACTCCGCGGCGGTCGGTGGTCTGGGCGTCGCGCTGCTTCCGTGCGAGGTCGCCGAACACGACAACAAACTCGTGCGGGTTCCGTTTGACGGGGCCCCCGCCCCCCGCTCCGCATGGCAGGCCGTTCACCGCGACCTGCGGCACTCGGCCCGCATCCGGGCGGTCCTGGACTTCCTCGGGGGACTGGTCACCCCGCGGGCTCGACCGATTCTTGGCCCTCCTCGCTAGTGCCTGGCGCCGGCGCCGGGCTTGGAGGGGGCGCACTCGGAGGCTCGGGCGGCTCGGCCACCGCGGGAAGCTGTGGGTTCGGTTCAGACTCGGGCTGTGCAGGGGGCGTGGGCGGCTCGGGCTGCTCGACCCGCATCGGATTGGAAGGCTTCTTGATCACCGTCTCCCGACGGACCTCGGTGCGAACCTTGCGAGGCTTTCCACGCTCCGCGAACGGAAAGCCGATCGCGAGGCCCGTGACGACCGTGAGCCCTTGCGTGCTCACGTCCGGGAGGTTCGCGTAGCGTTGGCGCGTGACCCAAGCCTGGCGAACCTCCGCCGACAGCGTGACCCAGTTGGTGATCCGCACCTCGAGTCCAGTGTGGACCTCGAAGCCGATGTTCCCCGACCCCCGCCGCTTGAGCAACCGGCCCGCATCCTGGCGCGTGTAGCGGACTCGTAGCCCGTCCGTCCCCACGCCCACGCCCGCGAAGGGACGCAGCGGGAACTTCTCGAGCAGGAAGAGGTTCGCGCCCAGCCACAGCGGCGTGGACACGTAGCTCAAACTCGTGGCCTGCTTGAACGGAATGGGGTCCTCGGTGAGCGAGGTGAAGTCGATGCGGCCTGCCTCGTACCCTGTCCGTAGGTAGCCGGACCAACGAGGATACTTGTCCGATCCTCCCACCGAGAACAACTGCCACCGAAGCTCGAACCCCCGCAAGTGGGTACACACGTCGCCGGAGAATGGCGAGAGACACCCCGCCGCTTGGTCGGCGATCACCCGGCGTGGGTTGCCACGAACCCGCCCCTGGGGGTTGAACGGTGTGATCACGGTGCCGAAGAAGAGGCTGCCCCAGTAGACCTTCCCCTTGCGGGTGTCTTCCTCCTCGGTGACCAGGATCTCCGTCTCCAACGCTTCGTCAGCCGAAGGCGCCTCCACTTCCGTCTCGCTAACCTTGGTCTCCTTGCCGTCCTCGTCGACCTCCCAAACCTCCACGCGCCACTTCGGGTCGGCCACGCCGAGCAGGCCGCGCGTGTCGGTGTACCCGGAGTAGTAGCCCGGACCATACGGGGTCGAGAACAGGCCGGCCCGGAACGCTTGGTCGAGTGCGCCCCGAGATGCGCGCTGGGTTCGCTTGAAGGAGAGTTCCAGGACCTCGGTGCGCCCCAAAATGTCTGCGGGGATCGTTGCCTCCTGAGCATCGCCTGCCCCGTCGGCGCTCCGGCGTGAGACGAACATGTCCCCTTCGGGCAGACGCAGGTAGCCCGGCCTATCGCCGGCTCGCCGAAGGTCAGCCAGCCGGACCCCTCGAGCGTCCTCGACCGTATACAAGCGTTGGTCGTCGCCCTCAGGGAAATAGAGCACCCGCTGGGAAGAGACGTCGTCGTGCCGCAGAACCGGCTGCCGCTGGTCTTCTGCGGGAGGCCGAACGGTGACCGAGAGCCTCGCCCGTGGGTCCTTGACGCCGCTGTTGGCTGCCGCGACGAACGCCCCGAGTTCGGAGTACTCCACCGCGCCGTCGCCGTTGAGGTCGGCACCGCCGCGCAATCCGGACAACAGCTGATGGGTAAAAATGCCACCTCGGTACCGCTCCCATTCGTGCGTCTGCTGGTCCGCCGAGTGGGCGACGATCACTCCGGTGTCGGGGTGTCCGCCCAGGTGGTTCTTCCCGAGGTAACGACCGACATCCTCCCGTGCATCCTTCCCCGAGCGATCGTCTTTCCAAGCCTTCTTGCCGCGGGCCAGCACGAACTGCTCACTGCGACACGCATCGATCAGCACGTGGTTGTGATCCGCGGGCGATCCCTCGAGAATCTCGGAGAACAGGCGATTGCGGGTCAACTTCCCGCCTGAGAGCGTCAGATAGCCCTGTCCATCGGGCCCCACGTCACCGTGTCCGGAGTAGTAGATCACCAACTCGACCTCCCCCTCCACGGCCTCCATCCGCTTGCGCAGTTGAGTCCAGGCGACCTCGAGCCCCTTGGGCGAAGGGTCGAATGCGGTGCGCACCAAGTCGGGGTGCAACGCTTGGCTCTCGACATCCAGCGTGGTCACCAACGCGACGTCGTAGCCGACCTCTGTCAGCAACTCCGCCATCGCGGCGGCGTCGTCATCCGCGAACCGCAACGGGTCTGTCGAGCTGTCCAGCGTCGCGTTGCTTCCGATGACCAGCGCGAACTGATGCGTCGGCATTCGCATGGACAGCGGCAAGACGCTGGACCCTCGACCGGCTCGAGCCTCCGTGACGAAACCTCCGGTGATGCCTAGAGCGAGGAGCGCGGGGGCCAGCATTGCAGTGAAGCGATTCATCGGTTTGCCTCGTAGATCGTGAAGGACAGCTCGGCGCTCTCGCAGGAGGAAGGCTCGGGGCACAAGGCGCTCAAGGCGGGCTCCCCCGAGAGTCGTCGGTGCCAGGCGGCGTCTCCGATGGCGGCGGGACCCGCATCGGCCAGCGAGGCCGCCATCGCGTCGACTTGCGCCACGGTGGGCGCCTGCGAGGACACGAGGCCATACAGGACGACGGCACCCGCCTCATGATTCACGCCCAACTGCACGACCATGGGAAGTGGCGTCCAAGTTCCAGGCTGAGCGTCGAGCGCCGCAGCATCGGCCGGGGTGGGCGCGTAGTACAAGACGTCGCCCGCCTCATCGATGCCGAAGAGGCTCAACGAACCGGCGCTTGCGGCCGGATCGACACGGTACGCAAACGAAAGGGTTTGGCTCAAAGAACAGCCGTGTTCCGCAGCCGGCTTGAGTCCGTGACGCCCCGCAGAGTCTGCCCCTTGGGGACACAGAGCGTCAATCGCCAGCCCTCGAGGGTCTCCGGCGCCTCGCGCTTGAAATCCGTCGTCCTCAGGGGGACCGCCGGACGGGCTGACGACGACCACCAAGACCGCCGCAGCGGCAACCGCCAGCAGCGCCCCCATCCACGGGCGCCGCCACCAGGCGGCCCGAGCCTCACCCTGCGCTTCGAGGTCGCTGACAAGCCACGCCTCGACGAGGTCGACCTCCGCCTGCGCAACCGGCGACTGCTCGAGCTCACGCATCGCCTCGAACGTCAGGTCGTAGTCCGCCCGCGCGGCCTCATTGTCCCGCAGCTCCTCGAAGAGCGCCGCCCGATCGGGTTCGGTCAGTTGGCCCGAAACCGCGTCCTCAATGCGCCGCCATACCTTGGGTCGCGTCCAGCTCATCCGCCCGCCATCCCCTCTTGCACAAGTTGAGTCAGGGCCAGCAGAGCGAGGAGGGCCGACTGCGAGAGCAGCCCGGACTCTCCCTGCGCCTTGAGGTATTTCACCAAGGCGGTCCGGAGCTTGACCTCTCGGGACCGCACCTTTTGTCGGCCGATGCCCAGAAGCTCCGCCGCGTCACGTTGGGATTTGCCCTCGATGAAACGCACTTCGAGCAACCGGCGAGACTGGGCATCCAAGGTCTCGAGAAACGCGCGCACGAGTTTCTGCACCTGAGCCGAGCCCACCGATTGCTCCGGCGTTGGGCCGTCGTCGCCCCAGGCGGTGACCGCGGACCGATCGTCGTCGTCGTCCGCGACCGGCGGGAATGAGATCTCGCGCTTGCGGAACGTCCGCAACACCACGTTTCGCGCGATCGTCCTGAGGTAGGGCCCATACGGACGCAGACCGTCGTACCCCTGCCGAGCCCGGGGCTCGAACGCGCGGCGAAACGTCTCGTGCAACGCATCCTGCAGATCGAATGCGGAGGAGTACCCGACGAACCTGTGGGCACGCCCACGCGAGTCGAAGCTGAACCCAAAGCGAAGCTGCTTGGAGACCTCCTCGGCATACAGCCGGTACACGTCCCGCAGGGCGGCCGTGTCGCCCGCGCGAAAGCCTTCGAGGAGGCTCCAGGGCCACCCGTTGGGCGCCGGCTGGCTGTCTCGCGCGCTGCTCATCCCCGTCACGTCCGTCCTCTACCCGCAAGCGTGCCGCATGGGTTGGCCGCGCCAGAGAAAAAGTGCGCCGGGCCACGCTGCCCAGCCGCGTGCTCTGCGCCGGCGCGGCCGAATCCACCCTGGACATGCTACTGTCTCAACGTTTCGGGCCCCACCCCAAACGCTCCGATTCGGGCACTGCGGGGCTCCCTGCCCTCCCCCTCGCCCCGTGCCCACCCAGCCCAATTCGGACGTCGAGCGGTGGCAGCGTGAGGCCGACATCCTGGCGGAGGGTCGCGAGGTCGTGGAGCGCATGTGCACGTCCACGCGCCTGCGCTACCTCTACCCGGAAGGACCCTCGCTCGCGGTGTTGCTCGCCGCGTACCAAGAGTTCGACCGCCGCCGCACCGTGGGGCGGGTCCACGGCGGGGCGTGGCGAACGAAACGCGCGTTTCGGGCCTTGGTGCGGCGGCACGTTCGCGCTGATGTCCAGTCCCGGAGCCGGAGACTGACCTACGGGTATCCGCTGCCTCGGTTGCGGCGCTTGCCCCCTCCGCCGCCGGTCGTCGAGCGCGCGCTGACCAAGGTCGATCCGGACGCCCGGCTTCTGATCCAAGCCCACGTGGGCGGCGACGCAGAGCGGATGGGCATGACGCTCTCGTACGACGCCGGAACGGCCGATGCAGGGGCGGCGTCTCGTGGGCTCCAGCAGTTCCGGGATGCACTGCTCAACGAAGCCCTGGGCGACCCCGACAGCATTCGGGGTCTGCATGTGCAGCACTTGCACATGCTGGCGTCGGCCCCCCCCACGGTCCGGCGTCATCCGATCGCGACGCTGCTGTTCGTCAAACTCCCGCTCCAGTTCCTGGTGGGACTGTTCGCGTTGCTCGTGGTCGCGTACTTCGGCGCCTTCGTGTTCTTCAACGACGCGGTGCTGGGCTCGTTCGTCTCCTCCCGCGTGAGCGGTCTGCTCGAAGGGGACCTCGAGATGAAGAGCATTCACTGGCGTCCGCGGTTGATCGTCGATCTGATCACGGGGACCCCTTCGCCCGTCGAGGTCGACGACATCACGGTCTGGAGCCCGTACAAGCGCACCGGCCACGGGCGCGAGCACCGTAGCGCACACGCGGAACGACTCGAGGTCCGTCTGGTCCTCGGCGAGGTCATTCCATGGACGCGGCTGGGCATCCCGGCGTTCCTCGACATTCCGTGGGTCCTGCACTTCACCGAGGTGAAGAGCGTGGGCTCGATATGGTTCGACATCCGCGAAGCACCCGACACGCTCGCCGACGGCAGCAACGTCAACTACCTGAGCCTCATCGACGCGTTCCGGGCCCTGGATCAAACACCGAAGGACCATCGACCGCTTTCGTTCGCGGTCGACTCGGCGGAGCTCTCCGACCTCACAGTCGACGTAGACTCGATGGAGATCGGGCAGTGGCGCGCCGCCGCCAAGCTCGATGAGGCGCACTTCGACCTCATGTTCGAGGCACCCGACCCGGTCCTCGAGGGGCCTGTGGAACTTCCGTTCTCGTTCTCCCTGTCGGGCTCCGGGCCCCACGGCGTCCTCGACATCATCGGCATCGAGTTCCCACTGACCGACCTCGAGATTCACGGTGTGGAATCCGGGAGCGACAAGGTCCGCTTTGGCGACGTGAGCTACCGACTCGACACCCGGGCCGCCGGGTCCAAGATGTCGATTCACGGGAGCCTTCGCGACGCCTTCGCGCGGCTCAAGACCGAAGGCCCCGAGCCCCCGCCTCGCGTCAATCTGACGGCGGAGTCCAAGGACGCCGACCGCGTGATCGGGCACGTCGTCGCGGGGCTGGACCTGCCGCCGGCAACAGCGGTCGGAAACGACGCTCCGGTCACCGCCACGGTCACCGGGTTGCTCTCTGATCCGGTCTACTCGCTGTCGACGAGCAACCTCAGCCTGGACCTCATGGAAGAGGCAGCCTGGGTCGCCGACGACGTCACCGTCGCGCTGACCATGGCGACCGCAGAGGTCCCTGGGATGTGGAGCGAGCGGTTCGACCCGGGAGAGAGTCGCAGCATCGTCGTCTTCGACGAACTCCACGGGGTCGCTCTCGATGGTGCATTCGAGTTGGCGCAGCGGGACCCGGCCGACCCCAGCTTCCCTGATCCAGCGTCGCGAGAACCGCACGTGGTCATGCCGTTCTTCGACGAAGACGGCTACCTCATCTCGATCCCCCTGCGGATTACCGGCCTCAACCCTGCACAGCTGGTCCCCAGCGACCCCAGCCTCGCGCCCACGCTGGCCGGGGTCGCCACCGGGGTCGTCGACATGCAACAGCTGGTCTTCGGGCCCGACCCGGCCGCGGCCCACCTGGCCGAAGCGCCGACCATGCTAGACCGCATCATCGTCCGGATGGACGACGTCCGCGTCCGACGTGACCGCGGGCCCACACAAGATGGGCTACCGCGAGACCTCTCGCTCGAGGGAACGCTGAATCTGGGCGGAGACGATGTCCTGACGCTCGACCCCCTCACCGTCCGCGCTCCTGGCACTGTGCTCCTGGCCGACGGGAACCTCGACATCGACCTGCCCCGGCTCAACACGCTCGCCTTCGACCTTCGCATCGACGACGGCGACGCCTTCGCCCGCGCGTTCAACCTCCCCTCGTACTTCGACCGCCTCCGCGCTCGAACCGTGGCCCGAGGGCCAACAAAGGCTCCGTCCGCCAGCGGAGGGCGCCTGACCGTCCTGGGACTGCTCAACCCCGGCACGACCACCGAGGCCTCGTTCACCATGGACGAGGGCAAGCTCAAGCTCAAGGTCGACACCACCGACGCCAAGCTCTTCGGCGGCCAAGGGCGGGTATCCGCCGAGGTCGGCGTTTTCGAGGGAGGCTCGATCTCCACCAACCCGCGGATCAAGGCGACGGGATCCCTGCGCGGCGTCGACCTCGCGGAACTCTCCAACGGGGTCCTCAGCGGTCGGGCCGCCATCGAGTTCGAGGTCGGGGACGGACAGGGCGGCGCCGCACGCCTCGACCAGCTCCGGGTCAGCGGCGAAGCGACTGCCGATGCTGTCTCGTTTGGCGGAACGACGTACCGCAACGCCACCGTTGCCTTCGACCTCGACACCGACGAGGTCGCGATCAAGCGACTCACCCTACCGATTCACCGGCCGATCAGCCCCCACTTCGCCGCAGATGTCACGGTCCCTGTCGGCGAGATCGTCATCGACGGGACGCTCTCGCTCGAGGACGACCCCGCCGTCGACCTCGATGTGGACGCAAGCAACGTGCCGATGGCCACCGTCGCGCGACTGCTCGAGGCCGACCTCGGCGTCTACGGGCAACTGGCCAGCACCCAGCTCAAGGTCGGCGGAACCCTCTCCAAGCCTCGCGTAGACGGCCAGATGGCATTCGCCGGGCTGTCGACATCGGGCATCGCCCTCGGTGCGGGCACACTCGACATTCACAGCGAGGACTACCCCGCGACCGGCCCGCTCTCCGGACACCGCGAGGTCCGGGTTCATGGAGAACTGCAGCACGAGGACGACGTGGGCTCGTTTCTGTGGACCGTTGATTCGGTCGTTGCGATCGGATCCGCAAGACCCGGCGCGTCTGTTCCGGTCGAGGCCCAGGTCGACGTCGAGTTCGACCGCGTCACGCTCGCCACGCTCTTGCGCGATCCCGTGGACCCCAGCCGAAGTCCGCCGATCGAAGGCGAGCTCGAGGAGGTCTCCGCCCACCTGCTGACCTGCGCCCGCGACACGACCATGCTCAGCGACTGCATCGGCGTGAGCCCCGGTGAGGACCAGGATCTCGCTGTTTCGATCGCATTCGCGGTGCAATCCGCCTGGATGCGCAGCGCGACCGAGCCCTTGCCACCGGGGACCGCTCCATGCAGCAGCCCGTCAACGTTGTGCACCGAAGGGGCCCTCGCCGCCGCCATCGAATGGCCCGTCATCCACATCGAAGACAACTGGCGGGTCCGAACGGGGGGGTCGAAAGGGGCGGCGCTCCAGCTCTCGGGTGCCTTCGATCTCTCTGACCCCGAGCCGCCCGCCCCGGCCGATGGCGAGCCCGTCTGCGAGCCTCCACGTCTCACCGGGGCGTCCCTTCCCGCCGCTCCGCCTGGCGGCGATGCGCGAGCGGAGATCAAGGGGACGCTCGACCTCGCCCCGCTGGCGGCCCTCGCCAAGCCCTACGGCGTCGATGAGCTGGAAGGACGCCTCCAGTTGGAGGTCGCGGTCTCCGGCTCCCTCGCCAAGCCCCACATCGAAGGCCGAGCGTCGTTGGCATCCACGCCCAGCGGCGCCGACACCCCGTTGCAGGTCGCGTTGCAGCCCTTGGCTGCGGACATCTCGTTTCCGGACCTGCGGCTCGAGGTCCGTGATGGGTGGCTGGTCGCCGACGGGCAGGCTTCGATCCAAGGAGGAGACATCCAGTTCGGCTCGATCACGGGCGACAACACCGGCTACGCATTGGACGGACCCTGTGCGGGCACCTATGCCGTCGGCGCCGCGGGGCGGATCAGCGCGAACCTGGTCTCGGACCTCGTGGGGCCACCGATCGTTGGCGGTCCCGGTGGTGTCGACCTCAATCGGCTGAAGGTCGTCGGCACGGTGGCCGGAGACCCGATGCCCGACGTCCTGGAGGCCGACCTGGCGTTCACCCGCACCGCCCTCGCGATGGAGTTCTCCGAAGGTGTGACATCAGCCCGCTTCGACCGCGGCCAGATCAACGTGCACCGCTGTGCGGACGACTGTGCGTTCGGGGGCCGGGGTTGGTACCGCATCAACATCGGGGGGACTGCAGAGGCCGCCGCGGGGCAGACCCAGCCCGCCACAGCGATCCGACTGTCCGCCGGAACCCGCGGTCGCGCGTGGGCGTGGGGCCGCGCCTACCTCGGTCCTGCGTTCGAGCGCTCCGCCGGCGTCGACCTTCAACTCCGGCTCGATGCGGTCCCCTATCGCTCCTACGACACGTCGGGCCGTCCGGTCTACGAGGTCGAGGTGCAGAGCGACGATCTCGTCCTCGAGGGGGGCACGCCGCTCGTCGTCACGGGCAGCGCCGAGGTCGACCGTGCGCGCTACGTGAAGGACGCGGTTCAGGGCGTCGAGATTCTCGCGTTCACGGACGACTCCCCCGAGATCCAAGAAGCCCCGCCCGAGCTTCTCCAGGGAATGACGTTCGATGTCCGGGTGGAGACCGACCGCCCGTTTCGCATCGAGAACAACGTCGCGTCCGGTCTCCAAGCCGATGCCGTGGTGCAGGTGACCGGCACCTATGAAGCCCCCGAGTTCACGGGACGTCTCGACTTCGAACCCGGTGGGACGGTCGACATCCCGTTCCTCACCGGGACCTACGAGATTCAGCGAGGCCGCGTCACACTGCTGCGCGAACTCGAAGACGCCGAAGTGGACGTGCTCGCGCTTCGCAACGAGCCGATCTACATCGAGGACCAGCCCCGGAGCGTCATGCTCTCGCTCGGCGGAACGCTGTCGGCGATCCGCTGGAGCTGCATCACCGACGGGGGAGGCAGCGAGCTCGACACCGTCCGAGGGTGTACCGAGTACCTCGTCTTGGGCGCCGGGGACGTCCAGCTCAGCCAAAGCGACGTTCAACAGTTCGGTGCGGGGGGACTGGCCGGAGTCCGGAAGCCGCTTCAAGTCGTTGGGCACCTCACCGAGTTTGATGTCGGCGAGCGTGCTGGGGAGGCAGCACCCCGGCTCGATCCCTACGTGCCGGACATTCGCCTCCGCCTAGGCCAGATCGGGCCCGAACTGGAGATCGCCACCCCCGCCGAGTGGTTGGACTTCGACTACGGGCAGGCCACCTTTGGCTGGGATTACACCCGCGGCTATCCCGGGTTCCTCCTCCGTCAGAGCCGAGAGTCCTCGTTCAAGCTCGAGATCCTCGACCCGATTACGATCGAGTACAGCCGCCGCCAGCGCTCCTACCTCAACGAGCGCGTGATCTTCGACCCGCTCGAACAGCGCTCGATCGAGCTTCGGTTCGACTTCGACATTCCCAGCCTGCGCTGATGCGCCTGCCGTTGGTACAACCGGGCTGCCCCGTGCTCGCCTCGATCCGAGAGCTGCTTCGCACATGCCCGACTGGCCCGTTGGGTTGGCTGTTGGCCGTGTGCCTGCTCAGCGGACCCGCCGCGGCGCAGCCAACAACCGAAGGACCCGCGCCATCGCGCGAATCAGGCGTGCCGCCCGAGGCTCCCGGGGATGCCGACGCTGGCGCGCCAGCGTCTCCCCCCGCGGACCCGGACCGTCCCGCTACGGACGACCCGCCTGGCCCACCCGCGGACGGCTCCACAGACCCGGGTTCGACGCCGGCAGAGGAGGCCGAAGGTCGTTCGATCACCGCCCCCGATCCGGATGCCGACAGCGGCGCCGAACAGACCTCCCCGGCCGCCCCGAATCCCGCCGAGCCCGATGCTGCAGCGGACGGACCCGCGGAGGTGGACCTCGCCGATCCGATGGGCCCCGTCGAGGCCGCGTTGGATGGGCTCGCCGCACAGGGGCTCGCGATCACGGGCCGACGCCGGACGGTCAGCGCGCTCCAGGGCGAGGTCCTCACCGCGACGATCTCCGGGCCGGAGTCGGAGCTGATGCTCTACGTATTCTCGCAGGTCGCCGACGACGGGTATCAGTTCCTGCTCGCGCCGGTCGGGCCCCAGTCCTACGAGCTTGTCGTCCTTCGGGCCCGGGCTGGCCAAGGGCGCGGTGTCGATTTCGTCAACGTCGACGACGTCCAGATCGACGGCACGTTTCGCGGAGACGAAGACAGCGAGGAACTGAGGAAGTTCACCGCCTTGCCTCCCGGTGGCGTGGTGCCCGTCGAGGTCACCGACGAGCTGTCCACCATCGGATACGAAGCCTCGATCAGCGCCATGTCGGCCGGCGGACTCCGGATTTTGGTCCGCCCAGGACGCGCGCTTCGACGGGTCCGAGTCCGTGGCCATGTCCCGCTGTCCGAACGCAACGTCCGCCGGGTGCTCAGTCCCGCCGCGCGACCGGGCTCGCTTGCCCGAGGCGAGTGTGTCGACCCCCGTACGCTTCGCAAAGCCCGGCCCGAGAGCGTGTGCCAGTCCGATGACCTCGCCTGCCGGCAGTGGGAACGAGACGAAGTCGACCGCCTTCACCGGTTCTTGTTCGACAACGGGTACCTCGAGGGACGGGCATCGCTGGGCTTGTCATGCGGACGCGACGGCGAAGCCGACCTCCACGTCTACGTCGACAAGGGTCGAGCGTTCCGAGTCCGCAAGCCCAAGATCGAAGGCAACATCCAGACGCGCGATCAGGCGTGGATTCGCAGGATGTTCCGCTCGACCGTGAGTCCGTTCATCCCGATCGGCAAGCGGATTACTCGCAAGGACATCGAAGAGGCCACCGAGCGGGTCGCGTCGGAGTACTCCTTGCCCCGCAACCGCGCTCGGTCCACCGCACGCCGACAGCTTCAGCTGCCCTACCCTGGGGTCCGGGTCGAGACCAACTTCGAGCGCCTTTCGCGAGAGGACCTTCCCGAACGCGGGCGGACCCTCCCGCTCGAGGTTGACGTCCAGCTGGGCAACGGGGTGCGGGTTGGGTTCATCGGCAACGAGCACGTCGCCGAGTCTCGGCTGCTCGACCAAATGCAGATGTTCAAGCGCCGCGAGCCGGCCTCATCCGCGGCCGCCGCCCGCGAAGCCGAGAACATCCGGCGCTACTACCAGCGTCGCGGCTACATGTTCGCGGATGTCGAGGCGGTGTTTGGCGACTCCGGCACCCTCAAGACCATCACCTTCCAGATCACCGAGGGGCCGCGGACCTCGATCCGGGAGGTCGGCTTCGAACTGCCTCAAACCGTGCCACGACCGGTTCGCCGCGCCATCGACCGGGCCTACCGACAGGACCGTGAGCTCGGCGATGGAGACCGATTCAGCGATGCCGCTGCGCGCTCGGACCTCGCCACCGTCCTCGAGGCTTTGGCGGACCGCGGGTACCTGTGCGCTCGGGCCCAGTTTCGCATCACCCCGCTGCCCGATGGCTTCGAACGCGAGGGCTACAACGCCACCATCGACCCGCTGACGGAGCTCGAGAACGCGGGGCACCCCACGTGGATCGTCCGGCAGCTCGACGCGAGCGGGCTCGAGGCGCTGAAGGCGGAGCGTCGCGTGGGCGTCTACGTTCGCCTCGAGGTCGACCCGGGGCCGCGCGTCCTCACCTCCGGCCGAGAAGAGGTCCACAACCTCGAGCTGCCGATCCCGCCCAGCCGCGAGGTGGACTCGATCCCCGAGGCCTCCGAGGGAGCGTGGGGACCCGCGCGCTTGCTTCGCGATGGACCATTGCGACGCCGAGGCGACGAGCGCTCGGGCGGTATCCCGATGCGACTGGACTTCGAACGGGACGTCGAACGGGACATCACGTCCCGACTTCGCGGGAGCGGCTATCCCCTCGCCGACGCCGAGGTTCGCTGGAGCTACACCGACCCGGCCGGGGTTCCACACTCGGTGACCCAAGCCGACCGCCTGACGTCCAACTCGGTGGGCATGTGCAGTCAGCACGCCGACGACCCGCTGGTCACAATCGACACGGATCTCTACGTGCATGAAGGGCGCAAGGCGACCTTCGGGACGACCCTCATTCGCGGAAACTTCAAGACCCGTCGGTACTTGTTGCGACGCGAGATCAACACCACGCGCAAGCGGCCCGGCGGCGACGGAAAGTGGAAAGAAGGAGACACCTACGATGCGCGACGTGTCGACAACGTCCGCAAGCATATCGAAGGCACGGGTACCGTTTCGACCGCGCAGATTCGGGAGCAACCCACCGACTGCAAGTTCACCGACGACCCCGAGCGCCCATGCGTGGTTCACCACGTCGTCACGGTCCAGGAGGCCAAGGACCGACTCATGGACATCTCGTGGGGGTTCGGCGGGGCCACGCTCGACCCGACGTATGTTTTCCTAGCCCCTGGGTTCCCCAATATCTTCGGAACGGGCTGGGACCTCCAACTCGACGGGCACTGGGGCGCCGACCTATCGCAGTTCGATACACAGTTCTGCGACGGCGAGGCTTGTTACGAACGCAGCGCCCGTGCGTCGTTCATTCACCCCCGGATCTTCGGCAGCCCTCTCACCTTCGACATCAGCAGCCAGATCCAACGCCGGGTCACCCCCGCAAGGGGCCAGATCGATAGCTTGCTCGGCACCGTGCGCTTCACCTGGCCGGTCAACGACCATCTTCGCAGCTACGTCGGCTACGTGATTCAGGCGGCGAACATCTCGAAAGACGTCGCCAAGCCCACGCCTTCGAGCGAGCTGGGCTGTTCGTCGTCCGAAGAGGGGTTCTGTCGTCCTCCCAACCGGTCCGAGGCGATCGTCCCCGACCTCACCGGAGGTGTCGAGATCGGCGCGCAGTACCAGGACGTCGACAACGCGTTTAACCCCGACGACGGTTTCATCGCGACGGCAGACCTGCTGTACGCCTCCCCTGCCCTGGGCGGACGCGATCAGTGGGTGCGCTCGGAGCTGTCGTGGCAACACTTCGTTCCGATTCCTGGGACGCGGAAGCGCGTGAACTTCCGCTACATGCTTCGGTATGGGCACGCGTTCCCCATCCGTGGATTGGGCGTCAACACCACCAGCATTCCCGAGGTCTGGCGCTTCTTTGGCGGCGGCACGGCTGACCTCGGTATCCGCGGCATCGAGCCGCAGACGATGCTCGTCGACATCGAAGAAATCGAAGGCCCGTATGGCACGCTGACGCTGCGGCCGACCGCGCAGGGGGGACACATCCGCGCGCTCGGGACCGCCGCCGTTCAAGTCGTCAGCGTTCGGAAGTTTCTGGGGGGCAAGCTCGCCCACTCGCTGTTCATCGATGCTGGTGTCCTCACCCAGCGGTGGAACCACGTGATCCCCAGTCGAGACGTGCGACGCAGCGTGGGCGTGAACTTCGTCAAATGGGACATCCGCATTGTGACGGTCGCGTTGGGGTACGCCGTCCTCGTGCCCAACGCGGTCTTCGCAGGCAACGTCCGCCCCACCGACGATCAAAACGGCCGCTTCGTGTTCGACGTCGGCGCCACCTTCTGACGCCACCGACTCACACGGCCCCAGCCCGTGCCCCCCCTGCTGTCTGCGGTGGTCGCTGGGCGTCGCCTGGGTCCATCGTTTGAACGCACGCGTGAACGCGCTGTGGTCGGAAAACCCGAGCATGAACCCAACCTCCGCCACCGAAAGCCCGCGATCGTCCAGCAGACGTCGAGCCGCCTGCGCCCGCGCGTTTGCACTCAAGTCCCCACGAACGTGGTGCCCGCCGCCTCGAGCCGCCGCTGGAGCGTTCGTGTGGACTCCCCATCACGCGCGCAACTTCAGCCAGCGATGCGCCGACGCCAAGCCCGTCGACCGCCTCAGAGGCCTGAACCACGACATCTCCAGGTCGGCGGCCGACGGCCGACAGCAGCTTTGCGGCGTGCCCCTCCAAGAGCGCGGACAGGCTCGGGTCGGCCCCCTGCGAGGAATGGGCCCACGTTTGGGCATCAAACACCATGGCCGACCGAGATGCGCCGTAGCGCGGCGTGCACCCGAACACTCGAACGGTTCCGCGAATTGTTCGGGACCCTCCATCTCCATGTCGACCCGAACAGGGCGAACCTCGAGCCCCGTCGCCTGCCGCCCCCTGAGCAGGCAGGTCGCGAACGTAAACTCCACACAGCCGCGAGGGAGTCCATCGCGATCCGGACCGCGACGGTCGCTGTGACGGGTTCATGACCCAAGCGCTCCGCCACGGGACCCCTCCGGGATACTTCTGTCCCGAAGGACCCGCGGACACGGTGACGGCGTGCCGCGCAGGTGTTCAAGACGAGCGCACGCCTCGACTTTCGAGAACACGCGCACAAGCGGACGTCCGAGGTCCTCTTCCTCGCAGGGCGCTGCGACACGGTTCTGGGACCCGAACACCAACGCGCGATGCTCCACCACCCCCCCAACGCGCGCCTCGAGGTGATCGAGGACGCTGGGCACTTCATCTTCAACGACCAGCCCGACGCAGCACTGGCGGTCGTCCGCGCGTACCTCGGCCAGTTCGAGGGCGGGCGCGCGGTGGACCCGGACTCCGTTGGACATGGCCACCCCGCGAGCCTGGCGTCGAGATGATCTACGCCCGCGGAGGCGGTGGGGGTGGTGCGGTCATCGCCTTGCCCGCGGCCTTCTCCGCCGAGGTCGCGGCCCGCACGGCCAGCACCTTGGCGCTCATCCCGATCTCCTGATCCGCGAGCGGGTGCACCAGCTTCACCACCACCGCGTCGTCCCCTTGAACCTCGTGGACGACCAGCTTGACGGTCTGCCCGGGGCCAACGGTCGCCTCGAAGGCTTGGCCTGTTTCGAGGTCTCCGGCAGGCAGTTCTTTGCGCGCCAGCGTCTTGGTCGGAGCGTCGGCGATGGTGCCGAATGCTTCCTGAGGCGTGAATGTGAACGTCTCGTCCTGTCCCTCTTCCATCCCCATCAGACGCCCATCGAGTCCTTTGATCAGTCCGGCACTGCCGGCCATGAACGTGATGGGCCCAGAGATGTCCGAGGTTTCGATGATCTCCCCCGCGGCGGAGGTGATGTCGTAGGCGAGCGTGACGACGGTCCCTTCTGCGATCTTCATGCGTGCTTCCGTGCCGCATCGGCGGCGCACCCATCGTACGACGTGCCGCACCGCGCGTGGGCCTCACTACTCGGTCACAACAACGGCGCTGCCCTTTTCCCCCCGGGCCAAAGGTGCGATGGCATGCCACCCCTGGGGTACGTGTGGCTCGGTGAATCCGAACACCCACCTCGCATCGGCCGGCGAAAGGTTGACACAGCCGTGGCTGCGCACCTGACCGAAGCCGGCATGCCAGAACGCCCCGTGCAACGCGATGCTCCCGGCGAAGTATTGCGTCCACGGCACGTCGTCGATCGAGTACGCCTCTTCCTCCTCGGGTTGGTCGCGCATCGGCGTCGCGATGTGCTTGATCTGAACCCGGTGCACCCCGACCGGGGTCATTCCCGGCTCTTTTCCCGTGGACACCAGCGTGGCAAACACCGGGACATCCCCCTCATACGCAACGAGGGTTTGCTCTGACAGATCGATGTGCACCCAATGCTCTTCCGCCTTCACGCCGGGCGGTCGCTTGAGCTTGAAGGCCTTGCCGACCGCATAGGTCCGCATCAACCGCCCTTCCTCGTCCTCGTAGTACGCCTTGGGACCCATCTGAACGCTCCGTACAAACGGGTGCGTACCGAGTCGTTCGGGGAACTCATCGGTATCCAGAAGGACGTCGCTGAGCTCGCCTTCCCGTTTCTTGAACGCGATCTCCCGGCGGATGAAGTAGATCGGAAGATCCTCTGCGCCGCCAGGCAACAGCAGCCCTTGGAATTCGGGGGACTCCTTGGGCTTGAGTTGGTACTTGCGCGCATAGGATCCAAGCGTGGTCCGCAAGAACCGCCGCTCGCTCTTCATCTCCTCGCCCGCCTTGGTCACGTAGTACCCGGAGTTCATGTACTCCTTCACGACCGCGGGGACCTTCTCCGGGCGGACGCTGCGATCGGTCGGCATGGGCTGGCGTTTGTGCTTCGCGTACCATTCCGACCCGGCCGCGTCGGCGCCGTCCTGCTCGCCGAAGCTGGGCAGGCGATGAAAAAACGGCGTCATCTCGTCCTTCACCCGCCAGTACTCGTACGGGAGCGGTTGATCGACCTTCGGCGAGGGCACCGAAATGATGCCGTCGTTGGGCGGAGAGTCATCGACCTTCAGTCCCGCTTTCCGGCACATCCAGCCCTTGGGATAGATCTTGTTCCATCCCTCCGAACACCCACCGCCGAAGGTCCGCTCCTCATCCACCCGAACCCGGGTCCCCGACCGTAGGATCCCGAGGATCGGCGACTCGAGGTCGGCGCGCTCACGGACGATCGCGGCGAGCGAGGTCACCAGACCGTGACGAGGGAAGTCCTTCTTCGCCTCGTCATCCATCTCCGGGATGTCCTCGAACACCGACGGGTACTGGGTGTACGTGCCCTGCTCGTTGGGCACACGGTGCGGCGGCACGGGACCCGCGGGCAGCGCATCGTCCGGGGGTGAGTCGTCGTCGGACGCGGTCAACGCCGGATCCGCGGTGGCATCTTCCGGATCGCCGCCCGCATAGATCGACGCGGGTTCCTCCGCCCCCTCCGCATCCGCGACCTTCCCCGCCGCCGCTCGTGGATCTGCGGGCGCCGGAGGGTCATCCCCGCGGGTGATGAGCTCGTAGCCCACAGCCACGACGCCACCACCGAGCAGGAATGCGCCGACAAGCTCGAGGACTTTGGACGTCGCCGATGCCATGACCGCGGACCGTAGGCCAGCGGGCTACACAGGGCAACCCGTGCGCTACGCTACTCGACAGCGCCCGTTCGCTTGCCCTCGCAGCCATGTGTGGTTCATGCTCCGCAGGTGCGCGCATCCCCGATCTGCCGGGTCGCCCTGGGCGTCGCCCTTCTGAGCATCACAGGCTCCCGGCCGGCGCGCGCCGCAGCCCCAGGTGGCGACGCAGAGCCTCCAGCAGAGCCTCCAGCAGAGTCGGACGCGAAGTCGGAGACCGAAACTCCGACGAGCGCCGAAACTCCGCGTCCGCCGCGGCTGTCTGGCCCCTACCTGGGACTCAGCCTGATGGGAACCGTCACTGCCGCGCGCGTGAACAGCTTCGACACTGGAAGCCCCTTCGCCGGCGGCGGTGGATTCTTGCGGTTCGGGCAGTTCGTCCTCCCGTGGCTCGGCATCGGCCTCTCCGTCGGGGGGACCACGGGCAACGCCTCCGAGGAGAACGCACGCCAGGGACTCGGACAAGGCGCGCTCCTCGTCGATTTCGAGTTCGTGCCCGCGCCCACCCGCATCCAGGGCCTCAGCCTGCGAACGAGTTTTGGCTTCGGCGGCGGTGCGGTCACCGAGGAAGGAATCGATGCCCGCAGCGGCTACGGCGGCGCGGTGTTTGGCGCGGGTGCCCGCTACACCTTCTTCCCCGGCGCGCAGAGATACCGTCCCACCAAGGCCGGCGGGTTCGGCATCGGTCCGGAGTTGGGCTGGCTTGGATTCACGCCCGCGGCGAAGGGTCGGCCGATGTCCAACAGCTTCTACGTCGGGGCGTCGCTGGCGTTCTACTTCGGCGACTGACTCCCCGCCCCGCTCGCAGCCACCCGCAGCGCGAGCGGCGGTGTGGCGCGGCGGACTCCACTTCAGGATTCGCCGCCAGTTCAGGCGACCGTGTTGCGCCGTTCAAACGCGATCGGCGTGTTCGGATCGACGGGCGGTTCTTGGCCCGTCCCGTGGAACCGGGCCATCGCTACGGTGACGTTGTCCGGTCCGCCCGCCGCACATGCAGCTTCGGTCAGCGCCCGGCAGCACCGAACGGGGTCTTCGTACTGCAGCATCAGATCGAGAACGCGGCGGTCGTCGAGTGGGCCCGTGAGTCCATCACTGCACAGCAGCAACACATCCCCGGGCTGAAGCTGTGCTCGAATGAGGTCGGGGCCGACCTTCGGTTGCACACCGATCGCCTCGAGCAACATGTTGCGCTGTTTGACGGTCCGCGCTTGGTCCGGCGTGATCCGGCCGCTCGCGATCATCTGACCGACCACGTTCTGGTCCATCGTCAGCTGCTGCAACATGATGCCGCGCTTGAGGTACGCCCTCGAATCGCCGACCTGAATGACGACGAGATCGGGGCCGAACAGCCCGGCCGTCGTCATCGTCGTCCCCATCCCTCGTTTGTCGGGATGGGCCTTCGCGAACGCGGAGATCTCTTGGTTCGCCGTGCGGACCGCATCGACAAACGTCGCCTCGACCGACTCCACATCTTGGAGCGAAGCGCGTGCGCGGACGACTCGCTCGAGCGACTCGAGTGCCATCTTCGATGCGAGGTCACCAGCGGCGGCCCCCCCCATCCCATCGCACACCGAAACGACGGTTCCCGGCGGGGCCATCATCCGCGGGCGCGCGCTCGGCATGAACCCGCTGGTTCCCGTGGCCAGGTCGAGCACGAGGAACGCATCTTCGTTGCGCTCTCGAGCGCAGCCGACCTCCGTACGGGCAAAGACGTCAAAGTGCATCAGTCGTCGAGGCGCAATCGTAGGATCTGATCACCAACTCTGAAAGTGTCCCCGTTACGAACTTCGGCAGAACCGCGGATCCGGATGTAGGTTCCGTTCGCAGATCCGAGGTCCTCGAGGAACACCGACATCTGAGCACCATGCAGCTCAAGTCGGAGTTGTGCGTGTTCGCGACTCGCGAACGGGTCCCGCGGGAACAAGATGTCACCTTGTTCACGGCCAAAGATGACTTTGGCACCGCGCAGGTAGAAGGTGTCGCCGGTGATGCCGCCGCGTCCGATCAACCCCAGTCGGCCCCAGGCGGGCTTGAGCGGGGTTCCGAACAGCCGAGTCCCATCGGGCGCAGGGTGCTGCTCGGCCACGGGCTCGGAGATGTTTTCGAGACGCAGCACCTGGTGCCCGACCATGAACAAGTCGCCAGGGTAAACAGACGCATTGCCGCGCGTTCGAAGGTAGATGCCGTTGGTCGATCCGAGATCGACCAACGTGAACAGCTCGCCGGACCGCTCGACCCTTGCATGCTGCGGCGACATAAAGGGGTCGTCTGCAAACGCGATCTCCCCATGCTGGCGGCCGATCGTGATCGTCGACCCTGTGAATGGGAAGGCCTGACCTTCCTCCCCGTCCCGCCCGACGAGCACCAAGCGCGGGCCGGTCAACGTGGTCGCGCGCGTCTGCAACTCGTCCATGTCGGGCGGCAACATGGCCGGCGACTGCGGGGCGCCGCCTTCACTGCGCGCAGTGCTTCCGGAGGCGGGGTGCTCGACGGGCGCCTCGAGTTCGACTGCGGGCGGTGCGTAGCCTCCCCCAACCGGAATACCGGAGTCGAGTCGAGCTCGCCCCGGGGCCGGGACGGTGAGCGCATCCTCGGAGGGCCCAGACTGCACCGGAGGCACCGGGCCACCGAGCTCAGGTGGACGTGCCAGCGGGGGTCCGTCCATGAACACCGTGCGTCCGGTCTTTGCCGGAGGTTGCGCCGGAGGTTGCGCCGATGCTCCGAGAGGGGCGGCGCCTGGAACGGCGGGTGCTGGGGGGTGTTGAGCGACGGGTGCCGGGGCGAACCCGGGCTGCGCATGAGCGCTCTCAGGGCTCCCCGGACCAGACCAAGAGCCGCCGGGCGGCGTCCCGGGGACCCCTCCCGTGGCAGGGCCCGGCTGCGCGAGGGCGTCGAGCTGGCCCGTCGGTGGCGTCGGGGTCGTGGGCACCGGCATCCCCTCAGGGTCGATCCGGACGATCTGGGTGGCGGGGCGCGCAAATCGGTGGCGCTGATCGAGGCCGCACACCGGGCAAAAATCGA
>JBOEGF010000004.1:481069-488872 GCA_050633305.1 Nannocystales bacterium
GTCTCACCCCAGAATCGATGCCAGGTCGAGGATCCATACCTGGAGAGTCGGGGCGGTGGAGTCAGGAGATTCACGTCACGCTTGCGGCCGGAATGACGTCGCTGAGCTTGCCAGCTCCGCAGACGGTGCGGTATTGCCCGCCGGCGCGTAGGTTATTCGCTCGCGCCAGGCGGCGTCAATTGTCGGTTCATCGCACCATCGCTTCCGCGGCCCTGCTCGCGAGCCTCACAGCCTGCAGCCCGCTGGTCCGGGACGCCGACTTCGTCGGTGCGCGTGACCAAGTTGCCGACGCCACCCTTGAGGGGCCTTTCGACGGACAGATCGTCGATGCCACGACAGCTGAGCCCATCCAGGGTGCCGCCGTCGTCGGAGTCTGGTCGTACGATCAGGGCGACGGCCTCCTCGCCCCTGCCGGATCCGAGACCGTCGAGGTTCGGACCGACCAAGCGGGTCGCTATCGGATCCCAAAAGCGCCGATGAAGATCCGCGGCGCCACGGTTCGACTCGTCTCGTTCGAGCTGGTCGCCTACAAGCGCGGATACGTCGCGTACCGCTCCGACGCCGTCATGGACGGGGGCGCGCGCACCGATTTCACGCTCCGGCAGAACCGGATCGAGATGGAGAAGTGGCGTGAGTCGGACTCGCACGCCGACCACCTCCTTTTCCTCGCCGCGCCGCCGGTCATCCAACAGCTCACCAAGTGGGAGCGGGATCAGGCCAACCTCGACCTCTATCGCGCCATGGGTGGCGCCGGTGCGGGAGCGGGCCCATCCTCCACCCCAGGGACCGATGGTGAGACCCCGCCCAGCGGTGTCGAGACCCCCGCGATGGAGCTTCTCGACGCTCGAGGTCTGCTGCCACCGGACGAGGTCCGGCGCCGAACCGGGTTCGCAGACGCCTTCTCGGTCAAAGACCTGGCCGACCTGGCGCGCACCCATTTTTACCATGGCGTCCACCTTCAGGCCGCGGAGCGCGACGAGACCTTCGACGTCGCGTACCGGGTTTGGAAGAACCCACCGGGCGGGCTCGCATCGGTCCAAGAAACGTTCGAAGCCACACTCCCAGGTGTCGCGCCCAGTTCCGAGATCACGGACCAGACGTGGGTCTTCGACAGTGAAGATGTCCGCGCGGTGGCGTTCCTCGATCCCGAGGCGTCCATCGGACTCCTGCTGACCTGCGGGGTGCAGCAGTGCGTCGACATCGAGACCGCCATCATCTTGGCCAAGTTCGCAGCCGATCACCTCGACCTGCTGGCCATGGATGCTGCCCCCGAGACCGAACCTGGAACCGCATCGAAAGAAGGCCAGCCATGAGCATCCGATTCGTTGCGCGCTCCCTCAGCGCAGTTGTTCTCTCCGCCGGAGCCC
The DNA here is from genome assembly GCA_050633305.1 of Nannocystales bacterium. Lineage (GTDB taxonomy): Bacteria > Myxococcota_A > Polyangia > Nannocystales > Nannocystaceae > CAJXVA01. The sequence goes on from JBOEGF010000004.1 coordinate 482,437, forward strand.
TGGCCAGCACCCCGGCCCAGGCCTGGGACCCATCCACGACCCACGCTGGGATGACCCGCGAGGCCGTGCTCCAGTCTCAGATGCACGTGCGCTGGATGGAACACAGCGGCTTGACGCGAGGCATTTTCACCTCGGTCCGACTCCATCCCAGCGACCTCGACGAGGCCACCGCCCGCGCCCTGCGGGTGGCGATGCGCCGCGTTCACGAGGCCTCGGGCGGCGCGCCGCTGGGCGGCCCCGGAGCGTGCCCCGGACCCAGCGCGCCCGCGTCGACCCAGGCGCGCTGCGTCGATGGCGACGTCTGGGAAATGACGGCGCTGGGGTGGCTGCAGCTGGGCGTCGTCCTGGAGACCGCCCCCCGCAACCGTCTGCTCCACCACTTCGCGAACGGGTCGGATCCCGCTGCCGCGACCTGGTCAGACCCCGAACTCCCCGCGTCGGTGCTGCGTACCAAGGCCCGCCGGGCCGAGGATCCCATCGCGCGTGCCGCCAACCGCTCTGGATTCGCGGGCGGCGCAACGTCGGCGGTCGCCTGGCTCTCGGACCGTACCGATCCCTGGGCGCCTCCTGCGACGCTGGCTCACCTTCGAGCATCCGAGACGGCCACCGATGTCCGCGAACGCGATCGCGAGCTGGTCTTGGGCCTTGTCGGACTCGGCGCCCTCCTCCACGTAGTGCAGGACCAGTCCGTTCCCGCGCACGCCCGCGGCGACCTCACCGCGTTCTTTGCCCCGCTCTCGCCCACGCCCGGTGACCGGGGCCTCCCATTGCAAGAGCTCGTTCGCGTTCTGTATGGGCGCAACTCGGTCCCCGGTGCGCTCGAGCTCTCACCGCGAGATGCTACGGTGCGAACGCAACCACTCGCCCCGACCCTGCACCAACATCTGTTGGGCCACGGCGAGTACCCCGGACTCACACGCTTCACCCAAGCGCACTTCTGGTCCGAATCGTCTCTTCCTCTGCCCATCGCGGTCTCGACCAAGCTCGACGCCACAGAGGCTGCAGTGGCAGTCGTCGGCGAGTCTCCGGGGCTCGACACCACCGAACTCGAAGGCGCCCAACTCTCCCCTTGGCCGGCTTCGTCCGGCTACCTTCGATCGTCCTCCGGGCGGGGTCTGGCCGCGTTCGACACGGACGAGGAGGGCCGGGTTCGGTTGTTCCTCGACCGTCGTATCTACCGCGACCAGGCGGCGCACCTCATCCCCGCCGGCATCGAAGCAAGCGCCTCGGTGCTCGACCTGGTGTTCCCCGCGTTCCCCGAGCACACGGTCGACTTCGACACCGGGGTCGTCGACCTCGACCTGTCGTCGGGCCCCTATCAACCGGTCCTTACGGTCCTCACCGAAGCCGCATCCGGGGCTCGCAAGGAAGTTCAACGGGTCTCCCTGCGATCCGGCGAGCGCAACCACATCGTGGATGCGTTCCCCGTTCCACTCGCCGACGACGCACAGGTCATTCTACGGCTCGAGGGTTCGAGTGCCCCCGAATATGGCGTGGCCCAGGTGAGCTCGGCGCTGCTCCGGCGCCCCGCGAAACTCGCCGCTCCCGCGGCTGCCGCGACGCCCGAGGCTCCGGCACAAGACGTCGCCCCGACCTCGGCGAGTCCGGCTCCAGGGACCCCCTCTCCCACCGCGGTGCCCACCAAGGCCGCCCCCGTCGAATCCGGCACCGGGCCCAACCAGAGCGAGCTGCTCTCACCGTACGACGATGCGAAGCCGGCCCCCCCTGCCGCGGACGAGAAGCCGACCGACCCCGCGAAGAACGAGGGGAGCGAGCCCGCGCCCAGCGGCGCCCCCAAGGCTGACGCCGCGGCCAAGCCTCCCGCGTCCGAGTAACCTCCCCGTGCCGACGCTCGGAGGCATCCCGGCGCGGCAAAGCGCGCGGACGCAGGGCTGACCGGCCAGCGCCGCGTCAGTACTCGACGTCTTCGAGCTCGCGACGCAGCTGCAGCAGTTCGAGGTTGCGCGGAGCCACCGCGAGCCCGAGCGCGAGAAGCTCCGCCGCAGCGTCGCTGTCCCCTTGCTGGACCCGCGCCCGCGCTCCGAGAAGCTGGTTTTGCGCATAGTCGGGCCGTCGACGGAGCACAGCGGCGGCGTGCGCTTGAGCGTGTCCGGCCTCGCCCTCCTCACCGTTGGCGGCCTGAGCTTCCACGGCGACCCGGGCAGCCCAGGCCTCGTAGTCCGCGGCGTTGACGGGGTCGTAGGCGTGCTCTGCCCCCCGTGCGAACGCTCGCCGTGCTTGGTCGAGCTTCCCCAGCCCGCGCAGCGTCTGCCCCCGGACGAAGTGAGCGGCCGCGAACTCGGGCGCGTAGTGAAGCACCTTCTCCACCTCCTTGAACGCCGCGCGTTGCTCTCCACTCTTGAGCAGCAGCCGTGCGAGTTGCAGTCGCGGTCCGGGGGCGATCGGATCGAAGTCCAGCCTGCGCCGGAGTAGCTTTCGGTGGGTTGCCTGCTCGAGGTCTCCCCACTCGTCGATGAGCGCGTCATGGAACTCGCCGTGGTCGTCGTAGAGCACAGCGACCTCTCCGAGCAGGCCCAGGAGCAGACGCATGACCGACGACGCTTCTGGCGAGCGTTCATTCTCCTCGGTGATGCTCACCACAGACGCCCCCTCAGCCCAGGGGTCTGCAGGAAGCGCGTACAGCACCCGGCCCCGCTCACCGATGACGATGTCACCGGGCCGCAGGAGGCCTTCCTCCTCAGCCCTCGCTGTCGCGTCTGCGAGTTGAGCCAGCGGGAACACACACGCCTCACCGGACACCAGCTCGACCCCGTCGTACTTCTCCCAAAGCAGCACCGCCTCGGCGGGCAGGTTGGACGCCTCGAGTGCGGCCGCTTCTGCGGCACCACCGATCGCGTGCAAGCCAGCGGGGGCGGTCTCCAGTCGCTCCTCGAGACGATCGAGGGCCGTGAGAAGTTCGTGTCGCTCTGCGGGATCGAGGGGTTGTGCTTGCGGAGGCATCAGCCGCCCTTTGGGGAATCCGGGGTCACCGAAAAGATCGAACGATCCACGGTAATCCCGATCGTTTCCAGTTGCTCGACCAGACGCGGGACTTCCCCAGTCGGGACGAAACGGGTCACCCCGTCGGCGTTCTTCTCGGCGGTGAAGATCGGCTGGTGCACGATCTCGTCTCCGCCCGGAACCCGCGGTTCGATGACTTCGACGACCTGCATCGCCTCCCCACTCACGCCCACGGACAGACGAATCAACACATCAACCGATCGCGCCAACGAGACGGTGAGCGACTGAATCGCCCCCGAGGCCACGGTCGAGAGGCCCGCGAGTCGCCACAGGCCATGGGCAGAATCGATGCCCCACAGCGAGACGATCGCACCACGCGTCGCTCCGGAGAACGCGTCCATGACGGCCGCCGCGTCTTCGTGACGGGTGCGTTGGCTGACCAACAAGTCCACCCCTCCCCGCAGAATGACGCCGAGCGTGTCCGACAAAGACAACGCGTCGCCAGGGTCTCCGACCCGGCGTACCTGAGCCCAGCTCGAACGAGACCGCCCAACCTGCCCACTGTCGGAGATGGCGACGACACGCAGCTCGTCCGGCACTTCTCCGACCATGGCACCCATGAAGCGATCGAGGTCCGTCGCTCCGGACGCGCACACCAAGATGCGCCGGCAGCCGCGAATCGCCGCCCGCAGGTACTCCGCCATGTTGGTGTTCAGCACACCTTCTTGGACGAGCGAGTCGAGGTTGTTGGCGTCGGAGTGCGCTCGGCGAAGGTGAATGACTGGGGAGCGAAGCTGCGTGGGCGGCAGCACGCAGTACATCGTGAACCCGTGGTCGACCTTGCCCTCGAGCACATGGCTGCCCTCCACGAGAAAGCCCCACTTCCGCGCGAGCCGTTGCGCGGTGAGGATCAGAGCACGGTCCCCACTGAAACGCCGGTTGGTCAGCTCCGCCTGGGCAGCTTCCGAGACCGCATCTCGCACCACACGGATTGGCCCGCTTCCGACGACTTGAATCTCCCGGATGTCGGGGTCGCTCATCAGCTCCCCCAGTGGCCCGAGTTCCAGCAGCTCGCGCAGGACCTGGCTCTTGAGGGCCTCGATCTGGACGCCCTCCTCGAGTTCCTCGGCCCGCCCCATGTCGGCGATGATCGACTCGACGAGCGAGACCGCCTCCTTCGCCGTCTCGGGGAGGATCTCGGGCGAGTGCACGGCGTCGAGCGCGTGCACGTTCGTGAGAACGGTCTGCAGGATTCGGTTGGCGACCTTGTCGAGGTATGACGATTCCACGCCCGGCGGCGGGACTCGGCGGGCCGAAGTGAGCACGCCGCTGTCATCGTCCGAGGCTGCACTTCTCGTCACCGGGGCCGGCAGCGGCGCGTTGGCGTCGCGCGTCCTCGGCGGCACCTCCAGCTGACGGGACTGGGGCTTGCCATCGGGCCCCGTCACCATGATCTCCTTGCGCTCGATGGGCACGATCGACTCGTCGTCGCCCTCGAGCATCAGGATGTAGTCGCCGACGTAGACCCGATCAGGACGTCGAACGCCGCGAGGGTCTTGGACCCGCCGCCCGTTGACGTACGTTCCGTTCGTACTCTGAAGATCGAGAACCTCGATGCGCCCCTCGAAACGCCGGAATCGAAGGTGATGCTTCGAGATGTTGGCCCGATCGAGGACAAGATCATTGTCCTCCTCACGGCCAACGTTGAACTGGTCCGCTTCAAAGTCGAACCGTTGGGTCCGTCCGCCCTTCTCGTGGACAACTACCCGTAGCACGGCCCTGGTCTACCGCGCCGGCGATCCGCCCCGCAAGGTAGAAAGCCGCCCTGGGCGCGAGAAGTTCAGAAGCCTTCTTCGTCGTCGAGGGCGTCTTCGAGGGCATCCATCTCGGCCACACTTGGCCCGCCCATCGCAGAGGAGCCCCCGGCTGCCCCTGCTCCGCCCACAGCGAGCCCCTCCGGCTTGGCCCGTCGGACCCAGCGGCGGCCCAAAACGATGAGCAGCGACAGAGCGAGCGTGCCTCCGACCACCGTAGTGATCATCAGGGACGGTGGCGGCCGGTATCCGATGATGTCCGACCCGTAGTCGTCGACGAGCGACTGCTCGATCTCGTCCCGTGTTTTCCCGCTCTTGGCCTCCGCCAGGATGCGCTCTTCGAGTTTCCGGGCCTGGGAGGATGGACAGCTCGCGATCGTCCGACCGGGGCAGAACGGCGACATGAGGTCGGTGCTCAGCTTCGACAGAAGCTGCTCGGCCTCTCGATCGGCGGTTTTGTTGGCGGGTTCGAACATCTCGACTTCGCGGAGAATCTAGCACTGCGGCGCGCGGGCGCCCACGCCCGCGGTCACCGCGGTGCCTAGAACTCGACTTTGCGAGCCTTCCGCTTGCCACCCCCGCTTCTGCGTTTCTTAGCCTTCCCGCTTCGATCCGGCGGGGTCATGGCTTCTTGGCAGAAGTCGGCGTGAGCCTTCGCGACCTTGGGGTTTTCCATGTCCCGCTCCGGCCACTTGGCGCCGAGGCTCTTCACGTACTTTTTGTTCTTCGCAACGACGATCGCCCAATGGGCGTCCTGCTTCTTCAACTCGGTTTCATCGCCGTTGTTGTACGCGCGCAGGTACCCCGCCATGACCAGCTCGTGGGCCTCGAGGAAGTTGCTCACGAACTTGGATTTCTCTTGGATCCTGGGCTGTTCCGCAAACAGGCGTTTCTGCCAGCCGTCCAGATGGGCGACGTAGGCCCGCTTGAACTGGAACCACTGCTCGGCCTTCTCGCTGCCCGGCTCGGCCCCGAACGCGTCCGCTCCCGCCTGCTTGACGTTTTCGTGGAAGCACTCCAGTTGGTGCCAGTAGCGCAGCATGTCCTCGAGGTGCGCCTTGTCCCACTTGTAGAGGTGCTTCTCGCCCTCCGGGTCCTTCCGATCCCACGCCTTGAACTCCGCGTCGGTGGGACCGGCCATCCCCGTGGGACGCGGCTTGGCCTTTACCGGCTTGGCGTCGGCCGAGCCCTTCTCGTCGATCTGCTTCATCGAGTCCTCCAGCGACGGACCACCGCTGTCGCACGCGGTCACGGTGAGGGCGAGGATGGCAGCCCCGGCGAGGTGGCCTGTGAGTTGGACAAACCGCGGGCGTCGAACGCTGCGGTGAGTGGGCGAAGAACTGGACGTCCGCATGGTTCGGTTTCCTCTGCGGACAGGAACACCCGATGTCCCGGCCGCGAGGGGACTGTAGCGGCCCCGCGATGCTCGTGTAAAGCCGACCTCCCCTTCGGCCACATCGTTTCTTGAGCGGAGCTTTTCGCGCGTGAGACCCTTCCGGGACCGTTGCCGGCGGACCCAACGTCCGCCCCAAGGAGCCCCGCCATGGCCAAGCCCACGCGCTCAAAGAAGAAGACCGCGACCGCAAAGAAGTCGTCGTCCCGCAAACCTGCCGCCAAGAAGACCGCGTCCAAGAAGACCGCGTCCAAGAAGACTGCGTCCA